>NZ_KQ440395.1:0-63245 GCF_001281175.1 Apilactobacillus apinorum
ATGGATAAAGACTCATTATGGGAAGCAATCAGTGAAGCATTTGAAAAAGATGTTTCGCCAACTACCTATTCAACATGGATTGAAACAGTTAATCCAATTAGCTTAGTTGATAATAAGTTAACATTAGAACTTCCATCTCCTCTCCATCGTGATTACTGGAAAGATAAACTTTCTGATTCGCTTGTAGAATATGCATATCAAATCACTAAGAAAGATATCGTTCCTAATTTCATTTTAGAAGGAGAACTTCGAAATTCTACTAATGAAAATAACGCTGATGAATCAACGCAAAATAATCATGTTGATGAACTTTTGCGTAGTTCCCCTTTAAATCCAAACTATACATTTGAATCCTTCGTTATTGGAAAGGGTAACCAACTAGCTCATGCAGCTGCCTTGGTTGCTTCGGAAGATCCAGGTAAAATGTATAATCCGCTTCTTTTATATGGAGGCGTTGGATTAGGAAAGACCCACTTGATGCACGCTATCGGGAATAAAATTCTAGAGCAAGATCCTCAAGCTGATATTAAATACGTTACTTCTGAATCATTTACCAATGACTTCATTAACGCTATTCAAAATCACCAAACGGAAAACTTTAGAGCTGAATATCGAAACGTTGATGTTTTATTAGTTGATGATATTCAATTCTTTGCTGATAAGGATGCCACTCAAGAAGAGTTCTTCCATACATTTAATGCTTTATATGATAATCAAAAGCAAATTGTCTTAACTTCAGATCGACTACCATCGGAAATTTCCAAGCTCCAAGATAGATTGGTTTCTCGTTTCGCCTGGGGATTATCAGTAGATATTACTCCACCAGATTTGGAAACTAGAATTGCAATCCTACGTACGAAGTCTGAAGCTGACATGATTAAGGTCCCAACAGATACGCTTACCTACATAGCTGGTCAAATTGATTCTAACGTTCGTGAACTAGAAGGTGCTTTATCGAGAGTACAAGCATTTGCTAGATTCAAACAAGTTCCAATTACTACAGATTTAGTGTCTGAAGCGCTTCGCGGATTAAATAAGGGTGATTCAAAACCCGAAGTTACAGTTGAACAAATCATTAAATCAGTATCGACTTACTTTAATGTTTCAACTGATGATTTAAAAGGGAAAAAACGAGTTAAGACGATTGTCACACCACGACAAATTGCAATGTATCTTTGCCGAACTATGACTAACAGTTCTCTTCCTAAGATTGGAACTGCGTTTGGTGGTAAGGATCATACCACTGTAATTCATGCTTACGATAAAATTGCTGATGCAATAAAATCTGACTCAACACTAAAAAATCAAGTAGATGAATTGAAAGAAACCATCGAAAGATAGTATTCTTAATGTGGAAAAATGATAAAGTTATCCACAGGTTATCCACATGTGAAAAACTTTGATACGCTTTATATGAGTTAACTTTTCCACAGAATACACAGGTTCTACTACTGCTTTATATAACTATATATATTAAATTTATATAAATACACTCACGGGGAGATATGAATAATGAAATTTTCAATCAAGAGATCAGCTTTCATTCAAGGAATTAATATGGTTTCTAGAGCAATTTCATCTAAAACTACTATTCCAATTCTTACTGGATTAAAACTAACAGTTTCAAATGATGCTTTAATCCTAACTGGAAGCAATGCTGATATTTCAATTGAAACAGTGATTGATAAAAATGATGCTGACAACCAACTAATCATTGAAGAACCAGGTTCAATTGTTTTACCTGCTAGATTCTTCAGTGGAATCGTTAAAAAATTACCTAACGATACAATGACACTTTCTGTTACTAATGGTTTCCAAACTGAAATCACTTCTGGAACATCATCATTTACTATTAATGGTTTAGATGCTGCAGATTACCCACACTTACCAGAAATTGATAACGATAATGAAATCTCACTTTCAGGTGATGTCTTCAAGGAAATCATTAACCAAACAGTTATTGCGGTTTCAACTCAAGAAAGTCGTCCCATTCTTACTGGGGTTCACTTTGTGTTAAAAGATGGTACTTTATTTGCTGTCGCTACAGACTCTCATCGTCTAAGTCAACGTAAAGTGGCTTTACCTGATAACCAAGGTGAATACGATGTTATCATTCCTGGTAGCAGTTTATCTGAATTATCAAAAATGATTTCAGACGAAACCGAAAACGTAAAAATGAAGATCACTGACAACCAAGTGCTATTTACAATTGGTGACACATACTTCTACTCACGTTTACTAGAAGGAACTTACCCAGATACTTCTCGTTTGATTCCAAATGAATCAGAAACTCAAGTTCAATTTGAAGCTTACGAATTACTAGGCGCTATTGAAAGAGCTTCTCTTCTATCACATGAATCAAGAAACAACGTTGTTAAACTAAGCATTAAGACTGATGACAAAAAGGTTACTATTTCCGGTAACTCACCAGACGTTGGTAATGTTGAAGAAGACGTTGAAAGCAAAGAATTATCAGGTAATGATTTAGAAATTTCATTTAACCCTGATTACATGAAGGATGCGCTACGTGCATTTGGTCACTCAATGATTAATGTGTCATTCACAACTTCATTACGTCCATTTACATTAGTTCCATCAGAAGATGCTGAAAACTTCATCGAATTGATTACACCAGTTCGTACTTTCTAATAATGTTTCTCATAAAACACGTCCCTTATCTAATAAAGTGGCGTGTTTTTTTAATTTAAAATCTAATTTTTATTTTAATTTTTACAGATTTGAGCTAAGATATATTAAAAGAGGAGGGATTTACATGTCTAAGATAAAGTCAATCCAGGATTGGACTTACAATAATGGATTAGATTTCACGTATTTAAGTGATCCAAAGACGATTCAATATTTAACTGGATTCTACAGTGATCCGGTGGAAAGAGTGCTAGCTTTAATTGTGTTCCCTGAAAAGGAACCGTTTATGTTTGCTCCAGCATTGGAAGTAGAAGCAATTAAAGATACTGGTTTTCCATATGATGTCTATGGATATTTAGACCATGAAAATCCATGGCAAAAGATTGCAGCTCACGTAAAACAACGAGTTGATAATCCTAAGGCCGCTGGACTTGAAAAAGAAAGTTTGACAGTTGCGCGACTAGAAAACTTACACGCAGAGTTAGGAAACATGAAATTCGAAACTGACATTACCGATTTCTTAAACACAATGCGTTTAATCAAATCAGAAGATGAAATTGAAAAATTAAAAGAAGCTGGTAAAGAAGCCGACTTCGCATTTGAAAAAGGATTTGCAGCAATTAAAGCTGGTAAATCAGAAAAATCAGTTGTAGCTGAATTAGAATATGCACTAAAACAAAAGGGTGTTATGGAAATGAGTTTTGACACCTTAGTTCAAGCCGGTGCGCATGCCGCTGAACCACATGGTGCAACAAGCGATAACTTGATCCAAAACAACGAAATGGTGCTATTTGATTTAGGAACTGTTCATGATGGTTATATTTCAGATGCATCTCGTACTATTGCCGTTGGTAAATTAGACGATAAACAAAAAGACATTTACGACGTTTGTTTAGAAGCTCAATTAGCTGCAATGGAATTCGTTAAACCAGGTGTTACTGCTGAACAAATTGATAAAGTAGCACGTGACATTATCGATAAAGCTGGTTACGGTAAGTACTTCATTCACCGCTTGGGTCATGGAATGGGAATGTCAGAACACGAATTCCCATCAATCATGGAAGGCAACAAGATGGAAATCAAACCAGGGATGTGTTTCTCAATCGAACCAGGAATTTATGTTCCCGGTTTTGCTGGGGTTCGAATCGAAGATTGTGTCTATGTAACTGAAGATGGATGCGAACCATTTACTCACACACCTAAAGAAATTAAATATTTATAATAAATAAACCTCTTAGATGGAAATCTAAGGGGTTTATTTTGCTTATAAAGTCAATTTTGATAGATTTTAGCGATTTTGACGTAATTTAAATGAACTAGTCTAGTTAAATTTAGAATTGCTGAGAAAGGCAAAAATTAGCTTGTAAACTATACTTTTGCCCGCTAAAAGGGTATAATAATACATAAGTAAAGGTGGGTGAAGTTTTGAAAAAGAATGTTTTCATCGATACCGAATATATTACTTTAGGACAGTTGTTAAAAGAAGAAGATGTCGTTTCTTCTGGTGGCCAAGCGAAGTGGTATTTAAAAGATCATGCAGTGAAGCTAAATGACGAACCTGAAGATCGTCGTGGTAAGAAATTATACGACGGTGACAACGTTGAAGTAATTGATGTTGGTTTGTTTTTTATTCGCAAAAAGTAGGCGTTAGTTATGAATTTAAAAGAACTAAAATTACGACACTTTCGTAATTATAGCGATGTAGAAGTGACCTTTTCACCTTCGATTAACGTCTTATTAGGGAACAATGCTCAAGGTAAAACTAACATGTTAGAAGCAATCTACGTATTAGCTTTAACCAGGAGTCATCGAACTAGTAATAATCGTGACTTGATTAATTGGCAGAGTGAATCTGCACAAGTATACGGCGAAATTGAAAAGGAACTTGGCACGACCAAATTAGAAATTGATTTGGGAAAAAAGGGTAAAAAAGCTAAAGTTAATCATCTTGAACAAGCCAAGCTATCTTCATATGTGGGTGAATTGAACGTGATTTTATTCGCCCCAGAAGACCTATCAATCGTAAAGGGCGCACCAACGATAAGACGTCGCTTTATGGATATGGAATTCGGTCAAATGAGTAATCAATATTTATACAATAATGCTCAGTATCGCAAAATTCTAAAACAACGCAATAATTATTTAAAACAGCTCCAGATGAAAGAAGCGAAAGACGAATTGTACTTAGATGTATTGTCTGATCAATTAGCCGCATATGGAGCGAAAATCATTTTTCAACGTTTAGAATTGCTTGAAAAGTTACAGGGATGGGCTGCTAATATCCACGCTGGAATTTCTCAGGATAAAGAAGTACTGAAATTTAAATATGTATGTGCATTGAAGAAAAAGGATCAATCTAGCGTAGACGATATTTACCAGGCGTTAACGGATTTATTTGCTGAAAATAAGCAAAAAGAAATTCGCCAGGGAAGTACGTTATACGGCCCACATCGAGATGATTTACAATTTATTATTAACGGGAAAGATGTTTCCACGTTTGGCTCACAAGGCCAACAAAGAACATCAGCACTTTCAGTAAAATTAGCTGAAATTGATTTGATGAAAGAAGAGACCAATGAGTATCCGGTCCTTTTATTGGATGATGTTTTATCTGAACTAGATGATAATCGCCAAACCCATTTATTAAAATCAATTCAAAATAAAGTGCAAACGTTTTTGACGACTACCAGTCTAAGCGGCATTGCTCGTGACTTAATTGAGGACCCTAAAATCTTCAATATTTCAAGCGGGCAAGTCGAATCGGAAGAATAGTCTGACTTAAGGGAGGAATAAAGTTGACTGATAAAGAAAAAGAAGAACAAAGAAAAAAAGCTGACGAGTATAATGCCAGCCAAATTCAAGTTCTAGAAGGTCTAGAAGCTGTTCGTAAGCGTCCAGGGATGTACATTGGATCAACTAGTGTCCAAGGTCTCCACCATTTAGTATGGGAAATTATTGATAACGGGATTGATGAAGCCTTAGCTGGTTTCGCCGATACCATTCACGTAACTGTTGAAAAAGATAACAGTATTACCATTGTCGATAATGGACGTGGGATTCCAACTGATATCCAAAAGAAAACAGGTAAGCCAGCCCTAGAAACTGTCTTCACTGTCTTGCATGCCGGAGGTAAATTCGGTGGTGGCGGATACAAAGTTTCTGGGGGTCTACATGGGGTGGGTGCCTCAGTAGTTAATGCCTTATCAACAGAACTAGACGTTACTGTTACCCGTGATGGTAAGAAGTACTACATGGACTTCAAGCGTGGACACGTTGCTTCTGAAATGAAATTCGTTGGTGACGATGATCCAGATAATCACGGAACTAAGGTCCACTTTGTTCCAGATCCAGATATTTTTACAGAAACTACTACTTACAACATCAAAACTTTGACTGAAAGAATTAGAGAACTTGCCTTTTTAAATAAAGGACTAAAGATTTCTCTTCGTGATAATCGTCAAGAAGAACCTACATACGAAGAATTCTTGTATGAAGGTGGAATTAAGCACTATGTTGAATACATCGACAAAGACAAGCAACCACTTTTTGAAGAACCAATCTACGTTGAAGGTATGGAAAACGATATTTCAGTTGAAGTTGCTCTTCAATACACTGATGATTACCACAGTGAAATGAGAACATTCACCAACAACATTCACACCATCGAAGGTGGAACTCACGAAGAAGGTTTCAAGCGTGCATTAACTCGTGTGATTAACGATTACGCTCGTAAGAACAACCTACTAAAAGAAAAAGATGAAAACTTAACTGGTCCAGATGTTCGTGAAGGACTAACTGCCGTTATTTCAGTTAAGCATCCAGACCCTCAATTTGAAGGTCAAACTAAAACTAAGTTAGGTAACTCAGACGCCAGAGCTGCTACTGACCACATTTTCTCAGAACATTTCTCTAAGTTCTTATTTGAAAACCCAACCTTGGGTAAACAAATCGTCGAAAAAGGGGCATTAGCTTCTCGTGTTAGAGCCGCTGCTAAACGTGCTCGTGAAGTTACTAGAAAGAAATCAGGATTGGAAATTTCCAACCTACCAGGTAAATTGGCTAACAATACTAGTCGTGATCCTGAAATTTCAGAACTATTCATCGTCGAAGGGGACTCCGCGGGAGGATCTGCAAAGCAAGGTCGTTCTCGTTTGACCCAAGCCATCTTGCCAATTAGAGGTAAGATTTTGAATGTTCAAAAGGCAACTATGGATAAAATCCTAGCCAATGAAGAAATCAGATCAATGTTTACTGCCATGGGAACTGGTTTCGGTAATGACTTTGATATTGAAAAAGTGCATTACCACAAATTAATCATTATGACCGATGCCGATGTCGATGGTGCTCATATTCAAACACTATTATTGACATTGATTTACAACTACATGCGTCCATTGATTGATGCGGGATATGTATACATCGCTCAACCACCTTTGTATCGTTTACAACAAGGTAAGATGATTAGATATATCGCAAATGATGAAGAACTAGAACAATGGAAAGCACAACTACCTGCTTCACCTAAACCAAGTATCTCTCGTTACAAAGGGCTTGGTGAAATGGATGCGGAACAACTTTGGGAAACAACTATGAATCCTGATAACCGTCGTCTACAACGTGTTGAAGCCAAAGATGCAGCGAAAGCTTCAGAAATCTTTGACATGCTAATGGGTAACAAGGTAGAACCACGTCGTAAGTTCATCGAAGAAAACGCAACATTTGTTGAAAACTTGGATATTTAACGACAAATGTTTCACATGAAACATTTTAATGTAGTGACCATGAATTGGAGGTAAAAACATTGGCCAATAATGAAGACCTATCAAGCCATCGTATTGAAAATGTTGACTTGTCTGAAAAAATGAAAACATCATTCTTGGACTATGCCATGAGTGTTATCGTGGCACGTGCCCTTCCTGATGTTCGAGACGGAATGAAACCAGTTCACAGAAGAATTTTATATGATATGCGTGAACTAGGACTTACTCCGGACAAACCATTCCGTAAGTCTGCCAGAATCGTAGGGGATACCCTAGGTAAGTATCACCCCCATGGGGATGCTGCCGTTTATGGTTCAATGGTTAGAATGGCTCAAACCTTTAGTTACAGATATCCATTAGTTAACGGACACGGTAACTTTGGTTCTGTCGATGGTGATGGCGCAGCCGCAATGCGTTATACCGAAGCAAAACTAAGTAAAATTGGGATGGAAATGCTAAGAGATATCAATAAAGATACTGTTGATTTCCAAGATAACTTTGATGGAAGTGAAAGAGAACCTGAAGTACTACCATCTCGTTTCCCTAACTTATTAGTTAATGGTGCTTCTGGAATTGCCGTTGGGATGGCTACTAACATTCCACCACACAACTTAAGCGAAGTTATTTCTGCTATTCATGTGTTAATGAATAACCCTGAAGCAACTACTGCTGATTTAATGGAAGTTTTACCTGGACCTGATTTCCCAACTGGGGGAGTTGTGTTAGGTAAGTCTGGAATCAGAAGAGCTTACGAATCTGGTAAGGGAAGCATCGTGCTTCGTGCCAAAACTGAAATCGAAGAACAAAAGAGTGGTAAACAACGTATTATCGCTACTGAAATTCCATACATGGTTAACAAGGCTAAGTTGATCGAACACATCGCTAACTTAGTTCGTGATAAACGACTAGAAGGAATTTCCGATATCAATGATGAATCTGACCGTGATGGTATGAGAATCGTGATTGATGTTCGTCGTGATGCATCAGCACAAGTTGTTTTAAACAACCTATACAAGCTAACTTTAATGCAAACTAGTTTTAGCTTTAACATGTTAGCCATCGTTGATGGAACTCCTAAGATTTTAAGCTTGAAGGAAATCTTAAACGAATATCTAGAACACCAAGTTAACGTTATTAAACGTCGTACTGAATACGAATTAGCTAAAGCTGAAAACCGTGCTCACATCTTAGCCGGTTTGATCGTGGCCTTAGATAATATCGATCGTGTGATTACCATTATTCGTGAATCACAAACTTCAGTCATCGCCAAAGACCAATTAATGAGTGAATTTGACCTAAGTGACAAACAAGCTCAAGCTATCTTGGACATGCGTTTAGTTCGTTTAACTGGTTTGGAACGCGATAAGATTGTTAGCGAACATGCCGAACTATTAGAAGAAATCGGTCGCTTAAAAGAAATCCTATCAAGTCGTTATAAGATTAACGAATTAATCTACCAAGAATTACTAGAAATTCAAGAAAAATACGGTGATGAAAGACAAACCGAACTACGTGTTGGTGAAGTCCTAAGTATTGAAGATGAAGACTTAATCGCTGAAGAAGACATTATGATTACCTTAACTCATAATGGATACATCAAGCGTACAGCTACTTCTGAATTCAAGAGTCAAAACCGTGGTGGTCGTGGAGTCCAAGGAATGGGTGTTCATGATGATGACTTCATCGAACAACTATTAGGAACTACTACCCACCATTCACTACTATTCTTTACTAACCTAGGTAAGGTATATCGTATGAAGGGTTATGAAATTCCAGAATACGGTCGTGCTGCGAAGGGAATTCCAATTATCAATCTACTAGGCATTGATACTGACGAAAAGATCCAAGCAGTGATTACCATTGATGAAAATGAAAACAACGATGGTAAGTACCTATTCTTTACAACCCTAAAGGGTACCGTAAAGAGAACCCCTGTTGAAGAATTCCAAAACATTAGAAGTAATGGTCTAAAGGCAATTCACCTTAAGGATGAAGATGAACTAATGCGTGTTTCAACTGTATCCGAAGACCAAAACATCATTATTGGAACTCACTTGGGTTACTGTGTCAGCTTCAAGGTCGCAGACGTTCGTTCAATGGGACGTTCAGCAACCGGTGTGCGTGGTATCCGTCTAAGAGATAATGACTACGTTGTTGGTGGGGATGTCTTAAATCCAAATGATAACGTCTTTGTAATTTCTGAAAATGGTTATGGTAAGCAAACACCAGCTGAAGAATACCAAATCAAGGGTCGTGGTGGTAAAGGTATTAAGACAGTTAACGTGACTGAAAAGAACGGTCCATTAGCTGGATTAACTACTGTTGCCGGTGATGAAGACATCATGTTAGTTACTGACAAGGGTGTCATGATCAGATTTAGTATTTCTGACGTTTCACAAACTGGACGTGCAACCCTTGGGGTTCACTTAATCAAGATTGATGAAGATTCTAGAGTTTCTACTGTTGCCAGAGTGCAAAAGGAAGAGGAATCTGATGAAGAAGAAACAGAAGTTTCTACTCCAGCAGAACCAACTGAAACTGAATCAAACGATGATCAAGAATAATTAGAATTAAATTAAAAGCCATTCAACTTATGTTGGGTGGCTTTTTTGTATGCTTAAAATAAAAAAAGGAAATAGTTTGTAATTGAAATATAACTGATTTATAATTTAATTCTAATGCAAAAAACTAGAAATGGTGGTGATTAAATGGAAAACAAGAAGATGACACAAAGCGAATCCAATCTTCAAATGATTAAGTCTCTTACCAGTAATGGATTAGGTGCTTTTAGTTATGGAATTTTTCAATATGGGATTAGTTTTATGCTCCTTCATGCAACCCATTCGCCACTTAGTTTCGGGATGAATATTGCGGTAGGACCACTGATTAGTTTGCTGACTTTTATTCCAATTGGTAATTTCGTTGATACCCATAATCACAAACGGATCATCTTTTGGGGGTATTTATTAAGAGTGATTGGATTTGCCTTACTTGCATTGGCATTGCCATTCTTCTCGGGAACAGCGTTATTGATTCCAGTGGCAATCTTTATCGCGGTAGATTCCATCCTAGTGAACTTAAGAAATACGGCCTATTCTGCATCGATTCGTCAATTAGTGAAGTTATCGGATGTCGCCAAACTAACGTCGTTAACGACCGCTGTTGCATCCGCGTCTAGAATTTTATCGCCGGTCTTAGGAATTACTTTATACGCTTTAATTAGTGTGGAAGGATTAATTGGCTTAGAAATTTTAGCCACCATCATCGCAATGGCAATTATGATGACTCTCCATTTCAATCGTGTTGAAAACGAACAAAAAGAACGCCTTTCACAAAAAGAACAGTTCAAGCAAACGATTGATTATGTTAAAAAGCGCCCGTTTATTCGTGACAGTATTATCGCTGAAATCGTGGTTAACTTTTTCTATACTGCGGTGGTAACTGGAAGTCCATTTATTATCGTCAATCAACTGGGACTACCTAATTCAGTCGTAATTTGGACTGAAACTGGTTATTCAATTGGTTATTTATTAGGTAGTTTGATTACTAGTCAATTAAAGGAACAACGCCATTTCGCAACTAAGATTATCACGACATTAATCCTAGTCGGAGTCAGTTTATCGGGATTAGGAGTCTTATTCTTCCTAACCAATAACCAAATGATTGTTTCAGTGATTGGAATGTTACTATCATTAATGATGGAATTATCATTCGCCATTTTTGATTTGGCAATTGAAATTCGCCTTCAAAGTACGGTTGAACATCACATCCTCGGTCGGGTTAGTTCAACACTTTACACGGTTGGTTTCGCAATTATGCCATTTGGTACATTGGTGTACACCTGGTTATTCGATATTTTCTCAGACGGAAGTTACATTATGATTATCAGTGGAGTGCTACTAATCATATACGCATTATTTAGCGTTTCAACTTTTATTAAAAATATTAAAAAAGATGATTTATACGTACAAAATCATCTAGTCAATGAATAAAAAACGGTTGGATTTAATCTAACCGTTTTTAGTTTATAATGGATAATAATTGAGGAGATGAGCCTATGAGCAAAGGAAAAATGCAACGATCACCAGAAGTCAGAAAACGGATTAAAGAGTTTTTACAATATACTAAGGTGGCGATTGCAAATGTCATTTTATTATCACTATGCTATGACATTTATGACTTCATTGAGCATGGGGGCAAAATGGATTTAGCGAACGTCTTATTTATTTCAGCAACCACTAGTATGGTCATTTTCGCTGCCGTTGCGTTTGATAAAAATGACTTTTTAAACATGAGTAGGATCGTTATTTCAAAAAGTTTTGTTCTATATACTGCTGTATCGATTGCCCTAAGTTATTTATTGGTTGTCGGTTTAAATTGGATTGATCAAGAAGTTTTAAAATGGACTCTGGGGAGCGTAATCATCTTTATAGTTAATTTCTATAAATACACCGCGCCATCGATTAGTCTCCAAATGGTCTTTGTGTATATTCTATTTGTTGTTTATAAAAAAATGATGAAAAAGTAGCTGTCATTATTGCAATGATGGCTTTTTAGTTACCAAAATGTAACCTAATTTTTTTATTTGTTACAGGGTATCGATGCTAGAATTATAGTTGATATTTTGAAAGGACGTTTAAGATGAATTATAGAAGAGAACTATCAACTATCTTATTTTTAGGTTTAACACTAGTACTATTGTCACTCGGCGTAGATGCACATGCGGGGGTTCGTTCTTATACGCAAAAAGGGGTCGCGCTTAGAGGTGGAACAGCGACTTACTTCGTGAACAACACAAACTATGCAATCGTCCCTAAGTATTCTTACGGATCCAGTAATGGCTACTACGAAAGTGGCACCTATCAAAACCAACCATATTATATGTTAGCTACCGGTGGAAACTTCCGTCGCAATGCTAAAACTAGTTACTATTTACCAGTTTCATATAATTCCAGCGGTGACATGGCCAATCCGCAAAGTGTTGCCGTTTCTAAATCAGGGCAATATGCATATGTAATGTATCCCGGATTTAGTAGCGGAATTGTCAGATATGATTTATGGAAACTAAACAGTTTAGGCGTCAACACTACTAATATGGCTGCGTTAAGATATGGTCTCAAGCGTCGTGATCCGCAAATCATGGCAGCGGTGAAATTTGGTCCTAGTTTAAATGTTGGTCACGGCCAATCATTAGCACTAAACCCTAAAACTAATCGTCTTTGGTTCATCAGAATGGATGTTGTAACTAGACATCCAGTATTTGTGTAGGTTAGTGCGAACATATTAGCACCAATTAAAGAAATTAAAACCACATTTAGCCACTCATATTCAATCAATAATGAATTGGCATTTGATAATAACGGAAATGCATACACTTATGTCAAGTATCGTCCATCAAGAAGACATGCGGGAAGCATCGTCATCTTTAAAGGAAAAATTTATGCTAAGTCAGCTAAGTTTAGAGCTATCAAACAAGGAATTGCGAACGGACCAGGGGTACAAACTCAAGGGATGAGTTACAACCCTGCTAACAACCGTCTTTACTTGGTTTCAGATGGTGTGATTACATCTGTTCCAGTTAGAAAGTTAGGCCACTTAAAGAATAAAGATGTTAGAACCACTCGCTTTGGCACTAATTTAGAATTTGAAGGATTAGCGTTTACTGGCAGTGGAACTGGATACATTATGACCATTCGTGGTGCGCAATTATTTACAATTGAGAACTTTTAAAAAATGAAACGGGGATGCTTCGCGTATTTACAAACGTATCGCGAAAAACATTCCCGTTTTTGTATTGAATAATTTAGTTTTTAATGTTAAACTTATGGAACGTGAGTATTTGTTATAAATAACTAGTACTCCTTACTCAGCCCAAGAGGTTGGGTCTAAAGTCCACAAGGAGGTGTAATTCATGGAAGAACACACATATGAAATTACTTACATCATTCGTCCAGATATGGAAGAAGGAGCTAAGAACGATTTAGTTGCTAAGTTCGACAAAATCCTAACTGACAATGGTGCTAAGATTGCTGATTCAAAAGACTGGGCAAAACGTCGCCTAGCTTACGAAATTGCCGGTTTCAATGAAGGTGTATACCACATTGTTAACTTGACTACTGCTGACAAGACAGCTCTAGACGAATTTGACCGTCAATCAAAATTCAGTGATGACATTCTACGTCAAATGACTGTAAGAAGATAATTTAAATTTAAACGTTTAAAAAGAGAGGAGTAATTTTCAGCATGATTAATCGTACAACTTTAACAGGTAGATTAACACGGGATGTTGATTTGCGATACACTCCAAGCGGTTCTGCCGTTGGGAACTTTACCTTAGCCGTTGATCGTTCTTTTACGAACCAACAAGGTGAAAGAGAAGCGGATTTTATTAACTGTGTTATCTGGCGTAAATCCGCTGAAAACTTTGCTAACTTCACCCACAAGGGTTCTTTGGTTGGAATTGATGGTCGTATTCAAACAAGAAATTACGAAAATCAACAAGGTCAAAGAGTATATGTTACTGAAGTTGTTGTTGAAAACTTTGCTTTACTAGAACCTCGTTCAAGTAACCAAGGTGGAAACAACATGGGCAACAATGCTCCTCAAAACAATGCAGGAAATAACAATCCATTTGAATCACAACCATCAAACGGTGGGAATGCAGCGGATCCATTCGCTAATTCAGGTGATCAAATTGATATTTCCGATGATGATTTACCATTTTAATGTGTAAATAAAAGAGGAGGGAAATTCTAATGGCTCAACAAAGAAGAGGTGGCCGTCGTCGCCGTAAGGTTGACTTCATCGCCGCAAACCACATCGAATACATCGATTACAAAGATACTAACCTATTAAGTCGTTTCGTATCTGAAAGAGGTAAGATTTTACCACGTCGTGTTACTGGTACTAGTGCTAAGAACCAACGTAAGTTAACTCTTGCTATCAAACGTGCACGTATCATGGGCTTAATGCCATTCGTTTCAGAAGACTAAAAATAAATTTTGGCTAGGACTGACTATTCAGTCCTAGTTTTTTTATGTGATAATATTTCAAGAATAGATGGAATACAATTAATGATTGTATTCCATTTTTTTGATTAGTCGCCGAATGTGATAAAATATAGATATAAAAAAATAGCAAAAGAGGAGTTACAATGAAGAAATTGTTCTCATTAACTAACCTCCCACCATTTTTAAAGAATAATGTTTTAAGGTGGATTGCGTTAGCTTTAACGGTATTGTCAATTTTCGGATTGGTTGTATCCTTCCTATATAACTTGACTGCCGGAATCGTATTTCTAGTGTGCGTTTGTTCATTACTATCTTATATCTTCAAAAAGATGAATGATCTAAGCGTCAGTACCGATAATTATATTTCAGATTTATCATATCGTATGCACCGTGGCGAACAAGAAACACTTTTGGAAATGCCAGTTGGTGTCTTAATGATCAGTGAAACAGGAGCTATTGAATGGGTCAACCCATACTTAACCCCTTATTTTGGTGACCAAGATTTACTTGGTAAGACAATTGAAGAAGTAAATGAAGAATTAGCCACTATCGTTGAAAACAACTGGGATAATCCAGATTATGCAACCATTAAGTGGAATGATCATTACTTTACAATGTTAGTCCAAAAGGAATATCGCACCATTTATATGATGGATATTACAAAGTATTATCAAATTGAAAAAGACTATAACGATGAAAAAATCGCGATTGGTCAAGTTTTCTTGGATAACTATGATGAAATTACTCAATCAATGACCGACCAGGAAATTTCTAATTTGAATAACTATGTTACTAACGAATTAACTAAATGGGCCCAAGAATTTGGTTTCTTCATCAAACAAGTTGATGAAGATCACTACATTATGATGGCCTATTCTAAGATTTTGAAAAACATCGAAGATGATAAGTTTAGCATCTTAGACCAAATTCGTGAATCAACATCTAAGCAAAATTACCCATTAACATTAAGTATTGGGATTGCTTATGGTGAAGACAATTTAAATGATTTATCAGAACAAGCACAAAGCGATTTAGACTTAGCGCTAGGTCGTGGTGGGGATCAAGTTGTGGTAAAAGCTAAAGACCACGAAGCTCGTTTCTATGGTGGAAAAACTAACCCAATGGAAAAGAGAACCAGAGTCCGTGCTCGTATGATTTCTCAAGCTTTACAAGAATTATTCAAGGAAGCTGATACCATCTTTGTTCAAGGTCATAGTCAACCTGATATGGATTCTATTGGTGCTGGATTAGGGATTCGTCGTTTAGCACAAATGAATGATAAAAAGTGTTATGTGGTTATTCCTGATGGGACTTTCCATTCTGATGTTCAACGTCTAATCGATAAAACTAAGGAAGATGAAGCCTTAGCTGAATATATTATTACACCAGAAGAAGCCCTTCAAATCGCAACTGACAACAGTTTATTAATTATGGTCGACCATTCTAAACCATCAATGAGTGTTTCTAAGGAACTATATGAACGTTTAGAAAACAAGGTCATGATTATTGACCACCATAGACGTGGTGAAGAATTCCCAGAAAACCCAGTCTTGGTATATATCGAACCATACGCATCATCAACATGTGAATTGATTACTGAAATGTTTGAATATCAATCACAAGATGCTCAACCAGTAAGCAAGTTAGAAGCAACTGCGATGTTAACTGGTATCTTTGTGGACACTAAGCAGTTTACATTGAGAACAGGGACTAGAACTTTTGATGCTGCATCATATCTACGTTCAGCTGGTGCTGATTCGGAAGAAATGCAACAATTTATGCGTGAAAATCCAGATAGTTACATGGCTAGAATGCACTTAATCTCTAAGGCTCAAGTAATTGAAGGTCATGAAAACATGATGTATGTAGCTGGTGAACAAGACTTAACTTATGACCCAGTTACCGCTGCTCAAGCAGCTGATTCCATGTTAAACATGTCTGGAGTCGACGCTTCATTTGTAATTACTCGCCGTCCTGAAGATCTAGTCGGAATTTCTGCTAGAAGTAATGGTGAAGTAAACGTACAAAGAGTGATGGAAGAATTAGGTGGTGGAGGACATCTATCTAGTGGTGCCACTCAAATTGCTGATAAGACAATTGAAGAAGTCGTAGCAATGCTAATGGACTCCATCAATGAAGTCAAAAATGAAGAAGCTCCAGAAGAATCAGAAGACAATTAATTCATTTAAAAAAGCGCCTAGAGAGTTTATAATAATGTAAAGATATTAAGAGGAGTGATTTGAATGAAAGTTATATTTTTAGAAGATGTTCGTGGTAAAGGTAAACGTGGAGAAATCAAGAACGTTTCAGACGGATATGCACAAAACTTCTTAATTAAACAAGGTAAAGCGAAGGAAGCAACTAACTCAGCTATGAGCCAACTAAATGGTGAAAAGAAAGCTGAAGCCAAAGAAGCTGCTGCTGAACTAGCTGAAGCAAAAGACTTAAAGAAAACAATCGAAGATGACAAATGCGTAATTGAACTAACTGCTAAAGTTGGTGCTGACGGTCGTCTATTCGGTTCAGTTTCATCAAAACAAATCGTTTCAGAAATGCAAAAACAACATAACATTAAGATTGATAAAAGAAAGATTGAATTAGGTGATCCAATCAGAACATTGGGTTACACTAATGTACCAGTCAAGCTACACAAGGAAGTTACCGCAACATTGCGCGTCCATGTTAGTGAACAATAAAAAGTTTCAAGAAATCGAGGGGTAATATGAATAACAATTTAACAAATAGTAATTCATTGCCTCCACAGGATTTAGCTTCAGAAAAGGCGGTCTTGGGGGCGGTCTTACTAGATAATGATAGATTAGCTGAATCACAAGAGTTTATTACCTCTGAAGATTTCTACAGTCAAAAAAATCGATTGATTTTTGCTGCCATGGAAACGCTGGGTGATAAGGGTGACCCAATTGATGCCACTACTTTACGTAGTCAATTGGAAGGTGAACACAATCTAGAAGATGCTGGAAACATTGAATACATCGTCGAAATTGCTACCACTACTCCTAGTGCTGCCAACGTCGCAGCCTATGCTAAATCAGTTCATGAAAAATCAATTGCAAGACGTTTGATTAAAACTGCCAGCGATATTGTTGCTGAAGGTTATAACAACGACGGAAATATTGATGAAGTTTTAGATAATGCTGAACGATCCATTTTAAATGTTTCCGAAAATCGTAATAGTACAGACTTCAGATCAATTTTTGATGTTTTGCAAGTTACAATGCAAGACATTGAAGATTTATCAAAACAAAAGTCAGAGATTACCGGTCTATCAACTGGTTTCCCAGCACTAGATAAGATGACTACTGGTCTTCATGATGATGAATTAATCATCCTAGCTGCTCGTCCAGCCGTTGGTAAGACAGCGTTTGCCCTTAACTTAGCGCAAAACGTTGGGACTAAGTCTGGTAAGGCGGTTGCTATTTTCAGTTTGGAAATGAGTGCCGAATCATTAGTTAGTCGTATGCTTTGTGCCGAAGGAAATATCAATGCCAATCACTTAAGAACTGGTCAATTGAGTCCTGAAGAATTAGACAATTTATACGTGGCAACTGGTAGTTTGGGTGAAGCTGAAATTTACATTGATGATACTGCCGGAACTAAAATCTCTGAAATCAGAGCGAAAACGCGTCGTTTAGCTAAAGATACTAATAACCTTGGGTTAATTGTTATCGATTATTTGCAACTGGTTGATGGTGGAAGTCAAGAAAACCGTCAACAAGAAGTTTCATACATTTCACGTCAATTGAAAAAGATTGCCAAGGAACTGGGTGTCCCAGTAATTGCGCTATCTCAATTGTCTCGTGGTGTGGAACAACGACAAGATAAACGTCCGGTTTTATCAGATATTCGTGAATCTGGATCAATTGAACAAGATGCCGATATCGTTGCCTTCTTATACCGTGATGATTATTACGAACGTGAAGGCGAAGATGATGACGATGAACCATCAGAAACACAAACAAATGAAGATGTTGGTGAAGTTGAAGTAATTATCGAAAAGAACCGTTCAGGTCCTCGTGGAACTGTGAAATTACTTTTCATTAAATCGCATAATAAATTTTCATCGATTGCATACAATCCAGATGATCAAGGTTAGAGAAAAACTAAATCCTTAGCACAGCTAAGGATTTTTTTGTAAAAAATACGGGGGTGACTTGATGAATGAAATTAAGCTGCATTGGTTATTTCTAGGTTCGTTAATTAATAATATTGCGGTTAGTACCGTTTGGCCGCTGACTACGGTATATATGCATGATGCATTGGGGAAGAGTTTAACTGAGGTGGGAATAATTCTATTCCTATACTCGTCTTCAAACGTGTTGGGTAATTATATCTCAGGGAAGTTATTCGACCGTCATAACCGTTATTTTTTGACGATTTTAGGAATTATTGGTTCTATCTTAATCTCATCCGGACTGATCTTTTTTAATGGATGGCCATTTTACCCAATTGGGTTAGTTTTATTTGGATTTACGACCGGTTGGAACTTAACAATGATTAATTCGTTAGGAACAACTGTCCATTTAAAATCAGGACGATTCATTTTTAACATGTTGTACTTAGCGCAAAACGTGGGGGTTGTATTCGGGACAATTGCGGTTGGTTTCATTTATCCAATCGGGATTGGATATGTCTTCATGTTATCGACCGTTATTTTAATTATTTATGGAATTAGCGCGATTTTAACTTACCATAAACCAGGATCAATTTACCCTGTTAAACGAGATAAGGAAAAAGCGGTCAAGGTGAAGTTACCAAAACCAAATCTAACAATTATCGCTACATTCTTTTTCACATTATCAATCATTTGGATTGTCTATGAACAATGGGTATCCAACATGTCGGTCTACATTACCGGATCTGGAATTCCATTATCAATGTATAGCTTATTGTGGACACTAAACGCTTTCTTATTAGTTATCTTCCAATTGGTAATTAATTGGATTGCGCAAAAACATGATAGTTTATACTTCCAAATTTACTTTGGGATTTTATTTATTGGCTTATCATTCTTTACATTGATTTTCACGAAAACTTACCCAGGATTTGTTTTATCAATGGTAGTGCTAACTATCGGTGAAGCTTCGGTAATTCCGTCGATTCCAGCGCTAGTAAATGAATTAACACCAGTCGCAGTCAAAGGAAAATACCAAGGATTAACCAATGCATTTTCATCAATTGGAAGAGCGATTGGACCTTTGGTAGGTGGAGTCATTATTGATTTCACTTCATACGGGATGCTGTTTATTCTATGTACGATTGCCTGTGTCGCGATTATTATCGGTTCAGAAATCGTTTCTAGATATGCTCGTAATAAAGTAACTAAATATTCAGAATAAAAAGGTTTACTACAAATAAGTAGTAAACCTTTTTTATTTTTCTAATATTAAATTAATAATTCGTTTGACATTGCCCATCTATGTAGAATATTATTAACTAAACTTTTCTAATTATTTTCTAATAAAAGAAGGAGGTAATTAATATGTCCAAGCTAATCGGTAAGATTAGTCAAAAGATGAAAAATTCCAAACCGGATCAAATATTATCTTTTGGCGCTTCAATTTCTCATGTTGAGGGATTGATACCATTAACAATTGGAGAACCTGATTTCAACACTCCAACACATATTAAACAAGCCGCTATTGATGCGATTAACGACAATCAAAGCCACTACACAGACTCACGTGGAATTGAAGAATTAAGAAAGGCAGCTGTCGATTTCGTTGCCAGAAAGTATGATATTCATTACGATGCTGATTCTGAAGTGATTATCACAGTTGGGGTGACTGAAGCTATTTTCGATACTTTAGCAGCCATCTTAGACCCAGGCGATGAAGTCATTATTCCAACTCCTGCATTTTCACCATACTTTAATTGCGTTGAATTCTTTGGCGCTCACTCAGTTGAAATTGATACCTCTAAAGACGGGTTTGTATTAACGCCAGCAGTATTGGATGAAACACTTCAAAATCATCCAAAAGCCAAGGCCATCATATTAAATACACCTAACAATCCCAGCGGTGTTTCATACAACGAGGAAGAAATTAAAGCATTGTCAGATGTAATTAAAAAATATGATGTTTTCTGTATTAGTGATGAAATTTACAGTGAGTTAAATTATGAACACGAACATACTTCAATTGCAAAATACATACCAGAACAAACAATTGTCTATAATGGTGTTTCCAAGTCACATGCGATGACTGGATGGCGTATCGGGGTCATTTATGCCCCTGCTGATATCATTACAGCAATTAAATCCGTTCATGAATATACGGTTAGCGCATTGACCGCAAACGCACAATTTGCGGCTGTAGAAGCCTTTACTAACGGTAGGGATGATGGTGTTAAAATGCGTGAAATTTATCGCATTCGCCGTGATTTATTACACCAAGGGTTAACAGAAGCAGGGATTGAAAGTGTTAAACCAAGTGGAGCCTTTTATATCTTTGCTAAAATTCCAAATCGATTTGGCGATGATGATTTTGCCTTTTGTCGTCGTCTAGCTACTGAAGCAAAAGTTGGTAGTGTTCCCGGTAGTGCTTTTGGTAAAGCCGGTCGCGGTTATTTCCGTTTAAGCTATGCTACTAGTGAAGACAATCTGAAGGAAGCAATTCGTCGAATTAAAAAATTTGTGGGGGAAAATTAGATGAAGTTATTAATGTACAATGCACAATCATATGAACAAGCTAATTTTGATCGATTAGCTGAAGAAAATGGCGTTCAAATCGATATGGTCGATGTACCGTTATCAAAGGACACAGTTGATTTAGCTAATGGCTATGATGCAATTACTGTCCAACAACATAGTCCGATTCCAGATGAAATTGTATACCAAAAACTATCATCATTTGGGATTAAACAAATCTCATTAAGAACCACTGGTTTTGAAATTATTAACTTTGAAGCTGCTAAGGAATCAGATATTAAAATTACCAACGTTCCTGCATACTCACCTCGTTCAGTTAGTGAATTAGTGTTAGCAGACGTGATGGCATTGCTGCGTCATTTAAAAGAAGTGCATAATCGCCAATTGAAAAACGATTTTTGTTGGGATGGCATTCAAGCCAAAGAAATTCATAACTTAACTGTTGGAATTATTGGTGCCGGGACCATTGGTAGTGCGGTTGCTAGAATTTTTAGAGCATTAGGTGCAACCGTATTAGTTGCAGATCCAATTGAACGTACTGACTTATACGATACCGTTGAATATGTGACTTATGATCACCTATTGGCTAATTCTGATGTAGTAACAATGCATACACCACTAACAAAAGAGATGGAACATTTTATGAATTACGATCGTTTCAAGAAGATGAAGAACGATGCGATTTTCATTAATGCATCTCGTGGTGGAGTCGTTGATACCGATGCGCTATTATCAGCGTTAAAAGTTGGTGAAATTGGTGCTGCTGGAATTGATGTTTTCGAAGGTGAAGAAACAATCAGCGGAATTAATTTAGGCTCATCTGGATATGACAATGAAAATCTAGACGAATTAATTCAAATGGACAACGTTTTAGTTACACCACATATTGGTTTTTACACAGATGCGGCAGTTGCTAATATGGATAAGTTCGCGACAGAAGATGCGATTAGTATTTATCAAGGTAAGCAACCCAAACATTTAGTAGAATTTGAATAAAGGGATGAAAGATATGAATGATTATACGTTTATTATTCGGTGCATATTTGCGATAACCATTCCACTTTTAGCGATTGTATACATGTATGATCGCAAGATAAAACCTAATTTTGTATTAATGACTGTGATGCTTAGCTTCTCAGCAATTATTTCCGCAACCGTTGTTGCGAATGTATTCATGTTAATGTAAATAAAAAGAGCCCTAATCAGGGCTCTTTTTTTGCTAAAATATAATCATTTGTGATATAGTTGCATTTGCAACTAAAAGGAGAGATTATGGAAGATATTTTAAGAGAAATCGGAAGTATCGCAAGATCACTAGATTCGATTAGTAACATTGAATTCAAACAATATGAGTTATCAAAAGGCCAATATTTATACTTAGCTAGAGTATTTGAGAATCCGGGAATTATTTTAAAGGATTTGTGTGAATTGATTTGCGTTGATAAAACTACTGGTAGTAGAGCCATTAACAATATGGTGAAAAACGGTTTATTAATCAAGAAGACTGATGGTAGCAATAATAAGAATCAGCATTTATATGTAACTAAGAAAGGTGAAGAGCTTTATCCAATAATTAATAATGAAAATAATTATTCTAGTAAAGTAGCCACTATTGGACTAAATAGTGATGAAATTAAAGAATTAACTAATTTATTGAATAAAGTTAAAAACAACGTTGTAAAAGATTGGAAAGACGTCAAAAACGGTAAAAAAAGAGATTATTAAGAGGGAGCTTGATAATGACAATTAGGATGAAGAAGATAACAACAGAAGATGTAGAGACTCTTCAAAAAATTAGTATTAAAACTTTTGATGACACTTTCGGTGAATTCAATAGTAAGTCTGATTTAGAAAAGATGTATGAAACTAATTATAGTAAGGAACAACTTTCTCAAGAGATTAATGATGATAATTCTGATTTTGAATTTATTTTCGTAGACAATCAGTTAGCGGGATATTTAAAAATAAACTTTTCTGAAGCGCAATCTGAAAAAATGGGAAATGATTTTGAAGAAGTCGAAAGGATTTATATTTTAAAAGAGTTTAAAAGACGTGGATTGGGGACACATCTTATGAACTATGCACTGGATGAGGGTCGCAAGAAAAATAAAAAAGAAATTTGGTTAGGTGTTTGGGAAAATAACATTAACGCTATCAAATTTTATGAAGAAAAAGGGTTCAAACCATTTTCAGAACATGTCTTTACGGTTGGCTCTGATAAACAAAAAGATATTTTAATGAAGAAAAACATATAAAAAAAGCCCTATTTAGGGCTCTTTTTATATGCTTATTCATTTCCATTAACTAAGTATTCAGGAGAAAATAGTTGTTTTACTTTGTCTGCGGATAAAATGTTGTTTTGAATCAATAAATGCGGCACTGTATCATGTTCCTTTGTCGCACGTTTAATTAATTCGGTCGTTTTGTTGTAACCTAAGATTGGTGATAATACCGTTGCGGTAACAGCTGATTTGCGAACGTCATCTAGACATTGATCAACGTTAACATCGATTCCCACTAAACAATTATCGACTAATGTGGTAATTGCGTTGGCTAAATGAATTTCAGCGGTTAAAATGCTCTTAAACATAATTGGTTCAAATGCATTTAGCTCTAATTGACCAGCTTCTGATGCCGCAGTTACGGTTGCGTCAAAACCAATCACTTCAAATGCCACTTGGTTAACAACTTCGGGGATGACCGGGTTAACTTTGTTAGGCATGATTGATGAACCTGCTTGGCGTTTAGGAAGTAATAATTCGTTCAAACCAGATTGAGGACCGCTACCTAATAGACGTAAATCGTTACTAAACTTGGATAAGTCGACTGCTAAAGTTTTTAAACTGGAGGAGAATGCGACGAAGTGATCCGTGTTTTGGATCGCATCGATCAAGTCTGTATCTTGTTTTAATCCCATGTTGGTGATTTTATTAATTTCGTCGACGATATGTTCACGATAATATTTAGTCGTATTAGTACCGGTTCCAATCGCAGTTCCACCCATGCTGATGCTCTTTAGTTCTTCGCTAGCTTGATTAATTCGTTTTAAATCACGACGGAAGAGTGAAGCATATGCATGGAAAGATTTACCGAATGTAGTAGGAACGGCATCTTGGAGTTGCGTTCGACCTAATTTAATGGTGAATTTAAATTGTTTAGCTAAGCCATCTAAGGTTTCGATTAGGCGGTTAATTTCACCGGTTAGCTTTGGTAAACGTTTTAACATGGCCATTTTACCCGCGGTGGGGTAAGTGTCATTAGTCGATTGTGCTTGGTTAACGTCGTCATTAGGATGAATCTTAATTTCTGGATGCAATCTCATAGCGACGTTAGCGATAACCTCATTCACGTTCATATTAGTGGAAGTTCCAGCTCCACCTTGGATGGCAGGAGTGATAAAACTCTCTAAATGATGGTGTTCAAGTAAGTAATCACAAGCTTCTACAATAATGTTATGTTTTATTACATCAATTGCATTTGCATCGTAATTAGCGGTGACAGATGCTTTTTTCAGTTGAATATAACTTTCAATCACAAGTGGGTCAACTTTCTCTTTGGTAATAGGGAAATTAGTTGCGGCTCTAAGGGAATGGATGCCATATAAAGCATCATCTTCCACTTCTAGTTTACCAACGCAATCTTCTTCTAAACGCATGCAAAACATCTCCTAAATATTTATATGTTATAAAATATAACATTAAGTATAAACCAAATAGGATGATAGTCAATTAAAATTATCAAGAATGTTTCATATGAAACGAAATTAGCTAATCTATAACGTTTTTTCTTATGTTTTTCACAATAGCTTCACAAGACAAAATAAAAAGTACCTATTAATAGAGATGATCATTTAAAAATAGACATAATGACTAATTTTTATTGAAACTAAACAATCAATGAATGATATTCATGCATTAAGTCTACATAGGATAGATTCAACAATATTAGGATGCTTTTAAATTTATACAAATTGTATAAATTTAAATCGTTGACTACTGCTACTAAAAGGAATAAGTTATATATAATGATAAATCGACTAAAGAAGTAACTGTTGGTTTAAAGAAAGAAGGATGTTCTTGAATTACTTAATCGCATTATTACTTATGATTTCATTTGCTAAGTTTTTCGGATGGGTTGCTGAAAAAGCGAAGTGTCCATCAGTTGTTGGTGAAATTATTGGAGGAGTTATCTTAGGACCATCTTTCCTTCATTTAATTAGACCAAACGATATGGTAACTATCTTGGCGCAAGTTGGGGTGGTTGCTTTAATGTTTATTGCCGGTTTAACCTGTGATGTTGACAGACTAAAGAAATACTTCACTCCGGGAATTATGGTTGCTTTATTGGGGGTTATTTTCCCGGTTGCGTCCATCTATGCCATATGTCGTTACCTTCAAATCTCAATTATCGAAAGTGCCTTTATTGGGATTGTCTTCGCTGCTACATCGGTATCAATTTCAGTTGCTGTCTTAGATGAAATGAAAGAACTCAAGTCTTCAGCTGGAGTGACGATTTTAGCGGCTGCTGTCGCTGATGACATTATCTCAATTGTTTTATTAAGTGTTGCAGTTCCAGTGTTGGGAATTGGTAACGGACACGGTAGATCTGATGCAATATTCTTGGTGTTATTACAAATCGTTTATTTCCTATTTGTATGGTTATGCTACAGAATTATCATGATTATGAGATCAACTTTAGAACCACTACATATTAATCCCGGTTTGTTAGGATTGCTATTTTGTTTACTACTTTCAGGAACTGCTGAAATGGTTAAACTAAGTGGTGTTACGGGAGCGTTCTTTGCTGGTTTGATTATTAGTCAAACTCGAATAAATAAAAAATTGTCAGTTAACATGAAAGCATTAGGTGGCTTAGCGATTATTCCAATCTTCTTTGTAAGTATCGGAATCAGTATGAACATATCAAGCATCTTCGCCAACATTAATTTGTTTATTGTTTTAACAATATTGGCAATTGCTACAAAGTTCATCGGTGCTTTTATTGGCGCCAAAGTTAGTCGTTTTGATGTCAAAAATGCTGCTGAAATTGGTGCTGGAATGATTAGTAGAGGTGAAGTTGGAGTAGTTATCGCTGAAGCGGGACTAAAGAGTCACTTTATTTCTAATGCTCATTACTCAACCTTAATTGCGGTAATTGTGGTAACCACAATTTTAGCGCCGATTATTTTAAAACCAATCGTATTATGGAAACAAAAATCTGAAGAATAAAAAATAGCCGTCATCTTAATGATGATGGCTATTTTATTATCTTTAAGTTCTGAGGTTGTTCTACGATGATATTTTGGTGGTTACGTAAGTAATCAATGATGATTTTAGGCATGTCATCTTCGAATGTAGCGATAATTTTTTCTCTTGAATACATGTTATAATCACCAGCACCGACTGAGCGATATTGATTCAAACATACTTTTAACTTTTGACTATCTGAAACGGGTTTTCCTTGATAGTCCATTCTAACTACTCGTTTACCAACTGGCTTTGTTAAATCAAACGTATAGTCAATTCCAGAATAGTAATCGTAGTTAAAGTATTGCACTTTGGGTTCGCTAAATTCTTTTGAGACAACGATTTGATTATCTGTAATCGTAAAGAAACTAGCGCATCTTTCTAGTGCTGCTTTCAAATCACCACCAGACACTTCTTCCACCGCTAAGGTATTGGGAAAAATATAACTGGTTAGAACGTCTCTGACCGAGACTGAATCGTTAAATCCTGGGATGTCGTCGTTAAACAACGTGGTTGCAGCAATATCAACCTTTGCGTAATCCATCTGAATCCGGTTAATTAAGTTTAAAAAACCATTTCCAGATAGTCTAGCTTCCATTGGATTATGAACTAATCCATCACCGTTAATTTTAGCGATAGGTTGATCTAACCATGCATTGACCTCTTCTTGAACTGATTCAACCATTTCTTGTAACTGGTTATTGATTGGATATTTTTCGCAGGCTAATAATTCCGCTGTTGCGTTGGTAATCTGTTTATTTGCGTCTAATTCTAACGTTATTTCTCCGACATCTTTACCTCGATAACCAGGCTGAGTGGTTGGGATGCCATTTACCTTATCGGCAATTTCGCGATGTTGATGACCAGTAACTAGTGCATCAATTCCAGGGACTTCTTGTAATAGTTGATATCCTTCGTTTTCACCGGTGCGATTTTCTAGTAGCTCCCCGTTTTTTAAATCGCTGTCGAAACCACCATGGTAAGCAACGATAACAACGTCCGCTAGTTTTTTTAGCATAGGAACGTATTGTTTAGCGACCTCTAATGCAGAGTTAAACTGTAAGTCCCCTAAATTGCGTGAATCTTCCCAGTGGGGAACGAATTGGGTCGTTAAACCTAATATCGCAATCTTAATCCCTTTGCGGTTAATAATTGTGTAAGGACCGTCTGAGATTTTACTGATATCATCGCCAGCAATATTAGCTGCTAGAATTGGAAAAACTCGGGATTTCCATGAATCAGCAATATAATCGAGGCCATAGTTAAATTCATGATTGCCTAAAACAGCTGCATCAGGGTGTAATGCATTGGCTAACTGACTAAATAAAGCGTTTAAATGTTTTTCTTGATTAGTGCGATAAATAAAATCCGTTAAAGGAGATCCTTGAATGAAATCACCATTTTCAATATAAAGCACGATTTCATCATCATCAGCTTCACTGCGGACCTTTTCAATCCCACTGGCAGCTTTTAAATAGCCGAAACCAGTGTTTTGCGCACTGGTTTTAAAATCAGTCGGTAACAAATAACCATGCACATCACTAGTGGATAATACTCTAATTTTCATTATGAAAGCTTCTTTCTAAGGGTTCCTGAAATGAAATCGATTAAAGTTACCATGACGATGATTCCGACTAGAATAATACCGACTTTAGACCAATCTCTGGTTTGAATTGCGAATAGTAATGGTGTACCAATCCCACCGGCACCCACCATACCTAGAATGGATGCAGAACGCACCGCAATTTCGAATTGGTAAAGGGTGTATGAGATTAATGATGGAATAATGTTAGGGATTGTTGCCAAGAATAAAACATCTAATTTGTTACCGCCAGCTGATTGCAAAGCTTCGTTGGCTCCAGTATCCATAGTTTCAATCGATTCACTAAATAGTTTACCTAATTGACCGATTGAATGAATTCCTAAAGCTAATACCCCGGCGAATGAACCAGGACCAACTGCTTTGATAAACATGATGGCCAATACAATTTCTGGAAAGGCACGTACGAATACTAAAACGATTTTTCCAGAAGTAGAACGCCAGTGAATCTTATGCTTTCGATCCGTTCTAGCAGCCCAAAAGGCAAAAGGTAAGCTAAGAATGGATGAAATAAAAATTCCTAAGAAGGCAATTGCTAATGTTTGAAGGATTTGAGTGAATAAATCTTCACCACTACCATCATAAAAGTAATTCCATTGAGGATGGAAAAGTCCATGGATAATTGATTTCGTTACTGAACCAGCTGAAGCTTGTAATCCACTGAAAGACAGGCTAGTAATTGACCAGTAGTAGATGAAACCGATGATGACAATCCAGAAAATAAATGAATATCTAGAAAGCCAACTTTTTTTAATTTCTTGTTGTGCCATATTATCTTAACCTTTCTTGGAATGCGTTACTGATTCCATCGATTATGATTACTGCTATGAAAATCGTAATGATAATCACTGAAGTTTGATTATACATAAATGATGAAAGTGATCTTTGTAGGTAGACCCCAATCCCACCGGCACCTAGGTAACCTAGGACGGTTGATGCTCGAACGTTAATTTCGAATGCATATAAGAAGTAACCAACGAAGTTTTTAAAAACTTGTGGTAAAACGGCTGCGCCGATAATTTGCATCTTAGTAGCACCGGTTGAACGAAGTGCTTCGATGGGTCTTTCATCAATTGATTCGATTGATTCGTAGAATAGCTTAGAAACCATTCCAAAAGAAAAGATTGCTAGTGTGTACACACCTGAAGTAGGGCCAATTCCCACAACAGCAACGAATAATGCTGCTAATAAAAGATCGGGAATGGTTCTGATTAAGTTCAAGAAGAATCTAACAACTCCGCGGATGTATGGGTTCTTCACTGTGTTTCTAGCAGCTAGGACAGAGAAAGGAATCGCAAAAATAGTTCCAATGGTTGTACCTAGAATTGCCATTTGAATTGTTTCTAGAAGTGGACCGGTGATGATATTGAAGTATGACCAGTCTGGGTTAGACATTTTAACAATTAAATCAGCAAATTGATTCAAGTTAGTAAACAATTCAGTCCAATCTACGCCAGTAATGATGGTAGAAAGGAATAATAAAATTATGATTAGAACTAACCAAAAAATACTAACTAGGTGATACTTTTTGGTTAATGGTTGTTTTGGGATATCTGTATTCATATTTATCACTTCGCTTTGTTTGCGTAAATTTCCGCAAAGTCTTCCTTTTTAACGTTTTCAATTGGTTGATCGTAAACAATTTCACCGGCGCGGATACCGATAATACGACTAGCGTAAGTTCTAGCGATACGAACTGAGTGAAGGTTAACTACAACAGTCATTCCTAGCTCTTCGTTTAGTCGTTTTAAGTCATCCATAACGGCGCTAGAAGTTACTGGGTCAAGGGATGCGATTGGTTCATCCGCTAAGATGATGTTTGGATCTTGCATTAATGTACGGGCAATCGCAACACGTTGTTGTTGACCACCAGATAGGTCATCAACCTTAGCGTATAGTTTTTCAATCATGTTAACGCTACGTAATGCTTCAACCGCTTTTTGTTTGTCTGCTTTACTAAATAGTCCCAAAACACTCTTCCAAGTAGGGTAGTAACCAACGCGACCATTTAAAACGTTTCTTTGAACGGTTGATTGTTTGACTAGATTAAAACTTTGGAAAATCATACCAATGTTTCTACGAAGCTTACGTAATGACTTATCACGGTAGTGAACGATGGATTCGCCATTTACCAAAATGTCACCAGATGTTATGTCGTGCATTTTGTTGATAGTTCTTAATAGGGTACTTTTTCCGGCTCCTGATAAACCGACGATGGCGACGAATTCGCCTTTTTTAATATCTAAGTTAATGTTCTTTAGACCCACGTTTCCGTTAGGGTAGACCTTTTTAACGTCTTTAAAAGAAATGATTGATTCCATAGGGATGAGTTTCTCCTTTTCAAAACAATAGCCTGCAGAAATTTCTTTCTAACAGGCTATTTATCTCTTTAATTATTTGTTTAGACTTTCAGCAATTTTTTCGTATTTACGTAATTGGTTGAAGTCACTATCTTTTGAGTCTTTGTAGCCTTGGTGAGCGTAAACAGTAGACATGATTTCATGACCTTGTTTAGTCTTAATAATTGCTTTAAATGCGGCAGCAATCTTCTTTTGCCACTTAGCTGACATATCACCGCGAACGGTAATTGTGTCATTTGGAATACCAGCAGTGGTGTAAATAGGAACCACCTTACTCATAATGTCTGGGGCATCCTTTTTAACTAGGTTTCTAGCACCTTGGAATACGAAAGCAGCATCAGTGTCTTTGTTGTAAACAGATAATACAGCTTGATCATGACCCTTAACTTGAACGGTTTGGATACCGTCTTTGTTAATGTTGATACCGTGTTCCTTTAGTGCAACGACTGGGTAAACCCAACCAGCAGCAGAAGTGGTATCTTGAACAGCAATCTTTTTACCCTTTAAATCTTTTAGTGATTTAATACCGCTGTTCTTTCTAACTAAGATTTGTGCATAGTAATGATTTTGTAAGTGAGTACCAAAAACATCGTTTGGTTCAATGTAGTTAAATCTTAGAGCTTGTAATAGCACTTTAGTGTTGTATTCTTTGTGAGATAGAGTGTAAGCATCAGGTGGAAGAAAACCAACATCAACTTTCTTTGATCCCATTGCTTCGACGATAGTGTTGTAATCAGTTGAAACACTAACGTGAACTGGAATCCCAAGTTGTTTCTTTAGTAGTTTTTCCAATGGTTTAGCCTTGGCTTCCATGGTAGTAGCATTTGAAGATGGTACAAATTGAACATTTAGTTCCTTGGGGGTGTAATTCTTTGCAGATTTTTGATTCCCACAAGCAGCTAAAACGAAAACGCTAAGTAAAACGGAGCTTAAAGCAACCATTTTCTTGAAACTTTTCATCATAATCTCTCCCTATAGTTCGTGTTTTGGTTATTACATGTATTATTTTAACATAAAAAATATGGTTGTCTACATAAAATACGAACTATTCTCTAATTTTTTGCTCAATGAAACTAAAAATGTTGTCAAAACACGATTGATTTTAGTTTTAAAACCGAAAAATATTCGCGTTAACATAATGAAGCGTTCTTTTAAAATTTTTATAAGAATTGCGGCCGCTTATTGCAAAAAGGCTAATCTAAATTACTATTAAAGTATTAATTAACAGGGGATTTTATAAATGAAATTAATTAAAGTAATTGGCCAAATTATTTTACTAGCAGTTTTATTAGTGCTATCACCATTTGTTGGATTGGTATCTTACCCAGTCGATTCAAATAGTAATGCGGCGTTTTCACTATTAGTGATTGAAGTTATCCTCGCAACTTTATTTGTGATTGCGGTAACTGCCATCATATATTGGATATTATTCAGAAAAAACTTATTTCAATTATTTAAGGATAACCACTGGTCTTACAAAGTTCTGATATATGCAGCCATCATGATTGGACTAGTTCTACTAATGATGTTAGCCAGTGGCATTCCACACCAAGGACTATACAATAACTTGGTTAAAATCACTGGATTTGGTGATCCAAAATTACAATATTTCTTTATCATTATTAGTGGTGTACTGGCACCAATTGCGGAAGAACTTTATTTTAGAGGATTGATCTTTACTTATGTGAGAAGCATTTCCAATGTCACTATTGCGATTATTGTGTCATCAATTTTCTTTGGTTTAGCTCATTCTTTCGTAAATCCATACATTTTCATCTCACATGCAGTGGTAAGTATTTTCATCGGATTAGCTCGTCAAAAGTCAAATGGAATGATTGTACCAATTATCATGCATATGATTTGGAACCTACTAATTTTCGCATTAATTCTATAGAAAAAAGACACCGCGTTTTGCGGTGTTTTTATTTGAAATGAATTTAGTGGACAAAAGCAACCTTTTTGCTATAATTTAAAAAAGAGGTGATTAGGTTGCAAAAGTCACAAATTCAGGCAATTCGCCATTTTAATCGATTATATACACAGAAATTAGGATTATTAAAAAAGAACGTTTTTAATAGTGAAATCAGCTGGGCAGAAGCACGCATTTTAATGGAAATTAGTGAAATTGAGACTCCAACATTAGTGATCATTGCGAAAAATCTGGAACTAGATAAGAGTTATGTCAGTCGGGTAATTCAAAAACTATCCGGTTTAAAATATTTAACTAAGCAAGCGTCACCATCAGATAAAAGAGCCAAAATATTAGTATTAACCGCTGCTGGTCAATCGGTGGTTGACCAACTTAATCAAGCATCGGATGACCAAATTAACTTAATGTTAGCTAGTTTGAATCAACCAGAACAGGATGCATTCTATCAATCGGTAGTCAACTTAGAAAAGTTATTAGACTAGGAGGAATTTAATATGTGGGTAACTAAAGCGTTTCAAGATTTAACATTAGAAGAACTATATGAAATTTATCGTGTCCGTTCAGCGGTTTTTGTGGAAGAACAACAGATTGTTTATGCCGATCCGGACGAAAACGATAAACAAGCATTGCATTTATTTGAAATTCACGATGGCGTGATTATAGCCTACGCTCGTATTTTTGAAGATGGTGATCACGTTACTTTTGGTCGTGTGTTAACTACTTCTTCAGTTCGCGGAACGGGGAAAGGCAAAGAATTACTCCAACATATTTTAGACGTTGTGAAAAACAAATTTGATGGTGTTGAAATCAAAATCGATGCCCAAGCACATGCGGTGGGATACTATGAAAAAGGTGGCTTTACTGTCACCAGTGAACCATTCATCGAAGCTGGAATTTATCATATTAAGATGACATATCCGGAACAAAAAAACAGCTGAATTAGCTGCTTTTTTATTTCTTTTTAATAACCATGCGCAACAATATGGGTGTAATAATTGTAGTTATGATGATAACAGCAATGATAGTTGAGTAATATTCGGCAGAAATTAACTGATTTTTGAAACCAATTTCGGCAATGATTAATCCCACTTCTCCGCGACTTATCATTCCAATCCCAATTTGTGAAGCATTGTTACGACTAAACTTGAATAAACGGGCACCGCTATAGGCACCAATGAATTTGGTTAATACAGCAATTATCAACATTAGTATGAATAATCCACTATTATCGAAAATGCCGTCTAATTTAACGCTTAATCCCACGTTAATAAAAAACAATGGAATTAAAAATAGCTGACCAAATTGATCAATTTTATCTGTAAGATGTTCTTTGAACTTAGTTTGACCAATGATAATTCCTGCAAAAAATGCCCCTGTGATGGCGCTAACTTGGACTAATTCAGCAATTCCTGACAATAGCAGTGCAAACGCCAAAGCTAAGATGGGAAAGATTGATTTTAGTTTCTCGAATCTGACTAACGGTATTTTTTTAATGATAAATGATAATAACCATATTAAGAAAAAGAAGGCGATTTGATAGCTGATTAAGGAATATAAATTAACTTGATTATTACTATCCCCTATTCCAGTAAAAGATATAACAATGCTTAATAATAGAATGGATAAAATGTCATCAGCAACAGCAGCTCCTAAAATGGTTGTACCAGCCTGAGTTTTTAGTTTGTTCAGTTCTTTAAGGACGGCAACAGAGATAGATACAGATGTTGCAGCAAAAATAATGCCGACAAACAAACTTTCGATTTTGGATAATTCCATTATTTGACCCATCCAATACATTCCGATAATTGGTAAAAGAATTCCTAAAAATGCAATTGTAATACTAGGTTTGAAATACTTTTTAAGTAGCTGTAAATCACATTCTAGTCCTGCAATAAACATTAGAACGATAACGCCTAGTTCAGCCATCGATGAAATTAAGTGGTTTCCATGAATGATGTTTAAGATTGATGGACCTAAAAATATTCCAGCAATCATATATCCTAAGACGGTTGGTAATTTTATTTTTAAAAACACTTGTCTAAAAAATAATGCGGTAAATAATAGAATGGCTAAAGTCAGTAATTGATTCACGAAATCTTCCTCTCAAATAAATTACAGCAGATTATATATTGTTTTTTCAATCTCGTAAACATTACCGAGTCGGGCTTAATAAATATGAAGAAACTAGTAATTGAATAAATTTTTTATATCTTTAAAGTACTGATATATCAACTAATATAGTTAATATTCCAAAAAACTTTGACTATGTTGCCAAAGTTCGATAAGCTTTAATCATACAAACATTAATGGGGTGCTTTAACCGGCTGAGATTATACCCAAGAACCTGATCCAGATAATACTGGCGCTAGGGAAGATAACGCACTTGGACTGGCCCTATCTATTCAGATAGGGACATTTTTAATTTTTTCCGACGAATCGACTCCATTAATGTTTTTGTTTATAGGAGGAGATTTTGATGGATTCAAAGGTAAATGTTAAAAAACTGACCATATTAGCGATTATGATTGCACTTGATTTTGTGTTATCACCAATTTTTAGAATTGAAGGGATGGCACCAATGTCGAGTGTGCTAAATGTGACTGCTGCAGTCTTAATGGGACCATGGTATGCGTTAGTCATGGCGATTGTTTGTGCATGTTTAAGAATGATGTTATTAGGAATTCCGCCATTGGCGTTCACTGGAGCGGTCTTTGGTGCTTTACTAGCGGGATTATGCTATCTTACATATCGTAAAAGTTGGATGGCAGTGATTGGTGAAATTTTTGGGACTGGAGTATTAGGTTCACTTGCATCATACCCTGTCATGGTTTGGTACACAGGAACTCACAACCAATTATTTTGGTTTGTGTTCACCCCTAAATTCTTCGGTGGTGCGATTTCAGGTTCAATCATTGCGTACTTATTACTATTGAAGTTATCTAAGACAAAACAATTTAAAGATATTCAAAAACTATTTTTATAAATAAACTAAAAAACCACTCATCGTTGAGTGGTTTTTGTTTAGGATATTTTTTACAACAAAAAAGACATCGCCTAAGCGATGTCTTTTTTCAGTTATGGGCAGTCAGGGGATCGAACCCTGGACCCACGGATTAAGAGTCCGTTGCTCTGCCAGCTGAGCTAACTGCCCAAATTATTTAAGTCGGTCATAACCAACAAAAAATATAATACCATGTTTGAGTAAGTATTGCAATAACTTTTTTGAAATTATCAATCAGTTAATTACTTTTTCCTCAAAATCAACGATATTTATAATAGCATGTCCCACAAAGTTTTGACAAGACCCAAATTTACGAAAAAGACAATTTTTAAGAATTGATAACGAAAAGATTACGTTTAGAAATCAAATGTCTAAGCGTGTTATAATATAAATGTTAGACGGCACAAAAATGTATATAATGAAGCTGCTGAATTTAAGGACAGCCCGCCACTAACATAAAAACGGATTTTTAAAAGAATAGATTCCTGTTAAGGAGATAGAATATTATGGCAAAAATTTTAGTTGTAGATGACGAAAAACCAATCACAGATATCGAAAAATTTAACTTAGAAAAAGAAGGTTACGATGTAGTCGTAGCATACGATGGTGAAGAAGCACTTCAAAAAGTAGAAGAAGAATCACCAGATCTTATTATCCTAGATTTAATGTTACCAAAGGTCGACGGTCTAGAAGTCGCACGTGAAGTTAGAAAGACTCGTGATATGCCAATTATTATGGTAACTGCTAAAGACTCTGAATTAGATAAAGTTTTAGGTCTTGAATTAGGTGCTGATGACTATGTTACAAAACCATTCTCAAACCGTGAACTAGTTGCGCGTGTTAAGGCCAACTTAAGACGTCAATCAAGCAATGATAACGGCCAGGTTCAAGATGGCGAAAATAAAGACATCAAGATTGGTGATTTAGTTATTCACCCAGAAGCATACACAGTTACAAAACGTGGTGAAAACATCGAATTAACTCATCGTGAATTCGAATTATTACATTACTTAGCTCAACACATTGGCCAAGTAATGACCAGAGAACATTTATTACAAACCGTATGGGGTTACGACTACTTCGGTGATGTACGTACAGTTGATGTTACTGTCCGTCGTTTAAGAGAAAAAGTCGAAGACAATCCAAGTCACCCATTATGGTTGATTACTAGACGTGGGGTTGGTTATTACCTACGTAATTCAGAACAAGAATAATCATTTAATCATGTACAAGGAGTAGTTTGCGGTGAATAGTAGGATTAAGTATTTTCAATCGATTCATTTTAAAATTGCGCTAGTATTGGCGTTAATCTTATTGGTGACCCTAGAAATTGTTGGGGCCGTTTTTGTGAACCAATTGGAAAATAAAAATATGGCATCATTTAAAAAACAAGTCCAAGTGCCAACTTACATAAACACCACTCTAACCAACGAACTTTCTAGTTCAAACACCAGCAAGGCCAACATTCGTATTAAGTCATTGCTTTCAAATATTGATAGCAATAACTACACCGAAATTAAGGTCGTTGATGCGAAAAATACCATTCGTGGAACAAATGAATTAGGTGATCAAAGCTCAGTTGGTCAAAAGAACTTCCGTACTGACATTAAAAATGCGATTTTAACCCGTCGTTCATCGAGTTCAATTACCAGCAACCCTGGTGATAACTCTAGATACTACACTGTGATTACACCGTTAATTAAAAGTAGTAATAATGAATTAGTCGGAATCGTGTATATTCACGCTAATTTAAATACGGTTTATAACGAAATCAATCAGATTACGGTTATTTATGTTGCCGCCGCGATTGTGGCTATTTTAGCGGGTCTATTGATTTCTATTGTGATTTCCAAAGCGATTACCAAACCGATTGATGAAATGAAGAAACAAACCTTACAAATTGCCAGAGGGGATTACTCTGGTCAAGTTCACGTATATGGTCGTGACGAATTAGGTCAATTGGCCAATGCCGTTAATAACCTATCTGTAAAGGTTGAAGAATCACAAGAATCCACTGAATCTGAAAGACAACGACTAGATTCTGTTTTGACTAATATGACCGATGGGGTTATTGCGACCGATCGTCGTGGATACGTGATTATTATGAATGACGAGGCTGCCAGCTTCTTGGAAATTAACGAAGAAGAAGCCCTTGGTAATTCTATTTTAGATATCTTAGATATCAGAAAAGAATACAGCCTTCGTGATTTAATTGAAAATCCAGATGAAACCATTATTGATCGTTCAGATAAAGATCATGATTTAATTTTGCATGCTCATTTCTCACTAATCCAACGAGACTCTGGTTTCGTTTCAGGGTTAGTCTGTGTGCTACATGATGTTACTGAACAACAAAAGATTGATAATGACCGAAAAGAATTCGTTTCAAATGTTTCACACGAATTGAGAACACCATTAACTAGTGTGCACTCATACATCGAAGCGCTTCAAGATGGGGCCTGGAAAGATCCAGAAATAGCGCCTAATTTCTTGAAAGTAACGCAAGAAGAAACCGATCGTATGATTCGTATGATTAATGACCTATTGACGCTTTCTAGAATGGATTCTGGAACCCAAAAAATTGATAAAGAATTAGTCAATATTACCGAATTGTTCAACTATATTTTGAACCGTTTTGACATGATTATTAAATCAGATGGTAATAATGATGAAAAACCAAATAAACACTACCGAATTGAACGTCGATTTACTAAGTCTGATTTATGGGTAGAAGTCGATACTGACCGTTTTACACAAGTAATAGATAACTTAATGAATAATGCGATTAAATACTCTCCTGATGGTGGTGTAATTACTTGTTCTCTATACAAGACCAAGAATAGCGTTATTTTAAGCGTTCGTGACCAAGGTTTAGGAATTCCAAGAAGTTCTATTCCACACATTTTTGACCGTTTCTACCGTGTTGATAAGGCTCGTTCTAGAGCTCAAGGTGGAACTGGTTTAGGACTAGCCATTTCTAAAGAAGTGGTCCAAGCACTAGGTGGTAAGATCTGGGTAGAAAGTACCGAAAACCGCGGTTCAACTTTCTACATTTCACTACCATACGAACCAATTGAGGAGGACTTATGGGATGAAGATTAAACAACTGGTTTTACCAATCTTATTAGCATCAGCAGTTGGTGTGAGTCTATTTCTATCTGCTTCGATTTTGGTTAACCCGGCGCACTATGACCGCTCCAATCAAAAGGAAAGCAGTCAAACTGCTCAAATTGATTCCAAACCAATGTCATCAGTTTATTCACCTACTCAGGTGGTCCAAACCAAGGACAACGGTAAACAATATTTGTTAACTAACCAATCAGTCAACTTGATTACTGAAATTGGTTTACAAATGAACAACTACAAGGATGCTAAATATACGGCATTAAATGGTGACGAAAAAGATTACTTTAATCTTTTGAATACCCGAGATTCAGTTTTACTAAGTTATCCTAGTAGCATTAATCTAAAAATCGTTAGCAAGTTCATTAATAACGCTTTTGATAAGCTACCAAACGTAACGATTAATCGTATTTTGATTCCTTTTGATAATAGTAATAATATCTATTTACTATCTGATAATGGTTTTAAAATATATCGTGTCAACGTGAAGAACACTAATATTTCAGGAATTCAAAAGATTATTTCTGAAAACGTCAGATCAATTGACGTTAGCATCAAAAAGTTAAACGATAAACCATTTATCGACTTTACTGATTCGTTCAAGATGCCACAATATGCATACTTGATTAACAAGACTTCACAAAACTACTATGTAACTAGATTACTTTCTGATTCACAAGACGTGACGGTGAAGAGACATCGTGACTCAACGGTTTATAACGATGAAAATTCTAGACAAATTACATTCTCTAACGACGGAGAAGTTAATTACTACGACAGTCATCCGGGTGTAATTTCAACCAATATGACCCAGTTCTTAACGGATTCGTATAATAATATTTCGCAAATTTCAATTAACGATAACTTAGCTAATATTCGTTTCTTCGATTACAACTCTAAGAGTTCTAAGGTGGTTTATAGAAACTATGTTGAAGGTTTCCCAATCTTTGACCAAACACCATATGGAGCAATCGAGATGAAATTAGTGGATAACACTTCATTGAAGTACAACTTCTCATTGAAGACACTCCAAATTCCGGTACCAACAGGTCGTGGTGATATTGAGTTGCCTTCTAGTGACAATGTTTTAAAATTAATTCATGCATATGGATACGACATGTCCAAGGTAACTGGCATCGAATTAGGGTACCAATGGAGCAATACCAAGTCATCAAGCATCTTGATTACCTTGGAACCCACTTGGTTCGTTAAATATAACGGAAAGTATGTAAACTACCACCAATTACTTGGTAGAGGCATTCAATAAATATAGGAGGAGCGCTAGATGGATTTCAAAAAAATTCAAATCATCTTTTTGGTTATCTTTGTGATGATTGATTTATTTCTATTTTCTTTGTTTAGACAAAACGCTAACTTACAAACTGAAAATAGTAATAAGGGTAGTGATACTGAAATCATTAAGCAAATGCAAAATGATCAAATCACGGTATCGCCTAAGCTATCAACTAGCGGTGAAACTGGTTATTACTTATCAGCAGTTAACGACGATACGTTAGATACCACTAAGTCGAAGTTGAAAAATCAAAAAACCACATATAGTAACCATATTTTAAGAAGTACCTTTAAGCGTCCTATCGGGTTATATTCAGGTAACTACCATGAAATTTTAGATAAATTAATGAAAAAAGATACATTCGTCGCTCATGGTAGTTCATACGAATATAATTCAGACCTATCTACCAAGACTAGTGTAGTTTACTCACAAAAAATTGATGATGGTGGAACCATGTATGGTCCCCGTCATGGTGAAATTATTTTCGATGTTTCAGCAGATCATTTATTAGTGGGTTATACCCAAAGTTATATGAATGATGTTAGTGTTTTACGTGAAAAAACCGATATTATTTCACCAACCAAAGCGCTAGTTTGGTTATATCAATACAATGAAATCCCTGACAATTCTAAGATTAAATGGGTTAAAATGTATTACACTCAATTACTATCAATTAAAAACAATGTCGTTTTAATTCCTACGTGGGTAATTGGTTATACTAGCAGTGGTTCTTCATCAATGACCATTAAGCGAATTAATGCCTTTAATGGTGCTATCCTAGATGGTGAAGGTACTACTAAAGCAGCAACTTCAAATGATAATTAGAAATGAGGATCAACATGAACAACGATGCAGATGATATGAGGATTAGTGTTTTATCAAGTGGAAGTGGTGGAAACGTCATCTACATTGAAACTAATCAGCATAAAATTCTATTAGATGCGGGTCTGTCGGGGGTTCGTATCGAACGATTGATGGCATCCATTAACCGTTCTATGAAAGATGTCGATATGATGTTAGTAACACATGAACATACCGACCATAGTAAAGCAGTCGGGGTCTTAGCCCGTCGCTATCCTCAAATTAATGTTTACGCTAATCAACCAACTTGGGACGCCATGGCAGATACCATCGGTGAAGTTCCGTTAGCGCAAAAAAATATTTTCCCCCCTAACATGGCAATGAGCTTTGGGGACGTTGATATTGAAAGTTTTGCCGTTTCACATGATGCGGCGCAAGCACAATTTTATAACTTTCATCATCGCAATAAGAGCTTTGTGGTCTTAACCGATGTGGGATACATTTCAGATTACATTTACGGCACGATTAAAAATGCCAATACCTATCTATTGGAATGTAATCATGATGTGGAAATGCTACGTAGTGGTGATTATCCATGGTCATTAAAACAACGTATTTTAGGGGATGAAGGGCATTTATCTAATGAAGATGGTGCCAACACCTTGATGGAAGCAATTGGGAATTCCACCGACCGGATTTTTATTGGCCACCGTAGTCATCACAACAATATTAAGGAATTAGCGCACCTTACCGTTGCTTCTATGTTAGAAGAAAACGATTTTGGTGTCGGGACAGATTTTGAATTATTAGATACAGATGTGGAAAAAGCATCCGATTTATTTACACTTTAGTTTGATTTAAGTTTACTAGATATAATAATGGTAATTAATTTGATAGGGGGAAAACCTTATGAAAAAAAGTGATCGTTTTGTTGTTAAAGTTGGAGTTGTTGCATTAGTCGCTGGATTATTAGGTGGTGGAATCGCCTATGGTGGGATTAATTTACTACAAAATTCAGGTATCGACGTTGCTGTTCCAGGTGGATCAAATTCTGGTGGAACTGCATCAACATCTAATTTGAAGGTAAATGTGCAAACCCAATCTGAAAAGGCTTATTCAGCTGTGAAAGATTCAGTTGTTTCAGTTATTAACTTAAAGAAGAGCAGTAGCTCAGATATTGAATCTGCCCTAGGTGGCAAGAGTTCAAGTAAATTAGAAGCTAATAGTGAAGGTTCTGGGGTAATTTATAAGAAGAGCGGTAACGCTGCTTATATCGTTACTAATAACCACGTGGTTTCTGGTGCCGCAGCATTACAAGTTCAATTAAGTAATGGTAAACAATTAGAAGCTAAATTAGTTGGAACTGACTCAGTTACCGATTTAGCTGTATTGAAGATTAATGGAAGTACCATTAAATCAGTCGCTACATTTGGTAACTCAGATAACATTAAAGTCGGTGAAACTGCTTTAGCTATTGGTTCTCCACTAGGTTCAACTTATGCTTCATCACTTACTCAAGGGATTATCTCGGCTAAGAAACGTCAAGTGCCATTGACTGGTTCAAATGGTCAATCAACTGGGAACACTGCAACGGTTATTCAAACCGATACAGCAATTAACCCTGGTAACTCAGGTGGTCCGCTAATCAACTTAGCTGGTCAAGTGATTGGAATTAACTCCATGAAACTAGCATCTGATGGTGAAGGAACTAGTGTTGAAGGAATTGGTTTCGCAATTCCAAGTAATGAAGTAACTTCAATCATTAACCAACTAGTAAAAAAAGGTAAAATCGAACGTCCAGCCTTAGGCATTCGTTACCTTGATTTATCAAATATCGCGGTTAGTGACCAAAAATCAACATTAAAACTACCATCTTCTGTTGAAAATGGTGTGGTTGTGTACGATGTTACATCAGGTGGCCCTGCTGCCAAAGCTGGTTTGAAGAAATACGATGTAATTGTTTCACTAGCTGGTAAGAAGATTACTACGCAGGACGAAATCAAAAACATTCTATACAGCCAAAAACTAGGCTCAACCATTAGTGTTCAATACTACCGTAATGGACATCTAAAAACGGGATCGATTAAGTTGAGCGAAAGTACATCTCAATTGAAAATAACTCAATAAGCGAAATTTTTTGAAAAAAGTTTTTCTTATGAAAACGCTGACATTATAGTGGTTGTCAGCGTTTTGGCGTTTTTAGGGGGTTGTAATTGAAAATGATTAGGAGTATAAAATTATATATTGGATTTTAAATTGATATATAAAAGGAGTTTTTCATTATTACTATTTTTGGTTTTAGTGTATGGACAATGCTATTATTCATTCCTGTTGGTATCGTTGCTGGAATTTTAAGTACAGTAACCGGACTAGCTTCACTTGCCTCATACCCAGCACTATTATATTGGGGTGCGTTAAACCCAATTTCAGCAAACATCACAAATACTTCCGCTTTACTATTTAACGTAGTAAGTTCAGGTCTTTCATCAAAGCGTGAATTATCTGGTCACTGGAAGGAACTATTTAAGGTTATGACAATCATCTTCTTTGGTGGAATTGTCGGAGTTATCCTATTAACTCTTCTACCTTCAAAAGATTTCTCATACGCAGTTCCTGTATTTATTGCAGCTGCTGGTATTGGTATCTTACTACCTTCAAAAGACACTGATAAGGCACCTACTGCTAAAGTAGTTGAAGAAGGCGAAGTTGGTACTAAGAAGATGGTAGCAGATGTTGCTATGATCGTCTTATTCTTTGCTATTGGTATTTATGGTAGTTACTTCGGTGCAGCTGCTGGTGTTATCTTACTAGCTGTTCTTTCCAGAACAAGTAAAGATCCATTCCCAGTTTACAATGCAATTAGAAACGTTGCCATGGGTTCAGCTAACGTTATCGGTACTGTTCTATACTCATTCAAGTATGGTCAACATGGTAGCACCCACATCTACTGGGCACTTGCTATTCCTCTGGGAATTGGTTTCCTAATTGGTGGATACGTTGGTCCTAAGATGGTTCGTGTATTACCAGTTAAATTAATTAAGATTGTTACAGGTATTTTAGCTCTTGTCCTAGCTTACACTCAATTCGTGTCAGCTTACGGCATCCGTCTATTTTACTTCTTCTAAAAACACTAAAAACACCGCTTGGTATCTAAGTGGTGTTTTTTTATCCTTTTCTTTTATCATAAAAATGGTAAGATGAAATTATGATTTTATTCTAATAGAAAAAGAGATGATTATCATTACGTTTTTAGGAATTAGTATTTGGACTTTATTAATATTTATTGCAGTTGGGATAGTTGCAGGAATGTTAAGTACAGTGACTGGACTTGCATCACTAGTATCATATCCAGCGCTATTGTACTTTGGCGGACTACCTCCAGTTGCAGCTAATGTAGTTAACAAAGCATCTTTAACGTTTAATTCATTAGGTTCATTTATTTCTTCGCTTCGTGAATTGCGCGGGCACTGGAAAGAACTATTCAAAGTAATGATTGTCATCTTCTTTGGTGGAATTACCGGTGCGATTTTATTAACAAAACTACCAGCAAGTAGCTTTACGCATGTGGTTCCATTCTTTATCGCGTTTGGTGGAATTATGATTTTAATTCCAACCAAGAAATCAGTAAACAATAATACTGAAGGGGCATTGAACTTTAATCCTGCTTCTGGTAGTAAGAACCGCACATGGGTTAGATCATTAATTATGATTATTTTAACCTTTGCAATTGGTGCATACAGTGGTTACTTCGGTGCTGCTTCAGGAATCTTATTATTAGTACTATTAACTAGAACTTCAAGTAATGAATACGCAGTTAGCAATGCAATTAGAAACGTTGCGATGGGTGCAGCCAACATTGTGGCCACTATTTACTACGCACTTTATGCCCACGTTGATTGGTCATTAGTAGTACCTCTAGGAATTGGTTTCTTCATTGGTGGCTACATTGGTCCTAAAATTGTCAGAGTGGTTCCAGCTACTTTCTTAAAGATTTTGACTGGAATTTTAGCGCTAATTTTAGCTTACACTCAATTCGTAGCGGCCTATCACATTAGTTTATTCTAAATAAAAAAGAGCGATTTTATCGCTCTTTTTTGCGTCTTCATTAGTGTTGTGGAGTTAAGTTATTGGCAACTTCCACATCGATAATTTTTTGTTGGTCGAAGTCGTATAGCCCTTGATCTGTTAATTTCAATGTTGGAATTACGGGAAGGGTTAGGAATGATAGTGTGATAAATGGATCAAAATCAACACCGTCACTAATTTGGTTGAAAGCATCTTCGATCGCATGAAGTTCATGACTAGCTGATTGCCATGATTTATCAGACATCAAACCAGCGACTGGTAATGGCATTGTTGCTAATGTCTTTTCTTCATCGACCACAGCGATTCCACCGTTGGTAGAAGTTACTTCTTCAATCGCACGATAGATGGCGTCAGGAGTAGTTCCTACGGCGACAATATTATGTGAATCATGGGCGACAGTTGTGGCAATCGCACCGTTTTTAATATTGAAACCATGGACTAGCGCTAGTCCGAAAGTTCCTAAATCATGGTGACGTTCAGCATCAACCATTAGTAAAACGTCATTTTCTAAATCGCTAACGAATTGACCGTTATCAATGGGGACATCCATTTCTAAATGGGTAGTTTCAATATGATTGGCAATAATGCCCATTACATGACATTTGGAATTGTTTAACGGTAGTTGTAAGTCACTTTCTTTTAAGTGGTGATGGACGCAATTTTCGCCAAATTCAAGGGGTTGTGATGAGAAGTCAGCTTCACTCATTTCTTTTCCCGCTTTAATGACCTTTTTAACGTCGACTTGTTTAGGGTGGTCAATGATTACTAAATCAGCAGCGTAATCTTTTTCAATCGCGCCAATTTGATCTAATTTATGTGCTTTGGCAGCGTTATAACTGGCCATGGTATAAGCTGTTTCTGGCTTAATTCCGTATTGGATTGCTAGTTGAATGTTAAAGTTAATGCTACCTTCTTCAACGATTGTTGAGATGAATTTATCATCGGTACAAAATGAGAAACGGTCTGCGTTGTCTTCAGTGACAGCTTGAACGGTGTTTTGTAAGTCGCGTTCAACGGTTCCTTCTCGTAAGAAAATATCCACGCCAGCAGTTAAGCGGTCTTTCATTTGTTCTAAATTAACTGATTCATGGTCAGTAGAAATCCCATTAGCCTTGTATTCATTTAGTTGATCAAGTGATAATCCGGCACCGTGACCATCAATTTGGTAGCCATGGTCTTTGGCGTCTTGTAGTTTGGCCATCATGTCGGCGTCTTGATTGTGGACAGCAGGATAGTCCATTACTTCTGCTAAACCAATCACTGATTCTTCATCATATAGTGGATGTAAATCCGCAGCAGTTAAGGTCGCACCGTTATGTTCAAAACTAGTTGCGGGAACTGATGAAGGTAACATTACAAAGACATCTAATGGTGATTGTTTCGCATCTTCAATCATGTATTTAATCCCGTCAGCACCAGAAACATTGGCAATTTCATGTGGGTCAACCACGATTGATGTTACTCCCATTGGGACTAGCACTTTACCTAATTCACTTGGTGTCACTAGCGCACTTTCAATGTGCACGTGAGAGTCAATAAAACCGGGAACAATATATTGATCAGTTGCATCAATTACATTTTTGGGTTGGTAATTATCATTTTGGAAGTTAATAATCTTGCCGTCATTAATGAAAATATCTTTATTTTCAAATTTTTTGCTAAAAACATTTAAGACATTTCCGTTTTTTATATGTAAATCAATTGTTTGCATTTTTCCACCCCTGAATGTTTTTTTAATTTGATTAAAATTATCAAGTATTATGAAACATTAACGAACTAATGTCAAATTTAATTTAATGTTCGGAAATTAACGACGCAAGTAAGCTAACGTTAGAAAAAAACTTACTGAGTGATAGAGTATTTTTTAATATCTAATAGAGTAATTTTTCAGTACTACCTAAAAAATTGTTTCAAAAGAAGTGAATTTAGTGTACAATAATTATGTTCTTAAAAATAGAAAGGGTGAAGAACTTTGAGTGAAAACGTTTCACAAGAAAAAAAGGGCTTTGTAGAATATGCTAATGGTCCTTCACTAGAAGAAATCAATGGTGGAATTAAGGTTCCTAAGGATTGGGGCTTCTGGAAAACATTATTTGCATACTCTGGTCCAGGTGCATTAGTTGCCGTTGGATACATGGATCCAGGTAACTGGGCTACTTCAATTACCGGGGGTCAAAACTTCGGTTACTTACTAATGTCTGTCATCTTGATTTCAAGTTTGATTGCGATGTTACTACAATACATGGCGGCTAAACTTGGTATCGTGAGTCAGATGGATTTAGCGCAAGCTATCCGTTCTCGTACTTCAAAAACACTAGGTGTTGTTTTATGGCTTATGACTGAACTTGCAATTATGGCTACTGATATCGCGGAAGTTATCGGGGGAGCCATTGCGCTTTACTTACTTTTCCATATTCCACTAGTTCTTGCGGTATTCTTAACCGTATTTGATGTTTTACTATTGCTATTATTAACTAAAGTGGGATTCAGAAAGATTGAAGCAATTGTTGTTTGTTTAATCATGGTTATCCTAGTTGTATTTATCTACGAAGTTGTACTATCAAGACCTGATTGGTTGGGCTCAATCAAGGGACTTGTACCAACTCAACGTACTTTTGCTAGCGACCATCCAGTTGCTGGTATGACACCACTAGCTGGTGCTTTAGGTATTATCGGGGCAACTGTTATGCCACATAACCTATACCTACATTCAGCTATCGCTCAAACTAGAGCTATTGATCATAATGATGAAGAAGACGTTGCAAGAACTGTTCGTTTTGCTACTTGGGACTCAAACATCCAATTAACATTCGCATTCTTCGTTAACGCTTTACTACTTATCATGGGGGTTGCCGTATTTAAGACCGGTGCCGTTCAAGATACATCATTCTTTGGTTTATTTGATGCTTTAAATAACACTAAGATGCTATCAAACCCAATCTTAATTGGTGTTGCTAAATCAGGTATCTTATCAACATTATTCGCTGTTGCATTACTTGCTTCAGGTCAAAACTCAACTATTACTGGTACACTATCAGGACAAGTTATCATGGAAGGTTTCGTTAACTTGAAAGTTCCTCTATGGGCTCGTCGTTTAATTACTCGTTTAATTTCAGTTGTTCCAGTGCTTATCTGTGTTGCTTTAACTGCCGGTGAATCAACATTAAAACAACATGCTGCTATCAACGACTTAATCGAAAACTCACAAATTTTCTTAGCATTCGCATTACCATTCTCAATGCTTCCATTGTTAATGATGACTAACAGTGCTCAAGAAATGGGTAGCCGTTTCAAGAACAGCTTATGGGTTAAGATTTTAGGTTGGATCTCAGTATTAGTTCTTATCTACTTAAACGCAATCAACATGCAAGGTGCCGTTGCTGGATTCTTCAGTGACAACCCAACTGCTGCTCAAAATGCAGAAGCTGGTGTTATTGCGAACGTAATTAACGTAGTAATCATTGCGCTATTAATTTGGACATTGGTTGAACTATACATTGGTAACAGAAGACTTAGAAACAGATAAAAAATAATTCAAGAATAGAAGGCGAAAATATGGAAAACATGGACGTCAATATTAACTTCAAGAATATTTTAGTTGCAGTTGATGATTCTGATGATGCCATTCTTGCATTCAAGTATGCAATTTCTCGTGCGAAATCAGAAAATGCAAAACTAACAATCGTTTCAGTTCTAGAAGATGAAGAAATCAACGTTTTCGAATCATTATCAGGACAATTTATCCATGGTAAGTACGAAGACTTAGAAGAACATCTAAAAGAATATAAACAAACTGCGCAAGCAGCCGGTTTAACTGATGTTGATGTAATTGCATCAACTGGTGAAGCTGGAGAAACTATCGTTGAAGATGTTATCCCTAAGGTGAAACCTGATCTACTAATCGTAGGATCAGAATCAAAGAAGGGTCTAGCTCGTCATTTCGGTAGTCAAGCCGCTTACATGGCTAAATACTCACCAGTATCTGTAATGGTGATTAGATAAAAACTGTTAATTAATACTCCTAATAATATAAAAAAGACGTAAGTATAATGCTTGCGTCTTTTTTGTTTAGTATTCATTCATTTATGGATTAAAGATAAAAAAAGGGTCTTTTTAGCACGGCTATAGTAATATACTTATATTTAATCATTTAATTATATTTCTAATAATAGCGAAGAAAATAAGACAAAGAAAAAAGGCATCGTGATTTCACGATGCCTTTTCTCTGCTTGATAAATTACTTTATATACACATTATATAACTATTTTAATTAATTTCAAATTAACAAAATATTACAGTTTTATTGCGAAACTTTTTCATATTCGCCTTTAACGAATAAGTAGTACTTGGCGTAAGTGATTCCCATGTATGGGAATGCATAGATACCAACGATTCCGGCAGTGATTTCTGTCAAAATCATCCAACCAACAAATGTAAGTTGTAATACGAAGTATTCTAATTTATGGTGGTTCATCATTCGACGACTTTGGGTGATGGCTTCTAAGTAACTAATTTTATTACCACTTAGGTAAGCGTCACGATAAATCCAAATGGCTTGAGAATATGAGAATGTTTTGATAATTCCAGGGATAAAGAATAGCAATGTCCATAGGAAAGTGAATACTTTAATGATGATCACTAATACAACGGTGTGCCAAAATAGTCCTTGGTTATCGATAAATGAGAATGATTTACGAAGTGGGTTGTTGAAATCATTGTTACCACGTAATACATCAATCGCGGTAGCAAATGCTCCCCAGTAAAAGATTCCAGCGATGATTTCGAAAATAATAGTCCCAAATAAAGCGGGATATAGTTGTTGGAAGACGGTGTTTATATTATCTGTGTCGGGTGTAACTTGAAATGCTACTGATCCAACGATAGTCGCAATTAAAAATGGGATAAATAAAACAAAGAAGAAACGTTGTTGATAATGAAGTAGTTTCTTCGCCGCATTTTTTTCTTCAAAACGATCGAACATAGTTATTCCTCCAGTATGATTTAATACTTTAATAATACTATAGATACTAAAAAAACCATAGCCCTCGCTATGGTTTTTCCATTATCCTTAGATATTTTTCCAAGTGTCATGACCGATTGATGGGAATAGGTGCACGTTTCTTTCGATTTCTAGTGGAGTCATTTTCATGTTAACGGCTGGGACAATCATGTCGATTGCGTTATCAGCTTGGTCAGAAATTTCAGTGAAACCAACTAGACGGTGTTCTTTATCAAAGATGTAGGCATTCTTAACAACTGGTTCTTTAGTGATTTGTCTGAACCAAGTGTTAGTTGAGTCATGTTCTTCAACAGTGTATTCGTCACTAGCGTTTGCTTCATCAACAGTCACACCCATTTGACTGATACGAGGTGAAGTAAATACAACTGATGGAATAGCTGGGAAGTCGATTGGTTGATCAGTTTCTCCGGCAAATAGATGCTTTAGGTATTGTGATTCGAAAGTAGCGGTAGGAGTTAGGTTTGGTTGACCAGTAGCAGCAACGTCACCAGAAGCATAAATGTTTTCAACTGAAGTTTGTAGGTATTCGTTAACTTCAATTCCTTTCTTATCGTCAAACTTAACACCGACTTCTTCTAGTCCCATGTTGTGAACCATTGGAACACGACCAGAAGCATCTAGAATGTAATCAACAGTTAGTTGTTGGTTGTCAGCGTAAGTAACAGTGTATTCGTCACCGTTTTGTTCAAATGCACGTAAGCCAGAGTTTTCAACAAACTTGATACCTGATTTTTTCATTTCGTCCATTAGTATTTGTACGTATGGTTGGTAGAAAGGACGTAGTGCTTTGTCACCGTGCATGAACATAGTAACGTCTGCACCAGCTTCGTTAGCCATAGTAGCAAATTCCATCGCAATGTAACCAGTACCGATTATAGCCATACGTTTTGGCATGTCTTCTAGTTCCATGAAGTCTTGTGAATCATGTGATAATTCAGTACCTTCAATTTCAACTTTGTGTGGAGTTAAACCAGTAGCAATAACGATTTTATCTGAAGTAACGTGTTCACCATTGATTTCTAGAGTGTGAGTATCAGTGAATTTAGCAAAACCATGGATAACATCCATGCCTAGGCTCTTCATAGTAGCTTCACGGTCTACTTTGATTGGTAGAATTCCTTCACGTTTGTGTTTGATGTTTTCTTTCCAGTTAAGCTTAGTATCGCCTTCAACGATATCTTTCATTCTTCTTTGAGTCTTAGCCAAAGTAACAGGTCCGTCTAAAGTGATTTTGGCGTTACAACCCCAGTTAGGGCAAGTTCCACCAACAGCAACTGCTTCTACGAAAGCAATTTTGAAACCTTGTTTGCAAAGTGTCTTGGCACCGTCGAAAGCGGCGTGTCCAGATCCGATGTAAACAACATCGTAATCAAAGTTAGGATTTTTCATAATTAGTAGCCTCCATATTTTTAATGGCATATTTAATTTATTTGTATACTTTAAATTTACATTATTATAGGAAAGAACACAAATATATTGACTATGATTTAATTGTAAAAAACCGCATTAGACATAGTGTCCAATGCGGTTTTAACTGGAAAGCTTAATTTAGTTTTATAGTTGTTGCCATGCATCGCTTCCGATAGTTGGGAATAGGTGCACGATTTTGTTAATTTGTGATTTGTCTAATTGTAAAGCAACGGCTGGTAGAATTGAATCAATTACGCTGTCAGCTTCGGGAGAAACTTCAGTTGCACCAACTAAATGGTGTTGTTTGTCAAAAACTAATGTACGTTTGGCGATATGTTCGTTAGTGATTGCACGGTACCAATCAGAAGCCATGTCGTGTTCTTCAACAGTGTATTCGTCGCTCTTCTTAGCTTCTTCAACAGAAACACCCACTTGAGCGATACGAGGGCTGGTAAAGACAACAGTAGGGATGGCTGGGAATTCGATTGGATCAGTAGTTTCACCAGCAAATAAGCTAGTTAGGTATTGTGATTCAAAAATGGCAGTTGGAGTTAACTTAGGTTGACCAGTAACAGCAACGTCACCAGAAGCGTAAATTCCTTCTACAGAAGTTTGTAGATGGTCATCTACGATAATTCCACGTTCGTCATATTTAACACCAACTTCGTCTAAACCAATGTTTTCGACGTTTGGAATTCGACCAGTTGCATCTAATGCAAAGTCAGTGAAGATAGGACCGTTGTTAGTTTCAATAGTCATCTTACATTTTTCGCCATGGAATTCTTTGATTTCAGTGTTTTCAACAAACTTAACACCTTTTTCTTTTAGATCGTTTACGACCTCATCTACGTATTCTTTGTCAAATTGGCGAAGAGCACGGTCACCATGCATTAACACAGTTACTTCAGATCCTGCTGCATTTGCGATTGTAGCAAATTCCATTGCAATATAACCAGAACCGATAATTGCAATGTGTACTGGAAGTTCTTCTAGGTTTAAGAATTCCTTTGAGTCAGATGCCATTTCCTTACCAGGAACATCTAGACGGTTAGGACGTAAACCAGTTGCTAACACGATTTTGTCTGCAGAGTAGTTTTTACCATCAACATCGACGGTGTGGTTATCAACTAATTTACCGTAACCGTGAAGCACGTCGATACCGAATGCTTTTAATCCACCTTCAATTGCACCAGGTAGACCATCGATTACTTTGTGTTTGTTTAACATGTTTTGTGTCCAATCAATTGAAAGGTCACCTTTAATAATGTTTTTTAGACGTTGTTGAGTTTCTTTTAATTGAACTGGTAAGTCTAACGCAATCTTTCCGTTACAACCCCAGTTAGGACAAGTTCCACCGATTTTATCGGCTTCAACAACAGCGACTTTGTATCCTTTAGCGGCTAATGGCATTGCGCCATCAAAAGTACCGTGTCCGGCACCAATGTATAATACGTCATAATCAAAACTATTAGTCATATTTATCATTTCCTTTTCAATGGATATTTAATGAATCATTAATTACTTATAACATAAACTTAGTAACTGATTAATTCAAACATTTAGCCTTAGATTAGTTAGTACAAGATTAATAAAAACTTTTAACACAGTTATTATATTATAAAAAAACATAAAAGTAATCTCTTTAAATAAACATAAATAAGTATATACTTCTTACTGTAAGTTATTATTGTAAAGAAATGAGGAATTAATATGACAAAAAAAGTTGCATTTGTTACTGGTGCCGGTCAAGGTATCGGAAAAGCTATTGCTATTCGTTTAGCACAAGATGGTTTTGCAGTTGCTGTTGTTAACCGTACTGCTGAAAAAGGTGAAGCAGTTGCTAAAGAAATTAATGATAACGGCGGACAAGCTATCGCCGTTCAAGCCGACGTTTCAGATCGTGAACAAGTATTCAGTGCTGTAGAAACTACAGTTAAAGAATTTGGTGACCTAAACGTTGTTGTTAATAACGCTGGTGTAGGTCCAACTACTCCTGTTGACACAATTACTCCAGAACAATTTAACACTGTTTACAATATTAATGTTGCTTCAGTTATCTGGGGAACTCAAGCTGCTAAAGCTAAGTTCGAAGAACTAGGCCATGGTGGTAAGATTATCAACGCTACTTCACAAGCTGGTGTTGTTGGTAACCCTAACTTAACTCTATATGGTAGTACTAAGTTCGCTATCAGAGGTATTACTCAAACCACTGCTCGTGATTTAGCAGGTGAAGGTATCACTGTTAATGCATTTGCACCTGGTATCGTAAAGACTCCAATGATGATGGACATCGCCCACGAAGTTGGTCAAAACGCAGGTAAGGATGACGACTGGGGTATGGAACAATTCTCTAAGGATATCGCTTTAGGTCGTTTAGCTGAATCAGAAGACATCGCTGCTGGTGTATCATTCTTAGCAGGTAAAGACTCAGACTACATGACTGGTCAAACACTAATCTTAGATGGTGGTATGCAATTCCACTAAAATCATATTATTATATGAAAAAAAGAACCACTTCTAAATGAAGTGGTTCTTTTTTGTGAGATATACAAAAACAAACTTTATTTCTTTAACAAAAAAGTACCCCAAAGATAAAATCTTCAAAGTACTTTAGTTAGTGAGCTGTGATGCTTTGAACACCATCTTCTCAGCAAAGGACTGAGTGCTTTTACCTTAAGCTAACAGCTCAAAATATTAAGTTTGTCTGTGAGATGTAATATCAAGCGACAAATAATATTAAACCACATTCATAAATTGAATGCAAGATTTTTTGAGAAAAAATTGATTCTCAGCTATAATTTAACTAAATCTTTAAAATTAACGATAAGGGGATAGACTCTAATGAATTTAATGACTATATTATTCTTTATTTTAGGTTTCATTGCACTATTTATTATTTCTACATTATCAACAATGTTAGTAATATCTTTAAAAAACAAACGCGAAAAAAACGATCAAAACAAGTAATACCGACGTTTCTCTTATCAGATATAAAAAATATTTATAACAAACTAATCCTTTGACTATATCTTTTAGTGTGTTCTATAGTGTTCTACATTGATTAAATAAAGATAATTATATTTGAATATCTATAGGAGGATTTCACAATGGGAGTATTTATTAACTCAATCCAAAGTGTCCTAGTTGTTGTTCTAATTATGTTATTAGGATACATCTTAAGAAAAACCGGTTGGTTTGCTGACACTTTTAGTAAAAACATTTCTAAATTAATCAAAAACGTTGCTTTACCTGCATCAATCTTTGTTGCGGTATTGAGTCGTCTAACTAGAGATAAGCTAGTTAGTTTTGGTAGTTACTTAATCTGGGGAATTATCTCAGTAGTAATTGGTTACATTATTGCCTTCATTTTAGTTAAGGTAATGAAAGTTAGAGCTGGTCGTCGTGGTGTATTTATTAACGCCATCGTTAACGCCAACACTATCTTTATTGGTTTACCATTAAACATCGCATTGTTCGGTGACAAATCAATGACTTACTTCTTGGTTTACTACATCATTAACACTGTTTCAACTTGGGCATTTGGTGTCTTCTTGATCAGTAACGATGATCCTACTAAACAAGATCAACCAAAAGAACACCACAAGATTAACTGGAAACAAGTTATTCCAATGCCTCTAGTTGGTTTCTTGGTTGCTTTAGTATTCTTACTACTAAACATTCCAGTACTACAAGTACCTTTCTTAGCTCAGACTCTAACTTACGTTGGTAGTTTAGTTACTCCATTATCACTAATCTACATTGGTATCGTATTAGCTGATGCTGGTTTGAAGAGTATTTCATTCGACCGTGACACTGTTGTTGCTCTACTTGGTCGTTTCGTATTAGCACCAGTTATCATGATTTCAATCTTAGCTGTTGCTGCTCACGGTGGTGTATCACTACCAGGTATGTTCAACCAAACTATGATTGTTCAATCTGCTACTCCAATGCTAGCAGTGCTACCAATCTTAGCTGCTGAATCACACGGTGACGTTAAGTACGCAACTAACATTGTTACTACTTCAACTGTATTATTTATCGTAGTTATTCCTATCTTAATGACTATCGTTCAATACATCTAATTACTAAAAAACGTCGGGATTGCACCGGCGTTTTTTTAATACATATAAAATTGACAAGTGGGCTGACATAGCCTAAACTTTAGATAAATTAAATGCGGAGCAAAGAAGGAATTCTCATGTTTGAAAAAATCTGTTACACATTAATGGTAATCGCTTTAATCATCATCGCTGTTATTTACATTGTATGTTACTAAAATAAAAAGCACTGACATAGTCAGTGCTTTTTTGTGTTTAACCTAATTTTTGTAAATCGCTAATTTGGGAATCGCTTAATTGGTAAAGAGTATCGAAAACGGTACTTAAGAAGGTGTAAGGGATGTTTTCAGTGGTTTCACCAGCGATTTCACCGGAAATGCTTAAGATGCTAGCTGCTAGTACAGCTGAATCTAAACTATTATCAACTGCTAAACAGGCTCCTAAAATGCCGTCTAACATATCACCACAACCGACGTTAACTGCGAAGTAGTGATGACCGTTTTGGACTTCTACTACCTTTTGTCCGTCGGAAATGACGTCGACGACCCCTGATAGTAAGCTTACACAGTTAAACTTCTTAGCAACCGCTTTAGCGATTTCGTGTAAATCACCATCACCTTCTCCAGCATCGATGCCTTGGGCGTTCCATTCGATGTCAGCTAGAAAGGCTAATTCACCGGCGTTACCACGCACACCGTCGAATTTGACTTCTTTGGCCACTTTAGCAAAGTTATCTTGGCGTAATTGAGAAGCACCAATTGCAACTGGGTCAATTACGACTGGAATTCCTTTTTGGTTGGCGTACTTACCAGCAGCAATTGATTTTTCAACATCGGCATCATTTGATGATCCCATATTGATTACTAGTGCGTTAGAAATATTGACCAAGTCAGCAGCTTCTTTGATATCGTCAAACATGATAGGGGAAGCGCCGATAAAGTTAATGGCGTCCGCCACGTGTTGGGGGGTTACCATATTAGAAATATTTAAAATAATTGGTGATTGAGCACGTATTTGTTTAATAGTAGTCATTATAGTTCTCCTTTTAAGGTGCTGATTGTTTTGGCAAAGTCATTAGTTTTAGTAATTGCTGAAATCACGGAGATTCCATCAACGTCTGTCGCCAAGACTTCTTTGACGTTATTTAGATTAATGCCACCGATGGCAACAGCGGGATGATTAGCTAGTCCATATAGGTTCACTAGGCTATCAATACCAATCGCTTCTTTGACGTGTGCCTTCGAATTAGTCGCAAAAATGGGACCAATCCCGATGTAATCTAATCCATCGATTTTGTTGGCAGCTAGCACTTCGTTTGGATCATGGGTCGATAGACCAATAATCTTGTCGCTGCAAGTACTGATTACTTGTTCGATTTTAGTGTCGTCTTGGCCGACATGAATTCCGTCAGCGTCAACGGCACTCATTAATTCAATGTCATCATCAATAATGAATGGCACGTTGTATTGACTAGTAATCGCTTTAAGTTTTTGTGCGACTGAGACTTTATCTTCAAATGATAAAGTTGAGCTGTCTTTTTCACGGTATTGAAACATCGTAATGCCGTTTTGACAGGCTTGTTCGACAATCGAAATTAATTCATCAACATCATGGTTGGTGTTTTGGCTTCCAGCAATGAAGTAGACCTTTAATTGAGCGGGACTAAAATGCATTTTCAGCCCCCCAATGGTTAAGTGGGCCGTGACCATGACCAACTAAAATTTCTGATTGTAAAATCTTATCAATGTATGTTTTACCTTCAATGATGGCATCTTCAACGGAGTTTCCTTTCGCTAAACTAGCGACAATTGCTGATGATAGCGTATCACCAGTGCCGTGTTTTCTAACGGTGTCATATTTAGGACTTTCCATAATGAAGCTATTGCCGTTTTCTAACAGAACGTAATCTTCAATTAAATCACCATTTTGGTGACCACCTTTAATAATGACGTTTTTGGCCCCTAGTTGTTGAATAAAACTAGCGGCATCGATGACGTCTTCTTTAGTTTCGATTGGTTTGTTGTACATAACTTGCGCTTCAGGTAGATTAGGTGTCACGATATCAGCTAATGGCAATAAGTCATTGATGATGGAGTGAATTCCTTGATCATCCAATAAGCGAGCGCCGCCTTTAGCGACCATTACAGGATCGACTACTAGGGGATGGATATTATGTTTTTTAACGTTTTTAACGACTGCACTAACTCTAATTTGGTCAAACAAAGCCCCGGTCTTGGCAGCTTTAATATCGAAGTCGTCAAACAACGAATCAAATTGCGCATCAATCATTTCAACGTCAGTAGGTTGAACCATTTGAACGCCTAATGTGTTTTGTGCAGTTAAACCAACGACGACATTAGTTGCGAAGACGTGGTTTTCTTGCATCGTCTTGATGTCGGCTTGCATTCCGGCACCGCCACCGGAATCGGAACCAGCAATGGTTAAAGTTTGGGGGACTTCTTGACTACGCATTCTTGTCACCTTCAATCACGTCAGCAAAACGCCAACCTTCTTGATAAAAGGCTTGTTGCCAGAATTCCCATTCTAGTTCAGTACTCTTTAAGAAGTATTGTTTAGCTTCGTTTAGGTCATCTTCGCTTAAGTTGGCAGCTAAATTATCGACCATATCAAATAAACGACGAGTTAAATCACCATCACTGGCTTCACCGTCATCCATATAGAAATCAATCCAACTCTTGAATTGGTTAGTATCAGTGTTTTTACCTAATGCAGTAATTTGTTTAGCGATTTCATTGTATGTCCAAGGACATGGTAGTAATGCACAAATGATGTTGATTAATTTACCTGATTGTACGGCACGATACATATGTGATTGGTATAAGTATGCCTTAGGGCTAGGGGTAGCGTGTTGAAGTGATTCGTATTCCACACCGGCGATATCACAGAAAACGTGATGTGGGTGGATTTCACTATTTAAAATAAAATCAATGTTTTCTGCAAAGAATCGCATATCCTCACGATCCTTTAAAAGTGGGATGATACTAGCGTAAATCTTGATAAATTCTGACAAGTATTGAAAATCCTGTTCGACATAGAATTTTAATGCAGCATCGTCGACGTGACCGTCACCGATACCTTGGACGAAGGGATGATCATAGATAGCTTGTAGAATTGGATCAGCCGCTTTAGTTAATTGATGAGAAAACATGTATGTAAAACCTCCAGATTGCTGCCGTAAATAAAAATACCCTCCTACGCGAGAGTAGAAGGGTACACTTGTAATTTGGTTAATTATTTACAATTGGAGTGCGCCAGGCTTCCTTCGCTAGTGTTAGCTAGATCAGGTTCAATGGGTATTATCTCAGCCTTGCGGCACCCCAGTGGACAGCAGTTATTATTTAATTCATATAATAGTATATCGAATTATAGGTTTCAGGTAAACCGTCAATTTAATAAAATCCGAATATAATAGATGTTAAAAGTGTATTTTGTTCGGCATATACAGATGAAGGAAAAATAAAAACCCATCATTCAGATGGGTTTAAAAATTAAAGCGCTTGATAGAATTCAAAGTGGATTTGGGTCATTGAATCGATGGAAACGCCAAATTGAATTGGGTTTGTAGTGGCGAAACCAATTCCTAAAAAATTAATGGTGTGATCCCAATTAGAATCGGCATCATCAAACATCATCGCACTAACGGCACCGTAGATGCTTTCTTTAACGTTAGCCATGCTAGCCCGTTTAGTAAGAATTGATGAAGCAAAGTTTTCACCTACCGTGCGGTAAGGATATTGTGAAAAGACGCTGTTTAGTAGTGGAACATCATGAGCGCGTTTGGTGAAAATATTCCACTTATCGTGGCTATAGCCGTTAGCGATGTCTTGAGACATTTTTAATGCCTCGTTAGTGACTACTAGGTCAGGCACATAGCGGTAGTTATTACTCATGCGGTGGCGAAGACTGTTAATCAGATTGGCGGTATACTGAGATATTTCTCGGCGTTCAGCAAGGGTTAACTTAGTCGGGTTGACTACCTTTTTAACATCAGAAATTTTGGGATGGAAACGATTGATAACGCGTCCTTCAGTGATGAAACTGTTGTTATATGAACTAGCTTGCACCATCTTTTTAGTGCTTTGATCAAAGGAAAATAAGAATCCCTTCGGCACCTTTAATGTATCCTTAGCATTTTTAGTAGCATACTTGTCGGCTTTATATTGAAAGGCATCGATAGATTTATATTTAACTTTTTTAGTTGTTTTGGCGTGAGCTCGAATAGCTGTTGAAGCGTTGTTCAGTGGTAATCCTGTCATGATAGATACCATGGTTACAGCTATTAGCAACGCGGTTGTAATTTTTTTCATAATTGACTCCTTTGAGGCTAATGCAGCTATATTATCACAAATTTGCGAAAAAAGATAAATTGAATGGTTTAGGTGGATATAATTGCTATATAATAGCCTAAAAGATAATTATCGGGATTTTAAGGAGCTAAAATGATGAAGAAATCAAATGCGCTGCTGTTAACTATGCTATTTGGATTGTGTATTATGTGGTTTGTACCGACGGTTAATGCAAACGCCAGCAATAAGGAACACTCAGGGGTTCCAAGATTTGCTCGTGGTTATTGGGCATCCAAAAATTTAAATCATTACAAGCGTTACCAAAAGTACTCAGTTTCCAAAGATACCTTTGCGATCGATGGGATCGATATGGCAGGGGTTAATTATTCATATTTGAAGAAGAACGGTAATTCCTCAGGCTACAGTTTAGGAACAATCATGTACAGTAGTTTTAAAAAGATAGGAACCAATAAGTACCGTATTTATGCAAAGAAACAATCGCCATTGAACTATGCTGATTTTGCGCATATTACCAAAGTCGGCCACGATAAAATTAAGATTATCCTATTTAAAAAAGGCCATCATGACTTTGGAGGTTCTAAGTTCACCCTATATAAAATTAATAAGCATACTTATGAAAAACTAGCTAAAAAAGACTAAAACTATACAATTATCGTTGAAACTCCTATAATCAAAGTAAAGTACCAATTGAGGGGTGTTAATTCTTTAATGAAAAAATTGAGAAGAATAATGATTATTACCATCACATCATTAGTGGCAGTTGGTTTGTTAAATGCTTGTGGAGATCACCAATCTAAATCCTCTCACCCAGTTGTGAAGATGGTTAAGGCTCAAGTTCAACCAACTGCGACTTCATGGCAACATTCTTCGGAAAATAAACCATATCCAGATATGGCATTAAAGAATCATAATTGGTTAGACGTTTCAATTAAGGATCAACGCGTTTATATTAAAAACGCAGCTGGTAAAACACTATATACAATGTTTTGCTCGACTGGGGATGATAATGGGACACCCCGTGGGGCTTTCCACATTCAAGCAGAACGTGGTGAACACTTCTATAACCCATCATCTAAGGAAGGTGCTAACTATTGGACTTCATTCTTAGATCATGGGATTTATCTATTTCACTCAGTGCCAGTTGATAAAGCTGGTCACTATTTGATGAAGGATGCCCATGAATTAGGTAAAGTGGCTAATTCACATGGTTGCGTTCGATTATCGGTTCCAGACGCTAAGTGGGTAAATCAAAACGTGCCAACCGGAACTAAGGTTGTCATTCATTAATACAAACAAAAAAGACGTTCGATAAACGAACGTCTTTTTTTAGTGGACAAATAAAATGTCCAACAGTAATAATGTCATCACGACAATTACGCCGATAATAAATAAAATGTTTTTGTTTCTAAATGAATATTGCTTCTTATATAAACCAATTAGTAATGTAATTAAAGCGATAATTCCAATCGCATACATAATGATTAATTTAATTTGAACTGAAAGATCATTAGCTATCAATATATTCACCTACGATTACTTGGTTAATAATTGATATGCATAACGCGCAGTCCAAGGATGACCGTTTTCACGCATATGAATTACACCACGTTTTTCAAATCCGTTAGAAGTGATAACATGTTGCATTCCTAGATTTTCGGGATGAGTATCGATTCGGATGTCTTTGTATCCTAGGACACGAGAAACGGTAATTAATCCACTAACTAATTTTTCTGAAAGGTGTTGGCCACGGAACTCATTTGAGATGGCAACACGGTGAATCGCAGCGTAGTGAGCTTCAGAACCGTTAACCCACTCACCGTCTTCGATCTTTAGGTAGTTAGGATCGATCCCTTGGTGAATAGTTGCAGTACCGGCTACTTGGCCGTCAGTGATTAACACGTAGTTGATTCCATCTTTAATGTCTTTAATTAAATCTTCGTCAGCTGGATAACCATGTTGCCATTGGTCGATTCCTTGTTCATGTAAGTATTTAATTGCTGAATGAATGATATCCAAAATTGCTGGTAAATCTTCTTCAGTAGATTTCTTCAAGTATGTTGCGGGCATTTTTACACTTCCTTTATGAAAATTATAAGATAAAAGTATATAGAAAAACGTTGCAATTTGCAACGTTTGTAATTTTCATCTATTAATAGGATACCGCAAAATGCTGATTAGTAAACCAATTAGCTATGGCAAAGAAATTTTCATTGCCATACCCATACCGCCTCCGATACAGATAGTAGCTAATCCATTTTTGTGGTTAGTTCTTTGTAAATTGTAGATTAATGAACCGACGATACGGGCACCGGAATCGCCAAGGGGATGTCCCATCGCAATTGCACCACCAGAGATATTTAGTTTATCCATATCAATATTGTAGTCATTGGCAACTGCTAGGACTTGTGCAGCAAATGCTTCGTTTAATTCTACTAAGTCAATATCTTCCATTGAAAGATTTAGTTTGTTAAACAATGCTTTAGTTGCATCATATGGAGCGTATCCCATGTAGTCAGGATCACATCCAGCTTCAGCATAACCGTCAATCACGGCAAGCGGAGTTACGTTTAGACGTTTAGCAGCTGATTCACTCATTAATAGAAGTGCAGATGCGCCATCATTTAAACTAGCTGCGTTTCCGGCAGTCACGCTACCGTTTTCTTTAAACGCAGGACGAAGTTTGTTTAATATTTCTACTGAAGTATCACGACGAATGTTTTCATCTTGTTTCATAATATATGAATCTTTTTTAGTTTTGATTTCGATGGGTACGATTTCTTTATCGAAGAAACCATTATCAAATGCATTGGCTGCTCGCATGTGTGATTGATATGCAAATTGATCTTGTTGTTCACGACTAACGTTGAATTTTTCAGCAACGTTTTCAGCGGTGATGCCCATTGGTTGATGGTTGAATGCATCAGTTAATGCGTCATGGTTTAGTGAATCGATTAATGTAACATCGCCAAACTTGTGACCGCCACGAACATTCATATTTAAGAATGGCGCGTTGGACATACTTTCAACACCACCGGCGACAATAACATCTGCGTCACCCATCGCAATTGCTGCTTGAGCATTACGAACGGCCTTTAGTCCAGAACCACAGACTTGGTTGACTGTGTTTGCGGTACTGCAGTAGGGAATTCCTGATTTTATTTCGATTTGTCTTGCGATGTTTTGACCAGCGCCTGCTTGAATAACGTTTCCAAACACAACTTGGTTAACATCTGATGGTTTAATTCCAGCTTGTTCAATAACAGCTTTTGTAACGATTGTTCCTAGGTCAACGGAAGAAAAGTTTGCTAATGCACCATTCATCTTACCGATGGGAGTTCTTTTCGCAGCTGCGATAATTACTTTTTCCATATTATTCATGAGACTCCTTATATAAAAATCTATAACTATAAGTATAATGATTATTTTTATCATTTCTATAATAAAGAATGTTTTTTAAAAATAGCTGAAGTAAAAATAGATGAAAATGCAAAGTATATTGATTGTTTTAAAGAAGATTGTTTAAGTCAAACGAACTTCTTAAGAAATTCTTAAGAAAGTTATTGACCACCGTGTTTAAAATTGATATGATATTAATCGTTGTTAATTTTGAATAACACAAAAAATAAATACGAAACAATCTTAAATAAACTGTTGACCTAGTCAATTGAATTTGATAAGATAGTTTTTGCTGTTAAAAAAGTTGATTGAAACATTCAATTAAAAATATGCAAAAAAGTCCTTGACTTTAAATTGTTAAGATGGCATAATATTTATTGTTGTTATCGCTTTTGTAACGAATTCGATAACAAAGTTGATAAAATTTAATTATAAAAAATTGTTGACGTTAAGTTAACAATTTGATATACTTAGAAAGTTACCTTGAGAAAAGGCGACCTCAACAAAAT
>NZ_KQ440395.1:67559-103107 GCF_001281175.1 Apilactobacillus apinorum
CGCCGCGCAATTTATAAAAAAGAGTTACTTTTAGGGTAGCTCTTTTTTTGTGCATTCAAAATGTTGAATATTTTTATGATAAATCTGAATTACTATTATAAAAATACATAAAATAGTTTGTCTTTTAGCGTTATGTAGGCATATTTTCATTATTAACCGGGGATATTATTCGTTATCTATGATAAAATTAAGGTAATATGTGTTAAAAAGGGAGCCTTCATCATGAAGAAAATAAAAATTACCCTAGGATGGCAAATCCTGATTGGATTAGTTTTAGGAATCATTCTAGGTTTAATGTTCTATAAGAACACAACCGCAATTACAGCAATGCAAAGTATTGGTACTATGTTCATTCGTTTAATTCAAATGATTGTTGTTCCAATTGTTGTATCATGTTTAACTGTTGGTATTGCAAATATTGGTGACATTCATAAATTAGGTCGTATTGGTGGTAAGACCATCTTATACTTCGAAATTATGACTACAATTGCAATTGTTTTAGGTTTAATAGTTGGTAATGTTTTCCATCCAGGAGACTTTATCAATGTTCATTCATTACACGCTACTGATATTACTCAATACATGACTACAGCAAAGACTGCTAACCATACTGGTATCTGGGGAACATTGATCGGATTAATTCCCGTTAATATTTTTAACTCCATTAGTAGTGGTGATATGATGCCAATTATCGTTTTCTCTGTATTTTTTGGTTTAGGAACCGCTGCTATTGGTGAAAAGGGTAAAGTAATCGTTGATTTCTTAAATGCCGTTTCACAAGTAATGTTTAAGATTACTGGTTGGATTATGAAACTTTCACCAATTGGTGTTTGTGCATTAATCGGAGTGACTTTAGCAGAACTAGGTGTATCAGCATTATTACCACTAGGATATTTCGTCCTATTAACTTACTTAACTATGATTGTCTTCGTATTAGTAGTAATGGGATTAGCTGCTCGTATCTTCGGATTCAAGATTACTACTCTATTAAAGGTAGTTAAAGAAGAAGCTGTGCTAGCATTCTCAACTGCCAGTTCAGAAGCTGCATTACCAAGAAGTATTGATAAAATGACTAAATTTGGTGTGAGCCCATCAATCGTTTCATTTGTTATCCCAACTGGATACACATTTAACCTAGATGGTTCAGCTATCTACCAATCACTTGCTGCGCTATTTTTAGCTCAAGCATATGGTATTCATTTAACCATTGGTCAACAACTAACATTACTAGTTGCCCTAATGATTACATCAAAGGGTATGGCAGGGGTGCCAGGAGCCTCATTTGTGGTCCTATTAGCCACTGTTTCAACTGTTGGTATTCCAGTTTCAGGATTAACCTTTATCGCTGGTATCGACCGTTTTATAGATATGGCTAGAACTGCAGTTAACGTTATTGGTAACTCTCTAGCAACTGTGATTATTGGTAAATCAGAAAAAGAATTCGATCAAGGTAAGGAAAAAACTTACTTAAAATCAATCGGAATTAAATAGTTAATAAATAAAACCTCAATCAATCTGATTGAGGTTTTTTATTATGGTACAAAAAAGAGACAACCTACAAAGTTGTCTCTTTTATAATTATATTGTCGTAGATAAGTAGCAATTACTTTGGCGTAAGTTCACGTCCCCGTGGACTCAACGAAGATTTCTGTGTAATCTCATAATTACTCAGTTTATCTACATAGATTTAGTAGTGTATAAACTGTTGTCCATACCTCCCCAACTGGTCCCCCAGAAGGTGAAGCATCATCAAGCAATTATTAAATATTCAATTTTAAATTACTGTTATTAGCCGCTAACATGTCACTGTTAATTAGCGTGTCACCGCTAAGCCTGCAGCTAAAGGATACTGAGATAACCAACAACAGTCAATTCTCCATCTAATAATCTATTTATATGATTATGTTGATTCGGGAAAATTAACTGTTAAAGGTTATCTCAATTCCTAATTTTATAGAATTGAAACAACTTCTGACGTTAATTCTCCCTTGATAGAATGATCTTTCGACGCTCCGGGATCAAAGGTTAATTCTGTCATTGTTGTTCACTCCTTTTTTCTTCTAGTATTATTACAATGTTTATCTTACACCAATTTTTCATTTTTGACAACATTTCATCTTAAAAAATTTATGTTTCCATAATGACAACTAAAAAAGAGCTAATCCGGGCAAGATTAACTCTTTTTTTATTACATTTTCATATGATCCATGTGTTCGTAACATGACATACCGCTTAAATCTAAATCTTCAACGGACACACCACGTTCTTCGGCGAACGCATTCATCAATTCATCCATCTTAGTTAAATGGAATTCTTGTGGATTTTCTGGGTCATCAACTTGGATTTGTGCCATCATACCACCATCTTCATGTTCGATGATGTGGCAGTGGTACATAAAAATACCAGGGTGGTCGAACCATGCTTTAAATCGCACAGTTTCATCTGGGTTAACACCGATTGTATCCTTTAAACCTGTTTCATTAGGATAAGGGGCATGACCATTACGGTCTAGAACTTCGAATTGACATCCGTGCATATGGAAAGGGTGAACCATGCCGCCTTCACAATCGTTAGTATTAGTAACTTCCCAAATTTCGCAGTTACCCATGGTTTGTTTAGCATCGATGCGTTCCATATCGAACTTCTTACCATCTAATGCTACTTCTTCATCCATACCAGACATTACGACGTGGCGGACTGCGGTATCTTTGGTAACTTCAGGAGTATTCATTTCAAAAAGGGTGTCTGGAATGACGCTGTCATCTTTTGCGTAATCATGAATGCGGAAGTGCATGATTGCGACATCATCAGAGTATAGGACAACTTCATCGCCAGCTTTGTAGTTACCGAAATCAACGACAATTTCTTGTCTTTCGGCACAGGTAATCATTAAATGAGTGAACTTAACAGGGTGAGTTAATAGACTACCATCACCAGCGATTTGAGTGAATTCCAAATCATCAGAGAAATGAAGACGCCATTCACGGCGGTTAGCGCCATCTAGTAAACGAAGACGCACCTTTTGAGTAGTAACATCAAAGTATGGATTAACCGTACCGTTAATCATTGCGGTAGGGCCTTGCACACCATCTGGATCATAGTCTGCTTTATAATCCCATTGATTATTTTCATCGAAGTGACGGTCTTGTAAAATCACTGGAATATCATCGACACCATAATTTCTAGGAATTGGTAAAGTTGCCTCATGTTCATCTTTGACGACAACTGCAGTCGCTAGACCGTGCCAAACTTGTTCAGCAGTTGATGGGCAAGGATGAGCATGCAACCATAATGTAGCAGCAGGTTGATCACATTTGAAATTTAAAATTTTGCTTTCGCCAGGATAAACAGGGGTGTGACAACCACCATCGATATCGCCGGGAACATTTAAGCCGTGCCAATGATATGTAGTTAATTCTGGTAATTCATTTTTGACAGTCACATGAATGTTCTTACCACGTTTGAATAAAATTGTTTTACCCAATAGTGATTGATTATAACCCCATGTTTGTGTCGCTTGACCAGGCATAATATTAGCTTCTCCTGCTTGGGAAATAACAGTGTAGTACATATCTGTATCGGTTTCCTTGTCAGGAGTTAGTAGTTCTGGAACCTTAAGCTTTTGTGGTGATACGTCAGTATCTTCTAGTGGAATATAGCCACCATCGTGGGTATTAAAAGCAGGTTCGTAAAAGAAATAATCTGTATAGACTTTTTCATTTTCCATTAAAAACAACCTTTCTTATTTCAAGATTGCCTTCATTATATTCTTATTTATATTCATTTGCAATTAAGAATCATTATAAAATAGTATGTACTAAAAAAGAGACGAATAAATCGTCTCTTTTTATTATTATCAATAATTATCTTATTGTTCAGCGTACCATGGGTAGTGGAAGCTACCTTCACGGTCAGTACGTTCATAAGTGTGAGCACCGAAGTAATCACGTTGTGCTTGTAGAAGGTTAGCAGGTAACACTTCTGCACGGTATGAATCGTAGTAGTTAACAGCTGCTGAAAGTGATGGAACTGGAATACCAGCCTTAGTTGCAAGAGCAACAACATCACGAGCATCTTGTTGGTACTTGTTAGCGATTTCTGAGAAGTATGGGTCTAACAATAGGTTAGTTAGGTTTTCATCCTTTTCGAAAGCGTCAGTAATGTTTTGTAAGAATTGAGCACGAATGATACAACCTTCACGCCAGATTTGAGCTAGTTCACCGAACTTCAAGTTCCAGTCGTAGCTTTCTGAAGCGAAACGTAGTTGTTCGAAACCTTGTGCGTAACTCATGATCTTACCAAAGTATAGAGCCTTACGTACACGTTCAACTAAGTCTTTCTTTTCGTCATCGTTGATAACGTCAGTAGCCTTAGGACCGTTTAATACTTTAGCAGCTGCAAGACGTTCGTCTTTTAGCATTGAGATGAAACGAGCGTAAACTGATTCAGTGATAACTGATTGGTCAGTACCAACTTCCATGGCATCTTCTGATGACCACTTACCAGTACCCTTGTTAGCACCACGGTCTAAGATCATGTCAACGATAGGTTTGCTCTTGTCAGCACCTAAATCGTCTTTTCTAGTTAAGATATCAGCAGTAATTTCGATTAGGTAACTGTTTAGTTCACCCTTGTTCCATTCCTTGAAGATATCAGCTAAATCGTCGATGTCAATACCGGCACCGTTACGAAGAATGTCGTAACTTTCGTCGATTAATTGTTCATCACCGTATTCAATACCGTTATGAACCATCTTTACGTAGTGACCGGCACCATTTGGTCCAATGTATGAAACACATGGTTTGCCATCGCTAGCCTTAGCAGCGATTTGAGTTAAAATTGGTTCTACTAGTTTGTATGCTTCTTCTTGACCACCAGGCATTAGTGATGGACCTTGAAGTGCACCTAGTTCACCACCAGAAACACCCATACCAATGAAGTTAATTCCTGATTCGTCTAGTCTAGCATTTCTTTCCATAGTGTTATGGAAGTTAGTGTTACCACCATCGATTAAGATATCACCTTTGTCTAGTAAAGGTAGAAGTGCGTCGATAGTTGCGTCGGTAGCAGGACCGGCTTTAACCATCATCACGATACGACGTGGAGTTTCTAGAGAGTTAACAAAATCTTCAACAGAGTAACTTGGTACCAAGTTCTTTTCTGCGTGATCCTTCATTACAACTTCAGTCTTTGAAGCTGAACGGTTGTAAATACCTACAGTGAAGCCACGGCTTTCAATGTTAAGGGCTAAGTTCTTACCCATAACAGCCATTCCAACAACACCAATGTTTGCTTTTGAGTCAGCCATTATAAACCTTCCTTTTTAAAGAAAATTGTGTATTTATATACACTTAAATTTTAACATTTTAATTGACAATTGTCATATAATTATTTCTTTGAGTTAAAAACCCAAGCACGACCATCGCGTTCTAGCAATTCGTCAGCTGCATCTGGTCCCATTGAACCAGGAGTGTAGTTAGGGAAGTCAGGTTGATCCTTGTCCCAAACCTGTCTGATTACATCTGCAAATTCCCAGGCACGACTTACTTCGTCCCAACTAGCAAAGTTAGTAGCGTTACCTAAGATTGCATCGTGGATTAAGCGTTCGTATGGTTCTGGAGTAACCGCTTTTTCTTCATCACTTTGAGTGTGAGTAAGTTCGATTGGTTGCATTTCCATACCTTGTCCTGCTTTCTTACCATTTAGACGTAGGATAATCTTGTTGACAGGGTCTACGAATAAAGTAAGAACGTTGTTGTTTAGTTCACTTTCTGAACCTTTAGCAGCAGCGAAGACATCGATTAGTGGCTTTTTGAAGACCACGTCAATACGAGTGAACTTGTCGCTTAGCATCTTACCAGTTCTAATGTAAAAAGGAACGTTCTTCCAGCGTTTGTTTTCGAATAAAACTTTACCGGCAACGTATGTTTCGGTAATTGAATCTGTAGGAACATTATCTTCGTGACGGTAATCTAATTGGTCACCGTTAGCACCGTATTGTCCACGAACAAAGTTTTTTCGAACTTCATCTTCAGTGTAAACACGCATACTTTTTAGCGCACGAATCTTTTCGCGACGAATGTCAACGTCCTTAAATGAAATAGGATCTTCCATTGCTAGAATAGTTAGCATTTGAATAGTATGGTTTTGTACCATATCACGTAATGCACCAGATCCATCATAATAACCAGCACGTTCTTCAACCCCTAGCTTTTCAGCTAAAGTTACTTGAATGTTGTCGATGTATTCGTTATTCCAAATACCTTCAACTAGTGGGTTACCAAAACGAAGAGCTAGCACATTTTGTACCATTTCTTTACCTAAGTAATGGTCGATTCGATAAACTTGGTCTTCATTAAATGATTTACCAAGAGCGTTGTTTAATTCTTCAGCAGAATCGTAGTCACGACCGAATGGTTTTTCGATGATTAAACGGTTGAAACCGCCGTTATCTGATAAACAGTTGTGGGCTTTAAGGTTTTGTGCCACAGTCCCAAAGAAGTTGGGAGCCATTGAAATATAGAAAATACGATTTCCATTAGTATCATATTGTTGATCTAACTTGTTAGCGTAGTCACTTAATGCATCATAATGTTCCGGATTAGTTACATCATGTGCCATGTAGTAAAAATGACTTGCGAAGCTTTTGGCTTGTTCTTCACTATCTGCGTTAGCACTGACAGATTCCACGATTACATCACGGAAAGTATCATCGCTCCATTCGCGACGACCAGTACCAATTAATGCAAAGTGATCGTTATCTACGTAACCTTTTTTGTATAGGTTAAAAATAGATGGGTATAACTTGCGTTTAGCTAGGTCACCAGTTGCACCAAATAGCATGAACAAGGCACGAGTTGCTGTTGCCAATTACCGTCACTCCTTATAGAAAAATTTTAACGAATCAAATGAAAAAAGAAATGTATTCATTTGCGGTTAATATACAAAGCTATTATATAACACGTTGCGAAATTAAAAAAGTGTTTTAATCCATATCATTACAGAAATGTAAACGCTTTACTAAAATTTAATAATTTAAACCATCTTTGATGGATATTGAGGGATGATTTGCTTTATAATGGAGTTTGTGAGGATTAAAAAAGGGGGAGGATTCAATGAGAAAAAGAAAAGAATTAGGATTAAAATTAGTTTTCATTTATTCATTATTACTTAATTCTGGTGCGGCATTTATGTGGCCACTAGTAACAATGTACATTGATAACTATTTACATAAATCTTTATTAGTGTCTGGGATATCGCTACTTTTCATATCAGGTTTTACCATCGTTGGTAATTACGTCGGTGGGTATTTATTTGATCACTGGTCAGCTTATAAGGCATCGATGATTGGGATAACGATTTCAACGTTAGCCATCATCGCTTTAATTTTTTATCATGGTTGGCCTACCTTTGCTATCCTATTAGTAGTTTTAGGATTTGGTGATGGAATTAATTTAACATTGCTTAATTCCTATGCTACCAACGTCAAAAGCAAGGACACTAGAACGGTCTTTAATATGTTATATGTGGGATTGAATATTGGAGTCGTGATTGGGACTGCGATGGTTGGTTACTTATTAAAATATGGGGTAGCCATCGTCTTTTTAGCAGCAACCATCTTCTATGTGGCCCTATGGGTATTGACGCTATTTTACTTCAACGTTGATTTCTCTGATTACGAAGCTAATCCAGATGAATCAGTTGAAGCTAAAGAAAAAACAACTAGTCCATTGAAGTCTAACGTTAGATTAATTTATCCGATTGTGATGATGGTCTTTGCGGTTTACTTGAGTTATACCCTATGGGAAAGTGTTATGTCAGTTCATATGGTTAAACTGGGCATTCCATTTGAAGAATACTCATTGCTATGGACCGTTAATGGATTATTAATTGTTTTTGGGCAACCACTAGTTAATTACGTAAGTAAACGTTTGAAAATTCGGATTGCACATCAAGTTTTCTTAGGAATTTTCCTATTCGCAATTGCGTTTTACTTCTTAATCGTTGCCAAAACATTCCCAGTCTTCTTAGGAATTATGATTTTCCTAACAATTGGGGAAATGATTGGACTACCAGACGTACCAGCCTGGATTGATGAATTATCAACCAAACATGAAAAGGGTAAATATCAAGGGATGTTCAATGCTTTGATGTCAGCAGGACGTGCCATTAGTCCATTATTTGCAGGATTTGTGATTGAATCATATGGATATAACCCATTGTTTATCTTTGTTGCGACATTGATGTTAGTATCACTACTAGCGGTTATCGTTGCAAATCGCCAAAAATAAAAGGTTGTTTCTATAATAGAAACAACCTTTTTTATTTATTAACTTGGATTCCGTTTTTAATTAAGTTCCACATGTTTTCAAAACGTTGATCGTAGAAATCTTCGTCCCAAACACAAGCGAAATCTGGTAAACCAAAGATGGCAAATGCTGACATAATGTTTTCAGCTTGAATGAAGTCAGGATCATCTAATCCTAAAATTTCATTGATTGATGGATATGATAGGGTTAAAACGTTATGCAATGCTAGTGGATTGTGTTCGATATACATATTACTAAGCTCGAACATCTTAGGATTTTCAAAATAAATCGCTCTTTTAGCATCCATAAATTGTTTTAACCAATCATGTAATAGTTCTAAACGATCGGTTCTAGACATATCAACATTAATCTTTAGTAAAACATTTTCCTCGAGCCACTTTGCATTAACAGCTTCCCACAGTTCTTGCTTGTTTTTAAAATACTTATATAAAGCCGCGTGAGTAATATGTAACTCGTTAGCTATCTCATTCAAAGTGATATCGGTTTTATCATTTTGGATAATTAATTTTTGTACAATGTTAATTATTTTATCTTTAGTTATTTTTTCCATATTCTGGCCTCAGAAACCTATCATAAGTTTCTATTCATTTAGGAAATAGACACAACGTTCAATTATTATTAAATAAATATTAGCATAAAATGAGAAAATGCACAAATTTTGACTTTTATGATTGTGTTCTATATAATTCACAATTAGTTACAAAACAGTTAAAAAGTTACTAGAAAATGTGGGGGAGAATTAATGAAAGCAGCGGAACTATTAGAATATAGTGAAAAATTTAAGTTGCAAGTGGTTGATATTGATATCCCTGAAATTAAACCCAGTGAAGTGTTGATTAAGGTTGTTGCAGCATCTGTAAATGATATTGATAATGAAATTGGTAGAGGCGAGTTAAAAAATATTTTCGATTATAAATTACCTCAGATTTTGGGAAGTGAGGTCAGTGGTTATATTGAAAAAATTGGTGATGATGTCGAGGAATTTGAGATTGGAGATGCCGTTTATACTAGGTTGCCCATTCGTCAATTAGGCGGTTTTGCAGAATATGTTGCTGTTGACATGGACTATATAGCTAAAGCACCAAAAACACTTAAATTATTTCAGTCATCAACTGTTCCTTTTCCTGCTTTAGCTGCATATCAAATATTAGTTGATAGATTAACAGTAGAGCCTGGTAAAACATTATTTATTAATGGTGGATCTGGGTCGTTCGGTTCTGGAGCAATTGTGATTGCTAAGGCAATGGGATTAAATGTTATCGTTAGTGGTAATAGAAAATTTCGTAACAATGCCATGATTCTAGGAGCAGATAAGTATATCGATTATAAAGTATTAGACTATACACAAGTAGTAGATAGAGTCGATTATGTTATTGATGCATTAGGTAGGGACCACTTTGAAGATGAAATGAAAATTTTAAAAACTAATGGTGATTTGGTGAGTTTAAATGGTATCCCGGATAATGCATTTGCTAAACGCCAAAAATTTGGTTGGTTAAAAAAACACAAGATTAAAAAAATGAGTGCCAATGTTGAATCTAAAAGCGATGAATACCGCGTTAAATATCATTACGTACTAAGCCGTGAAAATGGTAAGCAACTAAAGAAAATTAGTGAGATTATCGATAAAACGGATTGCATTAAAAAAATTAAATTTGAGCGTGGTGTTTTTAAAATTGAACAGATTAATGAAGCACTGGATTATGTGAAAAAACATCATACAGAAAAAGTAATTATATTATTCTAAAAAAGTCTGCTATAATTTTGCAGACTTTTTTATATATTATTATTTTTTAAAATATTATAAACACGTTCTACATCACGGTCAGTACCGCGTAATTCAAAGTCAGTTGTAAATTCAGTATTGAACTTTTGCGCATAACGTTTTGCTGTTAAGCAGTACTGTTCATTAAAGTTTTTATTTCCGGATCCGATTATTCCTAAGCAACGACGGGCATTGTTGTGGTAATCAATGTATTCTCCTAGCGCATTGGTCATCATTTCTTTGACACCATTATCGATGCCGTTGCCACCATCTAAGTAGGTTGGCACAAACGCAAAGAAGTTTTCCTTTTCATCAGCGAAATCGCTTTGGTCTGAAATTTCAGTTGATTCGATTAATGGATTAGTTTCGTCATCTACATGTAATTGCTCAGCATACTTTTGCAGGTTATTAACGAAATTACGGGTGTTACCAGAAACTGAGATGTAGAGAATGCGAATTGCTGTCAAAATAAGGACTTCCTTTGCGTATAAAATAAAAAATCTGCTAGAAATATATTCTAACAGATTTAATCTTTTAATATTAGTCTTTACTTTCGACTTCTTTTGGTTCTTCAGAGTTTTCATCTTGGTCTTTACGTTGATCATCAACTTCAAACAAGTTAATGAAGGAGTTTTCAAAGTGTAATACCTTGAAAGTGAATGAATCAACTTTGAAAGTACTTCCTGGTTTGATTTGAACACCAGGGTTATTATCGATGAAGTAACCAGATAGAGTAACACTATCTGATTTGCTGAAATCTTTGATTTCAGTCTTGAAGTAACGTTCAAAATCATAAGTGGTCATCTTACCGCTTACTTGGTAAGTGCCCTTAGGTTGTTTGAAAACATATTCGTTAGTAGCAGGATCAATTTCATCTCTAACAGTTCCGAATAGTTCTTCGTAAATATCTTTATCAGTAATGATACCTGAAGTACCACCGTATTCGTCAACAACAACGACGATAGGGGTTCTCATAGTAATCATTTTTTGTAGCACTTCGGTAATCTTCATGTTTTCAGGAACAGTTCCAATATCTCTGATTAAACGTTCAACTGGGATGTTGGAGTTAACACGAGATTGACGAACTAAATCGTAACAGTAAACATAACCGAAGATGTTGTCCTTGTTGTTATCAACAACAACAGGGATACGACTGTATTTTGATTGTAGATACATAGTAATGGCATCGTCTACTAAGGTATTAATGTCCATAACAGTTAATTGAGTTCTATCAATCATAATGTCTTTAGCAACTTTATCATTGAAATCGAAAGCACGTTGCATGTATAGGTAATCATATTTTTCTAAATCACCATTTTCAACGGCTTCCTTTGAGATACTTAAGATTTCAGCTTGTGACATTGATTCATCACTTTCATCAGTCATCTTAAGCCCCATCATTTTAACCATACCAGCGGCACTGACGTTAATAGCCCATACCCCTGGGTAGAAAATTGTGTGGAAGTAATGAAGTGATGTTGCAACATAACCTAGCACTTTTCTTGGCATGGCAATACTGATGTTCTTAGGAACAACTTCAGTTACTACCACTTCTAGGTAGGTTAAGATTAAAATACCAACAACACTACCAATTGCGTGTGCAGTACTTTGAGCAACTATGCCTGGCTTTAATTCTAAAACATCAAATATGGCATCGACGATAAGACTTTCACCAAGCCAACCCATTAGGATACCACAGGCGGTAACCCCCACTTGAGTAGTTGATAAATAGTCATTTAGGTTAGTTAGCATGTGCATTTCACGAGCAAGCTTCTTTGACTTACCCTTAGTTTCTTCTTCTTCTTCTAACATACTGTATCTGGTTTGCACTAAGGCAAATTCACAGGCAACGAAGTATGCGGCAAAGAAGAAAGCGATTAATACAATAATGATTTGAAAAAATATCACACCACTATCCAACAGAACATTCCCCGTTTCTTAGTAAAATTATATAATGTCTATATTATACCTGTTATACTTATGTTTTTTAAGTAATTTAGTGAATATAATACCTTATTTTTATTAAAAATACTGGAAAAACATCAAAATTTATTTAAATTTTAATTATTTTAGATAAAAATGTTTTATTATTATTAAATTATTGGTAGAATTAAATAGATAAATAGGTAATTTATCAAGCAGGAAAGAGGAAACCATTAATGGTTTCCTCTTTTTTTATTATTTGAAATAAAAAACGCCTTCCTATTGTGGAAGGCGTTTTTTTAGCCATGTTGTTTGTTCATCGCATGAATGTTGTTAGGTCTTTTCGCAAATCCGTATGATTGTGCAACAACATATTGCGGACGATGCTTAGAAGCATCAAATGTTCTGTATAGGTAATCACCGATAATGCCTAGCGCAAGCATAATGCTACCTGATAGTAACAACATTAAAGTGATTGCAAAAGTTAATGTTGAGATACCGGTAAAGGTGGTGACTAATCCGTATAAGAAGCCAGCGAGGATACTGATAACACCTACATAATTTACGATCTTTAGGGGGATTTCAGAGAATGCTGTAATGCCATCAGTGGCTAGTCTTAACATTTTAGATAAGGGGTACTTGGTTACCCCAGATGTCCGTTCTTGTCGTTCGTATGATACAGCAGTTTGCTTGAAGCCGACCCAGCTAACTAGGCCACGAACAAATGGCTCCGGTTCATTCAATTTGGAAAGTGCATCAACCACTTTACGATCCATTAAACGAAAGTCACCAGTATCTAGGGGGATATCTATGTTAGCGACTTTACGCATAACACGGTAGAAAGCTTTCGCAGAGAAGAGTTTAAAGAAAGATTCACCTTCACGAATAAGACGTTTTCCGTAGACGACGTCGTATCCTTCTTGCCATTTTTCAATCATGTTAGGAATTACAGAGGGGGGATCTTGTAAATCAGCATCCATAACAACGACCGCATCACCCGTTGCATAACGAATACCCGCGGTAATGGCAAGTTGGTGACCAAAGTTTCTAGAGAATTCTACCAGCTTAATGTTATCGTATTGTGATTGTGCTTGACGGATAATATCTACGCTTGAATCGACAGAGCCGTCATCCACAAAGATGAGTTCGTAAGTTTCAATCTGACAACTAACGAAGTTTTCTAAAACTTCGACGGTATTTAAGATACCGTCTTCTTCGTTAAAAACGGGTAAGACAATTGAGATTGCGTTAATTTTAGTGGTCATAAGACACCTCCAGTTTAGTAGATGCTGGAAAGGTCGTATAAGGTACCGTTTGACATGTTAGATGGACCGCCACCCATATTCATTGAACTATTCTTAGGTTGTTGACCTTTGGCCATTTTACCTGATGGTTTAGTCATGTTAGATGGGCGGTTCTTGGCAGTAAACATAGAAGTATTGGAGGAACTATTACTGTTAGATGATCCACCGTATTCACTAGCGTTGACCTTCTTAGCATGTTTTTTAATCCAGTTCACAATTTCATTGTTAGTAGATCCGGACTTACCTTCATCTAGGTAGTATTTAACTTGACCGGATTTTACTAATTGTTTGAACTTGCTTAATGTCATTGCAGGGTCGGTTCCATTGAAACCTCCCATTGCCATGACGGCTTTCTTAGTTTTAATAATGTAAGGAGCAGCAGTGCCGGAATCTGCAGTTGCAAATAGGTACTTGGCATTGCCTTGGTGTTTAGTTAGGTAGTTTAACAATTTGGTATTAACTGTACCGTTACCAATTCCACCGGAGTTATTGCCACCGCTAGTTAAGAGATCGGGACCAGCAGTTGGAATTGCAGCGGATTCTTTAGCAAGGGTAGGAGTTAATGACCAGAAACTTGGTGCGACTGCGATTGATAGCAATCCGATAATCATAATGGCCTTACCAGCTGGTTTAGCTTTGAAGATTAGTAAACCAGCACTGGCGATAACGGCAACGATAATGATTAAAACAGTTAACCAAGTGTAGTAACTTGATACGTACCATGCTTGTAGTGCAGCAGTAGTAACGATAGCGACTGGTAGGAAGTATGCTTTGTAGCTGTTTAAACCAAATTCTTTGAATAGTTTAATCATCGCAACAAGACCTAATCCGGCTAACGCAGCAATTGCAGGAGCTAACATGATAGTGTAGTAAGGATGGAAGAAACTAGCGACAGAGAAGAATCCGTACACTGGAACTAACCATCCAGTCCATAGCACGACTTGTTTTTGACGATGTGTTAATTGGTACCATTTACGTTTAGGATCTGCGTAACCGATGAATGCGGCAATCATTCCGATAATCGCAAATGGTAATAACCAACTAATTTGTGGACCTAATGCTGATTGGAATAAACGAAGGGGACCAGCTGTACCGATATTGAATGCACCACAGGCGCCACCCATGTTCTTTCCACCACCCATCTTCATACCGCCACGACGAGCGTTTGAAGGGATGTTTTTCATATTCTTCATGTTTTTAGATGGTTTGAAGTTACCCATCTTTTGACCATTTGGCATAGTCATTTGTTGATTGTTGTTACTCTTTGATTTAGATGAGTTGTTACCCATTCCCTTAAAGGCACCACCAGTACCGGTAGTTTGACCTAAAAGACGTTGAGTTCCGTTGTAGCCAAAAGCTAGTTCTAAAACAGAGTTGTGTTGTGATCCACCTTCATAAGGACGGTTACTTGCTGATGTCATATCAACAGATAGTGGCCATGAAAGGGTGAAGACAACTAAAGCAATTCCGGCAAGTGATAGCTTACCGATTTTTTTCTTCCATGAATCCTTAGAAGCTAACCAGTAAAATAGTAGCATTCCAGGGATAATCATGAAGGCTTGTAGCATTTTAATATTGAAAGCAAAACCAATCGTTGCGAAACTTCCAATCAACCAGTACATATTGTTCTTGTTAATTGATTTTTGTAACATCCAGATGGCTAATAATAGGAAGTAAATTAATGTTGCATCCATATTATTAGTTCTAGAGTCGGCAACTACGATTGGTGTAATTGTCATTACTAAGGCAGCGATGCGTCCTGCAAAGCGACCAAAGTAAGGAGTAACTAGTCTGTACATTAAGTAGACAGAACCGACACCGAATAATACTGAAGGTAGTACCACACTGAAGTTGGAAACACCTAAGATTTTAGCTGAGATAGCCATAAACCATAGGGCAACCGGTGGCTTATCTACGGTAATGTATCCGGCTGGATCAAAACTGGCATACCAGAAGTTTTTAAAACTTTGGGTCATACTAGTAATTGCGGAAGTATAGAAGTCATTAGCAGAACCGGTTTTCCAAGTTCCATATCCATACAATCCTAAAGCGATTAGCATGATAATTACTAATACCCAGTCAATTTTGTGTCGTGAGAAGAAGCTATCCTTCTTTTCAGTCGGTTGATTCATGGGCGGATGCCTCCTTTATATGAGTTGTTTTAAATACCCAATACTTACTTAGGATGAAATTAGTAGGGGTCGTGACGAATAATGTAATTAGGTGGATAATACTAGCTAGAACGTGGAAATAATTGCTAGAGATATCCGTTACGACAATACTTAATGTCCATGTAAATAAGTATGTTAGGTAATATTTAGCGACTAGCATCCAGTTATGATTGGATTTAAACACCCACTTGCGGTTGATGGTTAATCCGATCACCGAAGTAATTCCGTATCCGATTGCCATGGCATCTGTGGGAGATGTTGCTTTATATAGCAAAGTGTATATAAGATACGTTAAAATAGTGTTGATTAATCCAACCACACCGAACTTAAAAAATTGTCGGCAAATAGTTATCATGGTTGGGCACTTCCTTTATTGGAATGATTTAAGTCTAGTTTAAGAAAATTAAACTAATCTTAAAGCAATCATAAACTTAACTTAAATTGAAAATTAATATCTAAAACCCCTGAAAGGAATTGATAATTATGGATGGTTTAAATATTTTAATCGTTGAAGATGATGAAAACTTAGCTGCCAGTGTGGCACAATTTTTAGCCCCAATTGGGAACACCACAGTCGTGCATGATGGATTTGAAGGTCAAATGATGGGCCAAGATAATATCTACGACATCGCGATCTTGGATTTAATGTTGCCAGAAGTAAATGGATACGACATCTTAAAACAATGGCGTGTGGATGACGGTATCGATATGCCAGTCTTAATTTTGACTGCCAAAGATACCATGGCAGATAAGGTCCACGGATTTGAACTCGGTGCTGATGACTACCTAACTAAACCATTCCACCGTGAAGAATTAATCTTACGTGTGAAAGCACTATTAAAACGTGCTGGCCGTCTAGGTAACAATAACCAACTAACTGTTGCTGGTTTTTCAATCGACTTAGGTCGTCACTACGTTGAATACCAAGGTCAAGAGCTGCAATTAAATGGAAAAGAATACGATTTATTAGTCTACTTTGTCCAAAACCCAGCTACGATTATTACTAAGGACCAAATCTTTGACCGCCTATGGGGCTTTGATTCAGAAACTGCCTTGTCAGTGGTCGAAGTATACATGAGTAACTTAAGAAAGAAGATTAAACAAATTTCTGGAACCAACCCAATCAAAACATTGAGAAATGTTGGTTACATGTTAGAAGGAGAATAATATGAGAGATCGCATCTTAGAGCATAAACAACAAATTAAGCTGTTTATTAAAGAATTAATCGGTTTCGCAATTTTATTTGCCCTTTTAGGGATGATTGTGTATTTTTTCTTTCAAAAGTCGATTTACTCCAATATTGATGCTGGCTTGAATCGCCAACGATTACGAATTGAACGAAATGTAGCTTCGACACAGGAACCACTACAGGTAAATCCGCGTCCGGGAGCCTTTAACCCTTTTAATAATTATAGTAATGGTGATTTTCAAACTAATATTATTGTTTTTAATAAGAAGGGAATTATCTCAAATCGAGGGATGTTAGGACAAAGAACTTATCAACTTTTGAGTAAGTTAACCGTGGATTCTAGTAAGCTAAATAAGATTGATCAAATTACGCTAGGCTCTAAAAACTATGTCACCAATTTTAGAGGAGTATTATTGAAAGTTTCTAAAGATAATTTAAATACGGAATATGCAGGTAATTATGTTTTAATCTTGCAAAATATCGATGCTGAATTATTAGCTTTGCATAGCTTTATTGAAGCATTGATTGTGACATTGATATTCTTTTGGATTATTGCAATATTAATTGCTTACTACTTATCCAAATCAAGTATGAAACCGATTATTAATTCATGGCATCGTCAAAAAGAATTTAGTTCCAATGCCGCTCATGAATTACGAACACCGTTAACGGTGATTCAAAACCAAATGGAGTATTTATTGACGAAACCCACTGATCGGATAGTTGACCAGATTCAACCGGTATCGACTACTCTAGATGAAGTTAAGCATCTAAAAGTACTAACCCAACGCTTGTTGACGTTAGCTCGTTCTGACTCCAACATTGTGCAAGCACAACGTCAATCGATTGATTTGGCGCCTTTCTTTTCATCAATGGTTGCGCCATTTAATGAAATCGCCAATAGTCAAAATAAATCTTTTATTAGTAACGTGGATGCAGAAGGGACTGGCCGAATCGATCCAGATTTAATTAAACAGTTAATGGTAATTTTGATTGATAACGCGATGAAATATACACCACAAGGTGGTACGGTAGCGGTAAGAATTAACCGCACCCATAATGCTTTGAAATTAATGGTATCAGATACTGGAAACGGTATTTTGGACGAGGATAAACAATTAATTTTCGAACGTTTCTACCGTACGGATAAATCTAGAAATTCCAAGACTGGTGGAAATGGATTGGGATTATCGATTGCTAAATGGATAGTTGATCAGCATCACGGACGAATTACTGTAAGGGATAATCATCCTACAGGAACTATCTTTACTGTAACTTTTAATCTATAAAAATTTATGCGACTTTTCCCGGAATTGCGGTATCTTTTTTATGGCTGTCTGTTACAATGGTATGTAATGAACAAATGATAAGAGGAGGTGTGGATGGTATAAATATAAATATTTATATCTGTCTATGAAACGAAACAAAATATGGCTAATGATGATAACCATAATCGGATTGGTGCTGGCTAGCTCCTCGGTCAACGTCATGGCTGATGCAGCAAGTGCTAGTAGTGCTAACTCAACTAATACCGTTTATGATATTTCAGAATGGCAAGGACAAATTACTGATGCGCAGGCACAACAATTAAAAAATGAAGTGCCGTTTGTTATTTTACGAGTTCAATACGGAAGTGCCTATGCTGATAAGACATTCCAAAATAACCGTGATTTAATGAATAAGTATGGGATTCCATACGGAGTATACTCGTTTAGTCAGTATGAAAATCCGGAAGATGCAGCGTATGAAGCTAAAGTATTGTATAGTCGCGCACCGAATGCATCTTTTTATGTAAATGATTATGAAGATCAAACCGTGACCTCTGGTGGCACTAATGATTCTACAGTAGCGTGGCTAAATGCCTTACGACCATTAGTTGGGAATCGAAAAATTTTACTTTATTCAGACGCTAATTTCATGGTAAAACATTCTGCTTATGCGGTTTCTAGTTATGATGGTTATTGGTTAGCAGCTTACCAAGATAATGAACCAGCTCGAGAACATGTTTTATGGCAATTTACTAGCCGTTTTTACTCTAAAGCATTAGGTAAGTCTTTGGATGCTAACCTATTAACATCACAAAGTGTTAATTGGTTTATTGGGGACACTTATGATGTCAATAATCCTAGCCCGGTTCCAACAATTACGGCACCAACTACGAACCAGTCTAACCAAGCATCGAATAACGCTAACCAAGGACAACAAAAGGCGCAATCGGGAGCTAATGATAGTAAAAATAGTTCCGCCGCTAATACGAACAATCCAATCGTATCAAAGAAAAAAACCACGAAGAAAAAGAAGACCACTGCTAAGAAGAAAAAAGTGGTAAAAAAAGTGGTAAATTATACGATTGTTAATAAGAAAATGATGATTAAAGCAGGATCTGGGCTAGAAATTTATAACCATGTTCCTGGCGATACCAAGTATAGTGGTAAAATCGGAGTTAATCATCATGCGAAAAACTACGCCAACAAGGAAGTAACCATTAATTCATTGGCCAAAAATGTGGTAACCGGGAATACGTATTATCGTATATACTATAAAGGTCGTGCGATGGGATGGATTTCTACTACTGGAGTTCAAGCAAAACCAAGCATCCAGTATTCTAAGTACAATTTAACTAAAATTGTTAGATTACATCCTAAAGTTAACTTCTATAGTTCTGTAGGTGGGAAACAAATGACCAAATATGGTCAAAGTTATGCCAATACACCGGTGGTAATTAAACAACGTGCTAAGCGTCTTGGGGACAAGCATTACTACTATAAGGCATACTATAATGGTAAGTACCTAGGTTGGGCATATGCTTCAATGTTTAAATAAAAATAATTACTTAATAGTGATTCAATAATTTGAATCACTATTTTTTTGTATTTTTTTAATTTATCAACGCCGTTGTAGCAATGTTTTTAACACGCTTTTAGCACTCTAACAAAATAAGTGCTAATTTTCTCTTGACTATTTGACCAATACTGACTATTATAATAATTGTTGATAGGAAATAAATAACTACCAACTAATACAAATTTGAAAAGGGGCTTTGATTATGGCTAATGAATTAAGAAATAGAGATTTTGATGTATTTGATCCAATGAGTGATTTCTTTGGTGATTTCGGTAAGAATTTTTTCAATTCAGTTGCCGGTAATCAAATGAAGACTGACGTTATTGAAAACGAAGATAATTACGTAGTAAGCTCTGAATTACCTGGTTTCAAGAAGGATGATATTCATCTAGATTACGACAATGATACTTTGAGTATTCATGCTAGTCACAATTTAAACAAAGAAGATACTAATAAAGAAGGTAAGGTTTTAAGAAAGGAACGTACTTCTAGTAACGTTGCTCGTTCATTCTACCTACCAGATGTAGAAATTGATCAAATTAGTGCAAAATATGACGGTGGTATTTTGAAAATCGAATTACCTAAGTCAACGCAAAAACAAGCGGCACACAAGATTTCTATTAATTAATAATCTCAGATAAAAACACCTCCAAGTCGGTAAGACCTGGAGGTGTTTTTAGTTGAAATCATCAACACGGACATGAACTGACTGAAAATGACAATGTAATAAATCCGTTTTCGTCAATTAATTTACAAGCGTTAATATAAAATTATTTCAATGTTGAATTGCTTTCGTAATTTTTGATGTTGCTAAGACACAAAATAATTCATTCTAACCTTTTTTAGCAAAGATTATAAATTTATTTCCGATATTAGTACATATGATTAGAATTATTTGCTAAGATAAATATGTAAAGATAAATTCGAGTAAAATGAATTTTAGAATTAGGGATAGTGATTTAGTTTGAAAGAAAAGAAGAGCATATGGTGGAGTTTATTCTGGATCGGGCTAGTGCTGGGATTCTTTATCTATGGAGCGATTTATACCTTTTACACACATGACAAGCAATTATTACATGTTTCATTGATATGGTTTTTATTATTCACCATTGCAGTATTAATATTAGGTGCTGTGGTATTAACGGTTTTTTATCGGATTATTTCTAAATATCAAGAAAATAAGTATTTTAATTATTTATTATATTTTGTAGTTTATGAACTATCAATTACTGCGGGTGGATACATTTTTAAAATGATATTTGATAGATAAAACAATTAATAGGAGCATGAAGGATTTATGAAGAACAAAAAGGCCTCAATAATTATTCAAATGATCAGAAGTGGCTTTCGTAATGGCTTGGTAATGACTATTTTGGGAAATTTTACGCAACACTTATGGTTTCCAACAGTCGGGAATCACTTTTTTATTTTGGTGTTTGCGGCGATTGCCATTTCCGTTTCAGCAATTATTTTTTACGAAGATAATAAAAGATTTTATCCATTAAGTGACATGGAATTATTATTTAATTTATTCATTTTCATTATCTTTTTCTTTGTCGGAGTCGGACTATCCAACATCTTTTTGGAGTGTTTAATCGGTTTAATTACAAATTTATAATGTGAAAATGAGATAAACATATTATAATATTAGTATCGATTAATTTTAATGGAACGGAGTGGCTGATAATGAGATTAGGTTGTTCAGGAACGATAATATTGGTTTTAATTATTTTAGGTTTAATGGCAAATGTGACATTAACGATTACTTTAGCAATCATTATTGCGTTAACCGTGATTTTATATGTAGTATTTAGTAATATGTTTAAGGAACGCGCTAATCGGATAAAGGCAGCTAATAATATCGATGAAAGTATGTCGAAAGAGACTTCATTTCAATTTAACAGTATGGTATACCATCCAATCACTTCACCTACTGATGATGTTCCCAACCGTGAAATGGTATTAAGAACCGATCAAATTGGCTACATTAGGAGTAAGGAATTATCCAATCGTGAAAAAGAAATGAAAGCTTCTGGTTATTCTATGGAAAATATTCGCGTAGCACGTATCAATATGGTGCAATCTTACAATGCCCAGTATAAGTTATACGATCGCTATTATGAGGTATTAAACCTAGAAGCAGATATTACGACGGTACCTAACCGTGAAATGACAGTATTGTTAAAACAAATGGTAATGAGTTTTTATCACCAAGAGTTCGGCTTGGATTTATCCATTCAATCGCATACTTTTGATGAAAAGATGATTAAGAAATTCGTCGCAATTTGTCCAGAAGTTAATATGTCGATTAACTTCTTTGATAATGTTAATATCACCAATGCTGAGTTCTTGAACCAAAGAATAGACAAAGGGTGTTTAAATGCCTTTAAAAACATTATGATTGGTTATAATCTATAATGATAACTGCATATAAAAAGCTAGGTCGATTATCGACCTAGCTTTTTTTGACCATATCTTTATTTATAAAATAGATTATTAATGATGATTACTAATAAATCAATTGTGAGAACTGATATAATAGCTAAGCCGAACGCGTAAACGGGGATTTTTGTATCATCACCAAAGACACTCATGGATTTAATTTCGTTATTAAATAGATTACTAAAAGGGGCATATGACAATTTGATATCGTTTCTTAAATGATGCATAATTAATCGACAGTTGTGGCAATGAATTTGATTAAATAATATATTTCCGCAAATTGGGCATCTGTAGTGAATAATAAATCCCTCCTGAATACTTACTTTAGAGTTATTGTAACAGGTGTTTGATGAGATTTGAATTTGGTGAAATCTAGTCGTATGAACTTTTTATCCGATTTTTAGCGTTTTTTTAAGTAAATGGATAATTATTTAGACACTTTGTTAATCGCAAAAACATTAAAAAATTTAGATAGTGCAGATAATCACAAATAATTATATTAATGTTATTATTTTGTGTTAATATAAAATTGTAATGAAAGATAATATTGGTAATTAGGAAGTGATGTAGTTGAATTTACACGATTTTGTGAAAGAAAATTACGAAAACGGTAATTATGATTTTGCCAAGGAAAATTATCAAAATTTTCATGATGAAACGTTGAAAAAAGAGACGGATGATTTTACTATGGGCTATAACCAGGCGATGCAAGATTATCAAAGTAAGCATCGTTTTAAACATTATCCATACAAGCTAACCGCATTACTCAATCGTATGTTGGGTAATAAGCTAAGTGAAATTGTAAATTTTACGGATGGTTATCAATCCGCTAAAAAACAGATTAAACGATAAACCAATACTGATTAGTGATGCTTCTTATTCGTTAATGGTATTAATTGATGGTAAAAAAATGATTTAAAAGAAGAATGCTCTGTACTAGTTATTTGATATCCATGATTGTGATAATGATAAGAAGGTGTGGACATATGGAATCTAGTGATGATGAAAATGTAAAATACATGATGAAACTGATTATCGATAGTTATTTGTATGACGATTTGAAGGGTTTGTCTTCGATGGAACAGCAGAACATGGAAGATTTATTGTATGATCTTATTCGGGACGCAGTGGATGCCAGGTATCGAGATAAGCTAGCTGATATAGCGATGCAAAAAGTTAGAGAAAAAAAAGAAAATGAAGTAAGAGAACGTCGAAGATCGTTTAAAGTATTAATAAATAAAGAAAAGGAATAGCTCATTAGAGCTATTCTTTTTTTATGTGTAAATTCGATCTATAATTATTCAAGAGGTGATTAGATGGAAAATATTACTGAAGTGGGATGTAAATCTTATCAAGAGGATTTACGAACATATGATGACAAAGATTATCAAATAAAATATGCTGATTATGATTGGAAATTATCTTTTTTAGTTTATCAGATGATGATTTTTGAATTGACTGATTATCATCTATTAGAACAACCAGAAAAGGACTACTTGTGTTTTGGTAAAACCTGTAACAATGAAGTAATAGCTTTAGTCGAGTGGTTTAAAAGAAATCATCAACTTTATTTATTAACAAAATCAGAATATAGCATTTTTGATGGTCATAAAGGTAAGATACATTTTTTTGGTGAATTTTTTTATGGGATAAAAAATAAACAAGAAGTATAATTATAACTATGATAAAATGATTAAAACGAATAATTTTATAAGGAGTGGTTTATGATGTCTGAAATTACGGAAAAAATTGAATCTAAAATTAAGACGATTAACGAATTATTTAAAAATAATAAGTTTAAGGTACCATTTTATCAAAGAGACTATGCTTGGAAAAAAGATGAGATAGATGATTTATGGAATGATTTAATGGATGTCTTTGAAGGATATCAGGATAGTCATTTTTTTGGTCAAATAGTTACATATAATGGTGAAGATGTTCAGGATCTAATTGATGGACAACAAAGATTAACCACATCAGTAATTTTAATGGCAACTATACATAAAATATGCGGTGAATTATTATCAAATGCTTTAAATGAAGATCCTAAGTTTAGATTGAATTATGTTCGTAAACAAATAAAGGACGCGCTTAAATGGGAAGAAGAAGAACCGGCATTGAGATTGCAAAAAGTTTCTAGTAATAATGATGCTATTCATGAGTATTTTGTGGGAATATTTAACGGATATACTGAGTTAAATGAAAATAATAAGAATATTGAACCCGTTAAGAACATAAAGTCAGCTTTTGATGGTTTTTATTCTAGAATCAATGGAGTTTTAAACGATTATAATACAATAAATGATCGAATTACGGCTTTAGAGAAGTGTTTCACTTCATTTGCAGATAATTTCTTTGTTTCTGTTATTTCAACCAAGAATGCAGACGATGCTTTTGTTATTTTTGAAACTTTAAATAGTCGTGGTAAGGATCTAGAGCCAGCAGAAATTATTAAAACTCACTTGATGTCACAAATTGCTAAAGAGCCTGATAAAGTTAAAACAGAATTTAGTGATAAATGGAATGAAATATCTGAAAAGTTTGGCAAAAATAGTGAAAAGCTTACTAAATTTATTAGAATTTATTGGGCCGCTAGTCATCGATTAGTTTCCTCTAAACAATTATATAGATCCATTAGTATGGAAATTAAGAGTTCGAATGATACTAAATCGTTTCTGAATGATATTGACAGAGTTGTTGATTACTATATTGCAGTTGATAATAGCAATAAAGGCGGAACTAAATATAAGGAATATATTAACGATCCAGATTTGTTTAATATATTAAGCCTATTAAGAAAGCTTCAAGTCACACTTCATTACCCAGTTTTATTCTCAATGTTGTTAAATAAAATGAGTGATGAAGATATGAAAAAAGTGTTATTCAAAGTTTTATGCATTTTTATTAGACGTAGAACCATTTGTATGTACGGAACAAATACGTTAGAAACTGGATATGCAAGTATTGCTGAAGATATTTGGAATCAAAAGATTGTTACACCAACTGAAATAAATGAAGAGATTAACAGTAGCTTGAATAGAAATGATGTCGAAGTAGAATCTAGCTTTACAGCATTAAGCAAAGAAAGTGCTAATGGTGCTAAGTCTTGGACTCTTAAGTACTTATTATTTAAGTTATATCAACAATCCGGGGACTTTATTGATATGCGATTTGATCAAGTTGATATGAACAAGTTTGCTCTATACCATATCGGTAATGAAGATGACACTAATGATGCATATTTCAACTATGTTTCTAACTATATGTTAATTGAAGGCAGTATTTCGCCACTTAAAGATGGTGCATCAGTAGCATTATTAAAATCATCGTTAAGAACCAATCAAAAATTAGGTGAATTTATATCCGACAATGGTTGGAATGATGAATTTATTAGAGAAAGACAAAATGATTTTGCAAAGGAAGCAGTTCAAATTTGGTAAAAAAGGAATAATAAGTTAAATTAACTTATTATTCCTTTTTTATTTGAAATTCCATTTTCTATCTGTATTAATGTTTATTTTTTCTTGTATAATGTCATTAGGATTAACATTTAACTTTTCGCACATATAGTAACAGTAAATTAAAACATCAGCAACTTCTAACTTTAGTTCTTGTTTGTTTTTTTCAGAAAGCTGACTGTCATCTGTTTTCCACAAAAAAACTTTTTCTACTTCTGATGCTTCAATGCCCATGGCTCTTGAAAGAGAAATTAATGAATGAAAGTCTTTCCAGTTATGACTGTCTCTAAAATTAATTAATTCACTGATTATATCATTATATTCCATGAAAATAGCTCCTTTGAAAGTGAGGTCTAGTAATGTCTGAAAATAAATTAACGGATTTACCAGTTATTAAAGATTATATCTATAATACTGACACAAAGAATCAAATATTGAAATATGATAGAGAAAATAAATTAATTACCCGTTATCCAACCGTGTACATAGTTATTGATAAAATCAGGAAAAATAAGTTTAAAGCCTATGTCGGTGAAACTAATAATATCATACGTAGAACTGAAGAACATTTAAAGAGCGAGGCAGAGTACAGAACGGATTGGTTAGAATTAAATAAATCTAACGATGCCAAGCTAATTGTTATTGCGCATAAAGAATTTAATAAATCGCTGACATTAGATATTGAAAACCAATTGATGCAGTATTTAGTAAGTGATGATGCAATTGTTGAATTGAATAATCGCAGGTCTAATGATCAGGATTTATATTATACAAGAGAACATTTTCAAGATATATTTAAATCTATATGGCAGGGATTGTTTGAAAAATATAGTGAAATATTTCCTCAAATAGATGACATTACTAATTCAGCTATTTTCAAGGCATCACCATTTCACAAGTTAACTGATGAACAATTGGATGCTAGAGATAAAATTATTGATAATATTCAGCGAATTAAAAAGAATCATAAAGATGATAATTTAATTATTGTTCAAGGATCTGCTGGTACTGGCAAAACAGTATTACTTAGTTCGCTTTTTGCTGAATTGAATAAGGTAAATAAGCAAGAAGCATATATGTTGGTTAATCATGAAGAACAGTTAAAGATTTATAAGAATATCTCATCTAAGATTGGATTAAAAAGTTCATTTGGTGATGATATCGTTAATAAACCCACTAAATTTTTAAATCAACACCCAGTTAAAAATGCTTTAATAGATGCTAATCAAAAAGTTGACATAGTATTAGTGGATGAGGCGCATTTATTATTGACGCAAGGATATATGGCTTATAAAGGAAAAGGACAACTTGAAGATATTAAGAAAGTTGCAGAAGTTGTAGTTGCTGTTTTAGATCCAATGCAGGTTTTAAAAGGAAATGGGTATATTGAAGACGATTATTTTAACAATTTAATTCATAAGTCGTTAGAAGATGATAATTTCATCGAGTTAACTCAGCAAAACAGAATGATGGCCAGTGCTGATACGATTAACTGGATTGAAGATATTGTTCAGAAGGGAGTAATTGGCGACATTCCTAATGATGATTCTTATAGCTTGAAAATTTTTGATAATGTCAATGAAATGTATGATGAAGTAAAAAAACATGATGATAGTATTGAAAGCTTAACCAAAGGATTGTCGAGACTAGTTGCAACTTATGACTGGGAATATAAGTCTGGTAAGCTAAGAGAGTATACTAACTCAAGAGGAGAAAAGGTAAAAGATTTTTGGCGAGTAAAAATTGGGGATGACTTTAGTCTTCCTTGGAATCGACAAATCAAACCAGAACATAAATATAAAGATTTATCATGGGCAGAGCAACGTCAAACCATTAATGAGGTTGGATCTACTTTTACAATTCAAGGATTTGATTTGAATTACTGTGGAGTCATTATCGGACCTTCTGTTAAATTTAGAAATGGTAAAATTATTTATGATAGTAGTTGCAGTTTTGACACACAGGTTAAAAATAAGAGAACTTTGGTCAATAAGAAGAAAGTAGATATTTCTTCAGAATTAATTAGAAATCAACTAAATGTTTTGCTTAAACGGGGAGTACACGGATTATTTATCTATGCAGTTGATGAAGAATTAAGAAATGAGTTGCTATCTAAATATAATCAAAAATAAAAGGACATCCTCAATGGATGTCCTTTTCTATGTATGCTCCGATAGCGGAGTCAAAAAATTAAACTTAATGTTTGATTTTAACTTAGTATGTTGAATCAATAAGGTTTAATAGTTGAGAGCTACTCAACAAATAATATTATATAACAATAATTTTTTTCTTGCAAGCTTTGTAATAAAAAAATATAATATACGTAATGTATGAATAGGAGGATAGTTATATGAAAGATTATAATATCGGATTAGATATTGGTACTTCGTCAATCGGTTTTGCAGCCATCGATGACGACAATAATCTAATTAGAGTAAAAGGAAAGAACGTTATTGGATCTCGTTTGTTTGCGGAAGGTAAGACTGCAGCTGAAAGACGTGGCTTTAGAACGGCGCGAAGAAGATATAACCGTAGAAAATGGAGACTAAAGTTATTAGATGAAATTTTTTATGAAGAAATTATACATATAGATCCAGAATTCTTTAATCGGTTAAAACAATCATCGATTTCTCCTAAGGATGAAAGTAAAAAATATTTTGGATCATTATTATTTCCTGATAAAACGGATAGTGCATATTATCATGATGGTAATCAAACAATCTATCATTTAAGAAATAGATTAGTTCATCAAAAAGAAAAAGCTGATATTAGAGAAATCTATTTAGCTTTAAGACATATTGTGAAATATCGCGGAAATTTCTTAGATAGTACACCGGTATCATCATTTGAAGCTGATAATTTAAAATTAGATGAATTGGTTCCAGTTATTAACGATATGTATGAAAATATCGATATTGATTTTAGTATTAACGTGGATAATATTTCTGAAATTGAAAAGGTTCTATTGGATAACCATTTAAAGTCTGCTGATAAACAGGATCGATTAAAAGAATTATTATACGACAATCCTGAATATCCAGATGATAAAGTTAAACAAAAGGAAATTAGTAAGTTCAGAAAAGACTTAGATAAAGAAATTATTAAAGTTATTGTGGGATATAAATTTAATGCATATAAAATTGTTAATTATATACCTGACGATGGTAGCAAGTTTTCTTTTAGTTTTTCTGATGAGTCCAGTGACGATAAATTGGATGACTTATCCGAAGTATTAGATGATAGCCAAATGGAAATCTTGAACACATTAAAAGTAATCTATTCTAGAGTTAGATTAAATCAAATCATTCCTAATGGGATGGGATTATCAGAATCAATGGTCGCTAAATATAATCGTCATCATGAACAATTGGAAGATTTAAAAGAATTATTAGATGTTTTGCCAAATGATGAAAAACGCTCTATTGAATATGCCTATACTGCTTATATTGGGAATGTAGATAAGCAAAAATATAATAATAACCTTGTTGCATCATTAAAGGATTTACCAATAAAAGGGGATATCAATAAAAAAATTCAGGCCGTCTTTGAGTATGCTAAGGGACATATTTCTAGTCAAGATTTGTATGATGTGATTAAAACAATCATTATTGATAAGTATTTAGAAGATGAATCATTTGAATATCATGATCTGGTAGAACGAATTAGTAATGATATAGATAATAAAGATTATTTATTAAAGCAAAGAAGTAGTCAAAATGGTAATATCCCTCACCAAGTACATCAAATGGAAATGGATAAAATTATTGCCAATCAATCCCAATATTATCCATTTTTAGGGGTTTTAAATCCTAACGAATCCAGACGACATATAGCTAAATATAAAATTAGTGAATTAGTATCTTTCAGAGTTCCATATTATGTTGGTCCGTTAATTACTCCTGAAGAACAGGAAAAAACTTCTGGTAAACACTTCGCATGGATGAAGAGAAAAGAAGCAGGTAAAATTACTCCATGGAACTTTGAAGAAAAAGTTGATAAAGAAGCCACTGCAGCTAAATTTATTAAGCGTTTAACTGTTAAAGATACCTATTTATTAAATGAGGATGTATTACCTGACAATAGTTTGTTATATCAACAATTTAAAGTATTAAATGAATTGAATATCGTAAAAGTCAATAATAAACGATTAACCTTATCTGAAAAGCAAGGCGTTTATAATGATTTATTTAAAAACACTAAATCAATTACAGTAAAACGACTAAAAAACTATTTGATTAGTAATTATAAGCATTTGGAAAATATTGAGATCACAGGACTTTCTGATGGTGATAAATTTAATAATTCATTAGGCACTTATAATGATTTTAAGAAAATCTTTGGTGCTAGAATTGACGATGTAAATTATTCTGCTGATTTTGAAAATATTATTGAATGGTCAACAGTTTTTGAAGATCGTTCAATCTTAAAAGAAAAATTAGAAAAAGATATTGATTGGATAACTCCTGAAGAAATTAAAGCGGTTGTTGCGAAACGATACAGTGGTTGGGGTCGACTATCTGCCAAATTACTAACCGAGTTATTAGATGATGATGGTCAAAGAATTATTGACATTCTTTGGAATGATTCAATTACATTCATGGAAGCAGTCAGCAAGCCTGAAATTAAAGCGCAAATTCAAAATATCAATCGTGACTTTATAAAAGCAACTGATATTGAAACGGTATTAGACGAAGCCTATACGTCACCTCAAAATAAAAAAGCGATTCGAGAAGTTTATAAGTTAGTTAAGGATATTCAAAAAGCGATGGGTGGCAAAGCGCCATCTAGTATCTCGATTGAATTTACTAGAAGTCCTGAAGACAATGGTTCAGTTACTAAGACTCGATATAATAACATGCAGAATAAATATAAGGAATTGGGTAAAGAGTTGTCAGATGACTTATCTGCTCAACTTAAGGAATATAAAGGTAGAATGGATCAAGATAAGTTTTATCTTTACTTTATGCAGATGGGGAAAGACCTTTATGACGGTTCCACGATTAATTTAGATGATTTGAATAGTTATCAAATTGATCATATTGTTCCCCAGTCGTTCTATAAAGATGACTCGATAGATAATCGAGTATTAACACATTACACTAATAACCAAAAGAAGGGCAACCACACGCCTTTAAATGGTTTAAATATTGATGCTCAAACTCAGAATTTATGGAAACATCTAAATAAATTAGGGTTAATTAGTAAAAAGAAGTTACAAAATCTATGTTTCAAGGATATTAACCAACTAAGTAAGTACACCAAGCATGGATTTGTTAGAAGACAATTAGTAGAAACTAGTCAAGTTATCAAGTTAGTAGCAAATATTCTATCTGACGAGTTTGCTAATGACGGTACCAAGATAATTGAAGTGAAGGCAAAGATGAATTCACTTATGCGTGACACATTTAATTTATATAAGGTTCGTCAGCTCAATGATTATCACCATGCAGTAGATGCATACTTGACTACCTTTGTGGGTAAATATTTATATAAACGTTATCCTAAATTAAGAAGCATGTTTGTTTATGGTGATTTTAAGAAGTTCTCAGCAGAAGATGACTTAAAAGATATTAAAACTTTTAACTTTTTACACGATATTACCAATCCTAAAGAATCTAATAAAGAAAAAATTTACGATGAAAAATCTGGCGAATTAATTCTAGATAGAAAACATGCGATTGAAACAATTAAGAAGATTTATCAATATAAATTTATGTTGATTGTCAGAGAAGTTTCTACCAAGAGTGGCCAATTATTTAAGCAAACCATTTATTCTGCTAAAAAAACAAATGGGTTAAAATCTGCCATTCCTGTTAAAAGCAATTTGGAACCAAGTATATATGGATATAGATCTGGTAATGTTGACCATCATATGGTTATTGTTAAAATAAAAAAAGGGACTAAATATTCATTTAAGGTTATTGGAATTTCTGCAAGGGCAATACAAGAACTGGAAATCGCTAAAAAGATTGGGAATTACCGAGATAAGCTTTATGAAGTAGTGAGCGATAGGTTATCACAGTCTATGAAATCTGTGGAATCATTTAGAATAATTTTAGATAACATTATGTATGGACAATTAATTGTTGATGGTAATGACAAGTTTACTTTGGGAAGTGCAGACTATAGGAAAAATTCTAGACAGCTTGTCTTATGTACTAATAGTTTAAAAATACTCAAAGATGAAGATTACATGAATAGATTGTCCGATATTCAAAGATCGAAATTAATGGTACAAGTTTATGATGAAATAATTAAAATAATGAAAAATAAATATTCATTGTTTATTTCAAATACAGAAAAATTACTAGAAAAAAGGGATATATTTTGTGGCTTGAGTTTTGATGAACAAAAAATAGTTATCTGGAAGATTATTATAGATTTACACAATGGTCCATTTACAAAAATACAAGAATTGGGAATAAATAATAAAATGGGGACCTTTCAAACTAAACACGGAATAATTTTGACTGAGAATGCAATTGTTATTTATCAATCCCCATCAGGATTATTTGAAAGAAAAGTTAGATTAAAAGATTTATAAAATTAAAAGACGATTATTATCGTCTTTTTTTGTAAGGAGGTTCGTTTATGGGATGGCGGAGCGTAATTATTTCTCAACATGCCAAGCTCTCTTATTCTAGCAATTGCATGGTCGTGCAAAATTTTGAGGGCTTACATCAGATTCCGATTAATGATATTCATTTGTTATTGATATGTACCACACAGGCGGTAATCACTTGCGAGTTAATTAATCATTTAAATAAGGTAAATGCAAAAATAATTTTTTCAGATGAACATGGAAACCCTAGTAGTGAGGTCTTTAATAATTATCCTAGTAATCGAGATATTGATGTGATTGATAATCAAGTAAGATGGGATACTGTAAGAAAGGAAATATTATGGACCAAAGTGGTTACTAGAAAAATACTTAACCAAATTGCAGTGTTGAAGTATAAACATATACATGAATTTGAAGAACTGGAAACAGAACTAGACAAAATGGAAATAGGAGACTCTAGTAATAGGGAAGCAGTGGTAGCTAGAAAATATTTTCGTTTATTATTTGATGCTAAGTTTAGTAGAAAGAAAGACATTGCACTTAACGCAGCACTAAATTATGGTTACTCAATATTATTGTCTAATTTCAATCGAGAGATTGTTAGCAGTGGGCATCTTACTTATTTTGGTATTCATCACCATAGTTTAGAGAATGCATTTAACTTAAGTTCAGACTTGATGGAACCATTTAGACCCATCGTTGACTATTGGATATCGTTTAAGAAATTCGAATCATTAACTCCTGATATTAAGTTTGGATTAGTTCAATTGCTGAATTTGGAGATTATGTATAACGATAAACGAATGATTGTTAAAAATGCGATTACTAAATATGTTAGTGATTGTTTGGATTATTTAAATAATGGAACTAAAAAAGAATTGAAGGTGGAGATAATTAATGAGGTACCGAATAATGCGCTTAATGATAATGTTTGATTTACCTACAGATACCGCTGAAGATCGTCGGAATTATCGAAAATTTAGAAAAAGTCTAATTAATGAGGGATTTTTAATGATTCAATATTCTGTATATTGTCGAGTTTGCGTGACTAAGCAATCTGCTGAATTCTTAGAAAAGAAAATATCGGTGATAGCTCCTAAGAAGGGGTTAATACAAAGCTTTATGATGACAGAGAAGCAATATGCAGATATGCACTTTATAACAGGTAAAAAAGTAGATGATATTAGAAATACATCGGATCGGACCATTATATTATGATTATTTCTTATGAGAATCATGATGCAATTAATGATTTTAATAGTGGCTTGATTATAATGGCGACTTCTAATCATACTGTCTTACTGGAATTAATAAATGGATTTAGAGAGCGGAATAATCTTATTAGAATTTTTGACGATAAATATGAAGAGTTAGATTTAAAAAAATATGTGGATTTTTATGGAGATTTAATCAATTTTAGTGGTCTGTCTTCTAAAAATATTACGGCAATTATCAACAAAATAATTGCAGGTTTGGGAAATGATGATATTAATAATCTACAGCACCATAATATTGAAATAAGAAAAGCGATTCAGACCCGTTTGTTTATGATTGATGTTCCATTGTCGGTTGATTTTAATGTGTCAATTTTAGAAATTTTCAAAAATGCAAAAATTCATTTAGAAGACGACATAATTGATAATCCATATGATATAATTAATTTATTAATAAGGTTAAAAATCGAGATTGATGATAAATCTATGATAGTGGTCAGTAATTTAGCTAATTACTTAGATGATAATCAGTTGGCTGATATACATTCATTATGTATAGAAACCGGTTTATCAATTCTTGATATTGAATACGAAAATGTTTCTATTAATAGATCTAGTACGTGTCGTTATTATTTTATCGATAATGACTTTGTTGATTGGCAATACTAATATTAAAATTTGATGATAAAACATCAGTTTTAGAAGTATGTTGAATCAATGAGGTTTAGTACAACAAATTGCTAGTGCTAACGGCTTTATTAGTTTTAGAAGTATGTTGAATCAATGAGGTTTAGTACTAGGTAAAGACGTGAAGAAAAAGTTCAAAAGTTTTAGAAGTATGTTGAATCAATGAGGTTTAGTACTCTAGGAGCTAAAAATAATGACTACGTTCGGTTTTAGAAGTATGTTGAATCAATGAGGTTTAGTACACAGACGGCAACTGTAATTGTCCGGATAGGGTTTTAGAAGTATGTTGAATCAATGAGGTTTAGTACTACTGCTTTGATCAAAATTAAAATTAGTTAGTTTTAGAAGTATGTTGAATCAATGAGGTTTAGTACTAGCGGTAAAATATGTATAGTGGAATAATTGTTTTAGAAGTATGTTGAATCAATGAGGTTTAGTACTAATAATTTGTTTTTAAGCGGCGAAATCGTGTTTTAGAAGTATGTTGAATCAATGAGGTTTAGTACTTCACCGAATAGGATTGTGTTCCACTGATTGTTTTAGAAGTATGTTGAATCAATGAGGTTTAGTACAAAAAGATGAATGTATCTTTATCAGACATCGTTTTAGAAGTATGTTGAATCAATGAGGTTTAGTACGGGTCTGCGTAATTTTGCGCAACCCCATTTGTTTTAGAAGTATGTTGAATCAATGAGGTTTAGTACCTGACATGAAAGATACCATCACTAAGCTGGGTTTTAGAAGTATGTTGAATCAATGAGGTTTAGTACATCCATTTTGTGCAATGCCTTGTTTTGCTCGTTTTAGAAGTATGTTGAATCAATGAGGTTTAGTACGAATGACTTGTCTTCTGCATCATATGATAAGTTTTAGAAGTATGTTGAATCAATGAGGTTTAGTACCTCACCGAACTACAACATACAAATTCAAATGTTTTAGAAGTATGTTGAATCAATGAGGTTTAGTACTAACGGAAAGAATAACAGCCGGAAACTACAGTTTTAGAAGTATGTTGAATCAATGAGGTTTAGTACTGACACCGTCGTTGGCTAGTCCTTCAGTCAGTTTTAGAAGTATGTTGAATCAATGAGGTTTAGTACTTTTGACGTTCAATTTCAGCTTTTTGGTCTGTTTTAGAAGTATGTTGAATCAATGAGGTTTAGTACTAGTTTAATTTTAAAATTGTCGATTTCTTCGTTTTAGAAGTATGTTGAATCAATGAGGTTTAGTACTTTAACTCTTTATAGGCCTTGACTGTGTTGGTTTTAGAAGTATGTTGAATCAATGAGGTTTAGTACGGACGAACCAGCTTGGACTCTCGGGTCGTCGTTTTAGAAGTATGTTGAATCAATGAGGTTTAGTACGTTGTTGACCGGTTAACTTACCAGATTGTAGTTTTAGAAGTATGTTGAATCAATGAGGTTTAGTACATGCTGTAAACGGTCTATTTAAGACGATTGGTTTTAGAAGTATGTTGAATCAATGAGGTTTAGTACTTTACTAGGTAGCAATGAACCGGTTGAAGAGTTTTAGAAGTATGTTGAATCAATGAGGTTTAGTACCTGTTCTTTGCGTTGTTATATTCAGTGTTAGTTTTAGAAGTATGTTGAATCAATGAGGTTTAGTACCATTGCTATAGTAATTGCTATCTGTCAGCT
>NZ_KQ440395.1:105150-145572 GCF_001281175.1 Apilactobacillus apinorum
AGTTTTAGAAGTATGTTGAATCAATGAGGTTTAGTACATGGATATCCACTGTTTTCTATGTATTGCTGTTTTAGAAGTATGTTGAATCAATGAGGTTTAGTACATTCGTATAAGTAATGATGCAATCTTTTTAGTTTTAGAAGTATGTTGAATCAATGAGGTTTAGTACAATTCAAATTAATACCAGTTATGATCGTCCGTTTTAGAAGTATGTTGAATCAATGAGGTTTAGTACACATTCTTAAAAGAAAACTATATTCAACATGTTTTAGAAGTATGTTGAATCAATGAGGTTTAGTACATCAATAAAGATAACATCATATTTGCTTTTGTTTTAGAAGTATGTTGAATCAATGAGGTTTAGTACCCTAACCAATCAATCAACGTCGGCGAGATGGTTTTAGAAGTATGTTGAATCAATGAGGTTTAGTACTCAACTTGGTTTCAGCTGGCAGAATGCTCTGTTTTAGAAGTATGTTGAATCAATGAGGTTTAGTACTTAAACCTTTAGAGTCAGTTGTTATTGACAGTTTTAGAAGTATGTTGAATCAATGAGGTTTAGTACGTAGTAATCCTGATCATTAAAATCGGACATGTTTTAGAAGTATGTTGAATCAATGAGGTTTAGTACCCATCTTTGCTCGTTCTTCACCTTTTTTAAGTTTTAGAAGTATGTTGAATCAATGAGGTTTAGTACGGTACAAATTGATGGACTTCAACTAACCCGGTTTTAGAAGTATGTTGAATCAATGAGGTTTAGTACAATTGTTTAATTATGCTTTTGGATCCTTTGAGTTTTAGAAGTATGTTGAATCAATGAGGTTTAGTAGATAATTTGAATAGGTTGTGTGTTTATGAAAATATGTTATTGGAATTGTAATGGTGCTTTTAGAAAAAAATATAAACAGATTATTAAAGAAGAAGCAGATTTATATATCATATCCGAGGTAGAAGATATTGATAAAATTGATTTTCTTGATGACGTAAATCATAAACTATATCGTAGAATTGATGGGGACCAAAAAGGGATATTGTTTTTTACATTTTTGGATGAAGAGATTATTCCGATTGAAAATAATAACTATGGAATTCGTTATATCATTCCGGTGATGTTTTTAAGCCATAAAATATATGGAGTTTGGATGAAAGGTGGATATATTGAAGATTTGTATACATATTGTGCTGTAAACATTAAGCACCTTTCCAATGCCATTATTATGGGAGATTTTAATAGTAATGTGATATGGGATAAGAAACATGGTGATCGAAATCATACACGATTTGACTTTATGATGAAACAAATTGGTATACATAGTGCCTATCATCAACAAGAAGCCAAACAATTAGGGGAAGAAACAGATTATACCTTTTATATGTATAGAAAGCCTGATAAAGGTTATTATATAGACTATGCATATGTACCTGTGAATATGGTTTATCATTTTTCTATATCAGATAATACATTACTTGATTATTCTGATCATATGATTATCACATTGAGTGTGGATACAGATTCATAATCTCTGGATTTTATTAAATAAAAAACACCTCTCAGCATCCAATACAGATGCTGAAAGGTGTTTTATTTTAGTACTTATTTATTTTGGTTTGCGAAAACAATCGCTGTCTTTGCAAGTTGTTCTGGAACGTCTTGCATGTCCATATTAACTTGAATTAATACGAATTTATCAGTTTCAACTTTGGCTTTTTCAATGGCATCGATTAGTTCTTTTTCGGTTGATGCCTCAATGAAATCGTATTGGTCATCACTAGCGCCAAATGCGTTAGGCATAGCACCATAGTTTAATCCTGGAACGTCATTGTAACTTTCATGCATCCCATGAATAACTCTTTCTACAGTGTATCCAGTGTTATCGATTACAAACATAACGGGATGTAATTGTTCACGGAAAGCAAGACCGAATTCTTGAATGGTTAATTGTAATGATCCTTCACCGGTAGATAGAACTACTCGACGATTTTTATCAGCAATTTGGTTTCCTAATGCAGCTGGGAAAGCGTAACCAATGGAACCCCAAAGTGGTTGACCAAAGAATTTAGCGCCTTTAGTAAGTTTTTGGCTAGCTAAACCAAAGAAAGAAGTTCCTTGTTCAGCTACAAGCGTGTTATTTTCATTTAAGTAATTAGCAATGGCTTGATCATAAAAACTTTGTGTTAACTTGGCATCTGAAGGGTTTAATGAATTGTTGCTATCATTTGCTTTTACGGCTGGTAATGATAAATCTAAAGTAGTGTTAGACAATTCTTCCATAACGGATGCGAAATGATAATCTCCGTCGACTGCTTTGCCATAAATGCTGGCGCCATCATAACTAATTGCGATTGTATTATTTTCTGCAAATTGTTGAGTGAATCCACCGGTAACGGAATCAGTAAGTTTGGCACCTACCAGAATAACTGTATCTGCATTTTCTACGTATGCGTTAATCGTTTCGTCTGAAATTTCACCGTTGTAAGTACCCACGAAATTGGCAAAGCTTTCGTCAATATTACCTTTTCCTAAACCTAAGTCTAGGACTGGGATGTTGTTTTGGGCAGAAAAGTTTTTGATGTCTTCAAAAAGATTAAAACGATCTACTTCATGACCCATAATGATTACAGGATTATGACTATTATTAATTGCATCTTTTATTTCATGGAACGCTTTTTCTACATTATGACTAGCTGGTATAAATAGATCAGCAATCTTATCTTTTAATGATGGATTTACTTCCATTTCTACTAAGTTAGTTGGTAAAATAAGGTATGCAGGTTTTTTACTTTCGTAAATGTATTTGGCGATATCATTAATTTGGTTAACGGCATCATCTTTGTTTAAACGAGCTGATTTAATGCCTAGTTGACGATGTGCATTTTCAAAACGATTGAAGTCATGATCACCAAAAGTATGGTGGACTAAAGCGCCGTTGTTTTGTACCTCATTAGTAGGGGCACCGACAATTTCCAATACGGGAACATGTTCAGCGATGCTGCCGGCAAGACCGTTAATGGCGCTTAATTCACCGACACCAAAGGTGGTAACGAAAGTAGCAAAACCTTTTTCTCTAGCATATCCATCGGCCATGTATGAAGCATTTAATTCATTGGCATTTCCTGTCCATTTTAAATCTTGTCGATGAGTGATATGATCTAGGAATTGAAGATTATAATCCCCAGGGACACCAAAGATATCATTAGCACCCATATACTTAACGACATCTAATAAATAATCTGATAATTTGTAACTGTTTGACACTGTAAAAACTTCCTTTCAATTTATGTCAATCACGTTGACATATTAATTGAAAATATTATAAATCCACTAAAATAAAATGTCAACATAGTTGACATAAAAAGAAGGTAATTTTATCAATTCTAAGGAAAAACTATCCACTATATTCTTTGCATATCAACGTTTTGCGTCGATGATTGATTTAAAAAATTATGATATAAATCAAACGCAACATAGAATAATTTACTCAATTTCGGAATTAGATATTGCCAGTATGGGTAATATTCTACGATTGCTTAATATTTCTAGACAGGCTTTGAATGTTAATGTTCGCGATTTAATGAGTCGTAATTTAATTGAAGAAGTTAGTTCGGATAAAGATAAACGAATTAAAACCCTTCATTTGACTACAGAAGGTAATAAACTTAATGATCAAATTAATGCTGAGCAAATGCAAAAAATCGAAACATTATTTACTAATGTCGATAATGATTGGGAAAAAGCAATGCAGCAATTGGCTAATGAGTATATAAAAGGCTTTGATAAATAGTCATTTTGAATGATTAATGCTTAAAAAATAAAAAGTACACGTAAAGTGTACTTTTTTTGTTTATAAAATTAGATAAGTTGTATAATTGTATTAGATTATAAAAAGAAGATGATATACATGAAATTTGGCGTTAGAAAACCCAGTTGGAAAAAATCTTTCTCTGCACGGACCAGAGGACGTGCAGTCCGATCATTAAAACGTGCCGTTAACCCTTATTATGGTAAGAAGGGAATGGGGTGGATTAATAATCCTCATAAAGCTTTATATAATAAAGTCTATCATAAGACTTCATTTAAATTATTTAAATGGTATTAAAATCATCCAATGTAAAATAGAAAATACATAAGAAATGGGGTAGCTTAAATGAAAAACACAGCTAAAAAGCATAAATTTTTTTCATATTTACGAGAAATCATTATTATGGTTTCTTTTTTCGTGTCCATTAATCTATTTGCTTATATCTACGCTTTTAATCAAAAATCGATTTTAAAAATTGTTCTGGCTTCTTTTGTATTAATAATGACGTTAGTTTTGGTTGCTATACACTATTCAATTGAAGGAAAAGATATATCTTCATTTTTTGAAGATTAGTTTTAAGCTCTCCAAAAATTGGGTATCTTATATACAAGATTGAATTAAAAGAAAGAAGGAATGTTGATTTATCAACATTCCTTCTTATTTTTTTATAATTTGTTGCAAGAAAATAGTCGTTGTTTAAATTAATTATTGAGATTATCATGATTTTAAAGAATTAATGGAGATGATAAAAATTAGTACATTCAATTGGGAAAGAAAACCGGCATTAAGAAATAATTTAGATAAGATAATGAAAGAAAGGCATTTAAGCAATTCATACTTATCGAAATTATCTGGAGTGTCTAGGAGTACCATTTATAGAATTAGAATGAATCCATATAACAAAACAACGATGGTGGTTAAAAATAAATTATGTTCTGCATTACATCTGAAAATGAATGAATTTGATAAAAGGGTTGATCATCTTTATATGATTCTCGAAAAAATAAACAAAGCTTCCTTTAGTAAAAAAACATTATTGAGTTCCAAAAGATTTTATTCACTAATACACATGGATATTTTCAAATGGATCCATATAATGAAAATTCATGTTTAAACATTAGGATGAAATGGAAAAGAAAGAATAAGTTTAGTGGAAATATTAGAATTACTACTGAAGAAGATGAAATAGTTTTTAAAGTTATTGATTTTGATTTTACTTTTTTTGAAAGTAAGTTAGTAGATTCTATTATTAGGAGTTTTGAAATATATGCTTTTTATATAGGTGTTAAATATATAATTTTTTCACCTGGTGTTTTATATAATACTTATGAACTTGTTCATGAGCCAATTAGAGCTCTTATTGAAAAAGACTATGTTTATTATCGTGGGAGTCTAAAAAATGCTGTGCTAATTACTGAAGACAATATATATTCAAGATTCATAAATAAAGTTGATAGAATATATGGATTCGCAAAATTTATTACTTATTAATGGATGTAAATTACGTTAATTATCAAAAAAGAAATCTTCTCTTCAAAAAAGGACTAAATCCTCTCGAGTTAGTCCTTTTTTTCTTTCTTAAAATTAACGTCATAAAAGATGGTGAATAGGTTAAACAAAATCATTAAATAGGACACTAAACGTGCAATTGGATCGTTCACGTATACGTTTTGAAGCCAAACGGCTAATCCTAAAAATGCTAACCAGACAACAGCATCTAAAATTAGGGCGTAATTTATTTTCATAGTTCGTCTCCCCACTGATAAATCGAATTTAATGGTAGAGTAAATACTATTTTTCATTTTTTTGTAAAATAATTAAAAGACGGTCATATCAACATTTTAGATTGTCTTAATTACTAGCGATAATCAGCCTTTAGGTCAGATCTTCTGGAATAAATGACAAAATCATGGTCATAGTCGCCGATTTTACGCACGACGGGAATTTCCGCTTTCAATACAAAATGACATCTTTTTGCGACGTTACGACTAGCCTGATTATTGGGACGGGATAATAATTTAATTTCGTTTAAACCGAGTCGATGAAAACTATAATTGCAAAATTCATCTACGCAGGCCTGCATTAGACCGCGGTGTTGAAAATTAACACTTAACCAATAACCGATTTCGGCAGTTCGCGTCGATAAATTAATATTGTGTAAATCTATCATCCCCACAATCCGTTCATTTACCATTATCGTACATACCATTTCTTTTTGTTGCTGATACCGTATCTGGGCATACTCGATAAAGGCAGTTTCGTCTTCCATTGTCTTCATCGAATTCACCCATGGAAACCATGGTCTTAAGATTGCTTCGTTAGCCTGAACTAAATCGAATACTTCGGCCGCCATAGACATATCAATTAAACTAATTTTGATATTGTCATCTTGATGCTTAAACTGAGTAATTACATTCATCATAAGAACCTCCATAATCGTTTGTCCTTATTATATGCTTATCCCGAACCTTTTAATATATTTTAATCTTTACTCATTTTTTACCGTAATTTTATCGGAAATTTACATTGGCTACCTATAATTAAAAATGTTCCAATATAAGCATCCTTTAACTTACTTAATCAATTTTTTCTTGGCTTTCTCATGGTGGGGCGCTAAGGTTATCATCCTTTACCGATGGTGATAAATAGTCTTCGTTCACAGTAAAAGCTAAAAGCAGCCTGCATCATATGATGAGCATCCCAAAGATTGGGACTTACTTTCGTATGTTATGCTAGACTGTTTTTTTATGTTTTTAATCGATATTTATTGATGATTCACACATAAGGATTTTGAAAGATTAATGCTTTGAGAATTTATAATTGGAGTTTTATATATATATTTAGTTATTATTTTTTTAATAAAAAATTAATAAATAAACTTATTGTCACTTGAAATGCAAAAATATCCTATATTGTTTCTAAATAAAATCGTAAAGTGACAAAAAGTATAGATAATAATTTATGGCAAAATGAGCTGCAATTGAAAAGTGTCAATTCTATTGTATTATTAAATTGTGAAGTATAACTATACCACGAGAGTAATGAATTTATATTGGTGGTGATTAATTTGATGTACAATAAGAAAAATGTTCAAAAAAATTATGATAAGAAAATTTTACGAAAAGCTAAGAAAAATTGGGTAATAATATCTGTAGCAAGTTTTGCATTTATTGGGGTAGCTACTGTTTTTCAATTTAGTGCAATTAGCGCAAGTGCTAATGCTAATGACAATGTTGTTACTAAGGTAAATAATAACCAACAACAAGAAACAGGTGTTAGCACCCAGCAAGAATATGCAGACTATACAAGATATATAGGTTATCAGGAATCATATAGTAACTTAAGCACAAGTGGTAAGACTTTATCACCACAAAAAATTGATTCGGTTCATTATATTAGAACGAAAGTAATGAATGCATCCAATAATCTAATTGGTTATTCATCAAATGGGACTAATGATGTGGATATTAGTTTAAATGATCCTCAAAATGGATGGAGACCAAGGGATGGAAGCGACGGGTTGCTCCCAGATGTTGATTCTCCAAGCATTCAAGGATATGGGAATCCAAGTATAAGTAGAGTAAATAGTACATTTACACCAGGAAGTGGTTTCACAGATACCACAAATGATCAAAACGTATCTATTACTAATGGAGATACTGGTCAAAAGAATGCAATTGAATATGTTAAAGTTTTCTATGATAATCCTTCAGCACAGTATAGGGTTAAAACCCAGTACTCTAACCTTACAAGGCAAATTGATTTCGTAGAAAATAGTAACCAGTCAACGAGCGGAACCCATATTTTTCCCACAATGTATGACAGTATTAGTTGGATAAGAAATATTGTTTTGGATAAAAATGGAGATATTATTGGATATTCTTCGTCTAATAATACTGATATGGATATACCTAAAGATGATTCTGATCAAGGATGGAGATTGAAATCAGGGTCGGCACTTACAATACCTGACGTATACTCACCAAGTGATAATCTTGAAGAAAAAGGTTATGCATCTCCTGATTTATCTGTTGTTCATAGTACTTATTCGCCAGAGAACGGATTCACTAATCTCAATAACTCAGCAGATGTTGCAATTTATGATGGTAAAGATAGTAACGGAAACGTAATTCAAAAAAATGCGTATGAATTAGTTACTGTGAAATATGATAATAATAGAACTAGTCAAACAGATTATAGTAATTTAACAAGACAAATTGATTATGTTAATAGAAATGACTTTATTGACGATGGAACACCATTTCCAGCAGGTTATCATATTTATCCAACTAGAAAAGATACAGTAAACTATGTAAGAACAAGAGTATACGATGTTAACGGTAAACTGATTGGGTATTCATCAACTGATGTAAGTAGCAATGTTGACATTTCACTAAATGATCCATCTCAAGGATGGCATGTTTCGTCGAACTCTCCACAAAAAATTATTCCAGATGTTGTTAGTCCGACTGTAGATGGATATATAGATCCAAGTTCTTCGTCATACTCCAGTAACTATAATCCAGGTAGTGGTTTCAGTAATCCTTCTAATAAGCCCAATGTTATAATTAATGGTAATCCGGCAAATACCTATGAATACGTAAAAGTGGTTTATGGTAGAGATATAAACGTTATAACAATTAATTCTAAAACATTAACTAGAAATGTAAGATATGTTGATGAAAAAGGAAAAGAAATTTATCCAAGGACTACTGAAAAGGTTAACTACAAGAGAGCTGAAATTTATTCAAATGATGGAAAAACATTGTTAGGATATGCTTCTAATTTAAATGGTTCAAAAACACCTGATATAAGTACAAATAGTGATTCCCAAGGATGGATTGTGCAAGATAGTAATTTGAAAAATCATAGTGTAAAAGATTTAACATCACTGGGTTATGTAAATCCTAATAGAAACGAAATAACTAGTAATTATACCGCAGCTTATGGTTTTTACAATCCTAATAATGATAGCAATATCAATATTTATAATGATAATAATGACGAAGATATTGTTGTTATATATAATCACAAGGTGGACACAGTTACACCAGATAATCCAGGCCTACCGGGACAACCCATCAACCCAGATAATCCAAACGGACCAAAGTGGCCAAATGGCACAGACAAGGACAGTTTGAGTAAGACAGTTAATCAAACCATCAACTATGTTGATGGCAATGGAAAGAGTGTCCATGACGCAAGTCATGATCAAGTAAGGTTTGGTAGAACGGCGATGGTTGATGAAGTAACTGGCGAAGTAACCTACGGTGATTGGGATAGAGATAGCGGAACTTTTAGTACAAAGTTATCACCAGAAGTAACAGGATATGTTATAAGGGATTCTAGCCAAAAGACAATCCCAGCGGTAACAGTAAATCCAATCTCAAGTGATATTAACGAAACAGTTATTTATGACAAGGTAGGATCACTAGTGCCAGTGGATACCATAGGTAATCCAATTGACAATGGCAGCCATGACACTAGTTATCCCAATGACCCTAACGATACGGGTAAAGTAACTAACCCGGTCATTCCAAGTATTCCAGGAAAGACACCGGTAGATAAGGATGGTAATCCATTAACCCCCGGTAGTACTTACCCAATTGATGGCACTAAACCAACTGAAGATACTAAGATAACTTACGTAAATAATAACCAAAAAGCGAAGGTAAGTTACATCGACAGTACAACTGGAAAGACACTAGAAAGTGTATACTTGAGTGGCCAACCACAAAGTATTTCTGACTATCGCACTACAGATACAATTAGGAAGTACACTGATCAAGGATACAAACTATTAAGTGATAACTACCCTGTAAGTGGAGTTAAGTTCAATAGTGATAATAAGGAACAAGACTTCACTGTTATATTGGAACACAAGGTAGATAAAGTAATACCGGATAATCCGGGTACACTGGGACAACCAATCAAACCAGATAAAGAAGGTTTTAGTAAGACAATTACTAGAAAGATTAATTATGTAGATCAAAATGGTAATAAAATTCATCATTCTACAATTCAAACTGTAACGTTTAGTAGAACCGTGACAGTTAATGAAGTAACTGGTAAAGTTATTTATGGTAATTGGACAAGTAAAGAAAGTTCATGGAAATCATTTAATACACCATTAGTATCAGGATACAAATTGGTTAATAGAAAACAATCTACTATTAAATCAGTTAATTTGAATCCGGATAGTATTGATGAAAATATAACTGTTGTGTATAAAAAAGATAAACACAAAAATAGTTCTTCAATATCATCAGTTAAGCATAAGATAAATTATCAAAATAGTAATTCATTTATAAATAGTCATAACAAAAGTGATAGAAAGCTTCCACAAACGGGAGTATCTGACGAAAATAACATTCGTATATTAGGATTATTTTTAACAATTTCCTCATTAGTTCTTAGTTTGTTTGGAATTCGAAGAAAGAGATAGTTGTTAATTATCGGTCAATAAATAAATCCGCTTCATTTGATTTACATTAATCAAATGAGACGGATTTTATTTGTACTTTGTGTACAATTAATATTATTATGTACGTATACAGAAAGGTAGATATTTATATGGAGATACGCAATAAATCAAAAAAGAAAATAGTGGATACCTTTATAAACATGACAGTAAATAATGACATTAATGATATCGGAATAGATGATATTGTTAAAAATAGTGGTGTTTCAAGAGGTACTTTTTATAACCATTTTAAAAGCAAAAACGATATAATAGTTTTTATTGAACAATTGATGTGTAGGTCTATTGATAATTCATTTCAAGATATAGAAGACGATAATCGTAATTATATGGAAATTATGACTGATCGAATATTGCCTTTAGTTTATGAAAATAGGGGATATACAAAAGTTTTGTATAACTATTATCAACCTGTATTTTTTGATTTTCTTATAAAAAGATACTCAAAATATTTTATTAAGTATTTTGATAATTATGATGAAAAGGTTTTAAATCTATCAAAAGACTTTGCTGTACAATTTTTCTTCAGAATGATGCTTAATGCAATGTTATTATGGATTTCTCAGCCAATACCATCTGAACCTGAAGAATTTAAGTACTCGTTTGAAAAAATTATTAATTCGTCAGTTTCAGACGTTTGTGGAGTATCTATAAGATAAAAAGAACGACTTTTATAGTCGTTCTTTTTTATTTGCTTTCATATTTCTTAATTCATCTTCTACTTTTAACATATGGGTGTCAAAGTTTTCGATTTTACGTTCTAAATGATCAATGGCTTTTTGCATCATATCACGTTTTTCTTCCATGATGCGTTTTTGTTCTACTAATAATGCCAATTGTTGGTCTTCACTATTTTCAACATTATCAAACAGATTGATATATTGTTTTAAAGTGCTGATTTCCATTCCAGCGTCGCGCATTTTTTTCGCGAAACTAATTCGTTTAATGGCGTGATCATCAAAGTCACGCACACCTGAATCATTCCTATCGACTGCAGGGATGATATGTTCCTTTTCGTAATATCGAATGGTAGATGCTGGAACATCAGTAATTTGACTTGCTTCTTTAATGTTCAAAATTTATCACCTCAATGTCTTGCCTTAAAGTTCGCTTTAAGGAATATGATTACTTTATCATATTTTCAGGAGGAAGCAAGTATGAAATATAAGTTTGGTATTATTCTACCAATTATTTTAATTAGCAATTTTTTAATTTTATTGGATAACTCCGTAGTTTTTACGAGTACCGTTAAAATTGCGGCTGACTTACACATGACTACCCAAAGTATCACATGGATTACAAACATTTATGCATTGGTATTCGGTAGCCTACTATTATTAGGTGGACGTTTAGGTGATTTATATGGTCGTAAACGTATTTTTTTAAGCGGACTTGTAATTTTTACGCTCTGTTCTTTATTAGTAGGGTTGGCGCCTAATGGTGCCTTTATTATCGTAATGCGAGGATTACAAGGGATTGGTTCTGCCATTCTAGCACCCACTTCTTTAGCGTTATTATTAGATAATTATGTAGGAGCTAAACGAGAAAAGGCCATTTCTTATTATGGTGTCACCGCAGGACTAGGCGCTAGTATTGGATTGATTATTGGTGGCTTGGTCACCACATTTGCTTCATGGCGTTTAGGCTTTTTAATCAATGTGCCGTTAGGAATTTTATTGATAATCCTAACCATCTTTGCGGTTCCCCATAAGTCGGCACAAACACGACTAAAATTAGACTATGCGGGTTCGGTTTTATCAGTTCTTATGATTTTATCATTAGTTAATGGGATTAATGGAGCTCAACACCGCCTCATGTTCATGGCTTTATTTGTGCTTTTACTAGTATTATTTTTAGTGCGCGAAGTTAAAATTAGCAATCCTATTATGCCGCTGGCCATATTTAAAGATCCAGAACGCTATTCGGCCTATGTTGCTCGTTTTTGCTATATTGGAGCCATGATTTCCTTTTTCTTTTTAGTTCCCCAAGTTCTCCAAAATTTCTATGGGTTCACACCTTTATTAGCTGCTTTTGGTTTTATGCCAGAAACGGTTCCCCAATTCTTATTTGGGTTACTGCAGTCCAAACTAGCTAATCGGTATCGAAATGAAAATATTTTACTGGTGGGGACCGTTATTTCTTTCATCGGGGTTTTGTTACTATTCGGATTAGACTTACATTATGGGTATTGGATTTCGATTGCGCTACCTATGGTAGTGATTGGGATCGGCCAAGGCTTCTCATTTGGACCCCTAACAGTATCAGGAGTGGCCAATACTCCGCCAGAATTGGGAGGATCCACATCTAGCGCAGTAAATGTTTTTTCTCAACTAGGGAGCTCCATTGTTTTATCAGTGATAGTCAGTTTAACCGCCGGGTTAACTAATGCGCTAACTGCTTATCATTATCAGACATTATTAATGACCATTTTTATTATTGTTCCTATTTTAATGGCGCTTAATATCAAACGTATTCATCATAAATAAATGGCTACAAAAAAGCTGCGCAACGGCGCAGCTTTTTTATTTGAAATCATCGGGGGTTATTTTAGACTATTTGCACACTTTTGCATATATGCTTGTCGGCGTTTTAGCGTATCTACTTTGGCTTCCATGTTCCCTAAGTCAAAGCAAGCAGTAGTTTTAATTCCACAAAAACCCAATACTAAATATTTCCAGCGAAATAACGTGTTACCCCACATTTTGTAGAAAAAAGCAGGGCCATGGCTGGTGGTAAAGATACTTGCAGTCTTGTTAGTTAAGAGCTTTTGGTTTTTGCCATTGGGATTGTAAGTGTAAGCGAAATGTGGCGTTAGTACTCGATCGATAAATCCTTTTAAAATGGCAGGCTCACTTGACCACCAAATCGGAAAGAAGAACGCGATATGATCAGCATCCTGGATTAGTTGTTGTGCATGTTGGGGAAACCTTTCGTCTGACATATGTTGGCGGTATCCATACCTTAAAATCGGATTGAATTCATTTTGACTCAAATCTACTAATTCAGTGTCATAACCTAAATCTTTTGCGTGTTGTAGATAATTTAACGCATTCGCACGTGTGAAGGATTCTGCATCTGGATGCCCTTGAATGACTAAAATTTTCATTTCCTTAACCTCTTAATATAGTTGATTTTGTCATTATTATACACTCAAATAAAAACGCTGCGCATTTGCGCAACGTTTTTTTATTATTTTGGATGTTTATGACGGTCCTTAATCCATAGGAACACAGTCACGAATAACGCAATAATTAGGATTAAATGAAAGATGCGGCCAGCATCACTACTAGTCAGCGCATTATTACTAATTAAAATGATATTAATCAATAATACAATGGCCACTAATAAATTATATGGATTTTTCACGGAATGAACTCCTTTTAATTGATATTTACATTTTATCATGATGTATAATTACTGTCCTTATTTTATGTAATGAAGCTGAATGACCGTCAATAGTAAAACAAACGGGATAATTAGTCATTTTATATAAAGTTAGTATCGATCGAAGCGCTTAAAATTTACGATAACTTTACACTAATCAATCAATAACTTTACAAAGAGTTGCTAATATAAAAAGTGTTAAGAAGTCATTATCTATCATGGCGTTAAAAATTAGAGGAGTTGATTTGAAATGATGAAGCAAAAATTACTGACGATAATCTCGGGAGCAATACTAGCGTTTACTTTGGCGGGCTGTTCTAGTTCTGATCAGGGGAAAGTTACATCTAACAATGAACAAACCATTATTAAAAATGCGAAAAAAGAAGGTTCCATTATTTCGATTGGAATGCCTGACACTTGGGCTAATTGGGGAGAGACTTGGCAAGATTTAACCAAGCAATATGGGTTAAAGCATTCGGATACTGATATGAGTAGTGCTGAAGAAGTACAAAAGTTTAAATCCGCTGGAACCAGTTCATCGGCACCAGATATTGGAGACATTGGGCTTAACGTTGCTCCCACAGCAGTCAAACAAAATCTTGTAGTGCCATATAAGACGAAGTATTGGAAAGATATTCCCGCTTGGGCTAAAGATAAAGACGGTAAATATGCGGCCGTCTATCAAGGATCAATCGCTTTTATTACTGATACGAAAAACGTCAGTGCATCTCAAGCACCTAAGTCATGGAAAGATTTATTAAGTGGTAAATATAAAGTGGCGATTGGTGATGTTTCACAAGATTCTCAAGCACAATATGCGGTCTTAGCGGCGGCTTTTGCTCACGGTGGTAGTGAATCTAATTTAAAACCTGGACTGGATTACTTTAAAAAATTACAAAAACAAAATCGTTTATCATCAGTTGAAACGGTGATTCAAAATTTCCAAAAGGGTGAAATTCAAGTGGGAGTAGTATGGGACTTTAATGCGCTAAACTATGCCCACCAAATTGACTCTAAACGTTATAAGATTACTATTCCTACAGACGGAACTGTTACTTCAGGCTACACTGAAATTTTAAATAAAAATGCGCCCCATCCATATGCAGCCAAATTAGCGCATCTATATACTTTATCAGATCAAGGGCAAATTAATTTAGCAAAGGGCTATGCGCGTCCAATCCGTTCTAATGTCAAATTACCTAAGGCAGTTGCGGATAAGTTATTGCCAGCAAGTGATTATAAGAAAGTTTTCCACGTAGCCAATAATAATGTTTGGAATCAAGAAACTGTTAAATTAGGTCAAGCTTGGCAATCAGAAGTTTTAAACTAACGAGGTGCGTTTATGAAAAATAAGCTTAAGATTTATTTGCCATTTAGTTTGTTGATATTGTTGATTTTGGTTATGCCGTTAATAGTAATGGTCTTAGCAAGTTTTCAATCAATAAATCATCCGGGGTTTAATTTGGATAACTATCGACAAATCATTAGTAATGGTTATTATCATAATGCGTTCATCAACAGTTTTAAAATCGCAATCTATTCATCTGTAATTTCGATGGTAGTCGCGATCATTGGAGCATGGGCATTGACTCAATTAGCGGATTCAACTAAAAACATATTAATTACCATTTTTAATATGTCATCTAGTTTTGCGGGGGTACCATTATCATTTTCCTTAATCATTTTGTTTGGAAATGCAGGAATGTTTAAAGCGATTACAACGGCATTGCATCTGAATGATACCTTTAACGTCTATTCATTATCGGGCTTAGTGACCGCTTATACTTTCTTTGAAATTCCTTTAGGCATCATGTTTTTATTTCCGGTGTTTAATGGCATTGATAATGAATGGCATCAAGCATCTAATGTTTTGGGAGCTTCGAAAAACTTTTACATCCGTAATGTCGTACTTCCGTTTATTTTACCTAACCTAGTCCAAGTTTTGATTTTGTTGTTTGCTAATGCGATGGGAGCATATGAAACGGCTTATGCGTTAACTAGTAACACGGTCGTTTCGGTTCCTACATTGATTGGCTACTGTATTAATGGTGAAATTAATCCTAATATTCCACTTGCCTGTGCTTTTGCCACAATTTTTGCGCTAATTATGTGGGTAATGGTTACAGTCGGTAACTTAGTGATTAAACGACATAAGGGAGGCATCCGTTAATGCGAATTAATAAAAGTAAAATATTTGCCCGCTTGGTTATTATCTTGATCTTACTTTATTTAGTGGCCCCCGTTTTGGCAACTGTAGTGTATTCATTTTCAACAACATGGGTGAAAACTATTTTGCCAGAAGGATTGACCTTTCAATGGTATCAACAAATTCTAACTAATCAAGATTTTATGCTATCTGTTTTACGGTCACTTTTTCTAGCAATTATGACCACGTTAGTCAGTATGATTATTTTTCTACCAGTGATTTTTTATGTCAATGTCTATAATTCTAAGATGAAAAAGCATCTTAAAATCATTACGGTATTACCTTACACGATTCCCGGGATTATTTTAGTTACAGGTTTAATGGAACTTTACCAAAATATACCGATTCCCAAAGTTATCGTTTTGATTTTAGCAATTACGTTCATTAGTTTGCCATTGTCATATCAAACGTTGGATAACACTTTTGTTGCGCATGATTATAAGGCGATGTTTGAACAAGCAATGTTGCTAGGGGATGGCCCGATAAAATCATTTATAAAGGTAATTCTGCCTAATATTAAATCTAGTATTTTCATTTCTATGTTGTTAACCTTTGCGACGGCGTTTGGAGAATATGTGATTACTAATTTGTTATTAGGTGGAAATTTTGAAACTTTAAAAATTTATATGTATATATTAATGCAAGGAAATGGGCAAGCTAGCAGTGTCTTAACCACGATTTACTTTGTTTTGCTAGTAGTTATTTCAGCAGTGTTGATCTTTATTATGCGTCATTATAATCATCATACTAATAAGGACTGGAAGAAAGGATTGTGATAAAAATGCCAAATCAATTTCTACAAATACAAGACTTATCTATAAGTTTCGACAAAAGCGCGGTCATTAAAGATATGAACTTTAATATTCAAAAAGGTAGTCTTACAACGTTCCTCGGTCCCAGTGGCAGTGGGAAGACTACCGTTTTACGCGCTATTGCCGGGTTAAATACTCAAATAGGAGGCAAAATTTTATTAGATGGCCAAGATATTCATAATGTAGCGGCTAATAAACGTAATATTGGGATGGTTTTTCAATCGTATGCACTATTTCCTAATTTAACCGTTTTTGAAAATATTGCGTATGGATTAAAGGTCCGGAAGTTACCTAAAGCAGAAATTCGAGAAGCAGTGCAAGCCATGTTAGCCACGGTTGCATTATCCGATAAAGCGGATGCATATCCAGCTGATTTATCTGGAGGACAAAAGCAGCGAGTGGCTATTGCTCGTGCAATGGTGTTAAAACCTAAATTGCTGTTACTAGATGAACCGCTAAGTGCCCTAGATGCTAAAATTAGGGTGAATCTTCGAGAACAAATTCGGTTGTATCAACAAAAATTTGGCATTACGATGATTTTTGTGACCCATGATCAAGCTGAAGCAATGGCGATTTCAGATGATATTGTTATCATTAATGATGGTAAGGTGCAACAACAAGGCGCGCCAATCGAGATTTATAATAATCCAGCTAATCACTTCATTGCTAACTTTATCGGTAATAGTAATATTTTGTCGGGAGATCAATTGTTACAGTCGGGGCTTTCTAATCTGGATGCCAATGATATTGATACTGATACTAGCTATATTATTCGTCCGGAAGTCTTCAATATTGGTAAAGAATATCCATCCGATTACCATATTCCAGGACAAGTTGTTTCTAGTTCAGTATTAGGGGACAGAATTGAATATGATGTTTCAGTGAATGACCAGTTGTCCTTTAAAGTGGAAAGTCTTAACCATAATAATCAATTGCTAGCGGGTAGTTGGATTGATCTAGCGATTAATCAATGTGATATTAAGCAAGTGGGGGTTAATTAACAAATCTTAGTAAAAACTTTACCTTCATTCACCTTCAAATGATTTATGATAGGGCTAGATAATTAAATTTATCTAATCTAAACATTGAGGTGATATTATGAGTTTGGAAAACGAAAAAGATAAAGTGGTCGGAAAGGCTACTGAATTGAAAGGTAAAGTAACTGGTAACAAGTTTGATGAACTAAAAGGGAAGGCACAAAACTTCTTTGGCAAGGCCAAAGACAGTTTTGATGAAGCCCGCCGTAAGTCAGAAGCTCGTCGTAGTGAACGTGAACAAAAAGATGCAGATAAATAAAAAGACGCCGATGGTGCACTGCACCCCAAAGTTTGTACAAAACTTTGGGGTGTTTTTTGTGTCTAAATATAAAGTACAAGTTAAATTAAACGTAATTAACGCATACCTAAACGGTATGGGATCACAAATGGTAGCTAGAAAGTTTGGAATCAAAAGTAGAAATACTGTTTTATGTTGGGTTAAGAGTTACCAAAAACATGGACTAAATGGTCTGAAAAAAAGAAAGAATATAATCGAATACTCTACTAAAGAGAAACAATATATATTAAACTGGATGAAAACGACTAAATCATCTTATCCAGAGGTAGCTTATCATTTTAATATTCCTTCTCCATCAACTATCTGGACTTGGGAAAAACGACTAGAGCAAAAAGGTATTGATGGTTTATTGTCCCGAAGGGAAAGAAAATCCGTGACAAAAAAGAAAACTAATAAAATCAATTCAAACAACACTAATACCGATAAAGAAAAATTGAAGAAACTTGAAGAAGAAAACTTAATGTTGAAAATAGAGAACGATTTCTTAAAAAAATTGAGGGCCTTAGACGACGAAGAAGACCAGAAGTAATTATTAAAATAATCGACGAACTAAGGCTGAAATACCACACTACTAAAACATTAATACTAAAGGCATTGAGGATATCTAGAAGTACCTATTATTACATTAGATCAATCCAAAATAATCCTGATAAGCACGCTGGAATCACTAAAATTATCCAGGACATTAAAGATAAAAATAAATCCTACGGATATAGAAGAGTGTGCTTAGAATTAACTAATCGTGGATATTGTGTTAATCATAAACTAGTATTAAAGATAATGAAAAAGAATAATTTACTATCTTCATCATATTCAAGAAAAACACGTAAATATAATTCCTATCGTGGTCAAATTGGAGAACTTAAATCAAATCAATTAAATCGAAGATTTAATACTGACAGACCATATCAAAAGCTCTGTACTGATATCAGTGAATTCAGATATGGAAATTGTGATATGAATCATCGTGTTTACCTTTCACCTATTATGGATTTATTTTCTGGTGAAGTAATATCCTATAATATTAGCAGCCATCCAAACATGAACTGTGTTATGAAACCTTTAAAAGAAGTTATTTCATTAGTTAAAGATTTACCATACAGAACGACTATTCATAGTGATCAGGGAGCTCAGTATCAAAGCCATATCTGGCAAAAAGAGCTTAAGAAGAATAAGATATTTCAAAGCATGTCCCGTAAGGGAAATTGTATAGATAACTCACCAATGGAATCTTTTTTTCATATTATGAAAGCTGAAATTATGGACTGTCATTATGACTTTAAAGAAGATTTGATTTCTTCAATGAAAATATGGATTGATTATTACAATAATCATCGTATTAAAACAAAACTAGGCGGAAAGTCACCGGTTCAATACCGGAAACTTTCCGCCTAGGAAAAAATATAATAATGTACAACTTTTGGGGTGCACATCATGGGCGTCTTTTTTGTTATCTCACTTCTCGTGATTAGAATTATTGTTTAGCTAAGGCTAAGCTATTGATAATCACTAACTTGTCTTCATCGCAACTTGGTTATTTTTGATTATTATGACGATCCCTAACCCATAGGACAGCGGTTGCTAATAATGCGATAATCAAGATTAAATGAAATAAACGTCCGACGTTGCTACTAGTTAGATTGTCATCACTAATTAAAACGATGTTAACTAATAAGACACCGACCATTGATATGTTGTACTTATTTCTAATTGGATTACTCCTTTGAATTGATAATTATATTTTATCACACAAAAAAGACGCTGAAATGCGTCTTTTTTGTTATCTCACTTCTTGTGAGTAAAATTGTTGTTTAGCTAAAGCTAAGTTACCGATAATCGCTAACTTGTCTTCATCGCAACTAGGAAGGGTGATGTATTGATCAACATCGCCGACATTCAAGTAGTTGTTTAATAATTGCTTGAACTGTTCCTTTACCTTTTGAAGTTCGATTTCATTGACGATACTACCACCTAATATGATTTTTTGTGGTCTTACGAAAACGGTGGTTTGTACTAAAGATTGAGCAATATAGTAAGCCACGATATCCCAGATAGGATTAAACATGGAAATTTCTTCAGGTTTTTGACCCATGCGAGCTTCAATAGCTGGTGTTGACACCAATCCTTCTAAGCAGTCGCTTTGGTATGGGCAGACTCCGGGAAAGTCCATATCATCTACGTGACGTTGCGGAATAATATGTCCAATTTCTGGACTACCCATGGTTCCAACAAATTTTCCATCATTGACGATACCAACTCCGACTCCATCACTGATGGTGATGTATGAAAGTGCCAAGATGGGATCGTCTTGTAAAATGGATTGGATGTATTCACCATAAGCGCGACTGTTAACATCAGTGGTAAATGAAATCGGAATTTTAAAGTGATGACGTAATGTGCCTAATAGGTTCACATTTTGCCAATTTTCTCTTGAAGATTCCTTAATGTAGCCATATTGTGATGAATAAGTTCTAAGTTCCAATGGTCCAAATGAGGAAACACCAATGGCAGCTAAGTCGTCAAAACCATCGAAGTAATCAATGACTTTTTTCAAAGTTACAGCGGGGGTGGATAAATCAATTGTGATACGGTCTAAGATGTTACATTTACCGTCACCGACAGCACACACCATTTGGTTGTGATCTGTGGTGCAGAGACTTCCTAATAACATGTTATCGCCTCTTTACTTTTTAGTGAAATTCTTTTTGATCTTGTTCTTGAATGGATTGACGTAATTCTTCGTATCCAGGCTTACCTAATAGTGCAAACATGTTTTGTTTGTAGTCTTCGACACCGGGTTGATTAAATGGATTAATTCCATTTAGATATCCCGAAGTTGCAATCGCAAATTCAAAGAAGTAAATCAAGTAACCAAGTGTCTCAGCAGAATTATCTTCAATTTGAATTAACATGTTAGGAACGCCACCATTAGTATGAGCTAAGACTACGGCTTCACGAGCAGTTTTATTAACCGCATCCATAGAAGTTTGTTCAAGGTATTGGAGGCCATCTAGGTTCTCATCTAATGTGGGGATACCTAAGTTTGAAGCCGGTTGTTTGATTTCCACTACGGTTTCCATCAAGTTTCGCATGCCTTCTTGAATGTATTGACCTAATGAATGAAGGTCGGTACTAAAGATAGCTGAGCTAGGGTAGATGCCTTTGTGGTCTTTACCTTCACTTTCGCCAGCTAATTGTTTCCACCATTCAGCTAGGAAACGAAGATGGGGTTCATAGCTTTCTAAGATTTCGTTGGTATAGCCTTTCCGGTACAAAATATTACGGTAGGCAGCATATAATAACGCATCGTTATCTTCTACATCCGCTGCTTTTAATTCACGTTGGGCTTCGGCAGCACCACCCATTAAAGCATCAATGTCGATTCCAGAAGCGGCAATAGGTAATAATCCCACAGGGGTTAAAACGGAGTAACGACCGCCGACTCCGTCGGGAATTACGAAACTAGTAAACCCTTTATCGACAGCTTCAGAGTGTAGAGCTCCTTTTTGCGCATCTGTAGTAACGTAGGTTCTACGGTTGGCTTCGGCTTCACCGTATTTTTCGATTAACTTTTCACGGAAAATTCGAAAAGCCATCGCTGGTTCCGTTGTGGTTCCCGACTTAGAAATGACGTTAATTGAGAAGTCACGATCACCAATAGTTCGAATTAAATCAGCGGTATAAGTAGGACTAATGGTATTGCCGGCGAAGAAGATTTGCGGATGCTTTTCAGTGCCTTCGAGGTTGAAAAAGCTGCCATGTAGAAAATCTAAAGCCATTTTAGCGCCAAGGTATGAACCGCCGATTCCAATCACAATGAGGACATCAGAATCATCTTGAATTTGACGAGCAGCGTCTTTAATACGGTCGAATTCAACATGGTCATAGTCCGTAGGTAGATTAATCCAATCACCCATATGGGCCTCTACCCCAGTGCCTTTTACTAATAGGTCACGAGCGGTAGTTACCATTGGGGCGATTTCAGTTAGTTCATTGGTGGCCACGAATTTTTGTAGACCTAAAGTATCTAATTGAACTCTTTTCATAATTAATCCTCCATCAATTAATCGATTTTAACGATGTTTTCTTTGTAGTATTGACGTGAAGCAAGGGCAAAGTTACCGATCGTAGCAGAACCGTTATCTTCACATGCAGGCATGGTGATGTAGTAATCTAAATCACCAACGTTGACATAATCTTTAAACATTTCTTTGAATTGAGCGCGGACTTTTTCTACCACTGTTTCAGAGATAACGCCTCCACCTAAAATAACCTTTTGTGGTCTGATAAATAGGGTAGCTTGCATTACGGCTTGCGCAATGTAATTAGCGACAATATCCCATACTGGATCGTCCATTGCCACATCTTTACCTTTTTTACCACAACGGATATCAAAAGTAGGACCAGCGGCTAAGCCTTCCAAACAACTGTGGTGATATGGACATAATCCTTCGAAATCTAGGTCCTTAGGATGGCGTTTTAGATAAGTATGTCCGGCTTCAGGATGTCCTAATGAACCAATGAATGAGCCTTCATTAATAATTCCGGCACCCACACCAGTTCCAAAAGTGTAGTAAACCAAAGTTTGTAATGGGTTATGGTTGCGAATCGATGTAATGTATTCACCATAGGCAGAACCATTAACATCAGTAGTCCAAAAGATAGGAATATCAAAAGCGGCTTTCATAGTTCCTAAGAAATTAGTGTTAGACCAGTTAGGTTTAGGGGTATCAGTAATGTATCCATATTTAGGTGAATCGGTTCTGACTTCGATAGGGCCAAATGAGGCGATGCTCATGGCAGTTAAATCATCGAATTTTTGGAAGTATTCAACACATTTTTTCAGTGTTTCATCAGGAGTAGTAGTGGGAATTCTTACGCTATCTAAAATTTCATAGTTTTCGTTACCAACAGCGCAGACGAATTTAGTTCCACCTGCTTCAATGCTTGCAAATTTCATAATGTAAATCTCCTTTGGGTTTGATCTAAGGAGGCGCTTACATTGTCTCCTTATCCATAATTATGGACTCGAATTCGATAAATACAAGCTAAAAATATTTAAAAATTAGTTAAGATATTATAAAAAAATTGTTATTGCCATCTAACATGTTAGGATGGAGTTATTAAATTTTTATAAAACTTATAAAAACGATTTTTAAAAGGTAATAAACCTGATAAAATGTAGCCAATTATAGTTAGAATCGAGGTATATAACCATGGATAAAAATTATTGGACATTAGATCGATTAGGACGATTATATAAAGATTGGGATCCCCAAGTATTGACGGATTTATCTGCACAAGTTGCTAAATCCAAATGGCGTCCGGGTTACCATATTACGACTAAGACCGGCTTGTTAAATGACCCCAATGGATTTTCATATTTTAATGGGCAATGGCATTTATTTAATCAAGCTTTTCCCTATGGTGCTGTGCACGGCTTAAAGAGTTGGCAACATAATGTTTCGGATGATTTAATACATTGGCGTGTGGTGGATAAACCAATGGTGCCGGATATTTATTCTGATCGCAATGGTTGCTATTCTGGTAGTGCGATTAATGTTGATGATAAATTATTTATTATGTATACCGGTAATACGTTTGAAGGCAGTGAATTTACGCGTCATCCTTATCAAGATGGTGCTTGGATGGATGCTGATAATAATATTGAAAAATTAGCAGAACCATTAATTGCCGATTCTCCCTCAGGAGTAACGGGGCATTTCAGAGATCCGCAAATTATTAAGCATGATGATTATTACTATGCTTTTATTGGCGCGCAAACCGTGGATAATACCGGTGAGATTCTAACTTATCGTAGTCGTCAAGTAGATTCCGGATGGGAATTATATAAGAAGTTAGACTTAGGAACTGATAATTTAGGCTATATGGCTGAGTGTCCCAATGTTGGTTTTGTCGATGGAAAAGTAGTGGTTATTTTTTGTCCTCAAGGTGCGGACAAGGCAGCTTTTCATTATGATAATGTCCACCCTAATGCCTATATCATCGCTGATGAATTAGATTTCTCTGCCATGAAACTGGTAAATCCTTCACCTATGCAACAACTCGATGAAGGGTTTGATTATTATGCCACACAACTGTTAAATGCTCCTGATGGTCGCTTGCTATCAGTGGGCTGGATTGGATTACCAGATACGGAATATTTATCGGATCAAGACGGTTGGGAAGGTGAACTTTCGATGGTTCGTGAATTACACATATCCAATGGCAGTTTAGTACAATCACCAGTGAATGAATTAGAGACCATTATTGATGACACGCCAGCTACAGCTAATGATTTACAGCGACTAATAACGGCTGCACCATTGGCTAGTCAGTTTAGCTTGTACTTGGATTCAACCGATAGTTATTTGCATCTGGCTTATGATGAATCTGACCGGCAATGGACGTTGGTTCGTAAGAACGTAGGCGAAGAAGCAGTCACTAGAAGCTTTCAAGGCGATCCATCGTCATTGTCAATTTACTTAGATAATTCCGTGTTCGAGATTTTTATTAACGGTGGTAAAGTCACCATGACAGGACAATTTTTCCATGATGGAAAATCCATTCAGGTGTCAACGACATCTATGGACATTAAACAAAAGAAAATTCAAAACATGTAACAATTCTGTAACAAATTGGTAACAGTATGGTAATGTAGAGTTAACAAATCAATTTGGAGGTTCTATATTATGAAAATGAATAAGTTTTGGTCATTGGCCACTTTATTTATCGCAACGGTAGTAATTATCGTGAGCGGAGTTAATGCTTCTGCTGCCGCACATAAGCAGAATGCACAACCTAAATACCTAACTAGCTTACCTGCCAATATGCGTGGTACTTGGTATGCATACGACGGTAATCAATTAGTAACTACTAAAGTGACGGCTAAGTCAATTACTGTTCAATATGCGGGTGAAAAGGCCAATAAGGGTACTTTGCACAAGTATGTGGATCACAATCCTTTAAAGATGAGCAAAAAGGAAATTAAGAGAACCGCTAACTGGTTTTTTGCAAGTCAAGATACTAAAAAAATCCATGATTATAAGTGGGTATGGACTTACGGTTGGCAACAAACTGCCGGCGCTGGTGAATACTACACCGTTTCTAAATACCAAGGTCATCGAGTACTAACGGATGCAGATGGTGCTGGAGTGTGGGCTAACTCACATAGTTTTAAAACTAAACAATTAGCAGCTAAGTACAAGGGTGTTAAGTTACCTAAGTTTAGCTATCGTTAAAAATAAAAAGCAATTAGAATGAAAATTCTAGTTGCTTTTTTTATGTTTGTATAATATTATATGTCATATAATATGATTTTAAATATAAATGGGGATGATGGTTTGGCGATTAAAGTGGCAAAAACGCTTCTAGATGGATGCGTTTTAGGTCTTCTCGACCAAAATGATATGTACGGTTATGAATTAACTAAACAAGTGCAAGAGTCAATTGCGGTATCCAACTCCACTATGTATCCGGTTATGCGTCGTTTGAAAACGGATGGCTTAGTGGATACCTATGATGAATCCTTTGAGGGACGTAATCGTCGATACTACCGAATTACTGATGCGGGTGTCGAACATCTAGCAGCCATAAGAAAAGAGTGGCAAGATTTTAAAAATGGAATTGATCAATTAGTGGGGGAATAAACATGCAAACTTATTTGGAAGAATTAAAAGTATATTTAAATAAGCTACCACAAGCGGATATTGAAGATGCCTTGTCTTATTACCAAGAATATTTAGAAGATGCAGGAATTAATACTTATCCCGCTTGTATTAAAGAATTAGGGACGCCGGTCCAATTAGCTCGTCGGATTCGAGCAGATATCGATGTTAATGATTATAAAAATGGTGGCATTAGTAACGAACAAAGCACTTGGCAATATTTTTCAAAAATCTTTATTGCCATGGCATCGGTTCCAGTGTTATTGCCATTAGCTGGCGTGTTAGGAGCAGTGGTGGCATTACTATTTGCCATCTTAGTGGTAACGCTACTATTTACTAGCTGTATCATCGTTTTATTCATAATTAGCTTTTTGGAATTAATGTATTGGGCCATCACTAACTTGGGTTTGTACTTTAATCTAAGTATCGTAGCATTTGGTGCCAGTCTTATGCTATTAGGGGCTTCCATGGATTTAGCATACGGATTACAAAAATTGACAGTTAATTTTACTAAATGGATTCGTCAATTTAGTACCTGGATGTATGGTAAGACTATCAACAAAATGAATGGAGGTAACAAGTAATGAAAAAATTTAGTTTAGTCGGATTAGTTATTTTCTTAGTGGGGTTGTTACTATTAGTACTAGGTTTTATTGGGACTAGACATACCGACATTCAAAAAGCGCTTTCTAGTTCGGTGACTAATTATGATTACCGTAAGGATGTTACTAAATTTAATCGTCTTGAAGTCTCCGGAAATGTGGACGTAGAAATTGTACGGGGTAATAAGTACGCTGTACATGTTTACGAAAATAAAAAGAATAGTGTGCAGGCTCAAGTTGAAGATCAAGTGTTAAAAATCAGTAACCGCCAGTCAACTTTTAACGGTAATTTTGTGGTTAAACTGAATAAAAATAAGCTAACATTTGGTTCCAATATGATTGTTGTAACCGTACCGGATAATCAATTAAAAAGTATTGAAGGAAATAACACTTCCGGTGATTTGAGTATTTCCAAGCTACGTTTTAATGATGGTTTGAACATTAACGGTTTTAATGTGGGCGATATTAGATTAAGTCAAGTTACGGCCAAAAGTCTTTCAGTTGATTCGCAATCGGCTGATATTACTGTTGCGGACAGTAGCTTTACTGAAAACGACAGCACTGTTAAGTCTGAAGATGGGGACATTCGCATTCGCAATAGTAGCTTTAAAACTTTGAATACATCATTAACGGATGGGGATGCCTATTTGAATGGATTGAAGATTACGAACTACTTAAACGTTAATAACACCGATGGCGATATTTATTTGACGTTATCAAAACATGATAATGCCAATGTTTATGCGCATAGTAATGAAGGAAATGTTTATGGTTCAGCATCTGATCATCATAATAGTCATCGACATTATCGCTTGATTTCTGAAGATGGCGATATTCATCTTAATGATTAGGTTTCCTGAAAAAGGATATGTAAATTTGGCTTTAAGTATAGTAAAATTAAGGTAATAAGAAAAATCATATCTGGAGGTACTAACGTGTTTAACGATAAAATCGTTTTTAATTACATGTATAAATTATGGGTCGCTGTTTACTCAGATCTAAGTGACGCCGAAGTTGAAGAGATTGGTCAAGTGCTATTGCAAAATAGTAAGGAAGAATATAATCGCCAAAATGAGACTAATATTTCTGATGAAGACTTCATTGATATGATTTCAGAATACGCTGAAGATATTCGTGAACAAGCTGTGAGCGAAGCAGAAGAAGATATAAAAAAACACCATGCACCTAAATTTAAAAAAGTAGATGGATCATGGCAAGTTTAAAATGAACAGATAAAAGCATTCCTTATCAGGAATGCTTTTTTGTATGTAGGGAAAATGAAAATCAATTGTCCGCCGATAAACAGCGATATTAAAAATCATACTATTAGTTCGCTATATTTCGAAGAAATGAACCAATGGTATAGAAAATGGATGGGGTTAGTATTGATAAATTATTAGTTGTGTTGAGGTTAAAATATCTAAATTCCAATCGCCAATAAGTTTAACTGTGAAATAATGTCAGACAAATGAATAGTGCTAGTAAAAGAATAATCGCCTTATTGTTGGTATTACACGTTTTGGGAAGTCTAAATTTCGTTCAATTGTACCAATGTGTCAAAAGTATGCGATTTTCTTAAAATTATTGCGATTTTCTAAAGAAGTTTAAAATTAATTTAAAAGCTATTCAATCGCGTGCAAATCAAAATGGAATGGTTGTATACTCAAAATTGTAAATAAGACAAATAGTTTAAATTTTATTCGTTCGGTTAAAAGAGGGGGACGTAAAATTATGAAACAAGAATTCGATAAGAAAAATGTTAAATTATCAAAGAATTACAAAAAGTGGGCTTATGCAGCCGCTGCTACCGGTATCTTAATCACCGGAGCTGAAGCTGTGCATAACACAGAAGCTCATACAATTTTAGCTTATGCAGCACTCAAGAAGTCATCGGTAACTCAGTTTGGTAGTCCTATCAATATTATTACAATTGATGACGATGATCCAAGTAATACAAATACTCCTACGGGTAGATTAATTAACTCTGGACAAGCTGAAACAAATTGGAACACTTTCAAAAGTGCTGTTCAAAGTAGTTTGTATCAAATGAATACAGAATTTAATCAGGATTTAAGTAAAATGCAGGGTTATGATTCAAGTAATAATACAATTACGATTCATATAACTGAAACACAGGCTTATAAAGACAAAGCTGCCGCAGAAAAATCTGCTGCAGACAAAGCCGCTGCAGAGAAAGCTGCCGCAGACAAAGCTGCCGCAGACAAAAATATATCATCACAAGGGCAAAATAAACCCACTTCTAATCCGGTCACAAGTAGTTCTGGAACAACTCAAAAGGAGGGCACTAATTTAATTCCTGTAAAAATTATTAATGTTAATAGACCATTAGATTCGGTTACTGTAAACATTGCCAATTCTAATGTAGATAATGACACCCAACCAGATGGTGATTTTAAAGGAACAACAATGTCAAATTATATTTGGAACAACTATAATCACAAAGTCTTCATCAAAGGTAGGGGTGATTTAGATTCAAATGGTAATATTGATTTAACAAAAGCGAAGAGTGGTAGCATCGAAATTTATGATGTGCAACTAAATGATGTTACTGTAAACTTTGTTGACGGCAGTTCCAATAATATTTCTAGTAAAACTCTAAGCGAGGTTAGAACAGATTCACAATTGGATTTAACTGATGTTATAACTGATTTTAATAAACAACATAGCAATATGAAGGTAGATCCAACTAGTTCATATGCAATTAATCCTGATGTTAAAATGAACGAAGACCTAACATCAATTACTATTCCAGTGTTATATGTGGCTAATGTACCCGTCATTGATGGTAATGGTAATTCAACTAACCAAACCATTGAAGTTGCGAGTCCTACTAAAAATATGTCAAGATCTGATTTTGTAGATGCTTTAAGTAAACAAGGTTATACTCCAGCTGATGCTGATAGTGAACTTCCTAATAATTCAAATGTCGATTTAACACAACCAGTTAATGTTCACGTAGTAACCAAGTCAAGCTCTGTTGATGCTCCAAAGAGACAAGGAAAATTTACTATTTTAGTTAAGAATCAAAAAGGTAATCTTGTATATTCAACAGCACCTAAAACGTTACCTTTTCCAACGGATGCTTCAATTAGTATCATAAATTTGGTTAATAATATATTAACCAAAGATCTTAATTTACAAGTGGATACAACAAATGCGTATGTTAAAAATAGGAATATTCCAGCTGGATATAATAAAGAACAATTTGTGATTAATGTTACTCAGCCAACACATACACTTACAATTAACTATGTTGACAACAATGGAAAACATATTTCCAATCCAACTGTTATTAATGACTTTACTGATTCGGATACTGTATCAGTTAAAAATCAAGTGGATGATTTAACTAACAAGGGTTATGCTATTGAATTATCATCATTATCTAATCAAATTAGTCCATCTGTATCACAATACAGAGGTGGAATTGCAAACGTATACAATAGAAATGAAAATATAACAGTTAATAGTGACGGATCATATTCGATCAATATTAAGTTCGATAAAGCCCAAGCTGATTCAACAACTGAAAACTTTACTGGAAAAGGTTCTCTACAAACATTCAAGTATACTGATCCACAAACTGGTGAAGAAAAGACTGCTCAAGTAACTATTAACAGTACCAGCAAGGATGGTAAGATGCCATCAGAAGAATTTGTTGCTGCTGCTGCTAAAGCAGGATACCAGGTTGATGCTTCTAAACTAGGTGACACTGTTGATTTAACTAAGACCAATGTTATTGACGCAGTACCAGCTCCTAAAGCCGGTACGGTTTACCCGGTTAATGTTACCGTAAATGGAAATACTGTGACTGCAAATGTAACAGCTGATGGTAGTGCAGGTGAAAGTAACCCATCTTCTGTAAGCAAAGCTAGTTTAATTTCTCAATTAGCAAAACAAGGTATTACTGTTGATCCAGCAACAATCTCATCAGATTCAACTGATTTAAGCAAGAAACCAACATTTAATGGAACTAACAATGTTACTGCGGGCACAGTAAAGAGTTACCCACAAACATTCAATATTGTTGATGCTAATGGAAATGTAGTTACTGATTCAGCTACTAGCAAACAAAAGACAGCGACTCTAGCTATTAACAGTTCAACAGAAACAATGCCTGCAGACCAATACATCAAGGCTATTCAAGATGCTGGATATACTCTAAGCGAAGATCAAAAGAAAGCTATTGAAGATAAAGGTACTATTGACCTAACTAATCCAAACGCATTACCAACTGTTACAGCAAATGAAAATGCTAAGACTAGCTACAAGCAAGATGTCACAGTGAAGAATGCTGACGGTACTACAAGTACAGTAACTCTTCCAATCAATAGTTCATCAAACACAATGAGTAAGGCAGACTTTGTTAAGGCATTAGTTGATGCTGGTTACACACCAACTCAAGATACTGTTAACGGTTTACCTAACACCGTTGATTTGAATAACCAAGACAATAAGACTTCAGTAACTCCTAATGTTACTAACGAATCAACTACTTCATACTCACAACTAGTTAATACTACTGATGATAATGGCAACCCAGTTCAAAAGACTGCTACCATTAACAGTGATTCACCAACTATTTCTAAGGCTGAATACATCAAGGAAATGGCTGACCAAGGATTCGCAATTGATCCTTCAACCATTAAAGATGACCCAGTTGACTTAAGTAAACTTGCTAATAGTCCTGTAAACGCTGGTAACAACAATAGTGCTGCTAAAGAAAACTACGTAAAGACTATTAACTTAGTTGATGCTAACGGTAACCCTAAGAAGGATGCTAATGGTAACCAAGAAACCGCTACTGTTAACATTCCAAGTAGCAGTAACCAAATGAGCAAGAGTGACTTAGAAAAGGCATTATCAAAAGCTGGATACACATTGTCAGATGCTGATAAGGCAAGTCTAGGTGACACTGTATCTCTAGATGACAATAAGCCATTAAATGCATCATCAAATACAACTAACCCATCTAACGCTTACACACAAACTGTTGAAGTAAAAGACGCTAATAGTAACGTTACTTCAAAGAGTCTTCCAATTAACAGTGATCAACCAACCATCAGCAAGGCAGACTATGTTGCTAAGTTAATCGCTGCTGGATACACTCCAGAAGATGTTGCTAAGTTACCTGATTCAATTGATTTAACTAAGGACACTGTTAAACCAACTGTTAAGGATAACGCAAATGCAGCAACAACTTACACTCAAAAAGTTAACGTAACTACTCCAGATGGAACCACTAAAGAAGTCCCTGTCGCAATTAGTAGTACTAATAATAGTATGGATAAGGCAAGCTTCATTAAGGCGCTAGCTGATAAAGGCTTTACTGTATCAGATCCATCAAGCCTATCTGATCAAGTTGCTTTAGGTACTGATAAAGCAGTAAACGCTACTCAAAACGTTGCTGCAACTACTAATTACGTTCAAACTATTAATGTAAAACAATCTAATGGAACTACTGTTCCAGTTAAGGTTGGTATTAATAGTGCTAACCCAACTATGAGCAAGGATGCTTACAAGAAGGCATTAGCAGACTTAGGCTACACAGCTGATGATTCAACATTAAGTGACCCAATGCAATTAGGTACAGCTATCACTAGCGTAAATGTTACTGCTAATGACAATGCTGAAACTAGTCATCCACAAACACTTAAAGTTAAACAACAAGATGGCACATATAAAGATGTTAACGTAAACATCAACAACCACGGTGATACCATGAGTAAAGCGGATTACATTAAAGAATTGCTAGACCTTGGTTACACTTCAATTGATCCTTCATCATTACCAGACACTGTTAACCTAAATGATAAGAATCTACCTAAGGTTACTGAAAACGCTAATGTAGCACCAAGTTACACTCAAACTATTAAAGTTAGAAAAGCTGATGGAACTACTCAAGATGTCACTGTAAACGTAAACAGTGCAAATCAAAAGATTAGTAAGGCAGCTTACGTGGAAGCACTTGCAAGTGTTGGATACACTGTCGTAGACCCAGCTAACTTACCATCTGGTTCTGATACCCCAATTGATTTAGGTGCTGATAACACACACCCAGTTGTATTACCTAACAACCAAGCACATGCTGTTAGTTTAAACGTAACTAACCCAGATGGTTCAACTAAACAAGTTAGTGTTAACGTCGGAAATGATGGTAACAAGATGAGCAAGTCAGACTTAATTAATGCAATTGCTGCAAATGGATACAAGGTAACTAACCCAGATGAACTAAGCGATCCATCTGACTTATCATCACTTCCATCACTACAAGCTAAACCTAACGCAAGTTCATACGAACTAGATTTAACTTACACTGATAAAAATGCTAATAAGGAATACAAAGCTGTAATTAAGAATGTTACTCCACTAATTACTAAACAAGACCTTGTTAAGCAATTAAAAGATCAAGGATACACAATTAGTGATACTAGTCGTCTAAAGGATATTATCAACTTAGATAACCCAGAAGACACTAAAGACTTAGCTTCACTACTAGCACCATATGCACCATACCAAGTTAACATTGACGTGGCTGGTACAAATGATACTGTAACTATCCCTAGTCAAACTCAAACTATCAGTAAGCAACAAGTTATCGATAGATTGAAGGCAGAAGGTTACACTCTAACTAACCCAGAAGTATTGAAAGATACTCTAGACATGACTAACCCAGACGACTTCAAGGGTATGATTGTTACTAAGGGTGTTGCTAGTGATAACACTACTTCAAACAACACTACTAACAGTACTACAACTACTGATAATGGTAACAACAAAGTTAACGGTAGTGGTAACAAGGATAATCATTCTTCTAAGAATTCAAAAAAGAAGACTAAGAAGCACGGTAAGAAGAACAACTTAATTGATAACCATGGAAACAATGCTGGTAAATCATCAGCAAACGGTTCTAACAAGAACGGGTCATTACCACAAACTGGTGATGCAACTTATCAAGCAAGAACTGCAGGATTTGGTTTAATCGCAGCAATCATGGGTTCAATCCTAGCTTTCTTCGGTTTGAAGAGACGCAAAAACGATGATGACTAATTCATTTTAATATCGTCAGAAAAAGCATACTTTTGTTAAAAAAGTATGCTTTTTTATTAAAAATATTATGAATTTATTAAGATGGTTAAGTTTCATTTAAATACTATTAAATCGCGTGCAATTCAATTTGGATTCATTGTATACTACTTTTGTTGATAAGATATGAAACAAAATAAAAGCTTTTAAATTTTAAGGAGATGTTATTATGATGAATTTCAAGAAAAACAAAAAGAACTTTAAGCTACTAAACAAGGCTAACAAATGGTCATATGCAAATGTCATTTCCGGTGTAGCTTACGCAACTGTAAAATAATCCTTTCTATATACTTAATCAAAACTTTTCACTCAATTTAAAATCTCTCTTAGAAGCAATCCTGTCCGGATTGCTTCTTTTTTGTTATAAAATCTTATGGTTGTAACAATTTGCAATTATTCTTAATCGTGTTAACATTGGCCTTAATTAGCAATATAAGATTCTCTACAGACATTTATTAAAAAAGAGTGTAAAGTGTTACATACACAGAGGAGAGATTTACTTAATGATAGAAACTATATGTTTTATTTTATTTTTAGGATTATGTTGCCTACATTATTATGTAAGAGTTGGTAAACATTATGTATGGACTGGATTAATCATTCCACCAATTGTGGTAATATTTATAATTATTTTAGCAATTAATGGCCACAAGTTTGTCCCCATTATTTATGGACAAATTTTTCTAAATATATTCGAATCAATTTTAATAGTTAACCAAGTAAGAGTTAGAAACGATAATAACTAATGAATAGATGCATCCAAGCTTTTATACGGATGCATTTTTATTTTAGCAATTAAGCGAGCATAATAGTTGACTTAAAGTGCACTTTATATGAAATAATAGTAATTAATAAAATATTGGGAGGCTCAATTTATGAAGAGTGCTGTATTTATTGAAGCAGGTAAAGTCGAAGTTCAAGACGTCGACATGCCTAAGATTCAAAAAGATGACGATGTAATTTTAAAGGTTGTCCGTACCTGTGTTTGTGGATCTGACTTATGGACATACAGAGGTCAAGACGAATACAAGAAAGATGCGTTAAACAACGGACATGAAGCACTAGGTGTTGTTGAAACAGTTGGTAAGGATATTACTACTTTACAACCTGGTGACTTCGTAATCGTGCCATTTACTCATGGTTGTGGTCACTGTGCTGCATGTTTAGCTGGTTATGATGGAAGTTGTTTGAACCATTCAGATAACTTTACTCAAAGTGCTCAAGCTGAATACCTACGTGCGCAACATGGTGAATGGTCATTAGTTAAGGTTCCTGGTAAACCAGAAGACTACAGTGACGAAATGTTAGATTCACTATTAGCACTATCAGACGTTATGGCAACTGGTTACCATGCTGCTCGTACCGCTGATGTGCAAAAAGGTGATACTGCAGTTGTTATTGGTGACGGTGCCGTTGGTTTATGTGGAGTTATTTCTGCCAAACTACGTGGTGCAAAACAAATCATCGCGATGAGTCGTCATGAAGATCGTCAAAAACTAGCTAAAGAATTTGGTGCTACTGACATTATTGCTGAACGTGGTGATGAAGCGGTTGAAAAGGTAATGGAATTAACTCACGGTAACGGTGCAGATGCCGTTCTTGAATGTGTGGGAACTGAATTATCAACGAAGACTGCTTTAGATGTTGCTCGTCCAGGTGCTAAGGTTGGTCGTGTTGGTTTACCACATGCCAGCGATTTAAACATGGCTGCTTCATTTGGTAAGAACATTGCACTTGCCGGAGGAATTGCTTCAGTTACTACTTACGACCGTCAAGAACTACTAGACGCTGTCTTATCAGGTGCTATCCACCCAGGTAAGGTCTTCACTGGTAAGTACAAACTAGAAGACATTAACCAAGCATACAAAGACATGGCTGAAAGAAATACAATTAAGGCTACTGTTGTGAATGATTAATAAATGAGGAATCGGTTGAACCGGTTCCTTTTTTATTTTAAGAAAACAATAAGAGCTTTTTAATTGACTTATTAAAAATAAAAGATTAGTATACGATATAATCGTTAGAAAATATATCAGGGGAGGAACTACTATGAGAAAATTATTAACAATTACACATAACCATTGTTGTCTTGACGGCGGTTTCTTCTCCGAATTAATCACGTCAAGATTGACTTATTAAATTCAGAAAAGAGCTGCCATTTCCGCCAAGGGGATGTACAGCTCTTTTTTTATTTTGTTGGATAACGATTATTTGTTACATACTTTAAGAAGGAGTGATATTAATGGATTTAGATGAATCAAAAAAGATCACTAAATTTGAGACGTTTGCGCTTGCCGTTGCGGCAGTTGCCCCAACTGGTTCGATTGCGTTTAACGCCGTGCCAGCGGTACCGTTTGCTGGTATTAACGTGCCGTTAGCATTCTTGCTAGGGGCGATTGGATTGTTATTCGTCGGCTTATGTTTTGCCGAATTATCAAAGCATATTTCAGACGTTGGATCTGTGTATGCATATAACCAACATGCTTTAGGAGAACGCCTAGGATTAGTCAGTGGTTGGACTTTGACGTTTGCATACGTCAACTTAGCTGTTTCATGTATGGGAGCCAACACTAATTTCGCGCATGTTTTCTTTGCCGAATTAGGGTTGAACTTCAATGATACGATTATGGCTTTTGTGATTTTAATTGGTGCGGCCTTAGTGCTTACTTTTGGTTTGAAACTAACTAGTAAGTCAGCAATTGCGATTGAATTTTTAGCGATTACCATTTTAGTGGTATTAACCATCATCATCTTTGCTAAGGGTGGTAGGGATGGAATTAGTGCTCAACCATTTATTCCAACTCACAGTAGTCTATCTGGAATTGGTCAAGGGATGGTATTCGCCATTCTTTCATTCTGTGGATTTGAAGGAGTTACAACTGTTGCCGTCAGAACAAAGAATCCAAAACGTTCAGTGCCATTATCAATTATTATTACTATTATTTTTGCTGGTATTTTCTTTGTGATTGCTAGTTACATGCAAGTTGTTGGATTTGGTATTAACCATGTTGCAAACTTTGCGCATTCTTCTTCTCCATTGAATGACTTATCAATAATGTACATGGGTCGCCCAATGGCTCTAATCATGGATTTCGCCATTTTAATCAGTAGTTTTGGTTCCGTTCTAGGAATCATGAACGCCGGAGCATACATGATTTATGCAATGGGAGTTAAGAAGTATCTACCTAAGTACTTTGGTCAATTTAACGAAAAACTAAATAGTCCTACCCGTGCAATTTGGTTATTAACAGCCATCATGGGAATTGCCTACTTAATTTTTGGTTTACCATACGGACCAGAAGTGATCTACGATAATTCATCTACTTTAGGAGTGTTAAGTATGTTGACCGTTTATGGATTAGCATGTTTAGGAACTATTCTATACTTCCACAAACATCGTGATACCATTAAACGTTCATTTGTAAAACACATCTTAGTGCCAGTGTTAGGGATTTTAGTGTTAGTTTACCCAATGTGGACAAACCTATATCCAGTTCCTGCTTTCCCAGGAAACATCTATCCTTACTTGGTAATTTTATGGATTATCATCGGGTTAGTTGTTTATACAGTTAAAAAACGTAAATAAAATTAAAAGCCGAGATTCTTGTCGGCTTTTTTTATTGGAAAAGATAGACTATTAAATTCAAGAGTGGGATAATACGGGGTAATAAAGAGGGGGTGTTTTTGGATGACAGATAACTTAGAACGACGTTTTTTCATCGGCAAGATTGTCGACCAAAAACATTTTTCAAATGATCAATCATTAGTAGAAGTTGCGGGAATTTGGTATCGATATCAAATTATGGATGATTTGAATTATGATAGCCATGCCCAATATGAAGTGGTTGATAACGCTGGAAATACTCTTTATTTAAAACAATTAAAGTGAGGTCAAAACAATGCCATTTGGAGTTAAAGTTGTTCGTCAAAATAATGAAGGTTTAGTAGAAACTTTAGGTAAATACAGCCACACATTAAGTTCTGGTTTACATTTCTATATTCCATTTATTCAACGCGTGAGAACAGTTAGTTTAGCCATGCAACCTAAGTTATTACCTAAGTACTCATTGATTACTAAGGATAATGCTGAAGTGTTAGGAAGCGTTAGTTTGAACTTCCACGTGACTGAACCTGTAAAGTACCAATACGAAAATACTGATTCAGTAATGTCTATGGTTCAATTAGTGCGTGGACACTTAAGAGATATCATTGGTCGTATGGATTTAAACGAAGTGTTAGGTTCTACCAAGGAAATCAACAAAGAATTAGCCGATGCAATTGGTGATTTAACTGATATCTATGGAATCAACGTTGACCGTATCAACATTGATGAATTGACCCCAAGTAAGGCCATTCAAGAAGCCATGAACACTCAACTTACTGCTGACCGTGAACGCCAAGCTGAAATTTCTAAGGCTGAAGGGGATGCGAAGTCAGTTGAATTACGTACTAAAGCACAAAACGAAGCTTTAGTCGCAACTGCTGAAGCAAATGCCCAAGCTACTAAGACCAAAGCGGATGCTGAAAAGTACCGTATCGATAAAATTCAAGAAGCTTTGAAGAATGCTGATGCTAAATACTTTAATGCGCAAAGTATTGAAGCATTTAGTAACCTAGCAAATTCAGACACTAACATGGTAGTAGTGCCTAATGACGGTGCTGACTCATATGGTCAAATGACTACCTTTGCGAAGTTATTAAAAGAAAATCAAAAACAAGATAAAGAATAATTAAAAAGACTATCCGATGGGATAGTCTTTTTAGTTATTAATTAGTATTCAATAGTTCTTCCAGCCATCCACTTAATCATTTCAGGATCATGGTGATCAAAGAATTGGCTTTTATTGGTATCTAATGTTTCAATCTGTTTCATGTCATCATCTGATAATTCAAAGTCTAAAATATTAATATTTTCAGCCATTCTTGATGGTTTTACAGATTTGGCTAATGGAATAATATTTCTTTGATACAACCAACGTAATACCACTTGAGCAACGGATTTATTATACTTATCACCGATTGATTGAAGTAATTCATTTTTAAATAAATCTTTTTTGCCTTCAGCGAAAGGTGCCCAGGCTTCAATTTGAATTCCGTATTCCTGCATGTATTTCACTTTTGCGATGTTTTGACAGAATGGGTTAACTTCAATTTGTGCCACCATTGGTTTGATATCGTTGAATTCAGCCAAATTAGTAATTTGTGCAATGTCGAAGTTAGATACTCCAATTGATTTCACTTGGCCGTTATTATAAGCAGCTTCCATGGCTTTCCAAGCACCGAAAACATCATTATATGGTTGATGGATTAATAGTAAATCTAGATAATCTAAATTTAGTCGATTCAATGAATCTTGAATGGCTTGTGAAGCTTTATCTGCTGTAACGTCATGTACCCATAATTTAGAAGTTATAAATAATTCTTCACGAGTTACGATTCCTTCATCTATTACAGCTTGAATGCCTTCGCCAACTTCTCTTTCATTTCCATAGCTGGCAGCGGTGTCAATTAGACGATATCCAGATTTAATAGCATCGATAACCGCTTGTTTGGCTGCTCCTTCGTTAGGGACTTGAAAGACTCCAAATCCTAGTGATGGAATAATTGTATTGTTTGATAGCTTTCTGGTATTCATAGTTAATCTCCTTTGCTTTCATCATATTGATTTAATACATGTTCTTCGAAATGGTCGATTTTATAGGTTAAGTAATCGACAGTCTCTTGTCGTTTGGTAATTTCAGCTAGCAACTCTTCTCGTTGTTGAATTAATAATTCTTTTCGATGATTTAAGTCATTAGCATCTTTTAAATATAGATGTACGAATTCTAAAAGTCTTTCTATTGACATACCAGCATTGCGCAATGCTTTAATGTAATAAACCCAATTAAATTCTTTTTGAGAGTATTCTCGATAACCACTGGCGTTTCTTGGAATGGAAGGTAAGAGGCCGATTTTCTCCCAATAACGTATGGTGTCTTTAGAAATAGATAGCTTTTTACTAACTTCATTTATATTCATTTTTGATTACCTCCTGACTTGATTATGGAATAGTATAAACCTTGGAGCTGACTCCAATGCAAGAGAAAAAATAAAAAAGTTATCACAATTGTGTGATAACTTTTTAACGATTTCTTAAGTAGTAAACGAATATGCTTACTTCATAGATCATAATTAAAATTATGAATGGGATGTAAATATGACGTCCGACAAATAATGAAGAAGCAAAGGACGATATAACAACGGCAACGAAGAATATCAATGTTTTGTGATGCGATTTATTGATAGGGCTCCAATGATTGATAAAACCCAATTCCCTAAGTAGTTTGGCAATGGAACTCATCAGGAACAAAGATAATATAAATGTCACTCCGCCCAATAATTGAAAGGTAGGACTAATATTTGTGATATTACTAATGATGCAGATGAACAAAGCTGCGATTAATCCATATAAAGAAAAAACAAAATAAATTACTCCTGACATTTTTTTGCGAAGAATGTCTTTTTCAATGAATTCTTTCATTCCGTTATCTTCTTTTAGCATTGTATCCAAAGAGATATCGTATAAATTACTTAACTGAATTAAACTTTTGATGTCTGGATAGCTGTTTTCATTTTCCCAGCTCGAAATAGTTTGACGAGAAACGTTCAGTTGTTTGCCGACATCATCTTGAGTGAGTTTTTTGATTTTGCGTTGCTGTTTTAAACGGTCCCCAAATTGCATAAATTTTGCACTCCTTTTTAACGGTTTCGTAAATAGTAGACTAAAATTAATACTTCGTAGATCATAATGCAGATGAAGAATGGGGCAAAGGTTCTAGGGATAATATATAATCCAGGTGTAATAAACAATGATACTGCAATAATAACTACTGCCATAAATATTAAGCGAATGTATTTATTGGGTAGGATGTGGTGTATTGGATTCAAATCAGGGTTAAAACCTAAATTGACCATGAGCTTCTTGAATGAATTAATAACACATAAAGACATGGCATATATGGCGATTCCTAATATTGCGACAGCAGGGC
>NZ_KQ440395.1:145592-358542 GCF_001281175.1 Apilactobacillus apinorum
TAACGTGTTGGGAATGGTTAATAATCAAAATATAGAATGCGATTGCTAAAGCATATGAAGAATAAAGAGAACAGTTTAATCCAACCATCTTCTTACGTAAATCACTTTTTTCGATGAATTCCTTCATCCCTTTATCTTCTTTTAGCATCGTATCTAATGAAATATTATATAAATTACTTAATTGAATTAGACTCTTGATGTCTGGATAACTGTTTTCATTTTCCCAGCTTGAAATAGTTTGACGAGAAACATTCAGTTTTTTTGCGACATCGTCTTGAGTTAATTCTTTAATTTTACGTTGTTGTTTTAAACGATCACCAAATTGCATGATTCATCGCTCCTTTTGTTTAATGAATGCTTTAATTATATGAAAAAAGGTTCAAAATTGGTAGATAAGTTTCTTAGCATTGTTGATATATCAACGAAAAAGGCCATCCAAATGGGATAGCCTTTTTTGTTTTATTTGTGAATAGCGTTTGTGGTCATCTTGATCATGGATGCAATTTGCTTTTCACTATTCCAATTTTGAGGATGGAATTTGTATTCTTGAAGCATTGAAACTAATAGTTGACCGCTAATGATTCTAAACAATTCTTCACCTGACACATCGTTTCTGACGTCGTCATCGTTTTGCATTAATGTTTCTGCTTTTTTAATAATGAATGATAACTTAGGAAGCATAATATCTTCAATTTTATCTCTCAAGTCATTATCAATTAGTAACTGATTAAACATGATTTCGATGATTTCATGGTTATCTTCAATAAACTTAAAACGGTCACGAATAATGTATTCAATCATTTGATCCAGTTTAAAAGTTTCTTGATCAACTGCCTTTATAAATTGTTCACTCAATGATGGAGCAAGTTCGTTCACAATGGGGGTAACTAAAGTATCAAGTAATTCTTTTTTGTTTTTAAAGTGTTTAAAGACGGTTGCTTCACTTAATCCACACTCTTTAGCAATGGATGAAGTAGAAGTTGATTGGTAGCCGTTTTCAGCGAATAATTTAATCGCTGATTTTAGTACCTGACGTTTGCCGTTAGGCATTTTGCTATTTTCGACCCAATCATTAAAACTAGTGTAAGTTGTTTCTTCCATTGGTTAAACCTTTCTGTAGCGTTTTAATCCAATAATATTAATGGTTGTTAAAACGACGATGAATAAAATAATTACCATTAAGTCTATACTAATTCCACTGAATGTAAAGCCACGCATCATGACATTACTAATTGCTTCTGAAGCGTATTTGATAGGGAATATAAATGATAGTACTTTAGCCCAAGTATCTAGAGAGTCCAAAGGAATTAGTCCAGAGAAGAAGATTTGAGGAATAACTACGACGGGGATGAATTGCATTAATTGGAATTCTGACTTAACAAAAGTAGAAAGCAATAATCCGGCAGCAATTGCCACAATTGATAGTAGGAAAGTCGTTAATAGAATTAACCAAATTGATCCAACAACTTCGATATTTAAAATGTTAATAGTGAATAATACGATTAATACAGTTTGGATAACTGCCATCGCACCGTAACTTAATGTGTAACCAAAGATGATTTCAGATCTTTTAACCGGGGTAGCTAAAAGACGGTCCAAAGTACCGGTAGTACGTTCTTTCAATAGTGCCATTCCAGAAGTTAGGAAGACAAAGAAGAATACAAAGAATGCCATTAGTGTTGGCATCATCTTGTCAAAGAAGTTAGTGTTGCTACTAACGTATCTGTATTCATTGGCGAATTGAACTTTTGGTTGCTTCATTTGAGCGGGCATAACTTTTTCGGCAACGCTTGATAGATTTTTGATGGTAGTTTGAGTAAGCGCAGTTTGTAGTGCGGCCTTAGTCATACTGGTCTTGGATGCATCAATGTTGGCATGCACCATAGTGTATTTATTGTCTTTGTATACAATGAATGAATCAATTTTATTTTCTTTTAAAGCGTTATTTGCGTCTTTTTCATTATTATATTTTTTGATGTCAATGTTTTTAACGTGCTTTAAATTAGATTCAACTTGTTGAGAAATATTGATAGTACCAATATTAACATCGGTATTACTGTAACTCTTGAAAATGTAAGACATTAGTGACATCACAATAATAGGTACGATAAAAATCATTGCTAATGTTTTCTTGTCTCTGAAAATTTCTTTTAAGATTCTGCTAGCAATTGATAAAGTTTTCATTACATATCACCTTCAGCTTTCATAAATACATTTTCAATACTATCTACTTGGTATTGAGTTTTTAGAATTGCGGGAGTGTCATCCGCAATAATATTTCCATCAATTAATAGAACAACACGATCGGTTAATTCAGCTTCATCCATAACATGAGTAGTTACTAGAATTGAACAACCATTATCGCGTAATTTGCCTAATTCAACCCAAATTTGTTTTCTTAATGCTGGATCAATTCCAACAGTAGGTTCGTCTAGAATTAGTAATTGAGGACTACCTAGAAATGCAATCGCAAGTGATAATCTTCGTTTCATTCCACCTGAGAAGTTTTCAATCTTCTTATCTAAATGTTGAGTTAAATCTACGATTTCAGAGACACGTTCAATTTCTGATGCAATTGAATCTTTGTTAATTTCTCTCATCTTAGCGAAAAAAGTAAGATTTTCTCTAGCTGTTAGTGAGGAATATAATGCGTCAGATTGAGCCATGTAGCCCATTTTATTTAAGACTTTTCGGTTAGGCATGTGAGTGTTAAATACTTCTGAATTACCACTATCAGCTTTTTCCATACCAAGAGTTAATTTAATGATGGTTGATTTACCCGCACCGGATGGTCCAATTAGACCAACGATTTGACCGGTATTAACTTCAAACGATACATCATTTAAAACAACTTGTTTACCATATTTTTTCTTTAAATTATTAATTGAAATGATTTTATTAGTCATGATAAATTCTCCTTTTTAAATGGTGAGTGAGTACTAACTTACCTAACGGAGATTATTATAAAAGATGAATTTCAAAAATGCAAATAAAAAATGAAAAAATTTTTTGATGTTAAAAAAGCCGTTTCCTGAATGGAAAAGGCTAGTCTTAATTCTAATATATTTAAAAAATATGATATGATTATTTTAACAACACAAAGGAGTTCGTCATGAAAATTGATCAATTACTACAATTGTTTATCGCGCACCAAAATGAATGGGTGTCTGGCAATCAATTGGCTGAATCATTGGATATTAGTAGAACCATGATTTGGAAATTAATTAAACAATTAAAAGAACAAGGTCATCAAATTGAAAGTAAAACTAATTCAGGATACAAATATATTGGTAACGATGAATTGAATGAGCAATTAATCCAAGATGGTTTGGATACTGAATATGATGTCATTGTCAAAAAAGAAATCACATCGACCAATTCATTTGCGAAACAATTGAATGATCAAAATCATGATGACAAGCGTCATTTAATTATCGCTGAAAAACAAACTCAAGGATATGGGCGTCGCGGCCGTAGTTTTTACTCGCCTGAAAAGTCAGGATTATACATGAGTATGCTAGTGCCGTTTCATGATGCCAAGAACTTAAATCCTGGTTTGTTAACTACCATGACTGCGGTAGTGGTTGCGAAAGCACTGAAGAAAATGTATCCGGAAATAGATTTTTACGTTAAGTGGATTAACGATATCTATGTAAATAGTAAAAAAGTCGTTGGAATTTTGACTGAATTAGTAATGGATGCCGAATTAATGCAACCATCTGCGATTGTTGTGGGAGTCGGAATTAGTTTAAACATTCAAGATATTCCAGACGAATTGAAAGATAAGGTTGGTTCAATTAGTGATAAAAAAATTAATAAGAACCAATTAGTCGATTTAATTGTGAATGGATTTGAAGCAGAATTTCCGCATTATTTGGAAGCTAACTTCATTGAAGAGTATCAAAAGATATCATTCTTGAATGGTAAGAAGGTTAGCGTCGATGTAATTAATGATACGGTTGAAGGCATTGTCACCGGAATTGATAAACAAGGGCACTTATTACTAGATGTTGATGGAAAAGAAGTAACCATTAATAATGGTGAAGTGGTGAAGGTTAATTTTTAAAGAATCATCTTTTGAGATGATTCTTTTTTATTGCTTGACTTAGAGTTAACTATAACTAGTATGGTAGAAAAGAAGTTAGTAGAAAGGACTTATTATTAAGCAATATAGCATTGGCGAATTTGCCGAAAAGGTTGGTTTAACCACTTATACCCTTAGATATTATGAAAAACAAAATTTGATTGTCGCTAAAAGAGATGAAAATGATCGTCGTTATTATGATGACCAAGATGTGAAATGGATTGGATTCATTTTGCATTTGAAAGGGACAGGGATGCTGATGAGTGAAATTCAAGATTATGTTGCACTACGTACAATTGGTGATTCAACGATTGAAGATCGTAAAGACTTACTACAGCAAGTTAAGAAACGTAGTTTATCCGAAATTGAAGAACGAAAAGCGCACTTACAAATTTTGTCGCATAAAATCAATTGGTATGATGGCAAACTAGACCATCAAGTTGACGAAAGCTTCCAAGAATATTTAAAACGATTCGAGTAGGAGGCAATAAAATGAATGAAGAAGTAAAGAACGGAATTATTTTTGAACGTGGCGATAAGAATGATGCTTACGCCCAATTTTTCACTGGTCAAAGTTATTTAAACGGCTTAATTAGTCCTGAAAAAGAAGTCAATGTTGGTGTTGACAACGTGACTTTTGAACCGGGATGTCGTAATAATTGGCACATCCACCATGATGGCTATCAATTACTATTGGTAACTGGTGGCGTTGGTTTGTACCAAGAAGAAGGTCAACCAGCACGAGAATTACATCCAGGTGATGTAGTTGTTACGCACGATGGTGTCAAACATTGGCACGGTGCCACACAAGATAGTTGGTTCTCACACGTGGCGATTACAGCAGGGACTCCAGAATGGTTAGAAGCGGTTGATGATGATCAATACAGTCAAGCCAATGCTTCAGCAAAGCGTGATTAAGATGAAAAAACAAACCGCGGGAAGAGATAACTTAGGTTCATTTGCGCCTAAGTTCGCAGAAATCAATGACGATGTTTTATTCGGTGAAGTTTGGAGTCGTGAAAAAGAACTTTCACCCAAGAGTCGTAGTATGATTACGATTAGTAGTTTAATTGCGTCTGGTAACTTCACCCAATTAGAAGCGCATTTAAAGATTGGTAAATAAAATGGGATTACCAAAGAAAAAATCGCTGAAATAATTACTCATTTATCCTTTTACGTCGGCTGGCCTAAAGCATGGTCAGCGTTTGATATTGCGAAAAAGGTATATCAATAAAAAAGAGAATTCAGAATACTGAATTCTCTTTTTTATATGATTAATAATAAGCCTTCAAATAAGAACATCAATATTATTAAAACAATCCAGCCGATAACCTCATTTTTGGGATCTACAAACCATCTATATAATATTATGATAGAAATTACCAATATAATCGCAAAGAAGATATTTACGCCACCGATTAGCATGTTGTTCATGTTGATGGCTGAAAAATATGGTTTTAAGATAAATACAAAAAGCGCTGTGATGGCTAAAGCATAGATGATGTCAAAAAAGATGACGATTTTTAAAGATTTAATCAAAATATGATGCCTCCCGCTACTTCATAATATAACTATAGTATACATCAATAAATTAACTAAAAAAGCCACTACATAGTGGCTTTTTTAGTCTTTAAAATACAAATCTCGGTGCAACATGCAACGAGGGTTAAATTGAGCAAAACAATAAGGACATGTCGATTGACGATATTCTTGATAAGTTAATTGATGTTCACATTTTCCACACATTACAGGAAGCGTCTTATGCACGCTGATGGGCATAAATCGATGATCGGTAATTAGATTATGACATTGATAACAAGCATAGTATTGATGGCATTGATCACATTGCATTGCTGCAACATCGTTATGTTTACGGTAATGGACACAACGACCGCTGTTATCAACTTGAATTCCGTATATCATATTTTCCTCCTAGATTAGTTACTCTATTTGACATTTTAGTTAACAATATGTATTATATCAAATTGTTAACCTCATAAAAATAATTAGTTAACAATAAAGGGGATACATATGAAAAGTAGAGACATTACAGAAGTTGCCTTAATGACAGCTTTAATTATTGCGTTAGCATTTATTCCAGCAATTCCAATCGGAATTATTCCAGTACCAATTGTGCTACAAAACTTTGGGATTATGCTAGCTGGTTTATTATTAGGTGCTAAAAAGGGAACCATTTCAGTATTACTATTAATGATTTTAGTTGCTGTCGGATTACCTGTCTTAACTGGTTTCCGTGGTGGACTAGTAATCTTTGCCGGACCTACCGGTGGTTACCTATTATCATGGCTATTAATGCCAAGCTTGATGGCGTTCTTTAGAAAATTATTGAGTCGTTTCTTTTATCCAAACCGTTTCACTAATTTATTCATCACCACTTTGATTGCAAGTGTTGTGATTGCCTATGCAATTGCTATTGTCTTCATTTCATTCCAAAGTCACATTGGTTTAGATAAGTCATTCTTAGCTAATTGCTTATTCATTCCAGGGGATGTTTTAAAAGCAGTCGTGGCCGCTTTAGTAGCAACTCGTTTACTACCAATTTTGAACAAAAAATAAACAGTTTAGTTCTCATTCATAACAGATACGTATATAATGGTGGCAAATACATGAGGAGATGATCAGATGGATACATCTAAGATTATTAATCCAATGCTGGGATGGAAGTTACGTCCAGTTGTTGAAGCCACTAAAGGAGCTAAGGACATTGATGACATTAAGTTTAACTACATGTTAATGCCTAAGCCTGATACACCAGAACATGTTGCTGAATGGAAACGTGTTTTAGCTGAATATGAGAATAGATAAAAGCAGTGAGCCGAAGACTTACTGCTTTTTTATTAATACCCAATCGCCTTTTTTTGAACGAATTTACGATGATATTCAAATTTGGCATTTGTTAATGATGTTCTCTTTTTATTCCAAGGATCGTTAAAGTAAATGTGATTATTATCAAAACCAGTCATGGTAACGGCATGGTTAGGGAAGTTATCGATGTCTCCTACGTATACCACAATCGGGTGACCAGTTTTTTGAAGGTATTTCTTTAGGAATTGAGTGGATTTACCAGTAAATAACTTGCTAGAACCTAGGTGTTTCTTAACTAATTTCATCAATGCAGGTGGGAAGATGTACCAACCTGATTTTTTAAACGGATCGCCGACAAATCCATTATTTGGATTTTTGCTTTTTGGCATTTCTTTCGCCAAATCGGTTTTCTTTAAGTTGCTCTTGTTTTGATAATTAATCATCATTGTTACGGCAGTAATTTCACAACCAGTAGGTAGTTGTGGTAATTGACCGATTAGTGGGACATGATTAATCTTATATGCGGATGAATCTAGGGCGGATGTCTTAATCCAGCCTAAGTCCTTAGTTTTATAAAAAACGTGTGCGTATGTTCCTGCCTTAGTAGTGGCAAATGCATGAACAGATACCCACTTATTTAGATAAGGTTTAGTGTTCGCAAAACTTTTCACGTTATCAGCGGAAGTGTTGTATGGACCATTTTTATATCTGTTGACTGTTTTTTTAATCTTAGTAGAATAACTAACGCTTTGTGTTGAAGTTACTTGATAGTAGTTATTGTTATCAACGTTTGGCTGCGTGTTAGTAGAGTTATTAGAATTATTATCGCCGGTAGTTTGTGAATTAGTTTGGTTTGAAGAACTACTATTATCCCCCGGTATATATGTATTGTTGGTAAAACTATTTGGTATTGTTGGTGTTGCAGATGGGTTAGATGCATCTGCTTTGGCTGCTTTTACATTAGTCATCGCAATTAAAAACGCCATGCTAATGAAAAACAAAATCATTTTGTAAACTGATTTTTTCATTAATGTTTCCCCCAGAGTAATTGATAATATTAATTATAGTCTAATAATTGCATCAAATTTGTTAAGAATTCTTAATGGATATTAAGGAATCTTAAGAGAAATTAGACACATTATAGGAGTAATATAATATTGTGATAACTACTAGGGGGGACTTACTATGCTAAGACTAAATAAAATTTGGTTGGCGGTTTTGGTAGTTGCATCATTTGGAACGGTTTCACTACTACATAATGTTGATGCATCTGCACATGTTTACCAAAATCCCAAACAATATTATCAAATTTCTGATAAACAAATTGAACCGGTTGGTAAGGTCGGTTATACAGTTAAAGTCGGTTACGAAGGAATCAAGACTTTAAAGATTATGCGTCGTTTAGGTATTAACATGGGACCAATTGGTACTGGTCACTATGAATACAACTATGCTACTAAACTAGCGGTGGAAAACTTCCAACGTAAGCACAATCTAAAAGTGACTGGTAACGTAGACGTTAAAACCTGGGTTAAACTAGGTTTCAAGAAGAGTGATTTCTATGACATCGATAAGTATGTTGCTCCATTAGGTGCTAAGATCACTCAAGGTAACAAAGCGCACATTGAAGCAGCCATTAAGGAAGCATACAAATACTTAGGTAACCCATACATTTATGGTGCATCTTCAAGTCCTAAGTATGGTAACGATTGTTCTGGTTTAGTGGTTCAAGCTCTATATGCCGGTGGAATTAATCCTGCACCAGTTAGTGCAATTCAACATGCACATCCTGGCAACGAATGGAACTCACGTCGCCTATGGGCTTCTAAGAAATTTAAGTTTGTTCCATTTAGCCAAAGAAAACGTGGAGATTTAATTTTCTACTACCAACCAGGTACTAAGACTATTTGGCACGTGGCATTATACTTAGGTCATGACAAGATGATTGAAAGTTGGCCACCACGTGTGCAAATCTCAAGCATCTACGCACGTTCAGTCCACACTGGATACGTTGCTAGACCTTGGGTTGCGAAATAAAAAATAAAAAAGCACCGCTTTCATATAGAAGTGATGCTTTTACATTATAAATTATCAAATTTTAAAAGTGGTGTTCATTTTGAGAAAAAATAAAAAAGTAAAGAATAAAACAAGCTTTTTAGCTAAATTGTTTTTCTTATCGGTCTTAATTAAACATATTTAGTTTTGATAAATTGAAACTAAATTATGGCAAATTGCCAATAAAGGAGATATTTATATGAAAACAAAGACTTTATTTAATACTGCCCTAACAACTGCATTAGTTGCGGGTGGATTGACTTTTGCGAATGCACAATACAATGCTCACGCTGAAGCTGCACCAAAGTACAATTCTGAAGTGGGCGTAGCGCACACGAGAGTGCATGTTAAGAGTAAATACCTATACACTTCATTATCTATGAAGCACAGAGTGCGTATCAACAACAAGAAAGTATACATCTACGAAAGCTACATTCACTTTACTAAAGGCAAGCACAGAGGTGTCTGGAAATATGTAAAGAGTGGCAAAGTACACGGTTGGGTAAAAGCTAGCCAAGTGAAGAAAGCCCCTGCTAAAGCAAAGGCAAGTAAGAAGATTTCTGGTTCAATTACGATCAAGATACCTTCTACTTCAAATGGTTCAGTTAAAAAATCAATCGCCAAAAAACCAGTAGTAAAGAAAACCACTGTTAAAAAGACTGTAGCTAAGAAATCTGTTAAGAAAACAACTACGAAAGCCAAGTCTACTACAAAGGACAAATACTACATTCCTAACGAAGCTAATGTAAGAGCTGAATTTAAGAAATTGTTAGACCCATATTTAGCACAATACAACAAGACATATGGAACTCCTAGCGATATGTCTAATTACAATGCTATTGTTGATAAGGGAGATGACGGACAAGATTACGGTGGAGAATACGTTGTAACATCTGGGAACGTTGTTCAATCCGATAAGGCAATGGCTAAAGAACTATTTAATGGACTTTTACACGGTACTCTTATGGATAACTTGAAAGACCCTAGCAGAACTAATGTAATTATCGACCACATTACTTTTGACGGCAAAATCAACCTAACTAATCCCGGTAAAACTCCATTAGGAATTGACGCTCGATTATACCTAACATGGTATTGGAACCCTAATATTGAGTCACCATATGTAGTTTGGACTCACTCCAATTCCAACACTAATGATGATGAATACGACGAATAACAATGACAAATAAAAAAAGGACGCTCACAATTGAGCGTCCTTTTTTTGTATCTTATTTAAATAGTTTTGCGAAGAAGTCTAAGATTGGGTTACTTGAGTATTTACTACCGGAACCTGTTTGAGCTAGTTGTGGTGTTGATGAACCAGAACCACCTGTCTTGTTGGTATTAGTGTTGTTGCTGTTACCACCAGAAGATTTTGATTTTGAGTTTCCGTTAGTTTGACCTTGACCGTTATTATTGTTAATTACGATCTTGTCAGTATCCTTTTTAGCTTTCTTTTCGCTAGGAGTTGGAGTCTTGATAGTAACGGTTTGGTCTTCAGAACTCATATCCTTGTGTTCAGTAATGACTGTACCGTCCGCTGTTTCAGCGGTTTCAAAGGCAGTCCACTTAAATTCACGGTTTGTAGGATCATTGGCACCATTAGCTAACTTGTCCAACCAACTTAGATCGGTACTTGTTTCGCTAGTATCCATGTGATCGTCTACGTTGTCGCTTCCCACAGAGTTATCGGCTTGACTTTCGTATCCGTTATCTCCGTTTCGGTTAGTTTCAACCGTGTTTGTATCGTTTGTATCAGTTTGTCCATTTGATGAAGAACTAGTATCAGAACTATCTGAAATTGAACCATTATTCATGTTTAGTAATTGGTTAGCGGTCTTAGTTGAGTGCGCTTGTTCAGTGGTGCTTGCGTTTTCACTAGGTAATCCGTTAGCTTGTAGTTGTTTTACCATGTACATAGCTTCGGGTTCTTCACGTCTAGTAGACATAAATACCTTAACTGTACCGTAAGCGGATTTAGGAGTAAATTTTATTCGTCAGTTAATATTACTTTTACTTAGGAGAAATAACTTAATCAATGGGTTACCATTGATGATTTGGCGATTTATCGCCAAATTAATAAAAATCTACACGTTGAAAACGTGTAGATTTTTATTTTTGAAATTGCCAAGTTTAATGTTATATCGTATAATCAACTGGCAGGTTAAAAGACCTGTTTGTTTATAATCTCTTTGAAAGACTTTTCTATTCTTTATTACACTTATAGATTATAGGCTTGGAGGACGAATGTCCTCCTTTTTTTATAAATTTAACGAAGAGGTCGAATATGAAACCAGTACTAATTATCATTCGTGGTAACCAATCCAGTGGTAAAACAACATTAGCTGCTAAACTCCAAGAACAACTTGGCATCAATAAAACATTATTAATTCAACCATCTGCAGATGATGACACTAAAACCATGATTAAGTTAGCAGAATATGGTCAAAAGCGTTTTGAATACGTCATCATTGAAGGCCAACTACCTAAAGATATTTATGCAGAATCAATTAAAAACGTTATTAAAATGTTTGGCAAACAAACTTTAGTTTATTATTTAAATCTAACGTTAGACCAAACGATTCAATTGGACCAACAAAGGGATGATTCGTATGGAAGAGAACGTTTAGTAGAACAATTTCAACCATATGATCAAATTGATGAATTAGAAAAACAAATTGATGAATTGGATATTAATGAAAAAATTAACCGAATAATTGAAGATATCAATAAATTACCATTATTTTAAGATGTTGATATGATGGCATTTAGCGAACAAATAATTAATTTCTTATTAAATTTTACATTATTTGGTTATAAACACTTGCTTATTTATACTAAATATTTTATATTATCACTTGTGTTTTTCTGAATCGTCATATATAATAAGAACAGTTGTTCGCATAAGGCGATCAGTTAACTCATATTTATTGATATTAGGGAGACCTCTCATCTCTCTAAAATTATCTCTTATCTCTCTCAAAAAAGACCGCTCTCTCTCAAGATGGTCTTTTTTTATTTTACATAAAATAAGTTTGAATCCTAACTGGTATAATGGTATTACCTGAAGATAAAGTTGGTGGAGGAATGGGCGCTTTCTACACGATTGTGACTTTTGGTCTACCAATTGGTTCGGCGATTGCCGGGGTGTTAGCAGCTGGATTATCAACGCTATCGGGTTGGTTTGCATTAATGTTAATGTCTGCTATCAGTATTGGGTATTTGGTGGTATTATCTATTAAGTATTCATCCAATGTGTAAAAGGAGTCATCAACAATGGAAACAAAAAAATTCGAGAAAAACATTTTGATTTATAGTGCAGCTGCCATTATTATTTTTGCTTTGATTACATGGGCGCTTACTGATAATCAATTTAACCTTGCGATATCAATAAGACCAATTAATTTTTACTATAAACTGGTACCGATTGCGTTTTTAATAATTTATTACACTGTTGCGTCACTTTTTAAAAGTAAAGCATTAAGCGTCATAGTGTACACAATTTACTTGTCAGTTTTTGGTTTTAATTTGTTCGCTCTTATTTTTAGCCTGATGTCAGCTAATTTCTTATTGGCGTTATTATATTTGATTTTGATTATTACGTTTTTTGTGGTCAATTTCTACTATATTATTAGTAATAACCAGATCATTAATGATAATGTTAATAATCATGAAGATTACTTGAAGAGTTGGCTACACAGTATTTACCAAAACGTGATTACGAATAAAGCATTGGTGATTTCAATTGTGGTGTACTACGTAATCAACAGTATCTTAAATAATCCAAAATAAAAAAGCACATCAGTGCTTTTTTATTTTTATCTATTAATAGGGTGACTAGCAACTAGTGCTTTAACTTGTTCGCGGGCGTCATTTAATAGGGGGTCATCACTAGGGTTATTTAATACTTTGACAATGATTTCAGCGACTTCTTCAGCGTCATTTTCATCGAAGTTACGACTGGTAATCGTAGGGGTTCCGATACGGATTCCTTCCATAATATCACCGTCTTCTAGTGGTAATAATTCTTTGTTAGTTGCAATCCCAACGCTGTAAAGTAATTCTGCTGCTTGATGACCAGTTAGACCGGTTTGGTTTAAATCTAAAGTCATTTCATGATTTTCGGTATCTCCAGAAACAACACGGATCTTGTCATCTTGGTTGAAGATGGCAGCCATGGCTTGGGCGTTCTTAATCACGTCAATTGCGTATTGATGGAATGATGGTTGAAGTGCTTCGCCTAGTGCTACCGCTTTAGCCGCAATAACGTGTTCTAAGGCACCACTTTGTGAGATCGGGAAAACGGCGTAATCTAGTTTTTCCGCGTATTTGGCTTTAGCTAGAATTAGTCCACCACGAGGGCCACGTAAAGTTTTGTGAGTGGTTGAAGTTACCACATCAGCAACTTCAACAGGGTTAGGATGGACTCCCGCAGCGACTAGACCAGCGATGTGGGCCATGTCGACCATTAGGATGGCACCAACTTCATCAGCGATTTTTCTAAATTCAGTCCAATCAATCACATGGCTGTATGCGGAAGCACCGGCGATGATTAACTTAGGTTGGACTTCTAAGGCGATTTCACGAATTTTAGCGAAGTCCAGTAATTCAGTTTCTGGATCCACACCGTAAAAATGTGATTCGTATAGTTGACCGGAAAAGTTATGTTTTTGACCGTGGGTAAAGTGACCACCAGCGTGTTCACTCATTGCTAAAATCTTGTCGCCGGGTTCTAGAAAAGCAGCGTAAACTGCTTGGTTAGCTTGGCTTCCTGAGTGGGGATGTACGTTGGCGTATTCAGCATTGAATAGTTTTTCGGCACGACGTTTTGCAATCTTATCAATTTCATCAATTGCTTCGTTTCCGGTATAGACACGCTTGTCTGGATAACCCACCGCATATTTATTGGTTAACACAGATCCTTGTGCAGCACAAACCGCTTGTGATGCGATGTTTTCTGAAGCGATTAATTCAATCACATTGTCTTGGCGTTCATGTTCTTGTTGAATGGCGTTAAAAATCTCTGGATCTTCTTTTGAAAAATCATACATAAATTAGATACTCCTTTAGTAATAAAAAACGCCCCTGTACTTTCGTACAAGGGCGTTTTAACACTGTTCCACCTTATTTTATATCAAGCTCACACTTGATACCTCTGGTTCTTAATGCGCATTAAGATTTCGATTTAATTGATATAGCTTGACTGCCTTCGTTCAAGAACTAGGTATCTCGTTGCACTGAATCAGATACTCGCTTAACTAGTTGATTTGAATTACTACTTTCAAGTTGCAATTAGAATAGCTTAAACTTTTTAGACTGTCAAACTATTTTTTGCATTAATCTGGAATTCTGTTTTGGAAACGGTGGTAAAAACTCCATGCAATGATGATGAAGAAGACGGGTCCGAATAGTGTCCAGAATGCAGTTTGGAAGTCATTTTGCAATATGGGTTGTAGAGTGGTAAAAATAATTGAAAAACTTAGTGCTAAAATTGTTACGATTGAAGTAATCCAAGTAGTCCACTTGTTCTTGTAGAAGACGAAATTATCACTAGTTTGGGTGATGTGCTTCTTAAAGACTGGGAATGCGACTACCAAGAATAGGTAAGGCACGGCCGTGGTCATGTTGTTCATGTCGGTTAAGATGGTGTAGAAAGTTTGGGCGCTTGATCCACCGAATGAAATACCAGCAATGATTAAGACAATGACGAAACATTGTGCCCAAAGAGCATTGGCAGGGACGTTGAAGCGGTTAATCTTAGTTAAACGATTTGGCCATAGTTCCTTTGGTGAACCTTCGATAAATGACTTGATTGGTGCATATGTTAGGAAAATAAATTCCCCAGCGTAACTTAGGAATCCAGTTAAACTAGTGATACGAGTTACCCATTGACCAACTATTAGTGATTGCGCAACGCTTAAGTGTAAGAAGTTGTGACCGAATACGTAACCTAAGTTAGTTAATAATGCAAAACGGACGTTACCTAAGTTAACGTTTGAACCGCTTAAAGTATGTAGCCAATTAGTACTAATTCCACATAGTAAAATACCAACTAAGTATCCAACAGTCATGATAACAGTTGCGATAACCACGGCACGTGGGAAAGTCTTCTTAGGGTTCTTAGTGTTGTCGGTAATACTACCTAATGTTTCCATACCAGCGTATGCGAAAATGGCATAAACTAGGAATGAAAAAACAGCGATTGGTGATTGGAATGCAGGGTTTGGTGAGTGAATTAATGCATGGGCAGTAACTGGTTCAGCAAAGTGACCATGGTTAGCTGCTAAAACAAAAATTGATAGTAAAATGAAAATTGCCATATCGAAAATTCCGATAAGTCCACTGAAGTAAGATAGGCTCGCGATTGACTTCATACCGTGGTTTGCTAACCAAGTTACGATTACAATCACGATAATACCTAAAATCCCAACAGTTGCGGTTGAATCCAGTGAACCGATGTGCCAGCTACCAGTAGTATCATGTCCTGAAATAGTAACGGCTAGTGGAATCCACATTGTAGTTAACATGAAAACTAAAGTGATGATCCATCCGGCTAACCAAGTAAAACTACCGATGAATGCCCACTTTTTACCGATACAATTTTCAAGCCAGGAATAAATTCCACCGTGAGCATCCTTGTATGATGAACCAAATTCAGCGAACATCATACTAGTAGGAATGAAGAATAGCACTGCTCCTAATACATACCAGAGAATACTTGAGTATCCCATTTGATAAAATGCTGTTTGCGAATTTGAAATTCCAAAAATGGTTGAAAAGATAATTAAAACCAATCCCATCGTTGAAATCTTCTTGTTGACTGAAACCTTATCCATAAAAATCATTCTCCTCTCAAAAGAAGAGTGCTAAGGTAAAGAAAAAGGCCACCAATTGATTTTTGTTATCAAAAGGGGGCCTACTCAATAAGAAAGGACTATTCAGCAGAATAGTCCTTTTAAAATTATTATCGTGTTAAATTTCTTTACGTATAATCTTAAAAGCACCCCGTGAATATCTCTATTCACGACAGTCCCTAGCTTATTCAACTAGGACCCAACAAGTTAGTTTTTTAGGAAACTAATTGTTTCGGCAAATGTCCCTTTAACTTAGTATCAACACCACCTAAATGGCTCTCCTAAGCTACTCTTAACATCTGCGCCTCTTCCTTAGATAAATTATTAAGTTATTTACACTTTAACGCTAAATAAAAAAATTGCAAACAAAAAATTATAGATTCATTAATTATTGTTGTGATTTTCCTGTTCACGACGGGAAATTTGTTCTCTCATTTGTTGGTTTTGAGCTTTTAGACGATTAACCATTTGTTCTGTTTGTTGCGTTTGTAAATCCATTTCACGACTTGCGCGTTTTCTTTCGTCGCGATCAAAATATAAACTAAATAGCCAAGCGACGAAAAGGCAGGTGAAGACAATTGCAAAGCCAATTCCGACAAGGACAAACATTAAAACAATTGCAAAAATGATTAAACCCATAACTAAAACCCCTTATATATGTATTATTAAAAAGTAATTATACACCTAATATAATTACTTTTTAATTAAATTATTTATGACGAGGATATTGGTGTTCAATTTCATAAACTACTTCGGGGTCGTCACCAGTACGCATATCTTGATTTAAGTCATCAATTGATTGCATTTCGTGATCTGATAATTCGAAGTCGAATAAGTCGCCATTTTCCAAGATTCGTTCAGGAGTGCTGGACTTTGGAATAATCGCGACACCGTTTTGTAGATGCCATTTTAATATGACTTGAGCGACTGACTTACCATGTGCTTTAGCGATCGCTTGAATTGTTTCATCGTGCAAAGTGGCTCCACGGCCCATAGGACTCCATGCTTGGGTCACGATTTGTTCTTCGTTATTGGCAGCCAACATTGATTTTTGACTTAGGTATGGATGAACTTCGATTTGGTTAACGGCTGGCATTTCAGTTGCTTGGGTCTTTAATAAATCCAAATGAGTTTGGTGATAATTACTTACCCCAATTGACTTCACTTTTCCTGCTTTTTTGGCATCTTCAAAGGCACGCCAAGTTTCAAAGAAGTGGCTACGGACAGGCCAGTGCACCAACAATAAATCAATGTAATCAGTTTGGAGATTAGCTAATGATTCATCAATCGCATCTAAAGTGGATTGATAACCTTGTTTTGGTTCTGGGATTTTAGTGGTGATAAATATTTCATTTCTGTTAATTTGTAGCTTTTTAATTGAATTTCCTAGTAGATGTTCATTATTATAGAATTGGGCAGTATCAAATAATCGATAACCAGCCTTAAACGCTGCATCAATGGCAGCGTCCATACTATCTTGATCAGCTAATTTGTAGGTTCCAAATCCTAAAATAGGTATTTGGTGACCGTCATTTAGTTTGATGGTATCTGAAATTGAGTTAGGCATATAAAAGGCCTCCTTTTTAGTTTAACCATCCTTATGATAGTTCATTAAAAGTCGATAAATCAAATTTTTTACATCTAAAAGGGGTGTTAATATTGCAATCTAAGATCGATAGCCAAAAGGGCTTAACCGAAGAACAAGCAAAACGTTTGTATAACCAAGGTTTGCATAATATTAAGCGTACTGGTTTTACTAAAACGATTCCGCAAATTTTGAAAACAAATACGTTCACTTTATTCAATTTAATTAACATCGTCTTAGCAGCGATGGTCTTTTATACTGGCGATTACAAGAACCTTTTGTTTTTAGTGATTGCGATTTCCAACACCGTCATTGGTAGTATTCAAGAAATCCGTTCGAAACTACAACTAGATAAGATGGCAATTTTATCTGAAGGTTTAATTCGCGTGGTTAGAGACGGTCATACTAAAGAGATAAAACCAGACCAAATTGTCCTAGGCGATGTCTTATTAATCGGTCACGGTGATCAAATTCCCATCGATGGAAAAGTTTTAACATCCGAATCACTTCAAGTTGATGAATCTCAAATTACGGGTGAAACTAATTCGATTGAAAAACAACACGGTGATTCAATTACATCCGGTAGCTTTGTTATTAGCGGAAGTGCCCGCATCGTGGCGACTGAAGTCGGTGATGAAACGTTTGTTAACCGAATGGAATCTGAAGTGACACGCACTTATAAAGATTCTGACAGTAAGATGTTAAAAACAATTAACAAGATTATTAAATGGCTTACCTTTGTGATCGTTCCATTGGGGGCATTACTACTAGTTACCAAATTAGCTCGTGGTGACGACATCAATAAAGCTTTGCTAGGAACGGTTGCGGCGATGATTGGAATGATTCCAGAAGGATTGGTTCTATTATCATCAGTCACTCTAGCTGTGTCGGCTGCTAAACTAGCTCGTCATAAGGTCTTAGTCAGAGCTCTACCAGCGATTGAAACTCTAGCCCGTGTTGATACGATTTGTTTGGATAAGACCGGAACTATTACTACTGGTAAGCTTCAATTTGAAAAAATCTTACCACTTCAAAATCATTCAGAAGCCGCATTAAAACAAACTCTGGGTCGCATCGTATACGCGTTTGAAGACGATAACGAAACTTCGACTTCGATTAAAAAGGCGATTGATGACCCTGAATTAACCTTAAGTAGTAAATTCCCATTCTCATCAGAAACAAAGTGGAGTGGAGTCGAAACTGACGATGGTAATTTTGTTATGGGAGCACCTCAATTTATTGTTCCTGAAATGGATGAATCAACCCAAAAGACAATCGATGAATATGCGAACCAAGGTTACCGTGTCTTAGCGTTAGTCCAAAGTCATCGTTCGTTGAAAGAACCATTGGATGATGTTGAATTATTAGGTTTAATTTTAATCAGTGATGAAATTCGCCCGGATGCAGCAACTACCCTTGATTACTTTAAGCAACAAGGTGTTGCTTTACGTGTAATTTCAGGGGATGATCCTAAAACGGTTAGTGCGATTGCGCAACGAGTGGGCTTAGATCACAGTGACCGCTTTGTTGACATGACAACTGTTGAATTTGATGCTGACTATCAAGAATTGGTGCAACGATACGTGGTCTTTGGTCGAGTAACGCCACAACAAAAGAAACGTTTGATTCGTGCTTACCAATTAAATGGTAATACCGTTGCCATGACAGGTGACGGGGTTAACGATATGTTAGCAATGAAACAAGCGAACTGTGGAATTGCGATGGCATCCGGTAGTGAAAGCACAAAGGGAATTGCGGATTTTGTAATGATTAATTCTAACTTTGCTGCGATGATTGATGTTTTAGCAGAAGGGCGTCGAGTTATCAATAACATCGGAAGTGTCGCTTCATTGTATTTAATTAAGACAATGTTCTCATTATCACTTTCGATTCTATTTATGTTTAGTATTCATAGTTATCCGTTCCAACCTATTCAATTGACACCAATCAATACCTTTATGGTGGGATTACCATCATTCCTATTAGCGTTAGCGCCTAACTATCAACGAGTAACTAACCAGTTTAGTTCCAAGATTTATAAAGTCGCATTACCAGCTGCGATTACTATCGTGGGATATGTGGTCTTGATTATTTACATTGGAAAAGCGTTCGACTTTAATTATATTCAACGAGCTACAATTAGTGTGTTGGTAACCGGATGCGTTTACTGGATTGCTTTGTTTAAAGCATCTCGTCCATTAAATAATGTTAAGATTTCAATTATCGCACCATCGATTGTTATCTTTGCGGCGATATTCTTATTCTTCCCTAAGGCGTTTTCATTAGTTGACGTCTTTACGATGCCAATTATTATTCCAGCATCAATTGTGGTGGTAACTGCTGTTCCAGTCTTTATCTTGATTTCTTCAATTGTTCACCGTGTGTTAGTTAAAATGAACCCAGAAAAATTTAGCGATGCTATTTAAGCTAGTTTTTTATACTAGTTGATGTGATATAATTACGTTAACGGGGTGATCGAATGAACAGCAAGTACACTAAATGGCAAAATCAAATGAAAGAAGTAACCCTCCCTAAGTGGGAAGAACTTCCTAAGTTTGATTTATACATGGATCAACTAGTGGCTGTCGTAAATGAAGCTATCGGACCATTAGGGATGGATACAGTCACTAAGTCAATGGTAAATAATTACGTAAAAAATAAGGCGACATTTGCGCCAGTAAAGAAAAAATATCAAACTGTCCATGTGGCAGATATTATTATTATCAGTTTATTAAAACCAGTTTTCTCAATTAAGGATATTCGACAAGGAATTGATGAAGTTACCAAACAACAATTTCCCAAGCAAGCCTACGATGAATTTATCGAAATGCTAGTGCAAAGATTGCACCATATTGCTGATGGCGAACAAGTCCAGCATGATGGGACTGATATCGAAAACTTATTGAGTGCTATTGCGGACACGATTGTGAACCGTTTGATTGCTAATGAAATTTTCGCTGATATGACACATGAATAATAAAAAAACGTCCTACAAGTTGTAGGGCGTTTTTTGTATCGAATTAAATCTAAATCAGCTAAAATAGAAATAAATCACAGGGGGATGTTTTGATGGAAACTTTAGAAGAATTACGTACATATGTGAAATCACAACTACAAGATGATACCACCGGACATGATTTTGCCCACATTGAACGAGTTGTGTCATTAGCTGAAACAATTGCGGAACAAACAGATGGTGTGAATGAAAAGATTGTCATTACCGCTGCATACTTACATGATGTGATTGATGATAAACTTGTTGACGATGTCGATAAGCAAAAAGCATCAGTCCAAACAAAACTAAAGAGTCTTGCTTACACTGATACTGAAATTGATGCGGTGATGGATATCATCACCCACATGTCATATAGTGCTAATTTGGTTCATCAATATGCTCTATCAATTGATGGTCAAATCGTCCAAGATGCGGATCGACTAGACGCAATTGGCGCCATCGGCGTCGCTCGCGCTATGTATTTTGGGGGTCACTTTGGCGATACCATTTATGACCCCGCTCAAACACCTCGCCAGAATATGGACAAAAGCGAATACCGTAAACATACAACGGTAATTAATCACTTTTATGAGAAGTTATTTAAATTGCCAAACTTAATGAATACAAATGCTGCGAAAAAAATCGCAACTAATCGTCAGAAGTTCATGCAGGAATTTGTTAATGAGTTTATAGACGAATGGCGAGGCATTCATTAATAGTTACGGATTATTTAACGATATCCACGAATTTTCCGTTAACTAATTTAACTAAATCGTTAGCGTCTAATTCAACGGAACGACCAACTTGGCCTGATGAGACTAAAATTTGACCCTGTCTTTGAGCTTCGTTGTCGATATAAATAGGGTAGTGGAATTTTTCATAAATTCCGATTGGTGTGTTTGCACCATGTACATAACCGGTGGTCTTTAAAAGATCCTTTAAAGGCACCATATTCACTTTTTTATTGCCAGATTCCTTGGCTAATTTCTTTTCATCTAAATGTTGATCCAATGGCACCACGCCGACGACAGGACCAGTCGTTTTACCTTCTAAAACTAAAGTCTTGTAGATGGTATGTTGATCTGTATCTGCTTCGACTTCTAATTGCGCCACGTTATTTTCGTCATGAGTGGCGAACTGGTGTTGGATATAAGAAATGTTATTTTTATCAAGAATTTGTTCCACTAATGTCTTGTGGACCTTTGCTTTCTTTTTGCCCATTTCAAAATCACCTCGGTATTCATTTTAGCATAGATTTTACAATGTTCTCATGGTAAGATATAATATATCAAAAATGGTATATATAAAAACAGATATATTATGAGGTGAACAAATGAATTGGTTATTAATATTAGTTACGTTTTTAGGAGTTAATTTAGATTTTTTCTTTATCTTACTTCTACTATTGAAGAAATATAATTTAAAGTCAGTAATGATGGGATATTTATTAGGACTATGGACTTTATTGATTTTAAGCTTTAGTGTCGGTCAAATCTTAGATCAATTCTTACCAGAATGGTTGTTAGGATTGTTAGGATTGCTTCCAATTTACATGGCATTAAAAGATGAGGATGAAGAAGCAAAAGAAGTTAATCATAAATCACCAGTCGTGATTACGTTAATTACTTACTTATCAGTCTGTGCTGGTTGTAACTTGTCGTTATTCTTACCAGTTTTATCAACTATTAGTGCTGTACAAATTATCGAAGTGATAGTTGTTTTGACTGTATTATCACTACTTATTATTTTATTCATTAAGGCGATTGGTAATATTCAATTAATTAACGACTTAATGGAAAAATACGGTGAAATTTTAACCAAGGTCGTGTATATTGGTGTCGGAATTTATGTATTATTCGATAGTGGATTGATTACACATGTGATTAGTTGGTTTTAGGAGATGATAAGATGGCAATGGCAAAACAAGAAGTAATAGCTGAAGTCGCAAAGATTTATAAAGTCTTAAGCAACGAAAGACGAATTCGGATTGTGACTTGTTTAATGGAAGCTTCAGAACCCATCAGTGTTAATTCAATTTGCGAACTAACCGATTTAGAACAACCGGTAGTTTCTAAGCAATTAAATTTATTGCATCAATATCAAATTGTTTGCAAAGAAAAACAAGGCAACAAGGTGTTGTATACCGTTGATGATCCACACATCGTGGAGATGATTGCGGACATGATTAATCACGTCAAACACGAGTTGGTGGGCAAGCCCCATCCAAAGAATCTTTTCTAGGGATGTATAACTACTTTTATAAATCTGTTATACTGATTTTTAGAAAAAATACACAAGGAGAATGCAATGGCTGATTTAGTTTACCGAAGAGTGCTGGCCGATTTAAAGCAAAAGATAATCGACAACCAGTTTGAAAATAAGCGCTTACCAGATGAGCGAACTTTAAGTGAATCATATAATGTAAGCCGTAGTTCGGTAAAACGAGCACTGAAAGAATTGGCTGATGATGGCATTATCTTTAAAAAACGTGGTTCCGGTACATTTATTAATCCTTTATATATGAAGAATAAAACCATTTTTCATTATGAAGGTTCTAACTTAGGGATTACTGACAGTATGAAAAGTCAGGGGAAAGTGCCTAAGATTAAGCTACTTAGTTTTAATGTCATTCCTGCTAGCAAAGAAATTCAACAAGATTTATTCTTAGCTGAAGGCGACTTCGTATATGAAATTCAACGTCTACGTTTGTTTGATGACAAACCATTTATGATTGAAACGGGTTATATTCCAATTAAGATTGCGCCGGAATTAACCAAAGAGATTGTAGAACAATCCATTTTCAATTACGTTGAAGATACAATTCACAAAAGTGTCACGCGATCATTTTTATCAATTTTGGCGAGTCCATCGAATGAACAAGACCAAAAATTATTAAATCTAAAACCAACTGAACCAGTTGGGGTAATGGAAGGGATTTTCTTCCTAGATGACGGGACTCCATTTGAGGTTTCCAACATGCGTTTACACTATCAATATTTACGTTACAACACGTTTGTGATGGTTTAAAAAATAATATCAAAAAAGTTATGAAAATCATTGGACTATTATGGAAAAATCGTTCATAATAATGTCGTTATGATAATGGTGAAATTACGATAATATAATTGGACCGTATCAATTTGTAAAAAGGTTGACTTTTTATGAAAAATCTTTATTATATTCATTGTAATTAAAATTATCGGGTGTAGTCTGATAATTTTTCCATTATTAATTTCAATAGTTTTTATTTTAAAAGGAGTGTTAATTAATGGCTCAAGATTTCGATTCCAAGCAATACTTGGAAGAATTAGATAAATACTGGCGTACTGCTAACTACTTATCAGTAGGTCAACTATATCTAAAAGATAACCCATTATTAAAGAGAGAATTAACATCAGAAGATGTTAAAGTTAAGCCTATCGGTCACTGGGGTACTATCGTATCTCAAAACTTTATTTACGCACATTTAAACCGTGCTATCAACAAGTATGACCTAAACATGTTCTACATTGAAGGTTCAGGTCACGGTGGCCAAGTTATGGTATCTAACTCATACATTGATGGTAGTTACTCAGACATTTACCCAAACATCTCACAAGATGAAAAGGGTATGGCTAAATTATTCAAACAATTCTCATTCCCTGGTGGAGTTGCATCACATGCTGCCCCTGAAACTCCAGGTTCAATTCATGAAGGTGGAGAATTAGGTTACTCACTAGCCCACGGTGTTGGTGCTATCTTCGATAACCCTGATGTAATTGCCGCTGTTGAAATTGGTGATGGTGAATTAGAAACTGGTCCTCTAGCTGCAAGTTGGTTCTCAGACAAGTTTATCAACCCAGTTACTGATGGTGCCGTTCTACCTATCATTAACTTAAACGGTTTCAAGATCTCAAACCCAACTATCATGTCACGTATGTCAGACCAAGAAATTACTGACTACTTCAAGGGTATGGGCTGGAAGGCTTACTTCGTTGAAAACGAAGCTGACTTCGATGATCACATGGCTTACCACGAAAAGATGGCTAAAGTTATGGACGAAGCTGTTGAAGAAATTCAAGAAATTCAAAAGAATGCACGTAACAACGAAACTGCTGAAACTGCTACAGAACCAGTTTGGCCAGTACTTGTTGTTAGAACTCCAAAGGGTTGGACTGGTCCTAAGTTTGACTTAGACGGTAACCCAATTGAAAACTCATTCCGTGCTCACCAAATCCCAGTTGATGTTTCATCAGACAAGATGGAACACGCTGACTTAATCGTTGACTGGTTGAAGTCATACAAACCAGAAGAACTATTCAACGATGATGGTACTATCAAGGAAGACATTAAAGCTCTAGCACCTAAGGGTGACAGAAGAATGTCAGTTAACCCTATTACTAACGGTGGTATCGATCCTAAGCCACTTATCTTACCAGACGTTAAAGAATTTGCTGTTGACGTTAAGGTTCCAGGTCAAACTGTAGCCCAAGATATGGCTGTATGGAGTAACTGGTTAGGTGCCGTTATGAAGGCTAACCCAACTAACTTCCGTGCCTTTGGTCCTGACGAATCAATGTCAAACCGTCTATTCGGTGTGTTTGCTGAAACTGACCGTCAATGGATGGAAGACATCATGGAACCAAACGATGAATACGTTGGCCACTCAGGTCGTTTAATCGATTCACAACTTTCAGAACACCAAGCTGAAGGTTGGTTAGAAGGTTACGTATTAACTGGTCGTCATGGTTTCTTCGCAACTTACGAATCATTCGGTCGTGTTGTTGACTCAATGTTAACTCAACACTTCAAGTGGTTACGCAAAGCTGCTGACCAACCATGGAGAAGAAAGTACCCATCATTGAACTTTGTTGATACTTCAACTGTATTCCAACAAGATCACAATGGTTACACTCACCAAGACCCAGGTATGCTAACTCACTTAGCTGAAAAGAAACCTGAATTCATTCGTGAATACCTACCAGCTGATGCTAACTCATTATTAGCTGTTGGTAACGTTGCTTTTGCTAGTGAAGAAAAGATCAACTTGATCATCACTTCAAAACACCCACGTCCACAATGGTTCTCAATTGAAGAAGCTACTAACCTTGTAAACAATGGTTTAGGCTACATCGACTGGGCATCAACTGACCAAGGTCAAGAACCTGACGTAGTTATTGCTGCTGCTGGTACTGAACCTACTTGGGAATCACTAGCTGCAATTTCATTACTACATGAAGAATTCCCAGAAATGAAGATCAGATTCATCAACGTTGTTGACTTCTTGAAACTACGTTCACCTAAGGTTGACCCTCGTGGTTTAACTGATGAAGAATTTGACCGTCTATTCACTACTGACAAACCAGTTGTATTTGCATTCCACGGTTTCGAAGGCCTAGTTAAGGATGTATTCTTCGATCGTCACAACCACAACGTTCACGTTCACGGTTACCGTGAAAACGGTGATATCACTACACCATTCGACATGCGTGTATTGAACCAACTAGATCGTTTCGACCTAGCTAAGGAAGTTGTTAATGACATTCCAGAATACTCTGTTAAGGGTGCTTCATTCGTACAACGTATGAACGACATGGTTGACAAGCACAATGCTTACATCCGTGAAGTTGGTACTGACTTACCAGAAGTAAATGCATGGGAATGGAAACCATTAAAGTAATTCGTTAAATCGACATTAACTTTAAAAACCATATGAAAAGAGTCGCATCTTATGATGCGGCTCTTTTTTTACATATATTGATTAAATTGATTAGGCAGTGGGGCGTTAATATCAATTGTGTCGAAATAAAATGGACGGACTAAATGTAATTGGGTGGAGTGTAGTAACATTTGTTGATTATTTAAATTTTGTCCATATAAAGGGTCGCCCACAATTGGGTGGTTAATTGATGCCAAATGGACCCTAAGTTGATGTGTTCGCCCAGTAAATAACTTTAATTGGACAATTGAGTGTTGCTCAGTGGTAGATAGGACCTGATAAGCAGTTTTAGCGGATAATGGATTAGCTCCATCAATTTTACGTTTGCGTTTGTCATCAGGGTCTAAACCAATTGAACTTTCGATAACGCCGTTTAATTGTTTGAACTGACCGTCAACTACGGCGGTATAAATGCGATTAATTACTTTGTCTTTAATCAGTCTAACCAAGATTGGAACTACTACCGGATTCTTACCGACGATTAAGGCGCCGGAAGTTTGTTGATCAAGACGATGAATCATATAAGCGTGTTGATTCTTTTGGTTTAAGTATTCCTCGCAGAAATTTAAGACGGTATTCACTTCTCCTGGTTGATTGGGGTGGGTCTTATATCCAGCTGGTTTATTGACCACTAAGATATCGTCATCTTCGTATAAAACGTCAATTGAATGGCTATCATCTGCGATGAGGTTTTGAACTGGTAGGGTGAAATCATCTTCAATAAAGGTTAAGTCAATTGCATCACTGTTATTTACTAATGAATTCATTGTGATGTATTTTTGGTTCACTAATACTCGTTTCTTACGACGCAGTGGGTAGATGAAGTGCTTAGGAATTAATAAGTATTTTTTTAAATATTCTTTAATGCTGATGGGTTCAGATAAGTCCTTAATTGGGACAAGATAGTGCCATTTTTGCATTTTTTAGCCTCTTTTGGTTAATTCTATTACTCAAATGGTTTAAGTTGTGATAAGGTGTAAATAGTAATTTTTATTCGGAGGTCACTATGGACAAGAAAATCATTACAAGCTGGAGTTTATTGTCACTTGCGATGTTTATTATTTGTGACGTATTAATGGGTGGTAATTCTTCTGATATCACCAAAACAGCCGTATTTGCGATTGTTTTATATTTAGTATTAATCATCGGGGGACTTAGAAATTTGCGTTTAGCGTACCATTTCTTGCTATTTATTGTGGGTATTTACACATTAACCATGATTAGAATCGTATTTATTTTTGCGACTGAACATAACAGTGGCGTTTCGATATTAACCTTTATTCTTGCAGTGTTAGGAATTATTGTCAACTTGTTGTGGTATCGAATTGCCGCTAAACAAATCAAAACTGACTATGTCCGAATCGTGAAAAAGAACGTAAAAAAATAAGATAGGTGTTAAATTAAATGGAAATAGATGCACAAAAATTTATTGAAGATGTTGAAAATGAAAAATTCGAAACATTCTCAACTGAAGTCACTTTAGCGAGTGTCAAAAAAGATCCGCAAAAAGCCTTTGCTGAAGCAATTGACTTTATGGATGAACAAATTAATAGTGGTCGACTAGCTTCTGCTTTAGTACAAGTAAAAGGTGAAGAAATTAGTTTTTACTTACAAAACGGCATCGTGAACTTACCATACCGTTACATCAAAAACATCTCAAAGATGATGAGCGATCAAGGTAATTGTCCACTAAATGTCTACATGTTAGTAGAATCACCAGATGTTAATCGTTCTAAATTAAGAATTGATGAATTATCAAGCCAAGATGATTTTGCGGTTAATGACGATATTAACGCCAAACTAGTTGAATGGGTGAACCAACAATTAGCTGCTGTTGACGAAAACCGTGCCATTGCTGATGAAGCCGAAAAGCAAACTGATAAAAAGAAACCGGCGAAGAAGACTGCAGCTAAGAAAACCACTAAAAAGACTACTAAGAAAAAATAGGCATCAGTAGGTAATTTGTGTTATACTACTGTTTGCGATGAGTCGAGGAGATCACGCAGCGAAAGCTGTCTTCACAAGATGTGATTAAGTGATATTTTCGGAGGGGACACATTATGCGAACGTAATTCGCGTGTCTGGTATTTCGGTGATGTGAACACCACTTACCCGTCTACTTAGTAGACGCCAAAAAGGACGTAACTTCATTGAAGTTACGTCCTTTTTTCTTTGGATTTATTTTACGAAGTATAATTGATCATCAATTAAATCGAAACGTTGGTGGTGTTGGTTTAGTTTTGTGACATCATCATTTTCGATAAACTCTGCATTGTCCCAGAATTGTTTTGAGTCGGTTGCGCCATATTTTTCACCAATTGTAATTAGGGTAATATCTTTACCAGATTCACGAATTGCTGATAATAAACGCCAATCAATATCGACGCCGTCTGGTGACCAGCACATGATGATATAGTCGATGTCGTCTTGATATTTTTCAAATGCTTCAATCGCATCTAGTGCTTCCACATCTGTTAAAAGATGTTTACCGGTTTCATTTTCCTTCGTCCAAGCTAAACTGTCGGTACAAATTACATCGGCACCGTTATCACGCAGTCCTTTTGAAATGTAACCATTCCCGGCCATTACTTCAAGCACTTTATGGCCATTTAAAAACTTAGCTAAGTCATTAACGAATGGTGCTGAAATGTATGCCCACATTCCGTATTCATCCTCTAAGTAGTCACGGAATTCACGGATATCCTTATCTAACTTAGGTAAATTATCTACGTATTCATTCCAAACTTGATCCCCCTTAGGATCGCCCATTGGATACTTGTTATTCACGAATGCGAAGATGGTATCTTGGATATCATCAGGTAGTAGTAATTCCGGTAAGTCTTGGGGTAATTGCTTTTGTTGCAATAATCTGTCAGCTTCTAAAATATTGTTTAGTAGGTACTTGATATCTGAAAAATCACTAAACACTTCATAGTAATGCTTGATGCGTTCTATGTATGAAGGCTGATGGGTGATTTTTTTATTTTTCTTCATTTTCTTGAGTAATTTCTTTTTATCCATAGGAATCTCCTTGTAACAATTAGTTCTTATTCTATTGGAAAAAGGGGATGAATGCAAAAGACATTGTTTTATGTAATAAGATATAACATAATATGGCGAAAATGAGTCTAAAATGAAATCGATCTAGAATTTATTCTGTACTTATTTCTTTTTAATGATATAATATGTAACATAATATAACATTAATGAAATGGGGTAGAGTAAATGGATTTAGCAAGTACCGGATTTGTATTTATTTCTAGCATTTTGGTTTTATTCATGACACCAGGTTTGGCGTTCTTCTATGGAGGATTAGTTTCTAAGAAAAACGTTGTTAACACTACCATGTCAGTGTTCATTATGACTGGATTAGCAGTTATTTTATGGGTTGCAGTTGGTTATAGTTTATCGTTTTCAGGTAACATCGGTGGGTTTATTGGGGATTTGGCAAATCCATTCATGCATGGAATTGATTTAAACTCATTAACTTCAACTAAGATTCCAGTAAGTATTTATTCAATTTTTGAAATGATGTTCGCTGTTATTACACCAGCACTTTTCGTCGGTGCAATTGTCGGAAGAATTCGTTTTAAATTCCTATTATGGTTCGTAATTCTATGGTCCATTATTATCTACTACCCAATGGTACATATGGTGTGGTCACCAAGTGGTATTTTGGCTTCATTAGGAACACTAGACTTTGCTGGTGGAACCGTTGTTCATATTAATGCCGGGGTGACTGCCTTAGTATTATCAATTTATTTAGGCAAACGTTTAGACTTTGGTAAAGAAACTAAACACTACAATCTTTCTTGGGTGCTTTTAGGAACTACAATTCTATGGATCGGTTGGTATGGTTTTAACGCTGGATCAGCACTAGGCGTTAACAATATCGCAATGCAAGCCACTATGACTTCAACTGTCGCTGCAGCTACTTCGATGATGGTTTGGATGTTATTAGACATGCACTTTGTTGGTAAACCACAATTAGGTGGTATCTGTACTGGTACTCTTTGTGGATTAGTTGGAATTACTCCTGCTGCTGGTTTCGTTACTATTACTGGTGCGTTTGCAATTGGAATTGTTGCGACGCTAGTAAGCTACTACTACTGCAATGTTTTAAAGAACAAGATTGGTGCTGACGATACCCTAGATGCATTCGGTTGTCACGGTGTTTCTGGAATGGTTGGTAGTATCATGACTGGTCTATTGGCTACTAAGTCAGTTAACAGTTCCGTTGTTGATAACGGTCTATTCTACGGTGGTGGTATGAAATTATTCACTACTCAAATCATTGCGACTCTAGTTACAATCATCTTTGTTTCAGTGGCATGTGCCGTAATTATTGTCTTATTAAAACTAGTAATGCCAATGCGTGTTACTAAGGATGAAGAAATCAAGGGTCTAGATATCGCTGAACATGGTGAAGCAGCCGATTACATGGTCTTCTATGGCGATACTGGTGTTGATCACTCTAAAGAAATCGAAGTTAATGCTGATGAATTCAAAGGGCAAATCAATCACTTGGACAATCCTAATTTACCTAAAGATTAAAAATTTTTAAGCAACGAAAAAAGTCCGATTTATCGGGCTTTTTTTATTACTGATTAAAAATAAATTAGAATTAAATTAAAAAATGTGTTGACTTTTATAATTTGTGGATTTAATATTTATATCAATCAAACAAATCATTTAAACAAAAAGATCGGGAGAGTAACTCCAGTTGATAGTTCAGAAAGTCTGCGGTTGATGTGAGCAGATCGAATTGACTGATGTGAAGATGGCCCGTTAATTGGCAGCGTCGATATTTATTAAACGCTGATGGGTTGGCAACCATTATTAATTGCACACGTTGATAGACGTTAGTGAGGGGTGTAGTGTAAACTGCATCTAAATTAGAATGGTACCGCGGAATCCGCTTCTAGCTTATAAGCTAGAAGCGGATTTTTTTGTTGATTTGATTAGAAGAAAGATAATTTTAAGGAGTGATTAATATGACACAAGTAGCAACCAAGACAATACATTTTGATATCGTAGGAAGTTTCCTACGCCCCAAAGAATTAAAAGAAGCACGCAGTGCATTTAATAAAAAAGAAATTGATCAAGCACAATTAACAGCAATTGAAAACAAGTTAATTCAAGATTTAGTTAAAAAAGAAATTCAACACGGTTTAAAAACCGTTACTGACGGAGAATTCCGTCGTAGTTACTGGCACCTAGATACATTCTGGGGATTCGATGGAATTAAACATACTCATCAAGAACATGGCTACATATTCCATGACATTGAAACTAGAAATGATTCAGCCCAAGTTGAAGGCAAAATTAAATTTAACCCTAACCACCCAGACTTATTAGCGTTCAAGTTCTTACAAGCACAAGTTGCTGATAATGAAGATGTAATTGCTAGACAAAGTATTCCATCACCAGCCCAATGTTACGCTGAACTAGTTCGTGGCCCTGAAAACATCGCTGCCTTAAAATCCGTTTACGGTGATGACTTAGATGCAGTTATCCATGACTTAGGATTAGCCTACCATGATTTAATCCTAGCTTTATACGAAGCCGGTTGTCGCGACGTCAAAATCGATGACTGTACTTGGGGGATGCTTTCAGATAAGGACTTCTGGAAACTAATGACTGATGATGTTGATGACTTACAAAGACTACAAGAAATTTACTTAGCCTTTAACAACGAAGCCATCAGAGATATCCCAGAAGACTTACGAATTAGCACTCACGTTTGCCGTGGTAACTATGCATCAAGTTGGGCCGCTCAAGGTGGTTACGACACAGTTGCTAAAGAATTATTTGGTAAGGAAAATGTGAATGCTTACTACCTAGAATTCGATGATGATCGTTCAGGAGACTTTGCTCCATTAGCTGAAGTGACTGAAGGAAAAGACGTCGTTTTAGGATTAGTTACTTCTAAGAAACCAGAACTAGAAGATCCAGCAGTATTAATCAAACGTGTGAATGAAGCAGCTCAATATGTTGATTTGAAACACTTATCATTAAGTACTCAATGTGGTTTTGCTTCAACCGAAGAAGGTAACCATTTAACTGAGGAACAACAATGGCAAAAGATTGAATTAGTCGTCAATACTGCTAAACAAATTTGGCATGACTAAAAATATTAATATCGATGAATAGAAGAGTAAATTAAGGTCATTTCAGAGAGCTATCGATGGTGAGAAGATAGTATGTAAATTAATTTATAAATGGTCTATGAGATATCAGCTATGTGAATGGCTGCGGAGTGATTAACGTTAACTAATTAATCGTAATTTATGCGATAAGCGGATAACTAATATAGTTATCAAACAAGGTGGTACCGCGCTCAGGCGTCCTGTTGAATCTATTCAATAGGACGTCTTTTTTATTAGGAGGTGACGAGATGGTCCAAACAAATATTATTACGTTAAAAGCAGTCAACAAAATCTTTTCTGAAGATGAAAATGCCAATCAAGTATTATCCGGGGTCAATTTAAAGATTCCAACCGGCAGTGTCTTTGGGATTATCGGTTATTCAGGAGCAGGGAAATCAACATTAATTCGTTGTATCAACGGATTAGAAACCCCAACTTCAGGGACCATTCATTATCAAGATACGGTGGTTAATCAATTGAATGAAAAGGAACTGATTAATCTACGTGGTCAAATCAGTATGATTTTCCAACAATTTAATTTAATGCCACAAAGAACTATCGCCCAAAACGTGGCATTACCAATTAAATACAAACATTTAGACAAGCAAGTCGTTAACGATAAGGTCGATAAATTGTTAGACCTAGTTGGTTTAAAGGATAAAAAGGATGATTATCCATCATCATTATCCGGTGGGCAAAAACAAAGAGTCGCAATCGCAAGAGCGCTAATCAATGATCCAAAAGTGTTACTTTGTGATGAAGCAACCAGTGCGCTAGACCCAGAAACCACTGATTCAATTTTATCTATTTTAAAAGAACTAAATACTAAGCTAAAAATCACAGTTGTGATTGTGACTCATGAAATGAAGGTTATCGAACAGGTTTGTGATCAAATTGCGGTTCTAGATAACGGAAAAATCGTTGAACAAGGGGATGTCTATGACGTCTTCGCGCATCCGAGTCAACCAATTACTAAGCGTTTCGTCGACACTACCACTAATCTAAAAATTGATAAGGCAATGTATGACGCATGGCGTCTACCAACTAACAGTTTATTGGTAAGAGTTACATACAATAATGAAAATACCATTGACCCGGTGATTTCAAATGTCGCTCGCAAGTTTAACGTTGATATCAGTATCTTATTAGCCGATATCAAACTAATTCAAAATAAATTAATTGGTGGTCTGATTATCTCAATTGAAGGATATGAAGATGACATCAAAAATGCATATGAAGATTTCATTCATAACGATGGAGTCTTAGTGGAGGTGATTGACGATGTTGAATAACTATTTTCCAAACGTAGCGCAAAATTGGCAAGCATTTACCCAATCAATTCAAGAAACGGTTGAGATGGTCATTCTTTCAGGATTAATCGCATTTATTGTCAGCATTTTTCTAGCTATTATTCTGATCATTACTAAACGTGGCGGCATTAAGGAAAACTTCATCTTCTTTAATATCTGCGATAAATTAATTAACCTTTTCAGAAGTATTCCATTCATCATTCTAATCGTTGCTTTGATTCCACTTACTACATTGATTTCAGGAACTGCGATTGGGGTGGCTGGAACCATTTTCCCACTAGTAGTTGGAATTACACCATTTTTCGCTCGCCAAATTGAATCGGCGTTAAATGATATTGATCCGGGTTTGATTGAAACCGGAAAAGCAATTGGTCTTACCAATTGGCAAATCGTTCGAGAGATTTACCTTCATGAAGGGATCGTCAGCATTACCCGCATGACCACCACTACAATCGTTAGTTTGATTGGCTTAACGGCAATCGTCGGCGTTGTCGGTGGAGGCGGTTTAGGAAACTTCGCCATCCAATATGGCTACCAACAAAACCAATTTGACGTCACATTAGCATGTATCATCGTTTTATTAATTCTAGTCACTATTGTGCAAATCATCGGCACATTGATTGCCGACATCTTAACCCGTTAAGGAGGGTCTTATTATGAGTAAACCAGTAAATAGTAAAAATAAAAAAGTGCGTATTCTGTCATTGGCAGTGGTCGCAGTATTAGTCATTATCGTCGGATTTTTCATCGCTTCAGGGAACAGTAAGAAAGAAAACACCGCAGATAAAAAAGTTGTTACCGTCGGGCTACTAGGTAGTACCGATGTTCCAATTTGGAAAGAAGTTAATAAAGAACTAGCAAGCAAACACATTTACGTTGACTTAAAAGTCTTCAGTGATGGTGAAGCACTAAATCAATCTACCAACAGTGGTCAAATTGATATTAACTCATTCCAACACTACGCATTCTTAAACCAAGAAATTGCTCAAAAGAAGTACAAACTAAAGGCAATTGGAAACACTTATATCCAACCTTTAAACATCTACTCTAAGAAAATTAAGAGTGTTAAAGATTTAAAGGAAGGCGACAAGATTGCGATTCCAAATAACCCAACTAATGCCGGTCGTGCTTTGAAGGTATTGGAAAAGGCAGGATTAATTAAGACTAATCCTGCCAAAGGCTACTCACCAACTTTAACTGACATTACTTCTAATCCTAAGAAGTTAAACATTATCGAAGTAGACCCAGCTGCCATCATCAAATTATTACCTGATTTCGCTGCTGGAATTACTAACTCAAACTACGTTCAAGCTAACCACTTAAACCCAGCTAAGGATGCAATTTATGCGATTGCTCCAGATGTAAATGATTCTTACAACCAACCATGGATTAACATCTTGGTAACTAAGAGTTCAGAAGCTGATAACGCCACTTACAAGGAGGTGGTAAAAGCGTACCATTCTAAAGCGGTTTACAACTTGATCAAGGACAAATATAAAGGTGTCGATGTCCCTGCATTTAAATAAAAAATAACAATCACGTTTTTGAAAGGAAGAATTTATTATGACAAAAGTAAAAACAAAAGTAGAAAGTTTCACACTAGACCACACTGCAGTTAAGGCTCCATATGTACGTTTAATCACCGAAGAAAAAGGTCCTAACGGCGATACTATCGCTAACTTCGATCTTCGTCTAGTTCAACCTAATGAAGAAGCAATCCCAACAGCCGGATTACATACCATTGAACATTTATTAGCTGGATTATTACGAGACCGTCTAGATGGTGTCATTGACTGTTCTCCATTTGGTTGCCGTACTGGTTTTCATTTAATTACTTGGGGTAATCCAGGAAATGAAAACGTAGCCCGTGCGCTAAAGGATTCACTTCGTGCTATCAGAGATGACATTGAATGGGAAGATGTTCAAGGAACTACTGCTGAAAGTTGTGGTAACTACCGTGACCATTCATTATTCTCAGCAAAAGAATGGTGCAAGACCATCTTGGACGAACAAATCAGTACTGAACCATACGAACGTAAAACAATTTAATTATTAATTGGAGGTGGAAATATGAGTGTTTTAAATGATATCTGGCTAAAAATCATTTTATTGCTTCTTTTCTGGATTGGTTATCTCGCATTAATTAGATGGGCCTATATTGGTAAACACCATATTTTCCATTACGTTAAAGATAAGAAGAAACCAACCCTCTAAGTGCTATGTACGAAAAAACGTCGAGAAAGTTTTCTCGGCGTTTTTTATATTTTAAAATCATCAAAATTTAAATTTAATTCTTCTTGGTGGGCGGTATCTTCTTGGCCATCTTCTAAATAATTTTGGTCTTTTCCATGAAGGTAACCATTAATTAGTTGATAGACTTCGTAACGATCACGTTGGTCCAAAGTGTGGTTGCCAAAAGTGAGTTCGTTTTCCGCCATTAAAGTTTCACCCAAGTTAACATGTTCGATTGAAGTGCGGCCAGTTAAATAGTCCATACTTACATTAAAGTATAGCGCTAGTTTTTTAATTTCGACATACGAAGGCGAACGAATTCCACGTTCCCAATTTCCAATTTGAGAAGGTGTATTCTTATGATCATCTTCTGGAAATTTTTCGTTTAAATTATGCGCAAGTTGATTCATGCTGATATTTTGCCCTTTACGAAGGGCTCTTAATCTAATTGGAAACATTTCTAACACCTCTGTGATTATTATAACCGAAAATCAAGTAAATGTTTCTCTTGTTGCTTTTTAACCCCCAACATTCTATACTCAAATTATCAAGTGAGGATAAGGAGAATCGCCTTGAAGAAAAAGATTAAAGGTTTAATTATTACTTTAGTAGTTTTAATTTCACTAACTGTGATTGGTTTAATTGGGGCAGGGATGTATTTCTATAACGTCGCTGTGGTACCATCACATAAATCATTTTTAAGTAATGAACAAGTCAAACCAGATTCACCACTTTACGAGGGAACTAAGTGGTATCAACAAGTTAAAAAGATTAAGTGGACCCAAGAATCAGTTGGCGATCATTTAAAACTAGTCGCTAACTATATTCCGGCGGACCATAAAACTAACAAGACCGTTGTAATTGCTCATGGATATATGGGTAATAAGGAAAAAATGGCGCCATATGCTTACATTTTCCATCAATTAGGCTACAATGTTTTAACGCCTGATGACCGTGGACAAGGCCAAAGCCAGGGGGATTATGTTGGCTATGGTTGGCCAGATCGTCTCGATTATATTAAATGGATGAATAGAGTCATCAAGTATAATGGAAAAGATTCGAAAATTGTCATGTTCGGAGTCAGCATGGGTGGTGCCACGACCATGATGGTTTCAGGTGAAAAATCTGTGCCTCATCAAGTCAAAGCCTTCATCGAAGACTGTGGTTACACCAGTGTTGCTGACGAAATCAATTATGAAGCTGGTCAACTTTACCATATGCCATCCTTTCCAAAGTGGCCATTGGTGCCAATCCTAAGTGGAATTACTCACCTGCGCGCAGGTTACAGTATGTATGAAGCGTCTTCACTAAACCAAGTAAATAAGAACCACCGTCCGATGTTATTCATTCATGGTGGTAAAGATACATTTGTACCAACAAAAATGGTGTATCCACTATATAATGCCACAAAGGGTCCTAAAGAATTGTTAGTAGTTAAGAACGCTACTCACGCGGCTTCTTATCAAACGGATCCGAAGTTATACGTTAAAACTATCAAACAATTTTTAAATCAATATTTCAAATAAAAACTAAGACGACTAAGCTAATTTAGTCGGCTTTTTTATATTTTTGATGACTTTCAGTGTATCAATTGGGCCTGAAAATGTTATTATAGATATATGTATAAACAATCCTAAACCATACATTATAACAATTATAAAAATAGACATTTACAAATCAGAAAGGAGGACGCTTTTTGATTGAAATTATGACCGTCTTATTCCTAATTATCGGAGTAGTTATTGGTATTTGGTTCAGCAATATGCGTTTTAAAATGCAAATTCAAGATGCCAAAAGAAAAGCTCAAGCTCATTTAGAATCAATCAAACAAGATGCTGAAATGAAGTCACGCCAAATCATTTCTGACGATAAAGAAGACATCATTCAATATCAAGGTATTGCCAATGATGAAATCCAATCACAAAAAGAAGAAAATGAAACGCGTGAACAACGTTTAGATCAACATGAAAAATACTTAGAACAAATGAAGAATCGTTTAACCAAGTACACTGATGATTTAAATGAACAAGCTAACGAACAAAAGAAAATTCAAGATGAAATTGACGACATTTTACATCAAGCTGAAGATATTCATGAACAACGTGAATTAACGTTACAATCTATCAGCCGCATTGATAAAAATTCAGCTCGCCAAACTGTTTTGAATGATACCGAAAACCAACTTCGTCGCGAAAAAGACATAGAAGTTAAATATAACTTATCAGAAAGCAAAGTCGCTGCGAACAAGATTGCCAACGACTTAGTTATTGAAGCAATTCAAAGTGGCCCACGCGATGAACCACGTAGTCACATTGAAAGAAACATCAATTTACCTAGCAATGAAATTAAAGCGAAGTTAATTGGTAAAGACGAACAACATATTCGTCTAATTCAAACCTTAACTGGGACTGACTTAATCTTTGATGAAGACTTCCCGTTACTATTACACATTGTTACTCACGATCCAGTGAGAAGAGAAATCGTGCGTACCACTATCGAAAGTCTAATTATTTCCCGTCACTTTACTAACAGTAATATTGAATACTTGGTTAATACCACCACTCAAAAGGTTAACGCCGCTTTGCGTGAAACGGGTGAAACCGTGGTTCATTCATTACATGTTGGTAGAATGCATCCGGACTTAATGAAGATTATTGGGAAGTTGAAGTTTAGAACTAGTTATGGTCAAAACGTTCTTTATCATTCGATTGAAAGTGCACAATTAGCAGGAGCATTGGCTGCTGAATTAGGTTTAAACACCCAATTAGCTAAACGCGCTGGTCTACTGCATGATATTGGAAAAGCGATTGACCATGAAGTTGGTGGAACCCACGTTGAATTAGGTGGTAAACTAACTCGTGCCTTCAATGAAAATGAAGTTGTGGTTAACGCAATTGAATCTCATCATGGTGATGTTGAACCAACTGATCCAATTTCAATTCTAGTTTCGACTGCCGATGCGATTTCTGGAGCACGTCCAGGAGCTCGTAGCGAATCGATTGAAGAATATGTAACTCGTTTACGTAATCTTGAAAATATCGCCAACCAACATGATGGAGTCCGCGATAGTTACGCTATCCAAGCTGGTCGTGAAATTCGTATTATCGTTAACCCAGAAATGTTAGATGACGATAAGAGTAAGTCCTTAACCAAGCATGTGAAAGACCAAATTCAAGACGAATTAACTTATCCTGGTAAGATTAAGGTCACTACCATCCGTGAACTAAAAGCGGTTCAATACGTTGGTAAGACTAAAAAACGCAATCATAACGCTATTAAAGAAGCTTAGTAATTATAAATTAAAAGAGCATCCAAAATTGGATGCTCTTTTTTTATGGTCGATAGATGACTTCAAAGTTGTGATTGTTTTCAGCTTTGATAGTTTCATGATGGTGAAGGTAATCGGCGATTAACTGACTCATCATACGGTCATCTGACTTGATAATTTTATCTTGGTCAAACATTTGATAGTTACCACCACCAACGGCTCTATAAATATTTAAAGCGATGTGTAATTCTGCATCATCTGCGAGTGGTTGATCATGATATGTGAGGTTCTCAATGCGATGGCCAACAGGTTTGGCGACATTGATAGTGTAGTTGACACCTTCATACATGTCATAATTATAATGTTTTAATTTTGGGAAAATATAATCATGGTTCACACAAATTTTACCGTCTTGATAGTCGAAATATTTGGCACTAGTTTCCATTGCTGCCTTTAATTCGGCACCAGTGATTTTTAAAACGGCTAAACTATTTGGGTAAACATAATTGGTAATAATATTTCTCATGGTAATAGGGTTTTCAAAACCATGTGCTTCATCGTTGAATAATGCAGTTGCAGATAAATCCACGCCCATGGTTTGCATTTGAATCTTTTGAATGAATTGAATAAAACTGGTCTTGTGTAAACGAGCAGCAAATGCATCATCGAAGTCCATTTGACCGTCGATGTGCGCCATTGGTTCATCTAACCAGACATCAATTGCGGCTTGTAGATCATCTAATTGGTGAGCTAGTTCTTGATCAATTTCATAACCATAAGTAGCAATTAGTTCTGATTCACTATTATTGACGTAGTATTTACCGTTTTCGTCTTGTTGAACGTCTAATTCAATGTGACCAATGTATTCACCACGGTGACCTGGTTGAATAATTGGAACACCTAGAAGATGACCGGCAATTTTTCTGTGTTGATGACCGGTAATAATCGCATCGATGTTTTCTACGTGCGCCAAAATATCATAGGTTTCGTTTTCACCGTTTAGGACTTCGGTTGGCACACCGTCTTCATCGCGTTCGATTCCACCGTGATAAATAATCACGTTTAAGTCGGTTTGTTCGCTCATTTCAGGGATATACTTAGCAGCAGTATCCTTAGCAGAAAGGAAAGTTAGTCCGGATAGATTTCCGTTTTTCTCCCATTTAGTAGTTCCTTGGGTAGTTAATCCTAGAAAACCAATTTTAACTCCATTCACTTCTTTGATTTCATAAGGGGCACCAAAAGGATGGTTACCGTCTTGATCAATGATGTTGGCACAAAGGAAGTGACGAGATGATTCTTTAATTGTATTTTTTAGATAATCTAATCCATAGTTAAATTCATGGTTACCTAAAACCCCAAAGTCATAGTCCATGGCATTAAAGACAGTACTAATCTGGGCAGGGGATGATTGATGTTTAATTTCTGCAATATAATATGCTAGTGCAGAGCCTTCTAGAAAGTCACCATTATCAATTGCAATCACGTTATCTAAACGTTGACGTAAACTTTTGAACGCACTCGCACAGCGAAGTACTCCGAATGGTTTATCATCAAATGACCTAACGTAATTAGTAGGGAAAATAAAGCCATGTGAATCACTAGTTTCTAAAAGATTAATTTTCATCGAAATCACCTCCAAATTTTTTAATCAATCTCTGTTGAGTTGTGTATATTCTATCACTTTTTCACCCATTAAAAATTAAGAATTGATTAAGGTTTTCTCATCTTAAGAAAAATTTAAATTGATTTATCTTCTATATGTGTTAGTATAATTACAGTTGTTTAGTTTACAAATAGTAAGCGTAAACACAAACCATAATTGTTTTTTACTAATACTTAAGCGATTAAGGGGTGATAAAATGTTGAACCTTTACGTTGCACCAAGTAGTGCATCAAGTCGTAAGGCTAGAGCATGGTTAAAAGCTCATGATATCTCATTTAGAGAAAGAAACATTAACTCGAACCCATTGAATGCGGATGAAGTAAAACAAATTTTACGTCTAACTGAAAATGGTAGTGAAGATATTATTTCAACTCGATCCAAGATTTTCAAGAAATTAGACATTGATTTTGATAGTTTATCATTATCAAAGCTAGTTAGTTTAGTGGTCAAATATCCCGACCTTATCAAACGCCCAATTGTGTTTGATGATAAGCGCTTGGAAGTTGGTTACAATGAGGAAGAAATTCGTCGTTTCTTACCACGTTCCATTCGTGAAACTGAACTAAAAGAATTAGAATCACAACTGGAAGCTTAATATTGTAAAGTGACGGCATTACTTTGTAATGTCGTTTTTTTGTCCAATTAGATAGGAGTACACCATGATTAAAATGATTGCGTTGGATTTAGATAATACTTTACTAAACTCCGACAAAAAAATAAGTATCGCTAACCAAGAAACATTAAAGGTGCTACATGAACAAGGTATTTCAGTTGTTTTATGTACGGGAAGACCCATTAATGCGGTCTGGCCATATGTTGAACAACTAGCTTTATTAGGCCCTAATGACTACACGATTACCTTTAATGGTGGGATGGTTGTTAAAAACGATGACCAATCAGTGTTAAACCAAAAGAGTCTATCTAAAGCAGATTTTGATTTAATCCATCAGTTTGCATTTGATTACCAACTTCCATTAGACATTTTAGATTTCAAACAAGTCTATGAACTAACCGACTTAGTTAAATCAACATACAAGGAAGTTTTAAATTCACCATTGGAATTCGTGCCAATGGACTATGCTGATTTACCAGACAAAGAATACAGTAAGGCAATTATGTCAGAACAAGTAGCGACATTAGACCAAGCTCGTACTGATTTACCAGCAGAAATTACAGATAGCTATCAGATTGTCCGTTCACAGCCTAAAATCATGGAATTTTTGCCTAAAAACATGAGTAAGGCTTATGGATTGGAAATATTATTACATCACTTAGAACTAGATTTTGAGAACCTGATGGCATTCGGTGATGCTGAAAATGACCAAGAGATGTTAAAGGCTGCTCACATTGGAGTGGCAATGGATAATGCGTCTGATGAAATTAAAGCTATTGCAGATGATGTGACTTTAAATCATGATGAAGATGGCGTTGCAGTTTACCTTCACCATTACTTTAATATGTAAAATAAAAAAAGCTTACCGTTGCGGTAAGCTTTTTTGTGTTATTTGTTGTTTGCAAATAAGTAGTTTAAGTATTCCATGAATGTCTTTAAGTAGCGTTTTTCATCTACTTGGATGGCAACACTAGCACTTGGGTTTGGATCATCTAGTTTAGCAGTGTCTCCAGTAGTACGACCGTAGTTTAATTCACCGGTGTGAACTAATAAGTCGATGTCTAGAGTTTGAACAAAACTAGGGTCACAAGCAACACCTACAGCAAGCGGGTCATGTAGTGAACAACCACCTAATTCAGGATACATTTCGTCGTAAATATCGATGTAGTAATCAACAATATCAGCGAATTTTTCACCAGCGACAGTGCCTAAATCACGCCATTGTTGAGTTTCTTTTTTAGTTAGTAGCGTTCTTAAAGTAACATCTAGACCAACCATAGTGTCATGTAATGGACTTCTGAAAACTTCGTTTGCAGCGGTCGCATCTTGGTTGATGTTAGCTTCAGCAGCATCAGTAACGTTACCAGGAACGGTTAGGGCACCACCCATTAAAGTTACATTACCGATTAGGTTCGCAATTTCAGGATCCTTACGTAGTGCTAGAGCTAAGTTGGTTAGTGGACCAGTAGGGATAATAGTTAAATCCTTACCGTACTTGTGAGCAGCTTCAATCATGAAGTCGACACCAGACATTTCTTCCACTTGGCGACTTGATTCAGGTAGCTCAACTTCACCGACACCGTTTACCCCGTGAATGTGGGCAGAAACATCCATTACTTCGAAACTATCAGTTTCTAGTGAATGTGATACCCCTTCAAAAACAGGAACGTCTGTAGCACCTAATAAGTCTAAAATTTGTAGAGAATTTTTCGCAGCTTGTTCAACCACGACGTTTCCGTATGAGTTAACAATCCCTACTAAATCTGCGTTTGGAGCAGCGACAGCATATGCGATGGCCATTGCGTCATCGATACCAGTGTCTAAGTCCAGAATAATTTTTTGCTTTGCCATAATGAAAAACCCTCCCAATAATATTCCCCTCACGGATCTTCGTTGCGCCCGTGAACATTTTTCATCATCTTTAATTATATGGACTTTTACCGTAAATTGAAAGGGTAATTCTGGAATTTGTTCATTATTGAGGGTAAAAAGACGAACGAATTACTTTAAAATGAGAAAAATATTAATAAAAAAGCACCCATTTCATCAGAAATAAGTGCTTTATTTTAATCTCTAAATAAGAATTCAGCGATAGTCTTATCTAAAGTAGGGTTTTCATGCAACATTGAATGTTCAGCAGAAATTGGATCTGATTGGTATAAGTAGAACTTGTAGCTCTTAACATATGGTTTTACCAATTTACCCATTGGTTTAACGATATCAACAGCTTCTTCACCATCAGTACCGAAGTTGTAAATTTCACCGGCAATATTGAAAATCTTCAAATTACGAGGTAAGTTCTTTACACGTTTATCTTTTGGATCGTAGTCGTTGGCAATACTTACAAACTTGTTAATCTTTGGTGCATTCTTTTGATTAGGGTTTCTAACCATGTATTCGTAAGCAATTTGACCACCAGATGAGTGACCTAATAAGTTAACTGACTTAATGTGGTAAGTCTTGTATAGGTATGTCATCACGTTTTTCATTTGTTTAGCTTCTTTGATTGGATGAGTGTTATCTTCGAAAATCAATTGAACTAATGGATTGTCAGCGGTAATCTTCTTTACATATTTCTTCATGGTAGTAACTTTACCTTTACTTGAAATATGGATACGAAGCGCACGCTTAGCAATCCCATGGTCGTTAAATTGATTGATGAAGTCATCGGTAGAAACGGCGTTACCACCGTATCCAGGGATGAAGATAGTTGCCGTTCTGGTCTTTTCCACTTGAAGGCCATTTAGAACGCGCCCTCTAAAAATCCAGGCGGTAGTAGTAAACAGGGCGATTGCTTCAATTAGCAAGATAATCCCAATGATAATTTTTCTGCGTTTGCTGTGCATAATTGTTCTTCCTTTGCTAAAGTATAATTATAAGATATATGATATATTAAATAACACCGAAATAAAAGGAGTTAAATAAAATGACAGACGAAATTTACGATATTACGATTATTGGAGGCGGCCCCGTAGGGATGTTTGCTGGTTTTTATGCCGGCATGCATACCGCTAAGTTCCAAATTATCGAAAGTCTATCTGAATTAGGTGGTCAGGTGAATGCGCTATATCCAGAAAAGACATTGCTAGATATTCCCGCATACCCGGCCATAAAAGGGCGTGAACTAGTTGCCAACTTAAAACAACAACTATCCACCATGGACGGCGACATTAAGTTAAATCAAACCGTCATCAACGTCGAAAAAGACGACAACGCCTTTAAGATTACCACAAATCAGGAAATAACTAAAACAAAATCCATCATTATCGCAGTCGGTAATGGTGCCTTTAACCCACGTCAATTAAGCGCTGACGGTGTTGAAACCATTAACGATGACCAACTAGTTTACACTGCTAATGACATTGAAAGCTTCCGTGATAAGTTTGTCTTAGTTGCCGGTGGTGGTGATTCTGCGATTGATCAAGCTTTAATGCTAAATGATATTGCCCAAAAAGTGTACCTATTACACCGTCGAAATGAATTCCGTGGCCTTGAACACATGGTAGAAGTGTTAAAACAATCCAGCGTTGAATTAGTGACACCATACTTGATTAAGTCATTAGATAATACTGATGACGGCCAAGTCCGTGTCCATGCCAAAAAAATGAAAACTGATGACGAATTTATTGATTTAGATGTCGACAAGATTCTGGTGAACTACGGTTTCATTTCCAATAATAAGGATATGCAAAACTGGGCAGTTGAGATTGAAGAAGAAAAGCATGCCACAAAGGTTAATAGTATTTTAGAAACTAATATTCATAATGTTTATGCGGTTGGAGATCAAGCAAAATACGATGGTAAACAAACCATCATCGCAACAGGTTTTGGCGAAGTTCCCATCACCGTCAATGCGATTATGAAGGATTTATATCCAGGTAACCATGCACCGGTGCATAGTACTCAATTATCTGACTAAAAAATAATAACACCCTATTTAGGGGTGTTATTTTTTTTAACAGATTTTTGTAATGAATGGACTTCAGCGGTTAAAGATTCAATTTGTTTGCTTAATTTATCAATCTTATCATCGGTCACATCCTTGTCACCATGAGTGAAGAAGTCTGTAATCGTTGAGGTCAACAAACCAATAAAACCAATTCCACCAAACATTAGGAAGGCGGCAATTAGTTTTCCACCAGCGGTTTGTGGTGAAATATCACCGTATCCGACGGTAGTCGCAGTGGTGATCGCCCACCAAAGAGAAGTTGATAGATTATGTTGTTCAAAGTGCGAGTAAATTAAAGCACTAAAGATTAAAATCACGATACTGATGGAAAATAAGTAAATGAATCCAGTATCATAAATGAAACGGTGAATCCCACCGGTAACTTTACCGTCCCAACCAAACTTCCAAAATAAGTTATAGTGACGGACAATCCGAATTACGCGATATAAACGGAAAATCACGAAGATGGGGTGGGCTGGAATTAAGGAAATTAAGTCCAGCGATGTTTCTAATAGAAATTGTTTATGATTTTTAGCTAAACAAAATCCAGTTATGTAATCTAGAATGTAGAAAATCCAAATTGCATAGTACACAGTTCCGATGAAACTATGGTAAATATTAATCACGCCTAAGTAATCTAAGCCGACTAGAGCGACTGAGAAGACGGCGATGAAGATAATAAATATGCTGTAAATTAATTCAATTGTTTTATTTTTAAATTGTTTCATGCTTTCAACTCACTTTATCTCATTATCCAATTATGATTATTTTACCTTTAAAAAACCTTAAAGCAAATAAAAAAACGGACAAAAATTTGTCCGTTTTGAATTTTAATCGTCAGAAGTTTTATTATTAATACGTGATGAGCCACCCGTATGGTTGACTTCAGGTGCATCAGTTTTGTACATGTTTTCTGTTGATTTTTTCTTTAATTTATCATACAAACTAGTCGATTTCTTGCCTAATTCCGTTTCGGCGCCCAGTTCCTTTTGGAATTCATTTTGATAGTTGTAATCTTTTGGATTAACCGGGTTGAACCCTTTGGGAGTGTAAAAACGAAGTAAGTTTTGTTCATTTAGTTCGTCAGAATAAGATAGTTCAGTATTGACGCGCGCTTGCATCTTGTTAAAGATTTTTCTTTGATGTGGGGTTGCGTTAATTACTTTACCAGTCTTATTACTGTAGATGGTGCCAGAAACTGAAGTGTATTTGGTGCTGACCCAATCACGATTTCTAAATGCAACAACCGTGTCATGCTTTTTAGAAAATAGGTCGGTTCCAAATTGAATGTATTTTTTGGTGTTAACCCCTAGTAAATGAAGAAGAGTAGGTAAAACATCAATTTCACCACCATAGGTGTTATCGATGTAACCAGACTTCATGCCCGGGATATTAAACATTAACGGCACTCTTTGTAACTGGGCGTTATCAAAGTTATTCCAATCATTTGGATTTTTGTCCAATGCCTTGGCTAAGTTGATGTTTTCAGAATTAGAAATTCCGTAGTGATCACCATACAACATGATAATTGAATTCTTCAATAGGCCGGCCTTTTGAAGGTAAGCATAGAATTCTTTGACCGCTTCATCTAGGTAATGCGCAGTTTTGAAGTAGTTATCAACACTGCTATCACCGGTATTAGTAGTCTTGAAGTTTGAATCTTCGCTATCAATTGTGTATGGGAAATGGTTAGTAACTGTGATGTATTTAATATAGAAAGGTTGTTGTAACCTTTGTAAGTATTTCACAGAATCTTTAAATAGTAATTTATCTTTTAGACCATAACCACTGGCTCTATCACCAGAAGTATCATAGTAACTAGCGTCAAAGAAGTATTGGTAACCCATGTTCTTATAAACATTGTTACGGTTCCAGAAACTGGCCACGTTACCATGGAAAACCGCTGAAGTATATCCCTTTTCTTGTTTTAAAATCGAAGGAGCAGCTTGGAAGACATTATCACTACCAAATTGAGTGAACAGTGATCCCTGTGGCAAACCATAAGTACTAGTTTCTAACATGTTTTCAGCATCGGAAGTCTTTCCTTGTCCGACTTCATGGAAGAAGTTGCTAAATGCATAGGTTGACTTACTATGGTAGAGACTATTTAGAAACGGTGTGACTTCTTGACCGTTAACTTTCTTATCAATCAAGAATTGTTGGAAACTTTCCAAGTGAATAACAATGACGTTTTTTCCTTTTTGTGATCCAAATAATTTGGCGTTTGGAGCCGCATAATGTTTATTAATAAATTTATGGACGTCATTCATTTCAGACTTAGTTGCCATCGCTCTTAAGTCGTTATTGTGTTGTTGCTTAATGCCGTCATAGACGGTAAAAGCATTCAATCCTAAATACTTAACAATGTAAGTACGGTCAAAAGTTCTAGTTAGTAGTTGTGGACGCGCCATTTCACCGAATGATAAGTTGGCAGTAAAAATTAAGATGGCGGTTGAAGTAATCGCAAAGGCACCTTTAAAACCAATTTTGCCTTTATCAATTCGAATCACGCGGAATAATAATAGGACTAGGATTAAAACGATATCTAACCAATAGAAGACATCGTGGGGCATTGTTAACGCCAATGATGAACCACTTAATCCTTGGTTCACTTTGGAATAACCGGTCATCGTACTTACGGTCATGAAATCGGTAAATTCACGGTAATAAATAACGTTTAAATATAGTAGTAAAGTGTTTAATCCATCAATTAGTAAAATTATTGGATAGAATAACCGGCTTGATTTAATATACATTGCTAGTCCCAATAGGAATAAGGTTGTCGCAATCGGATTGAATAAGGCGACGAAGTATTCGAATGGATTAGCTAATCCTAACTGAAAGTCGGTGAAATATGCATAGATTGTTTTAGCCCAAAATAGTCCAACCAGTAGGCAAAAAAAGCCAAATCTAGTGGATAATTTGGTGCGAATATAGTTGATCGCTTTCAAAATGAAGAGCTCCTTTGATGTAATTCATATCTAATATTACCAGACAGTGAACAAAAAGGCATGTTTTTTATTAGAGTCAAAAAGGAAAAACACAATATATGCTTAACAAAAACTAGTCCCTCACTATATATTGTTGCAAAAAATACAAAAAGTTGTAAAATAATATTAAATGGTAGGAGGTTGATGGCATTAATGGAAAATAAAGCTTATAAATTAAATATTCAATTAAGCGATGGTAAAATAATTGAATTTATGCCTGAAATGGTTCACAGTGATTTATCTGCGTTAACCAACAATCAAGAGATTATTCAACGTACAGAACGATTGATTCTTGTGCAATTGAGCTCATACACTATCATTAAGTTACGTGAACTTCAAATGATTATTTACAAAACATTAAATCAATTAAGATATCATCAAATTGCGTCACAATATTACAATGCAGAATTAAGTTAGGCAGATGACTGTCTAACTTTTTTTATTAGTGCTATGTTATTATTATAAGTATAAAAAGGGGGATGAAATTTATTACATTTAATCTATACGTTGTCCGTCATGGGCAAACATATTTTAACGTTTATAACCGCTTGCAAGGATGGAGCGATGCACCATTAACAGAAAAAGGTATATCAGGTGCGGAGAAAACTGCAGAAAAATTAACTAATATGCGTTTTACTGCTGCTTACTGTAGTGATACAACTAGAGCGATGAAAACAGCAAAGATTATTTTAGATAGAAACACCGCTGATTCAGTAAAGGAACCAACTGTCTCCAGTTATCTTAGAGGAGAATTTTATGGTTATTATGAAGGAAGCGATTTAGAACAATCATGGTACGCTGCAGGTGCTCCCCACGGATTGCCAACATTTAAGGATATAGTATCTAAGTATTCTTTAGGTAAAGCTATGGATTTTTTAAAAGAAGCAGATCCATTTCATCAAGCTGAAAGCAACCAAGAATACTGGAAACGTTGGGACCAAGGGTTAGACCTAATTAGAAACGATAAGAACATTCACGATGGAGATAATGTTCTACTAATTAGTCATGCTAATGCAGTCTTAAGTTTGGTCGAACGTTTTGGTGAAGGCAAGTATGATATAACCGAACCACCTGCCAATGGTAGTTTAACTAAATTAGAAGTTTCAAACAATCATGTGAAGGTTATAGATTACAACGTTCAATAAAGAAAAGTAAAAAAGACGATTACAATTTGTAATCGTCTTTTTGGTTTTTAGAGAGAATATTAAGCGACGCGGCCGTAACCTACGACATGCCACCATGGTGTATGAATTTTTTCGCGGATAACTCCACGGTTTTGAGCGTCAATCATCTTGCCGCCACCTATGTACATACCAACGTGGAAGATAGAACTCTTAGTAGCACCGAAGAATACTAAATCACCTTTTTGTAAGTTAGCACGACTAACTTTAGTAGATGCATTGTATTGTTCTTGAGCAGTTCTAGGTAAAGTAACACCTAATGAGTTTTTGTATATGTAACTTGTAAAACCTGAACAATCAAAACCACCGTTACCAGTAGCACCATAAACATATGGAGTACCTAGTTGAGCTTTCGCTACATTATAAACAGTATTGAATTGATCGATTGTATCAGCATGTGCTGAGTTGTTGTTACTACTTACTGCTGCCCCGGCAAAAAGTAGTGATGTGAAAGCCATAAAAGTTACGGCTGCTTTTGTGATAAATTTCTTCATTCTCTAAAAACCTCTCTTATATCTCTCTTTTTATCTCTATCTCAATTTATATTACTTATAATAAAGGACAAATATTTCAAGAATGTAACAAAGCAGTTTCAATCTAATTAAAAAGGTGAAATCTTAATGTAATTTTAACTATTTTGTTGTTTAATATTTAATTGTGATAATCAAAGTAATGAAAGACACGGGAATATGTGGTAAATTATTCCTATCAGAACGGTATGAAAGGAATTCCGAAATGTCTGGATTAAAAAATGTATTTCCACACAAGATGGACTTAAATCAATTGATTTTTAAAATTGGTGAAGTTAGTAAGATGGTCAATGTTTCCACTCGTCAACTACGATACTGGGAACAAAAAGGTTATATTGAATCAATTCGTGATGATAACTCCAGTTCACGAGTTTTTAATATGGAAAATTTAAATCGCGTTAATCTAATTAAATATTATTTAGATGAAGGTATGACTTTAAATGGGGCGCATGTTGCTACTGAAGAAAAAATCGCCAAGATGCGTCAAATTCGATTGTTTATGATGCATGCCTTTCAAGATGTTGAAACAATTGATGGGAAACCTGCCGTTAATTTGGGTTACTTTGATAAGAACAAAGAATCAATTTTATATGGAATTATAGATGAACAAGATATTGAATATCGAGTGGTTGAAAAGAAAGAAGAAAAGTAAATTATGAAAACACCAAAGGGAACAATTGCTAAACGCGTTATTTTAGGATTATTTGCATTAGTGATTTTAGTAGGAGGATACAACGTCGCTAAGCAAGTTAGAAATAATATTCGTGAAAACGCAATTGAAAAAGCTGATAAACAACGTATTATTGACGCTCAAAAGGCTGACGCTAAACGTCGCCATGAATTTGCCGAAACAATTGCGAAACCAGCAATGCAAGTTTGGAAGAAAGAACACGTTGTGTTGCCAAGCATTGTGATTGCTCAAGCGATTCAAGAATCTAATTGGGGCCAATCTAAGTTGTACCAAAAAGCTTACAATATTTTTGGGGTTAAAGGAACTTATAAAGGTCAATCTATCAGTTACTTCACTGATGAATACGTTAGCAAGGACACTAAGGTAGCTAAAGGTGTCAAAGTGGTAATGGAAGGTGACAAGAAAAAGATTTCAGTTCCTGCCACATTTAGAAAATATCCAAGTGTCTACGCTGCAGTGGAAAACCACAGCACAGTTGTAGCGCTAAACTTCATTAAAAAGAAGAATGTTACTAGCTACGAAGATCAAGCAACCATGTTGCAAAAAAATGGTTACGCAACAGATCCAAACTACGCTAAATCATTGATTGCATTGATTAAACAATACGATTTAGCCAAGTACGATAAATAAATATTAAAATAGATAATAATGCTACATTTTTCAAAAATATTCATATATAATATGGTTAAAATATAGTAGAGGAGACTTTAGGTGATACCATTATTAAGCAAGTTATATGGTCCGTTTTTCGATTTAAACAACTGGCATAACGTTATATTTTCAGAGGATGCATGGGTAATTATTTTATCCTTAGTATTAATTGAATGTATTTTGTCAGTCGATAATGCAGTGGTGCTTGCAACCCAAGCACAAGCATTGCCAACTAAAAAGGAACAAGAAGAATCATTATTCTATGGCTTATGGGGTTCTTATATTTTCCGTTTCTTAATTATCGGATTAGGTGTATTTCTAATTCATATTTGGGAGATTAAAGTAGTTGGTGGATTATATTTATTCTACTTAGTTTTTGATCACTTCGCCCACTCGAACAAACCTAAGAGATCAATGTTCAAGCAAAGTAGTCAACAATCTAGTCGTAAACGTTTCTGGATGACAGTGGCTCAAATTGAATTCATGGACATTGTTTTCTCCGTCGATTCCGTCTTAGCTGCTCTAGCGATTTCTGAAAACCCGGTTATCGTTTTAATTGGTGGTTTAATCGGAATTCTATGTATGAGAGGAATTGCCGAAGTAATCATGCTAGTAATGAAGAGGGTTCCAGAATTAAAGACAATGGCTTACGTTTTAATTGGGGTAATTGCATTGAAATTAATTCTATCAATTCCAATGATTGATATTGAAATTGAACCAATCCATTTCGGGTTGATTGTCTTAATGGCATTCGTCATTACATTTATCATTCACTTTATTCGTAAAGCAAAGAGGTAATTTAAATGGCTGTAACAATCACCAGAGAAAATCTGGCAGAAGAAACAGATAACAAAATCACTGTGATTGATTTCTGGGCTCCTTGGTGTGGCCCATGTAAAATTATGGATCCAGTTCTAGAGGAAATGGAAAATCAATTTGGTGATCAAATTCACTTTGGTAAATTAAATGTTGATAACAACGAAGACATCGCCAAGCAATATAAGGTGATGGGCCTACCAAGTATCGTTTTATTCAAGAACGGTAAGGCGGTTGAAAAGGTCACAGGAATTTATCCAAAGGAAAAAATGGCACATTACTTAAACAGAAAATTAGCTGAAATGTAAATTTTAGTTGACGAAATTTTAAGGTAGTGCTAATCTAAGTTTAATCAAATAAAAGAAAACAATTATTCCAAATCAAGTAACGAGTTAACTGGGTGTCAGGAAGTCGGTGGTTGCTGCGAACCGATCAGGTTAATTTCGATGAAATACATTGGATAGTGTCTACCCAAGAACGGTTTCTAGAGTCGTTATTTCTAGCAGAGTGAGTAACCACTACGAGTGGTTACTAATTTGGGTGGTACCACGGTCAAAAATACAAATAATCGTCCCTGTTGTTTTTACAACAGGGATTTTTTTATGGAAAGAAGTCGATAATATGCAACTAGCCAACTGCGGAGGGTTAATCCGATATTAATATTTAACAATTAACTACATATTAAAAATTAGCGTATTAAAACTTAGGGGGAAAATATTATGCAAGAAGAACAAAAAAGACCGACCGTTTCACTTACGGAAGGAATTATGGTTTTAGTTATTATGATGGCAATTATGTCATTTGGAGTTATTGGTTTAGGCATCTCACCAGAGGTACCAATTTTAGTGGGGATCATGCTATTGGTATTCTGGGGTCGCTTTAAAGGCTTTACTTGGGACGATATCGATGATGGTTTTGTTTCAGGAGTTAAAAATGGAATCGTGCCATTATTCATTTTCTTATTAATTGGTTCATTAATTGGGGTTTGGATTGCTTCTGGAGTTATTCCTACATTAATGGTGTTCGGTTTTCATTTGATTAACATTAACTGGTTCCTACCATCAATTTTCTTGGTGTGTGCCTTAGTTGGTACATTCATCGGTAGTGCCTTTACTGTTATCTCAACTCTAGGAATTGCCTTTATGGGAATTGGTATCACTATGGGAATGAACCCAGCAATGATTGCTGGGGCTGTTATCTCAGGTGCCGTTTTCGGAGACAAGTCATCACCACTATCAGCAACTGTTAACTTAGCTTCAGCAGTTTCTGGAGCTGAATTAATTGCTCATATTAAAAACTTAATGTGGTCAACCATTCCAGCAATGATTACTTCATTTATTTTATTCGTCTTTTTAAACCACAGTGATGGTCGCGCTAGTTTAGCTAACGTTAACAACACTGTTCACGCTTTAAATGATCATTTCCATATTTCATTCTTAGCAATTATTCCAATTGTCTTATTACTAGTTTGTGCTTGGAGCCACATTCCAACGATTCCAACACTATTCATTAACATTGTGGTATCAATTGGTTTATTATTCATTCAAGATCGTCACATTGCACTAATCAAAATTAATGATTTAATCACTAACGGTTTCGTATCACGTTCAGGGAACCGTTCTGTTGACATGTTACTATCCCGTGGTGGAATTAGTTCGATGATGGGAACTATCGCATTAATCATGATTGCCTTGGCCTTTGGTGGACTACTAATGCACTTAGGTATCATCGATGCAGTGATTCAACCACTTACTAAACATCTAAACACTGATGCAAAACTAATCATTGCGGTTATCTTTACAGCGATTGGTGTTAACGTCTTCGTTGGTGAACAATTCCTATCAGAAATTCTACCAGCGAACGCCTTTAAGAAGGTCTTCCATGAAGCTGGACTAGCACCAGTTGCCTTGAGTAGAGCCATCGAAGATGGTGGAACTGTAATTAACTACCTAGTTCCATGGGGTGTTGCCGGAGCATTTATTTCAGCAACATTAGGTGTGCCAGCAGCGCACTTTGCACCATTCTTATTCCTAAGTATCTTCTCCCCAATCTTCTCAATCATCAGTGCAGTGACTGGAATTGCAATTAAACATACAAATGATTAGCTAATAATTAGCATAATTTAATTTTATTAATAAAAGGTGATAAAGCCTATTATAATAGCATTTATGATAGGCTTTTTACATCTTTTTTTATGTTGCATAAGGGTCTAAATGAAACATGAAATCAGTTCACCTACTAAAAAATGCAAAAAATTTTCACTTTTTTGATCAAAAATGACCTATATATTGTACCCGATTATTAAATTTGGAATGCTGAGTTAATAGTCATTGTGTTCAATTGTGTTGCAGAAGATTACCTAAATGTTACATTATTACATGAATACATCTATTTGTTACTCTCTTGTAATATCTATGTAACATAAAGTCTATAGAATGACTCTTCGTTGTTAAAGTACAACATATAGCATTAATCATTTTTTTAATTTTTATGGGAGTGTTTAAGTATTAGATATAAATTTAATGTTTTATTTCTCGTAGCCGTAATCTCCTTTGTGGGATTAATTTCTATTTTCCGAGACGCTACTGTTCCTACAACTGCTAGTACAGTAGTGACCGTGAAGTCTGGCGATACATTTGCTAATTTGTCAGATAGATATAATGTTTTTATTTCTGTGTTAGAACGTGCCAATAACAAATATGGTGATGACGATTTATTAGTTGGGGATCATTTAATTATTCCTGACAATAATAATGATGCAAACGATGATAACTCATCTAAGCAACATTCATCCTCTAAGAAGCAAAGTCAATCACTATTAGATTCACAAGAAGCTTGGAACGAAGCAAACGCAGAAGCTAAGGCTTGGATTTCATTCCATGAATCTACCGATTCATACACCGCACAAAACGGTCGTTACTATGGTAGATATCAATTGGATACAGCATATTTAAATGGTGATTACTCACCAGCCAATCAAGAACGTGTAGCTGAACAATACGTTGCCGGCCGTTATGGTTCATGGGTTAACGCTAAAGCTCACTGGGAAATGTACAATTGGTATTAAGCAAAAAGACGTTGAGAGAATTTTCTTTCAACGTTTTTTTTATTGTCTAAAACAGCATTTTAAAGTTATTTTAAGCCCCACGTAACGTAAAAAATCCTTTTCTGTCAATGCTTTAGACGGTTTTGATTGCAATTGATTACACCAATACGACATTGTTACGAATCGACTCAAACTTTTAACGTGGGTGAGAAGTCGGTGTAATGATGGGCATGTAGTATAGATGACAGTTAATCAATTGGATTAACCCATTCAAGTTATAGATTTATATATAGGAGTGAAGATTTATCGTTAAATTTAATTTGAAATCAATGTTATTTGCTACTACTGCAGTAGCTGGTTTATTTATCGCAAGTGGTGCGACTGCCAACGCGGATCAAACTGCTAACAGTCAAACAAGTACTAACACTACTAACAACACTGCGGTACAAAAGGTGACCGTCCAAAATGGAGACACCCTATGGGGATTATCACAAAAATACAACGTGTCTCTAGATTCATTAAGAAAGGCTAACGATCGTGTTGATACCGACTTAATCTATGTTGGTGAAAAACTAACATTACCTAGTGATGCCACAGTTGCTTCTCAAACTGAAGTACAAAGTAGTACGGCAACCACTGCTAGTCAACCTGCGGCCCAAACTTCAACTACAACCACGACTTCTACTGACACTGGAAGTAACAGTGATGCGAAGTCTTGGATTGCTAATCGAGAATCAAGTGGTTCATACACTGCCCAAAACGGTCAATACTATGGTAAATACCAACTTAGCGCTTCAATGCTAAATGGTGATTATTCCGCTGCAAACCAAGAAAGAGTCGCTGATCAATACGTCGCATCTCGTTATGGTTCATGGGATAACGCAAAAGCCTTCTGGCTACAACACGGTTGGTACTAAGAAGCAGTACGCTTCATCCAATCAATATTTATATCTACCAAAAGACGCCTATCATGGCGTCTTTTTTGCTGTTCTCAAATTATTTTTTATTTTTATCCTTGTATAATATTTTCAGTGTGATATATTATAAGCAACATAAAAAGAGATTCGCCTTTAAGAATTGACCAGAGAGTCAGTCAAGGCCTTGCGTAGATTCCATACGCCATCAGTGTAATTATCAGACATTGAAGGACTTTTCTGACACGGTCAGGGAAGTCCTTTTTTATATCTAGATTCAATTAAGCAACTCCAGAGAGGGTGCATTGAAGAACCACGCAATCGGTCCATTTTCTAGCACCCACTCCATCGAGTTGGGTGCTTTTTAGGAGGATGGATACATGCAAACACATTTTTTAGATTTAAATCATCAAAGCGATGAAGCGATTATGGATTTAATCTATAACGCGATGCAATTTCGTAATGGAAAACAAGTTAGGTTGGAACGATCAATCTATTTCGCCAACATGTTTTTTGAAAATAGTACTAGAACGCATACTTCCTTTGAGATGGCAGAACGCAAAATGGGGATTAAGCCATTCAATATCGACCCTAATAATAGTTCAACTAAAAAAGGGGAATCACTAGCAGATACGGTTAAAACACTTCAGTCTATCGGTATCGACGGCGTGGTGATTAGACATAAGACAACCGGGTGGTATGAACCGCTAATTGATGATGATAATATCAGCGCGGTATTGATTAACGCCGGAGACGGCAGTGGTCAACATCCATCACAAAGTCTTTTAGACTTATTAACCATCTACGATGAATTTAAAACTTTTAAGTGCATTAAGGTCGCCATCGTCGGTGATTTACTCCACTCCAGAGTGGCACGTTCGAATGCCGAAATTCTACATCGTTTAGGCGCAACCTTATACTTCGCAGGACCTGATGAATGGTACCCACAAGATTTTGAGGCTTTTGGTACCTTTACCACCATTGACAACATGATCGAAGACGTCGACGTCGTAATGATGTTACGTGTCCAACTAGAACGTCTAAACGACGACGCGCGTGAAAACTTCACTGCGATTGATTATGCCAATGTGTATGGGTTAACCACACAGCGTGCGCAAAAAATGAAATCAACGGCAATCATCATGCACCCAGCACCGGTCAACCGCAACATCGAAATTGCCGATGAATTGGTGGAAGCACCACAATCCAGAATTTTCCGTCAAATGCAAAACGGGGTTTACGCCCGCATGGCAATTTTGGAATCAATCTTGAAGCAACGAAACCTAATCGCGGAGGATAACTATGAAAACCTTAATTAAAAATGTGTATGTAAATGAAGAACTAGTCAACATCCTAATCGAAGATGGCAAAATTGCCGCCATTAATAATGAAGAAAACGAGTCAGTAGATCAAGTAATCGACGGTCAAAAAACCACTGCATTACCCGGTTTAGTCGATGTTCATGTTCACTTCAGAGACCCGGGATTAACTTATAAAGAAGATACTGAATCGGGTAGTAAAGCTTCAGCACACGGTGGTTTCACCAGTGTGTGTGTAATGCCAAACGTTAAACCAGTTGTCGACACATCACATGCATTATCTGAACAATTAGCGCTAAATAAGGCTAAAAGCGTTGTTCACGCATATCAATACGCTGCAATCAGTAAGCAATTGATTGCCTACAAAACAACTGACTTTGCGGAAATGAATCGTTTGGGGGCGATTGCATTTACTAACGACGGTCATGGGGTCCAAAACGCTGAAACAATGTACTTAGCGATGCAAGCCGCTAAAGAAGCTAACAAACCATTAGTGGCCCACGTTGAAGATGACTCACTAATCAATGGGGGCGTGATGAACGAAAGTGACGCCGCCCAAAAATTAGGTTTACCAGAAATGTCACCACTGTCTGAATCATCACAACTAGCTCGTGACTTAGTTTTAGCGAAAGCAACGGGGGTCCATTACCATGTGGCTCACATCTCAACTGAAGAATCAGTCGAACTAGTCCGCATTGCCAAAGCACGCGGGATTAACGTCACTGCTGAGGTATCACCACATCATTTACTACTAGATGATTCAATGATTACTACTGACGACCCAATGATGAAGATGAATCCACCATTGCGTAGCCCAGAAGATCGCAAGGCGTTAATTGCCGGACTACTAGACGGGACTATCGACATGGTTGCCACTGACCATGCACCACACAGTGAAGAGGAAAAGTCGGGTTCAATGCGTGACGCATCATTTGGAATTGTCGGTATCGAAACCGCATTTAGCTTGATGTACACCCACTTCGTGAAGAACGGCATCGTTAATTTAAACCAACTAATTGAGTGGATGAGCAGCAACCCGGCAAACTTGTTCCATCTACCAGCGGGACAACTACAAGTTGGTCAACCAGCAGACATCACATTGATGGAACTAGACCAACCATATCAAATTGATGCTAACGATTTCCTATCCAAAGGAAAGAACTCACCATTCATCGGTGAACAAGTCTGTGGCAAAACCAAACTAACACTAGTCGATGGCAACATCGCATATCAAGATGGGAGCGAGGAATAATGCAAGCAAGATACTTAGTACTAAAGAATGGATCAACATATGAAGGAGTCGGCTTTGGTTCTAAAAAAGTCGTCCACGGTGAATTAGTTTTCTCAACAGGGATGACCGGTTACCAAGAAAGCATGACTGACGCAAGTTACGATGGCCAAATGTTGGTTTTTACTTATCCACTAATTGGGAACTACGGAGTGAATCGCGACGACATGGAAAGTTTACATCCATCAGTGACCGCAATTATTGTTAACGAAATTGCCCGCCTAGTTGGTAACTGGCGTAGCAACATGACACTAACTCAATACGCTGAGTTAGAAGACCTACCAGGAATTTCACAAGTCGATACGAGAGCATTAACCCAAGAATTACGTGATGAAGGTTCAATGGAAGCTGTGATTGTCGATGATTTAAAACCAGAAACCATTCAAGCTGCATTTGACCAACCACTAGCTAGCACCTCTGCACAAAGCGCATCCACTAACAGCGTTTATCAAGCACCTAACACCGGCCTAAGAGTGGCTTTAATCGATTTTGGATTAAAAGACTCCATCTTACGTTCACTAGCACAACGTAATTTAAACGTGACCGTTTTCCCATCAACTGCCAGTGCAGAAGAAATTTTAGCTAGTCATCCAGATGGGATTCTATTATCAAATGGACCTGGTGACCCGAAAGACTTAGATTACGTTTTACCAACCATTCGGATTCTAGAAGAACAACTTCCAGTCTTAGGAATTTGTTTAGGTCATCAATTATTCGCGTTAGCAAACGGTGCTAACACCTACAAGATGAAGTTTGGCCACCGTGGATTCAACCATGCGATTCAAGAAAATGGCAAACTAACCACTTATTTCACTTCACAAAATCATGGATATGCGGTTGATGCTGATTCAATTGAAGCAACTGAATTAGAAATCACCCAAACTGAAATTAACGATGGCACAGTTGAAGGGGTTCGCTTAAAGAATCGTCCAGCCTTTTCAGTCCAATACCATCCAGATGCATCACCGGGTCCACACGATGCCGAATATGTATTTGATGATTTTGTAGCAGCAATGCAAGCCAACCAGAAAGCGGGGATTTAAGATGGCAAAACGAACTGACATTCACAAGATTTTAGTAATTGGATCTGGTCCAATCATCATCGGACAAGCAGCGGAATTTGATTATTCCGGTTCACAAGCTTGTTTAGCCTTAAAAGAAGAAGGTTATGAAGTAATTCTAATCAACTCTAATCCAGCAACTATCATGACCGATACCACGATTGCCGACAAGATTTTCGTTGAACCAATCACAATGGAATTTATCAGCAAGATTATTCGCCAAGAATTACCAGACGCCATTCTACCAACATTAGGTGGTCAAACTGGATTAAACATGGCCAAAGAATTAGCTGATAGCCACATCCTAGAAGAATACAATGTTGAACTACTAGGAACCAAGCTAGACGCGATTGAAGAAGCTGAAGACCGTTTGCGTTTTAAAGAATTAATGCAAGCAATCGGTGAACCAGTTCCAGAATCTAAGACGGTCGAAAACATGGAAGACGCGGTTGCCTTTGCTGAACAAATCGGTTTCCCATTAGCGATTAGACCAGCTTACACCTTAGGTGGAACCGGTGGGGGATTCGCACATAATATGGAAGAATTCACCGAAATTATGGAAAACGGCTTACGTTTATCACCAATCAGCCAAGTGTTAGTCGAACGTTCAATTGCTGGATACAAGGAAATCGAAATGGAAGTGATGCGTGACCAAATCGATAACGCGATGATTGTCTGCTCAATGGAAAACGTCGACCCAGTCGGGATTCATACCGGGGACTCAATCGTGGCGGCGCCAGTGCAAACGCTATCCGATCGTGAATACGAAATGCTTCGTGATGCTGCTTTGAAAATCATTCGTGCATTGCATATCGAAGGGGGCTGTAACGTCCAAATGGCGTTAGATGCCAACAGCATGAAGTATTACATCATCGAAGTGAATCCGCGTGTCTCACGTTCATCTGCACTAGCTTCTAAGGCGACCGGTTATCCAATTGCGAAAATAGCTGCGAAAATTGCGGTTGGAATTAACTTAAATGAAATTCAAAACCCAGTTACTCACATTACGCTAGCTCAATTTGAACCAGCATTAGACTATGTTGTTACCAAAATTCCGCGTTGGCCATTCGATAAGTTCCCCCAAGCTGATAATCACTTAGGAACCCAAATGAAGGCGACCGGAGAAGTCATGGCAATGGGTCGTACTTTCGAAGAATCTTTATTGAAGTCAGTTCGTTCTTTGGAAATCGACCAACGTTACTTCGATTCTTCAGTCTATGCCGACAGCAGTACTGAAGAAATGTTAGTAGCAATTAAAGACGCTACTGACGACCGCTTATTCATGATTGCCGAATTGATTAAACGTGGTGTCACAATTGAACAAATCAATGCACAAACTCAAATCAACTTATTCTTCTTAGATAAGATTGCCCACATCGTCGAAATTGCTGAAGAATTGGAATCTGATCATTCACCTCAAATGCTAAAGATGGCCAAAAGATACGGTTTCTCAGACGAATGGATTGCTGCCATCTGGGGCGTTGAGGAAACAGAAGTGCGTGATTTAAGAAAACAAAACAAGATTACACCGGTCTACAAGATGGTCGATACATCTGCCGGAGAAATCAAGGCAGCGACACCTTACTTCTACAGTACCTGGGGTCAACAAAATGAATCACAGGTATCAGATAAAAAATCAGTGCTAGTGTTAGGTTCTGGTCCAATTAGAATCGGTCAAGGGGTCGAATTTGATTACGCGACCGTCCATGGGGTTCAAACTCTTCAACAATTAGGCTACGAAGCAATTATTATGAACTCTAATCCAGAAACAGTTTCAACCGATTTCTCAATGTCAGATAAGCTTTATTTCGAACCACTAACAATTGAAGATGTCTTAAATGTGATTGAACTGGAAAAACCAGTCGGTGTCGTCGTTCAATTCGGTGGACAAACTGCGATTAACTTAGCCGAACCATTGCATCAAGCGGGGGTGAAAGTTTTAGGAACGACTGTTGCCGATATCAACCGTGCCGAAGACCGTCATGATTTCGACCAAGTGATTAAACAACTTCAATTACCACAACCACAAGGTGACACCGCTACTAACATTGATGAAGCATTACAAATTACCAACCAAATCGGCTACCCAGTCATGATTAGACCATCATATGTCCTAGGTGGAAAGGCGATGGAAATCGTCCACGATGACGAAGAACTTCACCGCTACATGACTAAAGCTGTGCATGCATCTAATGACCACCCAGTCCTAATTGACCAATACCTATTAGGATCAGAAGCAGAAGTCGACGTTGTATCAGATGGTGAAACTGTCGTAATTCCTGGGATCCTAGAACACATTGAAAGGGCCGGAATTCACTCTGGAGACTCAATGGGCGTGTATCCACCACAAATTATGTCGGATAAAGTCCAAAAACAAATTGAAACTGCCGCAATCGAACTAGCAAAAACACTTAACACCAAAGGGTTAATGAACGTCCAATTCGTGATTCAAAACGAAACCGCGTACGTGATCGAAGTTAACCCAAGAGCTTCTCGAACCGTTCCATTCATGTCGAAGGTGGCCCACGTTCCAATGGCCGACTTAGCAACCCGCATCATGGTCGGTGAAAAACTAGCCGACTTGGGATACACATCTGGTGTAGTTTATACAGCCAGTCGCATTAGCGTTAAATCACCAGTCTTTAGTTTCTCCAAGCTTCCACATGTCGATAACACATTGGGACCTGAAATGAAGTCTACCGGTGAAGCGATGGGATCAGATACTAGCTACGCTAAAGCACTTTACAAGTCATTCATCGCATCTGGTATCAGCATTCCAACTTCTGGCAATGTCTTATTCACGGTATGCGATGAAGACAAACAAGAAGCACTAGCTTTAGCAAAACGTTTCAGAAGATTAGGGTTCCAAATCAAAGCGACCCAAAAGACTCATCAATTCTTCAATGATAATGGGCTTGCGAACACCTTAATCAACAAGTTTTCAGATAATCAAGACGACAATCCGGTTTCAGAACTATACAAGCAACACTTGAAATTAGTTGTGAACACGATTGACTCGACTGAAACCACATTTGATGATGAAGCTAAGATTCGTGCCGCTGCAATTGAAAACGCGGTGCCACTATTTACCGCCTTGGATACGGTCGCTTCATTATTAACCGTACTAGAAGATCAAACACTAACTGTAAACCCACTTTAGGAGGACACCATGTCAGTAGACTTATCAGCACAAATCGCCAATATGAAAGTGAACAACCTATTTTTAAATGCTTCTGGAATCCATTGTCAAACCGAAAAGGAATTAGATGACTTAATGCACGAACCAGTTTCTGGTGCGATGGTCACCAAGAGTATGACGCCACAAAGTCGTTTCGGAAATCCATTACCTAGATACTATCGCTTAGCGAACGGATCCATTAATTCAATGGGACTACCCAACGAAGGCTTTGATTACTACATGGATTATCTAAAAAATCATGAACAAATCAAACCGGTGATTGTGTCAGTTGCCGGCCGTTCCAAAGAAGAAGATTTGGAAATGTTGCACACCTTACAAGATGACGATAGCTACCAAGGCTTGACCGAATTAAATTTATCTTGTCCGAACGTGATTGGTGAACCTCAAATGGCATATGATTTCCCAGCTGCGAATGACTTATTAAAAGAAGTTTTCAGTTTTTACAAGAAACCACTAGGCATTAAGTTGCCACCATACTTCGATTTAGTCCACTTTGACCAAATTGCTGAAGTGTTAAACCAATATCCATTGAGCCATGTGAATACCATCAATTCGATTGGAAATGGATTATGGATTGACGTTAACTCTGAAACAGTTGTCCTAAAACCAAAAGGTGGTTTTGGTGGAGTCGGTGGTTCAATGGTCCTACCAACCGCATTGGCGAACGTGCGCGGCTTACGTCAACGTTTGAATCCATCCATTAAGATTATCGGAACTGGTGGGGTCACTAACGGAAGGGATGCATTTGCTCACATCTTGTGTGGTGCTGAAATGGTCTCCATTGGAACACAGTTATACGAAGAAGGCTTGGGGACCTTTGAACGAGTTACGCGTGAATTCACCGATATTATGGAAGCAAAAGGCTACCAATCATTAGCCGACTTCCGTGGTAAATTAAAAGTGATTGAAGATTAACCTAAAAAGACGTGTTGTTAACACGTCTTTTTTTATTGTTTAAGATTTAGTAAGGATTATAGTTGCCACCGTGCAGAATAACCATTTTGTGATAGGATAAAAAGAAAAAGACAAGCGGGGCAAAGACAATGAAGAAAAAATTGTATACAGCAACTTGGGTGACCTTGCTGGTGGTCGGGGTATTCTTAATCTCGCTACCATGGTTAGAAAATAGCGCGATTAAATATTTAACTAATAGTGAAATGAACGGTCGCATTGCGGCGACCGCTAAGGATAAGAACGCTAACTTTGATTTTAAAAAAATTGAAAGTGTTTCTGCATCTTCAATTTCCAAGGCAATTCTAAACGGTAAAAAGCAACAAATGATTGGTAAAATCGCCATTCCTTCCGTCAAAATTAGTCTACCCTTGTACTATGGATTGAATAATCAAGAACTTTTATCCGGTGCTGGAACAATGAAAGCTGATCAAAAATTGGGTGAAGGTAACTTCGCGGTTGCTGGTCATCATATGAGTAATGGTAAAATCTTGTTTGGACCATTGCATAAGGTCAAAAAGAACACTGCAGTCTACTTTACAGACGGGAAAAATCGTTATACTTATCGAGTTTCATTTGTTAAAACTATTAGTCAATATGATGTTCACTATGTAACGGATACTTATAAGTCGCCAGTAGTAACTTTAATTACATGTTCCAGTGGAACATTGAACGAACCAAATCGTACTTTAGTGGTGGCAAAATTAGCTTCAGTGCAAAAATTAAGTAATCAAAACGCAAAGGTATTTAATTAAAACGAAAAGACAGCTAAGAGCTGTCTTTTTTATTTTATAATGTAGTAATTAGTTAATTATAATGATATTATGTATTTAATTTTATGTGTTAGGAATGACTATTGTCATTCCTTCGATAAAGTAATAAATTATATCTCAATGAAAATAAATAAGGAGGGATATTAGTGAACAATAAAAAAATCATCACAGCAATTGCAGCATTTAGTTTTATTTCTTTAGCTGGAATTACTTCATTTAATCGAATTTCACCGTTGGTTAAGGCAGCTAGTCATAGTAAAATTAACCATCGTCGCTTTAAAAAACAAGGAAAACATGTATATATTGTTCAGGTATCTAATAGCAATGCTTATGCATATTGCACTCCTAGTACAAAAAATAAACGAGGGCGTATCTACGTTTCTAAACATACCCGTTTACACGTTTATAACACGGTAAAGAAGAATAATAAGACTTTTTATGAAATTAAAAGTCACCGCTATATTCAATCAACAAACGTCAATGTATTAGAATAAATAATCAAAAAAAGACAGCCTAGAAAGCTGTCTTTTTGAGTATTTGTATACTATCAATTAAGACATCTTTACCTTGTGTAAGTTTTTGTTAAAGCTTGTCGAGACTGGTTTTAAAATGATTTTTTCTGCTGTATCATTTCCCTATTGAATAAACAAATTGGGGTGAAACGATATGAAAAAAGATTTAATTAAGACTAACGAAAAAAAGAAACTTAGAAAAGTTAAGAAAAATTGGATCGTGGTTGCAGCGGCAACATTTGCCGTTCTTGGAACAGGTGCATTATTACAAAGTAAATCAGTTAATGCATTTGCTGACACTACTACTGTGGCTCAATCATCAGCAGAAACCAGTACACCTTCTGTAACTTCAGCTGCTTCAGATACTGCAATTCAAAGTAGTGCTGCGTCATCTATTGCTGGAAGCACACAAAGTAGTCAATCTTCATCAAGTGCAACTGCTAGTTCAGCTGCTAGTGCTACTAGTGAAAGTAACAGCACTGCATCAAATGCTACTAATGTGGAACAATTAAAGTGGGGAACCGCTAATGCAACTTATGACAAAGATACAAAGACTTTAATTGTTAATAGTGGAGACAACAACACAGTTGGGGTGCTTCCGCAAGACGGTACTTCTGGTGACATTAATTTTAAATCTGAAGTTGAAAAATTAGTAATTGCTAAGCCGGTCAAATTATCAGCTAATGCGCAATGGGTTTTTGGTAACTTCACTAATTTAAAGGATATTGAAGGCCTATCTAATGTGGACGCTTCTGATGCTGTCTACATGGATGGATTATTCTCACAAGACAAATATTTAACAAGCATTGATATTTCAAATTGGAATACTTCAAAAGTTGTTTCAATGAATAGTATGTTTGATGGAACTAAGTCTGTTCAAACAATTAACTTAACAGGAATTGATACTAGTAAAGTGCAAAGTATGTATGCAATGTTTGCTCATAACTACTCACTAACTAATGTAATTGGTATCAATAACCTAAACTACAGTAGTGTTACTGATATGAAATATTGGTTTGCTGAAGATAGATCACTAACTAAGTTAGATTTATCTGGAGTTTATGCTCCTAATGTTACTGATATTGATTTTATGTTTTTAAATACTATTAGTTTAACTTCACTAAATATGTCGAAGTTCAGTACTCAAAATGTAACTAGTGGGAAAGCTTTTTGGTTTATAACAGAAGATCCTGAATTTAATTTTACTAACCGTAATAATCCTAGCGCTATGGTAAGTCGTTTGGTTTCGTTTATTGTGGGACCTAACTTTGATACTTACAAAATTTTATTTCAAAGCTTCGGTGGTAACCGTAAGTCAGTTAAAATTGGTAGTGATGGACTGTTAAATCAGGTCGACTCTAATGAATATAGTTTGGATTTGGATAATAATACAACCTATTATCCTGATTCAATAAAGCAAGAAGCTACTTTGCTATGGCGCGGTAAGTTAATTAAATTTATTGATGTTGGTACCGGTCAACAAGTTGGTACAACATTAGTTGCTCAAGGACTAGTGGGTCAACCAACCCAAGTTCCTTTGCCTGACGGATATCAATTAATTGATGAAAACGGGAATATTGTTAATTTTGAACAAAGTGATAGTTTAGATACGACCCAAGTAATTAGGGTGGGAAGACCAATAAGATTTACTATTAATTTGGTAGATTCAGATAACAACGTTGTTGCTACTAGAACTGTTGATGGAACGCTTGGACAATCATTTGATGCTAGTTCGTTATTACCTAGTGGCTATCACTTCACTTATGGTAGCACCGTTACGCCAAGTGAAAATGGACAAACTATTAATATCTCTGTGGATCAAGATACATTGATTGATAACCATCAAAATAATAATGGAAAGCCTGATAAAGAAAAACCAATTATTGACAACCATAAAAATAATTCTGGAAAATCAACTAAGCATTCTAGTCAAAATAATAGTACTCAATATAAAGATGCTGATAAGTTACCACAAACAGGTAGCCAATCAACTTTAGTTGCACAATTGTTAGGTTTACTACTAATAGTTCTTTCGTTAGGATTAGTTTCATTACGTAAATTTAATTACAAATAATTAGAAGACAGCCGAACGGCTGTCTTTTTTGCAGTTTGGTGTCAAAAATTAAGAAACCTTTACTTTTTGTAAGTTTTGTTTAATTCCCTATTTTAAGTATTTATTTTAGGATAATATGTTCTTGTTGAGATATATAAGAGGTGAATGAACATGAACCAAGATTTCAAAAAGACAAATGAAAAAAAGACATTAAGAAAAGTAAAGAAAAACTGGGTTGTAATGGCGGTGGCGACCTTTGTGCTAACTGGGGGTGCATCAGTACTTGGTACTCACTTTGTCACAGCGGAAGCTAGTGATACTACTCAAACGACTACAACAAATTCTTCAGATATTTCAGAAGTTCAAGCTACTGGCCAATGGGGGACTGTTAACTTCACTTTCACTAAAGATGGAACTCTAACTTTGAATGGGAATGGGATATTATCCATGAATTTCCCATCCAATGTGAGCAAAGATGCAGTTACTAAAATAGTGTTTAATAACACTGTTAAATTACCTAGGGATTCAACTAGATTGTTGGGTGATTTTCATAACTTAAAGGAATTCGTCGGCTTAGATAAAGTCGATGCATCTGATTTGGAAATAGCTGGTGGCCTATTTGTAGAAGACCACAGTATTGAATCGATTGACATCAGTTCATGGAATACTTCTAAGTTAACTTATGCTTTGGAAATGTTTGCTGGTGATCACATGATTAAAACAATTAATTTAACAGGAATAGACACTAGTAATGTTACTAACATGCAAGAAATGTTTGCTCACAGTTACAACTTAACTAACATCATTGGGTTAAATGGTTTGGATGTTTCTAATGTGACAAATTTTGATTACTTTGTCGCATGGGATGTTTCGCTACCAAGCATAGACATTTCTAACTTTAAGACGGTTAATAATCCAAGTTTGTCCTATATGTTTTATGCAACCCCTAATCTTCAAAGTATTAATATTGTAGGTTTTTCCAACTCTGGATCTGATAATACTAGAAGTTTTGATTTACAACCTAATGGCAAAGATGAAGGATATCCAACTAATATTGATGATGGGAAGCGTCAATTAACTAGCATTTTAATTGGACCTAACATGGACTTATCTAAAATGGGATTCCAAAGTTCAGTTAGTGATATGAACTACTACAAATTAGTAAATGGACAAGCGGTATTAAACGATTCCAATAGGCCAGCATCATCTAATTGGGTAGCGTCAGTTATCAAGGTAGTAGACCGTGATCATCCGGATCAAGTGTTTTCAACATTACTATTCCAAGGAGTTCCTGGAAGCAGTGTTAATGTAAATATACCTTCTGGATATGGTCTTGATAAAAGCAGTACACAAACTATTACTTTGGGTAACCAAGCTATTCAAGATGCTGAAGTTAAGGTTTATAAACCAGGGACAGAACCAGATTCTAACAGTTCCTCCAACAGTTCAGAGGAATCTAGCAGTGCACAAAGTAGTGCTTCATCAAGCCAAAGTAGCTCTGCATCATCTAGCATTACAAGTTCATCAGAAAGCGCTACCTCATCAATTACTACAAGCGGTAGTTCAGCATCGTCAAACGAAAGCAGTGCACAAAGTAGTGCTTCATCATCTGATGGCGCAATTGATGATCACAACAATAACACTGGAAAACCAACTACAGATACTAATAAGCACCACCAATCAGGTCATACGACTAACTCAACCGCTAATGTCAACATCAACCACCAAGACGAATTACCACAAACTGGTCAACGTTCAACTAAAGCAGCCGAAATCTTCGGATTAATTTTAATCGTTTTATCATTAGGATTAGTGGCAATTCATCGTCATGACCACCATAAGAGATAAACAAAAAAGCCTAACTTAATAGAGTTAGGCTTTTTCTTATATATTAAGATTCATCAATGCTATCTAATAGAACGTAGTTAACTTTGCGAAGTGACATCAGGTCTTTTCCACCAGCGTAAGAAATAGATGATTGTAAATCTTCCTTCATTTCTAGTAAGGTTTCAGCAATGTTTCCCTTGAATGGGATTAATAATTGACGACCTTCAACGTTATGGTGTTCACCTTTTTGCTTAGCAGAAGCTGACCCCCAGTATTGTTTGAACTTCTTACCGTTCTTTTCAACGATTTCACCAGGTGATTCGACGTGACCAGCGAATACTGAACCAATCATCATCATGGTAGCACCAAAACGAATTGACTTAGCTAAATCACCGTTAGTACGGATACCACCGTCAGCAATCATGGGCTTAGTAGCAGCTTTTGAACACCATTTAAGTGCTGAAAGTTGCCAACCACCAGTACCAAAACCAGTCTTGTACTTAGTGATACATGCCTTACCAGGTCCGATTCCAATCTTAGTTGCATCGGCACCAGCGTTTTCGATTTCACGAACCGCATCAGGGGTACCTAAGTTGCCAACAATTAGGAAAGTTTCTGGAATCACTTTCTTGATGTGTTTGATCATTTGAATTACGAATTCTGAATGACCATGCGCAACGTCGATAGTTGTGTATTCAGGAATTTCGTTAGCTTCCTTTAATTCGTTAATGAAGTCATATTCGCTATCTTTGATACCAACACTAATTGAAGCGAATAAACCTTTTTTGTGCATGCTCTTAACGAAGTCTAAACGTTGTTCTGGTTGGAATCTGTGCATTACGTAGAAGTAGTCATGTTCAGCCATCCAAGTAGCTAGATTTTCGTCCATTACGGTTTCCATGTTAGCAGGCACGATGGGTAATTGGAATTTACGAGGACCAAATTGAACTGAAGTATCAGCTTCACTACGGCTTTTAATAATACATTTCTCAGGCAATAATTGGACATTATGGTAATCAAAAGTTTTCATTATTATAACCTCACTTTATTACTTATGGTCTTCCCATACGTTTTTCAAAATTTTAGTAGCTTCACGGTCTGGACCGACGGCAAAGGTACATAGTTCAACACCGGTTAGTTCAGCAACGCGTTTTAGGTAATTTTGTGCGTTTTCAGGTAATTCTTCTACAGTGTTGCAGCTAGTAATGTCTTCTGACCATCCAGGAAGGTCTTCAAAAACAGGTTCACATTCATCTAAGAAGTCTAGGTTAGCAGGGTAATATTTGATTAATTCTCCATCGTGTTTGTAACCAACACAGATACGAACAGTATCAAAACCAGATAGCACATCTAGACAGTTTAGCGATAAATCAGTAATTCCTGAAGTTCTTACTGCGTGTTTTAAAACAACTGCGTCTAGCCAACCGATACGACGAGGGCGTTTAGTAACGACACCGTATTCATGAGCGATTTCACGAATACGATCAGCACGTTCGTCGAATAATTCAGTTGGGAATGGGCCGTCACCAACACGAGAAGTGTAGGCTTTACATACACCGACAACTGAATTGATACGGTTAGGACCAATTCCAGTACCAGTGGCAGCGTTTCCGGCAGTAGGGTTAGATGAAGTTACGTATGGATAAGTTCCATGGTCGATATCTAACATTGCCCCTTGAGCACCTTCGAATAATACTTTCTTGTTTGCATCTAATGCTTCATTAATAAGTAGAGAAGTATCAGTTACATATGGTGCAATTTTTTTAGCATATTCATTATATTGGTTAAAGATTTCGTCAAAGTCAAAACCAGGTTGGTCGTATAACTTATCTAAAATGTTGTTTTTAATGTTTAAGGCTTGGTGTAACTTTTCAGCAAAGGTCTTTTCGTCGATTAAATCAGCGACGCGAATCCCAATTCTTTCAAGTTTATCCATATAAGCGGGTCCGATTCCCTTGTGGGTGGTACCAACTTTATGTTCCTTTTGTTCTTCTTGTAATTTATCAAATAATATATGATATGGCATGATTACTTGAGCGCGGTTAGAAATGCGCAAGCCAGAGTAATCAAAACCATTTTCTTCTAAGTAGTTCATTTCAGAAATTAAAGTTTCAGGGTTAACAACTACCCCGTTACCAATAATACTTAACTTGTCTGAGTAGAAAATACCAGAAGGAATTAAACGGCAGTGAAACTCCTTGTTGTCAATAACGATGGTATGGCCGGCGTTGTCTCCACCAGAATATCTTACGATCATATCAGCATCTTGACTGAGAAAGTCGGTTATTTTTCCTTTCCCTTCGTCGCCCCATTGGCTACCTATAATAACGATTGATGACATCAAGTTCACCTCATATATTTCTTTTAGTATTGAGGAGTGCCTCAAAAAACACTCCACGAAAGATTTTACCATGGCGTCAATAAAAATCAAGAACTATTTTAATAAATGAGAAAATATCGTTCGGAAAAAGAATAAAAAGCGAACGATTAAATTAATAATTTTGTTTATAATAGTGAAAATGCGAATTATGTATGTTAAGATAGAATCATGATATACCGAAAGGATGGATTGTGATGATTGATCGTTATACCAGACCAGAGATGGGAAATGTGTGGTCTAAATATAATCAATACGCCTCATGGCTAGCTGTGGAGGTCGCTGTTGATGAAGCTTGGGCCAAGTTAGGAGAAATCCCAGCTGAGGATTTGGCTAAGATCCAAAAGAACGCTACCTTTGATGAAAAAGAAATTGAAGAAATCGAAAAGACTACTCACCATGATGTCGTTGCCTTTACTCGTGACGTCTCAAGATACTTGGGTGATGAAAGTAAATGGATTCATTTTGGAATGACCAGTACAGATATCGTTGATACTGCGCAAGGTTACCGTTTAAAACAAGCCAACGCGATTATCAGAAAAGATATTGAAGAATTAATTGAAACCATTGGTAACAAGGCTCTTAAGTACAAAGATACTGTTATCATGGGAAGAACCCACGGGGTTCAAGCAGAACCTACTACATTTGGTTTGAAGTTACTTCGCTGGTACGAAGAAATGAAACGTAATCTAGAACGCTTTGACATTGCTTCTAAAGATGTTGAAGCTGGTAAGATTTCTGGTGCCGTTGGTACTTTCGCTAACGTTGATCCATTCGTAGAACAATACGTTTGTGAAAAGTTAGGCATTCGTGCGCAATCAGTAGCCAGCCAAGTACTACCACGTGATTTACATGCTAATTACATCACGTGTTTAGGCGTAATTGCTACTAGTTTAGAAGAATTCGCGACTGAAATTCGTGGTTTACAACGTTCTGAAATTCATGAAGTTGAAGAACATTTTGCGAAGGGCCAAAAGGGATCATCAGCAATGCCACACAAACGTAACCCAATCGGTTCAGAAAACATTTGTGGTCTAGCTCGTGTAATGCGTGGCCACGTGGTTACCGCAATGGAAAACGTTGCATTGTGGCACGAACGAGACATTTCTCATTCATCTGCTGAACGTGTAATTCTACCAAATTCAACTATCTTAATTGATTACATGTTACATCGCTTTAACAACATTGTTCGAGACTTAGACGTCTTTGAAGAAAGAATGCTAAGCAACTTGAACCTAACTAATGGTTTAATTTACTCACAACGTGTTATGTTAAAACTAGTTGAAGCAGGGATGACTAGAGAAGCAGCTTATGATTTAGTCCAACCTTTAACTGCGATTGCATGGGATGAAAACAAACAATTCAAACCATTGGTAGAAGGCAATGCCACTATCACTCAAAAATTAACTCAATCAGACATCGATGATGCCTTTGATTATCACTATCACATCCGCCACGTCGACGAAATTTTCAAACGCTGTGGTTTAAACTAATTAAAAAAGCCTGGTTTCTATGGAAACCGGGCTTTTTTAGCTTTAATATTTATTAGAAATCAGTTAGAATATTACCAAGGTGGTATATATGAAGAAAAATTTTACGTTTATGACTAAGCAAGGCTGGATGTTTGCAGTTCCATTTTTCTTATTTTCAGTCTATTACACAATGAGTAAAGCTCATTTCGCACATTGGAAATCCATTCGTGTGATGTTTCATCTAATTGATTTTCCGCACGTTATTAGTGCAATTGGTTATGCAGCCGTTGTGTTCGCATTCTACCTATTATGTGCACTAATTCCATCACGCCGTATTATTGCGTTGCCTTCAATCATTACAATTATGTTGGCAGCACAACAACTAACGCTAGCTTACTTCACATTCCCAATTGGCGATGTGATTGGCGGATTGGTATTGTTGATTGCAACTGTCGTGATTGCTGGAATGGCATTGATTTACGCCAAAATCGCGCTTACAGTGATTGATGGTATCGGTGCTTCTAGTAAAGGTAATTATTTAACCGCATGGTTGCGCGAAATTAAATTAGCGGTGGTTGCTAACTGGAAATTTTTAGTAATCGACGTCTTAATTTATGTCGTAATCAATGCATCAATCGTGATGACACTTACTTTTAAATAAAAGTCGACTTAATGGTCGGCTTTTTTATTTTGACAAAAAGCAGCACATTTTTGCGTAAATATTAATATCACGGTTTAAAAGGGGAGATATTAATGAAATTCAAAGCAAGAATGATGCTGGGAATTATTTTATTGGCGTTAGGTGTGAATAGCGGGATATCGCTTGTTCATGCTGATACCACGACTAATGCTGACAAGTTACCAAGCTTATTATCCAAATTATCGTTGGATTACGAACAAGAATTGGATAATCAAATTCAGGCACATACTAATAATACGATTGCTGAAGGAGAAAAGTTCGTCCAGATGGTGCCTGCTAACGACAGTTTTGTCGGTGATGATCAAATTGCGGATTGGCAAAAGTATTGTACGAAATTAGGTTTATCAATTAACGACTATCAAGGTTTGTTACGTCAAGAAAACGAATTACGCGAGTCAATTAAAAAAGACTTCAAAGCAGCTAAAGATACTGATGACGTTATCACTAGCTATCGTGATATCGATAACGTTATTAGTTCAGTGTTGGACTATGTTCATAATAAGAAGCTATTATTGCATCAATTGAGCAAACAACTAGTAAAAGTTGATGTTAACCAACATATTGATGGATTATCTGATATGGGTGAAGCGATGTTATCTAAACAGGCAAAAGACGCTTTTAAAAGCCATGATGAAAGCTTTGCAGGAACAACATTATCATCACGTCACCAATATCAATTAGCAACGTTATTAGATACGATGAAGCCGGTGACACCAGAACCACAGCAAGATACTGATAAAACAGAACCAGATACTAATCATTCATCTGATAATCATATCGATAACAAGACCACAGATAGTAATAATCAACCAAGTGTTCCTGTGGACGACAAATCAAAAGTTGTGCCTTCCAAAGATGATAACCATCCAGTAATTCCACAACCAGTGAATGATGAATTAACCAAACAGATCGCACAACAACAATCTCAAATTAATGCGTTAGAAGCAACAATCACTGGCCTAAATAAACAAATGAATGCATTCAAAGAAATAATTAAAAAGATTCAAAATGATGGTTTCGGCCCAATTATCTATGATCAAACTGGGTTGATTTCAAAATCAGAAAGAGCTGCTTTAGATCAATTGATGGATGTTATTAGACAAAATACAGCTTGGGATGATACACAAAAAGTTCAACCTAAGTGCAAACATCAAACGGTGAAACAACGTTTGAGAAAAGTTAACCATCAATTAAAACAAAAACATTTAAGTCATCGAAAACGAGTTAAATTATTAAAATTAAGACGTCAATTATTAAAACGATTGCGTCATAAATAAAAAGAGTTTCCAATGAAAATTGGAAACTCTTTTTTTATCTTAATCAAAGTGAGTATGAAGAAAATCTTTAACGTGTTTTTTGTATGCCACTGGGTTAGTCCAGAAGCTTTCTTCATGGCCAGCGCCAGGAACAATCCATAATTGTTTTGGCCCTTTTGATGCGGCGTAGTTTTCGTATGACATGTATGTTGGCACGTAGATGTCACTATCACCATGAATAAATAGCGTTGGCAATTTGTTCTTCTTTAGTGCTTCAGTACAAGAAGCATTGTGAAGACGGTAACCGACTTTGTACCAGTTAATTGCACTAACTAGTGGTTCGATTGGGTAAGGTGGTAAGTGGAACATATCTTTTAGTAGATAGTTAAACTCATCACCGACGTTAGTGTAACCACAATCAGCGATGATGGCTTTGACTTGCTTAGGTAGTTTTTCACCACTTAGCATTGTCACAATACCAGCACCCATACTAATTCCAAACATTAAAATTTTGGCATCTTCACCGACTTTTTCTAGGACTAATTGAATCCAACGAAGGTAGTCGATACGATCTTTCCAACCGTAGCTGACGTACTTACCGTCGCTATCTCCGTGGGCACGATCGTCAGGTGCTAAAACGTTAAAGCCTAGTTCATGATACATCTTGATGAAGTTGGCCATTGTTTCACGGTTACAACCAACACCATGTGCCATGATTATGGTCTTGTTAGTAGGTGTTTTTGCTGGGACGTAAGATGCAATCATCTTTTCACCAGTGTCAACTTCGTTTAATACCCATTCTTCTTTAGGAATGGCATGGAACCAGTCAACATAACGGTAGTAAGCATAAGCAAATCGCATTTGGCTGGCTTGTGGTGTTGGTTCGTCATCTTTGCGACTCATTCCTAATTTAAATAGGTAGTTACTGAATAGGAAGGCAGTCGTACTGACTGCAGTCGACATGATTCCTAATGCTACAGCGGTTTTTTTGAATCCCATAAAAATCCCTCCAATACGGTTTAATCGGTTAGATAGATGGATTTTAATTTATCAATATCAGCATCGGTTAAACCAATGAATTCATGTAAAAAGTTGTTGATGTTGCCATATTTTTCATTGATTGTTTCCATCGCAGCATCAAAATAGGATTCGTCGACGGTGTATAAATCATGAAGGTTTTGTTCTAAAGCTTCGGTCATACCGTATTTACTGTATTGGTCGACCTTTAAACGAATGTATGGCACCATTTGTTCTTTTGAAATTAAGTAATCTTGTTTGATGGTATCAATATCGATACCTAATGCGAATAAGAAGAAAGCGGCAGATAAACCGGTGCGGTCTTTTCCTTGAGCACAGTGGAATAATACAACGCCATCGCCATCATTTTGTAGTAAAACTTTAAAAAGATTTTGGAAGGCGGCTTGGGCTTCGGGGCTAGTAACCATTGATTGGTAAGAACGAATCATGTTGGCTTTGCCACGAGAAGCGTCAAACATATATTGTTCAGCGTATTGACGCTCTGTCTTGTCGTGACCACTGTTGAAAACTGGGTTCTTAATTAATTCCGCATTATTAGGAAGTTTGTCAGAAGCTTTAGCGCGTTCTGCGTCAGAACGTAAGTCGACGTCATATTTGACACCGTAAGTTTCTAAAAAGTTTAAATCTGATTTAGATAGATCGGCTAATTCACCGGAACGTAAGACCTTGTTCCATTTAACTTGTCTACCATCAGCGGTTTGATAACCACCTAATTCACGGAAGTTATAACCATTTTCAATATTTAATAAGCGTTGGTTGGTCATGTTGTTTTCCCTCCTTTGGACATCGAAATGTGTTTATTACATTGTAAAAGAAAAACAACGGATATAAAAGTAATAGTTATCTTTTTTTACAAAAAAGATAATGATTTTTTTTAAGTCTGATGCCATATTACATTCATATTAAAAACATATGATAATTGTTAAGAAAGAGTAAAAATGATTATATTTTGTGTTAGAAAATGATAATATTGATTATGTATAAAATTGCGTTAACTGTAGCTAAAAATTAATACGCAGTGATTTTCTAGTAATCGATTTTTAATAAAAAAGTTCAAAGAAAGGACGACGATTATGCAATACAATAAGAAACGATTTAACAAAGTAAATGACAAAAAAGTCATGAAAAAAGTTAAAAAGCAATGGGTAGTAGTGTCACTATCCACTCTAGCCACATTAGGTGGAGTAACTTACACCATGACTTTCAGTCAAGATGCACACGCTGATAACGCTTCTACAAACACGACTACTAACCAACAATCTGTATCTAATCCATCTAGTGGTACTGTTACCAGTGGAGCTGTTCAAACTACAGCTGCTGCAGCTGCAAGTACTACTAGTGTAACTAATACAAATAATATTAATGCTTCTTATGCCAATCAAAGCGCCGGAAGTGTGGCTGTTACTGCAGCGACTCCCGGAAATCAATCGTTGTCATCACAAGCCCAATCTGCATACAACACAGGACTTGTGGATTTATCACAAACTAAATATAGTTCGTCAGGGGCATCAATAGCTGCTAATCCTGCATCTTCTTTAATATCATCTTCTCAAGCTTCAGATGTAGCAAGTGCTGCTTCAGATGCCATTAAATATAATGGTGCGATTAATCAAGCCGCATCTGACGCTTTTGCCGGAAATGGTAACAACGTTGCAACTGTCGCTTCAGATGCCCAAAACTACTACAATGCTGCCTATTATGGTGCCAGTAATGCTAAGAGTTTATACAATAACTATGTAAATGGTTATGGTACAGGAACTCAAGATTACACAGCTTTCTCACAAAACACTAATACACCAGGATCATCAGCTTCCGGTGCAACTTCATCTGCCCAAGCAGCTACATCAGCTCATTCAGCTGCCTTAAGTTACGAAAGTAGTTTGAATTCTAAATTCAATGGTAAATCTAATGTAACTGTGCATTTAGGTGCTGCAGAAAATGGCCAAATTAATATTCCTACCAATACTGATAGCAATATTACCAGTCAAAATACCTATACTGCTGGATCTGAGCTATATAATGCTTACCAATTCGGGGTTAACTATGCCTTAGCTCATCAAGGAACAGAAGATGCTAAAGCTGGTAAGTGGTCAGGTATTAGTACTCAACAAGGCTTAGTCTACGATGCATCTCGTCAGTTGAGTTTTCCGGGTGATAACTATCATCCATTAATCCAATCTACTAATCCATATGATCAAGCTTACATTGGTGCACAACAAGCCATGAATGATCAATGGGGAACTAACGATACTATTCAAAAATATGGATATGTACTACAAAACGAAAATACAAACGCTAACTACCTTAATGGTAGTGCATATTATCAAATGGCATACGATAATGTTGCCCGTGAAATGAACGATAATAACACGGCCTTTGTTCATAATGCATGGCAATTCCAACGTGCCTTAGCAGGTAATTATCACTCTGATTGGAGTTTTGCTTCATTTGTTAATGGTAATAATTCCGGTTATTCTGCATATAATGATGCGATGGGATTAGGAATCAATGATGAAGGTAAAGGATATAGTAATGTTCGATTAGTTAACGATATCGATTTCCAAGGAGATCCATATGTAGAACATTGGCCAACAATCCAGCATTTAAAAAACTTAACCGTTGATGCGCAAAATCACCAAGTTGATTTCCATGGGGTATTGGATCAATTCGTTGCTGATGCTGGGGTCAACCCAGTTCTTAATATCAAGAACTTCCAAATGGCATACTCATACAACTATTATGGTTTCTTAAAGATTAACCAACCAGGTACGGTTATTTACGATAACGTTAACTACATGGGGGCTCAAATGCTTTCTGACTGGCCTGCCGGGGGTAACGATATTCGTTTTAAGGGAAATATTAATGAAATTAACGTTTCTACTTATCAAACTTCATTAAATAATGGGATTCATCCAACCGAAGGTAATGGTAACCAAGAAAATATGGAAGTCCAAAACTTACTACTATATCCTGGCTCTAAATACTTCGGTTCAGTTGCCAGAGATTACGGTAACAACGTTATTAAGCTTTCAGGTAGTTTAACTATGAATGAAGGATCTCAAATGACATTGATACCCCGTGGTAACGGTGGATACTATGCTCGTTTGGGTTCAAACTATGGAATCGTGGTTACTAATGGTGCTAACTTAAACATCAATAAAGGTGCCACTTTACAAATTATTCCAGATGCATGGAACGGTAGTACATTATATGCTAACGGTCTATACACATACGGAAATGTTAACATCAACGGTGGGATTTTAGATATTGAAACAGCAGCGCCAAGTTATAACTCTGATGCCACAATGTTTGTTGATTCCACTGGTCAAGTTAATATTTCTAATGGTGGTTTAGTAATGGTTAAATCCCAAGGGTTAGGTAGTTCTACCACTGGAACTTCTTATGGGTTGCTATATAACAATAACGGACAAGTTAATGTTAATAACTTAGGGAACCTATATATTAGTGGTGATGGTACAGGCTTAATTAACTTGTTGGCCGGTCCATTGAACATTACTAATCCAGGCCAAAATAATATTACACTAGATTTAACTCAAAATACTAATACCAGCAGTCGTATTTCTAACGGTAAAATAGACGCATATACTTCATTGGTTACTTACGGGGTAGGAGTGCAAGGCTCTAATGGTTTGATTGCTGGTCAATCAAATACAGGATCATCTAAAATTCTATACAGTTTCCATTTATATAATAAGAATGGAAACTATACCAATAGTTTTGTTGATGCTTCTGGTAATAAGGGATCATTTACTCAATCAGGAAATCCTAACTTTGTTCAAATCGCAACGGTTCCTGCAGTTTATTTCGTAGGTCCTATGACTCCAGTTTTAAATTCTGATGGAACATATACATTAACTGGTTATGCACAAGTCAGTGATCGTAAATCAACTGATACGGACCCAATTTATGCGCAAATTGGTTATGGTACTCAAAATAGTTATCCAACTTTAACAACTGTAGGTAATAATATTTTTAATACTGTAACGGTGGATAAGAATAATTACACTCAAGCAATTCAAGTTCCTGCTAACTATAATTATGAACTAATCAAGTACAGCATTAATATGCCAAGTAATTACAACCCAACGAAGACACCATACGTTGGATTGCTTCTTCGTTATGGAGTTGATGGGGTTGATACGGTTGCTCAAGTTCAAACTAAGCAATTTACTTCTTCACAACACAGTTATGATCTTTCTTCTGATGGAAAATCATTAGTTGATCAAAGTCAACAAGTTATCGATACTGGTAGTTACTCAAGTATCGGTGATGGTCGTGACGATGCTTTATACTACTTATCTAATGGTAATCAAGCAGATCAACAACGTTACATTGATAGATACAAAATTGATGACGATTACACCAATGGTTACAACAGTGTAATGGCTGGTTACAATGCTTTTGCACAAGGTGCACCAGATCCAAATAATAATCCAGGTGCCATTCAAGTTGGAAGCGTTGCTGAAAACATTGCTAAAGACAACAATTCTATCACTGACCCACAAGGTTACATTGATGGATACAATCGTGCCAAAGCTGATGCCAAAGGAACATTGTCAGGACTTAATGACTTCATTAACGGTCAACAACAATCATCAACTAATTCGTATGTAAACCCTGATCCAAGTTCAACTGCTACATCAAAACCAACTGCACAATATACTGATAACTACAACAACGCTTATTACAATGCTGTGCAAGGTTATCAAGATAGTAAGGTGACAACTGTTGAAGCAAATCCTAATAACGTTGCTTATGATCAAGGATTCCATGCTGCTGATAACTTTAAGCAAGGAATTCAAGATGCTGCTAACGGAAAAGTATCAAATGACTCATTAAACAATAATGCAGCTTATGCAATCGGGGTTAACGCGTTTAATGCCGCTAAAAAAGATGTTACAACTGGTTCAACTACTAATACCAACGGTCAATTGATTTTGACTGATGCATATAATTTGGCATATCAACAAATTAAGTCACAATACGATAATGGTGCTAACTCATTCTTGAATTCAGATTCAAATGATACCTCATCATTACCATCACAATATAAAGATGTTTCAGCTCAAGGATACCAAGATGCTATTGATGGATATAATGGTGTTAATGATGGTCACCAAAGTCTATCTGGATATAAACTAGGTCAATCCATTAAATCTGGGGAACAAGCGCTTGTTAACGGTGGAACTAATAATCCATCTAGTGCATCTAACCAAGCTGGATACACTAAGGGTTACCAAGATGCGTTAAATGGATTCCAAGATGCAATTAAATACAACGTTGCGAATGGATCTAATATGAGCACAGACACTCTAAGTGGTAAAACACAAGCATATAAGGATGCAGTTGTAGCTGCTCAAAGCGCCACTCAAGCGATTCAAGATGCTAAAAACGATATTGATAATAACCACGCATCAGATATTTCTTCTCAACCTAAGGCATACCAAGACGCATATAATGCGTATAGGGATGCTTATTCAGCTGTGGCCAAAACAGGAACAGCTACTAACTTAGATGGCAAGAGTGATATCTATAAGATAATTTACAATTCTGAATATAATGATATTAATGCTAAGTATCAGAATGGACTTAATGATTTTATTCAAAATAAAGGTTCACAAAGCAATAATGACGTATATAGTTCATCATATAATGATGCGCAACAAGCATTTAATGATTTTAAAGCTAAATACGTTGATGGCAATAATCCATCATCAGTAAATCCAAGTAATCCAAGCAATCAATCGCAAGCGTACTTAAAGGCATTCCAATACGCTAAGGATGCACAAACCGGTGCATATGAAGCTACTCAACAATATGGTAACTTTAATCGACCAACACAAAGTAATAATCCAGCTTATATGGATGGATTTAACGCAGTTCGTGATGCATATGCTGACGCATCAGTTACTAACCCAACTCGTAATTTAACTAATACCAGTGTTTCTTATCAATCTCAATATCAAAATGCACTAACTAAAGCACAAAATGCATATAAGAATTCAGTGAACGATTTCTTGAATGGAAAAGCTGCCGATAGTAAAGATGTATTATGGCAACAAGCTCAACAAGATGCTTCATTGGGATATCAAGCAGCTTTATCTGGTAAGACTAGTGAAGAATTAAATTCTGTGCAAAAAAATAATATTGGATTTATGCAAGCGTTCCAAGCAGCACAAGACGCCCAAGCTGGATATCAAGCAGCCATTTCACAACAATCTAATAATGGTGTTAATAAAGATTTTGAAGATCAACAACCTAAAGATAATAACGGTAATATTATCGATTCAGCTAAATATGAAGCTTATTTGGGTGCCCAAGCAGGACTACAAGGGACTTCAGTTGATATAAGTAAGAAACCAATTGCATACCAACAAGCATATCAACAAGCTTATGCAATTAGTCAATCAGACGCCGAACAAGGGGTTAAAGACTATTTGCAAGGAAATAAAAATGATGATAAGTATAAAAATAATGCTAATTATAAGAGTGGATATGATAAGGCTAAACAAGGATACGGTAATTTTATCTGGGATAAAGGATGGAATTCTTCCACAAGTATCAGTGCTTTAAAATCTTCAAGTACCGATAATTTAGTTAATTTAGGTTATGAAGGAGCACGTGGAACATATTCATACTTAAATGGTAACCCTCTAAGAAATTCTGCGTTATCAGATGGTAATCAACAAATCGATGCTTATTCTATTGGATATTTACAAGCTCAAAAAGGGGCATCAGATGCTCTTGCTAATTTGAGTAATTTAGATACTAATTCTAATGCATCAACTAATACTAGTGATTCATATCAAGCGGGATACAATAACGTTACTAAAAGTGTTCTTGCAGGTTATAAAAAGGCTTTGCAAAATCAAAACAGCACTGAGTATAGTTCGGTTACTGCCAATAGTACTAACTACGTTGAAGCTCAAGCATATAACGCTGCAGTGGCTGGTTTAAATGCTGCTAAAATGGGTACAGAAGACCCTGCGATTATGAACGTAACGGATCCTTCACAAATTACTCCATACATTGCTGTATATCAAAAGGCTGCCAGAGCTTATGATGCACAAGCTGCGAATGGTCAAAACGATTTCATTAATAACGTTAAATCCAATTCTACTTATTACGTTACTTCATCTACTAACGATGCAATGAAAAATGCATATACTAATGCTTATAATGCAGCGTTAGCTGGTTTTAATGATCATGTTACTGATGACCAATCTGGTGCGGCTAATAAGAGTCACCAACCGACTGATTCAACTTTAGCAGCTTATAACGCTGGATATGATGGTTACAATCAAGCTAAGCAAGGAGCAGCGGATGCCCGTGCTAATTTAGCAACTGCAACTATCACGACTGCTAGTGGCAAATCTCAACTATATGTAGATGGATATAACGCTGAAGTTCAAGCAATTAATGATGCTCAAAGAGGTAAAGATAGTACAGTAACTGATTGGTTTAGCAAGAAGTACAACGGGACCTTAAACTCAAATTATAATAATCAAGACCAAGCATTTAAGAGTCTATATTCACCATTACTAAGCAATGTAAATGCTGCTTATAATCAAGGAGTAAGTGACTACTTAAACACTAATGGTCACGATGCAACTTATACTTCTAATAATTCAGATAAGGTCTATCAACAAGGTTTCCAAGACGCTAAAGATGGTGTTAATGCAAATACTCAGGATTCAAATAGATATAATAATAGTGTGGGATACCAACAAGGTTTTGATTATCAAAAAAATATTAACGCTGGATTTAATCTAACCCAGTCCAGTATAGGTAAGACGGATCCTAATGTAACCATTAACGATGCAATTCAAGGGGCGGCTGCCGGATACACTGACAGTCAAAACGGTGGCTCAGGTACAATAAATCCGAATAAGTCATTGGCATATAATGTCGCTTATGAAAGAGCATTTGCAGATGGTCAATCTAAATTTATTGCAGGAGCTACGCTATTCTTAAGTGGTAAGGATAAGAGTAATGGATTAAATGGATATCCAGGACAAGCTACTTCAAATGGATATAGTAATGCTAGAAGTGGTTACTTTACAGCTGCAGAAAATCAGACACCAACGGATGCACAAAAAGCTAACCCAACATTTATGATGGGTTATAACGCTGCCATCGTTGCAATGGCAGCCAATAAAGGTTTGACCAAAGATCAAGCACTATCACAGATTACTAAAGTTACCGGTGATAATACTGATTATGGTCAATTCTATGATCAATCACAAAATGGATATGTATATGGAACCAATAATTCAAGTGTTAGCTCATACCAAGCTCCGGCATATCTAACGGGTTATTATGCTGCTCGTGGTGTTCAAGACTTTACTAGTGGCAATTCGCAACAAACTCAAAGTGGAACTACTAATTTAGACGACGCAGCAGCAGCACAAAATGCTTATAGCTATGGATACACGCAGGCTCAATCAGGTTTTAACGCTGCTACCAATGGTCAAAATAATACTACTGGTCAAAGTAGCGCCTACGCTTCCGGGGTAAGTGCCTTTACGAATGCATCTAATTCAGATGTTCAATCAGCGATTGCATTAGCCAAACAAACATTTGCAAATAATCCTAGTCTAAACGTTAACAATGACACTCAAAATACTATTAGAGCTGCACTTAAAAACGGTCAGTCTGGTTACGCAAATAACCCAAATAAACCATTTTCTACGATTGCTCAAATTGCATACTTGAATACTTATATTCAAGCAAGTAATGACTATGCTAAAGGAATTAATGAGTTTTTGAATGGTAATGATAACGATGCAAGCGTTCCTAGTGGTGCTTCAGATATTGAAACGAATGGTTTTAATGCTGCAAAAGCAGCTTATAATAACGCTTTAATAACTGGAAATACTAATAATTTAGGAACTATTCTTCATTTGCCAGCTAAGGACACAACTACGCCTGCTAATAATATTGCTTATACAACGGGTAATAATGCAGCAACTCAAGTCATCCAAGCTTTTAATGATTTAAGATCTAAGGGAACCTTGATTCCACAAAGTAGTGGAGATTCAAATTACCAAACTGCTGCTACGGCAATGCTTCAAGCTCAAAATGATTTGATTGCTGGAATTCCTGAACAAGATAATTCCAATAAGAATAGCTTAGTATATTCAAATGCATATAAATTAGTATATGAATACTCACAAAATGAATACCAAAATGGTGTTAACTCGGTTATTAATAATACACAATTGGATAATGATACATTTGCTATTCAAGGTGCCAGTCGCGCCAAGAGTGGTTTTAATGATGCTCTTTCTGGATTAAATCCTATAAGCAATAACGATCAATATAAGCAAGGTTATGATGCCGCAATGGCAATTAAACAAGCTTATATGGATACGATGAACAATCCTAACAATACTACCAACTATACTGGTGATAATTCTGGTAATCAAAATGACACTAAGAATGCTGTTATTCAAGCGTTAAAAGATTTCAAACAAAATCCTAACGTAGCGATAAGTAATACCAATAATAGTAATGGATCGACTGCTTCTACTGGAAATGTCGGAAATAATACCAACACAGGTAATACTTCCGATGCAGCAAAAATTAATGGTACAGGAATTAGTAATATTGTTTACAATACCGCTTGGAATTCGATCCAAGGTGCAGCTATGAACGGTATGAATAACTACTTATTCAACCAACACATGCTAGGAAATCTAACTAGTGATCAAGCTAACATAATTGGCAAGACTACTGACCCTGATAATGCAACATCCTTCACAGAAGCTGAGAGTCAAGGATTTGTTCAAGGATATCAATCAGCACAAAGTGGATTTAATGATGCTGTTAATGGAAATAGTAGTACCAGTGCTGCGGTGAAATCATCTAACTTCTACATCAATGGTTATACTGAAGGTAGTCAAATTAGATCAGCGGTATTAGCAGCAACTGTTGATGGTCCACAAGGAATTAATAATCCTAAGGTAATTGAACAAGCATACCAAGAAGCATATCAAGCTGCTTTAGATGCTCAAAATAATCTAAAGAATGGAAATAATGACCCAATCGCTGATACTTCTGTGCACGATACTGTCTACATGACAGCATATAATCAAGCTTTAGCTAACAATAAATCAGCTTATAAGAATGGTGCACTTGCATTTGCGCAAAACACACCATTAACTGTTGGTAATAACGGTGTTCGTTCTGATCAACTAGATATTACTTCAAACGGTTACAACAAGGCGCTTGAAGGATATAACTTCTTCAAAGCTGGTAATGATGAAGGTGCTGAATCAGCAGGTCAAAAGACTAATATCGCCTTCCAAACTGGTGTTAACATGTGGAAGAGTGAGCAAAATGGTTACCAAGCCGCACTTGCTAATGCTAATAACAGTGCTGAAAGTAGCAAAGCTAACTTTAGCGATAAGAGTAACATGGACACCTATGTAAACACTGTCGCTGAAGGTCAAGCCTACAATGGTGCTGTTAAAGCGATGAATGATTACTTATCTAATGGAGTTGCTAACAATCCAAATAGTAACAATCCGTTCTTCAAGGATGCATACTACCAAGCTGCGACAGAAGTAGCTGGAAAAGTTACTCAAGGTGCACAAAACTTCCTATCTGGTAATGATCAAAGTGATCCAAATGCTGCTCCATCAGGAACTGATACACGTGGAATGGATCAAAAGGCGCTATCTAAAGGATTTACAGATTCTCAAAACGGATTTAATGATGCAGCAACACAAAACTATACTGCTACGCAGTTAAGTCAAAAGAGCGCATCATATCAAGCTGGATACAACGCTAGAAAGAGCGCATTAGCTGGATACAATAACCAAACTCCTGCACCAAAAGATCCAACTCAATTGGCTATCTATCAAGATGCTCAAGCAGCTGCTACTAAGGCCCGTGCTGATATTGTGGCTAATACAGTATCTGCAGATAGTGATCGTTCAGGTAAAGACCGTGTCTACAACTTGATTTACGATCAAATCGTGAATGACTACAAAGCTGGAATGCAACAATTTAAGGATGGTCAAACAACTGCTAATGGTAATAGTGATGTTCAATCTGGTTTTGCGGATGAACAAAACGGATACAATGCAGGAAAGACAGCCCAAATTAATGCATCTGCTGGTACTGATGTAAAACCAGCACAAAACCAACTAGGGTACACTGATGGTTTCGCGCTAGGAAAAGCATCTGTTGTGGCAACCAATCTAGCACAAAGTCGAGATCAAGATGTTAATTATCAATCAACTGATGATGCTTTAGGTAAGGATGCTTACTTAGGTGCTCAAGCAGGATTCGATGCTGCATATAGTCATAACGGTCAAGCAACCGCAGCAACTCCTAAGCCAAGCGATTACAGTGGTACTGCATACAAGGCTTACCAAGATGCATACAATCAAGCTTATCAAGAAGCAATTAACTTGATTCCAACTGGTTCAACTGCATTCTTGAACTATAACAGGGATGACGAACAAGGATTACCATCTAATTACCACACATCCAATGGTTTGTACAAAGCCGCTATTAAGAAGGGTTATGATGACGCCAAGGCTGGTTATGAAGATGGTTTATCAGGTTCTAATAAGATTAATAACCCGTCTGACCAATACAATGCTGGATACCAACAAGGTCAAAACGTTAAGAATGAAATGGCTTACTCCAGAAATAATGCCAATGCTAAAAGTGATGCTAATGCAACATCTAGCGACGCTCAAAGTGCCTTTGCTGGAGCATTAGCTGGATTTACTGATGGACAAGTTGATCCTAATCATGAGGTAGATGCATCTCAATCTGGTACTTACCAAAAGGCATATCTATTAGCTCGTGATGAAGCTGCTAGTCAATATGCAAATGGGATGAATAAGTTCGTTGATGGATTGAATAATAACAATGGACCAGATAACAACAACTTCGATAACATCGCATACAACCGTGGATTTAACGAAACTTCTCAGGGTTATACAGATGGATTAAACCATCCAAACCAACCACAATCTAATAGCATTGGTTACCTACGAGGTAATGAGTTGGGTTCTGCTGTTGGTGAAGGATATGCTAGTGCCAAAGCTGGGGATGAAACTTACACAGGACCAACAGCTGGTTCAGGTGAGTTCACAGCCCAAACTGCTTATGATGCTGCTAAGGCTGGTTTCACAGACGCCAAAGAACGTCGTTCAGCAGCTGATAACAGTGCTCAAAATGTTGGTTATCAAAATGCTTACAAACTTGCATTTGACCAATACACTGCAGGACTTCAAAAGGGAGCTGCTGATTTTGCTGCTGGAATTGTGGACAATCCAACAGACTCGAAAGATTTATTAGATCAATCTGTTCCAGCTGGATACGAATTAGCTAAATCTGGTTATGATACTGGATTTAATGGACAAGCTGCGACTGATTCAAGTGATCCAATTTATATGAATGGATATAACGTTGGTAAGGGTGCTGGTCATTTCATATTAGACAAGTCAGGATATGACTCTACTAATCCGGATCAGTCCAATGGTTATAATCAAGCTCTTGCTGGATTTAACTATGCAGCGGATCATGATTCATCATCAAGTCAACTAACCGATCAACAAAAACATCAAATATCTTTTATGGCTGGATTTAATGCCTATGTGGCATATCAAAAGGGACTTCAAGATGGTTCTCAACAAAATGCAACCAAGAAAGATTCAGATGATCATGATTATGGAATGGCATATGACGCCGCTCAATCAGCTCGTCAAAACTTCATGCATCCAGACCGTGTTGATAACAGTGCTCAAGCACCAATTTATCAAGCTATTTACAACCGTCAAACTGATGCGTTTATGAAGCAATACCAAAGTGGGGTTAATGATTACCTTCAAGGTGGTCAAAGTCAAGGTACTGACTTCCACTCACAAGGTTACACTGACGCAACTAACGGATTTAACGATGGATTCGCTGCTAATGGTCAAAACCAAAATGCTGATAATGTTGGTTACAGTGAATCATACAATGCTGGACAACAAGCATATCAAGCATACAAACAAGCTGAACAAGATAGTAGTCAAAAACCAGCTGATAACGCTTCTCTGTCTACTAAGCAAGCATATCAAGCAACAGTAGATGCAATGAACGCAGCTCGTTATGCTAATCCATCAACCACTGCTCCATCTTCTGCATCTCCTGCATATCAAAAAACATATGCATTAGCAGTTCAAGATGCTATAACAGCTGTTAATAATGGATTGAATGCATTGACTAATGCACCAAGTGTTCCAACTAATTCTGGTAGTAGTCTTGATAAATTAACTTATCAAGCATATTCAGATGCTAAGAATGGATTCACAACTGGTTTAAGTAACCAACCATTTGACCAAAGTCAAAGTAACAACATCGCATACGTGCATGGTTACAACTTAGGTCAAGGTGCTAGTCAATTCTTGAATGGCACTCCTAAGTCTGATAGTCAATTAGGTGACGATGAAGTGAGTCAAGGATACAAGGACGCTCGCGATGGTTACAATGCTGCTAAGGCTGGAACTACAGTTGATCAATTAACTAACGTTCAAAGAAATGATCCTGTCTTTATGGCTGGATACAATGCACGTGTAGCTTCAGATAACGCTGCTAATGCAACTTATACAGAAGGTACACCTGATGTAAGTGCTGCAGGTGGTCAAGATGGACATGATGCGGTTGTCCAAGCAATGACAGATGCTCGTAACGGTAAGAAACAAGATGTTTCAAGCCATACTCAAGCATATCAAGATCAATACAATGCATACTTTGACAAGATTTATGGTAACTACGATCCTAAGGCAGACATTTCTAAACCAGAAGACGCTGATAAATTTACTGGTGATTACTTCAATGCAATTAAACAATATCTAGCTGACAACACTGCTTCATTACCACATAACATGGCTACAGATGCCGGTTTAGCTGATGCTCAAAAAGGGTTCATCAATGGTTTAACCAACTCACCTGAAAGTCTTCCATATGCCGGATACCAACCAGCATATGACCAAGGTAATAAGTTAAGTATTGGATTTAAGGCTGCCTTAAACGATGTTGTAAATGGTAATCCACATAACCAAGATCAAAACGTTAATGACGCTTATCTAGGTGCGGTTGCCGGATACCAAGCAGCCCAAGTTCCAGGAGCGAGTCCAGTGGATAATGATTCCACTCATTCATTACCATATCGTGCTTCTTATCAAGCTGCTTATGATTTATCATTAGCGCAAATTAATAAGGGAACTAACGACTTTATTAGTGGTGTAGGTAAATCAGCTCCAGAGGATTCTAATGCAATGGTTCAATCCAGTTACAACTTTGGTTTCAATCATGCGCAAAATGGTTACACAAATGCCATTTCTGATACTCCAAATGCAAATGCTGAAAATAACACACCATTTACTTCTGGATACCAAGCAGCTAATGATGCAATTCAAGGTCGTAACGATGCTAACAAAGCAACACCGGGCGCAAACCAAAGTGCAACTAATACTGGAACTGCTGGTTATCAAGTGGGATACAATGTAACAGTTGCTGCTAGATCAGACGCTCGTCAAAACCACGCTAGTGACGTTTCAAATCAACCATTAATTTATCAAGATGTATACAACCATGAATACACTAAGGATAATGCAGCATACATGCAAGGTTACAATGACTTTGTTAATAACACTGCTGAAACTAAGGATGGTCAATTCCGTCAACTAGGTTATGATGACACATCTGCCGGATACTCTGATAAGTTGAAGGGGATTACCAGCAACAATAATAGCTATGGATACCAACAAGGGGTTCAAATGGCTGCTAACTTCCAAGCTGCTTACCAAGCTGCTGTTAAGAATCCAAATCCTGATGATAAGGATCGTTTCCAAACTAACGACCCACAAGCACAACAAAGTTACAACGCTGCATTAGCTGGATTTAAGGCGGCAACTAGTGAACAACCAATGGATAGCAATTTAGCTAATAATTCATCTGAATATCAACGTGCATACAAGACAGCTTACAATGAAGCTAAGGCTCAAGTAGCTGCTGGTAGTCAACAATTCCTAAATGGATTGGCTAACAATTCATCTAAGGGAACTGATGCTGATTCAGTTGCATTCACAACTGGTTACAACAACACATCAAACGGATTTAATGATGGATTTAACGGTAACAGCCAACAATTACCAAACAGTGCCACATACATGACTGGTTACAATATTGGTAAAGGGGCTGCAGACTTTGTTAACAATGGCGTAAGTCAATCTAGCGATAGTAACTATCAATATGGATTTGACCGTGCGCAAGCTGGTTTCAATAACCGTGCTAGCGGAACCACTAAAGCTCAATTAACACAAGCCCAATTAAATGATCCAGTCTACATGAGTGGATTTAACATTGCCGATGAAATTCAACAAGGAATTAATGATGCGGTAAATAACCCTACTCAATCTAATACCTACAATTCAGACAATCCACATGATCGTGCATACCGTGCCTCAATTGATGCATTGAATGACTTTAAGAATTCAACTACGAGGGATGTTTCTCAACTTCCAGTCGCATACCGTACCGCATATCAACAAGTACTAGCTCAAATTAAGCAAAACGCAGCTAATGGTTCAAATGACTACTTGAACGGTAAGGATAATGCTAGAAGTCAAAGTCAAAACATCTATGACCAAGCTTACACAACTGGTTACAACCAATCACAAGCTGGTTTTAACGAAGTAGTTCAAAACCATACTAGCGAAAGTAGCTTAACAGCTGCTCAACGTAATGATTCATCATTCATGACAGGTTTCCATTACGCAACAGGTGCCAACGCTTTTGAAGGTAATCAATATCCACAAAGTCAAAACGCCGATTACAGTAATGGTTACCAAGATGCATCTAACGGTTTTGATGCTGGAATGAGCGGAATCTCGGCTGACAAATTGACAGCAGCACAACGTCAAGACCAAGCATTTATGATAGGTTTCAATAAAGCTGCTGAAAGTTTGAAAGGTTACCAATTAGCCCAAGCTTCATTTGGTAGCGATGAAAACGACAGTGCTCATCAATCTCAAAGCGATGAAGATGTGGCATACCGTGCTGCTAAAGCTGGTTTTGCGGCTGCTCAAAATGGAGTTAGTCTAGATGGCTATCAAAATGTTTCAGTCATGTACGACAAGGCCTACAAGCGTGCTTACGCAGAATGGCAAGCTCAATCACAAGCGGGTGCAGGTCAAGCCATCAGCGGTCAAAAGTCTGCAGATGATAAACTAAATCCAGTGGATAAGGCAGCTTACGATGCTGGATTTAAGACAGCTCCAATTGCGATGAAGGATGCTATTGCAATCCAGGCTAAACAACCTCAAGACAAGTTAATCGGTCCAAACGGATTAGATCACTTAATCTACAACGCCATTTTAGATGGATACAAGAAGGGTTACCAAGATGGATTTGCTAACCAAACTAAGAATGCCAATAGTAAAGATGGTGCTTTCCAAGCTGCATATGCTAAGGGATACAGTGATGGTTATGCTGTTTCACCTGCGGCATCCGCAAATAACGTTAATAACAATAGTCAAGTCGTTACTGACTTTACTAATGGTGTTAACAACAAGCCTAAAGATAATCCACAATTAGCCGCTCAATACGCAGCTAACTATGCTCAAATTAGTCAAGGATTTAAGTTGGGGGTAGCTAATGAAGAAGTTAATACAAACGGCTTAAATAGTTACTACCTTGCTCAAGGTTACCAATTGGCTAAGGAAGTTAAGCGTGCAATTAGGGATGCGAAGGCTAACAAGTCAACTAGTCCACTTTCACAAGCTAATGCTAAACGTGAAACAGCTGCGTACGTTGCTGGATACAATGCATACAAGGCAGGAATTAAGGCTGAAAGAGCTAATATCCACCGTAGTAAGGCTAAGCCAATTAACTACAAGAAGATGGGTGAACTTTACGAATATGCATTCAAGCAAGGTTACGCAGATGAAAGAAAACGTCAATTAGAAGACGGAAGTAAGGCTGGTCGTGTGCGTGGTAACAAGCACATGAGTATTCCAAATATGAACAAGAAGAATGCCGACTACGTTCGTTCATATGAAAAAGCATACAAACAATCACTTCAAAAACGTCTTCCACGTTATATATATAACGTCAAAGGTGTATACACTCATAAGCAAGCTAAGTTTACTAAGGGTAATCGAGTGGTTTACTATGCTAAGAAACCAAGATATGCTGCGCATGTCTTTAAGGTTGCGGGAATTGCTTATTACAAGAATGGTGTACCAAGATATCGAGTTGTTGGCGGCGGTATCTTAACTGCTAGTCCTAATGCAACTAGAAATGCATACTATACTATTCATAACAAGAGTATTAAGTACAAGGTAATCAGACCAACTGGTGTTTGGTTACATGATGACAAGAAATTTGATATCGCAAACCGTATTAAACATTATGGCCAAAATCGTGTCATTAAGGTTAAGAAGGTTGTTAAGTACCGTGGTATCACACGTCTATACATCAATGAAAATCAATATATTACAAGTAATAAGACTTTTGTTAAAGTTACTAATAAGTAATTAATCAAAAAAGGTCGTATCTAATTTAAGATACGACCTTTTTTTAATTTTAAAAAATCTTTACGAAGTTTAATAAAAGATAAAGGAAAAATAAAATTTCTGAATTTGAGTCTAAATTATTCAAATTAGTGAGAAATAGTGGTATGCTAACAAAGACTATAAATAGATTATAAATGAAAATATTGCGTTAGATTAGGGGATGAGATATTGCAATATAATAAGAAACAATTTAATAAAGTAAATGACAAGAAGGTCATGAAAAAGGTTAAAAAGCAATGGATCGTCGTATCTGTTTCTACTTTAGCCCTATTAGGTGCGTCTGCATACACTGTGACAAATAATCACGTGAGTGCTAAGGCGGATACAACATCTGGAACAACAACCAATTCAGGATCTGGTTCAGGTTCATCTGGAGCTGCTAAGTCTTCTGGAACCTCTACAACTAATTCAGCTGCGGGTTCTTCTAACGGGACAAGTGTGTCTAATCCAGCTCCATCCCAAACTCCAATCACTACTCAATACGCTGGATCAATTACCTCATACAATAATAATGATGATACAGCTACATACGCTAACCAAATCAAGCAAGGTTACACTGATGCTTACAACAAAAAAGGTAACCAATCAAGTGGAATAAGTGGTGCTGGTGCCAATTATTACAATGCTGCTTATGATGGTGCTCAAGCTGCTATTAATGCTTATAATTCAGCAACTAAAAACATGGGTGCAGGAACACAAGACTATAACTACTATGGTAATACTGTTACTAGACAAGATGGATACCAAGATGATAATGCAAATGCACAAACTGGTACTCAAGGATCAAGTGGACAAGGAAACAACAGTCAAAGTTCAAACGCGGGGTCTAACTCTGGTTCAAACAATAGTGCAAGTAATGGTAGCACAACCTCTAGTGCAACTAAAAACCCTACTGACGGTACACCACTAAGTCCAAATTCATATAATGACCCTAATCAAGGTGGAGCAGATAATCCAAAAGATGCTTCTAATTCAGTTTCTAATTATGAAACAACTATGGATGGTAAATTAAATAATGCCAATAATACATCCGTAAAAGCATCAAATGCTACCCAAGCCATTAGTGTGCCAACTGCATCAACTGCTTCAATTAATACAGAACAAAATAAATTTAGCGGAGCACAAGGTCTTTCAAAAGCATACTCACAAGCCGTTACTTATGTTTTAACTCAACAAGGGATGGCCGATGCTGAATCAGGTAAATGGCAAGGAGTTTATGTAGGATCAAATGGTCAAACTCAAGATTATTACCTAAATTCTAACCAAAGCAATACTACTAGTGCATATGACCAAGCATACCGTGGTGCTAGAGATGCCATGAATGCTTTCTTCACTAACAATAGCTACAACGGAAATACTTCAGTCGCTCAAATTAACACAGGAATCACCGCCTATATTCAAGGATATAATGATGTTGTCAACCAAGCTGCTAATGGAATTGTATACGTGCAAAATGGTAATCAATATTCATCGATTATGACCGGATCTACAAATCCTAACGTTGTTGGTGGTAACATTGCTTCAGGAATTAACGTTGTTCGTATTGCCAATGATATAGACCTAACAGGTGCTACTAACGGTGAAAACGATGGAACTGTTAACACTAATTTCGCAACTTTCACAGTTGATGGTCAAAACCATATGGTTGATTTTCATGGGAACAACTATACAGTTAACCGTCCAGGTTCAGGAAGTCTAGATATTTATCTACAAAATTTCCAAACTATGTATGGCTCTAACTTCTTCGGAACGTTCCGTGCAGAACCAGGAGCAGCGTTCCACTTTAGCAATTTAAACTACGTTGGACCACAACTACTAAGTTCATATAGTAATGATACCTACTTTAGTGGGAATGTTAATGTGGTTGTTCCTATCCATGGTATTACCTATACTTCACCATTCCAATCAGGAGTAACAATCGAGGGTAATGGTAATCAAGAAAACCTTGAAGTTAATAACTTTATTCTTCAACCTAATTCTCACTACTTTGGTAACACTTCACCAGCTTTAGGTGGAACTAACGTTGTGGTAACAGGTAACTTCACATTAGGTGAAAACGCTAAAATGACCTTAATTACACGTGGAGGTAATGGTGGAGCTGCAACTATCGCCGATGGTTCTACTTGGGGTGTTTGGCTAAAAAATGCAGGGGCTTCTTTGAACATTAATAAGAATGCAACCTTAAATATCATTCCACAGTTATATAACAATCAAAAGAACTTGTTTGGTGGTGCCGTTTACTCAGGTGCTCAGGTAAGTATTAACATTAATGGTGGGACATTAAATTACGAAGGATATAATGGGATTTCAGGATTCTATAACCAACCAGTTGATTTACAAGGTTCAAGCCAAACTCAAATCAACGTTATTAATGGTGGGGTTATGCAGATCTTAATGGATTCAATTCCTGATACCACAGCATGGAATAGTTATAACGGTCATGAATCAGTTTATGATGGATTAATTAATAACGTTGGTCTTGGAAACTTTAATGTTGGTGCTCGTGGTAACTTGAAAGTAGGAGTAACCAACTCAGATAGTACTTATAACGTGCCATATTACGGACCAATTAATATTAACTCGGTTGGTTCAAATCACGTTATCTTTTTAAAGTCTAATGCAGTTCAACAATTCCAAACTACTACTGGGACATCTGGAACTGGTAAAGCAGGGAATATTAATGCATTTACAGTGGGTGTTAAACAAGCGGATGGTTCAATTCAATATCTATATAATTTTAATTTACTATCAGGTTCAACTAATTATACAGGTGTTGATTTTAACGGTAATAATGTTAATGGAACCATTAACGGAAACGTCTTAGATATTTCTGATATTCCAGCCGTACAATTTGTTGGTCCTTTAAGTAAAATTAAAAATAGTGATGGAAGTACTACTGTTCAAGCGTATGCCAAGATCTCTAACTATTCACAATTTACCAAAGCCTTTCCAACTACAACTCCTACTATTTATGTTGGTGTCGCTACCAGTCCATCTGCTGGAACATATAATCAAATGACCCAAGTGCAAGGTCAAAAACTAACTGATACTTTCTCAAAGGCTGATCCTAATCAATATACTACTTCAGTAAGTGCAGCTAATTATGATGGTGGAATTATTCCAATTAGTTATAATATTCCATCAGGAACAGATACTACTAATGTTGGTATGAGGCTTCAATTCTTCATTAATTCAGTTAATACTACATTAGGACCAAACGCTTACACTTCAACTGTTGAAGGTTATCAAGCTGGAGCCAATGGTAAAGTTGTTGAAACATCAAATGGTGATATGCAAATTGCCAACGGTCAACTAAGTAACATTAGTGCAGGTAGTAATGATGCCTTAGCTGATATGGTAAACGGTAATAGTGCAGCTAAGAATGCTGAAAGTTTCGGTATTCAAACTAACGCGGATTACTCTGCTGCATACAACAGTGTCCAAGCTGGTTATCAAGCGTTCTTAAGCAACCCTAATGCTGACTACACTAAGTTAGCGGCATATATTAATGCATCAAATCCAACTGCATTTGTACAAGGATTTAAGCAAGCTGCATACCAAGCTGGTCAAAAGGATGCTCAATTTAACAAAAATAATGTAAGCAATATCAGTTACCCTGGCGCTCAAGCTCTTTATACAGAAGCACAAACTCAATACAGCCAAGCATATACTGATGCTCTTCAAAGTGCCGGTCAAAATCAACAACAAATTATGTCTCAATATAATTTGCCTACAAAAAATAGTAATGGAACTGCTGCAACAGCTGTAACACAAGCCATTTCCGATGCCTATGGTGTTGCCAAGTTCATTCAAGATGAACAAGCAGGTACTATTTCAACGACAACAAATCCAACCTCTGCATATAACTCATTAACAAGTAGTCAACAAATTGCTTACAATGATGCATATGCTGGTTACCAAAACGCTTTAAGTGTTGGATTCACAGATAATAATACAGATACAAATGCTGATAAGGCGGAATCAGCCGGTTTTGATTACGCACAATCATTAATTAATGGTGGGATTAGTCCAGCAAATCCACAATCTACTGCTAGTCATATGAATCAATTAGCATACGCACAAACTGGTTATTCTGTTGCTCAAGCTGCCGTTTCTAAAGCCAAATCTAACGGTGCAAGTAGTTCAGATGCATCAAATATGAACTTAGGTAATTCTGCATCTGTTTCTTCTGATGGAAACAGCCAAGATATTACTGCATATCAATACATTAAGATGGGGGCATATACTGCCTTACAAAACAAGTCAGATGCTGGTCTTAACACAATGGAAAAGGTGGGTTATTCATTAGTTGCTTCTTCTCAAGCATATACAAATGGGATTAACTCATTTGATACTGCTTTAGCAAATGGTACTAATAACAGCCAAACAGCACCACAAACAGACAATCCAATTTCAACTTCATCAGTGGGTCAACCACAATATCAACAAGGTTACACTGATGCTAAAAATGCGTATACTCAAGCTATTAGTGATGCTGTAGCAACTGCTAGAGCTGCCGGATCAAATGCTGCTAACTTGCCAGATACAGTGTCAGCTCCAAGTTCAATTCCAGCTGGAGCTCAACAAACATATGTTAATGCATATAAAGCAGCTATTGACGGTTATAAGGACGGAAACACTGCACAAGCCAATGATCAAGGTCCTCATTACAACAATATTAGCTCAACTAATGTAAGTAAAAAATCTTATGATAATGCATATCAAACCGCACGTGCAGATGCGGGTGCTAATGACTATGTAACTAAGAAGAGTGAAGCTGCTAGTGATACTCCATACGTAGCAGGATATTCAGCAGCATCTGCTGGACATTCTGATGGTTATTCAGCTGCTTCATCAGCCGCTCAAACTAACCAAACGGTCCCATCAGCTCCTGCAAATAAGCCAGCACAATATGTGCAAGGATATCAAAGTGGTATTACTGATGAACAAGCAGAAGCCAGTGCTAAGATTGGTGCTAGTCAATACTTATCTAATGCATCAGCTCCAACTACTGATAGCACTAAGCCTTCAGCTTATAACCAAAGCATTACTGATGGATTTAATGCTGCTGAAGCTGGATTTAAAGATGCAATGAATCAAGCGGGTAATAAATCAACTAGTTATACTGGAAATAGTCAAACTAGTTACTTAAGTGGATACAATGCATATAACGCATCTACTTGGAATAATGATGCTGCTTCAATGACCAGAGTGAACGTAGATTCAACTCCAAGCGTAACTAGTGTCACTAATGATGTTTTCAACGCAACATTAGCTAAGATTCAAGGTACAAACTACACACCTGCACAAAGTGCTAATGGTAAGTTATACCAAGATATTAGTGGAACTTTAGGTGCTGCTGCTCAAACTAGTTACAATAACGGACTTAGCCAAGTTAGTGCTAATTCAAATGCACAATCAACAGATCCATTTGCTAAAGCTGCCATTGATGACTTCAATAATGGTTATAACAATGAAACTGGTAACACTAATTCAACAGCTTATGCAGCTGGTCAAGCTTTGTTAAACAGTGAAAATAGTGCTAATACTCAGGCAAATACTGACGCAACTCAATCATTAAGTGACCCTAACGCACAAGCTGCATTAAATGCGATTAAGGACGCTTATTCAGATGTGGCTAAATCTGGTGCAAATCCAGCAGCAAAACGTGATTTGAGTAATCAAAACCGTGCTTACCAAGATGCCTATAACAAAGCTTTTGATACTGCAAATGCTCAAAAATCAGCTAACCAAACCACTGCAGTTTCTGCAATTGCAAGTGGTCAACAAAACACACCATTTAGTACTAATAGTGCAAGTGATTTAGCTTGGAATAGTGCATATAACGACATTAAGACTGGATATCAAGCTGCTAAGAACAGTAGTAATCCAACTAATCCTAATCCAAACAATGCAAACGTTACCTTTGGTTTTAATACAGCCAACGCATATACAGCTAGTTATCAAGCCGCACAAGCACTAACTACTTTGCCTGCAGACCATATGACTACAGCATCAGGACAAGTTCAAGATGTTGATGCATATAATGGTGCTGTTGACGCATTGAACCAGGTATACACTAACGGAACTACCACTGGTCAAGAACCAGCACACTTAACTGCAGATGCCAACCATTCTGCAGATTATGTTAAGGCATATAATGATGCAATGGATGCGGCATATGCAGCTAGTCAAAAAGGTCAAACCGATATGACTGCTGGAACCAATTCTAATACAGATTCTCTAACCGGAAACTCAAGTACTGCAGCTAATAAGATAATTTATCAAAATGCTTATAAACAAGCTGCAATTGGTTTTGGTTCAGGACTAAATAGCGGAAGTTTCCCATCAAATGCTGACCGTCAAAAAGGTTACAACGCCGCTACAGGTTATGGTCAACAAAATGGGGCATCATTATCTCAAGGATACAAAGATGCTGTTAACGACTTTATGAATAATAAGGGTCAAAGTGTTTCTAGCCATGCTACTGAAGCTGGATACGCAGACGCATTAGCTGCCCTAAATGCGGCTAATGCGACACCTACGCAATCAGACCCAAGTACATCAGCAATTTCTAAGTATGCATATAGTCAACAATTAGCTGCTAAGAATGCGCTTGTTGATGCATCAAATAATAACAATGCTAATCAAACAGCTCCATCAAATGTTGATCAAGACGTCTACAATGAAGCTTACCAAGCTGTTAAAGATGGATACAATGATGGTATTGAACAAACAACTCCTACTGCTAGTGATCATAAAAATCAAAATGATTCAGCACTACCATACACAGCCAGTTACCAACAAGGTTTAACAGCTGGTCGTATTCTAAAGGGTGCTCAAGATTATGTTGCTGGTAAAGCTAATGCAACTGTTCAATCAACCGATACTGCATATAATCAAGGGGTGCTAGAAGCACAAGCTGGTTATACAGATGGTAAGAACAACAACAATGCACAGGCTACAGCAAATAGCTATTCAACAAATGACGCTGCTTATAAGCTCGGCCAACAAGCAGGAGCAAACTCTAAAGATGGTGTTTCTCAAGCTAATACAACATCTAGCAATGATAATGGACTATCGGGAGATTCTCTAAACGCCTACTATGGTGTTAAAGACGCTTATAACGCAATTAAGAATCCTGACAGTTCACTTCCATCAAGTGGCAAGAATGTTGACACTAATAGTCAAGCCTACAAAGATGCATATCAAAACGCCCAAAATGCTGCTAAACAAGCAGAACAAAATGGTGTCTCAGCATTCGCTAGTCAATCAGGAGAACCAACTACTGATGGTACAATTGCTCAAGATGCACAAAAAGACGGATATGATCAAGCACAAGCTGGTTATGATGCTGAAAAAGCAGCGTTAGTAAATAATGCAAGTGCTGATTTAACAAGTAGTAGTAAGAACTCCAGTTACAATGCCGGGGTTCAACTAGCTAAGGATTCTGCAACTGGTCAATCAGATGCATATAGTGGAGCTACTCCATCAAATGCTGCTCAAGCAGCTGCTAAGCAAGCTGTTCTAGATGCATATGCAAACGTAACTAATGGAACACCAGATGCAACTCCAACACCTAGTGATAATACCAACAAGCAAGTCTACAATGATGCATATTCTGCAGCGAAGACTAAAGCAGTTCAATCAGCAAATAACGGTGCCGATAGCTATCTAAATGGTGGCCAAAAATCTGGTCAATCTGACCTAGATCACAAGTTATCTGACGCAGAGTTTGATAAAGCGCAAAGTGGATTTAATGCCGGACTATCAGCAGCTCAAGGTGCTTCATCAGGTTCAACTGATTTGGGCTACAACAAGGGATTTGCTGCTGGTCAACAAGTTGCAAAAGCAATTAGTGACAGTCAAGCCAAAAACACTACAAGCTCTTCTGATTCAAACTACAATAATGCTGTCAGTGGATATCAAGATGCTTTAAATGGTAAGACTCCACAACAAACACCTGCTACTCCAGCATATACAACTGCATATAATCAAGCTCAAACTGATTTACAATCAGCATACCAAGATGGTGTAAACCAAGCTCTTAAAGGACTTCCTGCACAATCTTCTTATGATCCAAACAAGAAGGCAACAAACGTAAATGGTTTATCTAATTCTGCAGTTTCAACAAAAGCTAATGCTGGATTTAATGACGTTGCTAATGGATTTAACAATGAAATTAACAACCAATTAAATAATTCACAAACACCTATTGCTAACCCTAATGATGCAAATAACCAAGGTACGCAATTAGCTAAACAGGTTGAACAAGCAATCTCAGATGCAGTTAATAACGGTTCAAACGCAAGTTTTGCTGCTAACTCAAGTATTCAAACAGAAATTCAAAAGGGACTAGATGATGCTAATGCATCAGATGCTTCATCGACAGCACCTAATGGATTAAGTCCGATTGCTCAATTGGCTTATAAAGAAGAATACAACAAGAAGACTGCTCAAGAACAAGCTGATATTCAAACAGCTAAGAGCCACGTCTTAAGTGGAAATACTAGCGGAGATAATGGTAACGTTCAAACATATGACGGTGACATTCAACAGGCCATTAGTGATGCTAAGAGTTACCAAGATAACACCTCAAACAAGACTGGTGCTGATCAAGATGCATACAAAGTCGGATTACAAATTGGTCAAAACGGCTTAGCTAAGGGTGCTCAATCATATGTTACTGGTGGTACTCAAAATACTGATGGAAGTGTTGAAGGACAGCTTGAATCACAAGGTTATACCGACGCTTCTAGCGGATTTGCAGCAGGTTTAACCAAACCAGCTGGAACTTCGAGTGATAAGCCATCAAACACTAGTTACACAACAGGATTTAATGCTGCTCAAGCTGTTAAAACTGCTGAAGCTAATATTGAAAATAATACTAATAATCCTTCAACAGACGCTAACAGCGCAAATCAAGCAACTCAAGGTTATAAGGATGCAGCAGCAGCGTTTGCATCCAATGCAAATACTTCTGCAACTGAAACAACATCAAGTAATCCTGCATATAAGCAAGCTTACAGCGATGCTATTAATCATTTGCAAGGTAAGTACAGTGATGGAGCAGGCCAATTTACAAGTGGTAAGGCTACGCCAGATACTTCTTCAGCAAATAGCTCATATGATAAGAATGCGATTACCCAAGGATTCAATGCTGCTCAAACTGGATTTAATGCAGGTATGAATAATACTCATGACTATGATTCTGACAGTAATGCAACCAGTGCTCAAAAGACTGGTTATGATTTAGCTCAAAATGTGCTAGCAAGTATTAATAGTGCTAAAAACACTGATACTCCAACTACTACTGGTGACAATAATTTAGATCAAGCTATTAAGGAAGCTAGAAGCAATGTTATAGCTCATCCAGTTAGTTCTACTGACACATCATATCCTTCTGATATCCAAAACAATGTTTTAGCTCAGCAAGTATATAAAGCAGCAGTAGATCAATTTAAGCAAGAATATCAAGCAGGGGTGACTGCTGCGACATCAACCAATGCTGACGGTTCAGCAGTACAACCGGACCATACCAACACCTTTGTCACTAATGGTGTTAATGATGCTAATACTGCAATGACTGAAGGATTTAATGCGAAGACTAACACAACAGAATTAACCGCTGCCTACCAAGCTGGTGTGGATGCCAAAAGTGGTGTTACTGAAGCTAATAATGGCCAATCGGTTAATGCTAATGAAAGTGCTGCGACTCAACTAGGTAATTCAACAGCTGCTACGGCAATTAGTAACGAAAGTCACAATCCAAAGATAACTCCAGATAACTCTGGTAAGTCAACACTTTACCAACTAGCATATTCTGCTGGTCAACAACAAAGTGATACTTTAACTACTCAAGGTACAAACGGATTTATCAATGGTCAAAATAGACCATCTGGTTCAGATGCAGCGAGTCAATTATCCCAAAAAGCATATGATGATGCATTGAACGGATACAATGCCGCTAAGAATGGCAATACAAGTACTGCTAACCAATCAGATGCTTATGCAAAAGGGGTTAAAGCATATCAAGATGCCCAAAATGGTATTGCTTATGCACAACAACACTTTAATGATTCAAGTAATGGAATCCCTAGCGGACAAGATGTTACTCAAGCTGAAACTTTAGCTGCTCAAGCGGTGATGGATGCATATAAAGGTAATAACCCAAGCAATGCTGGTAATCCGATTTATGCGGATGCTTATAATGCTGAGATTCAAAAGAAGAATAGTCTAGCTACTGAAGGTGCAAAAGCTGGTGCGAATGCAAATTCTGACACTCCAAGTTCATACCCAGAAGGTGTTACTACACCGATTGATAAAGCATCTTATGCAAAGGGATACAGAGATGCATATGATGGTTATCAAACAGCATTACAAGATATTACAGTTCCTGTACCTACTGTAAATAGTGGTGTTAACCAACAAGATGCTCAAAATGGTGCTGTTCAGGCATTCAAGGATGTTTTAGCTGGTGGAAATCCAGCTTCATTACAAGCTCCTACTAATGCCTCAGATGCATTCAAGGCAGCTTATGCTAAGGCTCTATCTGACGCTCAAGGTTACTTAAGTCAAGGTGAAAATGATGCTAAGACTGGTACAGCACCAACTGCTACAGGTAATGGTGCTGAAGCACAATTAATTAATTATGCCTACAACAACGTTACAAACGGTTACAAGTCACAACGTGATAATGACTTTAACAATGCCAATAATGATACAAGAAATCCAAATAGCTACTTCCAAGAAGGAGTTACTATTGCTAAGGACCTAAAAGCTAAGGTTGACAGCTTTAAATCTAACCCAACAACGGATGGTTCATTAGCTGCTAAGGCATATCAAGATGGTATTAGTGGTACAACTACTAACAAACCAAATGCTGGATCTGACAATTATTTGGAAAACAATGACTTATACAATCAAATTCATGATGCAGCTCAAAAGAATGCAGCGACAGGTGCGAACGCATTTGTAAATGGTTTACAAAGAGATAATAGCAGTGCAACAGCTGATGATAAAGCACAACAAGCTGGTTATGACGATGCATCACGAGGCTTTACAGCCGGATTAGCTCAACCAGCTGGATCAACCAGTGATAATGACAATCCTCAACAAAGCCCAAGCTACAAGCAAGGACAAGATGCAGCGATTGCCGTTATAGACGCTGAAGATAATATTGAAAATGCTCATAACAATGTTCCATCAGATACCGCAAGTTTCGCAATGGCGAAATCAGGATACCAAGATGCATACAATGCTATTAACAACTCAAGTGATCCAAAGAATGTTTCTGCAACTCCAACTGGTGCAAATGCTAACAATCCTGCATACAAGCAAGCATACCAAGATGCGATTGCTCATTTGAAAGCTCAATATCAAGCTGGAATTGATCAATTTAACAATGGTAATGCGCAAGCAAATACTAGTGGTATTAACGGTCAATACTACCAAGCATTGATTCAAAAAGGATTTAACGCTGCTCAATCAGCATTAACAAACGGATTGAGTTCTTCAACTGCTTCAACATCTGATACAGCTGTTCAATCAACTCTTGTAAATGGTAAGATCTATGCTAGTGCTATTAGTGCAGACGCAACTAATGATACTAATCCAAGTACTGGTGATACAGGTGTTGATGCTACTATTAAAGCTGCTAAGAGTGCTGTTCTAAGTAATCCAGCAGTTGCTGATAATCAATACCCAACTAGCAATCCAAATGTTTCCGGTAACGCTAAGCTACAAGCAATCTACAAGGCCAGTGTTGATGCTTTCGAAGCTCAATACAACAGTGGTGTAAATGCTGTAGTTAGTGGAGACGGTAACGGACACTCAGGTACTACGCCAAGTGGAACATTAGCTAGTCATGGTACTTCAGACGCTACAGAATCAATTAAGGCAGGATTTAGTGGTGCAACTAATCCACATGCAAATCTTTCTGCAGCATATACTGCTGGACAAGATGCCCAATCAGGAATGCAATCAGGACAAAGTGGTACCGATGACAGTAGTAGTTCTGATTCTGCTGCTAAGAAATCAGGTAATCAAGCTGCTAGAGATGCTACTTCAGATATAACTAGTGGTCAATCCAGAAACAACTCTAATGCCCTATTAACTTACCAATTAGCATATGACCAAGCTAAGAAAGCCGCTGGAAATAGCGCCAACGATGGAGCATTAGCATTATTCAACAACAATGCTAATAATGATCCAAGTGTTGCTAATGGATTGATGAAACAAAATCCAACTACTGCTAGCGATAGGTCATTCAACAAGGGATTAACTGATGCAAAAACAGCATTAACCGATGCACAAAAGAATGATCCTAGTTTGGATGGTCAATACGATCAAAATACAGTTGCTGGAAAAGTTTACTTCGCTACTAAGGCTGCATACAGTGCTGTTGACCCAGCTACAGCAAACAATCCACAATATACCGATAAGATTCATATGACTGATCCACTAGTCAGTGCTGCATACAACAATGCTTTATCTTTCGCTAAGAAACAAGCATTACAAGCGGCAACTGATGGTGCTAACAGTAATGATCAATCCGCATCTCTAAATGGCAATCCTTACGCTAAGAAGGTTTATCAAGATGCTTACAATGCTGCCAACTCAGCATATACCGATTCTCTAAACAACCAAAATGCTAACAATTACTCTGGCAATACTGCTGCTGCAGCCACATATGATGCTGTGCAAGACGCAATTGCTGATTATGTAAATAACAAGCCATCTCAATCAAATTCAGCTAAATTTACTGATGATGCTTCAACCGCTTACCAAAAGGCATATCAAAAGGCAATGCAAAATGAAATTGCTGATGCTATTAGATACGGTCAAGCACAATATGAAGCAGGTAAATCACTTGATGAAATTGCTCAATATGGTCAAAACGACAGTAAGTCAGCATTAGGTCAAGTTGCCAAGGTTGCAGCGCAAAGAGAACAAGCTGGTCATGATGATGCATTAAACGGTGGTTCTCACTCTGATATTAGTAATGATCCATCATACCAAGCTGGTATTCAATTAGTTCAACACGAAAAAGCTGGTGAACAAAAGGCATTAAATAATGTTAATGTTCAACCTGATGCTAGTGCTACTCAAGCAGAAAAAGATGGATTTAAGGGTACTGTTGATGGTTACAACCAAGCAGCAACTGATGGTAGTTTAACCAAGGATACAATTGATGATTACATCAAAAATAATTTGGCTGACAAATCAATCGCTTACAGAGATGCCTTTAAGAAGTCATACCTAGATGGTTTAGGCTCTGCTAAGGCTGGTGCAGATGCAGCAACTAATAATGGTCAAGATTCTACTAACGGTCAAAACGGGGCTGCACAAAAAGCTCAACATACTGGTTTCGTTGATGCTAACAATGCATTTATTGATACTCTTCACGGAGTAAACAATACTCAAGACCCTAACTCACTATCTTCACAAGAAGGTGCCGCAAAGGCTAACCAATTCTTAAAGGCAATCCAAGATGCAGTAAATGATAAAGGTGATAAGAGCAATACAGATGCAAATTACCAACTAGGTCTAAATACTGCCCAACTTGCTATTAAGAATGCTTTAGCTGACGCTAAGGCTGGTAAGAAGCTTCCTGCTGATGATAATGATATTCAAGTTCCTGATGGATGTGACCCAACCACATATAGAGATGTTTACAAAGCTATCTTTAATGGTTACACTAATGGATTTAGTGTTAAGGGAGACAAGACTAATAATCAAAATGCTGATTATGACATTGCGTTCCATTACGGATACAAGAAGGGTACTGGTGATATTCCAGCACCACAAAGTGATAGCACTGCTCCAACTGATTTCTTAAACAATACTAAGAAACCAGCTAAGTCATTTGCTAGCTCATTTGAAGCTCAAGAATATAACCAACAATATCAAGAAGCTAAAGATGGATTCGCTGATGGTATTTCAGGTAAGAACAAGTCCGGTTACACTGATTACTACTCAGATGGATACAAGGCAGGTCAAGAAGCTCTTACTGGTATGAAACTAGCTAAGGCTAAGGTATACAAATCACACTCTCAAATGCTAAAGGAAGATGGAAAAGCATTTGCTAATGGTTATGATGGTTACCTTCGTGGATTAGCTGCTGCCAAGAGAAGTCTTAAGGAAAACAAGAAGTTATCTAAGAAAGACTTGGTTGGTAAGGATCGTGTCTTTGTATACACATTCAAGGAAGGTCTAAAAGCAGAAACTAAGATTCAAAAAGAAAGTGGAGCTAAGGCTGGAATTAAGAATGCTAACAAGCGACACTCAATTCCTTCAAACATTTACGATAATCGTTCTGCTGCATATGCTAAGAGCTACATTAAGGCATACAAGCTAGAAATGAAACGTAGAATGCCTAAGTACATCTACAATGTTAAGACTATCTTCACTCATAGTCGTGTGAAGTTCAGTAACCAAACTAGAATTAAGAAATACGCATACACTAAGCGTTATAATTCAACTGTCTTCAAGGTTACTGGAATTGCTTATTACAAGAACGGTGTTCCAAGATACCGTCTAAGCAATGGTGATGTTGTTACTGCTGGTGATCATGTCGAAAATGCATATTACCAACACAACTTTAAACAATATAAGGTTATTAAACCAACCGGAGTATTGATTCATACTGCGAAGAAATACACTAAGACTAACGTAATTAGAAGACTAAAACGTGGTGAAACATTTAAGATTCAAAAGGTTGTTAAATATCATGGTTTGACTCGTCTATACGTTGGTAAGGGTGAATACATTACCTCAAACAAGACTTATGTACAAAAAATAGACAGATAGTATAACGCAAAAAAGCTACTAGATTTAATCTAGTAGCTTTTTTTGTGCTTAAAAAATATATTTTTTGTATTGAAATGTTAAGAAAAACTTAAGGAATGTAAATATTAGTCTTTTTTTATGCACAAAGCGTTAAAATAGTGTTAAATTAAGAATATAAAACTGGGTTAATAGACCCAAAAAAATACGTCGTTTTTGCCGGAAGGAGCGATGATCTATGCAATATAATAAAAAGAAATTCACTAAAACAAATGATAAAAAAATAATGAAAAAAGTCAAAAAACAATGGGTAGTTGTTTCGGTGGCTTCATTATCAATGGTTGGTGCTGTTGCATATGGCACTGGATCAGTTAAGGCTCGTGCTGATAGTAACGAGGTAACTGCTCAATCATTGTCACCTACCGAACAAGAGGTAGCTGATAATACTAACAGTTCAAATACAAGTAGTAATCAACAAACTGCTAATCAACAAAATAACAGCCAACAAAGTAGTTCTGATAACGATGGTGGTTTATCTAGTCGTATGGGGAGTGCTTCTTCAAGTGTGGCTGCTTATAATAATACAGATCAATCACAAACTTATGCAGCTGCCATCAACCAAGGTGCTTCTGATGCTTATAATAAAAAGGGAAATAACGCGGCTAACTTAAGTGGCCAAGCCCAAAATTACTACCAAGCTAGTTATGATGGGGCTACTAGCGCCTTAAATGCATATAACAGTGCGACTCAAGGTCAAGGTGCTGGTACACAAGATTACACATTCTATGGAAATACACCAGCTAAAGTGTCCGGATATACTGGTGATAAATCTAATGGAGCTACTGGTAGTACTGGTGGTGTCGGTGGAAGTAGCATTGTTTCTAGTGGTGGTGGTTCAATTCCAACCACAGGATCAACCGGTTCAGACCTATCAGGTACTCCACAAGGGTACGGAACTCTAAGTAGTTCTGGCCAAGGTGGTGCTGATGACCCTCAATCAGCACTGAATTCAGCCCAAAATTACCAAAACATCAAGGTTAATAAATTAAACAGTGCTAATAATTATAGTGTTCAAACAAATGGAAGTGCAATCGGTGTACCAACCACTAATTCACAAGCCATTTTAAATGACCGTAAGAAATATGATCCATATGCAGGGTTACAAAATGCATTTAATCAAGGGGTAAACTATGCCCTCGCACAACAAGGTATGTCAGATGCTGAATCTGGTAAGTGGCAAGGTGTCGATTCATCAGGAAGCGGTAATACACAAGACTTTTACTACAATCAAAGTGTAAACAATAATATCGACTTGCATCAATCATCTAATCCATATGATCAAGCTTATATTGGGGCCAAAGATGCTATTGCTGCTCAATTCGATAATTTCAATAACTATCAAGGGAAAGTTTCCGCAATTAGTTCTTCAACATATGGAACAGTATACCTAAATGCTTATAACGATGTTGCCAACCAAACAAATAATGGAACAGCATTTGTCGCAAACGGTAATCAATTCTTTGCAGTTGCTATGGGTAACACTAATTTTTCTGGTGGTGGTACCATTCCTAATAACATCACTACAATTAAGTTAGTCAGTGATATTAACCTAAATGGGGTTTCTAATGGTGAAACAAAAGGTACTTATAATGGTAATGGAAGTCTAACTTTCGATGGTCAAAACCATATGATTGATATGCATGGACTAAGCTACAACATTAATAATGTTAGCCAACTAAAAATTCAAAATTTCCAAACCATCTATGATGCTAATTTTTACGGTCCATTTATCAATGCTCAAAACGGAGCTTCAATCCGTTATCGTAATATTAACTATGTGGGCCCTCAATTATTATCATCCACCAATAATGATGCTTATTTCTCAGGTAATGTTAATGTTATTATTCCACAATCAAGTGACTACTATTTCTCACCTTTTAATGGAGGGACAGGTATTTACATTGAAGGTGGTGGAAATCAAGAAAATCTTGAAGTTAATAACTTCATTCTAGAACCATATAGTAATTATTTTGGATCGATTGGTAATTCTGGTGGTAGTAATATTAATGCTCAAGGAAATGTTACCCTTGGCCAAGGTTCTAACATGACCGTTATGCCGGCTAATGGTGGACAGTCATCATTTAATGGTGGTAATTATGGTGTTTACTTATCACAACCAGGTGCTCAGTTAAACGTAAATAAAGACGCGACTTTAAATGTTATTCCAGTTAAATTCACGCAAGCATACTATGGTGCCGGAATTGCAACTAGTTCAAGTTCTGCAATTAATGTTAATGGAGGTACCATTAACGTTGAAGTTACTGGTCAATCTGGAACTTATAATCAACCCATTAACTTACAGGGTAGTACTAAATTCAATATATTGAATGGTGGTTTAGTTCAATTAAAAGTATCTAACCAAAACGCAGTTAATCCGTATTTTGGTTTCTTGACTCAAATAAATGGTTCTAATCTAAACATTGGTAACCGTGGTAATTTGGTTGTCCAAATTGTTGATAATACAGGGACATCAGGATCAGTGCCTGTCTATGGACAAGCACTTGTTGCTAATAATGTTGGTAGCAGTAAGATTGTTTTAACCAAGAATGATGCTACCAGACAGTTTGATAATTATAGGATTACAGCTTATACAGTTGCGGTTAACGGAACATCATATTATTACTTTAACCTTCCAGGTGGCTCTAGAAACTTTACAGCTGTTGATAGTAACGGTAATAAAGTATCAGGAACAATTACTGGAAATACTTTAGAAATTGACCCAATTCCTTCAATCACGTTTGCGGGTCCTATTACGCGTACCCAAAATGCTGATGGAACATCAACTATTAACGCTTATGCAAGAGTAACTAAATATTCTGCATCTAATGGACCAGTTTATGTCGGTGTTTATACCGGTAACGGAACTAATATTTCCAAGATGCAATTAATCAACGGTCAATCTGGTAATAATACTATTTTCAATAGTACTCAAACTGTTGATCCTAACTCTTATACTACTTCACAAACAATTAACTCTAATTACCAAGACGGTCAAATTATCCCAATTTCATTTAATTTACCAGCTAATGCTTCTACTGGATTTGGTATGCGATTAACATACGGATTAAGTACGGTTGATATGACCAGCGACGGCAATAGCTATACTGGTACTGTCGAAGGATATAGTGGTGGTAATGGACGAATTAGTCTTGATAATAACGGTACTTTTACTACTGATTCAGGAAGTGTTGGTACAGTTAACCAAGGGATCATTGATGGAATTACCGATTCTATTAATGGTAATAACAACGCTAAATCTAAACAAACATTTACTATTCAAACTAGTCCTGATTACTTAAGTGGATATCAAGGAGCGCAATTGGGATATTCTGCATTTGATAAAACACAGCCTGATCAAGACTACACTCAACTAGCTAGTTACAATAATTCAGATAACCCTGGCGCATTTATTAGAGGTTATCAAGAAGCTGCATATCAAGCAGGATTGGCTGATGCTAAATATAGCCGTAATAATGGAGCACAAAACTCTAGTTACCAAGAAGCACAAACAGAATACACTGCTGCATACCAAGCTTCTTTCAATGCATTAGGTCAAACAGCGCAAAATATTATTAATAATAATAACTTAGTCACATCCAATCTCGATGGAATGTCTGCTTCAGCAACTTATGCTGGAATTACAGATGGTCAAGGGGTAGCGGCTTTCTTTGCTGACGAAAAAAATGGTAGCAACATTACAGTTGGTAGCTTTAATGGAAACAATTGGTCAACAATTCAAAGTGATCCAAACCAAGTAGCTGCATATAACGCCGCTGCAGTTGGTTTTAACAATGCTATTAACTTATCGGATCCATCAGGAAGCAATCCAGATAGTAGTGCTAGTCGTGCAGAACAAGAGGCCTTCTTATACGGGAAGTCTCTAGTTAATGGTGCTCTTTCACAAACACTACCTACACAAACTAGCTCTGCTATTCCAAACTTAGCAGCAGGTCAACTAGGTTGGCAAGCTGAACAAGCTGGATATCAAGCGGTTCAACAAGCTGCTAAGCAAGCAATTAGTAACAAGCAAAATATTAGTAGTATTCCGGAAGCAAGTTACACAGATCCAAGTCAATTGGGAAGTGATAATTTCTCTGGAGATATCACAATTTACAAACAAGCTAAATATGGTGCATACCAAGCATTAAAGAAGAATTCTCAAGCAGGTTTGAACCAAATCCAATTAGCTGGATATATGAATACTATTATTCCATTAGCTACTCAACAAGGGATTTCTGATTTCCAAAATGGAACTACAACTGCTAGTTTAGGTAGTTTATGGGATCAATACTACAATCAATCATTTAATAATGCTCAATCTGCATTTAACCAGGGTGTGCAAGATGGATTAGCTGCCGTTCAAGCTAATAATCAAACCAGCAATGTAGGTAATGCTACTACCGCAACAGCTAGTGGTGAATCTTCATCATATCTAATTGGATATCAAGGTGCCGTTGATGGTTATAAAGCTGGGTTAACTGGTACTACACCAGCTGCATCAGGAACTACTAATGCATATCAAAAAGCTTATCAAAGTGGTATGAATCCAGCTCGTCGAGTTGCGGGGGCTAATGACTATGTAAAAACTGGCAAAGCTCAATCAAGTGATCAATACTACATGAATGGATATAGCACTGCACAACAAGCACAAAATGACGGGTACAGTGCCTACAACAGTATTACTAACCCTAACCCAACTACTAACAGCAGTGATGCTGCCTATGTGATTGGATTCAATTATGGGGTTCAAAATTCTAAGGATGCCCAAGGATTTATAGATGGTGCAAATGCATTTGCTAATAATGCATTAAACTCTGGAACCACTAATGGTTCTGCAAAATATCAATCTAACTATCAAGCAGGTTTTAATGCAGCTTATAACGGGGTATCTAATGGATTTAGAGGGGTTAGACCACAAAGTTTAGATACAACCACTAGAGATATTAATGGTGCCACAGCCATCGGTTATAACGCATTCTTCGGATCCAATGGTGTATTGGCTGCAATGAGAGCTCAGGATTTCAGTGCGCAAAATATAAGTGTTAGTTCTAATTATTCGACACCATTCAATGTGGCTATTGATGTCTTTAATATGCAAAAATCATCATTACAAAAGACTACTTACACTACTGTTTATAATCAAAACGCTCCATTAGCATCGTTGGTTAACTTCTTTGTAACTAACTCTATCGTTCCACTTTATAGTCAAGGTATTAATGCATACTTAACCGGTGGAGCAAAACCTACTAGACCTTTTGCTATAGCTGGTTATAGCGATGCCCAAGCGGGATTCAACCAAACAACTGGAGTACCAAATACATCATCAGGTTATCAAGCCGGTTTGAAACAACGTAATGACATGCAAAACGGGATTGCAGCTGCAATGAGCGATGCTACAACATCTAATCAACAAGCAGTTGCTGCAAACGCAAGCAAGCAATCTGCTGATTACATCGCTGCATATCAAGCTACCATTGCTGGTTATAACGATGGTACTTTAGGTACAAATACAGATTTAACTAATAAATCAAAAGTGTACAAACTTGCTTACCAATCAGCATTAACTGCTGGTAAATCACAAGCGGTTCAAGCTCAAAAAGACTTTGTATACGGTACAGTTAAGGATGCATCTGAAAATGATAAAGGTGCTGATAAGTTAAGTTATCAAGCAGCTCAACAATCTATATTTAGTGGGCTATCAGATGGTTTGAATTCTACTAATCAAAATACCAATTCCCAATATGCATTTGGTCAAAGTATTGCTAATCAAATTAATACTAAATCACCTCAAGTTGATTCTACTAAAGATCCACATATTACTAATAGCACCAGCAATGATTTGACCACCTATGTTAACAATGATATTCAGAATGCATTGGTAGATTCCCACGACGATGTCTTTGAAGGTAATGGACAATCTAAGGAAAGAACAGATGGTCAAGGAACTATTTACCAAATTTTATATACTCAATTGTATAATTCTCTTGAAGATTCATATAAACAAGGGGTTAACGATTTTAAAAACCAAGTCACATATACTGGAAGCTTCACCTACAATAACACTCCAGAATATAGCCTAGGTTATTTAAATGCGGCTAAAGGATTTGAAATTGGATTAACAGGTGACAGCAGTCAAACTAAAACAGCTGATTTTAGTACTTACTACAACACCCAAGGTCCAGCATATCAAACTGGATATCAACTCGGTCAAAAGTACGCATCTGAATACAGTACAGCTGTTAGTAAACAAGCAACATCTACAGATGACGTCATTAACGCTGTTAATGACGTATTAGGTAGTATTAAGACATCTGGAACTGCAGTGGATCCAGCAACCTCTAAGACCGCATTATACAAACAAGTTTATTATGTTGCTGCTCAAAATATGATGAAGTCATATATAAATGGATCCAGTCAATTCATTAATGGTGGTAGCAAAGTAGATTCTAATAATGCTAACAATATGTATGGGGATGCTTTCTCCACAGGTTGGCAAGATGCTAAGGATGGACTATTACATGCATTTAGTAAGGCTAATACGGCACCTAACGGAACTGCCCAAGCTAATGGATACACCTACGGACAAAGTATCTACGCTGGTGCAATGTCAACTAGTCAACCTGCGGATACAACTTCGATTGCATATAAGGGTTACGTGGCCGCTCAAGCTGCTTTAACTCAAGCCAAGAGTGATTATGAATCTCAAAAGACAGTTGACATCAATAATTTATCAATTCCATCAGGAATAGATAATGGTCAACAAGAAGCTTACAAAGCGTTCTATATTGGTGCTTACTATGCTTACAGTAAGAATGACAGTGACACACTACCATCCGATATGAACAATGATTTGAGTCAACGCGCTAGACAAGTGGCCAAGACCTCTGATCAAGCTTTCAATGGGTCACAAGCATTCCTTCACAATCAGGCAGATCCAAAAAACAATGCACAATTTACGACCGGATATAACTTAGCTAAAGATGGCTATGAAGACGGTCTTATTAATGGTGCCGCTAACAAGGATCAATTAACTAATGGTAAATCAGTCTACTATACTAGTGGTTATAACGCTGGAATCAATTACCACGATAGTTATGTAAAAGCGGCCAATAGTCAACCAACAGATAACACCCAAACCTACGCTGGAGCAAGTGCTGCCTTTAGCGCTTATATGAGTGCAACTACTGATGCTCAAAAAAATGCCTTAACTGATAAGTTGCTAGGTGGATCAGATAGTGGTGAATACGTCAATGCATACAATACAGCCTTGAGACAATCTCGTGATTCTACAACTCAAGGGGCTAATGACTTTATCAATGGTCAAGGCCGCGCAACACTACCATTTAGCAACACTCAGATTATTTACAATCAAGCATTTGCAGCAGCACAAAAAGGGTTCCAAGAAGGTCTAACTAATAGTGCTGCTACCAGCAATAATGCAAGTGAAACTGCTGGGATCAACGCCGCTAAGAACTACTCTGCAGGATATACTCAAGCCCTTTCAGATTCAGCTAGTGGAACTAGTAATCCAAATGCTCATCCAGAATTGGTAGGATACAAGGATACTATTCAAGCACTCCAAGATGCGCAAAATAATCAAGTAAATCCTAATAATACATCTCCAATCTATGCAATCGTCACTGCGCAAAAACTAGGGATGAATGATGCATTAGCTAAATTGAGTAATTCAACAGCTAACGCAGCTACTTTAGGTGATAATGATCCAGTAACTAATTCAGAATCACTTAGTGATGTTTCATACAAGACTGGCTACAACGCAGTAATCGAAGGATATCTAGATGGTGTTTCAATTACCGCAGGTAGTTCAGATCGCTACTATGCTTCACCAAATAACTCTAACCCAGCATATCAATATGGTTATTCCCAAGGTAATGTTATTGGTAGAAAAGAAATTGGGGCAACTGATTTCTTAGCAGGTAAAACTAATGGTGCTACTAGTGATACTAACTACACTACTGGTTACAATGACGCTAATACCGGATATGATGACGGGATTGCAAACAATGCGAAGTCATTGACTTCTAAGGAATACAATCGTGGATATGCTGCCGGACAAACTGCGCGTGCAGATTACCAAGCTGCTGAAGGTAAAGCTAACCCAAGTGCCAGTGATTCAACTTCAGACACTTACAAAGGGGTTGCTGACGCCATTGCAGCTGCTAAACAAACGGGTAAGGTAACACCAATTACAGTTGATGCTAACCATAGCGCCGCTTATGTTATGGCTTACAATAAGGCTGGAAACGATGCCACTACTGCTAGTCAAGCAGGACTAGCTGCTTTTAATAGTGGTCAAGTGGCTAACCCAAGTAGCCAAGCAACAGTTGCTAACCAAGCGGTTTACAACCAAGCTTACAACGATGCTACTAATGGATTTAAGCAAGGATTGAATCCAAATAACACGACAGAACCAACTGCAACGAATGTTAAAGTTGGATTTGATAAAGCTAAAGCGGTTGCTCAGGGTTACCAACAAGCAATGAATGATTACTTGGCTGGTAAGACTGATCCAACTGCTAATAATCAACCGGGTTATGCCGATACTATGAACGCATTATTAGATGCTCAATCCAACAATAGAAATGCAACTAACAATACACCGCTATATGCAGTTGTATACTCACAAGCCGCTGGTGCTAATGATGGTTTAGCAGCTGTGAAGAACAATCTAAGTACAGCCAATACCACTACTGTACCAAGTGATCGTCAATCAACTGTTAATGCCAACGCATATCAATCAGGATATCAAGGTGCTATTGACGGTTATAAAGATGGTGCAGCAAGCACTCAAGGAACCACAACCAACAAGGATACCACCCAAACTGGTAATCAAATTTATCAAAACACTTATACCCAAGGGAATAGCGCCGGTCGTCAACAAGCAGGTGCCAACGATTACACCAAGGGAACTGTTGATAACGCAGTGAAAGCTTCAGATAACAACTATGCTACTGGGGTCGATTCAGCTGCTAGTGGTTTTTCAGATGGTAAACAAGCTGGTCAAACTACAAACAGTCCAACTCCAACAAGTACTGATAAACCATATGTAACTGGTTTTAACCAAGGGGTAGCAACAGCTTCAGGGTCTAAAGAAGCGGTTCAACCTGGTTCAACTGATGAATCTGGTTTAACTGGGGATGCTAAGAACGCCTACTACGGTACTAAAGATGGTTATTTAGCTGGTGCTAACGCCGGATCAATTATGTCATCACTACCTTCAAACAACAAGGGTGCAGATTTACAATCCAACTCATACACTAGTGCATACCAAGATGCATATAACGATGGGGTAGCTAAGGCTAACTTAGGAGCGCAAAATGCATACACTGGTACTAAGGTTGCGGACTACGCTAACTGGAATCCACAACAACAAATGGCTTATGACCAAGGAGTAGCCAATGCTAATAGTGGATACAATCAAGCTGCTAACAACATCAATGCTACTAGTGCCACTTCATCTACTAATAATGCGCAAAATGCATTTAATGGTGCTAAATTAGGTTTCGCGGATGGAACTAATGGAACTACTACCGATGTTTCTAGCCAACCACTTGATTATCAAGTTGCATATGCCAAAGCTAAACAAGCAGCAGCTACTGCTACATCCCAAGGGGTAGCAAGCTTTTCAGCAAATGCTGGTGATACTACCCATGGTGACACAGATGCTGCTGGTAACGCTCAAAGTCATGGTTACCAAGCTGCTAATAGTGGGTACACTGCTGCTAAGAATAATACCGTTGATGCACATAATACGGATCCATCATATTTAGCAGGGGTTCAACTAGCTCATGATGTTCAACAAGGTGTCAAAGATGCTACTAACAACCCGGCTATCAGTAACTATCAAAGTGGTGATGCAGCGCAACAAGCTGCTTATGCCGCAACCGTTGCTGGATACAATGATGGTGTTAACGGTACTACTAACGGTGCCACACCAACTGGCAATAATGTTAGTCAATCCAAAGCTTATCTAGATGCATATGCTGCAGCTAAGCAAAATGGTATCAACCAAGCTGCTAATGGTGCTCAAGCATACATTAACAACACAGCTATCAATAATGGTACTGATGCTAATAGCGTTGCTCAACAAGCTGGTTTTAATAAGGCACAAACAGGATTTGCTGACGGACTAGCTGGTAATGACAATAGTCAAAACCCAAGCTATCAAGTTGGATACAATGCTGCTCAATCAGCTAAGACTGGTTTATCAGATATTGAAAACGGCAACAATAACGGTCAAAGTACTGCTGCTAACTCAACTGCATACAGTGCAGCTCGTACAGCATACCAAGACGCATTCACTGCAATGCAAAAGAATCCAGATGACACTAGTCAAACTAGCACCAATAATACTCCAGCTTATCAATATGCATACAATCAAGCTAAACAAGATTTGAATGCTCAATATGAAGCTGGTAAGCAACAATTTGTAAGTCAATACATTAATGGTCAAAATGCCGTTAATACAAATAGTGCTAAGAGTTCACAATCACAATCAATGATGACTCAAGGGTTCCAAGACGCTTTAGGTGCATTTAACGAAGCAATGCGTGGTGCAACTAAATCTTCTAAGAATACTACTGGTGCTCAAGCTGGTTTTGCAGAAGGTCAATTAGCTAACAAGGCAGTTCAACAAGTTACAAACGGCCAAACTACTCCTGACAGTAATTCTGATGTTTATTACCAAAAGGCATTTGCAGCAGCTCAAGATGCGCTTAGTGCCTTTAGTAAGAACCCAGATACAGCCGTTTCAGCACCAAGTACGAATACTAATGCTAATAATCCAGTTTACTCAGTAGCATACACTGCCGCTATTTACCAAATGAAGTCTAATTACAATAGTGGGGTTCAACAATACCTATCAGGTAAGACTCTTCCAAGTAATGCAACAGCTTCATTTACTACTGGATATAACGATTCATTAAATGGATTCCAAAGCGTGCTAAATGGATCAGGTACTCCTGATGCTAATGCTTATGGATATATTACTTCTGGTGCCAACCAAGGTAAGCTGGCAGGTCAAAGCGCATTAGCCGGATACAATGCAGGAATGATTGGCAATACTGCAACTACTACTGATCCAGTGCAAAATCAAGCTAACTTAGGAACTGTTGCTGGATACAAGGATGCTTTATCAAGTAGTAAACGAAGTGATTCTCAATTAGCAACCATGTCACTAGCTTATCGTGAAGCTTACAATAAGGCATACAATGACGTTAAGACTGCTGCAGACACTGGTGCTACAAACTTTGTGAATGGTAAACAAGTCGATAAGACTAACCCTGAATATGACAGAATTATACAAGGATACAACTTTGCCCAAAGTGGATTTAACTATGCGCAAAGTAATCCAAACGTCACTGCTAGTCAATTGACTGCAGATCAACAAAATAATCCTTCATTCATGCGTGGTTTCTACTCGTATGTAAATGCTATGCAAGGATTCCGTGACGCTCAAAACGCAACTAGCACCACCACTCCATATAACCCAACATACCGCGAACAACAACGTGGTTACAACGGTGCTATGGATGGTTACAGTGCCGGTGCAAACGGTAATGTTATAAACAATAATACCGGTGTCACACCAGCATATAACGCTGCATACGCATTGGCTTATCAAGATGCGAAAGCCAAGGCTTCTTTAGGTGCGGCCGATGCTAATGGAAATACACCAGCTCAAAATGTATCAAACTACAATGCTCGTCAATTAGAGGCTTACCATGCTGGACAAACTAATGCTAATAATGCTTATGTTCAAGCTAAAGCCAATGTTACTATATCTAATCCGTTTGTTACTGGAACAGATGCATCAGATACTTTTAATGGTGCACGAGCCGGATTCATCGCTGGATTCACTGGTAATGGATCAATCCCATCCGGTAGCAATGCCGTATATACATCTGCATATAACAAGGCGCTAGCAGAAGCTCAATCTAATGTCTCTGTCGGAATTAGTGACTTTGCCAAAAATATTGATGATAGTGCTAAAGCTAATGCGGTTGATGCTACTAACCAAGCTATTTACAATGGATATAATCAAGCAAGTGATGGTTACACATCAAAATTAAACGGAAACGTTGATAGCGCAAATAATAACTCAGCTTATCTAGCAGGGGTTAATATGGCGCAAGATGAACAAAATGGTTTGAATGACGCAATTGCTACTCCTACTAAGACACCATCTGGTAGTGCATCATATGTAACAGCATTTAATGCAACTCTCGCTGGATATGCAGATGGTAAGAACGGAACTACTGCTCACCAAACACCAACTGGTAATGATGTGAACCAATCTCGTGTATACCAAGACGCATATGCTGAAGCTGTATCTAATGCACAAGAAAATGTTACATCTGGAGCAACTGCATTTACTGGTAATACTGGTCAAGCAGAAACAGGTAATGATGAAAATTCACAAGCTAAAGCTTTTGGTTACCAACAAGCTAAAGCGGGACATGATGACTTCGTCGCCGGTAAGACTACCGCTCAATCTAGTGTTCCATCATACGTAGTCGGATTTAACGCTGCTAAGTCAGCTCAAGCTGGTTTAACTGATGCGCAAAATGGTACAAATAGTGGTCAAGCAAGTGCATTAGATGCGGTTGCTTATGGGGATGCTCAAACAGCATACAACGATGCCTTTACAGCATTGAAGAATAACCCAGATGATACTAATATCACACCATCTGCATCTAAATCAGTGGCATACAATGATTCATACGCTGCTGCCAAGACTTACTTGAGAGGTCAATATCTTGCTGGTCATCAACAATTTGTTGCTGAATACGCCAACGGTGCTACCCAAGCTGATCTAACCAACGTTACTTCAACTCAATCACAAACATTGTTCGCAAACGGATTTAGTGATGCAGTTGCGGGATATAATGAAGCAATTACAGCTAATAATATTAACGCAACTGCTAATTCATCTGATAATTCAGGTAAACAAGCCGGGTTCGCTGAAGGACTACAAGTCATTAAGGGTGCTAACCAAGTCGCAGCAGGACAATCAACTGATGCTAACAACAGTGATTTAATTTATCAAAAAGCGGTTGAAGCAGCTCAAACTGCTAAGACTGACTTTAAGTCTAATCCAGATGTTTCAGATAACGTTACATCTACTGATAGTAACTTCTCAAGCGCACCATATGTAAATGCGTTTAAGTTAACTATCGATCAAATGAGAACCAACTATCAAAATGGTTATCAACAATACCTATCCAACCAAGCTGTAACAACTAACACTACCGATGAATACAAGGCAGGGGTTAGCGATGCAACTAATGGATATAAAGATGCGATGAGTGGACAACCATCAGCAGGTCAGACTTCTGGTTATGCAGCTGGATACAACCAAGGTAGACAAGCATATGCTGGATACATGCACGCTTTAAACAATGAAAGCAACACTAATAGTGCAGGTGCCCATCAAGATAATGCTTATGCTGGTGCCCAAGCCGGAATTTCTGATGCAACAACTGCTAATGGTCAAATCAAGACTGATAGCCAATTAAGCGGTCAGTCATTCGACTACATTCAATCTTACAAACAAGCTGTTTCAGCAGCTCAAAATTCACGATCAAACGGAGCAACTGCTTACTTGACTGGTAGTGCAAGACCAACTGGGAACACAGCCATTATCACTTCTCAACAAAACGGTTATGATGATGCTCAAGCTGGTTATCAAGCTGCTACAAGTGGTTCCACCAAGGACATCCTTACAGCTGAACAACAATCTAATAAGGAATTCATGGCTGGTTTTAATTCTTATCAAGACAGTATGTCAGGTTTCAATGCTTACCAATCAGGTAACCAATTAGGTTCCGATGCTACAGCAAGTCAACAAGATGCCTATGCTGGTGCCCAAGCTGGATACCAAGCTGGAGCTAACTATCAAAGTGTTAACTTAGCTGGTAAATCACCAGCTTACGTAACTGCATTTAACAAGGCAGTCGAAGACGCTAAGAAGTACGCTTCACAAGGTGCTGCTGAACAATTAGGTGCTACTCCAGTCAGTGAAGATGGATGGACTACACCTCAAAAAGCAGCTTACGCAGCTGGTAAGCAAAATGCCCAAAATGGATACGATCAAATCAAATCAAACGTTAGTGCAACTAACAATAATACCAACCCATCAGATGCTTATGATGCATTTGCGGGTGCTCAAGCTGGTTTCAATGACGGAACTAGTGGTGGAACAACCGTTGATTTAACTGGTAAATCACCTGTCTTTGTTGCTGCCTACAAGAAGGCTCAAGCAGAAGCTGAAGATGCCGTTAAGAAGGGACAAGCGCTATTCCAAAGCTCTGGTGTTAACACCACTATTTCTGGTAAAGATGCATTGAGTGTCGCAACTAACAATGCCTTTACTCAAATGAAAGCTGGATTCGATTACTACAATGCTCATAAGCAAGATGACAGTAGTAACCAAAATCAGTCATATCAAGCCGGAATTGAAATGGCGAAGGAAGTCGCCCAAGGAATCGCGGACGCGCAAAGTAATGCGAATAATCCTAACTATACCGGTTCAGCTTCTCAAGTCGCTGCCTACAAAGCGGCAGTTGCTGGATATTCTGCATCAGTTAATGGATACAGTGATGGTTCACACAACGTGAATACAAACAGTACCCCATCTGATAAGACCCAAGCAACAGCTTACAACTACGTCTATGCACTATCATGGACTAGTGGTCAAAGCGATGCATTGCTTGGTGCTCAAGATTATGAAGCAGGTAAGACTAATAATTATGACCAAGGGGTATCAGGACGTGCTAAGTCTGTCGGTTTTGAAGATGCTAAGCGCGGTCATGATGATGTTATTAACAAACAACCAGCTAGTGGTAATCTTACTGATTCATACAAACTAGGTCGCGATACCACGAAGGCCGCTCAAAGTGCATTAGTGGATGCGGTTAATGGTGTTAATAATGCCTCAACTAGTCAATTTCAGAGTGCTTATAACGATGTGCAAACTGCATATCATGATGCTGCACAAGCAATCTTGGCTAACCCAGACCATCCAGCATCAATGGCTAGTGGTAAATCAGTGCCATATCAAGATGCATATCAATCAGCAATTGATTTATTGACCAAGCAATACCAAAACGGTCGTGATCAATTTGCTAGTCAATATGCAACTGGTAATGGTGCGGATACTAATTCTGTTGCATCTGGTGATGCTAGAAGCGTTCTTCAATTGGGTTACAACGATGCATTAGCTGGATACCAAGAAGCAATTACTGCTAATAGCACTGCGGCACAACCTAATAGTAGTGATAACCAAGCTAAACAGGATGGTTTCGACCAAGGTATTATTGCCCTTCAAGCAGCCCAAAACGTGGCTAATGGTGAAGTTCAACAATCACAAACGGGTCCAATGTATACAGAAGCATTCGCAGCTGCTACCCAAGCTGCGGCTGCTATGCATGCTAACCCACAATCTTCTGACACAGTTGACAATAGTAATCAAGTTTACAAAGATGCATACAAGTATGCTATTCATGCAATCCAAACCCATTACAACCAAGGTGCTCAAGACTTTTTGGCTAACCTAAGTCAACCAAGTGGGACTACTCAAGCTGATATTGATGGTTACAACAATGCGAAGACGGCTTATACTCAAGCAGTTCGTGGAGATTCAACTACTACTTTGAGCGATCCACAAAGTCAAAATGCATTTAACGTTGGTAAAGAAGTTGTTACCGGAGTTAGATTAGCTATTAACAAGGGAACTTTAGATAGTACTGCGAGTGCAGCTGAAACAGATGCATTCAATGCAACTTCACAAGCCTACCAAGATGCTAACAGTAATACTAAGAGTATGATTGACCACCCAAGTTTGGCATACACCACTGCATACAACTATGCTTTGAGAAGAGCTAATAATGAACGTAATGCAGGTGCCCAAAGTTATGTTGATAATAATAATTATCAAGCTACTGACAAGACTTTAACCGCTGAAGCTCAAAACAATGGAGCTCAAGCTGCTAAAGCTGGTATTCAAGATCAAAAAGATAATACAGGTACCAATGCAAATACTGATACAGCATACCTAATTGGTTATAACTCTGTTTCAGGAGCAACTGATGGTGCCAATGATGCTAAACAAGGTAAGACTCAACAAACAGACTTTACTGGTAAGTCTCAAGTTTACATTGAGGGTTACAATGCTGGATTTACTGGAACACAAGACGGATACGCTGCTGGTCAAAATGATAGTCCAGTTTCCAGTTTTGATGGCAAGTCTCAAGCATACAAAGATACCTACAACAACGCATACAATGATGCAAAGACTTATGCAAATGCAGGTGCCGTTGATCAAATGAACGGATCCCAAACTCCATCCATTACAATCACTGCCGGTAATACTCTAGAACAAACTGCATATAATACAGGTAAGGCTAACGCTAATGATGCTTACCAATACGCTCACGATAATGTTAATAACACTAATAAGTACACTTCCGGTACAGACAGTTATGACACATTCAATGGTGCGCGTGATGGATTTACTGCTGGAAAACTCGGTCAATCCAGTGTGACTCCACAAGGTAGTACACTATATCAATCTGCTTACAATAAGGCTAGACAAGTTGCAGCTCAATCAACTATCAATGGGATCATCGCATTCCAAGCATCTAGCTTGAATCAAGATGCAACTATTTACACCCAAGCTTTAAATAAGCAAGATGTTGAAAGTGATGCCTTTGTTAACGCTTATCAAAAGACTAAGGCTGGATTCAATGCCCAAATGGCAAGTTCTACCGACTTATCATTATCAGATACTTCCGAGTCTTCATACAATGCTGGAATTATAATGGCTAAAGACCTTCAACTAGGAACTTTAGATGCATCTAACAATCCAAGTCGTTCTAACTACCCTGGAACTGCTACTCAGATTGCCGCATACTATGGAACTCGTGACGGATACAATGATGGTAGTCATTTCAATACAACAACTACAATGTACACTTCATTGGCTGTTCAAACTTATGCTTACCAATATGCATATCAAAAGGCTAAGGCATTAGGAGCAACTAATGCTTTAACTGGAGCTAACACCTACATTCAAGCTGATGCGCAAAATACAGGTGTCTCTGCTGATGCACTAGCTCAACAAAGTGGTTATGCCGATGCTAAGGCAGGACATGATGCCTTTAATTCAGGATCTACTCAACCAACCACTAGCACTGAATCGGCTGCATATATTGTTGGATACAATGCTGCAAAAGATGCCCAAACAGGTGCAACTAACTTTAATGCTTTAACTAGTGATAAGGTTTCAAGTACTGTTACTGACACCACCGTCAATGCTTCACATAACCAACTTGATGGTTTCAATGGTGCAAGGGATGGTTACCTAGCAGGAATTACAAGACAAACAGCATTGATTTTTGATACTAGTTCTGGTCAGTCTAGAGCATATCAAGAACAATACAATGCAGCTTACAGTACTGCTAGATCAACCGCACAAAGTGGTGCTACTGCATGGTTAAGTTCATCATCAGTTGATCAAACTAATTGGACTCAAGCGCAAAAGAATGCTTTTGCATACGGGCAAACAATTGCCCAAACAGCTTACAACGATGCATTAAATAATGGATCAGTGGTTAACGGAAATACTATTAATAATGATAGTAAGTACACTACTATTAACGACGCGCAAGATGCATACCAAGGTGCTGAAGCTGGATTTAGTGATGGTAAGTTAGGCAATAATAATGCGCCAAGTTCTATCACAAGTCGTCCTGTTTACTGGACTGCATACCAAAAGGCTCAAGTAGCTGCTGTTAATGCTGCTCAAACAGGTGTTGCCAACTTTGCTAAAGGAGATTTAGCTAGTGAAACTGCTAGTCAAAGTGATCAATTATCAGCTGCCCAAAACTACGGTTTTGCTCAAGCTCAATCTGGCTACAATGATCGTATTAGTGGTAATAGTAATGAAAACTCTAATAACGTTTCATACGTTTCTGGTTTCAACATTGCTAACGATGAAATCAATGCAATTAATGATGCAGCAAATGCTAATACTAGCAACGCAACGACTACCAGTACGATTTACAACCAATCAACATACAATGCTGCATATCAAGCAACTGTTAATGGATATAACGATGGTAGTAAGAGTATTTCAACTAATCAACAACCAACTGATACAACTCAATCATTGGTTTACACTGATGCATACAATAAGGCTAAGTTAATTGGTAATTGGGCTGCTAGATCAGGTGCTATGATTTATAGCCAAGGTAGTTCAGCTGGATCTGACACTTCTGCTCAAGATATTCGTTCTAAGGCATTCCACCAAGGTTATAGTGATGCGCAAACTGCATACAACAATGCGTTTACAGATTACACTACTACCCAAGGTGCGGGGTTAGATAATTCTACTCAAGCCTACAATGGTTATGCTGATGCAATTAAGGATGTTGTTTTAGGAAATGTGGCTAAACAATTAGGTAATATTTCTGTTTATAACGCTGCATATAATAGAGCAATATCTGATGCACAGGCCATTACTAGAAAAGGTGCACAAGATTACTTTGCTACTAAGCAAAACCAAAACACTAAATCTAATACTGACCTATACAGTAAAGGTTATACAGATGCCGCTAATGCCTATGCTGCTGCGGTAGCAAGTCCAACAAATGAACCAGCTACTTATGTAGCGGGTAGCAACGCTGACGTTGTTTACTCAGGGGCTGCATTAGCCTTTAACGAAGTTGCAATTAATAACACTAACCTTGGAACTAACGGTAATACTAATCCTATCTTTATTGCTGCATATCAAAAGGCAATCGGTGAAGGAAGCAGATATGCTAACCAAGGTGCGGTTGCATATGGTCAATTGAAGTTATTAAACGAAGCTGTTAATGGCTATGGTAATCAAGTTGGTTATTCAGTTGCCATTGTTGCTGGTTACATTAATGCTCAATCCGCATATACTGAATCTCAGACCAATAAAAACGAAACTAACAATGGCAATTCTGCATATGATCAAGCATACCAAGGTGCTGTTACTGCATTTAATGATGTTATTAATAACACTAATAAAGGTTCTGCTGGTCAAAGTGAAGTCTTTCAAGCTATGTACAACCGTGCATTAAGTCATGGTAAAGCATTGGCTAAACGAGGTGCCGTTGCCTTTGGAAATGGTAAAGTTCAGTTGACATCAACAGATACTAATGCTGCAATGTTTAATACTGGTTACACTGATGCTCAGTCAGCATATGCTGCTGCACAAAGTGATCCAAGTCAAAGCCAACAAAATGGTGGTACTGCAAGCAGTACCCAAAGTAACTACAACAATGCTTACTTAGGAGCTGCTGCTGCCTTCAATGATGTTGCTAATGGTACTACCACTAACGTGAAGAATGTTGATAGTCTAGTCTTCCAAGCAGTATACGCTAAGGCTTACGCTGTTGCTCAATCCAACGCCCAATCGGGTGCAACTGCTGCAATGCAATTAAGTCCAAATAAACAATCAGGAATGGATCAATTAACTGGTCAAGCTGCTAAGAATGACTTCAGTCGTGGATTTGATGATGCAATTAAGGGTTATCAAGAAGCTCAAGCCAATATATCTGATTCTGCAAATCACGGAACAACTTCTAACTTGGATAGTGCATACCGTGGTGCTGCTTCATCCTTCAATGATGTGATGAATAACACATTATATGCAAGTCAAAAAGCAGATACCAGTCCGGTATATCAAGCTGCCTATACTAAGGCGCTAGCTGAAGCTAGATCGATTGCTAATAAGGCTGCTGCTGATTACTCTAAGGGTAAGGATTACACAGACACCCAAGCAAATGATGCTGCAACTAAGGCATACACCGTTGGTCGTAGTGATGCAATCAAGGGTTATCAATCTGCTTTAGCTAACCCTAGTGATACCAGTTACGATAGTCAATCTAATGAAGATGAGGTCTTCAGAGGAACAGTTGATGCCTACACTGCCGTTTCTACACATAAGACTAGTGATGCAGGTAAGAGTTCAACAGATACTAACCAAGCCTACACTGCCGCTTATGATAAGGCCTTTGCTGAAGCAACTACCTTTGCTCAAAGTGGTGCAACCGACTTTGGTAATTCTGTGGACCTAAGTGTTGGTAGAAATAACCTAGGTACTAATCAAGCAGCTAAACTAGTTTATGCAGTTGGATACCAAGATGCTAATAATGGTTATCAAGCAGCACAACAAAATCCATCAGATCAAAGTAACCACAGTTCAAATAGTAATTTGGATGAAGCATATAAAGGTTTTGCCGCTGGATTTAATGATGTAGCTGCAACTAGCTTGACTCATGCAACAACTGATAATAGTTCGGTATATCAAGCTGCATACCAACGTGCTGTTAAAGAAGGGAAAATTATTGCTACTAACGGTGCACAAACTTCATTCTTAGGTGATGCAGCGGTTCAAAAAGCAATTGATGCATATGGTAATAACCAAGCAGCAATCAACATGTTTAACCAAGGTAAAGCTAATGCTCAAGCAGGTTATACTGCTGCTGAAAATAGTCCTGACGATTTACCAAGTCAGCATGCTACAGGTTCAGATTATGATGAAGCTTACAATGGAGCTGCTGCTGGATTTAACGATGTTGCCAACCATTCAATTGGTAGTTCACAAACTGTAGATGCCAGCCCAGTATATCTAAATGCGTACAACAAAGCCGTTTCAGTCGGTCAAGACTATGCAAGTAGAGGAGCGGCATACGCAAGTACTTCGAATGCTAATCCAAATACTGCTACCGCTAACATCACTCAACAGTCATTAATTAATGCTTTCAATACTGGTTATACTGATGCAGTTAATGGATACAACGAAGCAGTTCAAGATCCAAGCAAGAGTTTCTTGCACAATAGCGGATCAAATACTGATAAGGCATACTTGGGAGCTGCCGCCGGATTTAATGATGTTGCAACTGACTCGGCTAATGGTAAGAGTCGAGATATTAATAACGATCCAGTAAGTACGGCAGCTTACGATAAAGCTTATGCTGATGGATTGACTTACCAAACCCAAGGTGCAGCTGATGCTGCTAAGGGAACTAATAGTCAATCTGGTTTGGATAAACTTAACAACACTCAAGCTTACTATGATGCATACTATCGTGGTTACACAGACGCTAATAATGGATACACATTAGCTCAACAAAACATCAGTGATGGTGCAAACCACACTAGTTCTAACAATGTAGATAGTGCTTATCAAGGTGCCGTTAACGGATTTAATGATGCGATGAATAATTCCAATGTCCATCAAGATGACCATGCCAACGTTGTTTATCAAAACGCTTACAGTCAAGCTAAGTCTGAAGCACAAAATATCATGAATCAAGCTACTGCAGACTTTAACGCTGGTTTGAACCAAACTACCCAAGCTCAATTGCAACCAAATGCAACTGATAAGTTGGTATACAATACTGCATATCAAGATGTGCAAACAGCATATCAATTGGTTCAAACTAGTGGTGTTGATGACAATAATCATCAAACTGATAGCATTGCCGATCAAGAATATCGTGGTGCAATGGCAGCTTACCAAGATGTAATTAATGGAACACATAGTGCACACGCTAACACCGAAACAACAGCTATTTACACAGCTGCTTATGCGAAGGCACAAAAAGAAGCGACTGAATTCGCATTAAACGGGGCAAGCAACTACATTCAATCTGGTGTTACTAACACTCCAAATCAAAATAACGCTGCTCAAGTGAAGGCTTACGATAAGGGTGCTAATGATGCTGCTCAAGCTTACCAAGCTGCTCAAAGTGATTACAGTAAGGCTAGTCAACATACTACTAATAGTAATTACGATGTCGTATACAGTAATGCTGCTCAAGCATTCACAACGGTTGTTGCTAACCCAATGACCACTACCAAGAGTGGTAACGATTTGGCAACCATTGCTTACAATAAGGCAGTGGTAGAAGCAACCTCAGCTGCTAAACGTGGTGCACTAGCATTCGTTAATGATGATACTGAAGCTCATGAAAACATTAAGGCTGATCAGGATGCGTTTAATACCGCTCATCAACAAGCGCTAAATGGTTACACTGATGCGATGGCTAATTACCATGATCAAGCTAATCATGATGGTAGTTCATATCAAGATATCGTATACAACGGTGTTGTTAACGCTGTAACCGACGTCTTGAATAGAGGTGGAGCAATTAAAGCTAACGCTAGTCAAGATGTTAAGAATAGTGCTTACAATAAAGCCTTGAATGAATTACTACCAATTGCTAACCAAGCTGCTGACGATGCGGTTAATCAAAATAATAATGCAACCAGTTATGGTAGCAACCAATCTAAAGTGGCTGTTTATAACGCTGGTCACACTGATGGTACTAATGCATACAGTGACGCACAAAGTGATTACAGTAAGGCTAGTCAACATATGACAAACAGTAATTACGACCGCGTTTACCGTGGTGCAGCTCTTGGATTCAGTGATATTATTAATCGCAATCCAAACAGCAACCAACATGTTGATAGTAATTCAGCTTTTGCCGATGCATATAAGCGTGCCAGTCTACAAGCATTTACTCAAGCACATAATGGTGCAATTGCTGCTAACACTAATAACAAAGAAACCGACTTTACAACTACGGTTGATAAGGACGCTTACAACACTGGTTATACCGATGGTCAAACTGGTTACAGTGATGCTCAACGTAACCCAGTTAGTCCAGATCATCAATCTGGTTCTAACTTAGACATGGCATTTGCTGGTGCAGCAGCAGCCTTTAATGATGTTGATCACAACACATTAGGCAATCATCGTAGTGATAATGCCGATATGGTATATCAAAACGCTTACGATAAGGCATTAGCTGAAGGTAAGCAAAATGCTAACGATGGGGCAACTGCATTTGGTAATAGCCATGTGCTAAGCGATGATACTAAAAACTTTAGTGATAATGCTGCTAAGGTCATGGATTACAGTCGTGGTTACAATGACGCTGCTAGTGCTTTTGCGGATGCCCAATCTGATCCAAGCAAGATTAGTCAACATCAAAGTGATTCTAACTACGATGTCGTTTATCGTGCGGCCGCTAATGCATTCAATGACATTGCTAACCATGATGTTAACAAGCATCGTAACGATTCAACAAATCCAGCATATGTTCCTGCGTATGACAAGGCTTTAAATGCTGGTAAGACTAATACCCAAAATGGGGCATTAACTTACCTAACTAATCCAGCTGATTACAATGATCAAATGGATAAGTTAGCCACTCCAGCTGACAAGAATGCTTTTGAAACAGGTTACAACGACGCTAAACAAGCATATGAATTAGCCCAATCTAACCCACTATTGCAAAGTCACATTGACCAAACTAATGGCGATGAAACTTATCGCGGAGCCGCTGCCGCCTTTAATGATGTTAAAGATGGCACGATTAACCAACACGCCAATAGTGAAGATAGTCCTGTTTACCAAAAGGCATATCAAACAGCTATGAAGGCAGCATTACAATCATTACTAGATGGTGCTAATGAATTTAATGCCAACCAACCAAACTCAGGTAAGAGCGGTAGTGCTGATGGATTAGACCATAATAAGGGATATCTTGATGCACAGGCTCAATACAAAGATGTATTGACCAAACCAGATGCGCAACTACCTGACAACTATAACCAAGCCCAAAAGATTGGTTATGAAAAGGGACAATCTGTTCTTGCTGGTTTGGTCGACGCAACTGCTGGGAATAAGCCAAAATCGGATGATCCAAATTATGTATTAGGTTATAATTCAGCGCAACAAGCGATTAAGGATGCCACTAAGTTTGCCCAAGCTAATAAGAAGTTAGACGACGTGAGTCAACTTCCTATTCCAGATGGCGTTGACCCAGATGCATATCGTGAAGCTTTTGCTGGAACACTAGCCGGATACACAGATGGTTATGGATCAAAGAACAAGAAGCCAAGCGAATTAGGTCCAGCATATCAATCAGCATACAATGCCGGATACAAGAAGGGACAATCAGATATTCCAGTTCCTGATACTAATGAACAAGTGCCAAATGATTTCTTGTACAAGCAAAAGAATAATTACTTTGCTGACCCTCAAGCTCGCCAAAAATATGACCAAGCATACGAAAGTACTAAGTCCGGATTCACAGATGCAGTTTCTAAGAAATTAATTAGTGATTACGGTTCTGACTACTACATGACTGGTTATAAAGCTGGCCAAACAGCTCTAGAAGCAATCAAGGAAGCTAAGAAGAAGACAACATTAACCCATGACCAACAATTAAAACTAGGTGGTCAAGCCTTTGCTAAGGGATACTCTGGTTATCGTGAAGGGGTTAAGGCTGCTAAGGAAGCTGCTAAGACTCACAAGCCATTAACTAAGGAACAATTAGCTAAGAAGGGTGAAGTCTTTGCTTATACTTACAAACTTGGTTTCAAGGATGAAAGTAAGGTCCAAAGTGATAATGGTACTAAGGCAGGTATTAAGCAAGCAGGTAAACGTAAGTATATTCCTGCAAATATTGCCAAGAACCATTCCGTTGCATACTCACGTAGCTATGTCAAAGCATACAAGGCTGAATTTAAGCGTCGTATGCCTAAGTACATTTACAACGTCAAGACAATCTTCGTTCATAATAAGGTTAAGTTTACTAACAAGACTCGTGTTATGAAGTATGAATACTCAAGTCGTAGTAATGCCCAAGTCTTTAAGGTTATCGGAGTGGCATATTATCGTAATGGTGTGCCAAGATATATCGTTAGAGGTGGCGGAATCGTGACAGCGGGATCTAGTGTTCAAGACGCTTACTACCGTGGTTCAACATCTTCTAAGCAAACTAGTAAGGTATACCGAGTAATTAATCCAAAGGGTGCATACATCCATTCTGGATTGAAGTACTCAAAACGTAATGCAGTTAGAAAATTCCACTATGGACAACTTATCCATATCAAGAAAGTTGTTAAGTACCATGGACTAACAAGATTCTACGTTGGTCCACACAAGTACTTCACTTCTAACAAAACGTTTGTTAAAAGAATTAAATAGGTAAAAGAAAAGAGTTCTAACTTCTTAGTTAGAACTCTTTTTTATAATTAAAATATAAAAATGTTTAAGAATTTTATACGTTTATAAACATTTAGTTAAGATTTGTTTAAGAACGTTAACCTATCTGTATATTAGGTTTAAAATGATGATATGTAAATTGGCTCAATTGCCTACTTTATTAAGTTTTTATTTTTTTACGTGGACATTAAATCAAAAAATGTTCTTTTGTACTTTAAATTTTTCAATCGTTTAATTACAAGGAATGATAGGGGGATTTCTACATGCAATATAATAAAAGTGAAATTCAGAAAACTAATGATAAGAAGATACTTCGTAAGGTAAAGAAACAATGGGTAGTGGTTTCTCTAGCTTCTTTCGCATTTTTAGGAGCTAGTGCAATGGGCCTAATGACTCAAAATACTAGTGCCCACGCAGATACTGTCGCAACCGCGAGTTCAAGTAATACTAGCCAAACTCAGACAGCAGATAGTGCTTCTAACGGTCAAAGTCAATCTGAAGATAGCGCCCAAAGTGCTAATCAATCCAGTGCTTCTCCAGCTAGCTCAGATAACGATAATCAATTAACTAATCGTGATGGGGATGCCCAAAGTACAGCTAGCATTCAAGAAGTGAAAGTTAACTTGGACGATACCACAATTAATAATTTTAAACAAAACCTATATGGAACTCAAAAGGGCTCGAGTGATCAATATGCTGATTACACAAGCTCTATTAATCAAGGAATCCATGATGCTTACGCTGGTAAAGTAAGCAACACCAGTAATCTAAATGGAACTAACAACCAAGATTTATATACTGCTGCATATCAAGGGGTTCAAGCTGATGCTTCTAAGACAGTAACCCAAAATATGACGGCATCAACCAACGCTGACGTTCAAGCTGCTGCAAGTAACTTGAACTCTTTGTTGTACACTGCTTACCAATATGGAATCGATTTTAAGAAGACTGCTGATTTAGCATATAACGATGCAATCAAGAGCAAGAGTGAAGACCCAACTACTGGCTCAAATCGTCCAGCGGCTTCTACTAACCTACAACCTATTTATGACAATTCGTACGTAGGGACTAGACAAGCACTTGCTCAACAATTCGATTCATCTAACAACTTCAATACTGGTGGTTACAACGTCTCCCCCGACGCTACTGTAATGCCTGTAAATAATAGTGATAGCAGTAAAAATCAATACCAAACAGCTTATGATAAAGCTGTTAACAACTTTAATAACGGAATCGTTTATGTAAACAATGCGGCTCAATACCAAAAGGCATTGTACGCTTCATCCACTAGTACTGTTAATAAAATTGTGCTGACTGCTGATATTTCGTCTACTGGATCAATGGATAATTTAGGCAATGTTGTGGTTGATGGACAAGGACAATATAATTTATCCGGTAGCTACACATTCAATAAGTCCAACAAGAGCAATAGTATTATCATTCAAAATATGCGCGGACTAAGTACTTCATATACGGTTAATGGTGATGGGTTTATTGGGTATAACAATGTTAACTACAATGGTGGATTTAATAATTTGTTTAATCCCACAGCCGGTAATGGAAACTATATTATTGGCGCAAATGTAAAGACATCAGATGGTTCTATACAAAATGATGGGTCAATAACTTACAATGTTGACTTTGCTGATAACAATCCTAATGGTGGAAAAATCGTCATCGGTGATAATGCTAAGTACAATATGAACTCACTATCAGCTAACTACATAGTAGTTAACCAAGGTGTTCAACTAAAGTTAAATCCAGTTGAATTAGATAACCATGTTTACAATAAAAATCTAAAGGGACAAATGATCAAAAACGAAAAATATTTAGATCCTGCTAAAACCCCACGTTACGCTATTATGGCGAATGGAAACATTAGTATTCATCAAGGAGCGGTCGTTACGCTTACTATTTCCAACAACACTAACGCGATTAGAGTTGGAAATGTTAACAAACCTGAAGATACCGGTAGTGGTGACAGTGGAAATGTTACGATTAGTGGTACTTTAAATGTAATTGTTCCTAGTGGAGTAACTCCTACATCTTTAGATAAGCGTGTTCAATATCCAAATTCTAAGCGAACTGATGCAGTTATTTGGTTAGGACATGGGATGCAAGTGTTAAGTGGCGGGACCTTTAATGTGGATGCCAAAATCTCAGATCAATCAGACGCTGGTAAGTATTATGCCTTCGTGTATGGTCCATATTCTAATTTAATTAAGGGTGGAACCCGTGAACCATCTATGAGTCAAATTACGGTTTTACAAAATGGTTCAATGATTGTAAATATGAATACAGGTTCTAAAACTGAACCTATTCGTTTTGCATATGTACCAATTGTTGCATACAATCCTAAAGATTTTAGCATTAATTTGAATGTTACCCCAGGATCAACTACTGGTGCCGATGGTGTTAAATTGAGCTTATCTTCTATTGACGTTTTTGGAGCTGTTTTAGATCAAGATACTATCGACAGTGTGAAAACTTCTAGTGGATATCTAGTTAATCCATATATTTACCATTATCGTCGTAATGGAACTGCTGGTGGAAAGATTGATTCTTCAATGATTGGGAATGAAATTTTCCAAGATATTAATGGTGTTACTAATGGTTATAAGAGTTCTAACCAATATAGTAAAGATAAATTTAGTTTTAGTTATCCATACACTTGGAAGTTAATCCCTAATACTGGCGTGACTTCAAATGGAGCTAGTTTCGATTATGCTTTGGATTATTTAGCAAACTACGTTCAATTATACGAAGATATTATTGGTTACCAGCAATCATTTGAAGAGCAAGTAGGTAATGGTAATTTTGTTACTAATAATACTTCTCGTGCATCTGCCGGAGCTTATAATCCTGATAAAAACAAACATGGAGATAATCCAACACAAGATGATATCAATAATGCTATCAAGAGTGTTTGGAGATCGGATGTGAATAAAGCTACTGGAATAGGTATTTTTAGTGACAGTACATTTAATACTAAGAGCCAACAAGCTTACCTAAATGGTCAAACATTTGAGCAAGTAGCTGGAATGAGTATGAAAGACTTTAAAAAGGCTTTAACTAATATTTCTTCAGCGGTTTCATTAAAATCTAATATTATTAATATCGCGAATGCTTTAGGACAAACAGTTTCATCCATTGCCCAAGGTAACTCTAAAGTTTCTGACACAATTGATAAAAAATTAGGTGGTAATAACCCAAGCATCGTTTCTGGACAAAATTCCAGAAATGATACTTCGATTAATTTAAGTGGTGCTCCATCAATTCAATTTAATAATAACTTAGTTACTTACGTTGATGCTAATGGATATTACCATGCTAAGTTTAATGCCCAAATGAATAATCAGGGTAGCGATCCACAATCTAAAGAAGTGGATGTTCATTTTGTAACTGGTAGCTTTGATGCTGGTACCAATGGAAATGAAGATAGTTACCAAAATATGTATAAGCAAAGTGGTAATAAGGAAAACTTTGCTGAAACAATTACTTTGGATAGTAGTAATTCAACAACTCAAAGCGATGGTTCTATCTTATTTAGTGGTGACGTCAATTTAGGAGTTAAACAACTAGATACTGTCGGGATTCGTTTGAATACATTCCTATCTACGGGATTAAACAGTTCACAAGGTGCTAGTCGTCAACAAATTGCCAGTGTAACTAGTACGCTTCGTCCATCTAATAATAGTTACCAAACCAATGTTGACGGATATAATAGTGTGGTTGACAATGGCGGAACATTATTGAGACCAACAGATAATAATTTATATTCAGTGCCATCGGTTGTTAAAGCTAATGATTTCCTTGCTAATATTAGTAATACTTTGTCACATTTAAATGATGCTGATCAGTCAGAAGCACAATACTATACTAATAAGACTTCCAGTGATCCACTTCCTGAACCGGAATATCGTACTTTCTCCGTTAATAATCAAAATATTACACCATTTAATGATTCAGATTATTCTGGTGCAAATGCTGAAAGTAGTTTAATCAACGCAAAGACAATCCGTGTTTATGCTGGTTTAGGAACTAATAAGCGTCGTTTAATCGGGGTAACTTCTGTTCCAGGTGATTCAATTTTAGCTAATGGAACCGTTGATACCAGTAACTTCTCTCAAGCTAGAGATCAAATCAATATCTTAAAGAACAACGTTTCAACTAATAATAAAGGTTATGTACTAGATTTAAGTAAGACTCCATTAACTCAATATGATGCGAAGACATATGATGTTGTTGTTCCAGAAGTTCAATACATGCAAACAGGCGCTCAACTATCACTAGATACAGCCAATGGGAGCCAATTGCCATTTGCCGGAACAGCAACTGTTGATGCTAACGGTAAGATTACTCAAATTACACCAAACCTTCCTGGTTATGCAATTGTAAGTAATCCAAACGGAATTAGTCCGGACTCATCAGGAATGTACACGGTAGTACCACAAGCTGGACTAGCAGATGTTTACATTGATGATGCTAACGGTAATCCAACTGGTGCAGTTGCCAAACAAATTGAGGTGATTGGTAACGCTAATGGTGGTGTTAACGCAACTAAGACCACTAAGGTACCATCAGGTAAAAATGATGGTGTTCAATACGTGATAGATCCAAGTACAAAGATTGGGGTCGTAACGGATTCTAATGGGGTTCAAACTTACCACGTTAAATTGACTGCTACACTAGATAAAACTAATGTAAATGTTCAAACACCAAGCGGTTCAACTGTTGCAGGTGGTGGTACTAGAACCATTGATGCTAACGGCAACGTGGTTACTAACACCAACTTGCCTGGTTTTGCACCTACCAATACTTCTGTAAGTAATGGTAAGGATGTTGTTAACCCATCAACCACACCAGTTCGTACTAAGGTAACTGTCTATGATGATCAAGGTAACCCCGTTACTAAGAATGGTAAGCCAGTTACTGCTGATGTAATGGTTCAAGGTCAAGATAATGGTCAATCTATCATTACAGCAGTTAATGGTCGTGATGAATTTACTGGTGATGATGGTAAGAAGTACAAAGTTACTCCAGGTAGTGCAATTAATCCAATCATTAATAACACAGTCTACTCAGGAGCTTCTGTAACTGCGACTGTTGATAACACTAAGACTTCAACCGTTACAGCGGTAACTCCAAATGGTAGTTCTATTCCTGGTGGGGCAACTTTGGTTACTGATCAAAACGGTAATACAAGTAGTCAATCTAATGTTCCTGGATTTGTGGGTAGTAATCCAGCTCAAAAGAATGGCAATAGTGCGGTCTTGACACCAACTACTTCAACTAATGTTCAAATTCCAGTTGTAAATTCTTCCACTGGGCAACAAGTAGGGACTGTTACTGTAGATGTCCAAGGACATGATGACGGAACTAGCAGTATTACAAAGGTAGACAATTCAACACCAATTACCGACAATCAGGGGAACACTTATCCGGTTGATACTAACTCAAAAATTACTATTGATCAAAATGGCAATCCAGTCATTTCTGTCAATCCAGTTGCACCACAAAATCAAAATGTAGGTGCAGTTACTCCTTCCGGTAATCCAATTTCAGCTGGAGCTGTCATTAGTACTACTAATGGACAATCAACTTCTACCTCAAACATTCCAGGGTTTATAGGTAGTACACCAGCTAAACAAGATGCTAAAGGTAATGCAATTTTAACCCCAACTACAACAAGTAACGTAACTATTGAAGTTCAAGATCAAAATGGAAATGCAATTGGGCACGTTACTGCAACTGTTCAAGGTAATTCAGATGGAACTGCCACAATTAAGAGTATTGATAATCCTTCTAATGGGACTTTGATTGATCCTGAAAATCCTAATAATGCATATGTTGTCAATCCAGGTACCCAAATTAGTGAAAACGCAAGTGATCCGACTAAGGCTGTAGTTAATATTGCACCTACGTTTACCGGATCTAAAAATGTCGGAGCAGTTACTGATTCAGGTAGTCCTATTCAAGGTGGTGCAACCATTACTGGTAATGGTGCGGGTGGCATTCAAGCAACTACAGTTCTACCAGGTTTTAATACTTCTACGGAAGCACAATTAGATAAAAACGGTAATGCAGTCATGACACCTTCTAATAATCCAGTTAGTGCATCAGTTGATGTATACGATGCAGATACTGGACAAAAAGTGGGAACAACTACAATTAGTGCTCAAGGTAACGAAAATGGTACTTCTAACGTAACTGCTGGGACTACCTTTACCAACGGTAACGATACTTACATCATTCCACAGGGGACAAACATTACCATTCAAAACGGGAACCCTGCAGTTACAATTAAGAAAAGTAATGGTAACTACAAGGCAGGGGATAAGGTTCCATTAAGACGAACAGATGGAGTATTACTTCCATTTACTGGAATCGTGCAAAATGATGGCTCGATTGTTCCTAATCTTCCTGGTTACAACAACGGAAGTACTAGTACGATGTCTAACGGTGCATTTACTGTAGCGCCTAATACTGATACTTCAGCAAACTTATCGACTAACATTCACGTTGTGGATGGTATCAGTGGCCAAGATACTGGTAAAGTAATTACTGCTACTATTTTAGGTTCAACAAGTACTTTCTTCCCTAATAGATTAATTGAAATTCAAGCACTTTCTCCACAACAACAAAGTGGTGTTTCGGCTACTGCTAATTCCGATGGAATTACAGCTAATATTTCTGTTCTAGAAAATGACGGAAAAACCACGCTTTCATATAATGATACATTTGGAAATTTGGATAATATGATCCAAGCGCATGATGGTTCTGGAGCTTCAGATAGCTATTACTATGTAGTCTTAGGAACTCCTGCAGATGGTTCAATTGCACCTGTAGTTACTTCAACCGGTGCATCTATTGGACAAGGAATAATTCATTCAAGTAATACTTCTCGTCCATATATCACACCTGATAATCCTGGATTTACTTCAACTAGTCTTCAAAAAGACAGTACAGGTAATAATTACGTAGTAACACCAACTGTTGCTCAAACTACTTTGGATGTTCATGATGCTAATGGTAATAAAGTTGGATCAGTAACTGCAACGGTTCAAGGACATACAGATGGAACAACAACCATTGTTTCACCAAATGCACCGATTACTATTACTGGAACTGATGGTAATACTTACCATGTTTCAGATGGAAATTCAGTAATTGCAAACCAACCAAATACAATTGGTAAAGGTTATAACACGGTGGGGGATCTAGTTGGAATTGGAAATGCTACTATCACTAACGGCGGAAATAATACTGTAATCAACATTAATAATGTTCCTGTTACAACCGATGAAAATGGTAATACTGTCGTTTCATCTAACACATTAAGTCCAGATGGTAGTTACATTATTCCTGCAGGAACTAAGGTTAATATGAACAATGGAAATGCTACTATCGAAGGTCTTCCATATGATAGCAATAGTCAAACTGCAACTATCTCTGCTCATTTTGATCACCGTGGTCAAGATACTGGAACTACTGGTTCAGTCAAGGTAACCGTTAATTCAGATGGTTCTATGACTGTTAAGAATGTGGCTTCAGCAAGTAGTGATGATACTATTTACACTACCCAACCGGATGATAATGTAACTGTAACTACTAATGCTAATGGTCAAAATGAATACCATGTACCAAGTAAGGCACAAAAGTTAACTCAAACTTTCCCAGCGCAAACTGGATCTAACGGACCGGTTGTAAAAGATGGAATTACAGTAACTGTTGACCCATTAACCGGCAACAAGACAATTACATCTAATGTTCCTGGATTTGGTTTGGATAATGGTCAAAAATCAATGACAGTACCAAGCAATGTTGATACTAGCTCATTAATTCTAAAACCAATTACTGAAACTATTTCAGGAGTTAAAAATGATAGTAATGGTCAAACTACTGGATCAACTACAGATAGCTTAACTGTGAAGGGTGACGATAAGGGAAACATCTCCGTGGTAACTGGTAAGGCATCAAGTGATAATAATTACTTCGTACCTGCTAATACACCAGTAACAAAGAGTGATGACGGTAGCTATCATGCTAACTCACTTCCATTGAATTCAGATGGAACAGTTACATTGAATAACACTAAGTACAATGGTCAAGATGGTTCAAGTGTAACCGGACCAATTAAAGCTCATGTTAACTCAGATGGGACTTTATCAACTGCGGGTGGTCAAACTCAAACTGATAACAAGGGCAATGTTTATGTTGTTCCTGATAACACTCCAGTGAATATTGGTCAAAACTCAGATGGAACTCCAGCATACAATGTACCTGCTACCAAGGTACAACAAGATAAACAAGTACCTGCTAAGACAGGTGATAATGGTCAAAGCGTACCAAATGGTGCAACCATTCACATCAATTCAGATGGTACTCAAACTGTTCAATCTAACGTTCCAGGATACACTGGAGACACTAACTTGCCAATTTCTCAAGATACAAGTAACCCAACATTACATCCTGCAGAAACTACATTAAACAATGTTCATGCAGATGATAACCAAAGTAGTGATACAGGTAAGACAATTAGCAGTTTACCAGTGAAGGGTGATGACAAGGGGAACCTAGTTACTACCCAAACCACTTACACTTCAGATGGTAGCCAAGTTGCATTACCAGGTTCACCTGTAATTAAAGATGCCAGTGGTAATTATCATGTTCAAACATTACCAATCCAAAATGGTACTGTAACTATTCATGATGCTGCGATTTACGATGATAAAGGTAACATCATTGATCATAAAGATGTTACTGCAACTCTAGATCCAAATACTGGCAAACTTACATTGAACCAACCAGATGGTAAAGGTGTTCATACTATTATTACAAGTAACGGAACAGCATACCAAGCTGACAATGGTACTGAAGTTATCAAAGACGGTAATGGTTACAAGGTTGTCAGTCAAGTAGCTTACGTAACTATTAACAATGCTCAATTGACTGATACTGCTTCCGGTAATCCGGTGGTTGGTACTGGTACGGTTAACGTTGATACAACTACTGGTAAGGTATTGCCTCATGCAGACATTTCATCATTGAATGGTAAAGGACCAGACAATGCTGGATATCAAATTGCACAAGATCCTGATAAGACTGCACAAACCATTAACTGGAAGAACCCAGATGGTAGTACAAATGAAAATGCGGTTGTAAAAGTTACTGCGAACTCACCATTCGATTACTTTACTCCAGTTGGATTTAAAAATGCTTACACTAAGCAAATGTTGACTCCAGAAGAAGTTGGTAATACTACTTACTATATCAAGATTACTCATGCAACAGGTTTACCTGTTTACTACGGTACAAAGGATGTTTACAAGTCAGTTGTTAATGCACAAGGATCACAAGGCGTTCCGGCATTACCTAACAATTACATCTATGATCCAAACCAAGAACTATATCACGATAACCAATTGGGTGAATACATTATCTCTGTAATCCCTCAAAACACTTCCATTCCAACAGCTATTGTGGATGGACCAGATGGTCAAGAAAAGGCGACAGCGACATTGCCAGTTACTGTAAGTAGTGATGGTCAAAGTGCTACAATTACCACTTCTGCAGACCATGTTACTAAGGGTGAAAATGGAGATCCAAACTACTACTTCGTACCAAAGGGAAGTAATGTAGTACAAAACCCAACTACCGGTACATTCCATGCACAAGGTTATGAAATTAAGTCGAACAATGACGGTACATTTACTATTGATAATGGTAAATATGACAACAATGGTAATTCATACCCAGGTCCTATGACTGTGAAGATAGATGATGCAACTGGAACTATTACTGTTACTAAACCATCAGTTGTTAAGGGTAGCGATGGTAATCTTTACCAAGTTAACCCAGGAACAGTCGTAACACCAAAGGTTGAAAATGGAAACGTTGAATACCACGCTGATGCTGTTCAAATTCCAGCAAGCACTACTGTTGATGCTCAAACTGGTAAGAATGGTCAAAACGTACCTAGTGGAGCAAAAGTGGTAATTAACCCAGATACTAATACCAAGGATGTTGTTTCAAACGTTCCTGGGTTTAAGGGTGCAACTGGTCTTCCATTAGATGCTGATACTAGTCATCCAGTATTACAACCTGCTGATGATATTGCTAAAGGTGTTACTGTTGATTTCGGTGGACAATCTACTAACACTACCGCTGACCTACCAGTTAGAGGTAATGATGATGGTAGTATCACTGTTACTAAGACAGTTACATCTCCAGATGGCAAGTACGTCATTACTGCTGGAACTACTATGGTTAAGGGACCAGATGGTCAATACCATGCTAAGGGTTACCAAACTAATTCAGACGGTACATTTAACATTGATAACGCTAACTTGAAGGCCAACGATGGTACTTATGTAACCCAAAATGTGAAAGCCAAGGTTGATGCTAGTGGCAACATTACATTAGCTAACACAACTGTAGGTGATGATGGTAAAGGTAATAAGTTTATTGCTCAAGCTGGTTCAACCATCTACAGATCAACTAAGGATGCTAATTCAGATGGTCAATACAACGTTAGTGCAGTTAAGGTCTCTCAAGATCAATCAATTCCTGCTAAACCAGGTCAAAACTCACAACCACAAGCAAATGCTGCTCATACTCATGTGAATGATGATGGAACAATTAGCATTGTTTCTGATAAACCAGGTTATGTTGGAACTACACTTCCTGCTGGAACTACTGATATTCCAACTAACCCAGTATTAACACCAGCTACTACTAAGGCTAACTTGAATCTAAATGATCCAAGCGGAAACCCAACTAGCTCAACTGCTAGTGGCGTTAAGGTTAAGGGTGATGACAACGGTGGTTTGACTACTGCTGAAACTAAGTACAGTGATGATGGAAATAGTATTGTACTTATTAACACACCAGTAACTACTGATGAAAGTGGTAAGCTACATGCTAACTCATACCCATATGACCCTGATAACCAAACCATTACATTACCAAATGTTCCAATTAAGGATCCAAACGGTAATGTAATTGGTAACCAAACCATTATTGGTAAGGTTGATCCAAATACTGGGGCCATCACTGTTCAAACTCCTGTTGACGCTATTAATGGTAACCATGCTTACTTGGCTGATACTGGAACTGTTGTTGACAAGGGACCAAACGGTTACTCAGTTACAGCTGTTGATAACACAGCCGTGATTAATAACGCTAACTTACAAGATACTTTGACTAACAGTTCAATTGGAACTGGTACTGCATATGTAGACAAGAGCACTGGAAAGATTATTAGTGCAACTGTTCCAACTACTGGTGGTAACCAAAACGCTGGATACAAAGTCTTCAATCAAGCAGGTCAAATTGTTAACTGGAGTAATGGTGATGGAAGTGTAAACGATAACGCCACAATCGTTGTTATCGATAATGCACCATACCACAATAATACTAATGTTTCCTTCGTTAATATTTACACAAACCAAACAGTGCCAACTAATGGTGAAAAATACACTATTAAGGTTAACGATAGTGACCATATGCCAGTTGGTGCCGGAACTTCAAATGCATCTAGTGCAGTCGAATCACTTCCAAATGGTTACATGTATGCACAAGGACGCCAAATTATTGTTGAAGGTTATCCAAACAACGACCAAAATGATACTGATAAGAAGATGTACATTGTTCCAGTTGTCCCAGTTGATGGTCAAATCAACAATGCAACTGTTAACGATGAAAGTGGTACTGCTCGTAACACTAGTCAAACGCTTCCAGTTCACACTAATTCAGATGGTTCAATTGAAACAACTAAGGATGTTATTTCTCAAGGTAGCGATGGTAATTACTACGCTATTCCTAAGGGTACTCCAGTTGTTGCAACCACCACTCCAGATGGACAAAATAACTTCCAAACTGCAGGTACTAAGATTCCTGGTAATGGTTTGATTGATAACGTTCATTTTGATAATAGTGACAATGCTTCAATTACTGGACCGGTTCAAGCTAATATTGATACCAATACTGGTAAGATTACAGCTGCTAAGACCACAGTAGTAACTGATCCAAATAATCCAAAGAAGGCTTACCAAGTAACTGCCGGAACTGAAATCACCATGACTAAGGATGCTAATGGTAATACTGAATACTATGCCGCTGCGCAAACCCTAGATCAAGATAAATCAATTCCAGCGCAAGTTGGTAACCAAGGCCCAATTAAGGATGATGCGGCACACGTTCACTACAATAGTGATGGAACTAAGGATATTGTTTCTGATATTCCAGGTTTCACAGGTCAAAATAATCTACCAAATGATTACGATACCAGCAAGTCCACACCAGAATTAACACCAGTGGACTCAACATTGGATAATGTTCATGTTGCTGACCTAAACGGTAAGGATACTGGTAAGATTATCAATAACCTACCAATTAAGGGTCAACCTGATGGTAGTATTCAAGTTACTAAGCCAACTATCACTACCGATGGTCGTATTATCCTACCTGGCACTAAGGTTACTAAGGATGCTAATGGTAATTGGACTGTCCCATCATATCCATACGATGCAAATAGTAGAACGGTAACACTTCCAAATACTGCTATTAATAGTGAAGATGGCAACAGATTAGCTTCTAAGGATGTTAAGGCTACTATTGATTTAAACACTGGAACATTGTCATTAGCTTCAGACGATAGTAAGGGTGTTCACATTGTGGATCAACCAAATTCAAAAGCATATCAAGCTGATGATGGCACTACTATTACTAGAAATCCAAATGGTACTTACTCATTAGTTGCCAAGGATGATACTGCAGTGATGAAGAATGTCACAATGGTTAATGATAATAACGGGCAAACTCCTGATAAGGCTTCTCAAGTAATCGTTGATAAGACTACAGGAATTATCTTGAATGCAACATTGCCTAAGACTGGTAGTATCGCTAACGATGGTTACAAGGTAAACAACTATGGTACTCAAACCATCGATTACAAGAATCCAAATGCACCAATTCATGTTGTTGATAACGCACCAATTTCTAGTTCAAGCAACGTTAAATTCATCAACATCTACACTGGCCAGGAAGTAACTAAGCCTTCTGATAGCACTGTCACTTACACTCAAAGAGATGGTCTACCAATATACAATGGAACTGATGAAGCTGGGAATGCTGTTAACAAGTACCCAGATGGATACAACTTTGTTAATGGAACTACTATTCAAAAGGTTAAGGATAGCCAAGGCAACGATCAATATGTTGTTTCTGTATATCCAACCGATGGTCCAATGAAGGCGGATGTTACCGATGCTAATGGAAGCACTCAATCTGCTGGTCAAACATTAACAGTTCACACTGATGATAACCACAACATTACTACTACCAAGGATTCTATTTCTAAAGGTTCTGATGGTAATTACTATGTTGTTCCAAAGGGAACTACTGTAAATAAGAACCAAAATCCAACTAGCCCAAATGCTGCAGGTTACACAGTTTCTGGAAACAAGCTTCCAACTAATCAAGATGGGACAGTTACAATTGATAATGCGCACTTAGATAATAAGGATCCAAAGACTGGTGATGTTAATAGCTCAATCCTAGGCTCAATTACTGCAAACGTTAACAATAACGGTGACGGTACTTCTAACAACCCAGTACTTACTGTAGCGAATACTAAGGTAGTCGTTGATCCAAATGATCCAAGCAAGGCATATCAAGTGGACAAGGATACTCCAATCACTGTTTCAAGTGATGCTAACGGCAATCCTCAATACCATGTTGATGCTAAGGTAATTCAACAAGATCAAAAGATTACAGCTAAACCAGGTCAAAATTCACAACCAGTTAATGATGCTGCTCACGTTCACTACAACAGCGATGGTACTAAGGATGTTGTTTCAGACATTCCTGGATACCAAGGTCAAAAAGGATTAGCTAATAATGCTGATACTTCAAATGAAACATTGACCCCAGTTGATGATATCGCCAAAGGTGTTCACCTAGATGAAAATGGTAAAGACAGCGGTTCAACTGCTGATCTACCAGTTAAGGGTGATGACAATGGTAACGTGGTTGTAACTAAGAATACTGTGTCACCTGATGGTAAGTATCTAATTCCACAAAACACAACGATTGCAAAACAAGGCGATCAAAACTACCATGCTGATGCACTACCAATTAACAATGGTATTATCAAGATTAATGATGCCAACGTTAATAACAGTGGTGCTGTAAAAGCTAATGCGGACTTAGATGCTAAGTTAGATGCAAACAACAACTTAGTAACGGCTCATGACCAAATTGTTAAGGGTAATGGTAGTGATAACAACTACTACATTATTCCTGCTGGTTCTCCAATTACTAAGGACCAAGCAACTGGTAAGTTCAACGTTGATGGAAATCCAATTCCAATTAACCCAGACGGAACAATTAACATTAGCAATGCTAATTACGACAATAAGGACAATCCAAGTCAAAGTGTTGTGGCACCAATTACTGCTCATGTTGACCCAACTACTGGTCAAATTACTGTTGCTAAGACTTCAGTGGTTAACACTGATGATCCTAAGACGGTATTGAAGGCTCCAGCCGGTGAAGAAATTACTATTACAGTCGATGCCAACGGTAATCCTCAATACCATGTTGCTGCTACACCATTAGCACAAGACGTGGTTAGGGATGCTCAAGCAGGTACTAACGGTAATACTCAAGCCGGTGGATCAACTATCCACATTAATGCAGATGGTAGTCAAACTATCAATTCAAATGTTCCAGGATTTACAGGTTCAACTATTCCAGATGGACAAACTGTTCCATCAGTACCAGTATTAACTCCAACCGATGGCGTTCTAAATGGCGTTCATGTTGATGATAATAGTGGTAATGACACTGGTAAGATAGTTGATAGTGTTCCTGTTCGTGGACAAGAAGATGGAACTCTTCAAGTTACTAAACCGGTGGAAACTGCTGATCATACTCGTGTCATCCTACCAACTACTAATGTTGAAAAGGATAACAACGGTAATTACCATGCTCCATCATATGCATACGATCCATCTACTGGTATCGTGACATTACCAAATGTACCAATTAAGAATGGCGCAGGTGATGCTGTGGGATACCACGATGTAACTGCTAAGATGGATTCAAATGGTAATCTAACAGTTAATAATGATGATGGTATTCACGTTGTTAATGGTATTAAATCTTACCAAGCTGATAAGGGTACACCTGTTACTCCTGATGGCAAGGGTGGTTTCTACGTTACTGCTCAAGATAATACGGTTACATTGACTAATGTTCCTTTATTCGATGACAAGACTAAGAAAGATGTTCCAGCTAAGGGAACCGTTGTTGTGGATAAGACAACTGGTCACATCTTGGATGCAACTCTTCCAACTGAGGGTAGTATCGGTGACGAAGGCTACCACATTACTGATCTAGATAATCAAGTTGTGGATATCAAGAACCCATTGATTCACGTTACTGATAATGCACCAACAGCTGATAGTCATAATGTTAAGTTCTTAGACATTTACACGAACCAATTAGTGCCAAATGTCTCTGGAACTGTTAGATACTCTGTTGATGACGGGAATCAACCAATTTTCCACGGTACTGATCGTGCTAAGGAAGCCTTGATTACACCGGTTCCAGCTGGATTGAACTATGTTCCTGGTAGTCAAATTAAGTACGATGCATCTGATAATTCATACACTGTTTCAGTTTACCCAACTGACGGTATCATGAATAATGCCAGTGTGGTGGATAATACTAATATTCCTCGTGCTAACAACCAAACATTACACGTTCATACTGATGCTAATGGTAATATTTACACTACTGCACCATCAATCGCTCAAGGTAATGATGGTAATTACTATTATGTACCTACTAATACAGCGGTTAATAAAGATGGTAATGTTAACGGTGGTTATGCTGCTGCTGGAAACAAGCTATTAACAAATCCGGATGGTACAGTTAATATTCCAGATGCTCATTTTGATCAAGTTGATAGTAACAACAAGATTGTCAACACAGTTATTCACAATGTTGCAGCAAATGTTAACCCAGATGGTACATTCAGCGTTGCTCACATTACAGTGGTGCCAGATCCTAATAACCCAGGAAAGGCATACCAAGTTCAAGCTGGTGAACCAATTACCGTAACTAAGGATGATAAAGGTAATCCTGTTTACCACATCATTTCTGAACAAATTGACCAAGATGTGCACATTCCTGCGCAAATTGGTGATAAAGGTAAAGTCGTTGATGGTGCTGGAATTATCCATGTTAACCCAGATGGCACTAAGACCGTTCAATCAGTTGTTCCTGGATATGTTGGTCCAACGCTTCAACCAGGTGATCAAATTCCAAACAACCCAGTTCTAGAACCTGTTAACGATACTATTAAGGATGCCCACTTTGATCATAACGGCAAAGACACTGGTTCAATTGGTGACATTCCGGTAATTGGGGATGGTAAAGGTAACACTATCGTTAGTGCACCAACTAAGTCCGCAGATGGTAAATACTTGGTACCTAAGGGTGCTCAAGTAACCAAGGATAAAGATGGTAACTACCACGTTCCTTCATACCCAGTTAACCCAGATGGTACTATCACAATTGATGACGCTCGATTTAATGCTCTAGATGGCACTACAGTCATCGGAACAGTGATTGCTAAAGTTGATAAGGACGGTAACTTAGTAGTTAACAACACCACAAGTATCACAGATTCAGATGGTAATACCTACACCGCATCTGCTGGTACAATCATTAAACCAGTTGTTAACGATGATGGTTCAACTACTATGAACATCTCAGTAAGCAAGACCTTTGCTCCAATTGGTAACCCTGAAAAGGATGCCAAGGAACAAGCGAAGAAGAAGTTACCGATTCCTGACTTGAGCAAACACAATAAGCGTTATCAAGAACGTTACCTAGCTGCATACAAGAAAGAACTAGCTAAGTCCATTCCAACTTATGTATACAGTGACAATGGTCTATACGTTCACCGTGATGCTAAGTTTACTAAGAAAAACCGTGTTAATGGTTATGCTAAGAAGCCTAGAAACAAAGCCCATGTATTTAAGGTATTAGGTTTTACTTTAGACGCTAACAAGTACCCAAGACTAAAGGTTAAGGGTGGCTACATTTCTTACAATAAGCACATTCATGATGCTTACTACAGAACTAACGCGCTAAAGACTTACCGCATCATTAGAAACACAGGGGCTTGGATCCATTCAGGCAAGCATTACACAGTCAAGAATCGTCTAGTTCACCTACGTCGTGGTCAATTAGTCCACGTTAAGAAGGTAATCAAACTAAATGGTTTGACTAGATTCTACCTAGGAAACAGACGTTACTTCACTTCTAACAAGACCTATGTAAGTCGTGTCGCACCTAGATACGTTTACTGGACTAACCAACGTAATGTCTACAAGGTTACTCACTTTAGCAAGAAGACAGTGGTCAGATATGTTAAAGCAAGACCAAGACATGAAGCAACAGCTTACAAAGTATTGAAGACTATTGTTACTAAGCAAGGTGTTAAATACAAGTTGAGAGTTGGTTACGTTTACGCTAATAAGACGATAGAAGCTTATTACCGTCGTCCTGCTCTAGAAGTACGAGTAATCAGAAAGGGTGGAATTTTAATTCACACCAAGAAGACTTTCTCCAGATTAAATGCAATTAAGCATTTGAAGAAAGGTTCAGTCATTCGTATTTCTGAACTTCAAAACTTAAATGGAATTACTAGATTCTACATCGGTAATGGTAAGTACATTACTTCAAATAAAACCTATGTGAAAAGAATCAAATAATTAAATAAAAGGACTCATTAACAATAATTCTTGTTAGTGAGTCTTTTTTTATACATTTCTTATAACGATAATTATTTTTATTAATGAAAATAAGGGTGTAATGTGGCAAAAGATTACGATTTATTAAGTTTTTTAAATTTTTATTAAGACATCACTTTTTGATTAACTTGTCAAAAAAATTGATGTAATATGTACGTATTAGATAATTGGAATAATTGTGAGGTGAGCTCTGTGAAATACAACAAACAAAAAATTAGAAAAATTAATGACAAGAAGATATTAAAGAAGGTTAAAAAGAATTGGGTAGTAGTATCTGTTTCTTCTTTTGCTTTCTTTGGTGCAGCTGGATTTACTCTTACTAATGGAAATGTAAACGCACATGCATATGTAAACAGTGGTAAGACAGTAGTTGTTGCCGGACAAAATAGTTCAGCTGCAACATACACTAGTGGATCATCTTCACAATCAACTTCCACTAATTCTGCTAATGTGGCTACTTCAAGTAGTGCTAACAGTAATATTGCTCCTACAAGTAGCATTAATAGTTTATCCAATAGTAATCCCACTAATAACACTCCTAGTGTATACCAAACAACAGACTGGGATTCATACGCTAGTCTAAGTGAAAACATGGGAAGTAGTAGTTCTAATAACCAAATTACAACAAGTACAAATCTATCTGACGCTGAAAATATTATTGATCAAATGGCATCATCTGCGCAAAGCGCCATTGATAGTAACACTGCCAATTACCGTGCAGCCTTGGCACAGGGATTAAGTACAAAGATGGCTTCGGGAACATTTGGTACGCTTTATTTCCTAGATAAAAATGGTAATCAAATTTTTTCAGGTAATGGAGCACCCTTTGGTTACCAGGGACCACAGAGGGGTGGAAATACAAGCAATTATCAAATTTATAACTCTAATGTTGCTTCATCTAGTTCTAATCAATTAAACAATCCTAATAATATTAATAATGATGGTAAATTATGGGTTATTACTACCGGTTCAGGTGTGACAAATACTTTTTTAGGTAGTCCACAAATTAGAATTGAAGTTAAGGGAACTAATCCAACGTTTGTAATGCCGGTGCAATTGTATGATCCTAATGGCAATCCAATTGCTCAAACTAATAATGACAGTACTGGAATGGCTCCAACCGCAATGGGAATGGCTGTCATTAATGCAAGCAATAATTCATTAGTTCAAGTTTTAAATATGAATGTAGACCCAACTAAGTATGTTGCGCCAGCTGCTGGGACAATTCTTACAGTTGATCCAAATACTTATAACTACAAATTGATTGTAGCTTCTGCAGCTAAGCCATACCCATTAAACTTCTATAACCGTAATGGACAATTGGTGGCAACAGGTACCGTTAATATTAATAATAATGGGACAATCACTAATACCTACACTACTGGTAATTTGAGTAGTACAGTTTATCACATTCCAAGTAATCCTAAAATTGTGACTGATGTTAACAACGCTGGTCAATATGCAATGAATGTAGACCAAAACACTGCTAGTTTAACATTTGTTACACCAAATGGAACGCAATTAACTGATAGTAACAATAATGTATTAACTGGTACAGTATATGTAAATGCTGATGGTTCTGGAACAATAGCAGATAGTACTGCAATTAATGGGTCAGCTTATCATGTTGTCCCAGGGGCTCAACCTTCATTACAAAATGGTCAATATGTAGTTAATGTTACTAAGAATGCTCGTACATCAACAGTTACATTTACTAATAAAGGTAATATCATCACAGATGCTAACGGAAATCCTTACACAGGTCTAGTTAACGTAAATGGAAATAGCGTAGCCAAATTAGTAGATTATGGACAATTAGGTAATAGTAACTACCATATCACGCAAAATTCATCATTAATTAAGGATGCTAATGATGATAACTTTACTATGGAAGTAACTCCTAATAATGTCGGGAACACACAAAGTGCCAATTTTGTTGATGCGAATGGAAATGTTCAAGGACAAGGTACTATCATTTTTGATAGTAATAACAATCCTAAACTGGTAGATAACGGTAACTTAAATATTAATAACTATTATGTTGTTAACAATCAAGTCATTAGTAATAATGGTCAATATCAAGTTTTAGTTAAACCATTTTCAATCACAAATACACTCCCTGTTTATTTTGTTGACTCTAACAATAACAATCATGGACAAGGTACAATTGTTATTGATCAAAGTGGAAATGCGAAATTAGTAGATACTGGATCTTTGGATTCGGCAAATTATTACATTGCTAATGGTCAAATTAATAACGTTAATGGTCAATATCAAATTTTAGTAAATCCAAATGTTTCATCCAAATCTGTGTCAGTTACTTTCTATGATTCTTACACAGGAAAGGCAGTTGGTACTGGTACTGGTATTAGTATTAATGGTAATGATCCACTTGGGATTAAGAGTTATGGTAATTTGGACACCACATCATATTATTTGAGTGGTAAAGTTGTTCACTTTAACGATGCAAGTGGAAATCCGGTTTATTGGGCTTATGTAACTGTTCAACCACAACGTGCGGATTCCATAGCAGCTTCTAACTCTTCATCTGCGGCAGCATATATAAGTAGTTCTCAATCTTCAGTAGCTCAATCTATTGCGAACGCAATTAGTTTAGCTTCTTCTACTGCTGCATCACTTGCTAACAGTATTGCTGCATCTAATGCCGCCGTTGCAGGTGCAAATTTCCAAAATTCAATAACAGCACTTCAAAATCAATCTCAACAAGCAGTTCAAGCGAGTTTACTAGCTTCGCAAACAGCATCTTCATATGCACAATCATTGATTAACTCGGCTAACTCAGCATATAATAGCTTGCAAACATCAGCAGCTACTGACAAATCTAATACAATTAGTAATTTGCAAAGTTCTGCTGCTACAGATAAATCTAATGCAGTATCTGCCGCAATTAGCAGTACTTTATCATCAGCACAATCATCAGCACAGTCAGTGCAAAATTCATTAAGTATTGCTAATAGTCAGGCTATTGTTGATTTGAATAACCAATATCAAAATAGCTTAGCGGTATTAAGTAGCCAAGCTATTTCTAACCAAAATAGTGCAGTCCAAAGTGCTACTAACTCAATTAATGCTGCTAATCAAGCAACTATTGCTAAAATCAATGCTGATAACAATAAGAAAATTAATCAATTGTTAGCTCAAAGCTATGCTAATTCTGTGAGTGCACAATCAATTGCTGATTCTTTACAATCATCAGCGGTTAACAGTGTTAAAGCTGACGCAGCTAACTCGATGTCAATATTAACACAACAAAATATTGATGCTGTGAACCAATTAAATTCTAGTTATCAAGCTCAATTACAATCGGCACAAAATTCTGCTAGTGCAGCTATTAATAGTGCAGCTAGTTCAGCGGCAACTTCAATGTCAGCTGCCGATGCAACTGTTTTACAAAATACAATTGACTCTTTAACTAAGCAATTTCAAGCTTCTAGCTCTGCTCAACAAGCTCAGTATTTAGCTGCTTCAATTGCTGCTAGTTCATCTGCAAAGGCAGAAATGGATTCAGCTATTAGTAGTTTAACTTCATCTGCTAATAGTGTTTATCAACAACAAAGTATTGCTAATTCACAAGCGATTCAGTCTCTCCAACAACAAAGTATCGCTGATTCTAAGGCTGCTTCTAGTCAAGCTGCTGTGGATTTAGCAAACGCTGTTCAAACTGCTAAAAGTAATGCAGAATCAGCAGCTAAATCACAAGCTGATCAGTTAGCTGCTGATAACCAAAAGAGAATTGATAGTATGAACGCTAAGAGTATTGAAGACTCTCAAAATGCTTCTAGTGTGGCCCAATCAATTTTGAACTCAGCAATTCAATCAGCACAAGATTCATATGCTGCTCAATTGAGTGCTACTTCTAGTGCGAACCAATCATTGATTGATTCTATGAATGCAAAGAGTATTTCAGATTCACAAAGTGCTGCTCAAAGTGCACAAAATGCAATCGATTCTGCGGTGAAATCAGCATCTAGTTCTGCAAATTCACTTGCTCAATCAATTGCCGACTCTAACAATGCAGTAATCGATAGTTTGAAATCACAAAACATTCAAGATTTACAATCAGCACAAAATAGTGCAACTACTGCTATTACAAGTGCTGCTGATTCGGCTCGTCTATCAGCTGAAACTAAAGCAGCTGAAGAATCAACAGCAACATCAATTGCTAACTCTAAGCAAATTTCAGACATTCAATCTAATGCAGATACTCAATTACAAAGCGCTCAATCCAGTGCTAAGTCAGCAGTTGATAGTGTTGCACAGTCCGTAAAAGATTCAGCTTCATCATTGGCAAAATCAATTGCAGACTCCAACAATTCATTGATTAGTAGTTTGCAAGCGCAAAGCATACAAGATCTTCAATCAGCTCAATCCAGTGCTAGTGCTGCTATTGATAGTGCAGTTTCTAGCGCAAAATCAATCGCGCAATCTAAAGCAGATGCAGATTCGATTGCAACTCAAAAATCTAATCAAGATGCTATTAATAGTTTGAAATCACAAAACGATCAAGCGCTAGCTAACCAATCTAGTGCATATCAAGATGCGATGAATTCAGCAATTCAATCAGCTCAAAGTAGTGCAGCTAAAGAAGCTGATGATCTAAGATCACAAAATCAATCAGCAATCGATAGCTTGTCACAAAAAGCTGAACAGGATTCAATTGCTGCATCTAATTCAGCTCAGACAGCAATTAATAATGCTGTATCATCCGCACAGAAATCAGTTAGTGATTCTGCATCTAGTCTAGCTGAACAGGTTTCTGCAGCTAATTCCAAAGCGTTAGAACAATTACAACAACAAAGTTCTAATGATTTAGCCTCATTACAATCAAGTGCTTCCGCTGCAATTGAATCCGCTGCATCTAGTGCAAGGAGTGTAGCGTCAAGTCAGGCCTCTGTTGAATATAGTGCATTATCAACTGCTAACTCAAACACTATTAAGCAAATGCAAGATAAAAGTACAGCTGATTCGATTGCTGCATCTAACAGTGCCCAATCTGCAATTCAAAGTGCTGTTCAAACTGCACAAGACGAGGCCTCAAAACAGGCAGCTGCTCAGTCAACGGCTGTTTCTCAACATAATCAAAGTGTAATTGATTCTTTGCAACAACAAATTATTGATGACTCTAAAAACGCCTCAAATAGTGCTCAACAAGCTACTAACGATGCAGTTGCATCAGCACAAAAAGCGGCAAGTGATTCTGCATCAGCTCAATCAGTTGCAACATCAATAGCTAACCAAAAGGCCATTGATGATATGATTGCCAAAGCTAAGTCTGATTCAGAAAATGCTGCGGCGAGCGCACAAGCGGCCATTAATGATGCAATAGCTAAAACTAGTTTAGCTGCAAGTTCATCAGCCGCACAGGAATCATTATCGACATCATTAGCTAATTCATCAGCAATCGCTTCGTTGAGTCAAAAAGCTATTAATGATTCTAAATCAGCTGCAGATCAAGCTGATGCGGATAAGAGAAATGCTGTTTCATCAGCTCAGAACTCATTAAATAACTCATACAGTGGATACATCAAGAGTTTGAATGATGACAGAGATGCTGAAATCAATTCTCTAAAGGCCAACCTTGATTCAGCAAATAGTTCACTTGCGCAAGTTACTCAAGACTCAATAGCACAAAGTAGTGCATTTGATTCAGCAATTGCAAGTTTGCAAGGGGATAGTAAATTAGCTAGTGAAGCTGCATACAGTGCGAGCGTGGCGGCTGCTTCAAGTTATAGCAGTGTAATTGATTCTTATGAGGCAACTATTTCTAGTTTACAAAGTGATCAAAAAGCAACTTCTGATCAAGTTATAAAATACCAAAAAGAATTAAGTGATTTACAAAACAGCTATAATGACACTATTAACAGTGCTAAAGCGGCATCAAGTGCTGCGGCACAAGCTTCTTCAGCTGCAATTGATAGTGCTGCTTCTAAAGCTGCGAGTGAAGCTCAACAACAGGCTAAAGATTCACAAGCTCAAAGCGAAGCCGCATCAAAGGCTAAAGATCTTGAATCACAAGCGCAACAATCAATTCAAGATTCATATAACCAAAAAATTAGTGACTTGCAAAATGCATCGACAGCATCAAGTGCTGCAGCTCAAAGCGCACTAGATAGTGCAACTTCACTAATGAATAGTTACTTAAGTCAAATTAGTAGTCTTCAAGCTGATAGTGCTGCAGCTGCTGAGAAGAATAGTGCTGCAGTATCTGCTACAAACAGTCGAGCTAGATCAGTTGCTCAATCTTTTGCAACTCTAGCTAATAGTTTAAATAAACAATACGCAAATGAATCCACAGCTTTCCAACAAAGTTTAAGTAATTTAAATAGTATGATTGCAAGTATTACTGCTGACAATCAACAAAAGGCATCTAGTGCCGCTGTAGATTATGATAATAAGTTGGCTTCATACGAAAGTTCATTTGCAATTGCATCATCTAATGCAATATCACAAGCTGTTGCTGATGCAGAACAACGTGCTAAGCAAGCATCAGAGGCTGTATCCTTGGCTAACTCAAAAGCTTTATCTGATGCACAAAATAAAGCACAACAAGATAGTTTGAATGCGGCTAGCAGTGCAGCTCAAGCAATTAAAGATGCTGTAAATGCTGCTTCAACAGAAGCTAGTCAACAGGCTGCTGCTCAATCAACCGCAACTTCGATTGCAAATTCACAAGCACTAGACTCACTTGCCCAACAAAGTAAGAACGATTCATTAAACGCTTCACAAAGTGCTGCTAAGGCAATTCAAGATGCAATTAATTCAGCTCAATCAATAGCAAGTCAACAAGCTAGTGCACAATCAACAGCCGCTAGCGAAGCTGCTTCAAAAGCATTGCAAAGTTCACAAAATAAAGCGGCTCAAGACAGTGCAAATGCTTCATCTGTAGCAGAATCAATTAAAAATAGTTTGATTTCTTCTGCTCAACAAAGTGCTTTAGACTCAGCAAATTCAGTTTATGCATCGTTATCATCAGCAAATTCTAAGGCTCTAGCTGATGCTCAAGATAAAGCAAATCGTGATAGTGTTGCTGCATCTAGTTATGCTAAATCGTTAATGGATGATGCTGTTTCTTCAGCGAAAGCGGACGCCCAATCGACTGCTGATAATAATATTAGCTCATTAAATAGTTCATATGCTCAAAAAATTAATGATATGTTAGCTGCTAGCAAGCAAGCTTCGATTGCTGCCAGTCAAGCAGCATCTGAAGCTCAGTCTGCCGCTATTAGTTCGGCTCAGTCTGTCGCTGAAAGTTTAGCAAGTGCACAATCAATTGCAACATCTCAACAAAACGCAGCAGCATTAAGTTCTGCTCAACAAAAGGCTTTAGAAGATAGTCAACAAGCTCAATCTATTTATAACGATAAGCTAAATCAAGCGAGTTTAGCAGCACAAAGTTCCGCAAGCCAAATGCTATTAGATCAATCTGTAGCAAATTCAGCAGCATTAAAATCTGCACAAGATAAGGCTGCCCAAGATAGTGCAAATGCTTCTCAACGTGCAGAAGAAGTGAAACAAGCAGCATTAGATTCAGCCCGTCAATCTGCTCAAGACTCTGCTAACTCTTTGATACAATCACTTCAAAGTAGTTACAATGCGTCAATTGCATCAGCTCAAAGCAACGCAGTGGCTGAAAGTATTGCAGCTGCAAACAATGCTAAATCAGCATTAGATTCTGCACTAAATGATGCTCGGAATAGTGCTGCTAATCAAATCAATGCATTGCAATCAAGTAATGCTGATCTGCTTTCATCAGCTCAAAGTAAGGCAACAGCTGATAGTTTAGCGGCTTCTCAAAAAGCTCAAGATGAGATTAGTTCAGCTGTTCAATCTGCCCAAGATAAAGCTAAGAGTGATGCTCAAGCTATCATCGATTCATTGAACTCACAATATGCAAATAGCTTATCATTAGCCAATAGTAAGGCCTCTGCAGATAGTATTGCAGCGAGTCAAGCTGCTGAACAAGCTAAGAATGATGCACTTTCATCAGCTCAAGAAGCTGCCCGTCAGGAAAGTATCGCAACCGCTGAATCTAACGCTGCTGCATTGAAATCAGCACAAGATAAAGCATACAGTGATAGTGTTGAAGCATCTAAAAATGCTGATTCATTACTAAGCGCTGCAGTTTCAGCTGCTAAATCAGCTGCTGAGAGTCAAGCTGCGGTCCAATCAGCAGCTACTTCAGCCATAAATTCACAAGCGTTATCATTTGCTCAAAGTAAGGCAAAGGCTGATTCTGAAGCTGCTTCATCAGTAGCTCAATCAATTATCAGTTCAGCTGAATCGCTAGCATCACAAACGGCATCTCAATATGCTCAATCTGTTGCTAATAGTGTTAAGGATTCTTATGATAGTAAGGTTGCATCAATCGCCTCACAAAACGATGCTCAATCTAAAGCTGCTAACCAAGCAGTTGATGATTTGAGAAATCAATTGAGTGCTTCTGCTAAGGCTGATATGGATAAACTAGCTGCATCAAACGCGGCTGCTCAACAAAGCTTAAAATCTGAATATGATAGCTTAATTGCTGCCGAAAGAAGTTCAGCTCAAGCGGCCATTGATAGTGCCGCATCAAGTGCAGCTTCTGATGCTAAGAGTAAGGCAGAAAGTCAAGCTCAATCAGAACAAGCTAAAATCACTAGTGATTACTTAGCTAAATCTAATGAGATGAACTCAACATTCGCAAGCGAAATGGCTTCATTGCAAGCTAGTTTACAAGCAGCTCAAAGTGCTGCAATTAGTTCAGCTCAATCTGTTGCTGATAGTCAAGCTGCACAAAGAAGTTCTGCATTTGCTAGTCAACTTGCATCACTTCAATCACAAAGTGCAGCTGACCTAAGCGCTGCCAACTCGGCTGCTTCAGCTGCCTTGAGTTCAGCTCAATCTTCAGCAATTAGTAGCGCACAATCTGATGCTGACTCGCTTAAAGCTTCATTAGCATCTTCATACGAAAATGCAATGGCTATTATAAAAGCTAAACAAGAAGCAACTTCGATTGCAGACATGAATAACCAACATGCTGCTTTAAGTAGTCAAGCTGCGAAATTCAACGAAGAGATTAATAACTTGAAGAATCAATTAAGTAGTAAAGATAACGATAACAGTAAGTTAATTAAGACTTATGAAGATCAAATTGCGGAATTACGTGCCGAAATTGCTCGTCTAAAGGCCAACCCAGGTGTCGTGATTAAACAAAATGATGTTTACTACCCAGTAGCAGAACCAGCTACTAACTACCAAGTTATTAATCAAGGTGGTGTCTGGGTTCACGACGATAAAGACTTTAGTGAAGATAATCGTGTTCGTTTCATTAAATACGGTGCTAAAATTAAGGTACAAAAAGTTGTTAACCACAAGGGCATTACTAGGTTGTACATTGGTAAAAATCAATATGTAACTGCTAATAAGAACTTTGTCGCTACCGATAAAGAGTTACAAGCAGTTCCTAAGTATGTTTACAGCTTAAACATCGAAAGAAATAAAGCAACAGTGTACAAAGTAACTGGCTTTAAGTACATCGAAGGTAAGTTAAAACTAGAGGTAAAAGGAAAATATGTTGATCCTAATAATTACGATAATGGTTACTATGCTCAAACAGAAAATAATAACCAATCTGATTATCGAATTATTAAGACCAGCGGAGCCTGGATACATGATAGTAAGCACTTTACTAAACATAACCGTATTCAAAAATTAAAACGCGGTCAAAAGGTAAAAGTCGTTAAAGTTGTAAAGACAGGTGGAATTACTCGTCTATACATCGGTAATGGTCAATACATTACTTCTAACAAGACTTTCGTGCAAAAACATCATAAGTAATAAAAAAAGCTCCTATCCGAAAAGGATAGGGGCTTTTTTGTGTACTGATTTATTTATTGAAAAATGTTTCCCATTGAGCAAATACATTGTCAGGATTAAATTTAATTGATTTAGTAATTGCTTGATCATGCATACGATCATAGGTATCTTGATTGTTTAAAATCTCAATTACACGGTTTGCTAAACTAGTAATATTTTTAGGTTCGACCAAGAAACCGTTAACGTTATTTTCAATGATTTCGTTAGGTCCATAGTTAACATCGTAAGCAACTTCAGGTAAACCATAGCTAAGTCCTTCAACTAATGACATGCTAAGACCTTCACCTAATGAAGTTTGAACTAACACACAAGTATTGTATAAGATATTGTCCTTTTCAGCTTCAATTTTGTAATCCAATAAAGAGACAGCGTTTTCGATTTTTAGCTGTTTGATTATTGCTTCTAATTCGTTCTTGTAATCAGCTGATTCGAAATATCCCATGATATTTAGGTGAACATCTGGAACTTGTTGTTGAACTGCCGGAATAATAGTTAATAGTTCACTAATATTCTTGTCTCTGAAGACACGGCCTAAATAAGTGATATTATGGGTGTTTACCGGTTTGATGTTAGCTTTCAAATCAAAAGCAGAATCAAAGATACTGTAGAACTTACCCATTGGATAACGCTTTTCTAGGTCTTTTCTTTGCTTATCCGTAGGCACGATTATTCCTGCAAACTTACCAAAGAATTCATCGAATAGTGGGTATAAGTTGTTAAATAAGACTGCACTATTGTTTCCAGCTTGAGAAGCATTTTCAGTATGGACATTGTGTAAATATTGATACTTAGTAGCATCAGTATTTAAGTTAGCGATGACTGGGGTTAATGATGGACGGTCGTTAATAATGACTGTGTTTTCATCGCTGATTTCTTCCAAGAAGAAGGCGAAAAGATCATCTTCAGTATTAAAACGATAAGTCTTACCTTTGTAATCTAATAACTTGTACATTGATGGTAGGACACGATCACCGACATTCATATGAGTGATTTCAATTACGACTTTGCCGTTCTTATCAAAGACTAATTCATGACCAATTCCGCCAGCAGGGTGCATGTAAATTTCTTTGGACTTAAAACCACGATAATCAAAAACGTCTTGGCTAGAAATATTTCCAAAGTTGTCATAGTATTCGATATTACCAATTTCACCAATGGTTAGTGGGAAAATCGATACTTTGGCGATCCGTTGACCTAAGCGTTCAATGTATGAAGTATTGTTGTCCACTCCGTTGATTTTATAGTCATGTTTATCTACAACAGAAGAGTAACGTAAGTATTCATGATGGTTTTTCTTACCAGTTTGATTTTGAAAATAATCGTACATGTTTAATACTTGGTCGTCATCAATTCCATATTTTTCGATTTCTTGGTGCAAACTAGGATTGAAGTTTCTAGTAACAATCTTGGCATCAACACCATTCCTCTTAAATAATTTAGCTCGATTCATGGCCGAGAATTCTGTTCCGGAATTGAATGTAAAAATGTTTTCATTTACGAATAGATATTGCTTGGTCATTATTAAGCCTCCTTATGTTCCATGTCATTTAGACCTTGAGTAATGTCGCTATGATATGTTTTGAGTTTGTCTTGCCAAGTTTTTTTAGCAGAATTGATTAAATCTTCCCAGGCTTTCCAAACACTGTCTTCAGAAAAACGATTTGATAGTTCATAAGCCTTATCAGACATTGATTGTAATAAATCGTCATCAGAGAATAACTTAACCATACAGTCTGAAAGTGCCTTAGTGTCGTCATAATCAACGACGTAACCATTTTCGTCATTCACAATTAATTCATTTGGACCATAATTAGTATCGAAGGTAATTCCAACATCACCTTGGGATTGAGCTTCCATTAAGGCTAAGTTAAAACCTTCCATGACAGAAGCTAGCGCATAGATTTGTGCGTTTCGTTGAACAGCGGCAACGTCATTAGTGTATTCGTGTAGTTTAACGGCATCGCGAAGGTCGTATTCGTCTAGGGATGCGTTGATACGTTTCATCGCCACGTCATCATTAGAATGGTCAACGTATCCGTAAACTTCCATGTTAATGTCTGGAATTTCCTTCTTGGCCATTCCCATGGCGTCAATAATCTTATTGATTTGCTTTTCAGGAGCAACACGAGCGGTTACAACAATGCTGTGCTTTTTACGATTAGCCATTGGCACTCGTTTTTGTTGAAGGTCTTCGTTTTTAATTACCCCTACCGGAATCGTAAACATATCAATGGCAGGATTAAAACGCTTTTTAACATCGTTAGTTTGCTTTTCGGTCGCGCTAACAATGGCGTCATATCTGTTTGCATCAGTTAATGAATATTCATAGTTGTTATTCATGATTGATGTATCAGTTTTTTGTGCATCACCTGCATGTGAGTTATGAAGATGTAATACTGTGTATGTAGGTGAGTTTAGGTTTTCTAGAATTTCTTCAAAGTAGTCAGAACGATCCATAACATAAATGTTAGGGTTATTCTTGTCCATGAATTCTACATTGATTGATTCTAAGAAATCTTTAATGACACCAACGATATTGTTATGAGTTCTAACGGCACCATCTTTTCGAATGATTTTAAAACCAGATTTTTCTAGTTTGCCTGCTGCGTTGAATCTAAAATAATCTTCAACAGCAGGGCGTCCATCTGGCGTGTACCATGTCTCGGTCGCGATTTTGTTGTCAGGTGTGTACCATTGAGCCATTGATAAGAATCCGCGGTAATCATAAAAGTCAACGCGATATAAGTTAGAGAATCCGTCAAATAATTCTACAGACTTAACTAGGTCTTCGTCGGTTACTTCTTTATCAAATAGATTGATACGACCAACAATTTGCTTGTTACTATAGACGATAATTCTGTTTTGCTCTTTATCTTTGTCATAAGTAAGGTTATCCACACCAAATTCAATATCTTTCGGTTTTAGTGGTTTTGCTTCTAAATCAAGGGCTTCTTGGAAGTAATCAAATATATTTAAGATGTACTTATCTTCAATCCCATTTTTGTTTAAGTGGTAGTGAAGCAATGGATTCCATTCACGGAAAACTAGTCGATAGTCTTCGCCGAATTTTTCGAATAGCTTCGCACGTTTTAATTGGGCATGTTCGATCCCAGAGTTTTTAGCATTAAAACTGGAATTTAGGAAAAAATTCATAATGATACTCCTTTGCATTTATTTCTTTCATTATAACGCAAATAAAGATGAAAATAATTAAAGAAAGCATTAAGAATAGATAATTTGTCTACTTTGTTTAGAGGATAAAATTTGCGCATTTATGATATAAAATGATAGAATCAATTCATTACATATTTTGGAGATGAACAACATGAAAAAAGTTACACAATATACATTTTTTGCTGTTACAGCGTTGATATTTGCTACTGCTGGTAGCAACATTGCTGCACATGCAGATATATTTAATAATGCAAGCGCAAGTCAAATCGCTGCTGCTGAAAAATTAGCAGGTGGTAATAATTCAACCACCACTACTTCTACAAATACTAATAATACTAGTGCAAGTCAGAATTTAAACAACACTTCTAACAACAATGATGCTGACTATTCCGGTATTAGTTTTACTGTTATCGCAACCCATTCTGGATTTCAATACCAAGATGCAACTTTAAAGGGTGATCAAGCCGGGGCATATGATAAGGGTGATAAATTAACTGTCGTTGGTGTGCAAAAAGACGGTAACAAGTTAAGATACGAAGTCCTAACTCCAAATGGTAAGTTTTTCATCTCTGCATATTACACAAAATTAGCTGATGCTAAAGACACTGCTGTTAGAGAAGGAATGGTAGCAATTGCTAATAACAAGTTCTTCACAGTGATTGCCACTCATGATGGTGTGGTTTACACCGATTCATCATTATCAGCTGACAAACAAATCTCTGCCTACAACAATGGTGACACTTTCAACGTTGTCAAAGTAGTTAAAGAAAATAACAAATTAAGATATGCTGTACAAACTGATACTGGTTTTTACTACATTTCTGCATACCACACTAAGTTAGCTGACAATGGTAGCGCTGCTCAATACAAAGCAATGCGTGCTGCAGTAATTAACGTGAAAACACCTGCTAAGACTAACAACAGTGCCTACTACACTACTGTTAAAAAGGGTAACCACGTTGCTGTTGCTAAGAAAGCACTAGTTCAACACACAACTAAGACTTTCAAGGACAACTCAGCTAAGGCCAAGAAGAATACAATCAAAAAGGGTAAGAAATTATCATTCAATAGCATCGTTAAAGTTGGTACCACCTACCGTTTACATTTAACTAACGGTAAATATGTCACAGCAAGTAAGCAATTTGTGAACGTTATTAAATAATGGGAATTATTTGAAAGCCATCTCTTAGCTGAGATGGCTTTTTTATGTCAAAAATATAATTTTTTTATAAAAAAATTGAAAACTATTTTTAATATTCTGTAATAATGGTATGTTTAGATTAACTACAAAAGAGATAGGAATGTGGTCTGATGAATAAAAAGTATAAATATCTAATTGGGGTCATTGTGGCACTAGTGGTATTGGCGGGAGGCTATAAGGTCTACCATCATTTCCATTACCAAGCAATTCGTAATGCTAAAATCGCAGAAAAAAAAGAAGCTGAATATCGTAAATACCATCCAGTTAATTACGATGGTTATGTCAAAAACTATACTAAACTATACGCGAAAGCTGACCCTAATAGTAAGGTTCTAACTCGTATTAGTGCCTATGTATTAAGTGGAACTGGAAAGAATTACGCTAAGCATAGTAGTGCTGGGATTCCAGTGCGTATTATCAGTAAGAAAAATAAAATGTTTAAGGTTAAGTTCAGTCAATATACTGGATATATTAAAGCGGGTCGTTTCCATACTATGAAGAACTTTACTGATGATTCAGGTGTGTCTCATTACACTCGTTATGATCTATCATTATTGGAAAAGAACCAAGCTAAGACCGCTTATGCGGTGCCTTCATTTGTGGGGATGAGTATTAAAGATATTCCATCAGCCCAAAGCACTAGTTTAGTTCAAACTGCTCGTGATAGTGACGGTAAACTAATTGAAAACCCAACTACTCACCAAACTGGTTTATACAGTGGTTCTCAAATGGACGTGTGGGATAGTTGGCCAATTCAAAATCCTGACGGAACTGTCGCTACTTATCATGGTTACCGTATTGTGTTAGCACTAGCTGCCAATATGAACCCATGGCAATCAGGTCACGTCGGTGTCGGTCTAGGTCAAGCCAAGATTTATGTCTTCTACCAAAAGGTTAGTGACTACAACAAGGGTGTCGAATCATGGAAGAACGCTGGTCTATTAACCAAGACTAAGCTAGAAGGGGTCAAGAGTACTGATAAGTACCTAAAGATGTTGACTCAACAATGGTCTGGTTCAGCAGTTAAACTAGATAACAGCAATAATTTCCGTTTATTCTACACTAACTACACTGGTGGTAAATTGTACGGTGGAACTTCTAACAATGCGCAATACTTAAGTACTGCCCAATTCACTTTGAAATTTGATAAAAATAGTGTCAGCATTGATCATTCCAAGACTACTGACAATAAGTCAGTCTTTGCAAGTGAAGGCAAGAGTTACCAAAGTTTTGACCAATTCACTAATGAATGGCCGGATAGCAAAGGATTCGATGACACTTCACTTCGTGATCCTCACTACATTGAAGACCACGGTAAGAAATACCTAGTCTTTGAAGCTAACACTGGAACCAATACTGGTTACCAAGGAATCGATAACCTGTTTAACATGGCTTACTTCGGTGGTAGCAAGAGTTTCCAAAAGGCCGAACAAAAGAAGTTGTTCGACAACGATGTACAAAATGCTGTGATTGACACTACTAATAACTTGAAGAGCCAAGTTAGTGCTTACCAAAAAGCACTTAAAGCGGTTAATGATCAAATCAAGGAAACTAGTTCTGAAGACACCATTCAACTAGCTCAATTGAACCAACAAGTTACTAATTTATCTCAAGCCATCACTAACATCACTACTTCACAAAACTACATGAAGAAGACTGGTGAAGGAATTAAAGCCCAATACATGAACGCAGCGATTGGAATTGTGGAATTGAATAACGATTACACCGTTAAGAAGATTCTAAAACCACTAGTTGCTTTCAACACTACTGATGACGAAACTGAACGTCCAGATATCATCAAGCATGATGGTAAGTACTACATGTTTACAATTACCCGTGCTAGTCGCATGGCATCTAACACATTGGATGCACGTGGCGTTTACCTATTAGGATTTGTTTCAGATAGTCTAACTGGTAAGTACAAGCCATTAAACGGTAGTGGAGTCGTATTGTACTCACATGAATTAAATATCAATAGTCGTACTTGGACATATTCTTACTACATTATGCCAACTAAGACTTCCGCTAAGGATAATCAATTCCTAGTAACTAGTTACATGACTGTCCCTGGAATTGCATCACAAACCGGTGGTCATGCGACATTCGCACCAACATTTAAGATTAAGATTAAGGGTGACAAGACTGAAGTAGTCCCTAACTCAACATTGAGCCAAGGCCAAGTGGCAGTCACTAAATAAAAAATTGCACTTTTTGAAAATATTTAAAATAATTTGCGTAATTATATTATGTCGGCTTTTGATGAGAAACCAACTTAATCAAATCGACTATAGAGCCAATCTCTATAAAACCATAAGTGCATGGAGCTGAGAAGTTATATTCTCAGCTCTTTTTTTGCCCAAATATACCCCAAAATAAAAAAGCGCTAGAAGTTTATTCTTCTAGCGCTTTTTTATTTATTTATTTATGAAAACTATTTAATTCGTCTTCTGTCATATCAGTTAGTTCAACATCGATGTGATGATTTTTTAAGACCAATTGTGAGTTTTGATCCACCGGACGGAAGTCACGGTTAATCATGCGTCGAATGAACATATAGTTATAAATTGAACCCCACAAGACGGCTCCTATCATATAAGTAATGTTCATTGCACTACTTGGATCAACATTGAAGACTAATTGTAAGATCATGTGAGTAACCATGTAGATACATGCATCTACTCCGACGATACACGCGGCGTTGTAATAATCAGAACGTAAAATCGCTGGAATCCAGTGGAACAAGAATGCGAGTAGTGAGAAACCAAAGCGACCAAAACGGAGTCCGTTTTTACGATTGATTAGAAAAACGAAATTTTGTTTAAAGTCTGGTAAGTGTGGCATGTTATTCATTGCGACTCCTACTTTCTGTGATTATTTTTTGGTGAATTTAACGACTGCTTCACAGCGTGGTGTTTGTGGCATCATGTCGATTGGTTGAATCCATTCAACTTTGTACTTGCGGGTTAGCGGTACTAAGTCAGCAGCTAAAGTGGATGGGTTACATGATACGTAGACAAATTTTTCAGGCGCACTCTTTAAGATAGCGTCGATTAATTTGTCGTCTAGACCAGTACGTGGTGGATCCACGATAATGGCATCTGGTTTGAAACCTTCTTCCAACCATTCAGGCAATAGGTCTTCAGCTTTACCGACTTCGTAATAAGCGTTACGAATCTTGTTGATGATGGCGTTATGGTTAGCATCTTCGACAGCTTCGGGGATGATATCCATTCCACGAATTTCATCAGCATGCTTGGCAAGTGGTAAACCAATAGTTCCAACACCAGAATAAGCATCAACAATCTTTTCGTTACCAGTTAATTCCAATGCAGAGATGGCAACTTCGTATAAACGAGGTAGCATGATTGAATTCAATTGTAGGAAAGCACGAGCAGAAAGTTCGAAGCTTAACCCTTTAATCTTTTCCACGATGGTATCCTTACCAGCTAAATGAACAGTTTTGTCACCCCAGATTAATGGAGAGTCACCGGGATTAATGTTTTGCATCACTGAAGTTACTTCAGGAAGTTCTAACATAATCTTCTTTAGCATGAAACCTTTTTTAACGAACTTAGGCGTGTTAGTTACGAACACAACTTGAACGTCGTCAGTATTTAAGGCAGCACGGACAATCACCGTTTTGATGATTCCGGAATTGTTTTCTTCATTAAAAACAGGAATTTCTAGTTCGTCAATGAATTCCACAATCTTGCGCATTACTTTCATAGTGGCAGGGTATTGGACTGAACAAGTTGGCAAGTCAACTAAATCGTGAGTACCTTCCTTAAACAATCCAGCGATAACCTTACCATCTTGCATGCGGACAGGGAATTGTGCCTTATTACGGTATTCATATGGGTCTTCCATTCCCATTGTGGAACGGATTTTCATTTTTTGATAACCCTGTGGTTGGAACTTTTCTAATGCTTGTTTGATTAGATCTCGTTTGAAACGAAGCTGAGCTGGGTATGATAGGGCTTCTAGTTCGAAACCACCAACGTTACCAGCGTAACTATCGCGAGGTTCAACGCGGTCTTCTGACACGCGATTGATTTTAACAGCCTTGGCCTTGATATAGTTAGGGTATACCTTGGTAACCTCAGCGACGACTTTTTCATCGGTAAAAGCACCGGATACGAAGACTAATTTGTGTTCGTAAAAACCGATTCCCTCGCCGTTAATGCCCATTCTCTTGATGGTCATTTTAAATTGTTGGCCGACTTCAACATCTACATCGTTAAAGTCATTACGATAATTATTTCTTTGGTATGCCATTGCTACCGTCCTTTTCTATAAATCCATAGTTATTCCACATTATAACATGGAGTTATTAAATTTAAGTTAAGAGTACTGTAAATAGTCGAAAAAAGATTGCAAATGCCTCTATAAAAGGTTATAAATAAAGTGTTGCGTTAAAAAGGGGGATAATTATGAACAAGATGACTAAAACACTGTTACTTACTGCAGTGACAACATTAATCGTGTCAATTCCAGCAGCTGCACTTAGCGCAAATGCTGCTGCTGATGAATTGATTCCTGCATCTGCACCAAGTAATGGTCAAAGAGACTCACAAAATTTCTGGATTCATTCATGGGATGAGGGTAAGAATCCAATCCCGGTTACAACTACAGATAATGCATTAACTGATCGTAACGATCAACTATTTCACACAATCGATAGTCAAGTGCCTAATATGACACCTGTTTGGGGAAACTATCGTCGTGTTAAAAACACTACTAAGCCAAATTACATAAATGCTGTTGACTCAGTTAATACTGCTAAAGTTAATTTTAGAACAAAATGGTTCTTGCCAACTGGATTTAATGTTTCCCCACAAGAACACGGTAACTACCAAGGTGCGATTATGGCTAATAACTCCATCTATATTGTTGAATCAATGGGAACTGGTGCTAACCAAGGTGCCATTATTCGATTAAAGATGGATGCCCTACAAGCTATGGGATTAGATGACACTAATCACCAAAACTTATTAATTCAAGTGTTTAACTTCTTCAATCCTTTCACTGATCGTGGCCGTGATAATAGTTTAAAGTTTGCTAAGTTTATTAATGACAGTAAGAAGCCTAGACAAGATAGTAATAAGACTGAAAAGCAATTACTAAAAGTTAAGAAGTCATTGAACAAAGCTCAAAAAGTCGTTAATAAGAATTTAGTGAAGTACCAAAAAGTTAGTCAAAAGTTGAAGAACGCTAAGAAAAAGAATGATAAAAAAGTTCTTAAAGTAAAGAAAAAAGTATTATTCAATAAATATAAGGCAGTTAAGAGACAACAATCAGGTCGTATTAAATTGTTAACTGACCAATTGGGTCGTCTTAACCAACAATACAATAAGCATCAATCTAAGATTAATAAGATTGGTCAAAACAACCCAATCTTTAATCAATACTACCAAATCTCTAAATCTGTAAGTGTTAGTCCACTAATGAATATTGGTCATGGTCAAACACTTGCTTACAATCCAAGTAATGACCATATCTATCTAGCACAAGATGATCAACTAGGAATTGTTGGTAATGACTTTTATAACCAAGTTACTGAATTAGATGCTCAATCATTGAAGCCTGTTCATCAATACCGTTTCAGAATGATTAACAACCAAGGTAAAAACTTAGCCTTGCATACATTGACATTCGATAAAGCGGGTAATGCATACTTCGGTGTTCATTCAGGTCGTAATGGAGCAAACGGTGTTTACACACTATACACTGGTAACTTTACTAACAAGAAGATATCATTCAGACCAGTAACTGGTATGATTAAGTGGCCAGCTAGTTTCAATCAGTACGTTACTTACAATTCTATCAACGACAGAATTTACTTAGTATCTAACGATATGTTGATTTCAATTCCAGCTAAGGAAGTTAGAAATGACACTATTAAGCCACAAGATGTTCATTACGTTACATTCGATTCAGGTCGTGAATTTGAAAGTATTGCATTTGATAATAAAGGTTATGGATACCTATTATCTCTATGGCGTTCAGAACTACTACGTTCAGATCGTCCAATGAACTAAATTTTTACAAAACAACTAAAAAATGCATGTAGAATGAAAATTTCTACATGCATTTTTTTATTTTTCTAAAATCATTTTGATGTGTGGAGTTTGATGGAAGGTGTAAACATCACCGACCGCTTTAAAGCCGAACTTCGCATAGAAGTTTTCTTTATCGTCTTGGGAGTCGATTTCCACACGGGGATGGTTGAAGTGTTCATCGATTTCTTCTAATACTTTTTCGATTAGCTTTTTACCTAGTCCTTTACCACGAGCAGCAGGGGTGGTTAAGACACGACCGAACGTGGTGTGGTCTTCACCGTGAAAAACACGGGCATAAGCTAATAACTTTCCATCTTCTTCTGCCCAGATATGTAAGGCGTTAAAGTCGACATCATCGACTTCTTGATATGGTCTCTTTTGTTCGACCACAAATGTTTGTACTCGGGCGTAATAGATCGCCCAAAGTTCATCTCTGGTGATTTGATCAAAGGTTTTTACTTTCCATTCCATAATCTAACCTCCTGGATTAATTATCCTCATTCTACTATTTTTTCTGTCAAATGAAGCAAATTTTGCATAATTTTTGAAAATAATGCACGGTGTTTTTCTTAGTTGAAGTTGATACATTAATATTCGTTCAAGGGCCCTTGATCAATTCACTAAAGGAATGATTAAGATGAACGAACCAGACTTAACCCCTGGATTTGAATATTTAATGAGGGAAAATCACCAGGGATTAGTCCATGGCGTTTTAAAGCGCCTCAACATATTACCAAATAATCCGCAATACGACGATTTAGTTCAAGAGGGCTTTATCCGTTTTGCACAAAAATACATTGAATATGATGAAGAAAAGACCAATAACTCATTGATAAGTTATTTGTATCAAGGGGTCTATTGGTACCTATTAGACTTACTGCGTAAACAACAACGCCAAAACAACCACACTGAAATGATGAGTGCCGAACAAGACGGGTGGGAAGATGAGTTATTAGATGATAGTGAAGGAGTTGGTGAGGTAAATGACAGAGCGTTGTTAAATCAGTTGTGGTTAAATTGTACCCACGATCAACGTAAGTTTTTATGTAGTAGCTTTAATGAGGGGATGAACGTTACTGACATTTCCCGTAAATATCGAGTTAGCCGCAAGACGGTCTATAAGTGGAAACAGGGCGTCCAAAAAGAATATTTAAAAATTAGGTAACACTTTGATATGGAATAACGTTATTAAGAGTGTAAGGGTTAGCGCTAACGACTTACTAAGTTAAGAAAAGAGGTTGATACAATGAATAAAAAATGGAATAAGTCAAAAATCACAGTTGCTACTATGGGTAAGGACAAAGTAGTTCGTAACCGTAACTTTGCTAATGCCGTAGAAAACATCTCTGCTGATCAAATGGCTGAATTAAGTGACATTGTTGCTCAATTAACTGGAAGCGAATTTGCATCAGGTAAGTTAATTCATGAAGATGGATTCACTAAATAATTAACTGGAGGAACGATAAATGAGAAAATTAGAACTAACATTCAAAAGTGAAAATGGTAAGAACAAGACTTTAAGCCTAAATTATGTTGATGGCAAACTAGATACTTCAGTAGTAATGCCAGCAATGCAACGTCTATCTGCATTGAATATTTTTCAAGACGAAGCTGGTAACTTGTATAAGACACCGGTTGCTGCCAAAATTGTGGACACACAAAATAGCTCACTATTTGATACCCGTGTTGTCGTAACTCCTGCTGCTAAGTAATTTAATTAACTAAGACAAACAACACTCCCTACTAAAACCCCGACAATAAAAAGCGTTCAGTCATTGACTGGACGCTTTTTGTTTATTCTAAATAACCATCCGGATAATTGCTTTCAATAAATTCACGGATACATGACACCATCTTTTGTGCGGCTGGTGTTTTCATTTGAACTGAGTTCATTACCATAAAGATTGAACGATAGAAATCGTCATCGAAAGGATAGAACTTAACGTCACCACCGATACGTTGGAAGGCAAGCTTAGGGAGAATGCCCATTCCTAATCCGGCCTCTACCATCGCAATGATGGAGTGGTCATCGATACTGAATTGAATTGAGTTCGGTGCCACATTGTATTGGTCCAAGACTTTTTTGGTATCACCATCGTAATCTGATTTTTGTAAGATGAAGTGTTGATCGACTAAATCGTCTTGAGTGATGGTTTTGCCATTCTTTGGAATGAAGTCTTTGGGTGTAATGCAATAAATCTTGTCTTTAATTAGTAACGCTTTGACTAACCGTTCATTAATTGGTTGGCAAGTAAATCCTAAATCAATTTTTCCCTGTCGAGCTTGTAACGTAATGTCGTTAAAATCACTTTGCGTTACTTCTACCTTAACGTTAGGAAAAAGATTGTGGAAATTATGTATTATTGTAGGCATCCAATTAATGCAGACACTACTGAAAGCTCCTAAGCGGACAGTTCCAGAAGTAAGTCCTTTAATCTTATTGGCCTCTTGTTGCAAACGTTCTTCGTTGTTTAAGATGTCTTGAATGATTGGTAAGACGTCCTTACCATCTTCAGTCAGTTTAACTCCAGAACGGTCGCGAATTAGTAGAGAGAAACCCAGTTGCTTTTCTAATTTATCGATAGAGTGAGAAATCGCAGAAGGGGTTACTTCTAATTTTTGCGCTGCATGGTGGAAACTTGATTCGCTTACCACTGTGACGAACGCTTGATATGAGAAAGAAATCATGATTGTTTGCTCCTTTCACTCGATATGTGATTTGATTATTTAAGATTATAGCCGTTTTATTAGAAAAATGTAACAGAAAGTTGATAAATTTCTGTTAACTTCTTGCCAAATAATATATTGATAGTTATAATGCTCTTATAAGCATAGTAGATTATGTGAGTTTTAGACTCAGTTCGGGGAAAAGAGCGAAATTATTTTGACATTTTGACTTGAAGTGATATACTATACTTGCTTGATAAATTACATAAAATGTATTGGAGGAATTTATAATGCAATCAAGTCTAAAGAAATCACTTTACTTGGGATTAGCTGCTTTAACTTTTGCTTCAGTTGCAGGTGCTTCTGTATCAGCTACTTCAACTAACGCAAATGCTGCAAAGCACACAACCAAGAAGGTTGCTAAAAAGGTCACTTACAAAACTACTGACAGCAAGTTAGACCAATCAGTTGTATATGTTTCAACTGGTAAAAACGCTGTTTACTCAAAGCCAGGTACTGTTAAAGGTGCTAAGGTAGTTGCTTCAAAGGCAACTATGGCTTCACTAGCTAACACTAAGTCAGTTAGTGCACAATTCATGGCTTACCAAGAAGCTACAACTTCAAAGGGTGCTAAGTACCTAAAAGTTGTATCATTTGATAAGAAGATCCGTGGATACGTATACGTTGGTGGTGTACAAAAAGCTCAAGGTACTGCAAGTGCTAAAGCTTCATACAACTTCAACACTGACCAAGCTAAGAGTCTATACCTAAAGACTCCTCGTCTATTTGACAAGGCTTACGGTTCAGAATTTGGTGCTAAACTAGTTAAATTTGCTGGTAACACTAACTTCAAGACTGTTAGATTTGCAGCTGACGATGCTGTTACTAATGCAAACGGTGACGTTTACTTCCACGTTTACGAAATCGATGACAGCAAAAACGCTATCAACACTGGTTTAACTGGTACTGCTAACCAAGGTTGGGTTAACGCTAAGAACCTAGTTAATAACTCTGGTGATGCATTTAGTGATATGAATGTTACTGTTAACTTTGTTGACACTGCTTCAAACTCAGTTGTTGATACAAAGACTGTAACTCCTAACAATGGTTCATACAACACTAACATTAATGGTTCAACTACTGCTAATGCTTGGGATGCTGCTTCAGTACAAACTGCTGTAGAAGCTGCTAAGTCTGCAGATACTAAGTTAAACTCATACAATTGGGCTTCTAACTACGCTAACCAATACACTATCGTAACTAAGGGTGCTTCAATTAACGTTTACGTTACTAAGAGCACTACTTACGCTGATGCTGCCAAGGTAAACTTCTTTGTTGAAGGCGACAAGAACGCTAACAACTCAGCTGTTTCAGCTAGTCAACAAGATCTATCAACTGTATACTTATCAGATGGTAAGACTGCTGTAAGTACTTACACATTTGATAATGTTGCTGCTGGATTAAAGGGTATCGCTACTGATAACTTCAGTTACAACAATGTTGTTAAGTCACTATTTGCTGATGGTAAAGCATTCAACACTATCATCGTTAAGAACGGTGACTCAACTACTACTTACAAGTTTGATGCTGTTGCTACTCAACAAAACAACAACGCTCTTGTAAACCAATACACTGGTGCAGATGTTGTACTTCCATTCTCAAGTGCTTCAGCAATCAATGTATACTACACTAAGGTAGCTTCAAACACTACTTCAAACTTTGTTGTTCCTTCTGCTACTGCAATTAGTAACTCAAACGTTGCTGCAGTTACATCAGGTTCAACTTCAACTTCAACTGGTAAATAATATTAGTTAATTGTTGATAAAAGAGATATGACTTCGGTCATATCTTTTTTTATACATAAGATTCACATAAGAAAAGAGCTAACGATTATTCGTTAGCTCTTTTTTTATTTATGGATGCCAAAAACCAAATGATCGTTCCATTTGTCTGTGCTTACGCCGTTGGTCTCTAGTCTCTATATATTCAATCATATATTCTAATTTGTTCAATCGAGAACTTTTTAGTATTACTAACATATAATTCATGTCATTACAGCAATATATTTTGTCTAGTGCTAAATTACAAGTGTTAAAATGCCGATCGTTGATAAACGGAAGCATTAGCATTTGAACTTTATTACGTATAATCCGACGGATTTTTCTATTATGATACTCAAAATCAAACCCAGGGCGAATAGCCCTAATAATATTTTCCACATGCATCGACCTTTCATAATTTACTATTAAATAATAAAATAGTCCACCAAATGAAAATAAAAAGGGTGTCGGGGAAACTAACCTACTTTTTTAGTTAATATATTAATCATCTCTTCCAATAAATTAGGCTGGTTTCTATATCTGTGGGCGATGATGTATAGGCAATTAACCACTTCGAAGTTGTTTTGTTTTTTTAATAAATTTTCAAATTCCTTATATTGAGGGTCGTTTGAGAATCTATTTTTAATTATATCAAGGATATGCTTAGCAAAATAATTTCTCAGTCTTAATTGTGCAAGCAAATGGGACCCGGACGGAAACCGTTCATTGTCTTCGCTTATCATTTTAAGCCCTCTTTCTGTAAATTCTAATTATACTTTAATCGTTATTATAACTGTATACTTTTTTAGACCATTTGTCTAAGTAATTGAGTTGTCTTATAACTTTTTTAAGAAAGTACGACATGTTTTCTGATTGTATTAAATAACAATTACAAACCTTTAAATCATGATAGAAGATGATAAAGTGTGTTATAATTTGAATTAGAAATTTATGGGAGGCAATACAATGCATTCATTGATTAAAAAAATTACATTAACTAGTATCGCCGTATTAGCTCTTGCATCAGTTGCAACTGTTAATGCTGATGCTGCAAAACATCACACCAAGGTTGCTACTAAGACAGCCAAACGCGTTAAGAAAACTACTGCTTCTTACTACAAAGTAAGTTATGCTGAAAATGCTGCTTACGCTAAATCAACAGGAATCGTGACCGTCTTTAACAAACCAGGTCGGTTATCTGGTGCGAAAGTGGTTGCCTCAAAGAAGACTATGAAGCAACTTGCTAAATCAATGTCACCTAAAGATGTGTTCTATGTGTATGGTATGGCCAAGACTAATACCGGTTTATACTACGCTCACATTGTTACACTAGGTGGTAAGTACAGAGGATGGGTTTACGTTGGTAAGCATGACATCTCAACCGACTTAAACAATATTGATAGAAATACTGGAATTGTTGCAACTAAGACTTTGACTTATGCTTCATTACCAAAGAAGACTACTAACATTAAAATCTCTAACTCATTATGGACTTTCCCTAACTACAGTCGTATTAATGCTAAAGTAATTCCACACAAGAAGACTACTTACATTAAGGATACTTTTACTATTGATGGTGCTGTAAAGAATACTTTAGGTTGGACTTATTACCATGTAACTGACAATAAGAAGAAAAACATTGATGGTTGGATTTTCTCAAAGAACATTTCAACTACTATGAAGAGTACAACCACTACAAACACAGATAAGAACAACACACCAACTGATCCATACACATTAACTTTCAACTACAATGGTAGCCCGGTTAATACTGTGATTGTTAGTGTTAAGAATGACTTAACAGTTAACGGTACTGCAAAAGTAAATGCGGATACTTTAGCTAAGTTCATTCCAAGTGGTTACCAAATCACTACAGATGCTAATGCAATTAACACCGATGGTCCGATTGTAAGTGGTGGTAAAGCAATTATTAACCTAGCACCTAAGAACGTTACTCGTATTGCGATTCAATTAAAACAAAACGGTACTAATAATGTTTTAACTCCAAGTACTAGTCTAAATAATACCCTTACTACTATTGCTAACGACTTATTAGCTAACAAGAGTGTCTTTGTTGATCAACCAGTCAACGCTGATGTTGTTAAGGCTGAATTAACTAGCAAGAACATCACTACTATTACTCAATCTGACTTAGGCTTAACTGGTGCGGGTTCATTAACTTACACTGGTGTCGATACTACTAAGATTGATGGTAACAACCCAGTAATTACAATTTACTTCCAATAAAAAATTAAAAGGATCACCGCAAAGCGGTGGTCCTTTTTTAGTTTATTTTAAAATTGATTGGATATTATGAGATTATGTACTATGATAGTGTTAAAAGATTAGAAAGAAGTGAGCTTGATTGCGTAAATACTTATTTTTTATCACTATTCTGCTGACACTTACTACAGGTGTTATTGTAAGTAATAATCCAACATCGCAAGCCGAAACATACGTTTATACAACTGCAACTGGGAGTCATTACTTTTATAATCGCAATGATAGGGGATTGAGTCATGCGAAAAAAGTTTATAAAGAAACACTAAGCCAAGCACAAAGTCGCGGGTTAACATTAAGCCGGACAGAAAGTAATGGCCGCCGTGTCGTAGCCAAGACCACTGGTAAAAAAATTAAACGAATTAAGCAAAAGGCTAACGCTAAATCGAATCAATCGATTATTGCTGCAGGCCAAGTGGTGGTACTAAATCATAACCGCCCAAGCTTTACTAAAGCCGAATTATCATTAAAACATGGGGCATGGGCCAAGTATGGTCAATTAGATTCGTTGAATCGTGCGACTACAGCCAATGCAATGTTGAATTATTCATTAATGCCAAAAGCAAAACGATTGCCATTATATGTTGATCCAACGGGTTGGCATAATAAAAAAGCACATGGAACTTGGCTATATAACCGTAGTCATTTAATTGGTTACCAATTCACTGGACAAAATAATAACTTACGTAATCTAATCACAGGAACTAGATCTTTAAACGATCCTGCAATGAGTACATATGAAAATCAAGTCGCTGCATATATTAGAAGCAGCCGTAGTCATTACGTTCGTTATCAAGTACAACCGGTATTTCATGGGAAAAATCTATTAGCTTCAGGTGTGGTTATGCAAGCCCAATCTATTGGTAGTTCGTCAGTCTCATTTCATATTTACATCAAAAATATTGAAAGTGGTTTCAAACTCAACTACTTAACTGGTACCAGCGTGGTTGAATAAAGAGGAGAGTAACAATGCAAAAATCAAAACGAATTTTAAACTGGCTGTTGCCATTTATTATCTTTATTGGATTAGCCTTGTTGTTAGTAGCAATTCCATTAATTAAAAAACAAACATTTTTAGGTTCAGATTCACTATTTCACTACAATCGTTTTTATGATGCAGCCATGCAACTAAAGACGCATAAGATTAGTTATTTTCAATCTAATTATGGCTTTTTACAAACTGGCCGGATTATGAGTGCTTTATATGGACCAGTGGTTGCATATTTAGGTGGATTCTTGCTACTGATTGCTGGAACTTGGTTTAAATTCCAAATTTTGACCGACTTAATTGTATTAGTGGGGGCGGCGCTTGGTATGTACAAGCTTTGCCGTGTGAATGAAGTATCAAGAAAAGCCGCTATTTTCATGGGCTTTATCTACATGTATTCATCTACCATCGTCCAATGGACCACTGCACAACAATTTACTGCACTTGGAGCAGCAATTATTCCGTTTTTGATGATTTATGCCACTCAAATGGTTCGCAAGTTTGATGTTTCATACATTGGTTTTGCGTTTACCATGAGCATCTTAATTCAAACTCACTTAATGAGTAGTGTGATTGCAATGGTCGGGATTTTACCATTCTTTATTGTTGGATTGGTGAAATCGGATAAAGACCAACGAATTAAGTTAATCCTACACACTATCTTTGCAGCATTAATTACATTAGCTTTAACCATTAACGTTTGGTATAACCTAATCACATTAAATCTATGGAATAAGTTATTACCAGTTTATCCGGTACCAGAAGTTCGTACGTACGGATATAACTTTAACAGTTATTCATTAATCAATATTTTAAAACCAACCGAATTTTTACTATTCCTAGTAGTACTATATTTTGTTATCAGACGTTTTAAGCAAATTGATCTATTAACAAAAACGACTGCACTTACAGGATTTGGGTTCTTGATTATTGCATGGAGTCATTTCCCTTGGGGTGTGATTCAAAAAGTTATTCCTCAACTGGCATTTACGTTACAATTCCCTAAGCGTTTTCTAGTATTAGCATTTGTTTTCTTATTACTAACCTTTGGACGTTTCGTTAACAGTGAATTTAAGCATGTTGATCAAAAAGGTAAATTAATCATGGTTGCTTCAATGTGTGTATTGATTATTGGAAGTGTTGGTTTAGACTTTTACGCTATTCACCAACGTAGCCAAAATTACGTTGCATTGAACACTAAGCATCATCACAATAATTACAATGATAATTCGCTATATTACTACACTAAGAAGCATCATCGTACGATTCAAAAGGATACCCAAAGTCATGATTTAGGATATCTAATGCATGACTACTTGAAGGCGACCCCTGATTATTTGCCAGCTAAGAAGAACATTGTTAACTTCAAACAATATAATGCCTTTGATCCTTACTTGAAGTATTACCACCAATACATTAAGACTAATCATTTAAAGACCATTCACTTTAAGCATTATGTTAAAAATGATGGTTCATTAACTTTGAAGTTTAAGGCTACTAAAGCCCAAACGGTTCAAGTTCCATTGGCGAAGTATGCTAATACGCAAGTAACTATTAACGGTAATATCATTAAGAATGTTAAAACCACCAACTTAGGGGCAATTATTATGCACGCTAAGAAGGGTGAAAATAAGATTAACATTAAATACATGACTTCATTTACTACCAGATTATTGATGGTGTTAACATGGGTTTCATGGATGATTTTTGTTTTTGCAGTTTTTTATAAAATTAGAAAAAGATAAATAAAAACCCGCCACTGGCGGGTTTTTATTATTTAGTCATAATTTTTGTGTGTTATACTAAATGCAACAATATCTAGGACGGAGGAGATTAATTTGCAACGAAAGCACGCTAATATCATTAGTAAGATACATAATAGTCGATTATTCCCGTTGCTAATTTTCGTATTGGTTGGCTTACTTGTCTTGAGTAAGGTCATTTTTAATCATTCATTGATTTTAGGTCATGATTCTCTATTTCATTTTAATCGATTCCTGGATGCTGAAGAACAATTAAGAACTGGTAAATTCAATTATTTTCAAATGAATTATGGATTTAATCAGACTGGTCGAATTGTTAACGCCCTTTATGGACCCTTTGTCGCATATATTAGTGGGGCATTGTTATTAGTAAGTCCTAACTGGTATATTTTTGAATTAATTGATGTCATGTTAGTGATGTTAGTGGCGGCTTTTGGAATGTATTGGGTTTGTAAAGTCAATAAAGTTATCCGTGGATATGCGATAATTGTCTCAGTCATGTACATGATTGGTTCTTCTGTCATTTCATGGGTTAATACGCAACAATTCACAGGTGTGGGTGCAGCTGTGTTACCATACTTGTTTGTTGCAATCTCACTAACACTTAGAAGATTAAAAGTTCCAGTGATTGGATTATCAATCGCGATGGCTATTTTGGTTCAGACTCATATGATCACTAGTATGATGGGCTTTTTAGCGTTAGTACCAATTTTTACGGTTGCATTGATCAAGACCGAAGATAAATTCAAGATGGTGATTAGTTCATTTGTTGCTGCACTAATTACATTAGCGTTAACCGCTAATGTTTGGGGTGCTTTACTATCAGTATTTAGCAATAATCATTTAATTCCGGCATTTTCGACCGTTGATATGGGTCAATATGGGTTTATTTTTAATCTTTATTCATTTGAGATGATTATTAAGCCAATGGAATTAATTGTATTTGTATACGTGATTGCGTACGTCTTAATTAAGTGGAATACATTAGATTATGTTCTTAAGACATATGCTTTAGTGGGTGGTTTCTTCTTATGGGTATCAACTAATTTATTCCCATGGCGTATTTTACAAGGTTTAATTCCAGAATTAAGTACCTACTTACAATTCCCTAAGCGATTTGCAGTATTGGCATTCGTACTGCTCTTTCTATCATTTGGAATCATTTTGACTAATGATAAGAAGGCGCTATCACTTAAATGGCTACACTTTGAAGGACCAGACTATCGTTATGCATTCATATTTTTATTACTAGCTACAATGATAGGAACAAACATATGGGTGTTGAATTTTAAAATTGCTACTGTTGATAGTATGCGTCAAAGTAATGACTTTCAAGTGCCAATTGAACATACGGTGAGTCACGTTAATCGTAATAAGCGAACGTATTATCAAGATTTTTATGGATCAGATAAGAAGGCCTTAGTAGATGACTTGAGTAAAGTGGTTCCAGATTATTTACCAGCAACTCAAAAAGTTAACTATAAAAACTATGGAGATTATCATCCATACGCAAATACCTATCAACAATTAGATAAACAAAATTACCGCATTAAGGGTGGATTTAAGAAGACTGTTAATTCTGATGGATCACTAACGGTTACTTGGAAGAATCTTCATAAAAAAGCGCGTAATTACCAGGTGCCAGTGGTAGCATATGCTTCCACTCAATTAACGTTAAATGGTAAGACAACCATTCCGGTTCGCCAAACTCCTGTTGGTGCCGTTGTAATTAAAGCTAACCCTGGCAAAAATAGTTTGAATGTTAGCTATTATATTGGCTGGGCGATGAAATCTTTATTTGCTTTAACAATTATTAGTTGGATTTTAGTTATTGGGATTTCATTAATTAGAATATGGTTTTAAATCAAGATTAACCGTTGATGGTTAATCTTTTTTATTTGGTTGTGTAGATAAATATATTTCTTGAGAGAGATAGTAAATGACGTTTTTATAATTATCCTCTGTAAATCCATAACGACATGCAGGATCATTGCTTGGATTATTACTAATGGATTTTCCGACTTCAGCAGAAATTAAATTAAAATGATTACGTATATCAAGTATGAAAAGCTGAATTTTTTGAATGTCACTGAATTTCTTTTTTAAATAAGATGGTCGTTCATTGACTTTAATGTAAATGTTCTCGTCGGGAGTATAGAGAAAGACACTATTCGACTGACGACCACTAACGGTGTAATCTACTAAATTAGTATTAATCCACGAATGATACCTTGAATTATTGCGGGATTGAAGAGGTAGCAAGGATGCTTTAGAGTGTATGATTGGTCGTTTATTACTAATCAATAGTTCATTACAAATGCTATTGCATAGCTTATCGTTTAGAAAACATTCTTTTTCTAATTGATGGTTAATTATGGTAGTCGTTGAATCGTATAATTGGTAGCAATTCATATTTTTTTCGATTACTAATGTGGCATATCTTTTAGACTGTCTTGATATATCGACGAGCATTAATAAGTTTGACCAGTTAACGTTGCGACTTTTAAATTTATGATTAACGTATTTCATCGGGAGATGATCAATATCGATGCAATCAATTCCGTCAATTGTCTTAATAGCTGCTGGGTTTAGATTAGTTTTATACATAAAAAAACTCCTTTCCAGTAATTGATAACATGTAAATGCTAAGTTACCAAATTGAGAAGGAGTTCTTAAGAAATTCTTAATTATTTTGAATAAAATCACCGATGTAAAAGGCAAGACGACGATAAGTGTATGCATTTGGGTGAACGTGTTGATCTTGATACATGTCTTTAAAATTAAAGTCAGTGATAAATTCTGTGTGATAATGACGCCAATCTATGTATGGAATTTGAAAGGCAGAATAAATTGTACTTAATTTATCTAATAAGTCATTGAAAGTATAATCAGCATATCTCACAACATCATTTGCATTTTTACCAGAATCGTATCGTGGTAATGGTAGTGAAGCATATATTTTACTGCATGGATGTGTGCTGATTAGGCGTCTTACTATCGAAGTCATTTTTGATACGATATCAATTAATGGGACATCTAGGTGTCCATAATCATTAGTTCCAATCATAAGAATGATTACGTCATATCGACTATCTTTTATGTTTTCAATTTGTTGTTCTAAATCATTAAAAATAGTGGCACCATTTAAGCCTAGGTTAACTACTGAAGCATCATAATACTTTGATAAATATTGGGGATAGTTGTAACGTAGATTTGCGGTTCCATCAAATCCTCTTGTAATGGAATCACCTAAGGCGGCGATTCGTTTGTTTTTTAAGTCCATCGAATCATCTCCGAGATAAGTATGATAAAAATATATACATATTATATAATATGTGACTAAATTTACAAAATGAATCATTTAAATTGAAAAAAAGTAATTTAATTGTTAATATAGTAATATAAATATCAATGGAAGAGGTAATTTACCAAGCGATAGAATACTCTGATTATCCAATGCGCCGAGATACTTAGGTATCAAAGAACACTACGAGGCGGATAAATAACAAATTACTGGATATTTAACATTTTTTCTTCCTTTGGGGCGCAGGGACTTGCTAGTGATAGTGCAGTCTCTATTTTTTTGCAATTATTTAATATATAATGAAGTTCCTTGGCAGGGGCAACATGAATTAGACGAATCTATCTTAGTTGATTAGATTCGTCTTTTTTAATATTGACAGCATTAGTGTTTATGATATACTTTTTTGTTAATGAAGAAATTAAGGAGGCACTAAAATGACACACAAGCGAATGATTATTTTGGATATCGCTTCACTAGGTATTGGTGAGGCTCCTGATGCTAATCGTTTTAATTCTGTTGGTGCCGACACATTAGGCCATGTTGCTGACAAAGGGCTTAGTGTTCCTAATTTGATCGATTTAGGATTAGGTAACATTCGTTGGGACAACGAATTAGCTACCGTTCCACAAAATGACGCACCCCGTGCTTTCTTTGGTAAAATGGTGCCTAACGTAGCTTCATACAAGGGTAGTGCTACTTATCGTGAAATGTTCGATTATACTACTGATGCCCGTACTGTCTCTGTAATGGACTTAATGGCCGAACAGAATATGGATGTATCAATTATTTCAAGCTTTACTAATTATCTAGAAAAACAGGACGAAATCTCAACGCTCCAAGTTCCTAGTGATAGTAAAGCTTTTGTTGAATTATCAGCTAAAATGAGAACACAAAAAGATGGTTTAATATACTGCCAAGTTCCAGAAGTTCACATTTTAGCAAAAGCTAGAAATTGTTTTGGATATGCGGAACAATTAAACAAAGTAGATGAAACAATTGGTAAGATTGTTGAAAGACTTCGAGACACAGATTTATTGTTAATTTTATCGTCTGAAGCAATCGACCCATCAATGGAAATTAAGATTTCTCGTGAATACTTACCGCTATTAGTTTTTAATCCAAACCAAGAAGTCGGTAAATCACTTGGCATTAAGCGCTCATTGGGGGCAGTTGGAAATGCGATTGCAGCATATTTTGACTTAGATGAGGGGAAACAAAATAAGCCAAACTTTATTAACGAGGTTCTATAATAAAAGTAACTTGAAAGGGGTGTTGCGCAACTAAAATAAGCTATTTGTCACTATATTTTTTGTCGCAGAGAAAGGATTAGAATTAAATATGTATTTATTAGTTAATATCTTAGGAATTATTGTATTTCTAGGAATCGCGGTTTTATTTTCAAAAAACAAGAAGGAAATTAAATGGCGCTCAGTTATAACCGTTTTAGTAGTAAACTTATTGATTGCATACTGTTTAACAGAATTTTCATGGGGTCGTGCAGCTGTTGAAGCCGCTGCCAACGGATTCACAGCATTAGTTGAAGTTGCCTACCAAGGAATTGCATTTGCTTTACCAAGTTGGGTACACGTTAAGTCAATGGACTTTGTAACATCAGCACTTCTTCCTATTTTATTAATTGTTCCAGTGTTTGATATTTTAACTTACATTGGAGTCCTACCATGGATCATCAAGTGGGTAGGTAAAGGATTGGCTTACATAACTGGCCAACCTAAATTTGAATCATTCTTCGCTGTTGAAATGATGTTTTTAGGTAATACTGAAGCACTTGCTGTTTCAACTCTACAATTAAAACAAATCTCAGCAGTTAGAAACGTTGTTATTGCTATGATGTCAATGTCATGTGTTACTGCATCAATCCTTGGTGCATATACACAAATGGTTCCAGGTCAATACGTATTGACTGCCGTTCCATTGAACATCTTAAATGCCGTTATTATTACTAGCATTTTAATGCCAACTACTGTTACTCCAGAAGAAGACACTATCGCTAAATTAGGTAGTTCAGCTTCGACTGCAGAAGTGGCTGTTGGTGAAAACCCAGTAAACGATGAAGAAGCTAAGAAAGAACCATTCTTCTCATTCTTAGGTGATTCAATTCTAGGTGCCGGTAAATTAATCTTAATCATCACTGCTAATGTTATTGCATTCGTTGCTTTAGCTGCATTGATTGACAAGATCTTAGGCGCAATCAACCCTAGTTTATCTCTAGAACACATTCTAGGAATCATTATGTTCCCATTCGCATGGTTAATGGGTTCAGACGTACACACTGCTTTTGACTTTGCTCAAAACATGGGTACTAAGTTAGTAACTAATGAATTTGTGGTTATGGGTAAAGTATCTCCACACATCTCCTCATACGCACCTCACTACCGTGCTCAATTAACAGTCTTCCTTACTTCATTTGCTAACCTTTCTACAGTAGGAATGATTATCGGTGCGTTTAAAGGTATCGTTAATAGAGAAGTAAACAACGCTATTTCCAAGAGTGTTGGTTACATGATTCTATCAGGTATTTTAGTATCACTAATGTCTGCTGGAATCGTGGGACTATTTGTTTGGTAAAATAGATTTAATAATAACTATAAAAAGACAGCGCACGCTGTCTTTTTTGTTTCCTTAAATTAGTGAATTTTTTTGGATATTGTAGTGACTAAATAACCCGATTTTGGTTATAATGGAGAAGTATATGTTTCATCATTGTAAAAGAAGAAAATTTCATGTAAAGTATAGATATATGTGAAACATCGTGTTTCACAGTAGGAGGATTTGTATGAATCCAGAAGAATTTAAGACAGAATTAGCTAAACACAATATCGAATTAAGCGACGAACAAATGCAACAATTTGCTACATATTATGAAATGCTAGTGGCAACTAATGAACACGTGAACTTAACTACGATTGTCGATCGTGACGAAGTGTATTTAAAGCATTTCTTTGACTCCATTACACCAGCTTTTTATGCCGATGAATTGAGAACAGAAGAATTAACACTTTGCGATGTGGGAGCTGGAGCTGGTTTTCCATCGATTCCACTAAAGATTGCCTTTCCCAATTTAAGGGTAACGATTATTGATTCATTAAATAAGCGCATTAACTTTTTAGATGAGCTAGTCACTAAATTGGGCTTGGACCATGTTCAATTGCACCATGCGCGTGCAGAAGAATTTGGCGGTAAGAAGTCCACATATCGTGAACAATTCGATTTAGCAACTGCCCGTGCAGTAGCTAGAATGAGTGTTTTAGCTGAACTTTGTTTACCACTGGTTAAAGTTGGCGGTAAGATGATTGCACTGAAAGCATCACAAGCCAAAAATGAAATCTCTGATGGCAAGAGCGCGATTACTACTTTAGGTGGTAAATTACTATCAGATGATGAATTTAATCTACCAGTTTCTAATGATCCACGAAATATGGTAATTTTAGAAAAAGTGAAAGCAACACCTAAGCAATACCCAAGAAAAGCAGGAACACCTAACAAGAAACCAATTGGTTCCAATAACAACTAGACGATAGGAGGGGTTTTCATGGCACACGTCATATCTTTAGCTAACCAAAAGGGTGGGGTCGGTAAAACGACTACATCAGTTAATCTAGGTGCAGACCTTGCCACTATGGGCAAAAAAGTCCTATTAATTGATGCCGATGCCCAAGGTAACGCCACTTCAGGAGTGGGAATTCAAAAAGCAGACATCCAAAAGGATATCTACGATATATTAGTTAATGAAGAACCAATCGAAGAAGCGATTATTCCGTCTAAGCATGATGGTTTAGATATCGTTCCGGCAACAATTCAATTGTCAGGTGCTGATATTGAATTAACACCACAAATGGCTAGAGAAACCCGCCTTTTGAATGCCCTAAAAACTGTCAAAGATAATTATGACTATGTCTTAGTGGATTGTCCGCCATCATTAGGATTGATTACTGTAAATGCATTTACAGCAAGTGATTCAATCTTAATTCCAGTGCAAACAGAATACTATGCACTGGAAGGGTTAAGCCAACTATTGAACACAGTCCAATTAGTAAAGAAACACTTCAATGCGGATTTATATGTTGAAGGGGTATTACTAACAATGTATGATGCTCGTACTAAGTTAGGCCAACAAGTTAACGATGAAGTGCGTAAGTACTTTGGTGATAAAGTTTATAACACCATCATCACTAGAAATGTGCGCTTATCTGAAGCACCTAGTTATGGATTACCAATTATAGATTATGACCCATCTTCAAAAGGATCAGAACTATACATGGATTTTGCAAAGGAAGTGTTAGCTGCTCATGGTGAATAATAAAGGTCTAGGTCGAGGAATTGAAGCTTTATTTGCTGATAATGATATCGACGCAAACTCAGAAGATGTATTGGATTTGGAATTAAGTAAATTATCGCCTAATCCATTCCAACCCAGAACCCATTTTGATACTGAAGCGCTAAAAGATTTAACTCGTTCAATTGAAAAATCTGGGGTTTTCCAACCAATTATCGTTAGAAAAAAAATTGGTCAAAATGATAAGTATGAAATCTTAGCTGGTGAACGTCGTTTCCGTGCTTCTAAGATGGCTGGGAAAGAAAAAATTCCAGCAATCGTACGTGATGCATCAGATGAACAAATGATGGAAATTGCCGTCATGGAAAATCTTCAAAGAGAAGATTTAAATCCAATCGAAGAAGCTGAAGCATACAACACATTGATGACTAAACTAGAAATTACTCAAGCAGAAGTTTCTAAGCGTTTAGGTAAGTCACGTCCATACATTGCTAACTATTTACGATTATTAGGTCTTCCTACTGAAGTAAAGGAAATGCTAACTAAGAACCAATTATCAATGGGACAAGCTAGAACTTTGCTTTCTGTGAAGAAAAAAGATGATTTAATTCGTCTAGCAAAGAAGGCTTACGATCAAACACTAACAGTGCGTCAATTGGAAAGTGAAATCAAGGCATTAGGAGATAGTCCTGCCAAGAGCAAGAAACCAAGACGTTCAACTAAGAAGTCACCTTTTTTGCGTGCTTCTGAAAATGAACTTCAAGATAAATTCCAAACTTCTGTTTCAATCTCTAACAGTCGTTCTAAAAAAGGTACTGGTAAGATTGAAATTAGTTACGCATCCGATGACGATTTAAATCGTATTTTACAAATTTTAGATATTAATTTAGATTAAAAGGAGTACTTAATATGTATTCATTAAATGATGTCGTAATGATGAAAAAAGCTCATCCATGCGGTGCCAATAGCTGGAAGATTATCCGTATGGGTGCTGATATTAAGATTGAATGCCAAAACTGCGGTCACGTGGTAATGTTACCTCGTCGTGAGTTTGACAAGAAAATGAAAAAAGTAATTGAGAGTGCTAACGAAGACTAAAATCAAAGAAAAGAGTGAATGAAAATATGTCATTAACAGCAGGGATTGTGGGATTACCTAACGTTGGAAAGTCCACACTATTTAATGCGATTACTAAAGCCGGAGCAGAAATGGCGAACTATCCATTCGCCACAATTGATCCAAACGTTGGGATGGTAGAAGTACCTGATGAACGTTTAGACCGTATTGACAAAGTAATTCCCGCAAAGAAGATTGTTCCTACTACATTTGAATTTACTGATATCGCCGGTATTGTTAAGGGAGCAAGTAAGGGTGAAGGTTTAGGTAACAAGTTCCTAGAAAACATTCGACAAGTAGATGCTATCGTGCACGTAGTGCGTTCATTTGACGATGACAACATTACTCACGTTACTGGTAAAGTTGACCCAATCTCAGATATTGAAACTATTAACCTAGAACTAGGCATCTCTGATTTAGATGCCGTTACTAAGCGTTTAGGTCGTGTTCAAAAAGCTGCTAAGGGTAAAGATGAAGCAGCAGTTGCCGAATTAGCTGTGCTAGAAAAAATTAAACCAGTACTAGAAGCAGGTAAACCAGTTCGTTCAATCGATTTCGATGAAGAAGAACAAAAGATTGTTAAAGGACTATTTCTATTAACTTCAAAACCAGTGCTATACGTTGCTAACATCTCAGAAGATGATATGGCTGACCCAGAAGGTTCAAAATACTTCCAACTAGTTAAGGAATACGCTGAATCAGAAAACGCTCAAGCAATTGGTATTGCAGCCGAAACTGAGGAAGAAATCGCCGAATTAGATGAAGAAGACAAAGCTACTTTCCTAGAAGCTGAAGGGGTAACTGAACCAGGTCTAAATAAATTAATTCGTGCTTCTTACAAATTATTAGGTCTAGAAACTTTCTTCACTGCTGGTGGAAAAGAAACTAAGGCTTGGACTTACTTAAAGGGTACCAAAGCGCCACAAGCTGCCGGAATTATTCACTCTGACTTTGAACGTGGATTTATTCGTGCTGAAGTAATGGCATTCTCTGACCTAGATGAACTAGGTAGTGAACAAGCGGTGAAAGAAGCTGGTAAGCTACGTGTTGAAGGTAAAGACTACGTCATGCAAGATGGCGATATCGTAAACTTCAGATTTAACGTTTAATCAGAAAGGATTGCTTTAATGACTGAAAAAAGAAATGCTCATGTGCAACAAGATCGCCATGAAGCAGATAAAAAGACTAGAACTCAATTCGACGGAATCGGTTTGACTAAACGTAATTCCGATTACATGTTCCGTTTTAGTAAAGAATTAAAGAAGACTGCTTTGAGTCCTGAAAGAAAGGCTGAAATCATCAGTCAAATGAAGGATGAACTATTAGTAGAACAAAAGCACGGGGCAACTGCGCGTAATTTATACGGTACAGTTGAAGAACGTATTGCCTTCATTGTGAATCCACCAAAGAAAAAGACTTCAATGTTTGATAACTTTATTCCTAACGTTGTTTACAATGCAGTATTCTTCTTAATCCTATTTAACCTAATGTACGGATTTATCCTATTAATCCAACCTAAGAACGGTCAAGAACAAGCTGTTGGAATTACTTCACTAATATTAATTTCTGCAGTGTTCGGATTCTGTGCTCCATTCCTAACTAAGTTGCTAGATCCAAGTGTTAAGCATACTTATAATGGATGGATGCGTGCGCTATTCATGTTAATCACAGTATTAGTGTGGATTCTTGCATTCTTCATTGCTATTAACTTGCCTAAGACTGGCATTAACGTTGTGGTATCACCAATTGTTAACTTCGTGTTAGCCGCAATTGGAATTGGTGTGGACATCTGGGTTCATAAAAAATACACCATTACTGTGAACTTCTTTACACCAAGAGTGAAAAAATAAAAATAAAAAATATAGACGATCGAAAATTTTATTTGATTTTCGTTCGTTTTTTTTGTATATTAGAAATTAAAAAAATAAACAGATAGGGGATTTAGATTATGGATAATTGGAATACAAAGTTTGCAAAAAAGGGATTAACATTTGATGATGTACTATTAATTCCTGCAGAAAGTCATGTTTTACCTAACGACGTGGATACATCTGTGAGACTATCAGATGATGTTAAGTTAAACGTACCTTTCCTAAGTGCAAGTATGGATACTGTTACAACTTCTGATATGGCTATCGCCATGGCTCAAGTTGGTGGATTAGGTGTAATTCACAAGAACATGATTGTTGACGACCAAGCTAACGAAGTTAAAAAAGTTAAAGCAGTTGAAAAAACTGATCAAACCCCTAATGCAGCAGTAGATGCAAACAACCATCTACTATGTGCTGCCGCTGTTGGTGTTACTTCTGACACATTTAAGCGTGTGGAAGCTTTATTTGCTGCCGGAGCTGACGCTATTATTATTGATACTGCTCACGGACATTCAGCTGGTGTTATTAGAAAAGTGAAGGAAATTCGCGAAAGTTTTCCTAACAAGACCATCATCGCTGGTAACGTTGCAACTGGACAAGCTACTAACGATTTATTCGAAGCTGGTGTTGACGTAGTTAAAGTTGGAATTGGACCTGGTTCAATCTGTACTACTAGAATCATTGCCGGTGTTGGTGTTCCTCAACTAACTGCCGTTTACGATGCAGCTGAAGTTGCTAGAAAATGGGGCAAACCAATCATCGCTGATGGTGGTATTAAGTATTCTGGTGATGCTGCTAAAGCAATCGCCGCTGGTGGTAACGCGGTAATGCTAGGAAGCATGTTATCAGGTACTGATGAAGCTCCTGGTGATATCTTCGAAGAAGATGGTGTTAAGTACAAAGCTTACCGTGGAATGGGTAGTGTTGGTGCTATGCAACACGGTTCAGCTGACAGATACTTCCAAGGTGAAGTTAACGAAGCTAACAAGTTAGTTCCAGAAGGAATCGAAGCTCGTGTTGAATACAAGGGTTCTGCTAAAGACGTTGTATTCCAAATGGTTGGTGGTCTTCGTGCCGCAATGGGATACACTGGTTCAAAAGACATTCAAGCAATGAATGACGATGCACAATTTGTACAAATCACAGGTGCTGGTTTAATCGAATCTCACCCACATGATGTTCAAATCACAAAAGCTGCACCAAATTATAAATAAAAAATGAAAAGATGCTAATTTTAGCATCTTTTTTTGTGTAGTTTTTATATAACAAAGCTTAAGATTATGTTAATATTAAGCTATACAACAATTTAAGAAAGAGGGCGGCGTTTCGATGAAAGTACTAGTAGTTGACGACGATCAAGAAATTGCTGAATTACTAAAAATTTACATAAGAAACGAAGGATACGAAACCGTGATTGTAAATGACGGTGAAGCAGCATTAACAGAATTAAGAAAGAACTCAGATGTAGGTCTAATGATCTTAGATATCATGATGCCTAAGATGTCTGGTTTCGAAGTTCTAAAGCGCGTTAGAAGAGAAATCAGTTTACCAATCATGATCCTTTCTGCTAAGGCTGAAGATATTGATAAGATTGAAGGACTTGTTGGTGGGGCTGATGATTATATCACTAAACCATTTAACCCGCTTGAAGTAATGGCTAGAATGCATTCTATTTTACGTCGATACACCGATAAAGTGGTTGTTGGTGAACCAGAAGTATTGAACGTTTCATCATTAACCATTAATCGTGAATCTCATGAAGTTAAGACCGAAGATGGTAGCACCATTCAATTAACTGCAATTGAATTTGGTATTTTATACCTATTAGCTAGTCATCCTGGTCGTGTTTACTCAGCTAACGAAATTTTTGAACGTGTTTGGCGTCAAGAAAGTATCATTTCAGCTAAGACTGTTATGGTTCATGTTAGTCACTTACGTGATAAGTTAGAAGAAGCCACTGACGGTAAAAAGATTATCGAAACTGTTTGGGGAGTTGGATATAGAATCAATGAAGACTAATACAAAAACAATCCAGTTAACACATAAAGAACGCATTAGCTTATTTACTGATGCTGTTTTAACTAGTTTGTTTATTTTAATTATTAACTTTTTGGTTTTTTTCGCTACAGAAGTATATTACTCAACCCATCCAGATTGGCGTAATACTCTAATTAGATTTGGAAATTCCTTGATTGCTGGTAACCATATTGAATTATGGAGCTGGAGTAATGGGTTCATCGTAATGATTGCGGCACTTGATATGTTTGTGCTATATATTCGTCTATTTATGCATTATAAACGTATTCAAGAACAACACATCATTCGTGATTTACATTACATTGCTGACGGAAACTTTGACTATACAATTCCCTATAAACTATTAGGTGATGATCAAAAGATTGTTGAAAGTATTAACATCCTAGTTAACAACGTGATTCATTCAATGTCTGAAGAATTAAACACTGAACGTTCTAAGGATGAATTGATTTCCAACGTTTCTCATGATATTAGGACGCCTTTGACTTCGATCATTGGATATCTAGGACTTATTGAGAATAAACAATTTAAAAGTGAAGAAGAACTATATAAGTTTATTCATGTTGCATACTCAAAAGCAAGACAAATGAAGTCATTAGCTGATGATTTATTTGAGTATACTAAAATAACCGATAAAGATTTTAATAAATTAGAGACACATAAAATTGAAATGAAGGCTATGTTAGATCAAATAGCAGCTGAATTTGATCTAGAAATGGCTGAAAAGGGAATGCAGATTCATAGTAAGACTAACTTTGATACTTTGATAATTGAAGCCAGTCCAAACGATTTAGCCCGTGCTATTAATAATTTAATTACGAATGCACTAAAATATGGTATTGGTGGAAAGAATATTTATGTTGAAGGGTTTAGAGTCAATGAAAAAGAACTAGAAATTAAAGTTTCTAATGATGGTGAAAAAATTCCGGAAGAATCTTTAAATCATGTTTTTGATCGTTTCTATAGGGTAGAAACATCTAGAAATAAATCTACCGGAGGAACTGGATTAGGTTTAGCAATCGTTTTTGAAGTAGTTAATATCCATGGTGGATACTGTTCAGTAGCCTCTAGTGACGAATTAACGACATTTACGCTTCATTTGCCAATCAAACATGGTGAAAAGTTAAAACCAAATCGAAGCGAAGTAGATAATCAGGAGGTTATCGAAGATGCTAAATAAACTTGCTATTAAGTGTAACTTAATAATAGTGGGTCTGATGCTTTTACTTTCCACACCAGTGATGGCGTTTGCCGCAACTAATGTAGCTAATTCCAACACTAATAAGACTGTGGAATTACAAAGAAGTCAGCTATTAGATAAGGAAATAAGTTATTTATTAAAACACAATAAACCACTTCCATTAACCGCCAAGTCAGCCATCGCGATTGATTATAAGACTGGTCAAGTGTTATATGAAAAGAATGCTTATCAATCATTACCTACCGCTTCGATGAGTAAAGTACTAACTTTATATGTAACTCTTAAACATATTAAGGAAGGTAAAATTCATTGGAATGATAAGGTAACAATCAATAAAGCATTACACGATTTAAGTGTTGATCATAATTATGCCAATGTTAAATTAACGCAGGGAAAGCAATATACCATTAGACAGTTATATCAGGCCGCCCTATATTCTGAAAATGCTGCGACAATGGCTTTAGGATACGGAGTTGCTCATGGGAGCACTCAACGTTTTGCATTAATGATGCGTTCTGAAGCCAAGAAGATTGGTATTACCGATGCCAAAGTATATACTGCCTGTGGATTAACCAATGGAGAAGTAGGCTCACTGGGATTTTCTAATGCTTCATATGATGCCGAAAACGAATTATCAGCACGTGATATGGCATTATTAACCATGCATATTTTAAGATTGTATCCACAAATTTTAAAAACCAGTTCAGCAAATACTACTCAATTTGAGAATACCACAATGCTAAATTGGAATTGGATGATCAAAGGTCGTAGTCAAGCTTTACCTGATATCAAAGTAGATGGTCTAAAAACTGGAACTTCAGATACTGCTAAAGCTTGTTTTACTGGAACTGCTGTTAAGAATGGTCACCGTATCATTACAGTCGTAATGGGTGTTCCTAATGCCGGACAATATGATCCAGCTCGTTTTATTCAAACTAGAAAATTAATGAAGTATGTTTACGCTAAATATCACTATGTTGCTTTAAACAAGGGCGAAAGCCTTTCGGTTGCAACTAACCGTCAACACAACAGCGTAATTGATGTTCCAAATGGAAAACAAAAATCTGTTGAAGTTGGCATTGCAGCTAATCAAGGAGTTTGGTTAACTAAGAATCAAAGACTAGAAGTAACTAAGATTAATGCAATTAATAAATATGCTAAAGGCAATGGAGTTGACGCTGGAACTTTTAAAGCAGGTGATACAATTGCTAAAGCTAAGTTCAATGGTATTCGTTATATCAAAGGAGTACCTACAACAGTTAATTTAATTGCAAAAGACCAAGTCGATAAAGCCAATATCTTTGTAAGATTTTGGAGATCGATGACTAGTTGGTTTTAAAAAAGATCTACCAATATGGTAGGTCTTTTTAAATAGATTAATAATCTATTTAAAATTTGTTATAATAAATCTAACAAACGAATTCAAGGAGATATCATAATGTTTAATGATAGGGAAAATAAAGTACACTATAAAAGCTATAAATCTGGCAAACATTGGGTGGTTAAGGCAATCGTGACTACATCAATGGGATTAACATTTATATCAGCTAGCAATTACCATAAATTAAATGTAAGGGCTGATACTGTAGAAAATACTTCAAGTAGCACTCCGGTTTCAAGTTCTAATCAGACAAGTTATTCAGATTCAGGAGCATCAATTTCAAGTTCTCCCGCAGATAATTCAAATCAAGATGTTACAAGTTCAACACAAAGTACACCATCAAATAGTATTGTTAGTGGATTAACAACCATTAATGGTGTTAAATATTTCCAAGATGAAAGTGGAAATATTCAAAAAAATGTGATTGAAAATGTTAATGGTCAAAAGATGTATTTTGACAATAATACTGGTGCGCTAGTAACTAATCAATACATAACAATCAATAATGTTAATTACCATGCTGACTATAATGGTTCCTTAATGGTTGACAATTCACATACGCAAGAATCATTAATGACTAATTCTACTTTCAATCAAAACTTTCATTACAACGTTCCAAGGGGGTATGCTAACGATATTCAGTCTATCATTCCACACTATAGTAATGGAAAAGTAGATTATTATGATGTCTATTATTTATATAATCCCTACCCAACAACACACATATCTTCTGATCAATGGTATCATCTAACAACTAAGGACTTTAAAACTTTTACACCATCATATCCAAGTGATCCAACTTCCATAAAAAATGTTGCTATTCCAGATCCTATTTATCAAGCTGGAAACGGAAGCGAAACTAACCAAGTAGAAGATGGAAATAAAACTAATTGGTACTATGCAGCAACTGGATCTATCATTGATAATGATGGATTATTAACTAATGATCAATGGGGAAATTCAATTTCTAAGGACGCCAAGTTAGCTTATTTTACTGATTTTGGTCCTATACAAACAATAGTTTTAGCGTACAGTAATAATGGTGAACAATTTCATGCATACCAAGACAAACCTCTTTTGTCTGCTGCAGTCTATAATAGACAAACTTACGATTTCAGAGATATTCAAGTCCAAAGATTGAGTGATAATAGCTTGGTTGGTTATGTCGCTGGTGGTTGGGCAAAGAAAATATTTGTATTTACCAGTAATAATGGTGTTAACTGGTCTCATAATTCCGACAACGATATTGATTTATCGTCGATGCAACCTGATGGATATGGTGGCCCCTTCGAAGTAGAAACTCCACTGATTAGAATCATTAATAATCAAACCTTTATGTTTATTAGTTGGCACGGTGGAAACATTAGAGCTAGTGCATATGTAAATGGACAGATAGGATCAAACGGTATTTTTAAATTAGATTCATCAAGTAAGATTACTAATATGGATGGTTCTAACTATAAAAGTGATACTTATGCTGGTAATAGTGTAAACTTAGATTCGAATAATTTAATTAATGTTAATTGGAGTGGTGATTGGATTTATTCTCCAATTATTAGCCAAGCTTTTAAGAATATTTCTCAACATAATGGGAACTTCACTTTATCTAGAATTATTCAAAATAATAATGGTCAGTTAGTATATATTCCCATTGAACCAGATAATAAATTAGTTAATAGTTATAGAGTTGAATCCAGTTCACAACCAATTATGATTGGTACAAATAACAAATTAGATTTTGCATTTGATAATGCTTCACAACCTAAAACAATATCATTTACCCGCAACGAAGGAACTACAACTATTACTTTAGATTCAAATGGAATTACTGTAAGTCGTCAAAATAGTATCAATCCTAATATGGATAAAGACGTAACAACAGTTTTGGATAATACAAATATTAGTAAGATGGAACTATATGTAGATAACAATTCAATTGAAGCATATCTACCAGAAGCTAATAAGAGTTACAATATTATTAATTTTAGCCAACGCAAAATGAACCATATACAATGACAGTAAGCGCTCCAGCAACTATTGATAATTATCAATTTGGATCATCAGACGGTTCTAATAATAACGACTCGATTAGTTCAAATATTCAATCACTACAAGGATATCTAAGCAGTGATAATAGTATATTGAACCAGTTACAAAATCAGGCTGGTGTTGATCAAAATTCAGTAGCAACAGCGATAAACAACATCAATTTAGCGAATTCATATTTGAATACTGCTGAAAGTAACATTCAAACATCTAAGGGACTTGGTGATGATGCTAGAGCAGGTCTATACACAGACATTGCGAACTATTACTATGGATTAGCTAAATCAATAGAAAAGAATGCAAGTTCAGTTATTTTAAAGAATGGAACTGCCTCATCAAGTTCATTTAACGGTAACAACATTGTAGTTTCAAATGATAAGAGACAAACAGGAATCATCACTGACAGTCAAGGTAATTCCCATTACTATGATGCTAAAAACGGATATGAATCATACAATACTTTCTACATTAATAATGGAGATACTTATTATTTCGATCAAGATGGTAATATGGTTAAAAATCAATTCGTTGAGATTAATCCTAATACAGGATTGAAGTACTATTTTGGTACTGATGGTAAAGCCTTACTAGGCAAACAAACTGTTAATGGTGCCACATATAATTTTGGTTCTACAGGAATTATGGTTGTAAATGACTTTGCTGAAAATGCTGATAATACTTTGTCGTATTATGGTACTGATGGTAAATTAGTTACTAATGATATTGTATTAAATAATGTAAAACTAAGTATTAACTCAAATGGTGTAGTACAAGGTAACGATTATTATGTACAATCACCAACTAATAATAGTGTCTATTATTATCTTGTGCATAATCTATCAGTAGTTCCACCAGTTAATAATCCAGGGTCCTTTGGTGGAGGAGATTTTGCTTTTGGCGGTTTTGGATTAACAACAACTGGTAGTAATACAACCAATAAGACAACTACTAAGACTTCAAGCAAGAAGAAACTACCAATTTATCCAGATTTAGTTAAGTTGAGAAAACAAGCACATAGCAAGCAAAGTCAACTTAAGAAGGATACAAAATCATTATCAAAACTTAACAAGCATACTAAGAAGTACAAGAAGCTAATGAATCAATACAATGATCATAAGAAGCAATATGATTCAATTGTTAAGCAAAGGGATGCTTTAGCTAAGTACTTCAAGTACGTTAAGTTAGTGAAGACTGATAAAGCAACGGTTAAGAAGTTAACTAAGCAATCAGTTACTGCAAAAGCCAAGTTGAAGAAGCACAATACAAAGGCTAATAAGGCCTCATACAATCAACTAACAGCTAAAATCAAAAAGCTTAACAATAATATTAATAAGTACAATAAGTACATTAATAACTTTTTGAAAAATTATAAATAGAAAAAAGAGCCGTCAAAATTGATGGCTCTTTTTTATTAACTTGATTAGATTATTATGAACTTTGGCTAAATTTATGCAAATAAGTTAGATAATTCAAAGTGATTTGCGTTATAATATTAATAACGTTTGATTTTTCGGTCAGACAACTAAATCGTTGAAAATTAAGACCTATTGTTTTTAAACGGGGGAATATTATTTGACAAAGCAAGTACCAAATCCAAATGAACCGCGTTGGCTTACTAACTTAAAGACAGCAATGCCTTTAAACATTAGCTACGTTCCCATTGGAATTGCGTGTGGGATTTTACTACATGCTGCTGGTTTTAATACTTTATTAACCGCATTAGTATCATTAATGGTCTTTTCAGGTGGAGCTCAATTCTTAATTGCTTCCATGTTGACCATTAATTCACCATTATTATCGATTGTTATCATGATGTTCTTCTTGGAATTAAGATACGCATTATTGGGATCTAGTATCTCTAAGTACTTACAAGGAAAATCATTCTGGTTTACAGTATTTTTTGCCGTTTCATTGAACGACGAAACTTACGCTGTTAACTACTTGAAACTTTCCACTGATAAGAAGTTTACTGCTGCCGATGCTCTTCAAATCGAACACTACGCATTAGTGGTATGGACAGTTAGTACCATCATTGGTAGTGTCGTTGGATCATCTCTATCCATTAATTTGACGGTAGTGCATTTTGCTTTAACAGCATTATTCATTTACATGATTGTGATGCAAATGAAGTCACTACTTAAATTATTGGTGATTCTTTTAACAATTGGATTAGCAATTTTCTTTATGTTATTAATGAAATCCACTCTTGGTTTAGTGGTATCTACATTGTTAGCATCTTTCGTTGGATTCTTTGTTGAATCATGGATTAGAAGTCATTACGAAAAATACAAAAAGAATCGTTTACTTCGCTTATTCAAGAACCCTGCTGGTTCACCTGAAGATAAGTTCGAAGAAGAGATGGATTAGTTTTTACAACGGATTAGGAGATATTCTATGGAATGGAATTCAACTCAACATTTTTGGTTGATAATTTTATGTTTTGCAGTTGCATTTATCCCTAGATTTGTCCCACTAGCTTTCTTTAGAACTAGAAAGATTCCTAAGTGGTTTAACGAATGGATGGGTTATATTCCAATTGCATTATTTACTTCATTGGTAGTAAAAGATTTATGTATTACCTCGTCATATACTTTATCAGTTGCTGGTAAAGCACCTGAATTAATTGCTGCATTAATTGTGTTCATCATTGCTTATTGGACCCGTTCAATGGCATTATCTGTTATTTTAGGATTGTCAGCAGTATTAATTTTAGCCGCATTTATATAGATAAAAAACAAAGCCCTAGCGAATTTTCGCTAGGGCTTTTTAAGTTACGTTCAGTATTTTATAGGAAGGTTTTATTATGGTTTAAACATTATACAAGATCGATGCGCATATCTTCATCTTTAATCTTATGTGCAGCTTTTAGAACTTTAACTAGTACAACAGAAATGACTGCTGGAACGACAACACCTAGGACTAGATATGTGATTAACTCTGAGATACTTTGTGAAGCGATAGTAATAGGGGCGATAAGTGAGTTAAGCCCTAGTCCAGCTAATTTGTATGATATTGAGAAGTGGAAGACTAAAGTTCCAATTGGTCCAATAATTGCAGATGATACCATCCCTGGAATGACGATATATGGATTCTTAGTAATATTACCAAATTGAACTTTAGGAGTAATTAAACCTTGCGCGATGTTTGCACCGGGTTTGTTTACTCGGTATGACATAACAGTGTATGAAACAAATTGAGCGGTAGTTCCTAATAAAGCAGCACCAGAAGATAATGGATCTAACATAACTGCGATTGCTAGGGCTGCTGAAGAAGCAGGGGTCATTAGAAAGACTGACCAAACGACAGCAATGACAAATGAACCTAAGAATGGGTTCACTACCATTGATTTAGCGATTACACCTGATAACCATACCAAAGCGGGAGTGGTGACTGTCGCAAAAGCTAAAGCAGCGATAGAACCAATTCCTGTGGCAGAGAAAGGTACTAAGAACATGTCTAATGGAGTTTTGCCTGTTAAGTACTTTCCAATCATTGTAGCAACAACGGCACCACCTAAAGCACTAACTGGTTGACCAATCATGAAGACGGCTGATCCAGCAGGTTGTGGTAAGACGTGACCGGTAGCAGTTACTGCGTTAGTGACTGCTGATGTGAAGAAGACGTTGTTCGCACCAACCGTTGCAGCAATCATGGAACTAAATAAAACTAATGTATTCGTTTTTAATTGAGAAGCCACCGCAGCTCCAATTGCGGGAGCCATTAAGTATTGGCAAATTAATCCAATTTGAGCTAAAGCAGGCCAGTGAACAAAGTTGGCGATTGCTCCTAATAATAATCCAACACCTAAGCAGACTAAAATGGCATTAGATACCCCGTTAAAAACTAAATAAACACTATCCTTAAACCCAGACTTCGCTTTATAATCAGCCATGTTGGCAGCATCCATCTGGGGCGAATCTTTCGCTGTTGAATATATCATATTGAATCAACTCCTTTACTTAATGTAAGTGAAAAAATTAAATTTATATTAGATTTATTCTAATTGAAATTTAATCTATTAAAACATAGTAATAAAATAAAAGCAACATAAAATAAAAAACACTGACGAAATTTCATCAGTGTTTTAGTTTTGGTGATTATTTTTTATTTTCATACATATAGTCACGAGTGATTGGAAGTTCTTGTCCTGAAGGTCCTTTTGACATTAAGAATTGCATAACATCAATATTACCAGCCTTAAATGAACCAGCACAAGTCTTTAGGTATAAGTCCCACATTCTAATGAATCGTTCATCATCACCCATAACTTCTTTTACTTCGTCTAAATGGTCGTTGAAGTTTTTATCCCAATGTTCCAATGTGTATTGGTAGTGTCTTCTTAATGATTCCAGATCAAAAATTTGAAGACCATTGTTAGTGATGTGGTCTAAGTTTTCAGTCATACCTGGAATATATCCACCAGGGAAGATGTACTTATTAATCCAACCGTTATAGGCACCACCTTGTTGTCTTGTAATTCCATGAATTAAAGCAACACCGTGATCTTTTAAGTATTTGTTGATGCATGAGAAGTATTCGTTAAGGTTTTCTTTACCAACGTGTTCAAACATTCCGACTGAAGTAATATAGTCAAAATGTTCGTCACCTAATTGACGGTAATCCTGTAGGCGAACTTCTGCTTGATCTTGTAATCCAAATTTTTCAATTTGTGAATTTACGTAATCACATTGTTCTTGGCTTAATGTTACCCCAACAACATTTAAGCCATATTCTTTAGCGGCAGTTAGCATTAATGTACCCCAACCACAACCAATATCTAGTAAAGTACGACCAGGCTTAGGATTCAATTTTTCGATGATGTGACGTACTTTTCTCATTTGAGCTTCGTACAAGTCACCATCTGGTTTATCAAAGTAAGCACATGAATAAGTCATTGTCTTATCTAACCAAATCTTATAGAAGTCATTACCAATATCGTAGTGACTTTGAATGTCCTTCTTACTTGTGGACTCATTATGATTTTGCTTAGGTAGGAAATTAATGTATTTATGGTCGCGAATAAAACTAGTTGATTTCTGGTATGCAGAAACGATTAAATCTTCAATGCTACCGTCAACTTCAATCTTGCCATCCATATATGCTTCACCTAAAGCGATAGAAGCATTTTTTCTAATATCCTTAATTGGAATAGGTTCTTTCATGGTAATAACGGCTTTTACTTCGCCATCACCATATTTTTCAGATTTGCCGTCCCAATAATTTACTTGAATTGGTTCGTTAAATCCGTGTTTAAAAAATGTTTTAAAAAAAGTTTTTTCAAACATGCGAACAGTCCTTTCTCTAATTATAAACCACGAGACCATTATACTCTTTTATCATTGATTTTTGTAAGCATTGGTCTTATAGAATTTGATTTAATTAAATAAAAATTAATATTTAAAATGTTATAATATATCTACAGAAAAAATAATAGCGAGGTGGCTTATGAAACTGTGGGATAAATTTATTACTAACGTCGCTTTAAGACGTTGGTGTGTCTTGATTTTAATTGTATTCGTTTTATATATTATGCGAGATATGATTAGTATGCTGCTATTAACATTTATTTTCTCTTTGTTAGTTACCAAATTAGTAACTTTCATTAGAAAATATATCAGAATACCAGCGCCAATTCTGGTGATAATAACATATCTATTGTTTATCGCTGGAATTGTAACAGTCGTTGCGATTTATTCACCGGTCATTTATGATCAAGCAATCGCAGCATCTAAACATATCATTCAATTCTATGAAGATCCTAGTAACCTCCATGGAACTACTCAAATTAAGGAAATGATTGTGGAATTCATCCACCGTTCTAATTTCATTAGTGAGATGAAAGGCAGTGTTAGTGTTATCTTTGATTACCTTTCAAGTATTGGTCAAATGGGAGTGACATTCTTCTTATCGTTAATTTTGAGTTTCTTCTTTACATTGGAAGAAAAATCTATGGCTGAGTTTAGTAAACGCTTCTTGGACGCAGAATTTTCATGGTTCTTCCAAGATATTTACTACTTTGCTAAGACTTTTACTAAGACATTTGGGGTTGTTTTGGAAGCTCAATTTTTAATTGCGTTATTTAATACTATTTTTACCACAATTGTGTTGGCATTCCTTGGCATACCAGACTTAATTATTTTGGCATTAATGGTCTTTATTTTAAGTTTAGTACCTGTTGCCGGGGTGATTATTTCACTAGTTCCATTATCAATCGTGGGGTATTCTGTAGGTGGTTTCAAATACATCATTTACTTAATCGTAATGATAGCTGTAATTCATTTTGTGGAAGCTTATGTATTAAATCCAAAACTAATGTCTTCTAGAACAGAATTACCAATTTTCTACACATTCTGCGCACTATTGATTGGTGAAGAAATTTTCGGTGCATGGGGGCTAATCGTCTCAGTTCCTATTCTAGCGTTCTTCCTAGAACTTTTAGGAGTTAAGGGAGAAAAGAAAAAGACAATAAATATTAAGAGAATTACCAAATAGGATGTAAATTTTTCTATTTTGGTGTAAAATTGTATTGTTATTTAAGAAATTGAAAGGGGTTTTCAACTCATGTCAAAACTTGTATTAATCCGTCACGGACAAAGTCAATGGAACCTATCAAACCAATTTACTGGTTGGGAAGATGTTGATTTAAGCGATAAGGGTGTTGAAGAAGCTAAAGAAGCTGGTAAATTAGTTAAGAAGGCAGGCCTAGAATTTGATTTTGCATACACTTCAGTTCTAAAACGTGCCATCAAGACTCTTCACTACGCATTAGAAGAATCAGACCAACTATGGGTCCCAGAAACTAAGACTTGGAGATTAAACGAACGTCATTACGGTCGTTTACAAGGTCTAAATAAAGAAGAAACTGCTGAAAAGTACGGAGATGAACAAGTTCACATTTGGCGTCGTTCATACGATACTTTACCTCCACTATTGAGTGCAGATGACGAAGGATCAGCTGTAAATGACCGTCGTTACAAGGATCTAGATCCTAACTTAATCCCTGGTGGTGAAAACCTAAAGGTTACTCTAGAACGTGTTATGCCTCTATGGGCTGACGAAATTGCTCCTAAGCTATTAGATAACAAGAACGTTATCATTGCTGCACACGGTAACTCACTACGTGCATTAAGCAAGTACATTGAAAGAATCTCTGATGATGACATCATGGATCTTGAAATGAAGACTGGTGAACCAGTTGTTTACGAATTCAACGACAAGCTAGAAGTAGTAAACAAATCAAAATTAGATAAATAATAAAATAAAGCCCTTTGAGGGCTTTTTTATTTTGCTCGATAAAAGAGATACTAAAAAAAACCATCCTCGTTTGAGGACGGCTTTTATTTTTATGATTTAGCAGCTAACCATTCACGAATACTTGGCCAACTATTTGTGTTAATAATCATTCTTGGTGTGTAAATCAAATCACTGTGATCACCGTTACCGTTGTTGTAAACAGTACCGGAATCAAGAGTACCAACCCAACCTAAATGTTGAGTAGCTAAGAATTGAGAAATTCTAGGAGTACCACCACCGTAAGGGTAGGCGAATGCTTCAGCATAAGTACCAGTATGTTTTAGAAGAACTTGTCTTGATTTGACGAAATCCTTAGTAAAACGATCATAGTTCTTAGGTAGGTTAAAGATAGGCACTAAGTTGGCAGTTAAGTAATGCATGTTGTTGGTGTGCACACCAATAGTCATTAAGCTACCAGCTTCTTTTTGTGCATATTTTAATTGTGACCAAGTTGCTAGTTGAGTACCTTCACGGTAACGACCAGTGTTACCAGTAATGATGAAAGTAGTAAATGGATACTTGTATTTCTTCATAACTGGAATGGCATTATCAATAGTAGTTCTGTCAATATCATCAAATGATAGAACAGCGTATTTACCTTTGATAGGCTTGTTTGAGTTAGTCATTTTAACCATCTCTGCACCTGAAATCACTTTAATGTTGTGATCATGTAGGAACTTCATTTGTTCTTTAAAATGGTTTAAAGGAACATCGAAATCATGAAGTTGAGAGTTAGTTGAAAGAGTTCTTGATAGGTTAACACCTAGGTTGTTCTTTAAGATACGGTGGTAACAAAAAACAATAATCCCATTTTTGGCTTTTTCTTCTTGCTTAGTTAGACCGTAGTATTCACTACTACCTTTATCGTATTCCACTGATTTGTGGATTGTAAATGACATTAATAAGAATAAGGCAATTCCTAAGATAATAACGATTATCTTACGTTGCTTTCTGGTCATTTTCTTTTCGTTACTTGACATTCTTATTGACCCTCCGTAAGTATCCTAATCTGAAACTAGAATAGATAGCAGTTACTGCAATTAAGAAGATGACCGCAAATAATAGCTTCATGTATAGTTGATAGTTTAGGTTTAATAATAGGTAGAAACTAACAAAGTCGTCACTGTAGAAGCCGAATAAAAAGGCGAAGTTAACAACTAAAACGAAAACTACGTATAACCATAGGATTGTGAACAATGCGATATGGAATAATTTTCTTAGTAAACTACTTTTTTTTCTAATTACAAATGTTTCGTAATCTTTATCGTAATTTTTTTTCATTATTTTACCCCCCGGTCAGGACTACTCCAGGTACCAACATTTTCAGGATCTAAGAAGAATGAAACTAGTGCTAAGATACATGAAATCAAGTTGACCATCCAGTAGTAAACAATGTATGCAGGGATTAATAGTAAATCAACAAAATTTAGTAGGGCTGATTCATGAGAACCAGTAAAACCAATAATGAATTGCAAAATACTTACGATGATTAATACTAGTAAAACATCACCATCTAATTGAACTTCATGAATTAATATTAAGTTGAATAAATATGAAATAGTACTTAATGCTGTTAAAACAGCCCACAAACTACTAATGATTGTTTCATACATTAATGCTTTTTGAGTAATGCTACCGTGCAATAGTAAGTCATTGTTCTTGGCGATAACTTCCATACCACCACGAGCCCAACGACGACGTTGTTTGATTAAATTTTTAGTGTTTTCAGGAACTAAAATCCAACAAACAGCTGATGGTTGATAACTAACTTGCCATCCTTTACGATACATCCTCCAAGTAATATCGATATCTTCTGTAATAACATCAGTGTGCCAACCACCTACATCTAATAGGGCGGCTCTTCTGAATCCAACAATAACACCAGAAACTGTATTGATACGACCATATAAGAATGCCTGCGCTTTTTTAATGATATCAATCACACCGATATATTCTAGTAATTGAAGACGACCTAATACAGTAGTTCTGTTTCTAACAACTGGTTTTCCGGCAATGGCACCTAGTTTTTCGTTAGATTTAAGCGTCTTCACTAATTCGCTAACTGAATTTTTTGCTAATAGGGAATCAGAGTCGATACCGACAATGTATTCACCTTCAGCAACAGCGAAGCCTTGGTTCATGGCGTTAGCTTTTCCTTGGTTAACATCGATTGGAACAACTTTAATTGTGAATTGATCAGCGTATTGCTTTTGCAATCTGTACATGATATCTAGTGTATCATCATCACTTTTATCATCGATTAATACTACTTCAAAATTCTTGTAGTCGATGTTAGAAATTGATTGGATTGCTTCGTTTAAAGTATCACTTTCGTTATGGGCTGGAACTAAGATAGAAACTAAATCAGAACCATCCACATTAGAGAACTTTTCGGAACGTCTAAAGATGCTTCCATAAATAGCACCTACGATCCAGATAGCGGAAACAGCAATTGGATAACCAATAATAAAGTCGTTAATTAAACCTAAAAACCACATTATAATGACTTCCTCCTTAAGGATCACTAAATAAATAAGACATTAGAATAGATATAAATATCTTAAATTTTATATTTATATCTATTCTAAAAAACCATATATTTATCATATTTTAATTATAAAGTAAAAGCTCGAATATATCAAAGTCTGAGAACTTTTAAGACAATATTATTACAAACAAAAAATGAATTCCATATTTGGAATTCATTTTTAATTTTTTTTAACAATTTGTGCAGTAAGTTCGCCATTTTCATCAACAAACATAATGTGTTTATCTGGGTCTCCTTTGATAGGACCCATGTCGACAGCTGTATTATCATCAACTACATTGATAGATTCAAAACGTTGTCTAGCAATGCGGTGAAGGAGACTTCCCGTCTCATCAAAAACTGATGCTTTTTCAGCGGCTTTAGCTAAAGTAAACCCTGAATCTAGAAAAGATTTGATTAATTCGACTTTGATTACAGCAGAGTAGGGATAACGGTGGTTTGTATTTTTATCACCTTTATTGCAACCAATATATCCTTTTTGTTCCCAATACCTGATTTTACTTTGTGGCACATTACAAGTTCTAGATAATCCACCAATGCCAATTGATAAATCTAAGTCTTTCATCAATTCATGAATGCGTTTAGAGTAGTCATTGATTTCATCTTTAGAATATTTCTTCTTCAATAGTGTCACACCCCTTTTGTTTGATTATTATAAACTATTATATATTTTTTAAAAACGTTGTCAAATTTGTTGACAATGTTTTTCATGGGTTGTATATTAGTCATTGTCGAAATTTATAGGGAATATAATTTTTTATCAGAAAAGGGGTCAGAATATGAACGTAGATGCAAACGGAAAATCATACAATAAGATTATGCTAATCATCATCTTATTAGTTGGTACTTTCTGTACTATTTTAAATCAAACAATTTTAGCAACTGCGTTTCCTACATTAATGAAGGATTTCTCCATTAACACTTCAACAGTGCAATGGTTAACATCTGGATTTATGTTAGTAAACGGAATTGTTATCCCGGTTAGTGCTTGGTTATCTAACCGTGTTAATACTAAATGGCTTTACTTAGGCGCAATGGTTGTCTTTGAAGCCGGAACTGTCCTAGCTTTTTGTGCACCAAACTTTGGAACACTTTTAGCTGGTCGTTTAGTTCAAGCGCTTGGAGTAGGGGTAACTATGCCTTTACTACAAACTATTATGCTAAGAATCTTCCCACCTGAAAAACGTGGTGCTGCCATGGGTCTATCTGGTGTTGTTATCGGATTGGCTCCAGCAATTGGACCAACACTATCAGGTTGGATTTTAATTAACTACACTTGGCGTGACCTATTTGGAATCATTATTCCAATCGTCGCGGTTGTAATCTTATTAGGTCTATACTACATGCGTCCAATTTTACCAACTAAGAAAGAAAAGATTGATGTATTGTCATTAATCCTATCAACTATTGGTTTTGGTAGTGCATTATATGGATTCTCAGAAGTTGGTACTGATGGTTGGGGTAGCGTTACTGTTATTTCAACATTAATTATTGGTGCAATCTTCGTCGTATTATTCATCTGGCGTCAATTAGTAATTGACAAGCCATTCCTAGACATTCGTGTCTTCAAATCAACTAAATTTACAATTGCTACTATCTTAGGTTCAATTACTATGATGGCTTTAGTAGGTTTTGAAATGGTATTACCACTATATCTACAAATCGTTCGTGGTATGAATGCTTTCCATTCAGGACTAAGTCTATTACTTGGTGCTTTAATGATGGGGATTGTTTCTCCATTCGCTGGTGCTATCTTTGATAAGCACGGAGCTAAGAAGTTAATCGTAACTGGTTTAGTACTATTATTCTTCGGTACTCTACCATTTGCATACATTACTGCAAACACAGGAATTGCTTACATTATTATTCTATATGCTGTTAGAACATTCGGTATGGCCCTTGTAATGATGCCTTCAACTACTTTTGGTATGAACGCTCTACCTGATGACAAGATTAGTCATGGGACTGCAGTTAATAATACTGTAAGACAAGTTGGAGCAGCGATTGCTACAGCCGTACTAGTTTCAATTCTTTCAAACGTAACTACCAATCATATGCCTGCTAAGTCACTATTGAAACTTGATCCATTAGCTTACAAAGATTCTGTGATCTCAGCTACATTAAGTGGATACCACGCAGCATTCTGGGTAGCCGCAGTATTTATCATTATTGGTTTTATTGCAACATTCTGGCTACACGACAGTAAAAAAGGAGGTAAATAAACAATGATTTTATTTGTACTATGTATTTCTGCATTCTTATTCTTCTACTCTTTCAACTTAGTTACTAAGAATAAGGCAGTACACGCAATTACTTCAATTGTATTTGCAGTACTATTCATCTTATCTACTTTCTTTATTACTATTAACTTCCATGATCAATATGGAATGCACAAAGTAACAAATGAAAAAACAACTACATTAGTATCAAGTATTCCTAAGGGATTTGATGCTTTAATGTACCAACCAATCGGAACTTCTGGTAAAGATAAAGTGGTTATTTTCCGTACTAGCGAAAAACAATCAAAAGCTAACCCTACAAGTACTGATAAAGTAGAAAACAAAATCATTACTACTAATGATAGTAAAGCTAAACTAGTTACTAAGACTGTTAAGTATGAATACAATTCATCAGCTAATCGTTTCTGGTTTGATTTAGCCCAAAAGCCAACTCGTGTTAAAACAGTTCATTACTTCTATGTACCAAAATCATGGATGGTATTAACTGTAAACCAAGCAAAAGCACTACCAACTGTAATTAAAGAAATTAGTGCTAAGAACAACAATGCTGCAAGTCAAGCTGCCATGAAACAAGCTGGCGCGGAATATGTACAAGCTCAAGTAAAAGCAGCTATGATGAAAAATCCTAAGATGACATCAGCTCAACAAAAGGCAGTTGTCAAGAAAGCAACTGCTGAATTCCAAGCTATAGCGCAAGCAGAAGCACTACAAAAGATGATGCCAATGATCAAGGAAGCATTAAGTAAAATTAAATAATGTTGACATTTATTTCAAGGCTGATTATTATGATAGTATCTATTAAATAAATAGCTAAGAAGTAGTTACCAGTATTTAATGTGAACTGGAAATTAGAAACCTGATGTTACTGCAAATTAGGCCGACACATTAAAGAATTACACCTACCGAGCTTATCCATATATGGACGAGTCATTTCGTTAACAATGATATGAGAGATCATATTTTCAATATGATAACTTGGGTGGTAACGCGGATTAACAAACAACATTTCGTCCCTGACAATTTATTTGTCAGGGACTTTTTATTTGGAGGGATTACACATGGACATTATTGATGATTTACAATGGCGTGGCGCTATTAATCAACAAACAGATGCAGACGGACTAAAGAAAGAAGTTAATGAAAAGAAGTTTGGTCTATATGCCGGAATTGATCCAACAGGAGACAGTATGCACGTTGGACACTTAATTCCATTTATGATTTTAAAGAGATTCCAATTAGCTGGATTCAAACCAGTAATCCTAATTGGGGGAGCAACAGGTTCAATTGGTGACCCTTCTGGTAAGAAAGCAGAAAGAAAGCTTCAAAGTATGGAACAAGTTAAATACAATGAAGAACGTTTAACTAACCAAATGAAGAAGTTGTTTGGTGAAGATGGCAAGTTCCAAATCGTTAATAACTACGATTGGGCTTCACAATTCTCACTACTAGATTTCCTACGTGATTACGGAAAGAGATTTAACGTTAATACAATGTTAAATAAGGAAATTGTTTCAAGTCGTTTAGAAACTGGAATTTCATACACTGAATTTACTTACCAAATTTTACAAGCAATGGATTTTGAACACCTATACAAAAATAATGATGTTGAACTACAAATCGGTGGTGCCGATCAATGGGGTAACATTACCGGCGGTATTGAGCTAATTCATAAGACTCAAGGTGCAGACGCTAAGGCATTTGGTTTAACTATTCCATTAATGCTTAAAGCTGATGGAACTAAGTTTGGTAAGACTGAAGGAGGAGCAGTATGGTTAGATCCTGAAAAGACTACTCCTTACGAATTCTACCAATTCTGGATTAATACAGATGATAGGGATGCTATTAAGTACTTGAAGTACTTCACATTCCTAGATAGAGAAGAAATTGAAGACTTAGAAGACAAGGTTAAAAGCGAACCTTGGAAGCGTGAAGCACAACGTCGTTTAGCAGAAGAAGTAACTGAATTTGTTCATGGTAAAGACGCCGTTGTAGAAGCACAAAATATTACAGAAGCATTGTTCTCAGGTAACGTTCAAGATTTAACTACTGCAGAAGTAGAAACTGGATTCAAGAACATGCCATCAGTAGAAGTTAGTGCAGACAAGAAGAACATCGTTGAATGGCTTGCAGATGACACAGAAATTGAACCATCAAGAAGACAAGCAAGAGAAGATGTTAAGAATGGTGCAATCAGAATTAACGGTGAAAAAGTAGATAACGTTGATGCTGATATCGATCCAAGTCAATCATTTGACGGAAAATTTGTCGTTGTTAGAAGAGGAAAGAAGAAGTACTACTTAGCAAGAATTAAATAAACAATATTTTTTGAAGCGAGTTGATGAAAATCAATTCGCTTTTTTTATAATCTATCATTGACTTTGAATTGGATAGCTGGCATAATAATAAAAGTCGTTAAAAAAGAATTTCAAAAAGGATATTCCTTAACGAAAATAAAATTTAATAAGTTGTTGACACAGCTTGTTAATCTTGTTATGATATATAA
>NZ_KQ440395.1:362483-410612 GCF_001281175.1 Apilactobacillus apinorum
TGCCGCGCAATTAAAAAAGTCTTCGATGAATAATCGAAGGCTTTTTCTTAACTATGCCGTTTTAGCTCAGGAGGTAGAGCGTTTCCATGGTAAGGAAGAGGTCCCGGGTTCAAATCCCGGAAACGGCTTAATAATTATTATCACATACATAAAAAGCCATCTTCATTATGAAGGTGGCTTTTTTGATTATTGTTGATGGTCAATTTTAACTTCATTAATTGGAATGTTTGCATTCGCAATAATTGGTGAAATTGGTCCATTACTGATTAATGTTAAATGATGCATTGCACGAGTAGCAATTGTATATAAAGTTCCAATGTATTGGTCATTAGGGAAGTTATCTTTTGAAACATCCCAGGCAATCACTGAATCAAACTCTAGTCCTTTTGCTAAGTAGATAGGCATTACAATAACTCCTTTAGGTAATGATCTATCGGTATCAGCTAGCAGAGTTGGATTTAATTGTTTATAAATATGTTGATGTAATTCCTTAGATTGCTTCAAGTTTTTTGTCACGATTGCGACAGTGCCTTCTTCAGTTAATTCTTGTTTAGCACATTCCACTAAAGCGCTTAAACTTTGCTCAATATTATGTCTAACGAATAATTCAGGCGTTTTTCCCGGACGGTTAAATGCTTCAATTTCATCTCCTTTAGGTAAAAATGATTTCGCAAAGTTTGTAATTGGATAAGTCGAACGATATGAACGATTTAATGTAACTAAACGGGACTTCTTAGTTGAAAAAGCTTCGTTTAATTTATTCAATAAGGCTTGTGGTGCTTCGACTTCCTTAAACAATGCTTGCTCACTGTCACCGATTAAATTAATCTTGGTTTCAGGGAAAGCATGCTTAATGTAAATTAATTGTGCAATTGAGTAGTCTTGCATTTCATCAACGAATAGGTATTGCATCTTACGGTTTTGACCTCCACCGACCATTAAATCACGTAGATATAATAGGGGAGCAGCGTCATCTAAACGGACTTGGTGTAACTCTAGCTTATCTTCAAAGTCTTTTTCATCTTGATTCCATTTATCGACATTTAGTTGTTCTGGTAATACTACTTGTTGCATGAATTTTTCATATTGACGATAGGCATCAAAGAATGAATTATTGTATAACGCATCATAAACTTTTCTGAATTTTTTAGTAACAATCTGTTTAGCGATGTAGTAACGTTCGTCATCTTGATCTTGAAAACTACCTAATTGTTTGCCAGTCATGTAATCATGGTATTGTTCAGAACTAAGTTGATCAATTTCTTCATCAACCCAAGGTTTATAAACTTCAATTTCAATTCTTTTTTTCAATATTTCAATTAAACGGTTCTTTGTTTTTAAGAATTTATCAGCCGGTTTCATCAACTTAGGCTGTTCAGCGTATATGTTTCTAATGACATCTTTATCAAAGAAAATATTTCCATCAACTAAAATACTTTGAAAAGCGATATCTTCATTGAAGATAGTTTTAATATATTCTTCAATTCGTTGCATGTAGGCATGACTTTGTTTAAAAGCTTGAATTTCTTTATCATCAACACTATATTGTGTTTCTAATTCGTATTGGTCAAATAAGCTTTGTACGTTGATTCCTTCTAAACGGTGATCAATAAATTCTTGTAATGTCACCTGTCTCATATTACGTTCACCCAAACTAGGGAGAACATCTGAAATATAGTGTGAGAACAAACGGTTAGGGGAGAACAATATGATTTGGTCTGCTTCAAGTGAACTTCTACTGTGATATAACAAGAATGCAATTCGTTGAAGAATAGCAGAAGTTTTACCTGATCCAGCGACCCCTTGAACGACTAGTAAATCGTTGTAAGTATCACGAATAATATCGTTTTGTTCTTTTTGAATTGTAGAAACAATGTTTTGCATTACTTCATCATGTTGTTGACCTAAAACATTTTGCAACATTTCATCACCAACGGTTTCGTTGGTATCAAACATGTTATCAATATGGGCATTACTAATTTGAAATTGACGTTTCTTAATTAATTCTGTTGATTGGGTTCCAGCGGGCGTTTGGTATTTTACTTTTCCTAACGTTCCGTTGTAATAAATACTAGAAATTGGTGCACGCCAATCATAAACTAAGAAGTTTTCGTCGTCATCAACGAATGAAGCAGTTCCAATGTATAAGCTATCAGAATCGGTTTCATCTTCATCTTGGATATCAATTCGACCAAAATAAGGTGAATCAGCTAGCTTTCTGTAAGTATCTAGTTGGTTCTTGATGATTGCTTCGCTTTGGACTACTTTATTAACTAATCCTCTTTGTTGTTGTAAATCGGCAGAGGTTTCAATTCTATCATCGACTTCGACGTAGTTAACGGAGGTATTATTACCGTAGTTCTGTTGAACACGCTTAGTTTCGTTATGTGCTTTATCGTATTCAATTTGAGTCTTATCAATGCGATGATATAGTTTTTCAACAACTTCATCGACACGGTTTTGCTCATTATTTAAATCGTTATTGCCCATTTTTTCCTCCTTACTCGAACTCGAAAATCCGTTCATTTATGCTCTACAATTCTAATGAGAATTTAGGCTTGTGTCAATTAATATCCTTTTTGACATGCCCTATTAAATCCAGTAAAATATAGTTAATATTAAAGTAAGTAGCGATGTCATTTACAGAGAGATTATTACGTAGTGAAAGTAATCACGACTAGCGAAATGGATGAATAACGGGAATGCACCCTTATCGCAGAGTGGCAAACGAATTACGTTTGCAAGTTAGGTGGTACCGCGCTAAAGCGTCCTATTGTTTTTTTAACAGTGGGACGCTTTTTTTCTAGAAAGGAAGTTTCAAAAATGGCAGATAAAAAAGTAATTTTAACTGGTGATAGACCAACAGGAAAACTACACATTGGACATTATGTTGGTTCTCTAAAGAACCGTGTTCAACTACAAAATTCAGGCGAATATGACACTAATATTATGATTGCGGATATGCAAGCATTGACTGATAATGCTCGTGATCCTGAAAAGATCAGAAATTCGCTATTACAAGTGGCATTAGATTATTTAGCTGTCGGAATCGACCCTGAAAAATCAACTATCTTAGTTCAATCACAAATCGATGCTTTAAACGAATTAACTATGCACTACTTAAACATTGTTTCAGTTAACCGTTTAATGAGAAACCCAACTGTTAAAACTGAAATTCAACAAAAGAAATTCGGTGAAAGTGTGCCAGCTGGTTTCTTAATTTACCCAGTCAGCCAAGCAGCTGATATTACTGCGTTTAAAGCTGATACAGTTCCAGTCGGTGAAGACCAAGAACCAATGCTAGAACAAACCAGAGAAATCGTTAGAAGTATTAACGGTATCTACGGAAAAGACGTATTAGTTGAACCAGAAGGTTACTTCCCACCAAAGGGAATGGGACGTATTCCTGGTTTAGACGGGAATGCTAAGATGAGTAAATCATTAAACAACTGTATTTACCTATCAGACGATGAAGATACTATTCAAAAGAAAGTTATGTCAATGTACACTGACCCTAACCACATTCACGTTGAAGATCCTGGTAAGGTTGAAGGAAACACTGTTTTCACTTACTTAGATATCTTTGCTGAAGATAAAGCCAAAGTCGCTGATCTAAAAGCCCAATACGAACATGGTGGTCTAGGGGATGTTAAGATTAAACGTTACCTAAACGAAGTCCTACAAGCTGAATTAGCACCAATTCGAGAACGCCGTATGGAATTTGAAAAGGATCCACAAGGCGTTTACGATATTCTAAAAGCTGGTAGCGAAAAAGCTAGCAAGGTTGCCAACCAAACTCTAGACGAAGTTAGAGATGCTATTGGTATCAACTACTTCAAGTAATGCAAATTATTTTATAGTTTAGGGTGAATCGGATGGAAAACTTAGTAATTGTTGACATCGGTTCTAATTCTGCTCGAATGTCTATTTACCGAATTGAAAGTGACGGATACTGCGTCGAAATTAAGCGTAGTAAAAGCGATAGCCGACTTTCAGAGGGGATGGGTAAAGAGAAGATGTTACAACCGGTTGCAATTAATCGGACAATCAATGCGTTAAAATCATTTAAACGAATTTATAGTGCAATGAATAATACAACTGTAATTACGATTGCGACCGCTGCTGTTCGTCAAGCCGAAAATCAAAAGGCCTTCCTTAGAAAAGTACGTAAGAAGGTTGGATTAGACATTCGGGTTCTCTCTGGTAGAGAAGAAGCTTATTATGACTACTTAGGAGTCGTTAATAAGATTAAGATGAATGATTACATGGTAATGGACATCGGAGGTGCTAGCATTGAGTTAGTACGTGTCCAAGGTAAAAAGCGCCGTGATTTAATTAGTTTGCCAATCGGAGCGGTTAATATTTCAGAACGTTTTAAACTAAATAACTCTGTGCATGCTGCAGATTTATTTAATGCTCAACGTTTCTTAAAGGAAAATATTCACCGTGTTCCGTGGTTGAAAAAAGCGGACCATTATCAATTAGTTGTATTAGGTGGTGCGGCACGTAGTCTAGCGCGTATTAACCGCAGTTACCAACACTTCTCAAATTCAGATAATTTAAATGGTTATCATTTAAATCAACGACAAGTCATGGGAACCTATGAATTGTTGTTACGAAAGAACTTACACAATCGAAAAGAAATTCACGGATTAGAAAATGAACGTGCAGATATTATCTTAGGTGGGCTACTACCATTAATTACTGTCATCGATGAAATTGATTCAAGAAGAATCGTTTTCTCAGAAGGTGGCGTACGTGAAGGATTAATAGCTGAATATCTAAAGAAACATTATCGACACTATTAATCAGGTTTTTAATCCTTTGGGGATTGAAAACCTTTTTAAATCTAAATTCAAACATACGTGTTATTATGAGCATTGAATAGGAGAGAAATCAATGGGCACATTTAAGCATTTTTATCATCGTGATTATCAAGAACGAACTGACTTAATTAGTGAATTCGCACAATTATCAGATGCACAAAAACAGCAACTAATTTCAGATCACCAAGCCAAAAACGATCAATTAATCGAGAACTATTTAACTGATTACGCTCTGCCAGAAGGAGTCGCGGTTAATTTAGTGGTTAATGGGGATGAAAAAGTGGTTCCGATGGTGACTGAAGAACCCTCTGTAATTGCCGCAGCTAGTAATGGTGCGCGTTTATTAAGTAGTTATAACGGGATTGAAGCCAAAGTATTAGGCCATAACCTAATGGGCCAAATTGTCGTTAAGACGGATAATGTCAATCTATTGATCGGCTTCGTCAACACTCATTTTGATAAGATGATTGAAGTTGCTAATCAAGCGCATCCATCCATCTTAAAATACGGTGGCGGTGCCAAAGAAGTGCGTGTCCGTAAACTTGATGAAACTTATTGCTCAATTGATTTATTCGTCAATGTCGGTGAAGCAATGGGTGCTAACATGATGAATACGATGTTAGAAGCACTAGCTGCTTTTCTAACCGATAAAATTGAAGGAACCATTTTAATGAGTATCCTTTCTAATTACGGCGAAGACAGTTTAGTGCAAGTCCAAGGTGCCGTATCAGTTGCTAAGCTATCAACCGCTGGAATTGATGGACAAACAGTTGCCAAACAAATTGTGGCTGCGTCACACATCGCCCAAATTGATCCATATCGTGCAGCAACGCATAATAAAGGAATCATGAATGGGATTGATGCGGTCGTAATGGCGATGGGAAATGATTGGCGTGCAGTGGAAGCTGGTGTTCATTCGTTTGCTAGTCAAAGTGGTCAATACCGTGGTCTATCGGATTGGCAAATTGATGGTAATAAGTTAGTTGGTAAGCTCACGATTCCGTTGTCATTAGGTTTCATAGGTGGGGCTACTAAGGTGTTTGATAAAGTTAAAACTAACCAACAAATTGCCAAAATAACTTCTAAGAAAGAGCTAAGTGAAGTGGTGGCTGCCATTGGATTAGCTCAAAATCTTGCAGCTTTAAAAGCGCTCGTGTCAGAAGGAATCCAAAAAGGCCACATGGGACTTCAACTAAATTCACTAGCGATTACAGCTGGTGCGACTGAAGATGAAGTCAGCCAAGTGGTCCAACAATTAAAAGAACAACATCAAGCTGATTTAGCATCGGCAGAAAAAATCTTAAAATCAATTAGAAATAATGAAGGTGAATAAATATGGAAATCGAATTAAATCAAGATACACAAAGTTTAATTAACGTGGTAAATAAATTCTTCCCAGGAACCATCGAAGTTCAATTTATCGGTCAATTACAATCAGGATATGTGCGACATGATCAAGCCCAAGTGGTTCAAGATGGCAAGAACCTATACGTTCAAATCTCAGATATGTCAGCACCAAACTACACAGCATCTCACGAATTAATTCATTTATTAATGACACTTCGTGGATTCCCACAAATCTTCTTTACTTTATCAACTGGTCAAGATGACTTAGATGAACAACTAGAAGTAATGGGAACTGAATTATTCGACATCATCGCACACTTCGTTGTCGTATCAGAACAACGTAAGCACGGTTTAATTGATGATGAAATCGAACAAATGTATCTAAAAGGAATTCAAAACACTATCAAGCCAGAACCAGAAAAACTAGATAATGAAATGGAATTACGTTTACTAACTTTAATTGATGCGCGTGTCTTCTTCGGTGACAAGTTTGATCAACTAGCACGTAAGACTTTAGAAAAGGATTACCCAACTGCACTAGCCGCGGCTGATAAGATTTACGATATCATTACTGAAAAGCCAACTGATTCACCATTTGGTTTCAGAAGAAACGTAGTGAAATTATTCAGAGTCTTTGATGAACAACTAACTAAGTGGGGCTTACCAGCACTACACAACAATGAATACGCTACTATTTCTAGTGTTGTTTCAGAACGTCAATTGAACTTAAACGTTAAACAACAATTTGAAATCTTCCATTCAGAATTGCACGATAAGGAAACTAACCGTCGTGCATACGTTGGATTCAACAAGTCTGATGACCAAAATTCATTTGTAATTCCAGCACCAACTGGAATGGATGATAGTCCTGAATACTTTAAGAAGTTATACGCAATGACTGTTAAAGACCTATTTAAAGAACTAAAGATGCCATACATCATTAGAAAATAGTTTTTGAGGGAGGAATTGTTTTGGATAGTAAAATTCAATCATTATTTGATGAAGCCAAACATATTGTATTTCTGACTGGAGCGGGGGTTTCAACAGCTTCTAACATTCCAGATTACCGTTCTAAAAACGGCTTGTATGCGACTGATACAACTGGGAAACCAGCAGAGTATTATTTAAGTCATGCTTGTTTAGTTAATGAACCAGAAGTCTTTTACACTTTTGTGAAAGAAAATATGTATTATCCAAATGCGAAACCTAACGTTATTCATCAAAAACAAGCGCAATTAACCCAGCAAGGAAAAGCAAGTGTGATTACTCAAAACGTTGATGGATTATATTCAGCCTGTGGTACTGAGAACTTAATTGAGTTTCATGGCACTTTATACAATGTGATTTGTCAGAAGTGTCATCAATCAGTTGATTGGCATGAATATATGCAAAGCGATGTGCATAATGATTGTGGTGGTCGTTTGAGACCTGGCATCGTGTTATACGACGAAGGATTAAATCAAAAGAATATTGTCGACAGTATTGAATTAATGCAACAAGCTGATTTAGTGGTGATTGTCGGTACTTCCATGCGTGTATATCCGTTTGCAGGATTATTAGATTATCGTAATTCAAGCGCAAAAGTGATTGCGGTGAACCAAGAACGTTTGAATCTAGGTATCGATTTTGAAATGATTCGAGGGGATGCCACAGAATTCTTTAGAGAGTTAAATTGTTAGAAAGCAGATGAGGAAATGATAACTTTAGGTGTGACTACTTGGAGTGAACATCCAGCACTGATTAATGGAGAAGAACGACCAGTGAAGTTAAATGAATATGCTGCTCATTTTCCAGTAGTTGAAGTGGATAATCCATTTTACGGGATCCCACAAAATAAGACGGTGCAACAATGGATGCGTCAAGTTCCAGAATCGTTTCAATTTATTTTAAAAGCAAATCAACTGATGACGAAACACGATATGCGTTCTAGTCTTGCTGCTGATGATGATCAACGCAAGAAAGCGTTTAGCGATTATCGTAATATGATTCAACCGTTGTTAGCAACTAATCAGTTGAAGACCATCTTGTTTCAATTTCCACCATACTTTGAACGAAGTAATGAAAACATTCGCTACTTAATGGAAATCCGCCAATTGATGGGACCGAAAACACCAATTGCGGTCGAGTTTAGAAATCCCAGCTGGACCGAAGCAAGTTTACGCCAATCAATGGCCGATTATTTAAAACGCCTTGGAATCACCTATGTGATTGCGGATGAACCACATAACGTTAATAATGGGGTTGAATTCTTGCCACTAGTATCGACTAAGAAATTAGCGTTTTTAAGACTGCATGGACGCAATGCTCAAGGTTGGTTTAACCAGGATAAGAACTGGCGAAGCCAAAGAACACTTTATAATTACAGCAAAGAAGAACTACAAGCATTTGCAAAAATGGTCCAAGATTTAAATGAACAAGTTGATGAAGTATGTGTTATTTTCAACAACAATTCGGGTAGGGATGCAGCGCCAAACGCACTGCAACTACAAGAATTACTGCATGTTTCATTTAATGATTTAGCACCAATGCAATTAGATTTGTTTTAACATCAATATAATTGCTAAATTAATTATGATATACTATTAATTAATATTAAGATTACTGGTTGAAAGGATGATAAAAATGGCAGATAACAAAACATTTTATGTTACAACGCCAATCTATTACCCATCTGGACGTTTACACATTGGGAACTCATACACTACTATTGCGTGTGATGCATTAGCCCGCTACAAACGTGCAGAAGGATATGATGTGTTCTTCTTAACGGGGACAGATGAACATGGATTAAAAATCGAAGAAAAAGCAGAAAGTCTAGACATGACTCCACAAGCTTATGTGGACCAAATGGCTGCACAAATTAAGGATTTATGGAAGGCTTTAGATATTTCTAACGATAAGTTTATCCGTACTACTGACCAACAACACAGAGAAGTAGTTCAAAAAATCTTCCAACAACTATTAGACCAAGGTGACATTTACCTAGGCGAATACAGCGGTTGGTATTCAGTATCTGACGAAGAATACTTTACTGAATCACAACTAGCAGAAGTATACAAAGACGACAACGGTAACGTGATTGGTGGTAAAGCACCATCTGGCCACGAAGTTGAATTAGTAAACGAAAAATCATACTTCTTCAAGATGAGTAAGTATGCTGATTGGTTGTTAGATTACTACAAGCAACATCCTGATTTTATTCAACCAGAATCAAGAATGAACGAAATGATTAATAACTTCATCAAACCAGGACTAGAAGATTTAGCTGTTTCTAGAACTTCATTTAACTGGGGAGTGCCAGTTAAATCAGATCCAGAACACGTTGTTTACGTGTGGATTGATGCGTTATCTAACTATATTACTGCACTAGGTTACGACACTGATGATGATTCATTATTCAAGAAGTTCTGGCCTGCAGATATTCAAATGGTCGGAAAAGAAATTGTTCGTTTCCATACTATTTACTGGCCAATCATCCTACATGCATTAGGTTTACCATTACCAAAACATGTTATTGGTCACGGTTGGTTAACCATGAAAGACGGTAAGATGTCTAAGTCTAAGGGAAATGTTATTTACCCAGAAGTACTAGCAGACCGTTACGGGTTGGATGCTGTTCGTTACTACTTACTAAGAGCAGTACCATTTGGTAACGACGGAATCTTTACTCCTGAAGACTTCGTTGATCGTATAAACTACGATTTAGCGAACGATTTAGGAAACTTATTAAACAGAACTGTTTCAATGATTAATAAGTATGAAAGTGGAGTCATTCCAGAATTCAAACCAGGTTTCTTAGATGCTGATAAAGAATTGGAAGTACTAAGTGACGAAGTAATTGCTGAATACAAGACTAAGATGGATGAATCTCGTTTCTCAGACGCCTTAGCTGCAGTATGGCAATTAGTATCACAAACTAACAAGTACATTGATCAAACTACCCCTTGGGTATTAGCAAAACTTGAAAATGATGATGATGCAGACAAATTAGCTGATGTAATGGCTCATTTAGCAGCTAGTTTACGTGTAATTGGTCTTTTAATTAGCCCAATTATGACTAAAGCACCTCAACAAATTTTTGCTCAATTAGGACTAAGCGACCAACAATTGGACTTAACTAACATTTCAATCAAGGACCTACCAACTGGTGTTAAGGTGGTTGAAAAGGGAACTCCAATCTTCCCTCGTTTAGATAAGGATGAAGAAGTCGACTTTATCAAGAACCAAATGACTAAGTCTGACAAACAAAAAGGTCGTGCAGCGAAAGAAGAAGCTAAGAAACAGGCTCAAGTCGCTCAAGATGGCGCTGAAAGTGCTGCTGATAAGAAAGAAATTAAATTCGATGCTTTTGAAAAGGTAGAACTAAAGGTAGCCGAAGTTAAGAATGTTGAAACCGTTGAAGGGGCCGACAAGCTATTGAAGTTCACTTTAGACGCCGGTAAGACTGAAACCACTCAAATTCTATCTGGAATTGCTAAGTGGTATCCAGAATATACTGAATTAGTCGGTAAAAAAGTAATCATTGTTTCCAACTTGAAACCAAGAAAGATGCGTGGCCAATTAAGCCAAGGAATGCTATTGTCTGTTGAATATGATGACGGTAGTATTGAACTAGTAACAATTGGTAGCCAATTCGAAAACGGAGCCACTTTGGAATAATGGTATAGTCATAAATCAAGATAGCCATTGATTCTATTGAATTGATGGCTATTTTTACGGATAGGAGTAGAATAATGCAAATTTTTGATTCTCATACTCATTTAAATGATGATGCGTTTCGTGATAACGTCCAAGCATATATTGATCATGCCGCCAAATTAGGGGTTACTAAGATGGCAATCGTCGGTTCTAACCGTGCGATGAATGAAGAAGCAATTCAATTAGCTCATCAATACGATAATTTATATGCGATAGTTGGATTTCATCCCGAAGAAGCACTAAATTATAATGACGAAGAAGAAGCTATCTTACGCCAACAATTGGCTGATGAGAAAGTCGTTGGATTAGGTGAAATTGGCTTAGATTACTATCAAGACCAAACACCTAAAGTAGCCCAATTTAATGTGTTCAAACGTCAAATTAAAATAGCCCAAGAAATGAATTTACCAATTTCTGTGCATAATCGTGATGCGTTTGAAGATACTTACGCCATTTTAAAAGAGTGTGGAGTTAATAACGGTATTATTCACAGTTTTAACGGGGATGATGAATGGTTAAACAAGTTCATTGATTTAGGGATGTATGTTTCTTATTCAGGTGTTGCTAGTTTTAAAAAGACTAAGGAAATTCATGATGCGGTTGCAAAGACCCCTAGTGATAAGATGTTAGTGGAAACCGATGCACCATACTTAGCACCGGAACCATTACGTGGTCATCAAAATGAACCTGGCTTTACTTTATACACTGTTGAAGCAGTTGCACGTTTCCGCGATACTACTCCAGATAAAATTGCCGATATGACATATCAAAATGCTTTAAGAATTTTTGGATTGGAAGATTAATGGATAAGATTAAAGAAGTAATCGTGGTGGAAGGCCGCGACGATACCAAAAGAATTAAACAAGCAGTCGATTGTGACACAATTGAGACCCGTGGATCAGCAATTGATGATGACACGATTGCTTTAATAAAAAAACTAGATCAACAACGTGGTGTGATTGTGTTTACTGACCCTGATTTTAATGGGGAACGAATTCGTAAGATTATTACGCAAGCAGTACCAAACGCCAAGCATGCCTTTGTTGACCGTAAGAAATCAGTACCAACTAAAAGTGACGGTTCACTGGGGGTTGAACATGCGAGTGTTGAAACCATCAGAGAAGCGCTAATGAACGTTTACACGGCTAGCGATGATGTTGCGGGGGGAATTACCTTAGACAATTTAAAATCCGCCAGAGTGATAAATGATCCGCATGCAAAGACACGCCGTACGCAACTTTGTGATATTTTGAAAATTGGTTATGTGAATGGAAAGCAACTCTACAAACGTTTAGAAATGTTTTCAATTACTAAAACTGATTTTGACAACGCTGTTAACCAAATTAAGGAGTAAATTATGCCAAATAACCCAGATATTGCCAGTCCAGCAAGAACCCAAGCGATTTTAAATCGTTTCCACCTATCAGCTAAGAAGAGCTTAGGACAAAACTTTTTGACCGATTTAAACGTGTTATCAAAAATTGTTGATGCTGCACATTTAACTAAGGATGATAACGTAATCGAAATCGGTCCTGGTATCGGTGGTTTAACTGAATACATTGCCAGAAGTTCCAAACAAGTACTAGCTTTTGAAATTGACCAAAGTTTATTGCCGGTTTTAGCCGAAACACTAAGTCCCTATGATAATGTCGAAGTCATAAACCAAGATATCTTACAAGCCAATTTACCAGCGATTATTGATGAAAAATTTAATAATGAACGTCCAATTAAAGTGGTAGCGAACTTACCTTATTACATCACGACACCAATCATTTTGGATCTATTAAAAGGGAATGCTGAATTTGATAACATTACCGTCATGATGCAAAAAGAAGTTGCCCAACGCTTAGAAGCTAAACCAGGAACTAAAGACTACGGTTCATTATCAGTCATCATCCAATACCTAAATGACACCAAGATTGCCTTTGAAGTATCTAGAAAGGCATTTATTCCAGCGCCTAAAGTTGATTCTGCAATCGTGACTTTAGAAAAACGTGAAAATATTGAAAACGAAGTGTATGATGAAGCTGCTTTTGCTGGATTCGTTCGTGGTTGCTTTAACCATCGTCGTAAGACACTTTGGAACAACTTACAAGGAGTCTTTGGTAAAGATGAAGAAACTAAGGCAAATGTCCAATCTGTATTAGAAGAATTTAATATCGCACCAAGTATTCGACCTGAAAAACTTACAGTGGATCAATATGTAGATTTAACCAATCGTTTCCATGAAAAAAATATGTTATAAAATGATTGAATATTAAAAAAATATGTGATATAATTTTGAATTTTTAATAAATTTATGGTATAATAAGAGACCTAGAGAGGTGAATATTATGCCAACCAGTTTGACAGACATTAAGAACCACTTGGACAATCGCTTAGGCGAAAAAGTAATTGTAACTGTTCAAGTCGGTAGAAACAAAACACTTGAACGCCATGGAATGCTAGCTGAAACATTCCCTGCAGTTTTTGTTGTTGAGTTAGAAGAAGATGAAAATCTAAAGCGTGTGTCATATAGTTACACCGATATCCTAACCAAAAACATCGAAATGGACTTCGCTGAAGAAGTTAATGAATAAGCAAATCAAACAAGAAGCTAATTATTTTAATTAGCTTCTTTTATTTTTTACTGACACAATAAAAGTAAAAGATACACTGACTTTTTAATTTAACTTTAGTATAATGTTAATAACTATTAAGTTGAATTGGGGGGTGTGATACTTGAAGACTGTTGAGAAAGCATGCGCCAAACTTAACCTAGGGTTGGATACACCTTTTCGTCATGATGATGGTGAAATTGAATGGGAAATGTTAATGACATCAATTGATTTAGCTGATTATGTCGAAATTATTACCGGCAAAGGTAATGGCATTTCCGTTCATTGTAATCGTGTATTTTTACCACAAGATCAACGTAATTTGGCGTATCAAGCGGCACTTCTACTTAAAAAGAAGTTTAATATTCATCAAAAAGTCGAGATTAATATCAAAAAGAACATTCCAGTGGCGGCTGGAATGGGTGGTGGATCATCTGACGCTGCAGCAGTGATTCGCGGATTAAATCGACTATGGGATTTACATATGTCTAATCAAGAGATGGCCACATTTGGTCTTCAGTTAGATTCTGATGTACCATATTGTGTTTATAGCCAAACGGCAATGGTCACCGGAAAAGGTGACGACATTGAATTAATGCCGAAGTTACCTAAGATGTATTTTGTGGTGGTCAAACCAAAAGTGAGTGTTTCGACACCAGAAATACTAAACAAAATTAATTATGATAAGTTAAATCACGTTGATATTGATGGATTAGCTAACGCTGTATCAACGCAAGACTACGACGATATCGTTTCACACATGGGCAACGTGTTAGAACCATTATCTTCAAAGCATCATGCAGAAATAAGACGTATCAAAGAAAAATTCGAAAAATACGGTGCGGATAACGCTCAAATGAGTGGGACGGGGCCAACCGTATTTGGAATTTGTAAAACAGAAAGCCAAGCCAAACATATCTTTAACAGTATCCGTGGATTCTGTTCAGAAGTTTACATTGTGCGACCAGTTTAAAAATATCCGTTTAGGTATGAACCTAAACGGATGTTTTTTATTTATTTCAATAAAAAAGTGTCTAAAATCCGAACATTATGATAAAATTTAGATGTAGTTTTTACTTAATGAGGTGAAAGAATGAAAGCAAAACGTAGTGCGCGTCTAGTAGATATGACTCGCTACTTAATGGAGAATCCTAATACGGTAGTACCATTGACTTTTTTTGCAAACCGTTACGGTTCTGCTAAGTCATCTATTAGTGAAGACCTAACCATTTTAAGAAATACATTTATGGAAACCGGTACTGGTGTCTTGGAAACAATTCCTGGCGCTGCTGGCGGTAGCATGTTTATGCCTGGTATTCAAAAAGCTGAAGCCAGTCAATTTATCGATGAAGTACAATCAGCTCTAGCTGATAACACCAGAGTATTACCTGGTGGATATGTATATATGAATGACTTATTAAACCGACCATCAATTTTACGTCAAATTGGTCGTGTGATCGCAACTTTATACAGTGATAAAAAAATCGATGCTGTCTTAACTGTCGCAACTAAGGGGATTCCCATTGCACAAAGTGTAGCGACATTGTTAAACGTGCCATTTGTAATTGCTAGACATGATTCTAGAATTACTGATGGTTCTACTATCAGTGTGAACTATATTTCAGGTTCTCAAAAGAGAATCGAAAAGATGGTGCTATCAAAACGTAGTTTACCAGCCAACTCAAACGTTTTAATCGTAGATGATTTCTTACGTGGTGGAGGTTCAGCCGATGGATTATGTAGTTTAATTCGCGAATTTGATAGTCAAGTGGCCGGAATTGCATTTGTTGCAGAACGTGATTACGAAGGTCAACGTAAGATTAGTGATAATGATTACACATCATTATTCAAAATCGATACTAATAATGGGGACATTAAAGTTGAATTAGGTAACTTTACCTATGACAAGTTTAGTGATTACACCAAGGAGGATTAATCATGGCGACTAGAAATACAATTATTTTAGCGGCTGGTAAGGGAACTCGTATGAAGTCAAAATTATACAAAGTTTTGCATCGAGTTTGTGGCCGTACGATGGTAGATTGTGTTTTGTCACAAATTGAAAAAATCGAAATGGACAACATCGTTACCGTTGTAGGTTTCGGTGCTGAAGATGTCGAAAAACAATTAGGTGATAGAAGCCAATACGCATTACAAGAAAAACAACTAGGAACTGGGGATGCAGTTAAAAAGACTGCTAGCATTCTAGAAAATGTCGAAGGTTCAACTATGGTAGTTAGTGGAGACACTCCATTATTTACCGCTGAAACATTTAAGAACTTATTTGATCAACATGAAGAAAGTCATGCTGTTGCAACTGTTCTAACTTCTAAAGCACCAAACCCATTTGGTTATGGTCGTATTGTTAGAGATGAAAAGGGCAACGTTAACAAGATTGTTGAACAAAAAGATGCTTCAATGACTGAACAAACAATTGATGAAATCAATACAGGGGTTTACGTATTTGATAACCATGAATTATTTGAAGCATTAAAACAAGTTAACAATGATAACGCTCAAGGTGAATACTACTTACCTGACGTTATTGGTATCTTTAAAGACCAAGGCAAGAAGATTGGTGCTTACCAAATGGATGATTTTGATGAATCTATGGGTGTAAACGACCGTGTTGCCTTATCTAAAGCAAACCAAGTTATGCAACAAAGAATCAACGAATATCACATGCGTAATGGTGTTACTATGGTTAACCCAAGTGATACTTACATCGATTTCGGTGTTGAAATTGGTCAAGATACTATCGTTGAACCTGGTGTTCACATTACTGGAAACACTAAGATTGGAATGGACTGTAAGATTGGTGCTAACTCTGAAATTAGAGATTGTATCATTCATGATAATGTGACGGTTACTGCTTCACTATTAGAAGAATCAGAAATGCTAGAAGGTTCAAATATTGGACCATACAGTCATTTAAGACCAGAAGCAGTTATCGGTAAGAACGTTCACTTAGGTAACTTTGTGGAAGTTAAGAAAGCCCAAATTGATGAAGGAACTAAGGTTGGTCATTTAACTTATGTGGGTAATGCTCACCTTGGTAAGAACATCAACGTTGGTTGTGGTGTGATTTTTGCTAACTACGATGGTAAAAACAAACACAATACTGAAGTGGGGGACGATTCCTTTATCGGAAGCAACGCCAATTTAATTGCTCCATTGCATATTGATGATCATACATTTATCGCTGCTGGTTCAACTATCACAGATGATGTTAAACAATATGAAATGGCAATTGCTCGTCAAAGACAAACTAATAAACCGGGATACTTTAAAAAGCTTCCTTACGCTGATTAGTATTGGATAGATGAATTATTGTTTATTATTTCTATAATTTTTGAATGAAATAAATTGAATTATAGTGTAAAATTAATTGTGAATTAGAAACGAATATAGAATTGATTGTTAGGTGGAGGACTTTATGGCTGAAAGATATTCTGATCCTAAATTAAAGATTTTTGCTTTAAACTCAAACATCCCATTGGCAGAAAAAATTGCTGACCGTGTCGGTGTTGACTTAGGTAAAACATCTGTAGACAGATTTAGCGATGGCGAAATTAGAATTAACATTGAAGAAAGTATCCGTGGGGATAACTGTTACATTATTCAATCAACATCAGCTCCTGTTAATGATAACTTAATGGAACTAATGATTATGATTGATGCACTAAGACGTGCAAGTGCAAAGACTATTAACGTAGTGATTCCATACTACGGTTACGCTAGACAAGACCGTAAAGCGCGTTCAAGAGAACCAATCACTGCAAAGTTAGTAGCTAACATGCTAGAAACTGCTGGAATTGACCGTGTAGTTGCTCTTGACTTACATGCTGCTCAAATCCAAGGATTCTTTGATGTTCCAGTTGATCACATGATGGGTGCACCATTATTAGCAGATCACTTTATTAACAAAGGCTGGGATTCAAATGCAGTCGTAGTTTCACCTGACCATGGTGGAGTTGTACGTGCCCGTGCATTAGCTGAATTCCTAAAAGCACCAATTGCGATTATCGACAAGCGTCGTCCTAAAGCAAATGTTGCTGAAATCATGAACATCATTGGTGATGTTAAAGGTAAATCATGTCTAATGGTCGATGATATGATTGATACTGCCGGAACCATTACACTAGGTGCTCAAGCACTTATGGATGCTGGTGCAAAAGAAGTTTACGCTTGTTGTACCCATCCAGTATTATCTGGTCCAGCCATTGAACGAATTGACAAATCACCAATCACTAAGCTAGTGGTTACTGATACCATTCGTTTACCAAAAGAAAAACAAATCGACAAGATTGAACAAATTTCTGTTGCTCCACTTATTGGGGATGCTATCAAACGTATTAATGAAGACCGTGCAGTTAGTCCATTATTTAGCAACCGTTTCAGAAGTGACGCTGAATAATGAATAAGGCTAAGCTATACGGATTATTGATTGCCGTGATTGGAGTAATGGTTGGTTTAATTGCCGTACTATTGCATGTCAAAGTAGTGACAGTTAGCAACTATTTCTTCTTCATTGGGTTATTATTTTTCCTAGTTGGTGCAATCGCTGTTTTATCAAAAGGACATCTATTCACTGGATGGCGCATTTTTCACCGCAAGGGTGATAAAGAACGTTTTGAAAATGAAAAGATTCCAGCGGATAAAATCGGCGGCATTAAGAATGCTAAGATTATGATTCGTCCAACTGCGCAATTAACGTTAATCATCGGAGTAATCTGGATTGCATTTGCAATTGTGATTACGCTATAAAAAAAGAACTGATTTCATTTGAAATCAGTTCTTTTTTGTTTGCTTAAATTTTATTTTAAAGCAAAGTTTCTAATGGCGTATGCAACACCATTTTCTTTGTTAGTCTTAGTTTCCTTGTTAGCAACAGTTTTTAAATCATCAGCTGCATTACCCATGGCAACACCTAATCCGGCGTAAGTAACCATGCTGATATCATTACCTTGATCACCAATGGCCATAACATTATCAGCAGTGAAACCTAAACGAGTAGCTAGTTTACTTAGTGCAGCACCTTTAGAAGCTTTTTGGTTCATGAACTCAATGAAAACAGGTTCACTTCTTACCATTGAAAGGTGGTCTAAGAATCTTTCTGGAACAGCAGGAATTGCTTTAGCTACAATATCTGGATCAGCAATTAGCATAGCTTTAACGATTTCCATATCTTCAGTAATTTCTTCAGGAGTTCTTACTTTGATTGGCATGTTAACTAGGTAACTTTCCATGACACTGTAAGGGCTGATATCACGGTTAGTAGTGTAGATGAAATCAGTAGTTTCAATTTGGAAGTTAGTGTTTAATTCGTGACTTATTTTTTCTAGTTCCACGAAGTCTTTGTGGTCTAAATCAAACTTTTCGATGATGTTAGCATCAGCATCTTGAACTTGAGCACCGTTAAAAGTAATCGCATATTCATCGTGACCACTGATACCTAATGCTTTTAAGTATGGCTTTACACCAGTCAATGGACGACCGGTACAAAGAACAACTTTGATACCGTTATTACGAGCTTCGGTAACTGCATCAATAGTTTCTTGAGCTAAAATGTTTTGTTCGTTTAGAAGGGTACCATCGATATCAATGGCAATTAATTTAATATCACTCATGGGAAAAACTCCTTTAGTTAATTAATTCATCATTTTTAATGTGTTTTTGGAACTCTTGATAAACCGGTTCGAATAAATCAATGTTATTGTCGACCGATAACATTTCCTTAGGAAAGAAGAAACGTTCATCTCCTAAGTGTTTACCAGTAACGGCACTAACTAATTGAGAAATCTTTGATAGTTCAATCATGGAACCATCATTTCGGCGTAGTTCGATTTGTGTCGTGTGATGTTTTTTATTTGGATCATATGCATCATACGGTAAATCAAAACTGTTGTTAATTTCGGTGTAGTAGGTAACATCGAAGCCAGCTTGTTTGATGTAATCACGCATATTGGGAATTAGGTATTTAGTTTCATCGTTAAATTCGACTGACTTGAATGGTTTACGATTGATAAAACGATCAGCTAAATCAGATAGGACTTTATCATCTGAATCAATCCAGTGGATAAAGTAAGTGTTTAAAACACCATCATCTAGTTTTAAATAATCATCAATGTCGAATTCACCTTTGAAGAACGGCATCAATAAGTAAGGAGTAGTACTATCATTTTTATCTAGATTAGCAGATAGTTCTTTCGCACGTCTTAAAAGATGGTCTAAGATGACTTCCATTGAACGTGAAACGGGATGGAAATATACTTGCATGTACATTTGTAAGCGAGAAATAATGTAATCTTCAACGGCATGCATACCACTGATTTCAAAACAGATACCGCCTTCATAAGGACGCATTACTCGCAAAATACGGGTTAGATCGAAATTACCATAATTAGCTCCGGTGTTATAAGCGTCACGAAGCAAGTAATCCATTCTATCCGCATCGCATTGACTAGAAATCATTTGGACCACTTGCGGATTGCTATAGGTATGGTCAATCACACTGGCCACATCCTTAGCAAAATTAGGACCGATTTTGCTCAAAACTTGGTTCACTTCAGTTTTAGGGGAAGTAATAATTTCTTGAGTAATTTCTTCATGATTAGTACCGAAGATATGTTCAAATGTATGTGAGTAAGCTCCGTGACCAATATCATGAAGCAAGGCGGCACATAATGCGACTAATCTTTGGGAATCGTCCCAAAGACCATCGCCATCTTCTTGGGTAGGGTAGTTTCTTAAAAAGCCATCACAGATACGACGGGTAATTTCATAAACCCCTAAACTGTGAGTAAATCTTGAATGTTCAGCACCGTGGAAAGTAAATGATGCTGGACCTAGTTGTTTAATTCGTCTTAATCGTTGAAATTCTTTAGTATTAATCAAGTCTAAAATGACTTGGTGTTGTACGTAAATGTAGTTAAGAACCGGATCTCGAAAAACCTTTTCTCGAGTCAGTAGTTTTTCTTGGTATTCCAAATTCTTACCTCCTTACTTTGATATGGTTACTTATTTAAGCTTATTATAACAAAGATTGTCGATAAATAATTAATTTCCAACTATTAATTAATGCATTTATTGGCATCTCCGTATATAATGATAGTCTGTGATGAAAATGAAACGAGGTGTTGATTAGATGGAAGAAGAGAAGAATAATCAAGTCGCCGTTAACTTAAAGACGACCATATTTCAAGATGGTGAACGCCAAGATTTTGAATTCGTGGAACAAGGTAACTTAGTTAAGATGTCCAATGGACTATACTTACGTTTTAAAGAACATCAAGATGATAAAGAAGTGGCTACAGTAACCATTAAGATTACTGATGAACATGTTCAATTGACTCGTAAAGATGAGATGGGACATCAATCTAGATTAATTTTCAATGAAGAAAAGATTCATAAGACTGCTTACCAAACTCAATTTGGGGCACTTAAAATTGAAGTGAAAACCAAAGAAATTAATTGTGAAATCATTGAAGATGACAACTCTGGAAGCCTAATGATTGACTATGAATTATATACTGGCGGAATGATTGTCGGAGAATATAATATTAGATTGCATTTTTCTGCTTAAAAAGGTATGATATTAATAGTATTTTGAAAGGACGTGCACCGCATTGAAATTAGAAGCCTTAGAAGGTAAAGATAAAAAAGAATTATCAATGGTCGAAGTTGCTCACGCAATTCTATCCGAACATGGTGAGGTAATGGCCTTTGCTGATATCGCCAACGAAATCCAAAAGTATTTGGGTGATTCTGATGAAGAAATCCGCAAACGATTGGTACAATTCTACACAGATATGAACGTTGATGGTAGTTTTATTTCTTTAGGTGATAATCTTTGGGGACTAAGAACATGGTATCCATACGATTCAATCGATGAAGCTACTGTTCATCCTGAAGATGAAGATATTGATCGTCCTAGAAAGAAAAAGCGTCGTAAGGTTAACGCATTCTTAGCTGATGCTTCTGATGATGACGATGTTATCGATTACGATGATGATGATCCAGAAGACCAAGACGATGAATTTGAAGACGCTGATGAAGGTGTCGATGAAACCGATAAGTATCACAAAGATTTAGATGAAATTGACGAAGAAAATGACGTTGACGAAGACGATGTTCCTGACGGTATTGAAGGTGAATTATCTGAATTAAATGAAGATGATGACATCGACGACGAAGACGACAAAGATTAATTAATTCGAAAATAATGATTATATTTCTTGACTATATATTAGGAACAATGTAATATTATTTTTGGGCTCCTTACAAAAGAGTATTTTGTAAGGACAATTGATCGATTATAGTAATCAATGACTCCCTATTCTAAATGAATAGGGAGTTTTTAATTTTTACCCTAATAGATTTTATGAGGAGTTTTACACATGACTAAATATGTTTTTGTTACTGGTGGGGTTGTTTCTTCACTAGGAAAAGGAATTGTTTCTGCATCACTAGGCCGTTTACTAAAGAACCGTGGTTTAAACGTAACCATTCAAAAGTTTGATCCATACGTAAACGTCGACCCAGGTACTATGAGTCCATACCAACACGGTGAAGTGTTCGTTACTAATGATGGTACTGAAACTGATCTTGATTTAGGTCACTACGAACGTTTTATCGATAATGACTTAAACAAATACTCAAATGTAACTACTGGTAAAATTTATTCAGAAGTTTTGAGAAAAGAACGTCGTGGTGATTACCTAGGTGCCACTGTTCAAGTTATCCCTCATATTACCGGAATGATTAAAGAAAAGATTATGCGTGCCGCTAAGGTATCAAACGCTGATATCGTTATTACTGAAATTGGTGGTACTGTTGGTGATATCGAATCACTTCCATTCTTAGAAGCTATTCGTCAAATGAAGAGTGAGGTAGGGGATGAAAACACATTCTACATCCACACTACTTTAATTCCTTACTTACGTGCTGCTGGTGAAATGAAGACTAAGCCAACACAACATTCTGTTAAAGAATTACGTGCAGTTGGTATTCAACCAAACCTATTGGTTGTTAGAACTGAACAAGATATTACTGATGCAATGAAGAGAAAGATTGCGCTATTCTGTGACGTTAAGCCAGAAGCAGTTGTTGAATCAAAGGATGCACCTACTCTATACACCATCCCATTGATGTTAGAAGCTCAAGGTATGGATCAACAAGTTGTTGACCACTTTGGTATTGACGCTCCTAAGGCTGACATGACTGAATGGAAAGCACTAGAACAAAAAGTACAAAACTTGAAGAACGAAGTAAACATTACTTTAGTTGGTAAATACGTTAAACTAAAGGATGCTTACATCTCAATTACTGAATCACTAGAACATGCTGGTTACCCAGTTGATGCTAAAGTGAACCTAAAGATGCTTAACTCAGAATTAGTTACTGAAGATAACGTTAACGAACTACTTGGTGATGCCGATGGTATTATCGTTCCTGGTGGTTTCGGGGACCGTGGTATCGAAGGTATGATTACTGCTGTTAAGTATGCTCGTGAAAACGATGTTCCTTACCTAGGTGTATGTTTAGGTATGCAAATCGCAAGTATCGAATTTGCTCGTGATGTATTAGGTTACAAAGACGCTAACACTACTGAAATTGATCCAGATACTCCACACAAGATTATCGATTTAATGGCTGACCAAGCTGATATCGATGGTATGGGTGGAACTCAACGTCTTGGTGCTTACCCATGTAAGCTAAAACCAGGTACTGTAACTGCTGCTGCCTACGACAACAAGACTGAAATTTCAGAACGTCACCGTCACCGTTACGAATACAACAATGAATACAGAGAAGAAATGGAAGCCCACGGACTAGTTATTGCTGGTACTTCACCAGATGATCACTTGGTTGAAGTTGTGGAAATTCCAACTAACAAGTTCTTCGTTGCTGCACAATACCATCCTGAATTCCTATCTCGTCCAACTAGACCAGAAGGTTTATTCAAGGCTTTCGTTGCTGCTTCATACGACCAACATGTTGAAAACAACAAATAATTAACAAAAAGACTAGGATAATTCCTGGTCTTTTTTAATTATTTGTTAAATCTAGGTTTATTTTTATGCAAAGTATTGTATTTTTAACTTTTATTATTTATGATGGTTATTGTTCACTGAAATCGGTGAAACTGTAAGCGAGGAATTTTAACTAATGAATAAAATGATAATAAAAGGCGGACATCGACTATCTGGTAGTGTCACAATTGGTGGAGCTAAAAATAGTACGGTAGCATTAATTCCAGCTGCCATTTTAGCAGATACAAAAGTCCAATTTGACATGGTCCCAAACATCTTAGATGTACATAATCTAATGGTGATTTTGGAATCAATGAATGTCTCATCAGATTTTGCCGATGGAATACTAAACGTCGACCCAACAAAAATAGTAGAAAGTGCTTTACCTAGTAAAGCAATTAAAAGTTTAAGAGCATCATATTACTTCATGGGAGCATTATTAGGCCGTTTTGGTCGTGCGAGAATTACGTTCCCAGGTGGTGACAACATTGGACCTAGACCAATTGATCAACACATTAAAGCTTTCCAAGCAATGGGAGCTAAGGTAGTTAATGACGGGGATGAAATCATTATTACTACTGATGAAAATGGCCTACATGGGGCACAAATTTTCTTAGATGTTGTATCAGTCGGGGCAACTATTAATGCTATTCTAGCTGCAGTTAAGGCTGATGGTCACACTGTAATTAGAAATGCTGCAAAAGAACCAGAAATTATTGATGTAGTTACATTTTTAAATAATATGGGGGCAAAGGTACGCGGTGCCGGAACTGATGTAATTAGAATTGAAGGGGTTGAATCTCTTCGTGCTAAGAACACCCACATTATTATTCCAGATCGAATTGAAGCTGGAACTTATTTGTCGATGGCAGCAGCCTATGGGGATGGTGTAACCATCAAAAATGTCATTCCAGAACATTTGGAATCATTTATCGCCAAGGTTCAAGAAATGGGTATCGATTTAGAAATTAATGAAGATAGCATTTATGTACCAAAGACAGATGAACTAAAAAACATTGAGATTAAGACAATGCCATATCCTGGTTTTGCCACTGATTTACAACAACCAATTACACCATTACTATTGATGGCCAAAGGGGATAGTACCATTATTGATACTATTTATCCTGAACGAACTAAGCATATCGAAGAATTGAAAAAGATGGGTGCTAAGATCAAATATGACCATGGTAATGGGACTATTATCGTTAGCCATACTGACAAGTTAGTCGGTTCTCAAATTGAGGCTGGTGAAATTCGTGCCGGAGCATCAGAAATGATTGCTGGTTTAATGGCTGAAGGAACTACAGTGATTGATAATGCTGATAACATTTTACGTGGTTACGATAACATTATTGATAAACTTACTAATCTTAATGCAGACGTTGAAATGGTACACAGTGAAAGTTAATTTTATGTTGAATTAACTCTTATTTAGTGTTAATATAATCAAGTCGACTAATCGATAATCTCTGAATCAACATATGATACAGGGCAAAGGAGCGATTTATAATGAAACAAGGAATTCATCCTGAATACCGCCAAGTGGTATTCCAAGATTCAAGTACTGGTTTTAAATTCATGGCTGGTTCAACTATGAGTTCAGCTGAAACTATCACAATGGATGATGGTAATGAATACCCATTAGTACGTCTTGAAATTTCTTCAGATTCTCACCCATTCTACACTGGACGTGAAAAGTTCACTCAAGCAGATGGTGCTGTGGATCGTTTCAACAAGAAATACGGTTTCAAGTAAAGATAAAAAAGAGATATCCAAGCGGATATCTCTTTTTTTGTGCTCATATCTTAAATGTTTAATACATAATCTAGCCATTTTGGCATGGCAGCGTTAATTTGGTTATATGTTAAAGCAAAATTACCTGTGTACCATGGGTCAGCGATAGCATCACCTTTTTGATTTTCCATAATATCTAGGCATAAGTGAATTTTATGAGCTTGATCTTTAGGACACCAGTGAAGGAGGTTTTTGATATTTTCATAATCCATTCCAATGATTAAATCATACTTGATGAAGTCACTGGATTCGATTTGACGAGAAGATTGTCCTTGATAACTAATATCTAAGTTATCTAATATTTTTCTGACCTCAGGGTGTGGCGGGTTGCCAATTTCTTCAGTGCTAGTTGCAGCAGAGTTTACTATCACTTCGTTTTCTAAATGTCTTTGCTTAATTAATTGATTGAAAATTGCTTGTGCCATTGCTGAACGACAAACATTTCCGTGGCAAACAAATAAGACTTTTTTCACAGTAGTCACATCCCCAAATATTTTATTCCATAAAATATATTAACAGTGTTTTATGGAATAGTTAATAGTTTTTATAAGTCTGCATTAAACATATATTATTAATTAATCAAGCCTGATTAAAACAATTTTGCGTTTCATGTTATAATATATGTAACACTAATTCGAAAAAAAGAAACATAGGAGAACGATTTAATATGAAAATGTCACTTACAGAAGTAAGTCGAGCAGTTGCTGCGCAAAATGATACTAGCGAATATGAAGAAAATGATATTACTAGTGTTGCTTTTGATAGCAGACAACTAGAAGAAGACGCATTATTTGTACCGTTAGTTAGTGAAAACGACGGCCATGATTATATTCAAAGTGCTATTAAAAATGGAGCTGTTGCTACATTCTGGCAAGCAGATCATGAAAATGTCCCAACTGATATTCCCGTCATTATCGTTAATAATACTTTGGAGGCACTTCAAATGCTTTCTCAATATTACTTAGCTAAGATTAATCCAAAGGTAGTTGCAATTACCGGAAGTAATGGTAAGACTACTACTAAGGATATGGTGGCATCAGTACTATCAACCCAATTTAACGTTACTAAGACTAATGCTAATTTTAACAACGAAATTGGGGTTCCAATGACGATTTTAGACATTGAACCTAACACAGAAATTCTAGTTGTTGAAATGGGGATGGATCGTCCGGGTCAGCTAGACTTATTAAGTCATTTAGTTGAACCAGATGTTGCTGCAGTTACTATGATTGGTGAAGCCCACATCGAATTCTTCGGTACTCGAGATAAGATTGCTGACGCTAAGATGGAAATCGTTAACGGACTAAAAGAAGATGGTATTTTCGTTTATAACGGGGATGAACCATTACTAGCACAACGTAGTGAAAACTTACCATTCACTAAAACATTTGGGCTAAGTGAAGATGATGATTTTACTGCATATGACATTACATCAACTCCACAAGCTACTAGTTTTAAAGTAAAACAAATCGAAGATACTGAATTTAAAATTCCAATGCTAGGTTCATACAACGTTAACAACGCTTTAGTAGCAATTGCGATTGGTTCATTATTCAGAATTCGTGAAGAAAATATGGCCAAAGCATTATTAGAAGTGGACCTTACTAATAACCGAACAGAATGGATTGAAGGAACTAAACACGAAAAGATTCTTTCAGACGTATATAATTCCAATCCTACAGCTGTTAAAGAAGTGTTGAAGGCATTTACTGCTGATAAGATTAACGGTCGTAAAATCGCTGTTTTAGGCGATATGTTGGAACTAGGTGATCAGTCTAGTCAATTGCACGCATCATTAGCGGATTCACTTAACCCTGATGAGGTGCAAAGTGTTTATTTAATTGGGGATGAAATTAAGGTTTTATATGATAAATTGGTGGATGTTTATCCAGCCCAAAATTTATTCTATTTTAAGGCTGACCAATTAGATGATTTATATGAACAATTGAACTCAGAAATCTATGAAGGTGACGAAGTTTTATTAAAGGCTAGTCATGGAATTCATTTGGAACAACTATTAGCTAAATTAACTGATTAATTAATTTGCTTAATTATGGTAAAAGAGTTATATTAGTTTAGTTACATTTTTTAGAACACGGAATTTTTTAATCAAGTCATTAGCGCACCAAAAGGAACGGATTCTTCCTTAGCTAGTGATGGTATTATTGAAAATGTTTCGTTTAGGAGGAAACATATTTGAAGTTTAGAGAATTAGGTCTATCAGAAGATCTATTAAAAGCGATTGAAGACAAGGGTTTTAAGGAAGCCACTCCAATCCAAGCAGAAACAATTCCTTTGACCTTACAAGGTAAGGATGTTTTGGGACAAGCACAAACAGGTACAGGTAAGACCGCCGCTTTTGCTCTTCCCATCATTGAACATGTTGATTTAGACAACCCTAATGTTCAAGCTTTAGTTATTTCACCAACTCGTGAATTAGCTATCCAAACACAAAGCGAAATTAGTCGCTTCGGAAAAGAAAAGGGCGTTAAGGCTGTATCAGTTTTTGGTGGTTCTGACATCAGAAGACAAATTCAAAGTTTAAAACGCCGTCCACAAATCGTGGTTGGTACTCCAGGTCGTTTATTAGATCACATTAACAGAAAGACTTTGAAATTAGATCATGTAAAGACATTAGTTTTAGATGAAGCTGATGACATGTTAGACATGGGATTCTTAGATGATATCGAAAGCATCATCAAGCAAGTTCCAGAAGACAGACAAACACTGCTATTCTCAGCAACTATGCCTGCTCAAATTAAGCGTGTTGGGGTTCAATTCATGAAAGACCCACAACAAGTTACTATCAAAGCCAAAGAATTAACCACTGATTTAGTTGATCAATACTACATCCGTGTAAAACAATTTGAAAAGTTTGATATCATGACTCGTTTCTTTGATATTCAAGCACCTAAGGTTACTATCGTATTCTGTCGTACTAAGCGTCGTGTTGATGAAGTTTCTAAAGGACTTCTATTACGCGGTTACCGTGCTGCCGGAATTCATGGTGATTTAACACAAAACCGTCGTTCACAAATCATGAAAGATTTCAAAAATGACAAGATTGACGTATTAGTTGCCACTGACGTTGCTGCCCGTGGAATTGATATTTCAAGTGTTACTCATGTTTATAACTATGACATTACTCAAGACTCAGAAAGTTACGTTCACAGAATTGGACGTACTGGACGTGCCGGACGTCATGGTGTTTCAATGACTTTTGTTGAACCAAACGAAACTAGTTACTTAAGAGATATCGAAAAGTTAACTAAGGTAAGAATGTTACCTCTAAAACCACCTTCGGCTGATGAAGCTCTAAAGGGTCAATTAGAAGTAGCTACTAAAGAAATTGGTTCACTAATTGAAAAGACTAAGATGGATGCCTTTGCTGATTCTGCTGATGAATTATTGTCACAATATGATGCAAAAGATTTAGTATCAGTATTACTAAGTAAGATGACTAGAAACCAAGTTAAGGTTCACATCTCTGCTGAAAAACCATTACCTAACAAGAACAAGCGTGGTCACGGTGGTGGCTATCGTGGAAACCGTGGTGGCGGTAACCATCGTCGTAATGGTGGCGGATACCGTGGAAACCGTGGTGGTGGAAATGGTAATAACCGTCGTCGTTACAGTGGTAACGGTAACCATAGAGATGATCATAAGAATGGTGGTCGTTCATCAAACGGTAAACGTCCTAACAAATCATTTACAATTAAAAACAAAGATTAATTAAAAAAAGCCATTGATATTGATATAGTCAATGGCTTTTTTGTACATAAAGACTTACAATGAAATAAATATTCCATTATTAATTGGAGGAAAGATTAATATGGTTGTAGGAAATCACAGAAATGCACAGATTTTAATTAGTGAAAGTGCTGTGCAACATAACATAAGACAAGAAAGAAAACGTTTAAAAGATTCAGACAGTTTATTTGTAGTCGTCAAAGCTAATGGATATGGTCATGGTGCTGTGAACATTGCTAAGATTGCTGAACAAGCGGGGGCAGATGGATTTTGCGTTGCTATTTTAGATGAAGCCTTGGAACTACGTGAAGCTGGAATTGAAAAACCATTACTAGTATTAGGGTTAACTGACGTTCAATATTCATCAATTATGGCTGAAAAGAATATTTCAGTTACCATTTCTTCTTTAGAATGGTTAAAAGAAGCAGATGCGTTATTAGAGCATCAAGGTTTACCAAAATTAAATGTGCATGTCGGTTTAGATACCGGAATGGGAAGAATCGGTTTCCAAACTAAAGAAGAATTTTCAGAAGTTGTAGATTACTTAAAATCTTCGCCAAATCTGAATTTTGAAGGTGTTTACACTCATTTTTCAAAGGCAGATTCTAAAGATGAAGAATATTTTAATTTGCAAGTTGAACGATTTAATGATTTAATTTCTGTTATAGATACATTACCTAAGTATGTACATGTGTCTAATTCTGCTACTAGTTTATGGCATGCTAGCTGCAATGGGAATATGATTCGCTTTGGGGTGGCAACATACGGATTAAATCCGTCAGGTGGAGAACTAAAAGAACCATTTGATTTAAAGCCAGCAATGAGCTTAACTAGTGAGGTTATTTATTGTAAAAAGATTGAAGCGGGTAGAGCTGTTGGCTATGGTGCTACATATGTAGCACCTGCTGCTGAATGGATTGGCACGGTTCCATTAGGTTATGCCGATGGAATCGTGAGAAAATTGCAAGGATTTAAACTATTGGTAAACGGTAAATTTTGTCCAATTGTCGGAAGGATTTGTATGGATCAGTTAATGATTCGTTTAGATGAACCTGTGCCAGTTGGAACTAAGGTTACAATTGTGGGTCAAGATGGTGGAGAAAATATTTCTTTGCAAGACATTGCCACATATTGTGATACAATTCATTATGAAGTAGCTTGCTTATTTACAAACAGACTCCCACGGATTATTGTCAAATAATGATTTTGAGGAGACCAAAATGCCAGCAAAGAATCAATTTATTTACTCAGTAAATCGCATTTCTGTTTTAAAAGCCAGTTCCAATCATACTTGTGATGACTTAAAATTAAGTCAAAGTAGGGTTGTGATTAGTCCGTGCTTTAACGATTATTTAATCGTTAAGGGACTAATTGCTGGATATACTGAAATGACCGAAATTAACCGTGAAATATCTGAAGAATTCACATTATGTGATGATCTTTAGAAGTATTACGATAGATTAGATCGTTTTTATGAAGTTAAGAATGGATAGGGGATGTTTACAATGGCTAACGTTGATATTAAACGTGGCGATGTGTTTTATGCTGACCTATCACCTGTTGTTGGTTCAGAACAAGGTGGGATGAGACCGGTATTGATTGTACAAAATAATATCGGTAACCACTATAGTCCGACCGTGATTGTAGCCGCAATTACTGCTAGAATTTCAAAACCAAAAATGCCTACTCATGTGGCAATTAGCGCTGATAAGACTAGAATCGAAAAAGATTCCGTCATCTTGTTAGAGCAAATTAGAACAATTGATAAGCAACGATTACATGATCGAGTTGATCATTTAAGTGATAAGTTTATGAAACGGGTAGACGAAGCGCTGAAATTAAGTGTGGGTGTTCAGTAATAATATACATAAAAAAAGGATGCGAATTATTCGCATCCTTTTTGTTTGGGATAATGATTATTTTTCGTCAGCTAAATCTTCAATTTCAGCAACTCTGAAACCTTTTCGTTCTAGAGCAGCAGTAATTCGTTTTAGTAACTCTAAATCAACATCTGCAGGGAGGGTGAACATAACTCTGTGAACTAGTTCGCCTTCTTGCGCGTCTAAACTGATAACGCTGGCAATTGCAGTGTACTTAGTAATGATCTTAGACATTGCTTCTAGATCACCACGATTACCTGGAGCTAAAACTGTGACTACATAACTACCAACATTGACATTCCATGATTGTGATAGCATATCCAATAATCGAGTATGAGTTAGAATACCATAAAAACGATTATTATCATCTAAAACTGAGATATATGGTAAGTCTTTGATTGAGAAGAAAATGTGGAAGAAAGCGGAGTTTACATTAATAAACTTAGTAGCATTCTTTAATAGTGTTGTAACAGGTTGTGACATATCACCACCTCGTGATTTGTGACGGTAGATATGCATTTTATAGATGTTACCTCTAAAAATGGTTCCAGTTTCATCTAGAATAGGGATACATCTGTATCCCGAATCTTCTAATGTTTTTAACGCTTCCTCTAATGAAACATTTTCGGAAACAGTAACTAAACTCCCTTTAGGCTTAACTAATGACTTCAAAAGCATATTAAAACCTCCCTTTTAATTATTAGAATTTTTCTCATAAACTAATTTTAACATAAAACTAAATTAATGTGTCGACAAATATCATTTAATTCAAAAGAAAAAGCCGAGGCGCAATGCACCTCGACTTAGTTAATCTAATTAATTTATTAATTAGATTATTTTAAAGCTTCCATACCCTTTTCGGCAGTTTCCTTTAAGGTCTTACCAGAAGCTTGCATTTTAGCTTTTTCTTCGTCACTTAGTGGAACTTCGATTACTTGTTTGATACCAGAAGCGTTAACTACGGCAGGTGTACCAATGTAAATATCGTTTAGACCATATTCACCATTAACTGGAGCACCAACAGGTAATACTGAGTTTTCATCACGTAAGATAGCACGAGAAATTCTCATTAGGGCAGTAGCAACACCGTAGAAAGTAGCACCTTTCTTGTTGATGATTGTGTATGCCTTATTTCTAGTTTCATCTTCTAATTGTAGTAAGTCATCTTTGCTTACGCCAGCATCTTTAGCAACGTCTAGTAATGGACGTGAACCAACAGTTGCTTCGTCAATAGCAGCAAATTCTGAGTCACCATGTTCACCCATGATGTAGGCGTTAACGTCAGCAGGGTTAATACCTAACTTCTTAGCAACAGCAACTTGGAAACGAGTAGTATCTAGTGAAGTACCAGAACCAACAACCTTTTCCTTTGGCCAACCTGAAAGTTTTTGAACACCGTAAGTTAAGATGTCAACTGGGTTAGCAGCAACTAAGAAAATGCCCTTAAATCCTGACTTAACAACTTCAGGAACGATTGATGAAAGAATCTTTAAGTTCTTTCCAACTAGATCTAGTCTAGTTTCACCTGGTTTTTGAGGTGCACCGGCAGTGATAACAACTAAGTCAGCATCTGCACAGTCACTGTAATCACCAGCGTAAATGTTCTTAGGAGCAGTAAATACTTGAGCATCTTCTAAGTCAAGTGCGTCTCCTTCGATACGATCTCTAATAATATCAACGATGACGAATTCTTCGCCTAGTCCTTGTTGCATCATTGCAAATGCGTATGAAGAACCAACGGCACCGTCACCAACTAAAACAACTTTTTGATGTTTTAAAGCCACAATAATCATCCCTTCAAAAACATATTTAAATCTACAACTGAATTATATCATTAATTTGGAAAATAGTAATTACAAAGCATGAAAAAATATCAGGTTTTTCCAGATTTCGATAGGTTTCACTTCGGATAATAGGGGCCAGACTATGATATAATTTACATATTATTGTTACGAAAAAGGAGCGTTTTTTTATGAAGATGATTGTGGGATTAGGAAATGTGGGACCACAATATAAAGAAACCAGACATAATACTGGTTTTATGGCAATCGATGCATTTGCTGAAAAACACGGAGTAGAGTTAAATACTCAAAAGATGGAAGCTAAAATTGGCACTACCACCATTAATGGTGAAAAAGTAATGTTAGTGGAACCACTTACTTTCATGAATGAATCAGGTCGTTCAGTCGGACCACTAATGAAATACTTTAAGTTAGATTTAAGTGACTTAATAGTAATATATGACGATATGGATTTACCTGTCGGCAAAATCAGATTAAGAACACACGGTTCAGCTGGTGGTCACAATGGAATTAAGAGTCTAATTGCGCACCTACAGACTGATAAGTTTAACAGAATCAAAGTGGGAACTGACCACCCAACTAACGAAAGTGTCGTTAACTATGTATTAGGTCAATTTACTAAGGATCAAAGAATTGATTTAGATCCTGCATTAGATCGTACTGTTGATGCAATCGAAGAATTTATTGATGGGGTCGACTTTAACAAGTTGGAAAACAAATATAATTAATTAATCAGAGGGGATAACGGTTTTGGAATTAAGTCAATTTTTTACACAATTACCACAGTTTGAAACAGTTGTAGAAGATTTACAGCCGAAGCATCGTCAACTAGTGACCGGATTATCTGGTTCAGCTAAGACAATGATGATTGTGGCTTTATTTAATGAAACTAAAAAGAATATCTTAATCGTGACAGATACGCTTTCCAGATGTGATGATATCGTAGAAGACTTGCAAAACGTTATTGCTGAAGATGATGTAATTGAGTTTCCAGTGGAAGAAGTTTTAGCAGCTGAGGTTGCTACTAGTTCACCTGAATATAAGGCTACTCGTGTGCAAACATTGGCGGCGTTGTTAGGGGATGAACCTAAAATTGTGGTGACTTCTGTTTCTGGAACCAAGCGTATTTTGCCATCAGTAGATGATTTTAAAGCTGCTAATTTAACGATTAAAGTTGAAGATGATATTGATTTAGATCAAGTTCGGAATCAGCTTTATCAAATGGGATACGTCCCAGAAAAAATGGTGGCAGCGCCGGGAGAATTTTCTTTCCGTGGATCAATTATTGATATTTATCCATTGAACTCAGATTATCCGGTGCGAATTGATTTATTTGATACTGAAGTGGATTCATTACGTTATTTTGACGTTTCCAACCAACGAAGTGTTGAAAATATCGAATCGATTAGTATTTTACCGGCAACAGATATGGTGTTAACTGCCAATCAAAAGGATGAAGCCATTAATAAGTTGTCTGATTTATTGGCAAAACGTCAACCTCAATTATCGGATGAAGAACAACAATTACGACTATCCAATACAGTCGAAGGACTTCTATCAGATGCGAGACAAGGTGTCATCACTCCTGATTGGTTAATGTATGCCAAATTAATTTATGATAACGAAACCACGATTTTTGATTATTTAGATCAAGAAGGAGTGGTCTTATTTGACGACTACAGCCGGATTTTAGAAAACAATCAACAATTAGTCGAAGAAGAACAAGCGTGGGCGGATGATAAGTTTGAACATGGTGAAATCGTTGCTAATGATTTATATACAGTTGATTTTAGAGAACATTTTCACCAAATTAAGCAAGCAGAAGTCTTATTATCATTATTTCAAAAGGGATTAGGAAACTTAAAACTCACCCAGTTAAATGATATTAAAGTGCGTCCAATGCAAAAATTCTTCGGTCAAATGCCATTGTTGAAGACTGAAATCGACCGTTGGCACAGACAAGATGATACCGTTGTTATTTTGGTAAAAGACAAAGCTAGAATGCAAAAGGTGACCCAAACGCTTGCTGATTTTGAAATTAAGGCAACGCAAACTAACGGTGATGAAATTCTAGAACACCAAGTGCAAGTTGTTAATGAACGATTAAAAAATGGTTTTGAATTACCAATCAAACAATTAGCGGTAATTACTGAATCAGAAATGTTTACGACCGTGCATAAAAAAAGAGCCCGTCGTCAAACCTTCTCTAATGCCGAAAGAATTAAGAGTTATACCGATTTAAAACCGGGTGATTACGTTGTTCATGCTAACCATGGGATTGGTAAGTATGAAGGTATGAAAACAATGGAAGTCGATGGTAAGCACCAAGACTACATGACCATTGCTTATCAAAATAATGCCAAGTTGTTTATTCCGGTTACGCAATTAAACTTAATTCAAAAATATGTTTCATCCGAAGATAAGCATCCGAGAGTTAATAAATTGGGTGGAAGTGAATGGCAAAAGACGAAGTCAAAAGTTCAAGGCAAGATTGAAGATATTGCCGATGACTTGATTGAACTTTATGCTAAACGTTCTAACCAACAAGGCTATGCTTTCCCTGAAGACGATGAATACCAAGAAGAATTCGAAGCAGCGTTTCCATATCAACCAACACCTGATCAAGTGAAGAGTTCAGAAGAAATTAAACGTGATATGCAACAACCACATCCGATGGATCGACTATTAGTTGGGGATGTTGGTTATGGAAAGACAGAGGTTGCCTTGCACGCTGCATTTAAAGCAGTCGAAGCAGGAAAACAAGTTGCCTTTTTAGTACCGACAACTGTTTTAGCTCAACAACACTATGAAACAATGGTCAATCGTTTTGAAGGATTCCCAGTCTCAGTAGCGGTGCTTTCAAGATTTAGAACTAAAAAACAAGTCGAAGAAACTAAAGCAGGTTTATTGGATGGTTCAATTGATATCGTTGTTGGAACGCATCGTTTATTATCAGATGATATTAAATTCGCTGATTTAGGACTATTAATGGTTGATGAAGAACAACGTTTTGGGGTTAAACACAAGGAAAAGATTAAGCAACTTCGTTCCAATGTTGACGTTTTAACCCTAACTGCAACACCAATTCCTAGAACATTGAATATGTCGATGATGGGAGTGCGTGATTTATCAGTTATCGAAACCCCACCAGCAAACCGTTATCCAATTCAAACTTATGTAATGGAAGAAAACGCCGGAGCAATTCGTGAAGGAATCACCCGTGAAATGCATCGTGGTGGACAAGTCTTCTTCATGCATAATCGTGTTTCAGATATTGAAGAAACGGTGATGAAGCTACAATCCTTGGTACCAGATGCACGAATTGGTTATATTCATGGTCAAATGACCGAAAACCAATTAGAAACAATTTTGTATGATTTTGTGAATGGTGAATATGATGTCTTAGTAACTACTACGATTATTGAAACCGGAGTTGATATTCCGAACGCGAATACATTATTCGTAGAGGATGCTGACCACATGGGATTATCTCAGTTGTATCAAATTCGTGGAAGAATTGGCCGTTCCAATCGAGTTGCCTATGCTTACTTTATGTATAAACCAAATAAGGTACTAACCGAAGTATCAGAAAATAGGTTGGAAGCAATTCGTGATTTCACTGAACTGGGATCCGGTTTTAAAATTGCGATGCGTGACTTATCATTACGTGGTGCCGGTAATTTATTAGGAAAGCAACAATCAGGATTTGTCGATTCAGTTGGGTATGATATGTATACCCAAATGCTAGCGGATGCCGTCGCCACAAAACGTGGTAAAAGAGCTGAACAACGAGTGGATACTACCGTTGAAGTTGATGTTGAAGCTTACCTACCTAGTGACTACATTGATGACTCACAACAAAAAATCGAATTGTATAAACGTATTCGTCAAATGCAAAATGATGATCAATACCGTGAATTACAATCTGATTTAATCGACCGTTTTGGTGATTATCCAACGGCAGTTGAAAACCTATTAACGATTAGTCGAATTAAAATGTATGCGGATGCTTCATTAATTGAAAAGATTCGCCAAGTACCAAAACAAATTGTAATTACACTATCGAGAATTGGAACAGAATTTTATGATAGTAAGCAAGTCTTAAAAGCCATTGCACAAACTAGTTTTAGATCAATGGTCGGGACTGCCAACGATAAAATGCAAATAACTTTGATTATTCAACCTAATATGGATGAACAAGAATGGTTAGCTGAATTAACTAAGTTTGTCGTGTCATTAGATAAAGAACATACAGGAAACTTAAACAATGAAAAATGAAAATAAATTAGCGATTATTATGAAGGGTGCGATGATTTTATCAATCGCATCTTTAATCAGTAAGGTCTTAAGTGCCGTTTATCGAGTGCCATTTCAAAACCTAGTAGGGAATGTGGGCTTCTATGTTTTCCAACAGGTTTATCCTATCTATGGAATTGGAATGGTGTTTGCGTTAAGTGGTATGCCAATGCTGATTTCACAAGTGATATCTGAACAAGACTCAATCGAACAGCAAAAAGGACTACTGCGCCAAATATTTATTATTTTGGCCGTCTTTGGGGTAGTCGTCTTTTTGGTTGCACAATTGAAAGCCACATCCATTGCGGCAATGATGGGCGACATTCGATTAGATAGTCTAATTCGTGCAGTTAGTTGGATGTTCTTAATGATGCCAATTCTTGCTTGTTTGCGAGGATACTTTCAGGCTACTTTAGTGATGAAACCAACGGCATACTCACAAGTGATTGAACAAATTATTCGAGTCGGTTTAATTATTTTAGCAGCGTACGTTGGGGTTCATCACGGCATTGATCCATATACAATTGGAACTTATGCGATGATTGCCACACCTTTATCTGAATTATTTTCAGTCGCAATCCTGGTTAAATACTACGTTAAAGATATTAAACGATTACCGAAAATCAAAGTGCTATCATATCGAGTATTATTCAAACGAATGGTATTTGAAGGTGGAACCATTTGTTTACTGTCATCTTTGATGGTACTAATGCAGTTAATTGATTCATTCACGGTCCGCAAAGGATTAATTATGAATGGATTATCGATGTTAGATTCACAGGTTGTTAAAGGAATTTATGATCGTGGCCAACCATTAGTTCAATTAGGTTTAGTGATTGCGACATCATTTGCTTCTGCAATCTTGCCGTCATTAAGTTTGGCATACAGAAAAAAGAAACTTAAATCATTTCATCATTTGGCATCTGAAATGCTACGCGTTAGTATGTTTTTAACTGTTGGTGTGGCTGTAGGGATGATTAGCCTAATGCCGCTGATTAATCGCTTATTGTTTAACAGTGTTCAACAGAATACAACAATTAGTATTTTCATGATTAGTGTGATTTTAACTACGATGATTACCATCTATAGTAGTATTTTGCAGAGTGCAAATCATTTTAAGGTTACGATTATATCGATTATAATTGGTTTAACAGTGAAGTTATTAATCACTCAGACGATGGTAATCTATATGGGAATTATCGGAGCAAGTATTTCAACGGTGGTTAGTTTATTGATTATGCTAATGTTTACCGTTAAATTTGCTCCAAAGACAATTGTTAATATCGAACAAAAATGGTTATTTATGTTTAAATTAGCCATCATGGCGATTGTGATGTTGGTAATTGAATTAGTATTAATGCAATTCTTAGGCCAATACGTATTTATCCGTAGTAGAAGATTACAAGCCATCATCTGGTTAGTATTATTTATCCCAGTTGGTGCCGCAGTATTTGGTGGACTAGCAATCAAGATGAAATTATTAACTTATCAAGAATGGCAGTCAGTCCCAGTAATAAATAAGTTTATAGATAAGTGGGGATTAAAGAATGAGATTAGATAAATTTTTGAAAATTTCAAGAATCATTAAAAGAAGAACAGTAGCAAAAGATATTGCTGATCAAGGTAGAATCACAGTTAATGACCGTGTTGCTAAATCATCATCAAACGTTGTCTCTAACGACATCTTGGTGATTAAATTTGGTAATAAAACTTTAACGGTTCAAGTAAACCAACTGTTTGAAACTACTAAAAAGGCAGATGCAGATAGAATGTATACTGTCTTGGATGAAAAGTATGAACGTGACTTTTCTGAAGAATAATTAAATTTACATTAAAAAAGCTAATTATTTGTTTATTTTTTTAAGGAATCAATTATACTAATAAATAGTAATTTGAGAGGAGGAATCGATATGGCTGTCAATAATGTTCATCATCTAGATAATCAATACACTAGAATGAAGCAGTCTAGACACAAAGAAATTCTAAAAAGTAGAAAAAAACGTGGAATTATCCTAGTGTCATCATTCCTCTTAGTATTTGCTGTGTTGGCGTTTCAAATTATTACAACGAAACAAAAGGTAAACAGCATGTCTGAACAGCAAGTACAGTCTCAACAAGAACTAAAGAAGAGTAAAGTTGATAACAAAAAGCTAAAAGAAAATATTAAGCAGTTACATGATAATGATTACATCCAAAAAATCATTCGTGAAAGATACTACTACACTAAGCCAGGAGAAACGGTATATAGCCTTCCTGGGGATGTTTCAAAAGATGTAACCCAAAATTAAAATGGTATGAAAAAATACCATTTTTTTTATACAATTATCATTTAAATGGTGCTATACTTAAATTACTAATCATTTCTAGGAGGAACATTTTTTTTATGGCAATTGAAGTTGGAGCAAAAGTTTCCGGCAAAGTATCAGGAATCACTAATTTTGGTGCTTTTGTTGATCTAGGCGAACACAAAACAGGATTGGTTCACATTAGTGAAATTTCTGATGGCTATATCAAAGAAATTAAAGATGTATTAAAGGTTGGCGACGACGTTAAGGTTAAGGTTTTAAGCGTAGGTGATGATGGTAAGATTGCACTATCAATCAGACAAGCTACTGATAAACCAGCACCAAAAGAAAAACCAGCAGCACAACCTAATAAGATGGCAAATAATCGTTCAACTCATGGTAAGTTTGGCGATAATCGTCATCACAATGACAACCATAAAAATAATAAAGCTAATTTCGATGACTTAATGGATAGTTTCCTAAAGGAAAGTGAAAGTCGTTTAGCAACAATCAAGAAGAATACAGAAGGTAAGCGCGGAGGCCGTGGCGGTCGTCGTAGCTAATCATAAAAAATGATTGGGGGAAACCTTAATCATTTTATTTTTACCTAAAAATATAAAAGGGGATGAGTTTGGGATGGTAAAACCAGAAAAATTGCAACAGCGCTTTAACTTGTATGTGAAAAATAAAAATTGGTTTACGCCCAAACAAACCGTTGTAATCGGAGTATCAGCTGGGGTGGATTCAATGAGTCTATTGAATCTAATGATGAATTTACCAGCCGAGAATAAACCACAGATTGTGGTCGCCCACGTTAATCATCAGTTGAGAGAAGTTAGTGATGAAGAAGAACAATATGTAAAAACTTTTTGTGATAATCATGGATTAACACTTAAGGTAGCTCATTGGGATATAGAAAATCATCCACAAAATGGCGTCGAAGAAGCTGCTCGTAAGTTTAGATACGACTTCTTTTTAGAAGTGTTGAAGAAATATCATGGGGATATCTTAATCACTGCGCATCATGAAAATGATCAAAGTGAAACGGTGTTGATGCGATTAATCCGTGGTACGTTTATCAATCATTTAAGCGGGATTAAATCAGTAAGAGACTTTCATGGTTATCAATTAGTGCGACCATTACTACATTTTAAAAAGCAAGAATTAAAACAATACGCTTTGGATAATGCAATTATATGGTATGAAGATGAGACCAATCAAGATTTAGCAATTACTAGAAATCGGATGCGACATCAACTAATACCACTAATTGAAAAAGAAAATCCGCAAGGAGTCGCCCATATTGCAGATTTTGCTGATCAAGTAGAATTGATGCAAAAGCAAAATGAGTATTTAATTAAGCAAATCATCAAACAAATTGATGATGAAAAAAGATACGATTTAAATCAATTTTTAAGTTATCCAGAGTATATTCAACAAGGGATAATTGATTTGATTTTAAATGAAAATGTTCCTAATCAATTTAATTTATCACTAATCAAACAAGTTATGCAGTTACTCAATAACCGAACTAAACCACAAGGTCAGGTTCAATTAGCACATAATTTTGTCATAAAAAAGCAATATAATTATTTTTTTGTCGAAAAAATAGTTAAAAAGCAAATATCAGGATTAAAAAATGAGTGTTTTGTGGTAACATTGAATCAATGGTATTCAGGTAATCATTTTAAGTGGATGCTTACTGATAAATCAGACTACCATGACGAATTAAACAAACGAGAGGCAACTATTTATCTGAGCGATGAACAGTTTCCAATCACTGTACAGCCCACCAAAAACGATGATAAAGTGACGCTAAAAGATGGTGGACATCAGATGGCTAAGCGCGTATTTATTAACGGCAAAGTACCGATTAAAGATCGAAAGCAGTCCCAAACATTGGTAGACAGTAGTGGGAAAATATTAGCTATCCTAGGTTATCGTGAATCAGTTTTTAGCGCGGATGTACAGAAGCAAAAATATGTATTAATAATTAAATAATAACGATGTGGAAGGAGCAGCTAATGAACAACGACATTCTAAAAACCTTGTATAGCAAAGAAGATATTCAAGATGCTTGTCGCAGATTAGGACAACAAATTACTTCAGACTATAAAGGTAAAAAGCCAATTGTAATAGGTGTATTAAAGGGTGCTATTTTCTTCATGACTGATGTTGTAAGAGAAATGGACGTATACATTGATATTGATTTTATCGATGTTTCAAGTTATCACGGAGGAACAGCATCTAGTGGTTCAATTGAACTTGTTAAAGATGTTGAGCTTGATGTGAAAGGCCGTGATGTTATCTTTATGGAAGATATCATTGATACTGGTCGTACTCTAAAATATCTAGAAGATCTATTAGCTGAACGTGGTGCTAAGTCAATCAAGGTATGTACTTTAATGGACAAACCAGAAGGACGAGTTGTTGATGCCAAGGCTGACTATGTTGGTCTAGAAGTACCAAATGAATTTGTTGTTGGATACGGATTAGATTATAAAGGGATGTACCGTAATCTTCCATATGTGGGTGTATTAAAGCCAGAAGTATATTCAGACAAATAAATGGAGTATTTGTTTCAAAAATGATAATATATGTTTCGTGCAATGTATTGAAGAAAGTGGCGGTCTCACCACGTGATTTTTAATACATAGACAAGCATTAAACACAGGAGGCAATTGATGCGTAATAACAACAAAGGATTATTCAAGAACAGCTTGTTTTACATTGTTTGTTTCTTGATAGTCTTGGGAGTTACCTTCTTTGTAACATCTAAGAACGGTCAACCTCAGACTCAAGATTTACAATCAAGCCAGTTTGTTCAAGAACTAAAAGATAATAAAATTAAGAGCTTCTCAATTCAACCAGAAGACGGTGTTTACACAGTTACTGGTGAATACAGAAAAGCACAAAGCGTTAAATCAGATTCTAACAGCAGCATTTTATTTACTGGTGCTAAGAGTGAAACTAAAGTTTCTTCATTCAAGACTAAGGTATTGAAGAACAATAGTACTATCAATGAAATCACAGAATATGCTAAGAAGAACGGCGTTAAGATGGGCGCTAAGGGTGCAGATACCGATGGTGGATTCTGGTCAAACCTAATCTTCTCGTTATTACCAATGTTAATTATCATCGTGTTCTTCTTTATTATGATGAACCAAATGGGTGGTAAGAACGGTAGTAAAGGTGGCATCATGGGTGTTGGTAAGTCAAAAGCTAAGCCAACTAAGAGTGATGTTAGATTTAGTGATGTTGCTGGTGAAGAAGAAGAAAAGCAAGAACTTGTTGAAGTTGTTGAATTTTTAAAAGATCCTAAGAAGTTCACTAAATTAGGAGCTAAAATTCCACATGGTGTCCTATTAGAAGGACCTCCAGGAACTGGTAAAACTTTACTAGCTAAAGCTGTTTCAGGTGAAGCAGGTGTACCATTCTACTCAATCTCTGGTTCTGACTTCGTTGAAATGTTCGTTGGGGTTGGTGCTAGTCGTGTTCGTGACTTATTTGAACAAGCTAAGAAAGATTCTCCAGCCATCATTTTCATCGATGAAATTGATGCTGTTGGTAGAAAACGTGGTAACGGTATGGGCGGTGGCCATGATGAAAGAGAACAAACATTGAACCAATTATTGGTTGAAATGGATGGTTTCTCAGGTAATGATGGCGTAATTGTAATTGCTGCTACTAACCGTGCTGACGTATTGGATCCTGCTTTAACTCGTCCAGGTCGTTTTGACCGTAAAGTGCTTGTTAGTTATCCAGACGTTAAAGGTAGAGAAGCAATTCTTAAGGTCCATGCTAAGAACAAGCCAATCGCTGATAACGTTGACTTACATGCAATTGCTCAACAAACTCCAGGTTTCGTTGGTGCTGATTTAGCTAACTTGTTAAACGAAGCTGCATTATTAGCTGCTAGAAGAAATAAGTCAGAAATTGGCCCAGCTGAACTTGATGAAGCTGAAGATAGAGTAATCGCTGGTCCTGCTAAGAAGGATAAAGCTGTAAGTAAGAGAGAAAGAAACATTGTTGCGAACCACGAAGCAGGACATGCTATTGTTGGTTTAGTATTAAACGATGCTCGTGTCGTTCATAAGGTAACTATCGTACCTCGTGGACGTGCCGGAGGATACGCAATTATGCTACCTAAAGAAGACCAATACTTCTTATCAAAGAAGAATGCAATGGAACAACTTGCTGGTTTAATGGGTGGTAGAACTGCTGAAGAAATCGTTTTCGACTCTCTAGATTCAGGTGCTTCTAATGACTTTGAACAAGCTACTAATCTAGCTCGTTCAATGGTTACTCAATACGGTATGAGTGAAAAACTAGGAACTGTTCAATTGGTTAACCCAAGTGATGACCCATACGCAAGAAGATACTCTGAAAAGACTGCCGCAATCATCGATGAAGAAATCAAACGCATTATCGATGAAGCTCATGGTCAAGCTCATGATATTATTGCACAACACCGTGAACAACATAAGGCAATTGCTGATGCATTACTTGAATACGAAACTCTAGACGAAAAGCAAATCTTAAGTCTATATCGTACAGGTAAAATGCCTGAAGAAGAAGAAACTAATGAAGATTCTTCTTTTGAAGAAAGCAAAGAAAAACTAGAACAAAAAGAAAACCAACATCAAGAAAACAATGATGAAGACTAACTAATAAAAGCGTGGGTTGAATTTATTTGACTCACGCTTTTTTAGGTGATTAGGAGGAATAAAATTGACTGATTATTTAACTAAAAGTGTAACTAAAGACGGAATGTTTAGAGCATATGCTATGGAAGCTACTGGTGTAGTGAGTGAAGCTCAAAAGGATCATCAAACATGGCCAGTATCATCTGCCGTATTAGGACGCTCATTGGTTGCTAGTTTATTACTATCAACTTCTGTCCTTAAGGGTAAAGAAACTATGACGGTTAAAATTCTAGGGGATGGACCTGCTGGTGGCATCGTGATTGATGCGGATGCCAATGGACACGTTAAAGGATACATTCATAACCCACGTGTTGATTTACCATTAAATGCCCACCATAAATTAGACGTAGGTGGAGCTGTTGGACAAGGTAGCCTAGAAGTAATGAAGAATCTAGGCGGGGATGAACCATACGTAAGTAACGTTCAATTAGTTTCAGGAGAAATTGGTGATGACTTTACTTTCTATCTTGCTCAATCGGAACAAATTCCATCTGCAGTAGGTGTTTCTGTTTATGTTAACGAAGATGGTACGATTGGTGCAGCCGGTGGATACTTAATTCAAGTATTACCAGGTGCATCCGAAGATGCGATTGCAAAGTTGGAAGAAAGATTAAAATCAATTCCGATGATTTCTGAATTATTCCTATCTAAACAAAAACCAGAAGATATTTTAAAATTAATTTTCGGTGAAGATAACATCGATATTTTACAAAACATGCCAGTTGAATTTAGATGTGATTGTTCAAAAGAAAAATTTGCTGAACGTATTTCAGGAATTAACGATGATGAAATTCAAGCGATGATTGATGAAGATCATGGTGCAAAAGTATTATGTAATTTCTGTCAAAGTGAATATAATTATACTGAAGACGATTTAAGAGCGCTTTTAAGTAGTAACAAAGATGAATAATTGAAGTTAGGTAGTTTATTAATTAGTGTGATATTATATTTATCATATTAGATGTGTTTAATAGAGGTGAATAAAATGGAATGGAAAATAGGAGACGTTAAGATTCCTAATCAAGTAGTTGTTGCGCCAATGGCTGGGGTAACAAACACTGCTTTTAGAATGATTTGTAAAGAATCTGGTGCCGGTCTAGTAGTCTGTGAAATGATTTCAGACCGTGGACTAATGCACAAAAACAAGAAGACCTTAAGTATGTTAGATATTGACCCTAAGGAACATCCAATGAGTATTCAAATCTTTGGTGGAACTAAGGAAACTTTAGTTGAAGGTGCGAAGTTTATCGATCAAGAAACTGAAGCAGATATTATTGATATCAACATGGGTTGTCCAGTAAACAAGGTAATTAGATCTGATTCAGGTTCAAAGTGGTTACTAGATCCAAACAAGGTATATGAAATGGTTTCATACGTTACTGATGCTGTTAAAAAGCCAGTTACTGTTAAGATGAGAACTGGTTGGGATGAAGACCACGTTTATGCTGTCCAAAATGCTTTGATGGCAGAAAAAGCGGGAGCATCTGCAATTGCTATGCATGGTCGTACTAGAAAACAAATGTACACCGGGGATGCTGATTGGAACGTTTTAAAACAAGTTGCTGATGCATTAACTATTCCTTTCATGGGTAATGGGGATGTTAGAACACCACAAGAAGCTAAGAAGATGTTAGACGAAGTTGGAGCTGATGCTGTTATGATTGGTCGTGCAGCAGAAGGGAATCCATGGATGCTAGAACAAACTAGACACTACTTAGAAACTGGTGAACTTTTAGAAGAACCTTCAGTGGATGAAAGAATCGAAACTGCTAAGGAACATCTACACCGTTTAGTAGGGGTTAAAGGTGACTTTACAGGTCCTCGTGAATTTAGGGGCCAAGCTGCATATTACCTAAAGGGAATTTCACATTCTGCTAGAGCTAAGGTAGCACTAAACAATGCAGAAACAGAACAAGAAATGATTGATATTTTCGACGAATTTGTTGAAAAAACACATAAAAGACAAGCAAAAAATGCAGATTTAAGTGAAATCTAATTTTTTGATATATTTTATGGTATTATGTAAATAGATATAATAATTTATTCTGATGGAGGTTTTACTGTGGCACAAGAAAAGCAAATGAATGACCAATTGCGAGTTCGTCGCCAAAAGATGAATGAATTACGAGAAGAAGGCGTAGATCCATTTGGTAGCCGTTTTGAACGTACTCATTTAGCTAAACAATTACACGATAACTACAAGGATTGCTCAAAAGAAGAGCTTGAAGAAAAAGATATTAAAGTAGTTATTGCAGGACGTATGGTTGCTAAACGTGGTAAAGGTAAGGTAGGTTTCGGTGATCTACAAGACCGTACTGGTAGAATTCAACTTTACGTAAGAAAAGATGAAGTTGGAGAAGATAACTATCACTTCTTCAAACGTGCCGATTTAGGTGATCATTTAGGAATTGAAGGGGACTTAATTAAGACTGACATGGGTGAACTAACAGTTAAAGCCACTCACGTTACTTTCTTATCAAAAGCACTTCGTCCATTACCTGATAAATACCATGGACTACAAAATAAAGAACAAAAATACCGTCAAAGATACTTGGATCTAATCTCTAACCAAGATAGTTTTGACCGTTTCCAAAAACGTAGCAAGATAATTTCAGCAATTAGAAATTATCTAGACAACGAAATGGATTGTACAGAAGTAGAAACACCAGTGCTACATAACCAAGCTGGTGGTGCTAGTGCACGTCCATTTATTACTCACCACAATGCATTGAACATTGATTTATACCTACGTATTGCGCTAGAACTTCACTTAAAACGACTAATCGTTGGTGGAATGGAAAGAGTATACGAAATTGGTAGAGTATTTAGAAATGAAGGGATGGACCAAAACCACAACCCAGAATTTACTGAACTAGAATCATACATTGCATACTTCGACTTCCATGATGTTATGGATGAAACAGAAGGTATCTTTAAGGCAGCTGCTAAAGTAGTTACTGATAATGGAATTATTTCATACCGAGGGGATGAAGTAGACTTCAACAAGCCATTTGAAAGATTACACATGGTAGATGCAATTAAAGCAGAAACTGGAATCGATTTCTGGCAAGAAATGAGTTTAGAAGAAGCAAGAAAACTTGCTGATAAACATCACATTCAATACCAAGACTTCTGGACTGTTGGACACATCATTAACGAATTCTTCGAAGAAAAAGTACAACCTAAGATTACCAACCCAACATTCATCTACGGTCATCCGGTAGAAATTTCTCCATTGGCTAAGAAGAATGCAGAAGATGGGCGTTTTACTGATCGTTTTGAATTGTATGTAGAAGGAATGGAATACGCTAATGCCTTCTCTGAATTAAACGATCCAATCGATCAAAAAGAAAGATTTGAAGCACAAGCTGCAGAAAAAGCAAACGGTAACGATGAAGCTCAACCTGTTGACTTAGACTATGTTGAAGCTCTTGAATACGGTATGCCACCAACTGGTGGATTAGGTATCGGTATTGACCGTCTTGTAATGTTATTAACTGATGCAGAATCAATTAGAGATGTTCTATTGTTCCCAACTATGAGACCAGAAGACAACTCTGTAGAAAAATAAATATTTTAAAAAGAACTTTAAAGATTGAATTTCAATTTTTAAAGTTCTTTTTTTGTAAAATCGGTTGACGATGTTCCACAAAATTGATACTATATTAAATGTTGTTTGAAAAAACAAAACGAAAAAAATAAATATAAAAACATGTTGACTTTATAGTCATTAGATGGCATAATATTTATTGTTGTCGTTAAGGAAAACGACTCATCAAGTTAATAAAAAAGTTGTTGACTATGTTTCACAACTTTGCTATACTTAATAGGTCGTCAGAAAAGACAAATTGGTAGATCTTTGAAAACTGAACAAGATTGATAATCGATGATGTGTAAGGAATCTTACAACGAAGTTTGTAAGAATTAAACATTGCGAAGTCAATTCGCTTATAAAATAACAATTTATTCAGAAGAGCTAAGTTAAGCTTTTCATCTTAAGATGAGAGTTTGATCCTGGCTCAGGACGAACGCTGGCGGCGTGCCTAATACATGCAAGTCGAACGAGCTCTCCCAAATTGATTTTATGCTTGCATAAATGATTTTTGGATTT
>NZ_KQ440395.1:414752-466119 GCF_001281175.1 Apilactobacillus apinorum
ATTATGAAAAGGTGCTAACTTCGGTTAGCGCTTTTCTTATATAGTTACATAAATTTGCCGGCTTAGCTCAGTTGGTAGAGCATCGGTATCGTAAACCGGCGGTCACAGGTTCAAGTCCTGCAGCCGGCATAAAAAAACTAGGATGTCTTACTCATCCTAGTTTTTTTATGCGGTATTGATATAAAAGATTAAAAATTGATTAAAATTAAATCGAAGCGTATAATTACCGTTGCTGTAGTTATATTTTTGTCTGGAGGACTTAGACTTGGATAATATTGATAATAATCAATCTAAGGGATTGATTTCACTAACGTTAACTGAATCATTGGAACGTTTCAGTTATTATGGCATGCAAGCAATTTTACTATATTACATGTATTACTCAATCAGTCGGGGAGGATTGGGTTTTACACCATCAACAGCAGCTTCAATCTTTGCAATCTATGGTTCACTTAGCTACTTAGCTGCTGCTTGCGGAGGATACATAAGTGATCGTATTTTAGGTGGAAAAAGAACTGTTTCTCTTGGGGCAATAATGATTATTATTGGACAGTTAATATTATCCATTCCACTTTCTAACATGATTTTGCTATTATTTGTTTCATTAATTTTCTTAACTGTTGGAATGGGATTACTAAAGCCTACTATTACCACTATGGTCGGAAATTTATATGATGAACGATACAACACTAGAGCTTATCGTTTTACTATTTTCTTATCAGGAATTAATATTGGGGCCTTTTTAGCACCAATTATCATTGGATTTTTAGGAATGCACGTTAATTTTCATTTAGGGTTCTTCACTGGAGCCATAGCAATGTTAATTGGACTTTGCATCTTTGAGTATCATACTAAAGATTACAATCAAAATAATAGTATTTATACGTCTGATCCGATTGAGCCTTATGAAGTTCGTAAGATATTTGATCGAATCTTATTCTGTGTTGTTTCAATTGCATTAGTATTTTTATTAATGTATTCTTTTGATGCTGTAAATTTAACTAATATTATTACTTTATTAAGTGTTATCACAGTTGTGATTCCATTCATTTATTTCTTTGTGATTATTACTAGTAATGATACCGACCCAGCCGAAAGAAGGGGCATGTTAATTTATGTCATCCTATTCATTGGAGCAGCCTTCTTTTGGGGAATTGAAGAACAAGGTCCAATCGTATTGGCAATTATGGCCAACGGAAATACAGATAATGACTTCACTATTTGGAAATATGGATTACTAACATTTTTCATTGTTGTGTTTGCGATTATTGGTTATTTTTTACATAAGAAAACTGATAGTAAATTACTCAAACTATTTACAGCAGCAATCGCCGTATTCTTTATTTTAATTGCTGCACTTCATAATGGAGACTTTTATGTTCATATTTCAAGAACATGGTATCAAGCAATTAACCCACTATTTATTTTAATATTTACACCAATCTTTGCTAAGCTATGGCATCATCATGAAAGTAGTGCCATTAAAACTTTCCCAATCGGAGTGTTATTAGCAAGTATTGGTTGTTTGGTACTATATTTACCAATTCGCTTTTTAAATGGTGGAAGCGTTAATCCATTATGGATTGTTTTAACTGTTGGTATTATTTGTTTAGGTGAAATGTTAATCTCTCCAGTGGGACTTTCTGTAACGTACAGATTAGCACCAAAGAACTTTGTTTCTCAAATGATGGGAGTTTGGTATTTATCTGACGCCGCTGGACAAGCGATTAATTCTCAAGTAGTAAGATACTTCTCTGTTGAGAATGTAGATTACTTTTTAGTGCTTGGAATCATTGGAATTGTATTGTCTGCATTAATGTTTGGAATACTTCATTTCATTCTTAGAAAGGTTCCCAAAAAATAATTGTTATAAAATGAAAAAAAGTGTTGACTCATTCTACGATTTTCGATATTATATTATATGTTGATTGGTTGAGAGATATCAATCAGCGTCGCAGTTTTAACACTTGCGATTAGATAAAAAGTTATTGACATGTAAGTATGATTTTGATATTATATTTTTTGTTGATTACATTTTGTATCTTTTCGGAGGGGTAGCGAAGTCTGGCTAAACGCGGCGGACTGTAAATCCGCTCCTTCGGGTTCGGTGGTTCGAATCCACTCCCCTCCATTTTTATTGGGCTATAGCCAAGTGGTAAGGCAACGGGTTTTGATCCCGTGATGCGCTGGTTCGAACCCAGCTAGCCCAACTACTTAAAATGACTGACTTTCATAGTCGGTCATTTTTTTTATGTTATAATATATTCAATATTTCGCTTCAGGAGGTTACTATGAAAATTGGTTTTATTGGAGTAGGAGCAATGGCTAAGGCAATGATTAAGGGATTTATCAATTCTAATCAAGTTAAGCCAGAAGACATTTACGTTCATGCTCCTCATATTGGTAAGTACAAGCAATTCGCAGAAGAATTAGGGGTAAATTGTAGTAACAATAATCAAGAAGTAGTTAAAAGCAGTGATTTAATTATTTTAGCTGTTGGACCTAAGCAAGTTGTGGATGTTTTAAGAGAGGTAAGAGACGACTTAGTACATAAAACATTAGCATCCATCGTTTGGCAAGTATCATTAGAACGACTAGAAGAATTAACTAGTTATGATTTGCCAATCATTCGTTTGATTCCAAATGTTAACGTTGAAGTGAACGAAGGAATGTTAATTTATAAGAGTAATGAAAATCTAGATGGTGAATCATTAAATGAAATAGTTCATGTTTTTGATTTACTAGGTAAGACAATCGAAGTTGAAGAAGATAAATTTGATGTTTCTGGATCATTGATGGGTTGTACACCTGCATATGCATATTTATTTGCCGATATTTTCAGTCGGAGTGCTGTTAATCACGGTTTAGATAAACAAACAGCTACTGAAATGGTAGCCCAAGCAATTTTAGGTTCAATGAAAATGATTGATAAATCTGAAAAATCACCAAGCGATTTAATCGATGATGTTTGTTCACCTGCTGGTGGAACCATCAAAGGTTTATTAGCATTAAAAAAGAGTGGTTTTGAAAAAGCAGTTATTGATTGCTTTGATGCAACGCAAGAAGAGTAATATTTTGAGGGGATTGTTAGATAATGGCTTTGCCAATTTATATTCAAATTCATAATTCAATCAAAAAGAATATCGAAGATGGAAAATGGAAACTAGGTAGTCGCATACCTTCTGAACGTCAATTATCAGCTGAATTTAATGTCAGCAGAATGACTTTAAGACAAGCCATTCAAACGTTAGTTGATGAAGGAATTTTGGACCAAAGAGTTGGATCTGGTACTTATGTTTCCAATCAAAAGGTACAAGAAAAAATGTCTGGAGTTACTGGTTTTTCAGACATAATGATTGCCCAAGGAAAACATCCATCGAGTAAAACAGTCTCATATCATATGTTAGAACCATCATTAAGTGAGATTGAAAAACTAAACATTTCTGAAAACGAGAAAGTTTTAAGAATGGAAAGAATCAGATATGGTGATAATATTCCAATTTGTTTTGAAATTGCGACCGTACCTGAGAAGTTTATTGATGGTCTAAGTAAAGATGACGTTTCCCATTCTTTCTATGCATCATTAAAAGAAAAAAAGAGATTAACGCCAAAGGTATCACGTCAAAACGTTTCAGCTACTTTGGCATCTGAAAGAATTGCTGAATTTCTGGATATTAAAAAAGGTGATGCAATCTTATTATTACGTCAGGTAACTGAACTACAAAATGGCGAACCATTTGAATACGTTAGAACTCAATATGTCGGTGAAAGATTCGAATTTTATTTAGACAGTAAAAAAAGTACATTTGATTAATCAAATGTACTTTTTGTTTTATTTTTGTTTCTTTTGTTTTTTAATTAAACGAATAAATTTGGGTAACGCTAACATACGTTTAAATCTAGTTGGTTCTTTAATTAAACGATATAACCATTCAATACGATGGTTGATCCAAAATTGTGGAGCTCTTTGGACGTGACCTGATAAAACATCAAAGCTACCACCTAAGCCAATCCATAATCCATCGTTTTGTTGACGGTATTTTTCAATAAAGTATTCTTGTTTAGGAAAACCTAACGCAACAAATACCATATCAGGTTTATTTTGTGCGATTTCAGCAGCAATTTCGTCACTATCGTTAAAATACCCGTCATGATATCCAGCAACGCTTAAATCGGGATATTTTTGCGGAATAATGGTTTTTAAATCGGCAATGACTTCTGGTTTTGCTCCCAGGAAGTAAGCAGATTTATGATTTTGATTTCCCCACGCTAATAGGTCTAATAAAACATCGTAACCAGTAATTCTTTCGCTCATATCTGATCCTAGTATGTTTGCACCCATGACAATGCCGACTCCGTCTGGAACTAAGTAATCAGCTTTTTTGATGGTTTCAGCATATTGATTATCGTTTAAAGCAGCTACCACAATTTCTGGATTAGCTGTTACAACAAATGTATTTTGTCTTTGATTGATACGTTCTTTTAGTCCATCCATAAAATTATTAAATGAACTGTTTAAAAAATCGAAACCCAAAATATTTACTTTTTTATTTTCCATCTCTATACCTTCAAATAAATTATTATGATTATTTCTTTAATTAATGATAAAATAAAAGACAATAAAATGCGACATGTATTAGGAGGATTTCATTAAAAATGTCAAATCAATTTGATAATTTAACATTACATACTGATGCATATGAAATCAATATGATGCAAACATACTTTAAAGCAGGTTTGCAAAATCGCCACGCTGTATATGAAGTTTACTTTAGAAAAATGCCATTCGAAAATGGTTTTGCTATTTTCGCTGGATTAGAAAAAGTAATCGATTATATTCAAAATATTAACTTCACTGATGAAGATATTGAATTTTTGCGAAGTCAAAATGAATATAGTGAAGAATTTTTAACATACTTAAGTAATTTCAAATTTACTGGATCAATTCGTTCATTTGTAGAAGGAGAGTTAGTCTTTAACAACGAACCAATGCTACAAGTTGAAGGAAACGTTTGCGAATGTCAATTGGTAGAAACAGCAATATTAAATATTGTTAATTATCAAACTTTAATCGCAACTAAAGCAGCTAGAATTAGAATGGCCGCTGGTAACGATCCACTACTAGAATTTGGTAGTCGTAGAGCGCAAGAAACTGAAGCCGCTTTATGGGGAACTAGAGCTGCCTACATTGGTGGCTTTAATGCTACTTCCAACGTTTTAGCTGGAAAGAACTTTAATATTCCAATTAGTGGTACCCATGCGCATTCATTAGTGGAATTATTCCAAGACGACTACAAAGCCTTTAAGGCATATGCAAACAGTCATCATGAGTGTGTCTTTTTAGTTGATACTTTTGACACATTGAAGAGTGGCGTCCCTAATGCGATTAAAGTCGCTAAAGAATTAGGTGATAAGATTCACTTTGCCGGAGTTAGAATTGATTCTGGTGATATGGCATACTTATCAAAACGAGTACGTGAAATGTTAGACGATGCTGGTTTCCCTAATGCTAAGATTTTTGCTTCAAATGACTTGGATGAAAAAACCATCACTAGTTTAAAGATGCAAGATGCTAAGATTGATGTTTGGGGAATTGGAACTAAGTTAATTACTGCGTTTGATCAACCTGCATTAGGAGCCGTTTACAAGATGGTTTCAGTTGAAAATGATGATGGTGAAATGGTGGATACAATTAAGCTATCTAATAACGCTGAAAAAGTTTCTACACCAGGTAAAAAACAAGTATGGCGTGTTACCGAAAGAAAAGATGGTAAGTCAGAAGGGGATTACATCACATTGAATGATGAAAATCCTAATGAAGAATCTGAACTATACATGTTCCATCCACAATATACTTATATCAATAAGACACTTACTGATTTTGTTGCCAAGCCACTACTAACTGATATTTTTGTAGATGGTAAGTTGATTTATAACCAACCAGAATTATCTGATATTAAAGCCCATAGTGAAGAAGTATTATCTTCATTATGGCCTGAATACAAACGTGAGTTAAATCCTCAGGAATATCCAGTTGATTTATCAACTAAGTGTTGGGACAACAAGATGAGTATTATTAAAGAAGTCCATGCTCAAATTAAACAAAAACAAGATAAGGGTGAATTATAATGCGCGATAAGCAAGCTGAAATTATTGATGCGTTAATGGTTAAACCATCAATTGATTCAAAAGAAGAAATTAGAAATAGTGTTGAATTTTTAAAGAGCTATCTAAAGAAATACCCATTTTTAAAAACATTTGTATTGGGAATTTCAGGTGGTCAAGATTCTACATTAACTGGTAAATTAGCTCAAATTGCAATTAGCGAAATGCGTGAAGAAACTAAAGATGATTCATATCAATTTATTGCTGTTCGACTACCATATGGTACGCAAGCAGATGAATCAGATGCAATGGATTCAATTGCATTTATCGGTGCTGATAAGACATTTAGAGTTGATATTAAACCAATGGCAGATGCAGCAATGAAAGCTGTTGAAGAAAATGGTTTAGATATTTCTGACTTTAACAAAGGAAATATCAAAGCACGTCAAAGAATGATTGCCCAATATGCAATTGCTGGTCAAACTAGCGGTGCTGTTTTAGGTACTGACCATGCTGCTGAAGCAGTAACTGGTTTTTACACTAAATTTGGGGATGGTGCTGCTGATATCACGCCACTATGGCGACTAGATAAGCGCCAAGGAAAAGCAATGTTGAATGAACTAAATGCACCTAAGCATTTATACGAAAAGACACCAACTGCTGACCTAGAAGATGATCGTCCAGCTTTACCAGATGAAGTAGCACTAGGTGTGACTTATGACGATATCGACAATTACCTAGAAGGTAAAGATATTGATGATTCGGCTGCAGAAAAGATTGAAAACTGGTATATTAAAACTGAACACAAACGTCATCTACCAATCACCATTTACGATGACTTTTGGAAATAAGAAGGGAAATTTATAATTATGAAAAAGAACAAGATGGCAATTTATGCTCCATTACTATCTGATTTAATCACTAACACTAATAAAGTGGGAGAAGAAATGAGTCATGATTACGAACCACTAGAAGATGCGGTTGCTAAGAATGACTATGCTGGAATTGATTTAGCTAAGACAAAACAAACTTTCCAGGATGGAACTGATCAATACCAAGGCTTTTTAGTTCAATTACAAAACGCTGATGTACCTGCTAAAGAATTAGGACGTCACTCAGTATTAACTGAAGCATATGCTGACTATGTTAAGGGATGCCAAGACATGGTTGATAGCATTAGCGCCGATAAAATTGATGTCGAAGCTTTCAATGCTGCTGGTCAAGCACAACAAGATAGCATTGAAAGAGTATTTAAGACTGCTCAAAAAATCATGATGTCAATGTAATAATTAAAGATAGTTGGTAATTACTACCAGCTATTTTTTTGCTTAAAAAGACGTGAAGATAGGATGATATCAATGGAAGAATCAATTATTAAAAAGATTGTAAAGGAACTTTCTCACTATTCTGAAAAACAAGTGACTGCCGTTATATCAATGATGGAAGAAGGAAATACCGTTCCTTTTATTGCTAGATATAGAAAAGAACGCACTGGTAGTTTAGATGAAGTCCAAATTAGAGAAATTGCCGATGCAAACACTAAAATTAGTAATTTAGAAAAGCGTAAAGAGGAAGTGATTCGTTTAATTGAAGAACAAGGCCAATTAAACGCGGAACTTAAAAAAGCGATTCAAAATGCTGAAACGATGCAAAACGTTGAAGACTTATACCTTCCATACAAAAAGAAGAAGAAAACCAAGGCAATGATTGCTAGAGAACAAGGGTTAGAACCATTGGCGAAGTTAGTATTGGCCAATGATGATTCATTTGTTCAAAAGGCTAGTGATTATGTTAATGCTGAACAAGAATTAAATTCAGTCGAAGATGTCTTGGCTGGAGTGCACGAAATTTTAACTGAAGACATTGGTAACGATGCTTATTTAAGAGAATGGATTAGAGAAGATACTAAGAAGCATGGATTAATCACTAGTAAGGTCAAAAAGAATGGTGAAGAACTAGATGAAAAGAATGTTTATGCTGATTACTATGATTTTTCACAACCAATTAATCAATTAAAGAAGCATAGAGTATTAGCACTTAACCGTGGTGAAAAAGAAAAGATTCTGACCGTTAACATTGAAGTTAATACCAACGTGATTTACAAGTTCTTACAAGCTGAAACTAACCGTAAGCGAACTAACAAAAGCGCTGATGCTGTTAAATCAGCATATGAAGATGCGTATGCTCGTTTCATGAAACCAGCAATTGACCGTGAAATTAGAAATCAATTAACGGAGGAAGCTGATGAACATGCAATTGGCATCTTTGGTAAAAACTTGTATAACCTATTAATGCAAGCACCAATTAAAGGCAAAGTTGTAATTGGATTTGATCCAGCATACAGAACTGGATGTAAATTAGCAGCAATTGATGACAATGGTAAGTTTTTAGATAAGCTAGTGATTTATCCACATAAACCAGCTAGTGAAACTAAACGTGAACAATCTAAAAAGCAATTAGTGGATTTTATTAACAAGAACCATGCAGAAATGATTGCAATTGGAAATGGAACTGCTAGTCGTGAATCAGAACAGTTTGTTGCTGATTTAATTAAAGAAAATAAGCTACCAGTTTATTACGTAATTGTTAATGAAGCAGGCGCTTCAGTATATTCAGCCAGTCAAAACGCACGTGATGAATTCCCAGATTTTCATGTTGAAGAAAGATCTGCTGTAAGTATTGGAAGACGCTTGCAAGATCCGTTAGCTGAGTTAATTAAGATTGATCCTAAATCAGTTGGTGTTGGTCAATATCAACATGATTTACCTGCAAAACAATTAGATGCTCAATTAGACAGAGTTGTGGAAACAGCTGTGAATAAAGTTGGGGTTAATGTAAATACTGCTAGTCCAGAATTATTAACCCATATTTCTGGAATTACGAAAGCAACCGCTAAAAACGTGGTTAAGTATAGAAATAGCAATGGAGTATTTAAAACACGCCAAGAACTAAGTAGTGTGCCTCGTTTAGGAAGCAAGACTTACGAACAAGCGATTGGGTTCTTACGTGTTATTGATGGAACAAATCCATTAGATAATACCGATATTCATCCAGAAAGTTATTCAGTAGCAATGAAGATTTTAAAAGAACTAGGATTATCCACAGATGCATTGGGTAGTGCAGAAATCAATTCTGCCTTATCCACATTCGATGTTGATAAGTTTATTAATGAAACCCAAACCGGACAACAAACCGTCTTGGATATTATTGATGGACTAAAACGTCCGGGAAGAGATTTCCGCGATAGCATGCCAATGCCAGCTTTAAAACAAGATGTTTTGAAGATTGAGGACTTAAAAGAAGGCATGCAATTACAAGGAACTGTTAGAAACGTAATTGATTTCGGTGCGTTTGTGGATATAGGTGTTAAACAAGATGGTTTAGTGCACATCTCACAAATGAGTGATAAATTTATTTCTGACCCTAGTACAATTGTTTCTGTTGGAGATATTGTTGATGTTTGGGTATTATCAATTGATATTAAGAGAAATCGGATTCAACTAACAATGATTAATCCGGAGAAGTGATAAAATTTAAATGAATGATCAAGAATTACAAACTTTAGTGGAAAACGTTTCACTAGAATCATTTGCGAAACCGTTTGTCCACAGGGCATATTTTAATCGACGATTAAAGACGACTGGGGGTCGTTACCATGTCCAAAGTCATAATATCGATATTAATCCAAAGATGTTGTCAGAGCATTCTAAAGATGTTTTAATTGGTGTAATTAAGCACGAATTATGTCATTACCACCTTCATTTATCAGGTTATTCTGGTAAACATAATACTCTTGCTTTTAAACGATTATTAAAAACAGTAGGCGGATCACGTTATGCACCGGCACCTGTTGATAATCGTCCATTGGTTTATATTTGTTCACATTGTGGACAAACGTATCGTCGAAAGCGTAAAATCGACGTTAAAAAATATGTCTGTGGAAAATGTCGTGGAAAACTAGAATTAAAAACTGGAGATGATTAGTTTGGATAAAAAAATAATTATCAGAGTACCAGCTACATCAACTGGAATTGGTGCAGGTATTAATTCAATTGGAATTGCATTTGGCTTATATTACACTGTCATCGTGGAAGAAGAAATGGATCGTTGGCAAGTTAACCACGCACTTGGAGATGATGTGCCTCGTGACGAAAATAACATTATTGTACAAACTATTTTAAAAGTAGACCCAACGATTAAACCACATCAATTAACTGTGATGTCAGATGTGCCAATTGGAAGGGGACTAGGTTCTAGTACAACTGCAATTGTTGCTGGAATTAAAATTGCCAATGCACTTGGTAACTTAGACATGTCATTAGATGATGAAATTAACGCTGGAAGTAAGATTGAGGGCCATGCTGATGGTGTTGCCTCTGCTTTACTTGGTAACATCACCGTTTCATATTTCAATGGAAAGATGGCAACCACAGTAAAGACCGATATTCCCGAAGTAATTAATGCGTTAGTTTATCTAGTTAAAGACGATGGCACTCATGATAAAGCTATCTATAAGGATGAAGTTAGCTCTGTAGATGCTGTAAAAGCAAGTAGTGCTACTAATGTACTAGTTGCATCATTGATGAATAATGAATGGACTAAAGCTACTGAAATGATGGAAAACGATGCCATTTATACCGACAATATCTATGATATTGTTCCTGAACTTGAAGTAATTAGAAATCAAGCCCATCAATTAGGGATATATGGAACGTTCTTAAATCAATCTCAACGTAGTGTGATTACCTTTGGAACATCTTCACAACTAAATGAGTTAAGAAATGCATTAAGCGACAGTAATTTAACTGGGGTAATGAGACTAATTAAGGTTGATCATACTGGTGCTACTGTTCGCGGAGAATAAATTTTAATAAATAGTATTGAAATTAAGTTGAAAATCACATATAATAATATTTGTGATTTTTTACTGCGGCCATGGCGGAATTGGCAGACGCGCAAGATTAAGGATCTTGTCGGGATTACTCCCGGTGGAAGTTCGAGTCTTCTTGGCCGCATTATTAAAATCATCATTACACATAATGATATGGCGGTAGTGGTGAAGTGGTTAACACATCGGATTGTGGTTCCGACACGCGTGGGTTCGATTCCCACCTACCGCCCTTTTATTGGGCTATAGCCAAGTGGTAAGGCAACGGGTTTTGATCCCGTGATGCGCTGGTTCGAACCCAGCTAGCCCAATCTAAATAAAAGACATTCGTTTAATCGAATGTCTTTTTTGTTTTCTAAAGGGGAAATGAGGGTAATAAAAAAGCATCTAAACATAACATTCAGATGCTTTTTTTATTAATAGTTAATTTGAGTTGAAGTACTTGAAGTGGTTGAACTGTAATCACTAGTTGTATCTTGTGTTTGGTTCAATGATGATAAAGTACTTAAACCAAGGCTTGAACGAATTGAGTTAGAAATAGTTAATAACTCTTGTTGTGTTGGAACTTCATAATCAATTCCATTAATAACAGCTGTTTCACCTTGTAGTGTTTGTGACTTGATATGGTGAGTAGCAACTCCATATCTTTCACGAAGTGCAACCATATCGTCGAACTTCATATCAGTTTTTAGCTTACCTGAGACAGAATTTAAGATTTCCTTGTAACGAGGTAATGAAGAAATGTTCATACCTTTAAGAACAAGCTTTTGTAGGACTTGTCTTTGTCTTACTTGACGACCGTAGTCACCAGCTGGATCTTGATGTCTCATTCTTGAGTAAGCAAGTGCTTCAGCACCATTTAGAGTAACTGTCTTACCTTTAACAACGTTTGCAGCACCATATTGGAAAGTAAGTGGAGGAGTAACGGTAACACCACCAACGGCGTTAACCATCTTTTCTAGACCACCCATGTTAATGATTGCATAGAAATCAATTGGAACGTTCAATAGATTTTGAACGGTTTGAACAGCGCTAGATGCTCCTCCAATAGTATATGCTGCATTAATCTTTTCGTATGGTTGTGAATCACCAGGAACAGTAACCTTAGTATCACGAGGAATACTTGTTAGGTAAATTGTTTTCTTCTTGGGATTTACAGTTGCCAAGATGATAGTATCAGTTCTCCCAGTATCATGACGACCAAGAGCACCAGTATCAGTACCTAATAGTAAAATAGATACTGGTTTGTTTTGAGCAATCACACTCGAAACATTTCTAGCCTTTGTTGATAAACCAGGTTGATAGGCTTTATCAGCTGCATTTTTCATGTTCACATAGATACCGTGAGCAACGACCAGACCAGTAACTAGCAGAACTAAGAAAACAAGGAAGGTGATCCAAGCACCTTTATGACTTTTTTTCTTGAAATGAGGTTGACTTGCTCTGGATCTGGAAACTCGTTCGAAATTTTGATTGTTATTTTGCATAAATCAATCATAGCTCCTTTTTATGAATTTCCCCATTATAAAAGATATAATCAAGATTCGTAAATATAATTAACATTATAAACTTATTTTATAAAAATTAATAACGGTTACAAAAGATGTAACAAATTGTAATAATTTTGTCATATTTTAATGGATATGGGGAATATGATATAATTCTGATGTTGATATAACTAAATCAAGAAATTACAAATTTAATTTAAGTTAGTAGTGTATCAAGTTTTTGTTAATTTGTAAATTAAAAAAGGGGAGCGCGTTTTAAGTTGAAAAAAACTTTTCTATATATATTAATTTCTACTTTCATGTTTAGCTCAATGGAAATTGCATTAAAGAGTGTACAAGGAGTCTTTAGCCCAATTCAGTTAAACTTAGTTAGATTCTTTATCGGAGGATTGATTTTATTACCAATTGTTTTGAAGAATGGTAAACAACCTCTGATGACAACAAAGTGGAAAAGTATTGGAGTGTTTTTATTAACCGGATTTTTATGTGTGGTAGTTAGTATGACATTGTATCAATTAGCTATCATGTACGATGAAGCTTCTACGGTTGCTGTGGTCTTTAGCTGTAACCCAGTTTTTGCATTACTATTTGCATTTTTTATTTTAAAAGAAAAAATCAGCAGATTGGGATTTATTTCATTAGTAATTTCAATCGTTGGATTAATAATTATTGTTAACCCTGAAAACTTAACTAATCCACTGGGATTAACACTAGCATTAGGTTCAGCACTAACATTTGGATTGTACGGAATTGTTTCTAGATGGGGATCTAGTGTTACAGGGATGAATGGATTAGCAACAACGTGTTATACTTTCTTAGCAGGAGCTATTGAACTATTGATATTAGTTTTAATCAGTAATATTAATCAAGTAGCTCTATTAATGGATAAAGTAGAATGGTTAAAACCATTTGCTAAAACACCAATTTTACATAATATTTCATTACAATATTTTTGGATTCTATTATTTATCTGTGTATTTGTGACCGGTGGAGGATTTGCTTTTTACTTCTTGGCAATGGAAAGAGCAGGAGTATCGATTGCATCCATCGTGTTTTTCATTAAACCTGGATTGGCACCAATATTAGCAATGATTCTTATTGGTGATAAAATTGCAATTAATACCTGGATTGGAATTGTTATTATTTTAATTGGTTCCGTGATTACGTTTGTAGGGAGTCAATTGGAACAAAAAAATGCTGAATTAGAAGAATAAAAAAGAGATGATAAGATGGCTTATTTAGTAATTATGCGTCATGGTGAGAGTGTTGCTAATCAGCAAAATGTTTTTACTGGTTGGAGTGATGTTGAGTTAACCGAAAAGGGAATTCAACAAGCACACATTGCAGCACAAGCATTACAAAAATTAAATATTAACTTTCAGCATGCACATACATCTTATTTAAAACGCGCAATTGAAACTTTAAACATTGTTTTAGGTGACATTGATCAAGATTATGTGAATGCTACTAAAACATGGCGTTTGAATGAACGACACTATGGAGCTTTACGTGGCCGGATTAAAAGTGATGTTAAAGAAGAATATGGTGTTGAACAGTTTAATCTGTTTAGAAGAAGTTATAACACGGTACCACCATTATTGAAGCAACACGATGTAGACCGTCGTTACCAAAGATTAGGGGTGCAAATTCCGTTAGGTGAAAGTTTAAAAATGGCTTCTGATCGTTTAATACCGTATTGGGAAGACCAAATTGCTCCTAAGCTATTAGATAATCAAAATCAATTAATTGTGGCTCACGGCTCTATTTTAAGAGCATTAATTAAGTATTTAGATAATATTGATGATAGTGAGATTAATCAGGTTGAAGTTCCAAACGGGAAACCAATTATTTATCAATTTGATCAAAAACTTCACGTAATTAATAAAAAGACAATATAAAAAGAGTTGATACATTGTATCAACTCTTTTTTAGTTGGTTTATTTTTCAAAGAAAGCAAGAGTTCCCATTGGATCCCATGGATCTAAAACAACAGGGTCTTTTTCTTGAGAAGCGTTGTCAGCTTCTGATAAGTATTTCTTGTTAATAACTACTTGGTAGGTGAAACGTCTGAACCATGATTCACTCATAACAAAGTATCCCTTTGAACCAACTTTGTTACCCCATGAGTTTTCAACTTTCCATTTAGTTGGTTTACCATCAACAATGTCAACACCAGTGATAACCATTGCGTGGTTCATAACACTTTGATGGAAGTCTAATTGTTCAGCCTTGCTCATACCTAAATCAATGTCGAATAATTCGCCTTTAGAATATAGGTCATCATCCATGATTCCTTTTTTACGATCTGATTCTTTAGCAACATCGCTTCCGAACCAAACACTTTCACCATTCTTTAGTTGAGTAATGGTTAGTTCTTCAAGTTTGTCCATTTCTAAGTTTAAATGTTTAACTTGACGACCGTTAATGACATTACCCAGCATATCAACAGTGTATGTATTGTCATAAGGTTTATCTTCAGTAGGTGAGTTAATAATTGATACATAGTCTTCCAAGTTTAAGTTAACGTATTTATCGAAGAACTTCTTAGGAGTTAAATCATTATCAACATGGTATTCATGTTTTTCATCACGATATTCAAAGTTAAATGTTGAAACAGGTTCACCAAATGCGTATACCAAGACACGGTAAATTTCACTTAGCATATCATCTTTTGCTGCTTGAACATCTTTACCATCGTTAGCAAGTTCACGAAGTTTAATTGCATCGATTCTTAGCTTTTGGTTTAAGACTGCATTTAATTCTGAAGTATCATTACTATTTGCAGTTTCAACCATTGCAGATTGAGGAGCAACACCGTATTTTTCGATTACGGCACATAACATGTCCCATTGACCACCATCTTGTTGAGGTGAGTCTAATAACCAAGAAACACGACGACTGGTTAAAGGTTGGTTGGCAGTTCTAATAATGTTTTCTAAGAACCAGTTACACTTTTCAAATTTATCCCAAAATGTTGTGTAAATTTGTGATAATTCAAAATCACCAGATAAATTAAAGTTCTTAGCTAAATTATGACGCATAGTATTTAAAGCAGCGAAAATCCAGCAACGACCACTATGTTGTTGGTTTGATACTTCACCAGTATCGACTTCCACTGAAAAAATAGGCTTCATGTTAGCTTCAGATTCGAAGTTTGCGGCAGTTGAGTTAATACCATTGTGGCTAATAGCTCTTTGCATTACCTTAGCTTCTTGACGATTCTTTAAATCGCTTTGATATTTTTGGATATTTTCATTACTAATACTTTCTGACATCATCAGACCTCCTATACTTTTGTCATATTATATCACTGGTTTCTCATTAATTAAACGCAAAATAAAAAGAACCATAATGATAAAGTAAGCTAATCATTATGGTTCTGGGATTTAGTTTAATTAGAAAAAAATTAGATTTTTAATTTCTTTTTGCTTCAAAAGTTTCGCAATGATCTTCATGACCAACGATAACCATATCAACGACATCTAAGAATAAACCATGTTCAACGATTCCTGTCATGTTGTTTAGAATAGTTTCTAATTCATGAGGACGTTCAATATATCCAAGGTTTAAATCGATAATGTAGTTATCAGCATGAGTTAAAACGTGACCACCTTTAGCATTTGTTCTAAAAGTAGGGTGATAACCCATTTCATCTAATCGATTGAATAAATGAGAACTTCCATAAGGTGTAACTTCTAGGGGAAGTGGGAATGAACCCAAATTTTTGGCCATTTTGGTAGCATCCACAATCCAAATGTTACGGTCAGAGTTGATGGCAACAATCTTTTCACGAAGATGCGCAACACCACCACCCTTGATTCCTTGGAAGTTTTCGTCGATTTGATCAGCACCATCAATGGTTAAATCGATGTGATCAACATCGTCGATACTTTTAACATCAATCCCTAAATCGCGAGCACGTTTTGCTGAACGATTTGATGTGGGAACTCCAATGATTCGGAGACCTTCTTCTGCAACTCGTTGACCCAATGCATCCAACAAGTATTTTACAGTTGAACCGGTTCCTAGACCAACAGTCATACCGTCTTCGATATACTTAACTGCCTCTTGTCCGGCCATTTGTTTCATTAATTCTTTGTCCATAATCAGGTTCCCCTCTATAATTTCGGTAAAACGATTAAATCAGTTTGGGATGATTAATATCCAAACAAAAAGTTTCGAAAAAGGTATCAAATACCTTACTAATACATAATATAATTTTCTATGGTTATGGCTTGTTTGTCAAATAAAATATTTGGTTTTAATTGAGACCAGATTTTATAGCAAATCAGTAGTATAATATATAGTAATACTAAAACAGGATGTGTAGAGATGAAAAGAGGATTTGAAGTAGTTTCAAAATATAAGAATGATGGGATTAACTTACCATATCGTTCAACACAACAAGCTGCTGGTTACGATATTGAAGCATCCAGCGATTTTGTACTTCCATCAATTTGGAAGTTAGGATTTTTAAAAGTTTTATGGGCACTTAAACATCAACAAGATGTTTCTGAAGAAGACATGCAAAAAGCCAAAGATGTTTTGAGACCATTACTTGTACCAACTGGAATCAAAGCATACATGCAACCAGACGAAATGTTAGTAATTGCAAACAGATCAAGTGGACCTCTTAAGAGAGGGATGGTTTTACCAAATGGAATTGGAATTGTTGACGCAGATTACTACAACAATGAAAGCAATGAAGGAGAGTTATTTGTTCAAATGACTAACTTTGGATTGCTTGATAGAAAAATCAAGAAGGGTGACAGAATTGCGCAAGGTATTTTTGTACCATTCTTGACAACCGATGATGATGCTAACAAAGGAACCACTAGAATTGGTGGATTTGGCTCATCTGGAGAATAAGTTTTTAACGAAAGGAAATTAACGTGGCTAAAGTTAAGACACAATTTGTTTGTGAAGAATGTGGATACATTTCTCCTAAGTATTTAGGACATTGTCCTAACTGTGGAAAGTGGAATACATTTGAAGAACAAACCGTGCAAAAAGAAACATCTAGTTTAAAATCAAGCCATCGAATGGATTTCAATGGTAAGCAAACTCAACCACAATTAGTTAAAGATGTTAAGTTCGAAAAAGAATCAAGATTTGAGACTGATTCTAAAGAGTTTAATCGTGTATTAGGGGGCGGGGTTGTTCCTGGCTCTTTAATCTTAATCGGTGGAGATCCTGGAATTGGAAAGTCAACATTGCTTCTACAAATATCAGGACAACTTAGTGAGAAAAATCAAAAGATTTTATACGTATCTGGTGAAGAAAGTGCTAGTCAAATTAAGCTTAGAGCTGAAAGACTAGCAGTGAATGGGGCCAATATGTATCTTTACCCTGAGACTGACATGGGTGCAATTAGAAGTGCAATTGATGAGATTCAACCAGATGCAGTTGTGATTGACTCTGTTCAAACAATTTCCGAACCAGATGTTGATTCAGCAATTGGTTCAGTTTCTCAAGTACGTGCAATTACCGCTGATTTAATGTCAATCGCCAAGACTAATGGAATTACAGTCTTCGTGGTTGGCCATGTTACTAAGGGTGGTTCATTAGCTGGGCCAAAGACGTTAGAACACATGGTTGATACTGTTTTATATTTTGAAGGAGATATGCATCACTCCTACAGAATTTTAAGAGCAGTTAAAAACCGTTTTGGTTCAACAGACGAATTGGGAATATTCGACATGCAAGAATCCGGATTACAAGAAGTTGCTAATCCCTCAGAAGTTTTCTTAGAGGAACGATTGAAAGATGCTAACGGTTCTGCAATTGTGGTTTCAATGGAAGGAACCAGACCAATTCTAGTTGAAATCCAAGCATTGGTAACCCCATCTGTTTTTGGGAATGCGCAAAGAACAGCGACTGGAATCGACAGAAATCGGGTAGCGGTATTGATGGCCGTACTAGAAAAACGTGCTGGATTGATGTTACAAAATCAAGATGCATTCCTAAAAGCTGCTGGTGGAGTGAAGTTAAACGAACCAGCAATTGATTTGGCGGTTGCAATCAGTGTTGCATCTAGTTACAAGAACAAAGGGACTGATCCTGCAGAGTGTTATATTGGTGAAATTGGATTGACCGGAGAAATTAGAAGGGTTAATCGAATTGAACAACGAGTTTTAGAAGCTCAAAAGTTAGGCTTTAAGCGGGTGCTTGTTCCCAAGCACAACTTATCTGGATGGACTGCTCCAGATGGAATTGAAGTAGTCGGGGTAGCAACATTATCCCAAGCGATAAAAATGGCTTTAAAGTAAGATAACTAGCGAGGAAAATAAAAATGAAAACATTTGATAAATACACTGTGATACAACTGATATTCGTAATATTAGGAGCAACACTTGGGGTGATTTATTTACCAGTTCTATGGCATGCGATTTGGTTACACCCATCCCACTTATTAAATAATGCCTTTGTTGATTCATTAATCGGAGCATTGGTATTTTTCTTAATCTCATTATTTGCCGTTAAAAGAGTAATTTTTACATTAGTTAAAATGGAAAAATATTTGTCTTCTAAAAATCCGCTTTACGTTTTAATGGGAACAATTGGAATGATTATTGGTCTTGTCTTGGCCATCTTAATTTCAATTGTATTATTTAGAACCAAATATTTAATTACTAACTTAATCTTGCCAGCATTACTTATGATTGTTTTTGGTTACTTAGGATTTATTCTGGGAACAACTAAGTTAAATGATTGGAAAAAGATTTTTGGAATGGGCATTAAGAAGGCCAGTGGCTCAGTTAGTGCTACCAATGGTAATGAAGTGAAATATAAAATTCTAGATACTAATATCTTAATTGATGGTCGTATCTATGAAGTTGCTAAAACCGGTTTTATTGAAGGTACTTTGTTAGTACCAAAATTCGTTTTATACGAATTACAATACATTGCGGATTCATCAGATAGTCAAAAGAGAATTCGTGGCCGTCGTGGTTTAGATATTTTAAATAAATTACAGACTGAAAAGATTATGCCAATTGAAGTTACTGATAAGGATTTTGAGGATATCAAGGAAGTTGATAGTAAGTTAATCCATTTAGCCAAAGATGTGAATGGGTCAATTATTACTAATGACTACAACCTAAACAAAGTAATTCAATTCCAAAAAGTAAACGTACTAAACATTAATGAGTTAGCAAGTTCATTGAAACCACGTTTTGTACCTGGAGAACATTTAGAAGTTATGATTCTTAAAAAGGGAACAGAACGTAGCCAAGGAGTTGCATTCTTAGATGATGGAACAATGGTGGTTGTTGAAGAAGGAAAGAACCATCTAAATGAAAGACTTTCAGTTGAAGTAACTAGTTCTATTCAAACAGATGCAGGTAAAATGATCTTTGCGAAAATTGATGAATAAATAAAAAATTATATAAACGGATAGATTTAATGCTACCCTTTATTTTTGCTGATAATAATTGTAAAATTAGAATGTTATTCTATGAATTTATACAAAAGAAGAGGAGAAAATATCATTGGCTAATAAGAAAATTCGTGTTAGATATGCACCAAGTCCAACCGGACATTTACACATTGGTAATGCTAGAACAGCAATTTTTAATTACCTATTTGCTAGACATAATAAAGGTAAGTTTATTATCCGTATCGAAGATACTGATACTAAGCGAAACGTAGCTGATGGTGAGAGAAGTCAGTTAGACAACTTAAAATGGCTTGGCTTAGATTGGGATGAAGGTCCAGATAATCCAGGAAAATTCGGTCCTTACAGACAATCAGAAAGAAGATCAATTTATGATCCATTAATTCAACAATTGTTGGATGAAGACAAAGCATACTACTCATACAAAACCGAAGAAGAACTTGAAGCAGACCGTGAAGAACAACGTGCTAAAGGAATCATGCCACATTACGAATACGAATATGCTGGTATGTCTCAAGAAGAAATTGAAAAATCAATGGCTGACTCAGAAGCTAAAGGTTTAAAACCAGTTATTCGTTTCAGAGTTCCTAAGAACAAAGTTTACGCATGGGATGATGTAGTTAAAGGTCATGTTGAATTTAATTCAGACACTATCGGTGGAGACTTCGTTATCGTAAAACGTGATGGAATGCCTACTTACAACTTCGCGGTTATCATTGATGATCACGAAATGCAAATTTCACACGTCTTTAGAGGAGACGACCACGTTGCTAATACACCTAAACAATTAATGATGTATGAAGCATTTGGTTGGGAAGCTCCAGTATTCGGTCACATGAGTTTAATTACTAGTGCTGATACCGGTAAGAAACTAAGTAAACGTGATGAATCAATCATTCAATTTATCGAACAATACCGTGATTTAGGATACCTACCAGATGCAATGTTTAACTTCATTACATTGCTAGGTTGGTCACCTCAAGGTGAAGATGAAATCTTCTCTCAAAAAGACTTTATCAAGATGTACGATGAAAATCGTTTGAGCAAATCACCAGCCAACTTCGATAACAAGAAGCTAGAATGGATTAACAACCAATACGTTAAGTCAGCTGACGAAGACGTTGTAATGGACTTAGCATTACGTCAATTGATTAAGAAGGGTAACTTACCTGAAAATCCTGATGCTTTAACTATCGAATGGGCTCGTAAGTTAATTAATACTTACAAGCAACAAATGAGTTACATGGCTCAAATTAATGAAATGGCTGACGTATTCTTCAATGAACCTGCTGAAGTATCTGGTGAAGCTCTTGAAGAAATTCAAAATGAAACTGCACCAGTGGTATTAAAAGCATTCGCTGAAAAAATCAAAAAAGCCCCAATCTTGGATACTGTTGAAATTCTAAAAGCAATTAAAGAAATTCAAAAAGAAACTAAGATTAAGGGTCGTCAACTATGGATGCCAATCAGAATCGCCGTTACTCACGAAAGTCACGGACCTGAACTACCTGAATCAATTGAATTGATTGGTAGAGAAAAAGCATTGAAGCATATTGATGAAACATTAAAACAAATCAATCAATAATAAAATTAGTCGCACTAAAGCATGCTTTGGGCGGCTTTTTTATTTGAATTTATCCTAATATATAAGCTATTCTTATGATAGAATTGTATAAGAACAAAAAATAGAAATAGAGGTGCCATTAATGCTAAGGATCTATAATACATTAACTCAAGAAAAAGACGTATTTAAGCCAATTAAGCCAAGAACGGTTGGTATGTATGTCTGTGGTCCAACAGTATACAACTATATTCATATTGGAAACGCGAGAAGTATTGTTGCATTTGATACTATTCGTCGTTATTTTGAATATTGTGGTTACCAAGTTAACTATATTTCTAATTTTACCGATGTAGATGATAAGTTAATTAATGAAGCAAAAGCAGAAAATACTACTGTAAATGAATTAGCTGATAAGTATATCGAAGCTTATAAAGAGGATGTCAAAGCGTTGAACGTTGAACCTGCAACAATGAATCCTAGAGCGACTGATAATATTGATGGAATCATTGATTTTGTTAAATCATTAATTGATCAAGGATATGCATATGAAGTTGATGGGGATGTCTACTATCGTGCTAGAAAATACGATGATTATGGTCATCTAGCCCATCAAAGTATTGATGACTTAGAATCTGGTGCTAGTCAACACGTTAGTGATGATGAATTAGCTAAAAAAGAAGACCCAATTGATTTTGTCCTTTGGAAAGCTGCTAAACCTGGCGAAATTTCATGGCAATCACCATGGGGAGAAGGTAGACCAGGATGGCATATTGAATGTTCAGTAATGTCAACTAAGTATCTAGGTGATACGATTGATATCCATGGTGGTGGTGAAGACTTGAAGTTCCCTCATCATGAAAATGAACGTGCCCAAAGTGAAGCCAAGACTGGCCACAAGTTTGTTAACTACTGGATGCACAACGGTTTTGTGACAGTTGGTGATGATAACGAAAAGATGAGTAAATCATTGGGCAACTTCGTTACTGTTCATGACATTGTGAAAGAAGTTGATCCGCAGGTAGTTCGTTTCCTAATGTCTACCACCCAATACCGTCGTCCTATTCAATATAACCAAGCTAATCTAAAGGCCGCTGAAAATAATTTGAATAAGTTAAAGAATGCATTTAATAATTTGAATTACCGACTATCTGATGCTGGGGATGTAGACGACATTAAACTAGAACAAGAAATTCGCCAAATCCAAGCGGATTTCCAAGATGCAATGGATGATGATTTTAATGCGCAAAACGGAATCGATGCTGTCTATGAATTAGCCAAATTAGGTAATTTATATGCAGAAAGACCTGAAGTGGGTGCTGGAACTGTTAAGTTAATTATCGATAAATTAGTTAAAATGTCATCTGTTTTTGGTGTGATTCTAAAAGAAGAAAAACTTGATGATAGTGAAGTTGAAGGTTTGATTGAAGAAAGAAATCAAGCTCGTAAAAATAAGGACTTCGCTAGAAGTGATGAAATTAGGGATCAATTGAAAGAACTTGGGATTATTTTAGAAGATACAGCTCAAGGAACCCGTTTTAGAAGGGAATAAATAATGGAAAACAACATTGATTATAAACAGTTGAATGGAATCGCGTTAGCATATTTAGGCGACTCTGTGTATGAAGTGTTTATTAGAAAGCACCTATTAAACTTAGGAATTAACAAGCCTAATCGTTTACAAAAAACTGCTAGAAAGTACGTGTCTGCAAAGGCACAAGCAGCATTAATTCAACTTATGTTAGAAGATGAAATTTTAACTGAGGAAGAAGATGCCGTTTTTAAACGCGGAAGAAATGCGAAAAGTTATACTCATGCTAAAAATACAAGTGTATTAACATACCGTTTTTCAACCGGTTTTGAAGCAATGATGGGATACCTATCACTAACACAACAAAATGAACGATTAGCTGAATTAGCACAATGGTGCATTGAACAAGTAGAAGCAGGGAGGCCACAATATGAAAACTAGCGATCAAAGTGAATTTATTATCGGACGTCATCCGGTCGTTTCCGCATTAAGAGGGAAACAAGAAATCAACAAGGTCTTTTTGCAAAATGGAATTAAAAAAGATGAAAAAAGTATCGAAGAAATTATTAAGTTAGCAAAACAAAAGCACTTAGTCATTTCTACTGTACCAAAGCAAAAATTAGATTTATTATCTGATAATCAAAATCACCAAGGAGTAATCCTTTCAATTTCACCATACAAGTATGCAACGGTTGATGAATTGTTTGATAACTCAGAAAAACAAGATGTTCCACCATTCTTCTTGATTTTAGATAACATCGAAGATCCACATAATCTAGGATCAATCATTAGAACTGCTGATGCTGCAGGGGTAACCGGAGTTATTATTCCTAAACACCGTGCAGTTGGATTAACTTCAACTGTTGCGAAAACTTCTGCTGGGGCAATTGAAAGAATCCCAGTAGCACGAGTAACTAACCTAGTTAACACTGTTAATGAATTAAAAGAACGTGGTGTTTGGGTATTTGGTACAGATATGAGGGGATCAGATTATAGAAGATGGGACGCTAAAGGCCCAGTTGCTGTAATTATTGGTAATGAAGGAAAAGGAATTTCACCATTATTGAAAAAGAATGTAGATGAAATGTTAACTATTCCAATGGTAGGTCAATTACAAAGTTTAAACGCTAGTGTTGCTGCCAGTTTATTAATGTATCAAGCTTATAACTCAAGAAATCCATTATAAGAGGGTTTTAAAAATGAAAAAACAATTACTGTTGATTGATGGATACAATGTAATTGGTAGCTGGCCTGAATTGAACAAACTAAAGTTAGAGGACAGATTATCTGACGCTAGGGATGCTTTAATTCATACGATTTCTGAATATAAAAAATATCGTGACGTCGATATGAAAATTATCTTTGATGCTATGTATGTACCTGGATTATCTAAAAAAGATAATAAATATGATTTAGATATTATATGGACTAGTAAGGACGAGACAGCGGATAGTTATATTGAGGCTTATGCTCGACAAAAACAATCTAGATTCGTGCAAGTAGTAGTAGTTACTTCTGATCAAGCTGAACAATGGACTGTCTTTTCTGCAGGAGCATTGAGAATATCATCTCGTGAATTGTTGAGGGATGTTCAAAGATCAAAGAAGGAAATTAAATCACACGTTAAAAATTATTCTAATCAATTAAATGCACAACGTTTAACATGGTCGGATGACCAGTTGTTAAGACTAGAGCAATTAAGGGACAATTTATCGAAAGATTAAATTTCTTAAATAAGATTAATCTATATTATCAATTTATAAACGAACGAAAGTTCGCTTGTTTATAAAGCCAAGCTTATTTAGATTTATTTATGCACTTATGATTCTGATAGGGGTATTGATAAATGGTTTTAGAAAGTCGAGAAATTGATAAAAGATTGATTATGGATTTTAATAATAATAATAACGAAGATGCATTGGCTAAATTATTTAACAAATATAAGCCACTCATAAATAAAGTATGGAGTTCTTATTACTTAACCGACATGGATATTGATGATTGGTATCAAGAAGCAATGTTGGTGTTGATTAAAAATATTAATGAATATAATTTTGAACGGAATGCTTCATTTGGAACGCTCTTTAAGATTAGTTTGAAAAATCATATGTTTGATATTTTAAGAAGAAGTAATGCTAAGAAAAGGATGCCAGCCGATAAATTAGTTTCATATAGTGCAAATGAATCGTTATATAATAATAGTATAAAAGACAAGGCTTACATGCATCCTGAAGAAGCAATGAAGATGAAAGAATGTATCGAAAAACTTTCAAATCAATTATCACCAATGGAGTTAAAAGTTGCTCATGCAATGTTAATGCAGATATGTGACGGTAAGAGTGACGAGATGGATCAAATCCGTCACAATCTAAATCAGACTCATAGTGATAAAACATTGGAAAATTGCATTAGTCGTTTAAAAATCAAACTAAAAAAGGTACTGAACAGTACCTATCATTAATATTTGTTTCGTTGACTAGCTAAAATATAAATGCTATCATAAAAACATTAAAGTCTGGGAGTAATCAGAAATGTCACAAAAGAAAATTGCGTTGCAATGTGCAGTTTGTGGTTCCAGAAATTATACGACTACGGTCGGTAATAACCATGACAATCGATTAGAAGTAAAAAAATATTGTAAGCATTGTGGTAAAGCTACCATGCATAAGCAAACGGTATAAAATTGGAGGAAGACAATGAAGTTATTTAAATTCTTTAAGAGTGTTGGTACTGAAATGAAACTAGTTGTATGGCCAAACGGTCACCAAACTAGAATCGATACAACTATCGTAGTATCAATGTCAATTATTTTTGCAATCTTCTTTGCAATTGTTGATTGGGCAATTCAATCAGGTTTACTATATATTTAATTTAGTATTTAAAAATTATCACAATAGTGATATTATAATGATAGTTTAAAACTTCGTGAGTGCGGAGTTTTTTTATTTTGGAAAAATATAAGGGAGTTAATCATAATGGAATCAGTAGAAAAACAATGGTATGTAATTCACACTTACTCAGGTTACGAAAACAAAGTTAAGGCTAACCTTGATTCACGTACTGAATCAATGGGTATGTCTAACTTTATCTTTAGAGTAGTTGTTCCTGAAACTGAAGAACACGAAGTTAAAGACGGTGTTGATAAGGTTAAGATGGATAAAACATTCCCAGGTTATGTATTAGTTGAAATGGTTATGACTGATGAAGCATGGTACATCGTTAGAAATACTCCAGGTGTTACTGGTTTTATCGGATCACATGGTCAAGGAAGTAAACCAACTCCATTGTTACCTGATGAAGTAGAATTAATTCTAAGTCGTATCGGTGTAGCACAAGAAAAACAAGAACTTGATGCAGAAATCGGTGACACTATCACTATTATTGATGGTGCATTCGCTGACTTAACTGGTAAGATTGTTGAAAAAGATGATGAAAAGGCTAAGTTAAAAGTTAATATTGACATGTTTGGTCGTGCAACCACTGCAGAATTAACATTTAGCCAAGTACAACCAATTAGATAAAAAATGGGTTGTTAATTATAAATAAACGTGATATATTATATTTTGTATGTTCACGCATACTCAAGTGGGAGGAGAAATCTCATCTCCAATTTTTACCACACACGGACTTAAGGAGGTATGTCTCGTGGCTAAAAAAGTAGCTAACGTAGTTAAATTGCAAATTCCTGCGGGTAAAGCAACACCTGCTCCTCCAGTTGGACCTGCATTGGGTCAAGCTGGTATTAACATTATGGGATTCACTAAGGAATTCAATGCACGTACTGCTGATCAAGCAGGTTATTTGATTCCAGTTGTGATTTCTGTATATGAAGATCGTTCATTCGATTTCATTACTAAGACACCACCTGCTTCAATTCTATTGAAGAAGGCTGCTGGTGTTGAACATGGTTCTGGTGAACCAAACACTAACAAGGTTGCTAGTGTAACTAAGGACCAAGTTAAGGAAATCGCCGAAACTAAGATGAAAGATCTAAACGCAGCTGATGTTGAAGCCGCAATGCGTATGATCGAAGGTACTGCTCGTAGTATGGGATTCACTGTTGAAGGCTAATTTTTAATTAGTTTCTATACTGTAGTACCATAACACCTATATTTAGGTGTTATGTGGGAGGTTTATCCGTTACAACCACAATTGCAAGGAGGAAAACACTGATGGCTCAAAAAAGAGGTAAAAAGTATCAAGACGCTTTAAAGCAAGTAGACCGTAACAAGGCTTACTCTGTTGAAGAAGCTGTTGATCTTGTAAAGAAAATTGATTTCGCTAAGTTTGATTCAACTGTTGAAGTTGTATTTAACTTAAATGTTGACACTAAACAAGCTGATCAACAATTACGTGGTGCTGTTGTCTTACCAAACGGTACAGGTAAAGACCAAAAAGTTGTTGTATTTGCTAAGGGTGACAAGGCTAAGGAAGCTGAAGAAGCTGGCGCAGATGTTGTTGGTGACGCTGAATTAGCTGATAAAATCCAAAACGGTTGGTTAGACTTTGATGTTGCTATTGCAACACCAGACATGATGGCTCAAGTTGGTCGTCTAGGTCGTGTTCTTGGACCAAAGAACTTAATGCCAAACCCTAAGACTGGTACAGTTACTATGGATGTTAAGAAAGCCGTATCTGATTCAAAATCAGGTAAGGTTACTTACCGTACTGACCGTGACGGTAACGTTGCTGTTATTATTGGTAAGTCTTCATTCGACACTGACAAGCTAGTTGGTAACTTCAAGGCTATTGAAGACTTGATTGTTAAGAACCGTCCAGCTTCAGTTCGTGGTACTTACATCGCTAACTTATCAGTTTCATCAACTTTCGGACCTGGTGTGAAGGTTGATCTAGAATCATTCTAAAGTTAAGTAATTAATTTGGAATTTAAAAATCCCTATTGACCAAGCTTTATATGTATAGTAAAATACTATTTGTTATAAAAATTGATATCTACCTAAGACTTGGGTGGTACTTGTACCTTAATATCCCAACGAGGACACTTAAAACGGTTTCTCTATGTCTAGGTGGCATAGGGATTTTTTATTAAATCCCAAAAAATATTGGGAGGTGAAACAATGCCAAAGAAAGAAGTAATCGACGCCAAAGCTAAACGTGTAGAAGAAGTTACTGAACAATTCAAGAACGCTACTACTGCTATCGTAGTTAACTACCGTGGTTTGAACGTTGCTGAAGTAACTGATTTACGTAAGCAATTACGTGATGCAGGTGTTTCATTCAATGTTATCAAGAATAACATTGCTGTACGTGCATCTAAAGAAGCAGGTTACGAAGAATTAGGTGATTTATTCAAGGGTCCTACTGCCGTAGCATTCTCTGATGAAGATCCTATTGCTCCAGCTAAAGTATTGAAGAGCTTTGCTGACAATACTGAAGCTGTTGAAATTAAGGGTGGTATCCTTGAAAGTAAGGTATCTACTCTTGCTGAAATTGAAGAATTCGCTTCATTACCAAGTCGAGAAGAATCAATTTCAATCCTTGCAAGCATGTTACAATCACCTGTTCGCAAGTTTGCTATTGCTGTTAAAGCAGTTGCAGAAAAGGGCGATGGCGACGTAGCCTAAGCTCAACAAATAAAATTATAACTATCCAAATTGGAGGAAATTAAAATGGCTTTTGATAAAGATAACATTATTGAACAAATTAAAGAAGCTTCAATCTCAGACCTAAACGACTTAGTTAAGGCTATTGAAGAAGAATTCGACGTTACAGCTGCAGCTGCTGCTGCTCCTGCTGCTGGTGGTGCTGCTGGTGCCGCTAAAGACTCATTCACTGTAGAACTAACTTCAGCTGGTGACCAAAAGGTTAAGGCTATCAAGGTTGTACGTGAAATCACTGGTCTAGGTCTAAAAGACTCAAAAGACCTTGTTGATGGTGCTCCTTCAGTTATCAAAGAAGATGCTAAAGAAGACGAAGCTAACGACATCAAAGCTAAGCTTGAAGAAGTTGGCGCACAAGTTACTCTTAAGTAATTTAAACCTTTTCAAAAAGACACATGTTTATCATGTGTCTTTTTTTGTACATAAATTAGATATAAAACCTTGTTATGTTAATTATAAATTGAGATAATGTAGATAATTAGATTTTTATGGAGGAAGCAGAATTGAAAGCTTTATTTAAAAAGTGTGCTGATTGGATAAATCGTCATATGACACTTGTTAAAGTCATTTTCGTTTTATTTGTATTAGCAGTTGTAGTTCATGTTATTTTTTCTGTGTCAAAAGAAATTAGTGGAAGACAAATGGCGGAAAGTTTCTCTAGATTATCACCGATATCTATCTTTATTATGATTCTTTTGGGATTCATCGCAGTATCTCCAATGTTAATTTATGATTTCACTATTGTTGATTTTTTACCTGGTAAATTTAAAAAATCATATATCATAAAAACAGGTTGGATTACTAACACATTAACTAATATCGCAGGTTTCGGTGGGGTATTAGGAGCTAGTATGAGATCTAGTTTCTATAGTGAAAATGCGACTAAAAAACAAATTTTATATGCAATTTCAAAAATTGTGATATTCCTATTAGCAGGACTATCAACATATTGTTGGATCGCTTTAATTATGATGTTTAGTTTCGGTTTCGGAACTAATAGTCATGATTGGTGGTGGTGGATTGTTTTAGTACTTGGTGGATTATACTTCCCAATTCTATTCATCATTACCAGATTCACAGATTCCGATTACTTTAAAGATTTAACAATCAAATTAGAAGCACAATTAATTACTGGCTCATGCTTGGAATGGCTAGGATGTGCAGGACTATTTATGGCTATTGGTGCATTTATGCATCAACCAATTAACCTACTAGCTGTTTTCCCAGTGTTTGTTGTTGCTAATGTAGTGGGAGTGGCTTCTTTAGTACCAGGGGGACTTGGTAGTTTTGAAGGAACCATGTTATTGGGGTTAACTTTTATTGGGGTGACACCAAGTGATGCCGCTGTTTGGTTAATCTTATATCGTGCATTCTACTACATTTTCCCAGTGGCTTTAGGAATTATCTTCCTAGTTATTGATGTATTCCAACGATTTAACACATTCTTAGACGGTATTCCTAAGCTAATTATTCAAAGACTAGCTCATATGTTTATAACACTATTCATGTATTTCTCAGGAATCATGATGTTATTACTTGCTGTAATTCCTAATTTAGTATTAATGAATAGATTCTATATTTCATTGGAACCATATTCGTTCTACTTCTTAGACCAATTAAGTACAGTGATTGTGGCGTTCCTATTAATTGGATTCGCTCGTGGATTTGGCTCAAAGGTTAAAAAAGCATTTTGGCCAACTGCATTACTTTTAATTATCGCAATGGGGAATACACTTTGGAAAGAAGATTTCCCAAGTAATATGATTGCTCTTTCTGTATTGATATTAATTAGTTTATGGCTAAGTTATGGCGTCTTATACCGCCAAAAATTCACATATTCATGGGGCCATGTATTAATTGATTTATTGATTTTTGGCCTAGCGTTTATTTTCTATTTGATCATCGGATTACTTACAAACTTTAAGTTTGCTGTTTTCCACTGGTCAAACTCATACTTGCTTCCTTCACCACAAGTTTGGTTTGCTGGCTTCTTAGGACTTATTTTAGCTTGCCTAATCTTAGTCCTAACTTATCGTTTTCTTTCATACTCAAAAGTAGATTGGTTAAACCAACCATTTGACGCTAATCGAGTTTCTGAAGTTATTAACAAGTTTGGTGGAAATGAAGTTAGTCATTTAGCATATGTTCGCGATAAGGATATTTATTTCTATCAAGAAGATGGGGAAGATCAACTATTCTTTATGTACAAATGTCGTGCTAACAAGATTATGATTATGGGTGAACCTATTGGTAACATGGCTAAACTAGAATCTGCTATCGATCAATTTATTGAAGATAGTGACAATATCGGTTACTCACTTGTTTTCTATGAAATTGGTGAAGAACTAACAATGTTACTTCATGAAAAAGGATTCAGTTTCACCAAGGCTGGAGAAGAAGGGCACGTTGCACTAGATACTTTCTCCATTACAGGAAAGAAGCATCGTGGTGAACGTGCTTTGATGAATAAATTTGAACGTGATGAATACAAGTTTGAAATTATTCAACCACCATTCTCTGATGCCTTTATTGATGAATTGAAAGAAGTATCTGACAATTGGTTAAAAGGAAAACCAGAAAAGGGATTCTCACTGGGTTACTTTAATAAGTATTACTTAAACCAGGCACCAATTGCAGTTATGAAAGACAAAGATAATAAACCGGTCGCATTTGCGAATATTATGCCAACTGGTGACCGTGAAATGACATCAATTGATTTAATGCGTTCAAGTGAAGATGCACCATCTGGAATTATGGATGGAATTTTCATTAACTTATTTAACTATGTTAAGGATGAAGGATACAGCTACTTCAACTTAGGAATGGCACCATTATCTAATGTTGGAGAATCTAGATATAGTTTTATTGATGAAAAGATATCTAACTTGATTTACAAGTATGGAACAGCTTTCTACAGTTTCCAAGGACTAAGATCTTACAAAGAAAAATACGTTAGTGAATGGACTCCTAAGTATATTTCATACCGTCGTGGAAACTCACTTGTCTTTACAATGTTACAACTATTAGTATTGGTAAATGAACATGTTGAAAAGAGTTCTGAAAATCTTCCATTCTGGAAAAAATGGTTTAAAAAATAGACCTTTAATCAATTTAAAATGATGTAAATAAAAATACCCGAGATTGATATTTAAAATTCAATCTCGGGTATTTTTTTGCTAATATCGAATATAAAAAAGCAGTCACTAATTATTAATGACTGCTTTTTTATTATTGATTATCTTTTGGGAACCAAATCTTGTAATCGTCATCTTTCATTGCTTCAACTTCACCTAAACGGTAACCATTACCAACTTGTGAGAAGAAGTCATGGTTAGCTGTAGATGTTGAAATACCGTTCATAACGATTGGATCAACATCGTCGGCGTTGTCTGGGAACAATGGATCTTGACCTAAGTTCATTAGTGCCTTGTTAGCATTGTATCTAATGAATTTTAGTACGTCATCAGTCCAACCAACTTGATCATATAAGATGTGAGTGTATTTTTCTTCATTTTCGTATAAGTCGTATAAGAAGTTGTACATCCAATCCTTTAAGTCTTGCTTTTCATTATCACCTAATTGGTTAAAACCTAATTGGAATTTGTAACCAATGTAAGTTCCATGAACTGATTCATCACGAAGAATTAATTTAATGATTTCAGCCACGTTAGGTAACTTGTTGTGTCCTAAGTACCAAAGTGGAGTGTAGAAACCAGAGTAGAACAAAAAGGTTTCTAGGAATACACTTGAAATCTTTTTCTTTAATGGGTTTGAATCGTCATGATATAGTTGATAAATTTTCTTTGATTTGTTTTGAAGGAATTCTTCTGAATCACTCCAATCAAAGATTTCAGCAATTTCGTCAGGAGTATTTAGAGTTGAAAAAATTGATGAGTAACTTTTGGCATGGACAGATTCCATAAATTGAATGTTACTTAGAACTGCACTTTCATGTTGTGTAGCGACATCTTTTCTAAGTGCAGCCATACCATCTTGTGATTGAAGGGTATCTAATAGAGTTAAACCACCAAAGACATGACCAACTAACCATTTGTGATCATCATCTAAGGTTCTCCAATCAGCTAAATCGTTTGATAGGGGAATTCTAGTATCTAACCAAAATTGTTCGGTTAATTTTTCCCAGGTTGCTTTATCAATTTGGTCACTAATCGCATTCCAGTTGATAGCTTTATAATTTTCCATTGTAATAAAAATCTCCTAACTAGTTTAGATTGAGCAACTTTCACATTCGTTAACACCGACTTCTTGGTTGTCATCAGTGTAAGTTCTTACGTAGTACAATGACTTAATGCCTTTAGCGTGAGCGTAATTACGAAGAATTGTTAAGTCACGAGTGGTCATTTTATCAGTTCTACCGTTTTTCCATTCATATAGTCCAGCAGGAATAGTTGAACGCATGAATAGGGTAAGACTCATACTTTGATCCACATGTTTTTGAGCAGCAGCATAAGTATCGATAACTCTTCTCATATCAATGTCGTAAGCTGACTTGTAGTATTTTAGAGTGTCATTTGATAAGAATGGAGCTGGATAGTAAATTTTACCAGTTTTTGATTCGTATCTTTCTTCAACACGACTAATGATAGGGTGCAAACTAGCAGTAGAATCATTAATGTATGAAATTGAACCGTTTGGAGCAACAGCCATTCTATTTTGGTGGTATAAACCATCCTTCATAACAGCTTGTTTCAATTCTTCCCAGTCACTTTCAGTTGGAACAAAAATACCATCAAATAGTTCTTTAACACGGTCGTTAGTTGGACCCCAGTATTTAGTGGTGTATCTGTCGAAGTAAGTTCCGTCAGCATATTGACTCTTTTCAAAGTTATGGAAAGTTTCGTGGCGTTCAGCCGCAATCTTGTTAGAAGCAACTAAAGTCCAGTAGTTTAATAGCATGAAGTAAACACCAGTAAATTCAATAGCTTCATCTGAACCATATTCAATTTGGTTTTTAGCTAAGAAACTGTGTAGACCCATTCCACCTAGACCAATACTATGTGATAGGGCGTTACCTCTTTGGATAGAAGGAACAACATCAATATCAGAGTGGTCAGTAACAAAAGTTAAAGCACGAACCATTGCATCAACAGACTTACCAAAATCAGGACTAGCCATCAAATTAACAATGTTGGTTGATCCTAAGTTACATGAAACGTCAGTACCTAATTGTTCATAGTTTTGTTCGTTATCAACAGTAGAAGGTTCTTGTACTTGCATGATTTCTGAACATAGATTACTCATAACAATCTTACCATCAATAGGGTTTTCCTTGTTAACAGTATCGATATTAATAATGTATGGGTAACCAGATTCTTGTTGTAACTTACTAATTTCAGTTTCTAGTTCACGAGCGTTAATCTTAGTCTTTTTGATTTCATCGTTGTTAACCATGTTGTCATATTCAGCAGTAATATCAACGTATGAGAATGGTACACCATAAATTCTTTCCACATCATATGGACTGAATAGGTACATATCTTCATCGTTTTGAGCTAATTCATAGAACTTATCAGGAACAGTTACTGCTAGTGATAAAGTCTTAACACGAATTTTTTCATCAGCATTTTCTTTCTTAGCTGAAAGGAATGCAATGATGTCTGGATGGAAAACGTTTAAGTAAACCGCACCAGCACCTTGACGTTGACCTAATTGGTTAGAGTAAGAAAAACTATCTTCCAATAACTTCATAACAGGAACAACACCAGAAGCAGCACCTTCGATATGTTTGATAGGGTCACCTGCAGCACGTAGGTTAGAAAGGTTAATTCCAACACCACCACCAATACGTGATAGTTGTAGTGCTGAATTAATAGTTCTACCAATTGTGTTCATGTCATCAGTTGGTTGAATTAGGAAACATGAAACGAATTCACCACGACGTTTTCTACCGGCATTCAAGAATGAAGGGGTAGCAGGTTGATATCTTTGGTGAACGATTTCATCAGCTAGGTTCATTGCTAATTCTTCATCACCATCTGCAAAGTATAATGCGTTAATCGCAACACGATCGATGAATTCTTCTAGGTAGTAGTTTCCATCATCAGTCTTTAATGCGTATTGAGCATAAAATTTGTAAGCAGCCATAAAAGATTTGAATTCAAAATTTTGGCTCTTCAAATAATCATAAATTTTTTCAATAAATGAGAAGTCATATTTTGCTAAGAATTCTTCTTCAAGATAATCATTTTCTACTAAAAAGTCATATTTTTCTTTTAAAGAATTAAAAGTTTTTAAATTAGGTTTAACGTTTTCTTTGATAAATGCAGCTAGGGCATCTTTATCTTTATTTAGTTGAATTTTATCATCCTTAGGGATGTTAATTTCATTATTAAGATCGTAATAAGTTACGTCTTTCAAATCTTTTAATGACATATTCGAACCACTCTTTCATAGTAAAAAATTGATATTTATAGATAAAATATGGCGAGACCATTAGCGGTTTCGCCAAAAATTACTTTTTATATTATAATGAATAATACGAAATTAAATTAAGCAAGTTGGCTTAATTGATCTGGTCTAAAACCTGAAATTGAGTCAATACCATCAGCTTCAACAACTGGTAATGACATAAAACCTTTTGATTTTAAGTATGATACGTATTCTGGTTCTTCATTGATGTTTCTTTCGATAAAATCGATATCGTGTTCGCTTAAAAAGCGCTTTGTCATTTTGCATTGCATACAATTGTTTTTTGAATATACAGTAACTTGTGCCATGTGTATTGCTCCCTTTCTGTTGACGAATATGTATTTCTTTTAAACGAAATATGTATTCCTTTTTCTCTTAATTTATATATAAAAGTTTACACCAGAAAAGAAAAAAATCAAATAAAAAAACACCATATTTAGTGTTGAAAATGTTTACAATCTACTAGATACAGTGTGTTAGAGAATTTTAAAAATTTTTAATTTAAGGATCTGATTTCAAATGAACGAATTTTATTATACACCAAATCCAAACGTTGTCCATGAACTTCACACATGGAATTTTAATTTGTTAGGAAACAATTTAACCTTCACGACCGACAATGGCGTGTTCTCTAAGCGAACAGTAGACTTCGGTTCTAAAACATTAGTTGAAAGTGTAAATATGGAAAAAATCCCCGATGGAAATGTATTAGATTTGGGATGTGGATATGGTCCAATGGCAATTGCTTTAGCTAAGCATCACCAAGATAGAGTGTTTGAAATGGTTGATGTAAATAATTTAGCATTAGAATTAGCTGTTAAAAACGCTGAACAAAATCATGTTTCTAACGTAAAAATTCATAATTCTAATATTTATGAAACAGTTGAAGACAAGTTTGCTGCCATCATTACTAATCCACCAGTAAGAGCCGGAAAAGATGTTGTTGACGGCATGATTGAAGGAGCGGTATCTCATTTAGTGCCAAATGGAACACTAACTGTAGTTTTACAAAAGAAGCAAGGGGCACCATCAGCTAAAAAATTAATGACATCATTATTTGGTAACTGTGAAATCATTAAAAAGAATAAGGGATACTATATCTTGGAAAGTGTTTACAATGGATAATTCAGCGGAAAAATACATGCAAGAGGCATTATTTGAAGCCAAGAAAGCATACTTAATTGATGAAGTGCCAATTGGCGCGATTGTTGTGCATAATGGCAAAATCATCGGTAGAGGTCATAACTTAAGAGAGCATAGTAATGTTGCTATGGACCATGCAGAAGTGATTGCAATTGATGAGGCTTGTCGTTATCTAGGTAGTTGGCGATTGGAAGATTGCGATTTATATGTGACAATTGAACCTTGCTTAATGTGTGCTGGAACGATTATTAATTCACGAATTAAAAGAGTTTTTTATGGTGCTGACGATACAAAAGCGGGAGCAGCTAAAAGTTTGTATCAAGTTTTTGCTGATGATAGATTAAACCATCAGGTGGAATTACATTCAGGAATTATCAACACAGAATGTAGCAATATAATGAAGAGTTTCTTTAAAATGAAAAGAAAGAAACGAAAAGAACAAAGGAAAAAATTAAACTTGAAAAAAGTTTTTCAATAAGTTAATATTATTAATGCCGTAAGGCCTGGAAGCAAAGTTGTGTTTACGAACCGTGTCAGATCCGAAAGGAAGCAGCACTAAGTATTCTACGCTTGTGCTTCTTGTTTTTTATACAAATAAACTCTTAGTCAAATCTTGGCTAAGAGGTTTTTTTATTTTAAGGGAAAACGATAATGGAATAATTCATCGATAGAATATATAATATATATAACTAGTTTTATGAAAGGGAGTTTTCCATGAGTTATCAAGCTTTATACCGTGTATGGAGACCGCAACGTTTTGATGATGTGATTGGACAAGATGTAATCACAACTACATTAAAGAATGCGATTATCACCAATCAATTGAGTCATGCTTATTTATTTGCAGGTCCTAGGGGAACTGGAAAAACTTCCGACGCTAAGATTTTAGCGAAGGCAATTAATTGTCCTAATCAAAAAGATGGAGAACCTTGTAATGAGTGTGAGATTTGTCAAAGCATTACTAATGGAACATTGAATGATGTTATCGAAATCGATGCCGCATCCAATAATGGGGTTGAAGAAATTAGAGATGTTAGAGACAAAGCGAAATATGCACCAACACAAGCTACTTACAAAGTTTATATTATTGATGAAGTTCATATGCTTTCTACCGGAGCTTTTAATGCACTTCTAAAGACATTAGAAGAACCACCAGCACATGTTATCTTCATCTTGGCAACTACAGAACCACAAAAGATTCCCGCTACAATTATTTCTCGTGTTCAAAGATTTGATTTCAAACGAATCACGTCTCAAGATATTCTATCTAGAATGGAATTTATCCTGAACGAAAAAGGCATTGAATATGATGATCAAGCACTTAGAGTGATTGCAAAGTCTGCTGAAGGTGGGATGCGTGATGCGCTAAGTATCTTGGATCAAGTTTTATCATTTGGTTTTGATAAGGTGACATATGATAATGCGCTTCAAGTAACTGGAAGTGTGACCAAGTCACTGCTCGCCCAATATCTTAACAATGCTGTAAAACATGATGTTCAAGCAGCCTTATCTAATGTGCGTGAAATGTTAGATTCAGGAAAAGATGCAGAACGTTTTATTGAAGATTTAATTAAGTATTGCCAAGATATTCTGTTGTATCAACAATCACCAGAAATGGTTGAAGAAGTCGAATTAGGGGTTATTGATGATAACTTTAAGGCGTTAACAGAATCAATTGATGCATCAACTATCTATCAAATGATTGTTGATTTGAATGATATTCAAAATCAAATGAAATACACAATGCATCCAGACGTTTACCTAGATGTGTTAACAGTTAAATTGGCATCTACTCAAGCACAACCAGCTACTAACGTTACTTCTGCATCAAGTAGTCAAAACGTAGAAAACAACGTGGACATAGCTGATAACTCAACGATTCGTGCGCTAAAAGATCAAATTAATTCTTTGCAAAAACAAGTGGAGGAATTAACTAAAAATGGTGTTCAAGTAAAGGCTGAATCCTCTAAACCAGTTGAAAAGCCAAAACGTTCAACTAATAGAAACAATGCTAGATCTACTGGGAAAGTTAATGTTACCAAGATTTATCCAATTTTGGATAACGCCACCAGAGAAGATTTGAATAATGTTAAAAATATTTGGGATGAACTTTTAGGAGAACTAGACGTCACACAACGTGCACTTATGAAAGTTTCTAAACCAGTTGCAGCAAGTCATGACGGAATTGTTGTCTCATTTGAATATGCGTTCTTATTCCAAAAAGCTAGCAATGATCAAAAATTACTTGACGATTTATCCAACGGACTAGATCGTATATTACACAATATTCCTGATTTTATTTTCATTCCTTCTGACCAATGGCCAGAAATTAGAAAAGGTTATATTGTCGCTCAAAAGAATGGTGGTAGAGAAGTAAAATCACCAAACCTTGATTCTAGTGTTGAAAATCCAGGTGAAAACGATGATAATAATATTGAAAAATCAGAAGAAAATTCTAAATTAGTAAAACAAGCAACACAATTATTCGGTGAAGAAATAATTGATGTTAAAGATGATTAAGGAGATGGATTAATTATGATGAATGGTATGAACATGGGAAAAATGATGAAACAAGTTAAGCAACTACAAAAACAAATGGGTGCTGAACAAGAACAAATCAACAACAGTGAATTTGTTGGTAAGGCTCCTGAAGATATGGTAGTTGTTACTTTCTCAGGTGATCGTAAGATGAAAGACATGAAGATTAAGCCAGAAGCAATCGATCCTGAAGATCCAGATATGGTTTCAGACTTAGTAATTAGTGCCGTAAATGATGCGTTATCACAAATTGAAAAGAAAACTCAAGATTCATTAGGTAAATACACTAAGGGAATCCCTGGAATGTAATAAAAAATAAAGAAGGTTAATTATGCAATATCCTGAACCAATTGCTAAGTTGATCGACAGTTTTATGCGTCTACCAGGAATTGGTCATAAAACTGCAATCAGATTGGCATACTTTGTTGTTGATATGAACAAAGATGATGTTAAGAAATTCTCAGATGCATTGGATGAAACTAAGGACAAGCTAATGTATTGCTCAACCTGTGGTAATTTAACCGATGAAGATCCATGTGTAATATGTCGTGATAGTACTAGAGATAAATCAACAGTATTAGTTGTGGAACAACCAAGAGATATTATGGTGATGGAAAAGATGAAGGATTATCATGGCTTATATCACGTTTTAAATGGGGTTTTATCTCCAATCGAAGGTAAAGGTCCAGATGAATTAAACATCAAACAGTTAATTCAACGTTTACAAGGTGATGAGGGCATTAAAGAAATCATTATTGCAACCAATGCCACTCCTGAAGGAGAAGCGACGGCGATGTATCTATCACGTTTAATCAAACCTGCAGGAATTAAGGTAACAAGATTAGCTCATGGCTTATCTGTTGGTAGTGATATTGAATATGCTGATGAAATGACATTATCTAGAGCTGTTTCTGGAAGAACAGAAATGTAGGAGTAGTGATTTATATGTTTGGATTTAGAAGATTTCCACATAACGTTGGTCAACAATATGACGAATTTTTGTTAGACTCTATTGATCGTGCTAAGTATCAATGGGATCACGCAATCGAAACAGAAGAAGCAATTTTCGAAGTTGATGGAGAAATTGTTGCTCAAACAAGACTAGCTCGTGAAAAATATTTATTTTTATATCGAGAAGCAAGAGAAAGAAAAGTTTCCAATAATCGTATTCAATCTTCAGTTATTGATTACTAAAAAGGTGTCTTTATTCTTTGGAATAAGACACTTTTTATTTATTGTTAATTTGTTGAAAATGTTAAATTAAAGTACAATAATGTATAAAGATGAAAGTAGGGGTAGATATGGCTGGCAAGTTTATAACATTTGAAGGTACCGATGGAGCTGGAAAGACAACCATTTTAAACATGGTATTGGAGTATTTAAAGGATACTATGGGTGATCAACTAGTAACTAGTCGTGAACCGGGTGGAAATCCAATTGCTGAAAGTATTCGAGAAGTTATTTTGGATCGTCAGAATATCGAAATGGATAAAAGAACGGAGGCGTTATTATACGCAGCTGCCCGAAGACAAAATATTGAACAAACCGTTAAGCCCGCAATTGCAGCTAATAAGTTAGTAATTTGTGATCGCTATTTAGATAGTTCAATTGCTTATCAAGGTGGTGGCCGACAAATTGGTGAAAAAGAAATTTATGAAATGAACCAATTTGCCACCGAAGGTTTTTTACCAGATTTAACGATTTACTTTAATCTTCCGGTTGAAGAAGGATTAAAGCGAATTGCCCAAAATCGGAATGAGAATGACATTGATAGATTGGATGTAGAAACGATTGATTTTCATAATCGTGTCTATGATGCATATCAGAGATTGGCTAAACAACAACCTGAAAGAATTAAATCTGTGGATGCAACTCAATCAATTGATGCCGTTTATCAAAATGTTTTAGAAATTTTGCAACCATATTTAGAAGAATTTAAAAAATAGGGACGTGATTTCAGTGAAACTTTTAATTGTAATTGTACAAAACAAAGATGCTAACAAACTTCAAAATGCCTTCGCTAAAAACGATGTGCAACAAACTAAGCTTTCAACAACTGGTGGATTTTTGAAATCCGGAAATACTACCTTTATGATTGGAATTGAAGATGAAAGAGTCAGTGATGTTTTAGACATCATTAAGAAAGTATCAAGTAAACGTGAACAATACATGACACCGCCTGTAAACTTAGATGGTGGGGTTTCTGATTCATCATATCCAGTAAAAATTGAAGTTGGTGGCGCAACTGTAATGGAAATGCCAATGGATAATTTTTATAGATTCTAGTGGGGGTCAATAATGACACAAAACCAAGTAATCACTGAAACAGATATTAAGCAAAAAGATTTAATGGATAATTTTTTGCGTGTTATAAAACAAAATGAATTATCACATTCGTATCTATTTAGTGGTGAAGAAGGTGTAGGAAAGTTATCGCTAGCTTTATTCATAACAATGAGAATGTTTTGTCAGAATTTAACTAGTGAATCAATGCCTTGTGGAGAATGCGATGAATGTCGTAGAATCACTGATTTACAACATCCAGATGTGATTGTTATCAAACCAGATGGATTAAGCATTAAAGTCGACCAAATCAGATATTTAAAATCTGAATTCTCCAAAAGTGGTTTGGAAGGTAACCAAAAGTTCTTCATTATTTGTGATGCCGAAAAGATGACGACTGGAGCTGCAAACAGTTTATTGAAGTTCATCGAAGAACCAATGGGTAATGTTGTATCTTTCCTACTAACAACAAATCGTAATTTAATATTGCCAACAATTATTTCTAGGACACAGGTAGTAGAGCTAAATTCACTAAGTCGAAGTGATTTTGAAGCGGAATTAGCGAAATTATCAGTAACGCCTAGTCAATATAAGTTGCTCAGTCGCTTGACTAATAGAATCTCAACAGTGCAAGAATGGCAGGAAGACGAATGGCTAGCTCATAGTATTTCTGCTGTTAGTCACTGGTTCAATTTAATTGTAGACAATGATATTACTGCGTTTGCTGCAATTAAAACTAACGTAATGTCATTGGCAAGTGATAATAGTAAAAAACAAGTGATTATTAATATGTTATTATCTATTTTTGAGGATGTTTTGGATGCTAAATTTACTAGTGAACATAATTTTAACTTTCCAAAACAGGCTGATAGCATTAAGAAGTTAGCTAATCATGTTAACAAATCACAGTTGATTCAAATATTAGAAGAATTATTAAGCTGTAATAAATTGATGGCGATAAATGTTAGTTATAAAAATATTTTAGAAGCAACCACATTAAAAATAATGCGAATATTAAATAGTTAATTGGGGTGAATTTGTTTGGATAAAAGAGAAATTTATGATGGCTTAAAGAATATGGAAACACAAACTCAATTAATGTTAGATAAATTTACTGAATTACGAGAAGCATTAACTGAAGTAATGGAAGAAAATGCTGAACTTAGAATTGAAAATCAACATCTTCGTGAGTTTATTGATGAACAAAAGCCTAGTAACGTTGAATCAGATTCAAATAGTAGTAATTCTAACCGTCTTTCAAATTCTAGAAAGAATCTAGAAAACCTATTTAATGAAGGTTTTCATGTATGTACAGAATTTTATGGAACTCATCGAGGAGATAGCGAAAGCTGCATTTTCTGTAATGAAATTTTAAACCGATAGTATGGAGGTATCTCAGTGCAAGAACAACATAGTTTTACTGCCAATCAAAATCAAGGTAGTTTATATTTAGTTCCAACACCAATTGGAAATTTAGAAGATATGACCTTTCGGGCAATTAAGACTTTAAAAGAAGTTGATTTAATTGCTGCTGAGAATCCCAGTCATACTCAACAATTGCTAAATCATTTTGAAATTGATACTAAAAAGATTAGTTTTAGAGAAGATAACAAAGACTATCGAATCGATGAAATTATTAATAATCTACAATCTGGATTAAATGTTGCTCAAGTTAGCGATGCAGGGATGCCATCAATTAGTGATCCTGGACAAGAATTAGTTAAGGCTTGTGTTGAACAACATATTAACGTAATTCCGTTACCTGGTGCGAACGCTGGACTAACAGCGCTAATTGCGTCTGGATTAATGCCACAACCATTTTACTTCTTTGGATTTTTAAATCGAAAGAACAGTGAACAAATTACTGAACTAGAAGAGTTAAACAAACATACAGAGACTTTAATTTTTTACGAAGCACCTCATCGTTTGAATAAAACATTAAAGAACATGCAAAAAGTATTCGGTGAAAATAGACAAGCTGTGCTATGTCGCGAATTAACTAAAAAGTTTGAAGAATTCGATCGTGGTAGTTTAAGTGAACTAATTCAATGGACCGAAGACAATCAAGTCCGTGGCGAATTTGTTGTCATTGTTGATGGAAATGATAAGGCTAATGAACAAGCTGAAGAAGATGATCAATTAGCTGGTTTATCAATCAAAGAACAGGTTGATTATTTCATTTCTGATGGGATGAAAACCAATGCATCAATTAAGGAAGTAGCCAAACTACATCAAGTCAAAAAACAAGAAATTTATAATATTTACCATGAAATATAGGGGTGTAGACGAACATGGAACCAACAGTTTTTAGCGAAAAACATCGAGTTACATATTACGAAGCTGATTTTACTAGAAGAATGACAATTGCGATGATGCTAGATGTTATTATCTTAGCTTCTGAAGACCATAGTGATGAACTAGGTGTTGGCGCTGAATTTGTGCGTCAATTTGGTGTAACCTGGGTAGTTATTCAATACGATGTGCATATCAATAGAATGCCAACAGTGGATGAAGTAATTACTATTAACACCAAATCTAAGTCATACAACAAATACTTTGCTTACCGTGAATTTACTATTACGGATGAACAAGGCAATGAGTTAATGAATATGACTGGGCTATGGGCAGCAATGAACTATAAGGAACGTAAGATTGCTTCAATTCCAAAGGAAACTGTGGAACCCTTTGGTGCTGAAAAAGTAAATCAAGTTCCTAAGATGCCAAAACCTAAGAAAATTGATTTTGATTCAGCTGATAAACAAACATTTACAGTTAGATATACCGATATTGATTCTAACCAACATGTTAACAATGCCCATTACATGGATTGGATGGTAAACGTGTTACCAGCGGAATTTTTGACCAATCATACACCAACTGGATTCTTATTAAGATATGAAAACGAAGTTAAGTATGGTTCCAATGTTGATAGTTATTACAACTTGGATAAATTAGAAGATGGAACGATTATGACCAGACATGAAATCATGAGTGGGGATAGTCATTCTGCAATCGCAAACATTACTTGGCGAGAAAATTAATAAATATTGATAGGTGACTTCATTTTTACTATGGAGTCACCTATTTTTTTGTTATAATTTACCATAGAATTATTCGAACACTATAAAAGTTATTGGGGAGACGAAAAAACGGATGAAAGTATTGGCTTTAGACACATCCAATAAACAATTAACCGTTGCGATATTAGATGATGATCAAATTTTAGCAACTGAAACAACTACCGTTCATCAAAAACATGCGGAATATTTATTACCAATTATTGATGAATTAGTACGAAAGACAGATTTAAAACCAACTGATTTGCAAAGAATTGTTGTGGCAACTGGTCCTGGATCATATACAGGAATTAGAATCGCGACTGCGACAGCTAAAACTTTAGCATTTACACTTGGAATTGAATTGGTAGGGGTTTCTAGTTTAGAAACTTTGGCGTTAAACGTCTCCAAAAAAGAAAGTCTTGTGATGCCAATTTTTGATGCCAGAAATAATAATGTATTTACTGGTTTGTATGAAATTAAAGATGATGGTGTTACAACAGTATTAGAAGACCGTCATACTGATTTTGATAAATGGTTAGATCAAATTGATAATGATGGCAAGAATGTATATGCAATCGGTGCAGACGCAAAGAATTTTGAAGAAGCACTTACCAATAAATTCGGTGATAAATTAGTTTTCATGGATAGCTTTGATAATTTACCTCAAGCAGCTAGACTGGGATTATACGGTCAAACTAAAGAACCAGTTAAAGATATTCATTCATTTGTTCCGAATTATTTAAGACTTACAAAAGCGGAATTAGATTGGCGAGAAAAACATCCGGGGGAAGAAGTTACTTCATATGTTGAAAAAGTTGATTAATTGGTATCAGACTAAATTCATGAATACCAAAAGATTATTAAAAAAAGAGCATTTAAATATTAAAAATCATATTGTTGATATCAATGGTGATAAATTCTATTTAGCAAAAGCAATGGTCACTGATATTCCAGAAATGGTGGGAATTGAACGAGACGTATATGATGGCGTTGCTCCATGGACGGAAGAAGCATTTATGCCAGAATTAAAACCACGTTTAGATCGTTTTTACTTACTATTACGTCAAAATGATCAATTGGTAGCTTTTATTGGTAGTTCTCTAAACGATAAAAAGCTAGATTGTCATATTTCGAATGTCGCGGTGGAACCAGACTTTCAAGATCGTGGATTAGGCTACTTTTTAGTTGCTAAAGTTATTAAAAAAGCGCGTCAATTAAATTACAAAACAGTCTCACTTGAGGTTAGAGTAAGTAACGTCAAGGCACAAAGATTGTATATGGATTTAGGCTTTAAAAAGATGGGCGTTAAAGAGAATTATTATGACGGTGATCACGAAGACGCTGTTGATATGGTATTAGATTTAAGTTTATACGAAACAATTCCCAATAATTATGGGATGTAAAAGAAATGAGGTCTTTTTGTGCAACCACATATAATTATGTCATTTGAATCTAGTTGTGATGAAACTAGTGTCGCAATTATTGAAGATGGTGAAAAAATATTATCAAACGTTGTTGCAACGCAAATTAATAGTCATAAGCGATTTGGTGGAGTTGTTCCAGAAGTAGCTAGTCGCCATCATATTGAAGAAATCACAATCTGTGTTGAAGATGCAATGAAACAAGCGAATGTTACCTATGATGATATTGACGCTATTGCAGTAACATACGGTCCTGGATTGGTTGGAGCATTATTGATTGGAGTAACCGCAGCCAAAACAATTGCGTGGGCTCATGATATTCCATTGATTCCAGTTAACCATATTGCTGGCCATATTTTAGCCAGTCGTTTTGTGACTAAAATTAATTACCCTGCGTTAGCACTAGTTGTTTCAGGTGGTCATACTGAGTTAGTCTTGATGAAAGAAGAAGGCGACTTTAAGATTATCGGAGAAACTAGGGATGATGCAGCTGGTGAAGCATATGATAAAGTAGGACGCGTATTAGGAATTAATTATCCTGCTGGTCCGAAAGTCGATGAAATGGCTGCTAAGGGAAAAGATACATTTAATTTCCCTCGCGCAATGGAAAAAGAAGATAACTTTGACTTTAGTTTTAGTGGATTAAAGAGTGCATTCTTAAATACTAATCATCACGCTGAACAAATTGGTGAAACTCTAGATCAAAATGATCTAGCTACTAGTTTCCAAAGTGCAGTCGTAGATGTTTTGGTTGATAAGACAAAGAAAGCGCTACAAGAATATCCAGTCTCACAATTGATATTAGCAGGTGGAGTGGCCGCTAATAACGGATTGAGAACTGCGTTAGGCAACGCAATTGATCAAATTGATACTACTGAATTAGTAAAGGTACCTAACAAACTTTGTGGTGATAATGCTGCAATGATTGGTGCTGCTGGTTATGTAATGGCAAAGAAAAATGTCTTTGCAGGGGTCGATTTAAATGCTGATCCTAGTCTAGAATTTGACTTATTAGATGAATAAAAAAAGATGAGGCAATTATGCCTCATCTTTTTTATTGTTCTAATTCAATCATTGCTTCTTCCCATTGGGCTTCAATGGATTCGATGTTTTGATTGGTTTCGTTTAATTGATTTTGTAGTTCATTTAATTTTTCGATGTCGTTAAGAACGTCTGGATTAACCATTTGATTTTCAATAGTTTCTTTATTGGATTGTGCTTCCTCTAGTTGACTTTCTAATGTTTCGACTAATCTTCTTAACTTTCTTTCTTGTTTTTGAGCTTCTTTATTAGCAAGAAAATCTTGTTGATTTTGTGATTTAACAGAAACGTCTTTTTTATCATCTTCAGCTGCTTGTTCAGCTTGTTGATGCTGTTGAATAGCTTCTTTTTCTTCTTTCTTTTCTACGTAGTAATCGTAGTTACCTAGATAAAGTTCGCTACCATCATTAGACAATTCAACAATTTGCGTTGCTAACTTATTGATGAAGTATCTATCATGAGAAACAAATAGGATGGTTCCGTCAAAATTGATTAATGCATTTTCTAAAACTTCTCGACTATCAATATCTAAATGGTTGGTAGGTTCATCTAGAATCAAAAAGTTATCATGATTCATGGCTAATTTAGTTAAGACTAGTCTAGCCTTTTCACCACCAGACAGATTACCGACAATTTTTTCAACATCATTACCAGAGAATAAAAAACTCCCTAAAATAGAACGAATTCTTTGCTCAGGGTAAGTAGGGTAGTCGTCCCAAATTTCATTTAAAACAGTTTTATTAGAACTTAGATTATCTAGATGTTGATCATAGTATCCTACTTGAACACCGGTACCACGGTTTATTTCACCATCGATTAGTGGCAATTTATTCATGATGGTTTTTAGCAGTGTCGATTTTCCCACACCGTTAGGACCAATTAAAGCCATTGCTTGATTTCTTTTAACGTCTAAATTTATGTTTGATGAAAGAATATGATGATCATATCCAATCGAAGCATCATCAACTTTTAAGACGACATTACCACTTTGCTTTTCAGGAGTGAAAGTTAGTTTAGCACTTTTATCGTCTCTGATAGGGGTGCTAATTTTATCCATCTTTTCTAACTGACTTCTCCTGGATTGAGCACGTTTAGTGGTTGATGCACGAACAATATTTTTGTCAACGAAATCCTGCATTTCTTTGATTTTCTTTTGTTGTTTTTCATATTCTTTTAGTTGGTGCTGGTAATTTAACTTCTTTTGTTCAACGTAATTCGAATAATTACCGACATAATGAGTCATTTTACCTTGGCTTAAGTCGTAGACTTCGTCGACTATTTTGTCCATGAAGTAACGGTCATGGGAAATGATTAGAAGTGCACCGTGATAAGAGTTCAAGTAGTCTTCTAACCAACTAATTGTTTTAACATCAATGTGGTTAGTAGGTTCATCTAAAATTAGTAAATCTTTTCTTTGTAATAACAATTTTGCCATTGCTAATTGGGTTTGTTGTCCACCGGATAACTCACTAATTTTATGGTTATATGAATCTTCACCAAAACCAAAACCATTTAAGACAGCTTTGATTTCAGCTTGATATGAAAAACCATTTTGAGCTGCAAAGTCAGCTTGCATTTGATCATATGTTTTAGTAACTTCAGCTAATTTAGCGGGGTCACTATTAATTGTTGAATCAGCCATTTTAAGTTCATATTCGTGAATTTTATTTTCTAATTCAATTAAGTCTGCGAAGACACTAGTCATTTCTTCTATAATCGTTAAATCAGATTTCAAACCAGTGTTTTGCGCTAAGTAACCAATAGTAATTCCTTTTTTGGTGGTCACTTCACCATCATCGATGATTTCGTCGCCTAAGATCATTTTCACTAAGGTTGATTTTCCAGCACCGTTACGACCAACTAGCGCTACTTTACTATTTTCTTCGATGCTTAAATTAACGCTTGTGAAAAGATCTTCACCACCAAAACGTTTGGTTAATTTATTTGCTTGTAAAATAATCATTTATTTCACCTCCGATATTCCCTTTTTTATCAATAATACTAACTATTTTAGCATAAAAATCGGATGAATTTGAAACGGAAAGTCTTTTTTTAAAAGATGATAATTATTTCACAAACTTTGTTTTTATGATAAAATACATAAATGTTACGAAAGATTCGGGAGGGAACAATTTGGACATTAAAATTCCTAGGGCAACAGCGAAAAGGTTGCCTATGTATTACCGATACCTAAGCGGTTTACATGATGCCAAAATTAAAAGAATATCATCTAGTACGTTTGCTGAAGCGGTTCAAGTTGATTCTGCAACCATTAGAAGAGATTTATCATACTTTGGAGCTTTAGGTAAAAGAGGATACGGTTACGAAGTAGATAATTTATTAGACTTCTTCAAGAAGATTTTAAATCAAGATCATTTAACTAACGTTGCTTTAGTTGGATTAGGTAATTTAGGACAAGCTTTATTACGTTTCAACTTTCACAAAGATAGTAATGTTAGAATTTCAGCTGCATTTGATATTCATGACGACATGATTAATACCGTCCAAAGTGGAGTACCGGTTTATGATGTCCATGATTTACAAGAACAACTAAGAGATCAACAAATTGAAGTTGTTATCTTTACCGTTCCAGCCACAGTAGTTCAAGAACTATGTGACGAAGCGGTTAAGGGTGGCGCTAAGGGAATTATGAACTTTACTTCAAAACGTTTATCTGTTCCACAAAATGTTAGAATTCAAAACGTTGATTTAACAAATGAACTTCAAACTTTAATTTACTTCATTGAACACTATGAAGGATCATAAAAAATGATGACCAATTGGTCATCATTTTTTTGTTTTATCGAGAGATAATTCTTGCAACGAGAAATAAAAAATAATATATTATTTATAGACTTTAGCACTTTTAACAAAAGAGTGCTAAAAAAGAATTTATGGGGGCTAGGATAATGTTAAAACCATTAGGCGATCGTGTTATTGTTGAAGCACAAGAAGCTAAAGAAGAAACTATCGGAGGCATTGTGTTAGCAAACAACGCTAAAGAAAAACCACAAACAGGTGTAGTCGTAGCAGTTGGTAGAGGTCACGTTTTACAAACTGGAGAAACAATTAAACCAGAAGTTAAAAAGGGTGACACAGTCGTTTACGATAAGTACGCAGGTACTTCAGTAGAAGACGGCGACAAGACTTACCTAGTATTAAAATCAAATGATATTTTAGCAATCGTTGAATAATTAATTAATGGGGTGAAAAAATATGGCTAAGGAAGTAAAATTTGCAGAAGACGCAAGACATTCAATGCTAAAAGGTGTTGATAAACTTGCTAATACAGTAAAAACAACATTAGGACCAAAAGGTAGAAACGTTGTTGTTGAACAATCATTAGGAACACCAACTATTACAAATGATGGTGTAACTATTGCTAAATCAATCGAACTACCTGATCACTTTGAAAACATGGGAGCTAAATTAGTTTCAGAAGTAGCATCAAAAACTGATGATATTGCAGGTGATGGTACTACTACTGCTACTGTTTTAACTCAAGCAATCGTTAACGAAGGAATGAAAAACGTTACTGCAGGTGCTAACCCAGTTGGTGTTAGACGTGGTATTGAAAAGGCAACTGAAGTAGCTGTAGAAAAGCTACACAAGATGTCTAACGAAATTAAGAGTAAGAAGGATATTGCACAAATTGCTTCTATCTCTGCTGCTAATCCAGAAGTTGGTGAATTGATTGCCGATGCAATGGAAAAGGTAGGTAACGATGGTGTTATTACCGTTGAAGATTCACGTGGTGTTAACACTACTATGGATGTAGTTGAAGGAATGCAATTTGATCGTGGTTACATGTCACAATACATGGTAACTGATAACGACAAGATGCAAGCTGACCTAGACAACCCTTACATTTTAATTACTGACAAGAAGATTAATAATATTCAAGAAATTTTACCAGTGCTACAATCAGTTGTTGAACAAGGTCGTTCACTATTAATTATTGCTGATGATATTGGTGGAGAAGCTCTTCCAACATTGGTATTAAACAAGATGCGTGGTACTTTCAACGTAGTTGCAGTTAAAGCTCCTGGTTTTGGTGATCGTCGTAAGGCACAACTACAAGACATCGCCGTTTTAACTGGTGCTACAGTTATCACTGATGATTTAGGCTTGAACCTAAAGGACGTTACAATTGATCAATTAGGTCAATCAAACAAGATTAACGTTACTAAAGACGATACCACTATCGTTCAAGGTGCCGGTGACAAAGAACAATTAGCTGCTAGAGTTGCAGAAATCAAGTCACAATTAGAAACAACTACTTCTGAATTTGACCGTGATAAGCTACGTGAAAGATTAGCTAAATTAGCTGGTGGAGTTGCAGTTATCCGTGTTGGTGCTGCCACAGAAACTGAACTAAAAGAACGTAAATACAGAATTGAAGATGCACTGAACTCAACTAGAGCTGCCGTAGAAGAAGGTTTTGTTCCTGGTGGGGGAACTGCATTTATCAATATTCTAAAAGACCTAGAAGAAATTCCTGCTGAAGGCGATGAAAAGACAGGGGTTAACATTGTACTTCGTGCATTAGAAGCTCCAGTTAGACAAATCGCCCACAACGCTGGAATTGATGGTTCAATCGTTGTTGAACATCTAAAGAGTGAACCAATGGGTGTTGGTTACAATGCTGCTACTGGTGAATACGAAGACATGGTTAAAGCCGGTGTTGTTGATCCAACCAAGGTTTCTAGATCAGCTCTTCAAAACGCTGCTTCAGTATCTGCATTATTATTAACTACAGAAGCTGTTGTTGCTAAATTACCAGAAGAAAACAAAGATCCAATGAACCCTGGTATGAACCCAATGATGTAATAAAAAAGGATTC
>NZ_KQ440395.1:467093-526871 GCF_001281175.1 Apilactobacillus apinorum
ATTCCGAATGGAATCCTTTTTTTGTATGATTTTTGGTTTTTCTTGTTTTTATTCTGTTACATTTGTATAATTTACTAATAGTAATAAGAAACGAAAGGAAAGCTATTATGCTAAAATTTGAAATCATCGTTTGTCTATTTGCGACAATGTTGATGTCAGCTGTGATTACACCTTTTATCAGAAAACTGGCATTTAGATGGGGCGCAATAGATAGTCCAAATAAGCGAAGAATGAATAAGATTCCGATGCCAACATTAGGAGGATTAGCAATCTTTGCTGCATATACAATTGCAACAATGTTCCTCTTGAGAAGACAGATGCCAACTCAGCAATTGTATGGGATGTTTGCAGGACAACTAATCATTATTATCACTGGTGTTATGGATGATATTATTGTCTTAAAGCCTAGACAAAAAGTGTTAGGAATTAGTTTGGCAGCAGTAGTTGTCTTCTTCTTTGGGAATATTCAAATGAGTAGCGTATCTCTACCATTCATCGGAACATTTGGACTAGGCTGGTTTAGTTTACCCGTCACTTGGATTTGGATTCTAGCAATTACTAATGCTGTGAACTTAATCGATGGTTTAGATGGATTAGCAACCGGAGTAGCGGTTATTGCGCTTACGACAATGGGAATTACTGGTTTCTTTTTCCTAAATGTTGGTAATGTATACGTATCAATCATGATTTTTGCGTTAGTTGCTGCTTGTTTAGGATTTTTACCATATAATTTCTTCCCAGCCCGTATCTATCTTGGTGATACAGGTTCGCTATTTATTGGATTTATGATTTCAATCTTTTCGTTAAACGGATTAAAAAATGCGACTTTCATTACTGTTATCATTCCAGTAATTATTTTAGGGGTACCAATTACTGATACCATATATGCTATTTTACGTCGTATGTTAAACAAACAACCAATTATGCACGCTGATAAAAGACATTTACATCACCGTCTAATGCAAATTGGTTTGACACATCGCCAAACTGTATTGATTATTTATGGAATTGCACTGATCTTTTCATTTATTTCACTATTGTATCCAATTTCAAATATCTTAGGTTCAATTTTATTAACGATTGCTACGTTGATAGGGCTAGAATTGTTTGTCGAATCAATTGGATTAGCTGGACAAGATCGTCAGCCGTTATTGAATTTTATTAAAAAGATAGTTAAAGAAAATACAAGTAAAGATAATCATTAAAAAAAGATTGACCGTTGGGTCAATCTTTTTTGTATGGATCAAAATCAATTTCAAAATATTTTTCATCGCCATCTGTCATTTCAACGCGACCGTTTAATAGTTCAACTACACTCGCTTTGAATGAATCAATACGTTTGTTATCAATTGCAACTACAATGGATACCTTATCTGTATAGATAGTATCAACAATGTTTTCATTATTTTCTTCTAGTTGATAGTTAAGTGAATCAAATGATTTGTAATCCACGGAAATGGTGATTTCTGTCTGAAGTACTTTTTTGACAACACCGACATGCTCAACTGCTTGGGTTGTTGCATTACTATATGCACGAATCAGGCCACCAGCACCTAATTTAATACCACCAAAATATCTGGTTACCACAGCAACAACGTTGTGAACGCCAATATTTTTAAGTGCTTCTAGAATTGGAACTCCAGCGGTTCCGGAAGGTTCTCCATTATCACTAGCACGTTGAATGTAATCATCTAATCCTAAAACGTAGGCATGACAATTATGGGTTGCTTTTTTATGTTCTTCTTTAACTTGATTAATGAATTCAATGGCTTCTTCTTCGGTTTCAACTCGAGCAATTGAACATATAAATTGTGATTTTTTAATATCAATTTCGTTTGTTCCATTTTGTTTAATGGTTAAATAATTGTTTTCCAAGTGGTTTTCACCTCTATTTATCGTATTTAAAATTGGTGATTAATATGATTGAAAATTATAATGAGTTATTCGGCAGATTGGTCGGGGAAAAATCTGTTCCCGATGAAATCAAATCTGCACAACATATCAAAAAAATGGTTCCTATTAAGGTTACCAAGAACGAGATTTATTGTAAACGATGTGGCCATAAAACATCAAAAAACGAAGCAGAATTACCAGATGATAATTTCTATTGTTCAAATTGTATTAATCTAGGCAGGGTGACATTGAAAGAACAACTGTGCTTTATCGAAGAACCGAATTTATTTTCTCATCAAGGAAAAATTTTAACGTGGGATGGAAAACTAACCAAAGAACAAGAAAAATGTTCCAATGAGATTATTGAAGTGATTAACAATAATCAGACCCATCTGTTATGGGCAGTCACGGGAGCGGGGAAAACGGAAATGTTATTCAAAGGAATTGCTAAGGCCATTAAAGATAATAAGCGTGTATGTATTGCCTCTCCGCGTGTCGATGTTTGTGTTGAGTTGTTTCCACGAATCCAAGAAGCGTTTAAAAATATTTCAATGGTGTTATTACATGGAAAAAGTAGTCAAAGTTATTTTTATAGTCAATTGACGATTTGTACAACGCATCAACTGTTACGTTTTTATCATGCCTTTGACGTCATCATTATCGATGAGGTTGATTCTTTTCCATTTGTTAATGATCAATCACTGCATTTTGCAGTTGATAATGCAGTTAAAGATGAAAGCGCCAAACTATACTTAACTGCAACGCCTACTGCAGAAATGATTAAAAAGATAAAAAGAAAACAAATTTCAGCCAGCTATTTACCAATTAGATTCCATCGTCATCTTCTTCCAGAAGCAAAGATTAAATACGTAAATGATTGGCGTAAGCTATTGAGTAAGAATAAACTACCATCGTTTTTATTAACTAAAATTAAGCAAAAAATTAAAGACCAACAACGCTTTTTATTATTTATTCCTAAGATAGATGATTTACCGCTAATTAGTAAGATATTAGTCAATCAATATGATTCCTCCCTCTGGCATACTGTTTACTCCAGCGATGAATTAAGAATGGAAAAGGTAAATGATATGCGATCCGAAAAAGTATTGTTTTTAATCACGACGACCATTTTAGAAAGAGGGGTTACTTTTCCAGGAATTGATGTAATTGTATTAGGAGCTGACGATGAAGTTTTTAGCGTGTCATCTTTAGTACAAATTGCTGGAAGAGTTGGTCGGAAAAAAGATCGACCAACTGGTGAAGTATTATTCATTGTTGATGATAAGACTAAACCAGTAAAGAATGCGATTAAACAAATTAAGTATATGAATAGGTTGGCGAAAAAATTAGATGAATAATTGTATTTTATGTGGTCAAAAAATTGATTTTCCAATATCGATTGCCTTTTTACTGAGTTTTAAACCGATTAAACATAAACCAATGTGTGACAAATGTGAAAATCAATTTGAAAAAATAGATCCAGAGCGAATTTGTCAGCAATGTGGTAGAGAAATGGAAACTACCAGCTTTTGTGGTGATTGTGTTAAGTGGCAAAGCTTGGGCAATTCATTCATTAATCGTGCCGTTTATAAATATAATGATGCGATGAAAGAATACATGCATAGATATAAGTTTACTGGGGATTATAACCTGCGGAAATCTTTTGCAGCTGAATTTTGCAGTCATATCGATACTAAAAAGATAATTGTACCAATTCCGGTTAGTGAAGAAACGATGGCAGAACGCGGGTTTAACCAAGTAATAGGTTTATTAGAAACAATCGAAATAGTTGAGGCGTTAGACATTAATCAAGAAAGTAAAATTAGACAATCATCATTAAATCGAAAACAAAGACTTAAGGCATCGCAAGTATTTAAAATTAATGATAATATGAAAGATGTAATTAAAGATAAGGAAATAATAATCGTTGATGATATTTATACTACTGGAACCACTATGCATCATGCTGCACAGGTGCTTCTAGAAAATGGTGCAAAAAGCGTGCGGGGGCTTACTTTATGTCGATAATGGATAAATATTCATTAAATAGTAAGAAAAAATGTAAAGAATTCACCAATCTAATTTTAAAAATGATAATTAAATGTTAAAATAAAATAGTATATATTTATTAAGACGAATAAAACTTTAAAAACTAATTCATGGAAGGAAAATTGATTAATGGCTAACATTTTAAAAAAATGGGTCGAAAGCGATAAAAGAGAAGTCAAAAGACTTAGCAAACTTGCTGATAAAGTTGAATCATACGCAGATGATTTTAAGAAGCTAAGCGACGACGAACTAAAAGCTAAGACCACTGAATTTCAACAACGTTACCAAGATGGTGAAACTCTTGATGACCTATTACCAGAAGCATTTGCTGCTGTACGTGAAGGAGCAAGTCGTGTTCTTGGTTTAACACCATTCCATGTACAAATTATGGGTGGAATTGTTTTACATGAAGGTAACATCTCAGAAATGAAAACTGGGGAAGGTAAAACACTTACTGCCACAATGCCAGTTTACTTGAACGCTATTTCAGGTAAGGGTGTTCACGTTATCACTGTTAACGAATACCTATCACAACGTGATGCTGAACAAATGGGAGAACTATACAACTGGATGGGACTTTCTGTAGGTGTCAACTTAACAGACAAGAGTCCTGAAGAAAAACGTGAAGCTTACAATGCTGATATCACTTACTCAACTAATAGTGAAATTGGTTTTGATTACTTACGTGACAACATGGTTGTTTACAAAGAAGATATGGTTCAAAGACCATTGAACTTTGCTATCGTCGATGAAGTAGATTCTATTTTAATTGATGAGGCTAGAACACCATTGATTATTTCTGGTCAATCAAAAGGTTCATCAGAACTATACATGCAAGCTGATCAATTTGCTAAGACACTTAAAGAAGACGATGATTTCAAGATTGATTTGGAATCAAAGACAGTTGCTTTAAATGATCAAGGAATTGAAAAAGCTGAAAAGTACTTTAACTTAAAGAACTTATACGATACTGATAACACTGCTTTGACTCACCATTTAGACGAAGCATTACGTGCCAACTACATCATGCTTAAAGATAAGGATTACGTTGTATCTGATGATGAAGTATTAATCGTTGACTCATTTACAGGTCGTATCATGGATGGTCGTCGTTTCTCTGATGGTTTACACCAAGCTATTGAAGCTAAAGAAGGGGTAACCATTCAAGAAGAAAGTAAGACAATGGCCAACATTACTTACCAAAACTTATTCAGAATGTACAGTAAGCTAGCTGGTATGACTGGTACTGCTAAGACTGAAATTGATGAATTTAGAGAAATCTATAACATGGATGTTATCTCAATTCCAACTAACAGACCAGTAGCCAGAGTCGATGAACCTGACTTGCTATACCCAACACTACAATCTAAGTTTGACGCTGTAGTTGATGAAATTAAGAAGTTACATGAAAAGGGTCAACCAATCCTAATTGGTACTGTTGCCGTTGAAACTTCTGAATACATTTCACAACGTCTAAACGATGCTGGAATTCACCATGAAGTGTTAAACGCCAAGAACCATGCTAAAGAAGCTGAAATTGTTGCTAATGCTGGTCAAAAGGGTGCCGTTACTATCGCCACTAATATGGCTGGTCGTGGTACTGATATTAAATTAGGACCGGGTGTTGTTGAATTAGGTGGTTTAGCTGTTATTGGTACTGAAAGACATGAATCTAGACGTATCGATAACCAATTACGTGGACGTTCTGGACGTCAAGGTGACCCAGGTCTATCACAATTCTACTTATCACTTGAAGATGACTTAATGCGTCGTTTCGGTTCTGATAAGATCAAAGGATTCTTAGATAGAATGAAGGTTGATGGTGAATCAGCCGTAATTAAGAGTCGTTTAATTACAAAACAAGTTGAATCAGCTCAAAAACGTGTTGAAGGTAACAACTATGATTCTAGAAAACAAGTTCTTCAATATGATGATGTTATGAGACAACAACGTAATGTTATCTATGATGAAAGAAACAAAGTTATTACTGAAAACACATCACTAGACTGGGTTGTTAAGCCAATGATTAAGAGAACAATTAACAGAATTGTTAACTTACACACTCAAGGCGATCAAAAAGACTGGGATTTAGATACCATTTTAGATTTCGCTGTCAGCGCTTTAGTAAATCCAGATGCAATTTCTAAGTCAGATTTAGAAGGTAAATCAGCTCAAGAAATCAAGAATTTCCTTATCAACCTATCTGAACAAGTATACATTGAAAAGAGAGATCAATTATACGACCCACAACAAATGCTTGAATTTGAAAAGGTTGTTGTATTAAGAGTTGTTGACTCTCATTGGACTGACCATATTGACGAAATGGATCAATTGAGACAATCAATTGGTTTGAGAGGATACGGTCAATTAAATCCACTAGTTGAATATCAACGTGAAGGTTATCAAATGTTTGAAGAAATGATCTCAGATATTGATTACGATACCACTAGATTGTTCATGAAAGCTGAAATCAGACAAAACATCGAAAGATAATAAAAAAGCGAAGATGGACATTAGTTCTCTTCGTTTTTTTAGTAAGGAGCATAAGAATGGAAATCGCAGATGCTAGAAATGAAATAAGCTCAATTCAAGAAGCCATCAAAGGCTTTAGGGGGTCTCTTTGACCTTGACTCATTACAAGCAAGTATTGAGATAAACGAATCAAAAATGGCTGAACCCGGTTTTTGGGATAATCCTGATGAGTCTCAAACATTGATTAATGAAACTAATCGATTAAAGAAAAAATATGATAATTTTAATGATTTAAATTCTGAAGTAGAAGAACTTGAACTAACTTTAGAAATGATTGAAGAAGAACCAGATCAATCACTAATTGAGGAATTTGAATCATCTCTTGAAAGTACTAAAGCACATTTAGAAAAATATCGTTTAGGGATGCTTTTAAATGGTAAATATGATGCAAATAATGCAATTTTGGAAATTCATCCAGGAGCAGGTGGAACAGAATCGCATGATTGGGGCATGATGTTATTTAGAATGTATACCAGATGGGCTGATCAAAATGGCTTTAAATTAGAAACTTTGAACTATCAAGCTGGTGAAGTTGCTGGACTTGATACCGCTACTATTTTGGTGAGCGGTGAAAATGCTTATGGATATTTAAAATCTGAAAAGGGTGTACATCGTTTAGTAAGAATTTCTCCTTTTGATTCTGCTGGAAGAAGACATACTTCCTTTGCTTCAGTTGATGTAATGCCAGAGTTAGATGACTCTGTTGATATTGAAATTAATCCATCAGATTTAAGAGTAGATGTTTATAGAGCCAGTGGTGCTGGTGGACAACATGTTAATAAGACTTCTTCTGCAGTGCGAATTACGCATGAACCAACTGGGATTGTCGTTGCCAGTCAAGCGCAACGTTCACAATTACAAAATAGAGAAACTGCCATGAATATGTTGAAATCAAAGTTATATGAACTGGAAGAAGAAAAGAAAGAACAACAAAAGGCACAATTAGAAGGTGAACAAAAAGAGATTGGATGGGGATCTCAAATTAGATCATATGTATTCCATCCATACTCAATGGTAAAAGATCACCGTACTAATTATGAAACAGCTAAAGCACAGGATGTAATGGACGGGGACTTAAATCCATTTATTAATGCCTTTTTACAATGGAAGTTAAGTAAAAACAATCCAAATTAGACAGGGGAATATACATGAGCGAACTATTGACAGTTTTATTGATACTAATCCAACCAGTTTTGTGGTTAGGAATTTTAAGAAACTATATTATCTATAGAAAACGTTTAACAAAACAAAGACGCGACTTTAACACATCAATTTATGCAAATAACTATGAAATTAAACATTTCTGGCTTAGTTTTGTAGTGTTAGGAATTTTAGGAAGTGCAATCTCAATTGTTTTAGGAGTGTACTTACCTATTACTTGGATCGTAGTATACCAATTACTATTGATTATTAATTTAGTGTTGATTCCAGGACAGTTTTTGAATTTAATAACATTCGGAATCGCAACTGTAATTACATGGTTAATTTATCAAGTTAAGTTTTTTAATGGCATTAATACCCTTGGAATTAATGTTCAACCCACTAACTTTGCGAACGTATTACTGTTACTTACAATCGTAATTTTATTAATGTCACTATACGTTAGATTTGTTTTAGGTAACTATGCTAATCCACAAATTTTAAAGAATCAAAGAGGAAATAAGGTAGCTGGATATTTAACTAAGGAATTTGCAGTTCTTCCATTATTAGTATTGATTCCGGGAGACCAAATTCAACAAGTTATGCACTGGTGGCCAGTATTTGGTTATGGTGACCACAAGTTTAGTTTACTAATTCTGCCAGTGATGTTAGGAATGAGAATCACAATTTTCAAGTCATTGCCAAAAGACTTTTTCAAAAAGCTAGCTAAAAAAATAGCTTGGATAGTTGTTTTAGGTGTTATCTTGTTAGGAGTAACATATTACTTTAAAGATGTTGAAAACATCGCACTTTACTCAATTGCTGGATTAATTGTTTTATACATTATTACTGTTTTAATGGTTAAAAGAAGTGATAGTAAACAAGATACATGGTTCTCTGATGCAGTTAACGGATTAAGAGTTATTTCAATCAGACCTGATACTCCAGCGGAAAAAATGGGAGTACAAATTGGTGATTTAATCGTTGAAGTAAATAACATCAAAATTAATTCAGAAGATGAATTTTATAAAGCGATATTAACATCACCAACATTTTGTCGTTTGAAGGTATTAAATAGAGAAGATAGAATCAAAATTATGGAAAGTGCAATTTATAGCGATTCACCAAATGAATTAGGGGTTGTTTTGATAAAAGAAAAATAGCCTTAAGGTTCATTTAATGAACTTTCGCTAAAATGCCAATTATAGTAACGAAGGGGAATTTAAGATGAATAAAATTTATCGCTCACAAACTAACAAATTATTAACAGGAACATTAGGTGGAATTGCAGAATACTTCCATATTAATGCTCAAATTATTAGAATCTTATTCGTGATTCTTTCAATTTGGCCTGGTCATTTAATTTTCGGACTATTGGCTTACGTTGTTTGTCTAGTCTTTATTCCAAATAAAGATGATGATCACAATAACGGTCGTCGTAATTTAACAGACGTTGATGAATACGATAATAAATAGGAGGATGTAATGAGAATATTAGGAAGAATCTTGATTAATACATTATTGTTTATGGCAATTGCTGGTTTCTTTCAAGGTAGTTTTTATGTCGCAAGTATCACAACAGCATTAATTGCTGCTGTTGTACTAGCCGTACTAAACGCGCTAGTAAAACCAGTACTATTTGTACTATCGTTACCAATTAACATTATTACATTGGGACTATTCAGTATTGTCCTAAATGGAATTATGTTGGAAATAACATCTGCTGTGGTTGGAAATAATTTCCACTTTGCATCATTTGGGATGGCAATAATCGCGGCTTTAATAATGTCTATTTGCAATATAATTTTGTCTGACTATTAATTAATTATGAAAAGAGTCTAATAACATGATAAAATTGACTTATCAGAACTGGAGGTAAAATCATGGCTTATAGTGTAACGGTTGCAGACCTAGTTGAGAATACACATTTAGATATTTTCTATGGAGAAGAATATCTAGATCGTCCAATCACAACAAGTGATATTTCTCGTCCAGGTTTGGAATTAACAGGGTACTTTAATTACTATCCTGCTAAAAGAATTCAATTATTAGGAATTACTGAAACTTCATATGCAAAAGGAATGGATAGTAACGAACTATTCGAGGTCATGAAAAAAATGTGTTTACCAGAAACACCAGCTTTTGTGGTTTCAACTCAATTAGATCCACCAGACGAGTTAATCAGAGCTGCTAAGAATCAACACATCCCAGTATTAGGTTCTAAACTAACGACTTCAAGAGTATTGAGTAATATGACTAACTTCCTTGAAGGTAAGTTAGCTGAAAGAAAGTCTATTCATGGAGTATTAATTGATGTTTATGGATTAGGGGTACTAATGACTGGAGACTCTGGTATTGGTAAGAGTGAAACCGCCTTAGAACTTGTTAAACGTGGACACCGATTGATCGCTGATGACAGAGTTGAAGTTTACCAACAAGATGAACAAACATTAATTGGTCAAGCACCAACTATTTTGCGTCACTTGTTAGAAATTAGAGGAATTGGAATCATCGATGTTATGAACTTATTCGGTGCTGGTGCCGTTCGTTCACAAACTAAAGTTGATTTAATCGTGCACTTAGAAAATTGGTCAGACGATGCGCCATATGACAGATTAGGTAATGGTGACGAAACAAGAAGAATCTTTGATGTTGATGTTCAACGAGTTAGCATCCCTGTTAAGACAGGTCGTAACCTTGCTATCATCATTGAAGCTGCAGCCATGAACTATCGTGCTAAAAAGATGGGATATGACGCAACCAAGGTTTTCGATGATAACTTAAACAATTTAATTAAAGAAAACTCAGGAAACAATAAATAAAAATCTTTCCAGGGAAGTGAAAACTAATGCATTCAATCGCATTAAATCCGATTGCATTTAACTTAGGACCAGTTGCAGTTCATTGGTACGGAATTTTTATTGCCTCTGCTGTTTTAATTGCGGTCTTTTTATCAGTTAAAGAAGGTCGAAAGCGAGGAATTGATCCAGATAATATATATGACATGATTTTATGGGCACTACCAGTGGCCATCATTTGTGCTCGTATTTATTATGTGGTTTTCCAATGGCCATACTATAGCCAACATTTAAATGAAATTATTAAAATATGGGATGGCGGAATTGCTATCTATGGAGCTCTAATTGGAGCTGCTGTGGTAGTTTACCTTTACTGTCGAAGCAAGCTAATTTCTGTATGGGCAATGTTAGATGTAATTGCACCAACAGTTATTATGGGGCAAGGAATCGGTAGATGGGGTAACTTTATGAACCAAGAAGCGTTTGGTAACATTACCAGTTTAACGTTCTTGAAGTCATTACATTTACCATCATTTATAATTAATCAAATGTATATTCAAGGATTTTATCGCCAACCAACATTTTTATATGAATCACTATGGGACTTATTAGGATTTGTATTATTAATGAACCTTCGTCACATTAACAAATTTTTCAAACGTGGTGAAGTGGTCTTATCATACATTATCTGGTACTCATTTGGTCGTTTCTTCGTTGAAGGGATGAGAACTGATAGCTTAATGCTATTTGGTGGAATCAGAGTATCTCAAATGTTATCAATTGTGCTATTCGTTGGGGCAATTGCATTGATGATTTATCGTCGTAAAAAAGAAGCTGACTTACCATATTATTTAGATGGTAGTAAGTTAGTTTAATAATTAAGGAGTAAGTACAATGACAGAAAAAATTGCAGTTTTAGGAGCAGGTTCATGGGGAAGCATGCTTGCAACTATTTTAGTAGAAAATGGTAATGAAGTACGTTTGTGGTCATACAAACAAGCTCAAGTTGATGAATTAAACAATCAACACACAAATGAAAAATACATCAAAGATTTTACATATCCTGAAGAATTAGTTGCTTATGGTGATATGAAAGAAGCCATTAGAGGTGTTGACGATATTTTATTTGTTGTCCCAGCGCAAGTAACTAGAAGTACTGCTAAACAAGTTAATGAAATTCTAGAAGAACTAGATATGTCAGTTAACATTATTCATGGTAGTAAGGGAATTGAACAAAAAACATATAAACGTATGTCTGAAGTACTATCTGAAGAAATTGATCCAAAACACCGTAAATCAATTTCAGTGATTTCAGGACCTAGTCAAGCAGAATCAGTTGCTAAACATGACATTACTTTAGTTACTACTGCTTCAGAAAACATTAAAGATGCTGAACACATCCAATCATTATTCATTAATGAATATTTCAGAGTCTACACCAACGATGATATTATCGGTGTTGAAATTGGAGCAGCATTAAAGAACATTATCGCAATCGGTGCCGGAGCATTATATGGTCTAGGTTATGCTGATAACGCAAAAGCTGCGTTAATGACTCGTGGTCTAGCTGAAATTTCTCGTTTAGGAACTTCATTTGGTGCCAACCCATTAACATTTACCGGTCTTTCTGGATTCGGTGATGTGATTGTTACTGCAACAAGTAGCGATTCAAGAAACTGGCGTGCCGGATACCAATTAGGTAAAGGTGAAACTCTGGATGATATTGTTAAGAACATGGGAATGGTAATCGAAGGAATTGCTACTGCTGAAGCTGCTTATGAATTAGCACAACAACGTGGAATTGATATGCCAATCACATCAGCAATCTACAAAGTATTACACAATCAACTAACAATTGATGACGCAATCAAACAATTAATGAACCGTAGAGGTCGAGCAGAACTAGATTAATTGATATAGGAGTTTATGAAAATGAAAAAAATTAAAAAGGCAATTATTCCAGCTGCTGGATTAGGAACAAGATTCTTACCTGAAACTAAGGCAATGCCAAAAGAAATGCTACCAGTAGTGGATAAACCAGCAATTCAATTAATCGTTGAAGAAGCGATTGAATCAGGAATTACAGATATTCTAATTATTATTGGTAAGGGTAAACGCGCAATCGAAGATCATTTCGATTCAAATACCGAACTTGAATTAAACCTTGAAAGTAAGGGCAAAAAAGAAATGCTAGAAGCTGTTAAGGAAACAAACGGTTTAAACATCTACTTTAAGCGCCAAGAACATCCAAATGGTTTAGGTGATGCGGTTTACACTGCTAAGAGTTTCGTAGGAGATGATCCATTCGTTATCATGTTAGGTGATGACTTAATGGAAGATGAAACTCCATTAACTAAGCAACTAATCGATAGTTACGAAGAAACAGGTGCTTCTACTTTAGCTGTTATGAGAGTTCCTCATGAAGATACTTCAAAATACGGTGTTATTAACCCCGCTAAAGAAGTTAAAGATGGATTATACGATGTAGTTAACTTTGTTGAAAAACCAAATCCTGAAGACGCACCAAGTGATTTAGCTATTATTGGTCGTTACTTACTAACCCCTGATATCTTTGATATCTTGGAAAACACTAAACCAGGCAAGGGTAATGAAGTACAACTTACTGATGCCATTGATACTCTAAACAAAGATGGTAAAGTTTACGCTCATGAATTTAAGGGTGACCGTTTTGATACTGGTAACAAATTCGGTTGGTTACAAACAAACATTGAATTTGGACTAAAACACCCAGAAGTTGCTGGTCAATTGAAAGATTACATTAAAGATTTAGCTAAAAAACTATAAAATTAGTTTGTGTGCTAATTAATGGACAAATCTATCATATGATAGTAAAGTATCATTTATTGAATATATGAAAGGGGAAGTTAATTATGGAAAAATATGACGTAATTGTTATTGGTGCTGGACCTGGTGGAATGACCGCTGCACTATATGCTTCTCGTGCTAATTTATCAGTTTTAATGATTGACCGTGGTATCTACGGTGGTCAAATGAACAACACAGCTGAAATTGAAAACTATCCTGGATTCAAATCCATTTTAGGACCAGATTTAGCTAAGAACATGTACGAAAGCTCAACTAACTTTGGTGCCAAGTATGAATATGGAACTGTTGAATCAATTGAAGACAAAGGTACTTCAAAGATTGTTAACACTGACCAAGGTAGTTACGAAACAAGTTCAGTTATTATTGGAACAGGTTCACAATACCGTAAACTAGGTGTACCTGGTGAAGATGAATACGGTGGAAGAGGAGTTTCATACTGTGCCGTATGTGATGGTGCATTCTTCAAGAACCGTGAAGTCGTAGTTGTTGGTGGTGGAGATTCAGCTATTTCTGAAGCACTTTACCTTGCTGGTTTAGCTTCAAAAGTAACTGTTATTCACCGTCGTGATCAACTTCGTGCACAAAAGGTAATTCAAGACCGTGCATTTGCTAACGATAAAATTGAATTCATTTGGGACACTAACGTAACTGAAGTTATCGGAGATGACATGAAGGTTACTGGTGTAAAAACTGTAAACAACAAGACTAATGAAGAAAGCGTTGTTGACGCTTCTGGTGTATTCATTTATGTTGGTAACAACCCAATGACTGAAGCATTCGCTAACCTAAACATCACTGATGAAAAGGGTTGGATTAAGACTAATGAAAGAATGGAAACTGCCATTGATGGTGTGTTTGCCATTGGAGACGTTCGTCAAAAAGAATTAAGACAAGTAACTACTGCCGTTGGAGACGGTGGAATTGCTGGTCAAAACGCATTCGAATACGTTTCATCACTATAAAGAATTAATCAAAAAGACTGGTTTTAATACCAGTCTTTTTTTACTCTTAAAAAGGAGAACATTAGTTTTAGAAAGTTTGTTCGTATGTTAAAATGTTATTAAATATGAATGAAAAGGGTCAAAAACCCTACGAGTGAACAAAGGAGGACTTTGTTTGGAAATCCAACGCGAAAATAATAATAAATTTGAATTAGTATCAAAATATAAGCCTACTGGGGACCAACCAGAAGCTATTAGTCAGTTAACTAAAGGTATTGAAGATGGACAAAAGCAACAAATCCTATTAGGAGCAACTGGAACAGGTAAGACTTTTACCATTTCTAATGTAATTAAAAACGTTAATAAACCTACTTTGATTTTATCGCATAATAAAACATTGGCTGGTCAATTATATAGTGAATTCAAAGAGTTCTTTCCTAATAACGCGGTTGAATACTTTGTTAGTTATTATGACTACTATCAACCAGAAGCATATGTACCTTCAAGTGATACCTATATTGAAAAGGATTCTTCAATTAATGATGAAATCGATAAACTACGCCATGCTGCAACTAACTCATTACTAACTAGAAATGACGTTATCATTGTTGCATCTGTTTCATCCATTTTTGGATTAGGAAGTCCTAAAGAATACTACAAACATACGATTGCACTAAACGTGGGGCAACAAATTGAACGAGATGAATTACTAAGAAGACTAGTTGAAATTCAATTTGATAGAAATGATATTGATTTTCAACGTGGTCGATTTAGGGTTCATGGGGATGTTGTTGATATTTTCCCAGCTTCAGGGGACCAACATGCGTTTAGAATTGAATTCTTTGGTGATGAAATTGATTCAATTAAGGAAATTGATACTTTAACTGGTGAATTTATCGGTAAAAAAGATAATATTATTATCTTCCCCGCAACCCACTTCTTAACTGATGATCAAAACATGGATCATGCATTAAAGGGGATTAAAGAAGAAATGGTGGAACAAGTTGCCGAGTTTGAAAAAGAGGGTAAACTGCTGGAAGCCCAACGATTAAAGCAGCGTACTACCTATGATATTGAAATGATGGCTGAAATGGGATATACCAACGGTATCGAAAACTATTCAAGATATATGGATAATCGAAAACCAGGTGAAGCACCATATACTTTATTAGATTTCTTCCCAGATGATTACTTATTAGTAGTCGATGAATCACATCAAACATTGCCACAAGTTGGTGGAATGTACAACGGTGATAAAGCCAGAAAAGAACGTCTAATTGAATATGGATTTAGACTACCTAGTGCGCTTGATAATAGACCATTAAAGATGCCTGAATTTAAAGAACGCGTCAACCAAGCGATTTATATGTCTGCTACTCCTGGTCCACGTGAATTGGAAGAAACACCAGAAAAGAACATCGTTCAACAAATTATTCGACCAACTGGTTTATTAGATCCAACGGTTGAAGTGCGTCCAATTATGGGACAAATGGATGACTTAGTTGGTGAAATTAATGAGCGAATTGAAAAGAATGAACGTGTTTTTGTTACAACTTTAACCAAGAAAATGTCTGAAGATTTAACTGATTACTTAAAAGACTTAGGGATTAAAGTGGCATACTTGCATTCTGATGTTAAGACGCTGGAAAGAACTAAAATAATTAGAGATTTACGACTAGGTAAATACGATGTCTTGGTTGGAATTAACTTGTTGAGAGAAGGAATTGATGTTCCTGAAGTTTCATTGGTTGCTATCTTAGATGCCGATAAAGAAGGGTTCCTAAGAAATGAACGTTCATTGATCCAAACAATTGGACGTGCTGCCAGAAATGAAAATGGAGCAGTTATTATGTACGCTGACTATGTAACTGATTCGATGCAAAAGGCAATGGACGAAACTGCCAGAAGACGTAGCATTCAACAAGAATATAATAAAGAACATCACATTACGCCACATACAATTAAGAAACCAATTCGTGACTTAATTAGTTATGGTAACAAGGATGATAACGATAAAGAAGATCATTCATTTATTGAATCTGATTTCCAAAAACTAACCAAGAAAGATCAAAAACAAATGATCGAAACATTAACCAAGGAAATGAAACAAGCAGCAGCAAAACTCGATTTCGAAAAGGCAGCTGCATTGCGTGATACAGTGATGGACTTAAAGAGTCAGATGTAAGGAGGAAGCAAGGTGCAAAACGATAAGATTGTTATTAAAGGTGCCCGTGCACATAATTTAAAAGATATTAGCGTCTCAATTCCTAAAAACAAATTAACAGTAATGACTGGATTGTCAGGTTCTGGAAAGAGTTCTTTGGCTTTTGATACTTTATACGCAGAAGGGCAACGTCGATACGTAGAAAGTCTTTCTTCATATGCTCGTCAATTTTTAGGCCAAATGGATAAACCAGATGTCGATTCGATTGAAGGATTAAGTCCAGCAATTGCGATTGACCAAAAGACCACTTCTAAGAATCCTCGTTCTACCGTTGGAACTGTTACCGAAATCAATGATTACTTTAGATTGCTTTGGGCACGAGTTGGAACTCCAATTTGTCCCAATGACGGAACTAAGATTACGAGACAATCGATTGATCAAATGATGGATGCAGTTTTAGCTTTACCGGAAAGAACTAAAATGCAAATTTTATCACCAGTAGTTAGGGAACAACGCGGTCAGCACAAGAAGATAATTGAAAAAATTAAGCGTGAAGGATTTGTTCGTTACCGTGTTGATGGCGAAGTTCACGAAATCGAAGATGATATTGAATTAGATAAGAATAAGCACCATAACATTGAAATTGTGGTTGATAGAATCATTGTTAAAGATGGTATTAAATCAAGATTATCTGATTCTCTAGAAACTGCATTAAGACTAAGCGAAGGATATGCGATTGCAGATCTAATGGGCGCAGGGGAAAATCTAATTTTTTCTGAACATTATGCTTGTCCACTTTGTGGATTCACGGTTAGTGAATTAGAACCAAGACTATTTTCATTCAATTCACCAATTGGAGCATGTCCTAGTTGTGACGGTTTAGGGATGAAACTAGAAGTTGATGAATCTCTAATCATTCCAAATACCTCTAAAACGCTAAATGAAGGTGCAATTGAGCCTTGGAACCCAATTAGTTCTAAATACTATCCAAGCATGCTAGAACAAGCGTGTGAACAATTTGGTATCGATATGGATACTCCATTTAATAAGTTACCTAAAAAACAACGTGATATAATTATGTACGGTTCAAACGGGAAAAAATTTCATTTTCATTTTGATAGTACTAATGGTTTTGGTGGTATTAAGGATACTGATGCTGAATTTGAAGGGGTCGTCAATAATATTGACCGTCGTTATCACGGTACTAACAGTGACTTTACAAGAGACCAGATGCGTCAATATATGACAGAATTAACATGTCAAACTTGTCATGGTTACAGATTAAATGAAGAAGCATTGAGTGTTAAAGTTAATGACTTGAATATTAGTGAAGCTACTGATTTAGATGTAATCAAAGAATTGAACTTCTTCACTGATTTGCACTTTGGTGAAAAGGATAGCGTTGTTGCTAAACCAATTTTAAAAGAAATCATCGATCGTCTAACTTTCCTAAAGAATGTTGGATTAGATTACTTAACTTTATCCAGAACTGCTGGAACTCTTTCTGGTGGAGAATCACAAAGAATTAGATTAGCAACTCAAATTGGTTCTAATCTTTCCGGGGTTTTATATGTATTAGATGAACCATCAATCGGGTTACATCAAAGAGATAATGACCGACTAATTTCTTCACTAAAGGCCATGCGTGATTTGGGTAATACTTTAGTAGTGGTTGAACACGGTGAAGACACACAAAGATCAGCTGATTATATTGTTGATATTGGACCTGGTGCAGGAACCAACGGTGGTAACGTCATGGCTGCTGGAACACCAGAAGAAGTGGCTCAAAATGATAATTCACTAACTGGCCAATACTTATCTGGTAAAAAATTCGTTCCAGTTCCATTAAAGCGTCGTAAGGGTAATGGTAAAAAGATTAAAGTCACTGGAGCTAGTGAAAATAATCTAAAAGACGTTACTGCTGAAATCCCATTAGGTGAATTCAATGTGGTTACCGGGGTTTCTGGTTCAGGAAAGTCTACTTTAATTAATCGAATTGTGAAGAGAGCAATAGCACAAAAGATTAATCATAATTCAGAAAAACCTGGTAAGTATAAGAGTATTTCTGGTTACAAAAATATTGATAAACTTATTAATATCGACCAAAGCCCAATCGGAAGAACGCCAAGAAGTAATCCGGCCACTTACACGGGTGTCTTTGATGATATCAGAACATTATTTGCTGAAACCAATGAAGCAAAATTAAGAGGATATCAAAAAGGTCGTTTTAGTTTTAACGTTAAAGGTGGAAGATGTGAAACCTGTCATGGGGATGGGATTCTAAAAATTGAAATGAACTTTCTACCAGATGTATACGTACCATGTGAAGTTTGTCATGGTAAACGTTACAATGCGGAAACACTTGAAGTACAATACAAAGGGAAAAACATCTCTGATGTATTGGACATGACAGTCGATCAAGCATTGGAATTCTTCTCTGCAATTCCTAAGATTACTAGAAAATTAGAAACCATTGATGAAGTTGGATTAGGCTATGTCCAATTAGGACAATCAGCAACCACTTTATCTGGTGGGGAAGCACAACGAATGAAGTTGGCTTCTGAACTATATAAAAAATCAGCTGGTAATAATCTATATATATTAGATGAACCAACAATCGGATTGCATACTGATGACATTAACCGTTTACTAGTTGTTTTGCATGAACTAGTGGATCAAGGGAACACCGTTTTAATTATTGAACATAATTTAGACGTAATTAAAACAGCTGACCATATTATTGATTTAGGACCTGAAGGTGGGGATGGTGGTGGAACCATTATCGCTACTGGAACTCCTGAAGAGGTGGTAGAAGTTACCGATAGTTACACTGGTCAATATTTAAAACCAGTCTTAGAACGTGATACTAAGAGAACGAAAGAAAGTCAAAAATAAAAAGGTGCTATTAGCACCTTTTTTATTACTTATTAAATGACACACCCGGGTACGTGTGTTATAATTCTTGGGTTATCTTAAAAAGGAAAGGAGGGACAAATTGCATGAGAAATTTAAAAAATGTTGTCGTTATTGGTGGTGGAACTGGGTTACCAGTTATCTTAAACAATTTAAAAGATAAAGATGTCAACATTACTTCAATTGTGAACGTTTCTGATGATGGTGGCTCTTCTGGAAAATTGAGAAAAGCTGCCAACGTTGTCCCTCCTGGTGATATCAGAAATGTATTGGCATCACTTTCCAATTTACCGCAAACAGAATTAGATTTATTCCAATATCGGTTTAAAGACAATAATGACTTTTTATCAGGACACTCATTAGGGAATTTGATTATTACCGCAATGACTGAAATGAAGGGTGACATTAATGTTGCCGTAAAACTATTAAGTCAGATGATGGACATCACTGGCAGAATATATCCTTCCACAAACCAAAAATTACAGTTATGTGCTGAATTTAAAGACGGTTCTACTATGAAGGGTGAATATGAAATTACCTACGCTGATAATCAAATTAAGCGCGTTTGGGTGGAAACAGATAATCCTGACAATCCGCCAGTTGCTAATCAAGAAGTTATTGATGCGATTTTAGAAGCTGATCAAATTGTGTTAGGACCAGGAAGCTTATTTACAAGCATTTTACCTAATTTAATGATTTCAAATATTGGGGATGCGATTGTAAAATCAAAAGCACAAGTTGTGTATATATGTAATATCATGACTCAATTTGGCGAAACTGATAACTTTACTGATGCCAACCACGTTGAAGTTTTAAATAAGCACATGAACAGTAATTTTATTGATGTTGTGATTGTGAACAAGACACCTGTTTTAGATAGTCAAATCGATCATCAAAGATTTAATGAAATATCTAGTCCAGTAGAACATGATGAAAACAGATTAAAGGAATTGGGATGCGAAGTGATTTACGATGATTTCTTATTATTAACTAATCGTGGAGCGTTTCATAACGGAAAAAAAGTGGCTGATAAGTTAGTTGAATTAGTCACCAAAGAATAGGATGATGCAACATGTCATATGCTAGTGACGTAAAAAAAGAACTAACAACCCTAGAAGTGCATAAAAAGAATGCTAAGGCGGAACTAATGGCATTAATTCGTATGAATGGTTCCATTTCACTTGCTAATCGTAAGATTATTCTAAATATTCAAACTGAAAATCCTGCCATTGCACGTCGAATTTACAAATTAATTTTAGAATTCTATAAGGTTGAAAGTAAGTTAGTTGTTAGAAAGAAAATGAAATTAAATAAAAATAATGTCTATGTTGTACGAATTGCTGATCAAGCACAAGCGATTTTGGATGACTTAGGGATTTTAGAAAATTTCCAAATCGTTGAAAGAGTTCCCGTGGAATTATTAAAGGATGATTCTCAGGTTCGTTCTTATCTAAGAGGGGCGTTTTTAGCCAGTGGATCTGTAAACAATCCGGAAACTTCTAGATATCATTTGGAAATATATTCATTGTATGAGGAACATAATGACATGATTTCTGAAATGATGAATAATTATGATTTGAATTCTCGAACCACTGATAGAAGAAGTGGCTACATCACATACTTGAAGGAAGCTGAAAAAATTGCTAACTTCTTACAATTAATCGGTGCGACAAACGCAATGCTTAAATTTGAAGACGTTCGAATTATGCGAGATATGCGTAATTCAGTTAATAGATTAGTAAATTGCGAAACTGCTAATATGAATAAGGTAGCGAATGCTTCAACTAAGCAATTAGCTAATATTAAGTTCATTGATGATACGGTTGGTTTAGATCATTTACCAGAAAAATTATATGAAGTTGCTATGACTAGAATGCGGATGCCAGAGGTTAGTTTAAAAGAACTTAGCGAATCATTACCTAGTGGAAGTATTTCTAAGTCAGGAATTAACCATCGATTAAGAAAGATTAACGAGTTTGCTGACAAATTAAGAGAAGAAGCGATATAAAAAAAGACTTAGCTGTAATAGCTAAGTCTTTTTTTGATTATTTACGTTCAGAACTGTTAGTCATGATGCTATCAATTAAACCGTAGTCAACAGCTTCTTGAGCGCTTAAGTATTTATCACGTTCAGTATCTAAGTTAACTTTTTCAATTGATTGACCTGAGTTTTGAGCTAAAATTTCGTTAATCATCTTTCTAGTCTTCAAAATTGATTCCGCTGCAATTGCGATTTCAGTTTGTTGACCTTGGGCACCACCAGAAGGTTGGTGAATTAGAACTTCAGAGTGAGGTAAAGCAAAACGCTTACCTTTGGCACCTGAAGATGCTAACACACTGGCCATTGAAGCAGCCATACCCATAACGATGGTTTGAACATCAGCTTTGATGAATTGCATAGTATCGTAAATTGCCATACCTGCAGTTACCACACCACCTGGAGAGTTGATGTATAGGTAGATGTCTTTTTCAGAATCTTGTGCATCAAGGAATAATAGTTGAGCAATAATGGTATTTGCCATGTTGTCTTCGATTGGACCTGATAGCATGATGATTCTGTCTTTTAATAATCTTGAGTAAATGTCATATGCGCGTTCACCGCCTGATGATTGTTCAATGACAGTTGGGACTAAATTCATAGTTTTATCCTCCCTTACAAATAATTCATTTTTGAATTATTATAATTCTATATCAATGGTCAATTAAGGTCAAATGATTTAACTATAATAATTACTAGTGCATCTGGAGGGAATCGAACCCCCATTAAAAGAACCGGAATCTTTGGTGCTATCCATTACACTACAGATGCGTTTGAACAGCTTAAACTATAGCGGAATTGGCGTTAAAATTCAAGATAGTGAATGAGCTAATTGATTTGCAAACATAAAATAGCACTGATATACTAGTGAAGTAGGATTAGACAACTACTTTGATAAAAATAATTATTCGTAATTATTTTTAAAATACTGAGCAAGTATTGTAGACTGATCAGTAAAAAAGTAGTAACATTTAATCCGTACGTAGTACTTAAATTTATTTCTCTAGGAGGAAAACAGTTATGACTGTAAAAATTGGTATTAACGGTTTTGGTCGTATTGGTCGTTTGGCTTTCAAACGTATCCACGAACTAAACTCAGACGAAATTGAAGTTGCTGCTATCAACGATTTAACAACTCCTTCAATGCTTGCATACTTATTAAAATATGATTCAACACATGGTAAATTCCCAGGTGAAGTTACTTCAACTGATAACGGAATCGTTGTTGACGGTAAGGAAGTTCCAGTTTACGCTGAACGTAATGCCGCTGACCTACCATGGGTTAAAAATGATGGTGTTGACTTTGTACTAGAATGTACTGGTTTCTACACTTCAGAAGAAAAATCACAAGCTCACTTAGACGCTGGTGCAAAGCGTGTTCTTATTTCTGCACCTGCAGGTCAAATTAAGACTGTTGTTCCTGGTGTTAACTTGGATACTCTAAACTCAGATGACAAGATTGTTTCAGCTGGTTCATGTACTACAAGTAGTATTGCACCAACTGCTTACTTCTTAAACAAAGACTTTGGTATCAAAGTTGGTACTATGACTACTATTCATGCCTTTACTTCAACTCAAGCTATCTTAGATGGCCCTCGTGGTAAGAAGTTCAGAAACAACCGTACTGCATCAACTAACACTATTCCTCACTCAACTGGTGCTGCTAAGGCCCTAGGTCTTGTTGTTCCAGAACTTGACGGTAAGTTAAATGGTGTTGCTCAACGTGTTGGTATCGTTGACGGTTCATTAACTGAATTAACTGCTATCGTTGAAAAGAAGAACGTAACAGCTGATGAAATTAACGCTAAGATGAAAGAATACACTGAAGGTAACGAAGCATTTGGTTACAATGATGAACCAATCGTTTCAAGTGATATCATTGGTGATACTCACGGATCAGTATTTGATGCTACTCAAACTGATGTTACTACATTCGGTGACGACCAACTTGTTAAGGTTTGGTCATGGTACGATAACGAATGGGGCTTCACTTGTAACATGGTTCGTACTTTACTACACTTTGCTCAACTATAATCTTAATTATAATTTAGCAAGTTTTAAGGTGGAGGAGGCAAATGCCTCCTCCATTTTTTATAATAAATAATTTTAAAAATCTTTGAAATTATACTTTAAATGAAGTATATTGAAATTGTTACATTTATTTATTAAATATTGTTTGGGAGGTAATCTAGATTGGCTAAGACAGTTGTTTCTGATTTAGATTTAAAAGGTAAAAAAGTTTTAATGCGTGTTGACTTCAACGTTCCTATTAAAGATGGCGTTGTTGGTGATACTAGTCGTATCGTTGGTGCTATTCCAACAATCAAATACGTAATCGAACACGGTGGAAAGGCTGTATTATTCTCACATCTTGGTAGAATTAAGAGTGAAGATGATAAGAAAGAACTTTCACTACGTCCAGTTGCTGCAAAGCTATCTGAACTAATCAACAAGCCTGTTACTTTTGTTCCTGAAACAGAAGGTTCACAACTTGAAGATGCAATTAACAACATGAGCGATGGTGACATCGTTGTTGTTGAAAACACTCGTTTTGAAGACGTTGTTAACGGTGAAAATGTTAAACGTGAATCAGGTAATGATCCTAAATTAGGTGAATACTGGGCTTCACTTGGTGACTGCTTCGTAAATGATGCATTTGGTACTGCTCACCGTTCACATGCTTCAAACGTAGGTATTGCAACTGCTATGGAAGCTAACAACAAACCTGTTGCTGCTGGTTTCCTAATGGAAAAAGAAATTAAATTTATCGGTGGTGCCGTAAACGATCCTAAACGTCCATTTGTTGCCATTTTAGGTGGTGCAAAGGTTTCTGATAAGATTGGTGTTATCGACAACCTACTAGATAAAGCTGACAAGATTATCATCGGTGGTGGAATGACTTACACATTCTACGCTGCTAAAGGTTTCTCAATTGGTAACTCACTAGTTGAAAAGGACAAGATTGATACTGCTAAGGAAATCTTAGAAAAGGGTGGCGACAAGATCGTTCTACCTATTGACTCAATCGTTGCTCCAGAATTCAACAACGATGCTCCAATTCAAACTGTTGGTGAAAACATTCCTGATGGTCAAATGGCTCTAGATATCGGTCCTAAGAGTATTGAATTATTCGAAAGCGTTCTAAAAGATGCTAAGACTGTTGTTTGGAACGGACCTATGGGTGTATTTGAAATGAGTAACTTTGCTAACGGTACATTAGCTGTTGGTAAGTTCTTAGGTCAATTAACTGATGCAACTACTGTCGTTGGTGGTGGTGACTCAACTGCCGCATGTAACGAATTAGGTATTGCTGACAAGCTATCACACGTTTCAACTGGTGGTGGAGCTTCTCTAGAATACATGGAAGGTAAGACCTTACCTGGTATTGCTTCAATTACTGATAAATAAGATAAGTTATCTTTTTAAGATTCGATGTATAACATCGGGTCTTTTTTTTGTATAATAAGAGGAGTGGGAATTGCTTAACGAAGTAATTACTAAATGGGATATTCATTGCGAAAAATGATATCATTAAATAGTGGCGTTAAACGATAATTATAATAAGAGTATAGGAGGTATAAAATGAGAACTCCTTTTATTGTTGGAAATTGGAAGATGAACTTAACATTATCTGAAGTAGAAGATTTCCTAAGCACAGTCAAAGGAAGATTGCCAGATCCACATGATGTGGAATGTGCAATTGCTGCATCATCAATTTATATGGATGCTTTGACTAAATTTTGTAAAAAAGAAAAAAATTTAAAAACCGCAGCACAAAATTGTTTTTATAAAGATTCAGGAGCATATACTGGTGAAGTTAGTCCAATGGCGCTAGCTGATATGGGTGTGAAATATGTCATGCTTGGCCATTCTGAACGTCGTAAATACTTTGATGAATCTAACAAGATGATTAATAAAAAAGTAAAAGCGGTCATTAAAAATAATATGACACCAATAATTTGTTGTGATGAAACCATGGCGAAGAGAAAAACAGCAGATGAAATGAACTGGGTAGTGAACCCTGTGATTGAGGCATTAAAGGGAATTTCACCTGAAGATGCCAAACATGTGGTGATTGGATACGAACCTAGTTGGGCAATTGGAACTGGTCGCACTGCTAGTGCTGCAGAAATTCAAGAAGCTTGTTTTTTAATTCGTGAAACTTTAATTGATCTATATGGTCAAGACATTGCTAACGAAATTAGGATTGTTTATGGTGGAAGTGTTAATTCACGTAATGTTGCCGAAATTATGAAGCAAGATGACGTGGATGGAGTTCTTCCTGGAAAGAGCAGTTTGAAGGCCGAAGAATTCATAAAAATCGTTAATTATCAAAATAATTAACAGATTGAACAGTTTTTTATTGAAAGTTAGTCATTAAAATAATAAAATGAAAGTAGCCTTGATTCCGAGGTAACAACTTTCATTAAGGAGAGAATAAAATGTCAATTATTTCAGATATTTATGCTCGAGAAGTACTAGATTCTCGTGGAAATCCTACAGTTGAAGTAGAACTATATACTGAAGCAGGTGCAATGGGACGCGGTATCGTTCCTTCAGGTGCATCTACTGGTGAACACGAAGCCGTTGAATTACGTGACGGTGACAAAAACCGTTTCATGGGTAAAGGTGTTACTAAGGCTGTTAACAACGTTAATAACATCATCGCAAAAGAAATCGTAGGTTACGATGTAACTGATCAAGTTGCTATCGATGAAGCTATGATTAAGCTAGATGGTACTCCTAACAAAGGTAAGTTAGGTGCTAACGCTATTCTAGGTGTTTCTTTAGCTGCTGCACGTGCTGCTGCTGATGAACTAGGTGTTCCTTTATACAACTACTTAGGTGGTTTCAATGGACACGTATTACCAACACCAATGATGAACGTTATCAATGGTGGTAAACATGCCAACAACAAGGTTGACTTCCAAGAATTCATGATTATGCCTGTTGGTGCGGAAACTGTTAAGGAAGCTATCCGTATGGGTGCTGAAACTTTCCACAACCTAAAAGCTATCTTGAACGAAAAGGGTTACTCAACTGCCGTAGGTGACGAAGGTGGTTTCGCCCCTGACTTGAAGAACAACGAAGAACCATTCGAAATTTTAGTAGAAGCAATTCAACGTGCTGGTTACAAACCAGGTAAAGACGTTTCAATCGCCTTTGACTGTGCTGCTTCAGAATTCTACGATGCAGAAACTAAGAAGTACAACTTAGTAGGTGATGGTAAGTCATACTCTGCTGATGAATTTGTTACATTACTAGAACAATTAGTTGACAAGTACCCAATTATCTCAATCGAAGATCCTTTGGATGAAAACGAATGGGAAGACTGGCAAATGGCTACTGAACGCCTAGGTAAGAAAGTTCAAATCGTTGGTGATGATTTATTCGTAACTAACACTGATTACCTACAAAAAGGTATTAAGAGTGGCGTTGCTAACGCTATCCTAATCAAGCTTAACCAAATTGGTACTTTAACAGAAACTGTTAACGCTGTTGAAATGGCTAAAGAAGCTAACTACACAGCTATCATCTCTCACCGTTCAGGTGAAACTGAAGATACTACAATTTCTGACTTAGTTGTTGCTCTAAACGCTGGTCAAATTAAGACTGGTTCAATGAGTCGTGGCGAACGTATCGCTAAGTACAACCAACTAATGAGAATTGAAGATCAATTAGCTTCAGTTGCAGAATACAAGGGTATTAACTCATTCTACAACCTAACTGAAGAAGCTCGTAACAATGTTATTAACAAATAATAACTTGTTATAAATAAAAAAGCATTGAATGTTTCAATGCTTTTTTTGTACATATTTTTGAATGCTATTTCATGTGGATAAAGAGGCGGAAAATTTGCAAGTTGATAATATCAAAAGATTCAAATCAGTTTTATATGGGGTAATGATTGGAATCGCAGCGGGATTAATAGTTAGTTTATTTAGATTAGGAATCGAGAACTTATCAAAAGGTTTTCTATTACTAGCGAAACTGGCTAAACATAATTTAGGCTTTTTAGTGCTATTAATATTGATTAACGGCTTAATTGCTTTAATCGGTTATACTTTGATTCAAAAAGATAAAAACATTAAGGGTTCTGGAATTCCTCAAGTAGAAGGATTACTGAACGGCGAATTAACCTATTCATGGTGGTCAGTGCTATCAAAAAAATTCGTTGGAGGAATTTTAGCGATTTCTAGTGGATTATTCTTAGGTAGGGAAGGACCTTCGATTCAATTAGGGGCAACTACTGCACAAGGATTATCAAAACTATTTAAGCAAAATAGTGATGATGAAAAAGTGTTAGTTTCCGGAGGGGCAGCAGCAGGACTATCTGCTGCATTTAATGCACCAATTGCTAGTACTTTATTTGTACTAGAAGAAATCTATCATAACTTTTCCACATCAGTGTGGATAGTTTCATTATCAGCAGCTGTAAGTGCTAACTTTGTTTCTAGTGCAATCTTTGGTAAGGTTCCTGTTTTACACATGCAATATTCACATGTGATACCGTTACACATTTATCCTTATTTAATCGGATTAGGGATTATCTTAGGATTATGTGGAATGATTTATGAATTTGCCACATTGCATATTAATGATCTTTATGAAAAATTGAGCTGGGTTCCAAACATAGTGTGGATAACTATTCCATTTATGTTAGTAATTCCCTTTGAAATGTATTTACCCACAATTGTTGGTGGTGGAAGCACAATGGTTTTATTAATTGCCAAAGTAACACCAACACTAACCATCTTGATATGGTTTTTAATTATTAGATTTTTCATGTCTATTTTGTCATATTCAACTGGTTTACCGGGTGGCATATTTTTACCAATGCTATCATTAGGAGCTCTAATCGGGGCCATTTATGCCCAAATATTGATATCATATGGAGTATTACCACAAATCTATTTTGTTAACTTCATTATCATATCTATGAGTGGATTTTTCGCATGTGTGGGGAAAGCACCATTTACAGCCATCTTATTAATTACTGAAATGGTTGGCTCACTACAAAACTTGATGTCACTAGCTTTTGTAACTTTAGTGGCTTATGAAGTAACTGACTTATTGGGTGGAAGTCCAATTTATAACGAAATGCTACAAAAGATGTTAAGTCCGCAAAAGTTATTAACAAGTGGAAAACTAACAAACCTATATTTCTCTATTCAAGTAGGGTCTGTAATGGATCAATCTGCGGTAAAAGATATCAATTGGCCTGATGGTTGTATCATTAGAGCAATTAAGAGAAACGAACAGTATATTATTCCAGATGGGGATACTGTTTTAAAAGCTGGGGATAACATTGAGTTATCAACAAACTATGATAATCGTGGATATGTTTATTCGCATGTGGAAAAATTAACGCTGGACGATTAAAAAATCTGGTTTAATTGGCATGTTTATCATTTCTATGATAAACTAGCTGTAAAGATAAAGTTAAAGATGAAACCTATTTACATTTAGGTAGGAGGCAACGAATTGTATAATTTCTTAATGGATATAATTTGGATTGACAGTGTATTAATTATTATTGCTGTCTTAATGCAACCAGCAAAGACTAATAATGACGCAATGTCTTCTTTAACCGGTGGTGCAGATGATTTATTTGCTAACGCTAAACCACGTGGTTTTGAAGCATTTATGCAAAAAGTAACAGTTGTGCTATTAATTATTTTCTTTGCAGCTGCACTTGGACTAGTTTGGTTCTCATCACACTAGTTAATTAACTCCTGTACGAATATGTTACAGGAGCTTTTTTTATGCAAAAAAAGAAACAATCATATACTTATTGTAGTTATAAAAATGTTAAAATATAAATTAATAAATAACGAATTTGATTAAGGTCAAAAATATAGATTTAAGGAGTAAATTTTGGAAGATAATAGTTTAAAACAAGAAATTCATGATGTGTTAAAGAAGTTTTCCGGAAAAGAATTCTCTGTAGAACAACTTGCAGATGAATTAGGATATCACGGAGCGAACGCATTTAAATTAATCGTACAATCTCTTGCTGTATTAGAACGTGAAAAAACTGTTGTTGTCACAGAAAGCGGCAATTTCAAGTTAAACGCTCAAGGAGAAAAAATCGAGGGAACATTCCATGCTAATCCAAAAGGATTTGGATTTGTGAACTATGATGAAAACTTGGAAGATGCATTTATTGCACCTGACAATACCCTTCAAGCCATGAACGGTGATACTGTTGAAATTGAAATCGTTAAAAAGGCTGAACAAAACGCTGGTAAAGGACCAGAAGGAAAAGTTGTTAACATCGTTGAAAGACATTACGAACAAGTTGTTGGTGAATTCTTCAAGTCTGATGATGATAATGGATACTATGGTCAAATTAAGCTTAAAGAAAAGAAATTAATGAACTACAAGTTCTACATTACTGGAGTTGGATTAAAGCCAACAGCTGGGGAAGTAATTACTGCTGAAATTACAGAATACCCAAGTCCAGATCATCCTGATTACATGGTCGGAATTGCCAAAGAAGTAATTGGTAGTGTTGATGACCCAGGAATTGATATTTTACAAATCGTGTACGCACATGAAATTCCTGCACAATTCCCAGAAGATGTTTTACAAGAAGCCGATGCAATTCCTGAAGAAATTTCTGAAGAAGAAAAAGAGGGAAGAGAAGACATTACTGACCAAACATTGGTTACTATTGATGGGGAATCATCAAAGGATTTAGATGACGCGGTTACTGTATGGAAATTACCAAATGGAAACTATCATCTAGGTGTTCACATTGCTGATGTTTCTCACTATGTAAAACCTGGTAGTCTTTTGGATGAAGAAGCTTACAAACGTGGAACTTCTGTTTACCTAACAGATAGAGTTATTCCAATGTTACCAAGAAGATTATCAAACGGAATTTGTTCATTGAATGAAGGTCAACTTCGTCTATGTATGAGTTGTGATATGGAAATTAACCCTGCTGGTCAAGTTGTTAACCACAGCATTCACCCAAGTGTTATGAAGTCTAAAGCTCGTATGACTTACAAGGCTGTAAATGATATTTTAGAAGCTCATGATGAAAGCACTATGGATCGTTACAAAGACTTAGTTCCAATGTTTGAAGAAATGGGCGAATTACACAAAATCTTGTACAAACAACGTCGTCGTCGTGGAGCAATTGATTTTGATGATAATGAAGCAGAAATCATTGTTGATGAAAATGGTCATCCAATTGACATTAAGTTAAGAGTTCGTGGAACTGCTGAAAGAATGATTGAATCATTCATGTTAGCAGCTAACGAAACTGTTGCTGAACACTATTGTAAAGCACATGCACCATTTATTTATCGTGTGCATGAAACTCCAGATGGAGAAAGAGTTAAGACTTTCTTCGAATTCCTAACTGCTTTTGGGGTAGAAGTTAAGGGTGATCCAGATCACTTAAAACCTAAGGTACTACAAAACGTTCTTCGTAAGGTTGCTGGTAAGCCAGAAGAACCAGCTGTATCAGTTATGATGCTTAGAAGTTTAAAACAAGCTAGATATACTGACCAACCACTTGGTCACTTTGGTTTAGGAGCTGAGTTCTACACTCATTTCACTTCTCCAATTCGTAGATATCCAGATACTACTGTTCACCGTTTAATTCACCATTACGATGAAAATGGTATTAACAAGGAATCTAAAGCTAAATATGCTGGATTACTTGAAGAAATTTCTGACCATTCTTCAAAGGCAGAACGTCGCTCAATTGATGCTGAACGTGATACTGATGCAATGAAGAAAGCTGAATTTATGGCTGATCACATCGGTGAAGAATTCGAAGCAACAGTTAGCTCAGTATTGAAGTTTGGTATGTTTATCGAACTTCCAAATACGGTTGAAGGTTTAGTTCATATTAGTAGAATGAAAGATGACTACTACGAATATATTGAACAATACCTAGCACTTGTAGGTAGAAACACTCATAGAACTTACAAGATTGGACAACCAATTAAAGTTAAAGTTGTAAATGTTGATGTTGATCAAAGTGCAGTTGACTTTGATATTGTTAATCCTGAAGAAACACCAATGTCTAACATCAAGGCACCAAGTAGTTCGAATGGTGCACACGGTAGAAATAACCGTAATGGTGGTGGCCGTCGTAACAATAATCGTCGCAATGACAACAAAAATGGTAAGTTCAATCATAACCGTTCAAGAAACAATAACCGCAACGGTAGAAATAACAGAAACAACTCTAATTCAAGACATTAATTGCTTGAGAGGTGATTGATAATGGTTAAAAAGAAATCAACTAATAAAGATGATAACTTAATGGCTCAAAACCGAAAGGCACGACATGATTATCGAATTACCCAAACTTATGAAGCTGGAATTGCTTTAACTGGGACTGAAATCAAGTCTGTCCGAGCACGCCGAGTTAATTTAAAAGATGGCTTTGCTCAAATAAGGGATGGTCAAGCTACTTTGATGAATATTCATATTAGTGAATATGAACAAGGTAATCAATTTAACCATGATCCACTAAGAAATCGAAAGTTGTTACTTCACAAACAAGAAATTAAAAGATTAGCGAAAGAAACAGATAAAAAGGGTGTGACAATTGTCCCTCTTAAGATGTACCTAAAAAAAGGTTTTGCTAAGGTTTTAATTGGTGTGGCTGAAGGTAAACATGAGTATGATAAGCGTGAGACAATGAAGAAACGTGATCAAGAACGTGAAATTTCTCGTGTGTTAAAACATTATTAAAAGCGTCCTGCTATTGCAGAGACGCTTTTTTTTTGCAATGTTAAATTATCTTGAATATGATAAAATTGATATAGAGGTGGTTATCGTGAAACCGTTTATTCATAATGACTGGTGGGAAGTATTACAACCAGAATTTGAAAAAGAATATTATCAAGACTTACGTAAATTTCTATTAAATGAATATGAACACGAAACAATTCATCCTAATGCGACGCAAATTTTTGAAGCATTTGAATGGACACCTTTTTCGAAGGTGAAAGTAGTGATATTAGGTCAAGATCCTTATCATGAACCCCATCAAGCACATGGATTGAGTTTTTCAGTCTTGCCAGGGGTGAAGATTCCGCCTTCACTAAGAAACATATATAAAGAATTACAATCAGATTTAGGGGTAACACCAGTTAATCATGGTTATTTAGAAAAGTGGGCAAAACAAGGCGTATTATTGTTGAACTCTGTTTTAACTGTGAGGGATGGTGTCGCATACTCACATAAATCCAAGGGGTGGGAACGATTGACAGATACAGCGATTGCTAAGTTATCTGAAAGACCTGAACCAGTTGTATTTATATTATGGGGACGAGCTGCACGAGATAAGATTAAGCTGATCGATACGGATACCAATATTGTAATTGAATCAGCTCATCCAAGTCCTTTATCAGCACATCGCGGATTTTTTGGTTCAAAGCCATTTTCCAAGACAAATAAAGCACTAGAAGCCATGGGAGAACAACCAATTGATTGGCAATTACCAGAACATGTTAACAACCAATAGGAGGAAGTAAGATGAGTTTATTAGATGAATTAAAAGCAAAAATTAGTGGATTAGACAAACGTATTGTCTTTCCAGAAGGTGAAGACATTAGAATTATTGAAGCAGCAAGTCGATTAGCCAATGAAGGAATTATCAAACCAGTTCTTTTGGGTAATCCACAAGCAATTCAAAATAATGCGGATAACTTTGATATTTCCAAAATCGAAATTATCGATATTGAAAATTATCCACAAGCAGATTTCGAAGAAATGTTGGATTCGTTAGAAGAACGCCGTAATGGTAAAAATACGCGAGAAGATTTAGCTGGATGGTTAAAGGACCCTAACTACTTCGGTACTATGTTAGTTTACATGGATAAAGCAGATGGAATGGTCTCAGGGGCTGCTCATGCTACTGGAGATACAGTTAGACCAGCATTACAAATTATTAAAACTCAAGAAGGAATGCGTCGTATTTCAGGTTCATTCTTAATGCAAAAGGGTGATACTAGATACATTTTTGCTGATTGTGCTATTAACATCGAGTTAGATGCACAAGGTATGCTTGAAGTAGCTAAACAAAGTGTAATTACTGCTAAACAATTTAACATTGATCCAAAAGTGGCATTCTTAAGTTTCTCAACTAAGGGATCTGCTAAGGGTGAAATGGTATCTAAAGTGCAAGAAGCTGCTGAAATGGCTAAAACTGAATTAGATGTTCCATCTGATGGTGAACTTCAATTTGATGCTGCATTAGTGCAAGAAGTTGCTGATAAAAAAGCACCAGGATCAGATGTTGCTGGTCAAGCAAACGTCTTTGTATTCCCTGAATTACAATCTGGAAACATTGGATACAAAATTGCTCAACGTCTAGGTGGTTTTGAAGCCTTTGGACCATTATTACAAGGTTTGGCTAAACCAGTTTCTGATTTATCACGTGGTTGTGTTGCAGAAGATGTATACAACGTTGCTATTATTAATGCAATTCAATCTCTATAATTGGAGGTGTCTTCTTTGATTACAATTAATGTTGAATCACCAGAAGAAACTCAATCTTACGGTGAAAAAATTGCTGAATTTTTAGAACCAAAAGATGTAATCTTGTTGGATGGGGACTTAGGTGCAGGTAAAACTACTTTCACCAAGGGTCTCGCAAAGGGATTAGGCATCAAGAGAAACATTAAAAGCCCAACTTTTACGATTATTCGTGAATATCAAGGTGGTCGTCTACCGCTATATCATATGGACATTTACCGTTTAGATGATGGTAGTGGGGATGAATTAGGATTAGAAGAATATTTCAATGGTGATGGTGTAAACGTAATTGAATGGTCCGAATTTATTTCTGATCAATTGCCAAGCGATTACTTAAAAATTATCTTTAGAAGAGACGATGAGAAAGGAACAGACTTTAGAACTATTCAGTTTGAACCTAAAGGAACCCGTTTCAAAAAAATTGTGGATAAAGTTTTTCCACAAGGGGATTAATATGACCAATTTAGTCGTTAGAAGGGCAATGCCTGAGGATGCGCAAAAGTTTATTGACTTATTAACAGCTTTAAAACAAGAATCTGATTCATTCACGATTGATCCGGATTTAGGTACATTACCATTAGATGAACAAGCTAGAGAGATTATGTTAGTAAATCAGACTAGAAGTTTTTTAATCGGTTTAGCAGAGTTAGATGACCAAGTAGTGGGGATGGTTCAAGTTCAAGAAATCAATGATTCAGGAATTGGCGAACTAGGAATTGCTGTGATAAATAAATACAGTCATAATGGTATCGGCACCCAATTAATGGATTTTATGATTGATTGGGCAACATACGAAAGTAACTTATCCACATTATCCTTGGTTGTTAAAAAAACTAACCAACATGCAATTAATCTTTATCAACATTGTGGATTTGAAATCACAAAGAAAAGAATATTGAACGCACGTGGTGGATTTAATTCTACTTTTGAATTTAAATACACCATAAAAAAATAAGTATCCGATGGGATACTTATTTTTTTAGTCTGATATAGCTTTTAATTTGTTCATCGTCAAAATGTTCTTGTTGATAAATCAAGATATTAGCACAAGCTAAACTGTCATCTAATGCATTATGATGGTGATCTAAAGTAATTCCTAAGTAATCACAAACTGTGTTTAGTTTGTGGTTAGGAAATTCTGGGAAAAAGTACTTACAAGTTTTGACGGTGTCTAAAGTCTGATAAATAGGGATGGTTAAATCATATCTTAGAAGACTTTTAGAAAGCACCGAGTTATCAAAGGCGTTATTGTGAGCAATTACTAGTTGATCCTTGGTAAAAAATTGCTTAATGATTTTCCATACCTCTGGAAAAGTGGGGGCATCAATTACGTCTTCTTCACTAATTCCATGAATTTGTGTGTTTCGGTAGTTAAATTCTACCTCAGGGTTGATTAGTGTATAGAACTCATCAACAATTTGGTTGTCTCTTACGACAGTTAGAGCAAGTGAGCAGGCGCTATCTCGTTGATTATTGGCTGTTTCAAAGTCGATTGCTACAAAGTTCATTATTAGTATCCTTTCGTTGTTTCTGTTACGATTATAACATGGTATAAGTATGGGCTCTCGTGGTAAAATTATATTATCAGATAAATTATGAATTAAGGGAAATGACAAATATGGAAAAAATCAAAATCGTAAAAAACGAATCACTATCTAAATATACATTCACTAAAACTGGTGGTCCTGCAGATTTAATTGCATTTCCAAAGGATATTAAAGAAGTTCAATCACTATTAATAATGGCAAAAGAACAACAATTGCCCATCACAGTATTAGGTAACGCTAGTAACCTAATTATAAAAGATGGAGGAATTCGCGGTTTAGTAATTATTTTAACCGATATGAACAAGATTATTTCAAATGGTGAATATATAATTGCCCAAGCGGGAGCTCGTTACATTGACACTACCATCGTTGCTCAACAAAACGGGTTGAGTGGATTAGAATTCGCCGCAGGAATTCCTGGAAGTGTTGGTGGAGCGGTATATATGAATGCCGGTGCTTATGGCGGCGAAACTGCTGAAGTAATTGATACTGTAACGGTATTAACACCAGAAAATGAAATCAAAATTTTTAATAATGATGAATTAGAATTTGGATACAGACACAGTTTAATTCAAGAACAAAACGATATTGTTTTAGAAGCTAGTTTTAAATTAGTTCCTGGTGATAAAGAAAAAATCCAAGCTAAGATGGATGAATTAAACGAATTAAGAGCTTCAAAGCAACCGTTAGAATTACCATCATGTGGAAGTGTGTTTAAACGCCCAGAGGGATACTTCGCAGGGAAGTTAATCCACGACGCTGGATTACAAGGATATCAATCGGGAGGAGCACAAGTATCAACTAAACATGCAGGATTTATTGTAAACGTTGATCATGCAACTGCAACTGATTACTTAAATGTAATTAAACATGTTCAAGAAACAGTTTATAAACAAAATCAAGTTCATTTGGAAACAGAAGTGAGAATTATAGGACAAGACAAATAGGGGGATTATGAATGCAGCTCATTGAAATTATTCTAATATTAACAGGATTACTACTACTATCAACAGCGGTTAATCATTATATTAAAGCAATTCCAGTTAGTTTAATTCAAGTCGTTTTTGGAATTGGATTGGCATTAATTGGTAACTTTAGTATTAATTTAAGTACTGATTGGTTTTTACTCTTATTCATTGCACCGTTATTATTCAATGACGGAAGACGTTTTCCAAAAGGAGAACTATGGGAATTAAGATGGCCAATCTTTGCTAACGCCATTATTTTAGTATTTATCACAATGACATTAGGTGGGATTTTAATTTATAAATTAATTCCATCGATGCCATTACCTGTTGCATTTTCATTAGCTGCAATTTTATCACCAACAGATCCGATTGCCGTTGAATCAATTGCAAAGAAGGTTAGACTACCTAAAAACATTTTGCATTTGGTTAATGGTGAAAGTTTAATCAATGATGCAAGTGGATTGATTGGTTTTAAATATGCTGTAGCTGCTACAGTATATGGAACTTTCTCAATTAAAAATGCGGTCGGAGACTTTTTCTACATTAGTTTGATTGGAGCAATCGTTGGGATTGTGACAATGTTAGTAATTTCATTAGTCAGAAAATGGTTGTATAAAAACGGGTTAACAAACATTGTGTTTAACGTTGTGCTACAAGTATTATCACCATTTGCTATCTACTTATTGGCAGAAGATTACTTCCATTCATCAGGTGTAATCGCTGTTGTAACAGCCGGAATTGTTTATCATGTATACAACGATTCAACTCTTGCTTCATCAGCAGAATTACAACTAATTAGTGAACAATCTTGGAACCTAATTGTTTACCTGCTAAATGGAATCGTATTTTTAATCTTAGGAATTGAGCTACCATTCGCAATGGAAGCCGTTATCAATGAAATTAAGTTTAATACTTTCCAATCCATTGCATATGCAGTTGTGACTTGGTTAATAATTTTAATAATTAGAATTGTTTGGATTTTATTATATGAAATTTGTCATAACTTAATTACGACCAAAAAAGTGGGCCCAGTTGACATTCGAACAGCTAACATTGTTGGTTTTTCAGGTGTTAGAGGGGCAATTACAATGGCTGGGATTTTATCGATTCCATTGATTACAGCTCAAAATGAAGCTTTCCCAGACCGTGAATTAGTTCTATTCATAGCATCAATTGTAATTGTATTAAGTTTATTAGCAGCAGTAATTGTCTTACCAATTTTGGCAAAAAACGATCATGTTGTTGAATACAATAATGATAACCATTGGAACGAAGAAAAAGCTCGTATCTATGTTTTAAATTATGTAATCGATGAAATTAAAAAGATGGACCACACAGATAAACATATTGGAAACATCTTGATTGACCAATGTGAATTGATGATTAAACAATTATCATCAATTAAGCCTGATGAGGTTGAAAAAAGTATTCGTGCATTAGCAGTTGGATATGAACATCAAGCTGTTAGAAAGCTTGTTGCACAGGGCATATTAACTAAAAAAGAAGCGAACGCGGTTAACTATCAAATTAACCATCGTGAATTAAAAACACTGGTTGCATTTAACCAATATAATATTCGTTTAGAAATTATTTCAGCTATTCAAACAACCAAACTATGGCTATTTAGACAACGTTCTGATAAGGAACAAAAGCTAAAAATGCAAAAAGCATTAATCTTGGTTAATGAATATACTGTTAAGATGTTGAAACAGTTAGGTGATTCAGAAGTAGTAAATGCGATTGTAGATGAGTATACTAACTTTGATATGGCCTTAAGAACCAGATCACTAGACTACAATAAATACTACCGAATCGCTAAAGAACGAGAATTAGAAGCACAAAGAAAAGCGATTCATGAATTATTGATAAACGATAAAATTAGCATTGAGTTAGCCTCTAAGTTACGTCAAGAAGTTAACTATGTTGAAAATCAAGAATTAAGTTCAGATGAATAATAAAAAGAGCATCCATTTACGGATGCTCTTTTTATTTATGTTCTTCATCTTTTGCGTCTTTAATGATTAGGTATAAAATCCAATATACGAATGATTGAACAATCGTTAAGATGACAACGAATACAAGCATTTTAGGTGTCCACATTTCACTTAGTTGTTTAATGACTAAGCGGGGAGAAAGTAGTAAGTATACGGTATGGAAACGAAGGAAGCGACCAACATAGATACCGATAGATGCAATGACATTTAAGATTAAAATGATAAATACTTTGAAAGGTTTAGATTTAATTGAGAAGAATGCGCAACTACGGTTAACAATTTGAAATTGTCCATAAAACCCAATTAATGAGCAACCCAGTGCACTAATTAGTAGGTAAGCATAATTAATCCACATCGTAGTAGATAATCGTAATAGACCGTTAGGAGCGTATGGTTGTAGTAGCGTTAAATGAAATAAGTCGGTTAGTAGGTATGGCGCATTTGGGTAAAATACTAGCCAAAGAACTAGTATAGGCCAGAATATCCATGACTTTTCAACGTACTTATTAGTAAGCTCTAAACTTAGCTCAATTGGAATATATCCTAAAATTGTATTTAATACTAAGAATGTAAATGGTGGTTTGACCATTACAAAAAGAAAAATAATCCATAAAATAAATATTAGGCGTACTTGCCAACGAACGTTTTTAAACATACTTATGCTCCTCAAGTTTATATATATTCATTTTAACGCTTAAAACTTAATTATTGAACAATTATTGCTTAAAAAATATAATCAATATTATATACCTAAAAATATGACATAATCAGTGATATAATGAATAGTATGAATTATATTGGAGGAATAGATATGGGGATAAATTGGAGCAATATATTAACGCTAAGTAATCTATTAGATATCTTAGTTGTATGGTTCATAATTTATGAAGTAATTATCCTATTGAAGGGCACTAAGGCGGTCCAATTATTCCGTGGGGTTTTAGTAATTGCTATCGTTAAGATTATTAGTGTCGTCTTTGGATTTACGACAGTATCTTATTTAACTGACCAAGTTATTAACTGGGGAGTTATTGCAATTATTGTTATTTTTCAACCTGAAATTAGACGCGGTCTAGAACACTTGGGTCGTGGATCAATTATTAAACACGCACAAAATCAAAATGTTGAAAATGAAAAGATGATTGTCGAATTAGATAAAGCAATTCAATACATGTCCAAGCGTAGAATTGGTGCTTTGATGACTATTCAAATGGATACTGGATTGGAAGATTACATCGAAACTGGAATTAAGCTAGATGCTGATGTTACCGGTGAACTATTGATAAACACATTCATTCCAAATACACCATTGCATGATGGTGCAGTTATCATTAGTAATAATCGTGTAGCGGTTGCTGCAGCATACCTACCATTATCACAAAGTAATCTTATCCCTAAGGAATTAGGAACAAGGCATCGTGCTGCAGTTGGTATTTCAGAAGTTACTGATGCATTAACTATCGTTATCTCAGAAGAAACTGGTGAAGTTTCTATTACTAAGAACAACGAGTTACTTCGCGGGATGAATACAGACGATTATATTAAATTCTTAAAGGATCAATTAATCACAAAACAAGATCCAATGAATAAAACTGTTTTCACAACTATCTACAATTGGGTAGACAAGATTAAGCAAAGTGTAAGGGGGCAAAAATAATGAAAAAGTTAAATAGCCCATGGTCATTGAGACTACTTTCACTATTGTTTGCAATCTTGTTATTTGCATACGTTAATCAAGCTAAATTATTTGGTGCGGGAACTAGTGGTAATAATGCTGATGAAACTCAGCTTACTTCCAATAAAACAGCTCGTATTTCTGTACCACTTCAATTAAATGTTAATAACACAAAGTATTTTGTAACAGGCTATCCAGAAAAGGTTAATGTAAAAATTACAGGACCTACTGCATTAGTCACTACTACTGTGAATACACAAAACTTTAAAGTATACGCTGACTTGACTAAATTAGGCGTTGGTTACCATAAGGTACGTTTATACGAAGACGGATTGAATAATGAATTAAGATATTACATTAATCCAGCTTATATTTATGTGAATATCCAACCTCGTAAGACAGTGGAATTCCCTGTTAAAGCACAATATACATCATCAAATATCGCTGATGGATATTATGCCGGTAAACCTGTCTTGGGAACCGACAAGGTAAAAGTTACAGGAGCTCAAAATGAAATCGCTAAGATTAAAAGCGTTGTGGCTCAGTTGAGTATCCCTCAAGACACAAAGAAAACAATTAGTTCTTCAGCTGTTTTAGAAGCACTTGATAAAAAAGGTAGAATTGTTAATGTTATAGTGACACCATCAACTACCTCTGTTAATTTGCCAATCAGCAGTGGAAATAATAAGAACGTTCCACTTAAGTTTAAAGCAGAAAATGGTGCTTCCAATCAAAGTTACTCATTTTCTTCTAGCGTAGATACAGTCAAAGTTTTTGGAACTAAAAAACAATTAAAAGCAATTAAGCATGTGACTGCTTATGTTGATGTCTCTGGAATTACATCTAAAAAGGTAGTCACGGTAGCATTGGATAAAAATTTAAATGAGGTCAGCGGTTTTGATCCTGATAATATTAAGGTTACCGTCAAACCCGAATAGATTGATGAAATCTAAGGATGAAATGGAGATTAAATTATGAAATATTTTGGAACCGATGGAGTAAGAGGAATAGCTAATAAAGACTTAAGCCCAGAACTTGCTTTCAAGTGTGGTAGAGCTGGTGGATACATTTTAACCAAGCACAGCCAATCAGAAGGACAACCTCAAGTACTAGTTGCTAGAGATACAAGAATTTCTGGTCAAATGTTAGAAAACGCTTTAATCGCAGGGTTATTATCTGTTGGAATTGAAGTTTTACAATTAGGGGTAGTTACTACTCCAGGTGTAGCCTACTTAGTAAGAACTCAAGGCGCATCTGCTGGTGTAATGATTACTGCTTCACATAACCCAGCTGAATATAATGGAATTAAGTTCTTTGGTTCAGATGGATACAAATTATCAGATGAACTGGAAGAAGAAATCGAAGAAATTTTAGAACAATCAGAAGATGATTTACCAAGACCTTCATCAGATGGATTGGGTACTGTTGATGATTATTCTGAAGGTAGTCAAAAATATATTCGTTTCCTAGAACAAACTGTTCCTGATGATTTATCTGGAATGAAGATTTGTGTTGATTCAGCAAATGGTGCAACTAGTAATCTAGTTTCTAGATTATATGCTGATTTAGGCATCGATTTTGAAACTATGGCAACAATGCCTAATGGAGTAAATATCAATGATCAAGTTGGATCTACTCATCCAGAACAATTACAAAAGATGGTCGTAGAAAATGAAGCTGAAATTGGTTTAGCTTTTGACGGAGACGGTGACCGCTGTCTTGCAGTTGATGAAAATGGTGAACTAGTTGATGGTGATAAGATTATGTATATTTGTGGAAAATATATGTCAGATCACGGTCGTCTAAAACAAGACACTGTTGTAACAACTGTTATGAGTAACCTAGGCATGTACAAAGCGATGGAAGCTAATGGAATGCACAATGTGCAAACTAAGGTTGGAGATCGCTATGTCGTTGAAGAAATGAATAAATCTGGTTATAACCTTGGTGGTGAACAATCAGGTCATATCGTCTTCTTAGACTTTAACACTACAGGTGACGGATTATTAACCAGTTTACAATTACTTCATGTTATGAAAGACACTGGTAAGAAACTATCAGAATTAGCTGCTGAAGTAACTAAATACCCACAACAACTAATCAACGTTAAAGTTAGTGATAAAGATGCTGCGCAAGAAGATGCAGATGTCTTAAACGTGATTGCTGAAGTTGAAAAAGAAATGAATGGTGACGGAAGAGTACTAGTGAGACCTAGTGGAACTGAACCATTACTTAGAGTGATGGCCGAAGCACCAACGCAAGAACTAGTTGATGGCTATACAAAACGTATTGCAGATGTTGTTGCAGATAAATACGGAATTTAAGAAAAAAAGACCTTTTGGGTCTTTTTTTTGTGCCTTTATCACGCTTAAATTGTCCATACCAATTCATGATATCTTTCGGATTAATATATTGCATAATGCTTTGTAATATCGATGTGATGGTATAAAATGGTGGTTGTTAATAAACTATACCAATTTGATATTTATCAATTGACAACTGAACATAAAACTTGTAATCTAGAATATGTCGAAAAAAATGATAATAAAATGAAAAATAATATAACTTAATTAAATTCGAAAGGAAAATTAATATGTGTGGAATTGTTGGGGTTACAGGGAATCAAAAAGCTGTTGATATTTTAGTTAACGGTTTACAAAAGCTAGAATATCGTGGATATGATTCAGCTGGACTTTATGTAAATGATGAAGGAAAGAAAGACTACCTTGTTAAGAGAACAGGGGCTATCAGCAACCTAAGAGATGCTGTTAACGATATGGATATTAGTGGAAGTGCCGGAATTGCTCATACTAGATGGGCAACTCATGGTGGAGTAACTGTTGAAAATGCGCATCCTCACTTCTCACAAGACAAGCGTTTCTACCTTGTTCACAACGGTGTTATCGAAAACTACCGTGAATTAAAGGAAGAATACTTAAGTGATGTAGAATTTACATCACAAACTGATACAGAAGTAGTTGTACAATTAGTAGATTACTTTGCTGTTAAAGAAAATCTAGATGCAAAGCATGCATTTAAGAAGGCATTATCACTACTTAAGGGTGCCTCATATGCTTTCCAATTAATGGATCGTGAAGAACCAGATACTATCTATGTAGCAAAGAACAAGAGTCCTTTATTGATTGGTTTAGGAGAAGACTGTAACGTTGTATGTTCTGATTCTCTAGCAATGTTAAACATTACTCATGACTTCTTAGAACTAGATGATGGTGACTTTGTTACAGTTAAACCTGAGTCAGTTTTAATCGAAGACAAGAATGGCGATGTTGTAAATGACAGAAAACCATTCCATGTAGATATTGATGCCAGCGATACTGACAAGGGAACTTACCCATACTACATGCTAAAAGAAATTGATGAACAACCAAACGTAATGAGAAAACTTTCTGCTGAATACCTAAACGAAGATGGAACCCCAGTAGTTCAAGATGAATTATTAGATGCAATGAAACAATCAGATCGTCTATACATCATTGCTGCTGGAACTAGTTACCATGCTGGTTTAGTTGGTAAGGAATTATTCGAAAAACTTTCTGAAGTACCTACTGAAGTACATGTTTCTTCTGAATTTGCTTACAACATGCCATTACTATCAAAGAATCCATTCTTCATTTTCTTAAGTCAAAGTGGAGAAACTGCTGATAGTCGTGAAGTATTAGTTAACTTAAACCGTTTGAACTACAAGAGTTTAACAATTACTAACGTTGCTAACTCAACACTATCACGTGAATCTAACTACACATTGTTATTACATGCTGGTCCCGAAATTTCAGTTGCTTCTACTAAAGCATACACAGCTCAAATTACTGTTGAAGCAATTTTAGCTAAGGCTTTAGGTGAATCCGAAGGAATTGCTAAAGCAAAGGACTTTAACCTAAAACAACAATTAGGTTTTGTAGCAACCGGTATGCAATCAATTGTTGATGAAAAAGAAACAATTAACGAAATTTCAAAGAAATATTTTGCAGATGCTAACCGTGCTTTCTACATTGGTAGAGGTATCGATTACTTCGTATCATTAGAATCATCACTAAAATTAAAAGAAATTTCATACATTTTAGCTGAAGGTTTTGCTTCTGGAGAATTGAAGCACGGAACTATTGCTTTAATTGAAGAAGACACACCAGTTGTTGGAATTATCACGCAATCTAATACTGCTGGTTTAACTAGAAGTAATCTTGAAGAAACAATGGCCCGTGGTGCTAAGGCTATCACTATTGCAACTGAATCATTATCAAAAGAAAATGATGATATTGTTGTTCCAGATGTTGATGAACTATTAACTCCACTACTAAGTGTTATTCCTGCACAATTGCTTGCATACTACACTAGCTTAAACAAGGGACTTGATGTTGATCATCCAAGAAACCTTGCTAAGAGTGTTACAGTTCAATAATAAAAAAGATGCTATTAATAGCATCTTTTTTGTTTGGACTTTATTAATTTAACTACTAACATGTTATAATTGCTAATTGGGAGTGTTTTTTATGAAATATACTAAGAAAACAAAAGATAATTCAAAAAAACAAGCTAAAGCTGATAAAACTTTTGATAAGTTTAAAGAACAGCATAATCGTTTAAACGCAAGTAAACGGGGAATTAAACGATAATAGAGTAAAAATGGAGAGATATTAATTATGAGAAAGAAACTAATGGCCAAGTCAATACTTTATGCGCTGACAGCGGGATTGGTTCTATCAACTGGACACATGTATAAGGCTTATGCTGATGATGGAAGCTCTGTTGTTCCATTAATTAGTGGAGGAAGCAACGTTAACTCACAAGCTGCAAGTACTAATAATAGCAGTAATAGTACTTCTATTGCACAAGCAAGCAGTATCTTAAACAATACTAACGTCTTGGGAAATCAATTAACATATGATAATTTCATCTCAACGATTTCACCAATTGCTCAACAAATTGCCAATAGCAATAATCTATACCCATCACTAATGGTCGCTCAAGCAGCATTAGAAAGTGGATATGGTCAAAGTACTTTAACACAACAATCAAATAACTTATTTGGAATTAAATCTACTAACGGTCAAGGTTACAATACGACTACAGGGGAATATGGTTCTAATGGATACTATGTTACTAACTCCACATTTGCTTCTTATCCAACACTAATGGATAGTTTGCAAGGATATGCAACATTTTTAATTCAAAACAGTAGATATGCCAATGTATTTAGATCACAAGCTCCTGATGGTATTCAAGCAGCTAAAAATATTCAAGCTGATGGATATGCAACTGACCCATCTTATGCCACTAAATTGATTAATGTTATTAACCAATACAATCTGTTGGCATTAGATGGTAATGGAACTGGTACTACAACTAATACAAACACAAACACTAATAATACTGCTGCTAAAAAGCCAGCGTCGAAAGTGTTAGCAACTGCTAATTACACGGGTGGTAATACAAACGAAACGGTTCAATTATCATCTAACTTTAGTAAGTACAAACTATATACTCATGTAAAAGATACAAGAAAGAAAAATACTACAGTTGCGTGGAGTAATAGTGCTTATTCAGGTGCGACAGTCTATGTTGATTGTTTAGCGGTTCGTACTTATAAAGGTGCAGCAACAACATGGTATCGTATTAGTTTTAGCAAGAATGGGAATAAGTATTGGGTATACTCATCTGCACTTAACTTCCCATTAGTTAACTATTCAAACGATAGCAACAAAGTTAAGATTAAGGGTGATTATCGTCAACTCTACAGCAATGTATTCGGAACACCTCAATTATCTAAACGAGTAGCAAAAACTACTGGAATGAAAGGAATGGAATATTCCATTCAAGAAGTTGCTACTACAACTGTAAATGGTCCAACTACTACTTGGTATCAAATTTCTGTTGGTCAACTTGGTAACGTTTGGATTAACCAAGCCGATGTAACTTATGTATCAGCTTATCAAAAGAATCCAGTTACTACTAAGAAAGAAACAAGCAAAACAACTAACAAGACAACTGTAAAGAAAACTTCAACAAAGACTACTGCTCAAAAAGCGGCTATTAAAAAAACAAATAAACCAGCTCAATACTTTAAGTATTCTGGATATGGATACCTAAATCACTATGGTAAGTATGATTTAAATAATCACATTCCAGGTTCATACAAGAATGTTAAAAAGATCAACTGGTCTCAAGTAAAGGTTCCAAAGGACTTTAAAGTTGAAATTAACTGTAAGGGAATTAGAACTAAATACAACACAACTTGGTACAGAATTGTACTTAACAACAAGAGTTACTGGATTTCAGGAAAAGCACTACTATTTTATTAATTTGATATAATTAGTAGTTAGTTTTATAATGATTAAATCGAAATAAATTAATTAGGAAGTATTAAAAATGTCTGAAGATTACAAGATTAAGGTACAAAACGTAACCAAAGAATACGATTTGTTTAAGACACAAACCGACAAACTAAAATCATTTTTCTCAATTAAGACTGATGTTCCTCATTTCTGGTCTTTAATGGGGGTTTCATTTGAAGTTAAATCAGGAGAAGCACTAGGTTTAATTGGTGTTAATGGTTCAGGTAAATCAACTATCTCTAACATCATTTCAGGAATTATTCCTCAAACTACCGGTTGGGTTGATGTTAAAGGTGATACATCAATCGTTGCGATTAGTGCTGGTTTAAGAAAGAACCTTACTGGTCGTGAAAACATCCGTTTGAAGTCATTAATGCAAGGTTTAACTAATGAACAAATTGATGATTTAATGGATGATATCGTATCATTTGCTGATATTGGTGATTTCGTAGATCAACCAGTTAAGAGTTATTCAAGTGGTATGAAATCTCGTTTAGGATTCTCAATCGCTGTTCACATTAATCCTGATATTTTAATCATTGATGAAGCATTATCTGTTGGGGATGATACTTTCTATCAAAAGTGTGTGGACAAGATTGCTGACTTTAAAGCACAAGGTAAAACTATTATTTTCGTTTCTCATTCATTAAAACAAATTGAATTCCTATGTGACCGTGTTGCATGGATCAATTATGGTAAGTTAAAAATGATTGGTGAAACTCAAGAAGTAACTACTAAGTATCGTGAATTTATTGAATGGTTTAAGAAGCTTTCAAAGAAAGACAAAGCTAAGTTTGAAGCTGAACAAAAACAAATTCAAAAAGACTTTGATATTGATGAATATCAAAGACAAGTTACTGATGAAGAACGTGCTGAACATCCAGAAGATAAGCATGTTGCAACAACTGTAAAGAAACGTTTTTACGGTTCAGTTATTAGTGAAAAGATGCCAAAAACAGCGGTGCTATTCACATGGTTAGTAACTATTGCTACACTATTCTTCTCATTAGTGAATGTATCTGGACATCCATTACATCACATTATTGATCACCCATCTTCAATCGTAAAACCAACTAAGAAGTTAGTTTTACCTAAGGGTGTTGCTAAGGATAATGCTAAGAAAAAGACAGTTAAAAAGCATAAAAAAACTGAAATTAAATCAGTGATTAGATAAAAAAATCCGCGTAGTCGGATTTTTTTTGCGAAGGGAGATTAAATTAGATGGCAACAGAATATAAGAGTCATGAAACATTAGATTTAATTGAACAAATAACCCGTTTGGATGGAACCAAGTATATGGAAATCAGTAACATGGTGCAAAACGGGAGAGCGGAATTAGCAGCTGAAAGAGGATTTATTAAAGAAGTCCGCATTCTTCAGTTAAACATTCCACATTCTGAACATGTGATTAATTATGAAGATTATATCAACCAAACTTATACAATGCCTGATGAAAGTATGGATCACTTTGAAGAGTGGGAAAGAACTGAAGACATTGAAAAAGAGTTTCAATTGATTTTGAAAGAAAATCATATCGGATAATAAAAAAGGACGTCATCGGTAGGTTGATGACGTCCTTTTATAATATGTGTCCACATCGTCTGTTGCGAAAAAATAATAGCAAAATAACAAGCAACATTAGTGGGATGACTTGAATATGTATCTCATATTATAAATGATGAAATAGTCGATGACAATAAAAATCTGGCAAAAAGATTAAAAAAATAAACGCTTTAATATGTTATTATTATAACGATTTGAAAGTGCTTATAGCTGATTTTATAAATCAAAAAATTAGGGAGATTTTAATATTATGAAACCAATTGTTAAAGAATTATTATTAAATATCGGAATTTATATTTTTCCACTTATTTTTATTTTGAGTGGATTAAGTGGTAATTTTGTAATGATGGAGGTGGGGTTCTTTTTAAGTGCATTTATTGGCTTTTTGATGACGATTATTTATGTTCTATACATATTTACCCACAAGAAAGAAGAAAGAGCGTTATATCGTCAAATTTTGCTTTTAATTCATGTGTTGATTTTCATCGGAAGTATTTTAGTATTAATTTAACAAAATAGATGATTGTAAAATGGATTGATAAGGTCTATATTATTCTTAACTTATTTAAAAGTTAAAAATAATAAAAAAGGAGGGAATTGATTATGAATTTTAAATTCTCGAAAAGAGTACCAAATCTAGATGATGATGTGGTTGGCGAAATCTTAAAAGTAGCAGGTGACCCTGAGATTATTTCATTTGCTGGTGGATTGCCGGCGCCAGAATTATTCCCAGTTGAAGCTATGCATCAAGCTGCCGATAAAGTTTTTGAAAAATATGGTAAAGATGCATTACAATATACCGCTACAATTGGAAACGTTAAGTTAAGAGAATCAATCGCTCATCGAATGCAAACTAACAAGTTTGTACATACTTCCATCGACAATATTTGTATTACTACTGGATCAGAACAATCAATTGATTTAGTAGCAAAGATGATGGTAAACGAGGGCGATGTCATTTTAGTGGAAAAGCCCACATACTTATGTGCTTTAGACGTATTTAAAAGTTATGGCGCTAAAGTGGTTGGTATTGATATGGATGAAGATGGGATGCTAATGGATGCGTTAGAAGCCAAATTAACTGAATATTCAGAAGCCAAATTAATTTATACAATTCCCAATTTCCAAAATCCAACCGGTCGAACTATGACCGCAGATAGACGTCAAAAAATGGTTGAAATTGCTGAAAAACACAACGTCGTTATTTTAGAAGACGACCCATACGGAGAAATTAGATACTCTGGTGAAGTTGTTCCACCAATTAAGCATTACGATGAAAATGGAACAGTGGTTTACATGAATACTTTTTCTAAGATTCTAGCTCCTGGAATGCGATTAGGATGGATTGTAGCTGATAAAGACTTCATCGATGCTTTTGTTGTCATGAAACAATCAGCAGATTTACATTCAGACAATCTATCTCAATATATTGTTGCTCAATATATGGAAGATAATGATTTGGATAAACACATTCAATCAATCTCAGACGAATACAAAAAACGTGCAACAATGATGTTAAAAGAAATTGATGAACAATTTCCTAAAGGGGTTAAACACAGTAATCCAGAAGGTGGGATGTTTATCTGGGTTGAAGTACCAGGAAACGTTAACACAATGGATTTATTCTATAACTGCGTAAAGCATAATGTTGCCTTTGTTCCAGGTGAACCATTCTATCCTGATGAAGTGATTCCAGGAACATTTAGAATGAATTTCTCAAACATGAAAGATGATCAAATTCATGAAGGGGTTCGTCGAATGGCGGTTGCCATTAATGAAATGATGTAAAAAAAAACACTTATCAAAATTGATAAGTGTTTTTTATTTTATAGATTATGTCTGGAATGAATTGAGTGATAAATCTTTCTTTGAACTAAATATTGGTCATGTTGCATAGTAATAAATAGTGGAGAAGATTCTTCAATTACATTACTAAATTCCAATCCGTACCATGAGATAGGGGAGGCAGTAATGTTTTGTAAGAAGATACGACCAGAGATAAGTTGTCTATCAAATGCGTTAATTTCTGAGTTTAATGCTAAATCAGAAGGACGTTCATTGATGATTACGAACTTAAAGTCTCCAACGTTACCACGTTTTCCAGTTGAACTATATGTTTGCTTTTGTGGATCAATAACACCTTGTTTGATTAGGTAGTTAACAATTTGGTGTAGGTAGATACTTACACTTTGTTGTTTTCTAAATCCAAGGTATAGTTGCACGTCAACAATATTCTTAGTATCGATAAGGTCAACAGTGTAGTTACTTTCGTATGGGTTACTTGTTTCATTAACAGTAACGAACCAGTAAACCTTAGCACGTTTTGGTTCCTTATCTAAAATAGAATACATTGTACTACGTTTGATTTGGTAATCATTCTTAATCTTAGTCATGTAAACCAAATTAGAAGTGTACAAAGGAATTGATTCATCTTCACTTAATTGTGTCAATTGATCACGATATTCAAGAAGGGAAACATATTCGCTTTCACGTTCGTAATGATCACGACGTTTGTTACCAAAGTACCATAGAATCATGATGATTAAGATAGCACCCATAATGATTAGGGTAACGAATCCACCATGAACGAATTTAACGATACTTGCAATGAAGAATGTAAATTCAATTACAGCAAAGAATGCAGCAATTAGTAATGCCCATAGGCGTCTCATCTTACCTGATAGGTATTCGAACAATAGAACGGTAGTCATCAACATAGTAACTGTGATAGCTAAACCATAAGCTGATTCCATTCTTTCTGAACTACCGAATGCCCAAACAACAATGAAGGTAACGATACATAAGAACCAGTTAACGGTTGAAATGTAAATTTGACTTCTGATATTGCTTGGATGTCTAACAATCATTCTAGGCAAGAACTTCAAACCAATCGCTTCATCAACTAGAGTGAATGAACCAGTAATCAATGCTTGTGATGCGATGATAGCAGCTAAAGCAGCAATTACAATGGCAAAACCACGAAGTGATTCAGGAAGCATTTCGTAGAATGGGTTCAAACTTGATAGATTAGCAAATTGTGGGTTATGTGCATTGTTGATAACCCAAGCACCTTGACCTAAGTAATTCATTACTAAGGCAAAGTAAACAAATGGCCAAGTACCATAGATGTTTTTCTTACCAACGTGTCCCATATCTGAATAAAGTGCTTCAGCACCGGTTGTAGCAAGGAAAACACTACCTAAAATGAATAATCCCACTTTATTAACGGGACTGAATAGAATTTCAATCGCGTAAATTGGGTTAAATGCGCTTAAGATAATAGGGTATTTTAATAAATTAACAATCCCCATAATTGCTAGGAAGGAGAACCAGATTAACATAACTGGTCCAAATGAGTTCCCAATAATTCCAGTTCCAAATCGTTGAATTAAGAATAATACCAATAATACTAATGATGTAATGATTAGAACAGTTTCTTGAGAGTTACTGAACGAGATAGGACCAAAGTGTTGTCCTTTCAAACCTTCCAAAGCAGAAGTTACTGAAACGGCAGGAGTTAGAGTCCCATCAGCTAATAGTGCAGCCCCACCAATTAAGGCAGGCCATACTAACCATTTGGCCTTTTTTCTAACTAATGCGAATAAGGCGAAAATTCCACCTTCACCGTTGTTATCAGCACGCATGGTAATTAATACGTATTTGATTGTGGTAATCACCATAAGAGTCCAAATAATTAATGAAATGGATCCAATTATATAAAAAGGTTTAATGTCAGACATTTTGCCGGCATTACCAATAATGGAATTCATTACATATAGTGGTGAAGTACCAATATCACCATAGACAATTCCCAAAGTGATTAGCATTCCCATAAAGGAAATCTTATCAAATTTAGCTTTCATGACTAAATCCTCCAAAAATAATTATGTAAAAATTCACACATTAATAAAGTACAATTTACCACTATTTTAAGCTAGTTTAAAGAAAAAAATGAAAAAGGTTCTATTAAATGTTAAATTTAATGGTATAAAAGTTTTAATAACAGGGGGCCTTAACCAACATGATAACTACTTTATTTAAAAATATAGTTAAAGATAATGTCGTTAAAATAGTTTTAACAATCTTTATTGTATTACTATTTTTCAGGCAACCTAATTTGCGTGATATTGATGTTAACACAATCTTGATTTTATTCAATTTAATGCTAATTATTGAAATAGTTAAAGAAACTAACATATTGAATTATTTTAGTGCCTTGATTATAAATCATGTTTCCAATTCTCGCCAAATAACTGCTTGGTTAGTATTGCTTTCTTTTGTGGGATCAATGATAGTCACTAATGACGTAGCAATTATTACATTAGTGCCCTTGTACATATTAATTGCTAAACAGTATCAGTTAAAAATCGCTTATCCAGTATCATTAATAACAATTGCAGCTAACTTAGGTAGTGCAGTAACACCGATTGGTAATCCGCAAAATGTTTTTTTAGTCGAATATTATCGAATTGGGTTTATACAATTCATGTCACAATCAATCCAGCTATTGTTGATTGGCATCATTATCATGATGATTTTAGTGAATTTGAGTCATAAAAAATATATTAGTGCGCAATCCACCAAACCAATTCTTATAAAAATAAGTGATGTAATATGGGTGTACGGATTATTTATCCTTGTTTTATTATCGCAATTTAAAGTGATTAGCATTTTAGTCCCACTAATCTTAGTAATATGGAAGTCAGCTAAAGTAAATGTGCAAATGATTAAAAAAATTGATTATTCATTATTAGTTACGTTTGTTTTCTTCTTTTTAATTGTGGGAATGATTGGAAGAATGCCGATTGTATCAGAAGCTATTTATCATTTAATTAAAACACCGCAAAGCACGTTTTTAACCTCTATTGGTATTAGTCAGATTATCAGTAATGTTCCATGCGCTGTCCTAATTGCTAAATTTTATAGTCATTTTAGTGCAATTTATTGGGGAGTTTCCATTGGCGGTTTAGGAACATTAGTCGCTTCTCTAGCTAATTTATTAGCATTTAAACAAGTTTCAATCTATGCTAAAGATGAAAAATCCAGTTTTATTAAAATATTTACGGGATTAAACATCGTTTTATTAATATTCTTAATAATTATAAAGATTATATTAATATAATAGAAATTCAGTAAACTTTCTCATTTTTTGTGTAATAATTATGTTATTGACTTAAATTTGAAGGGAATGATTGATATGTACACAGATTTAAATGGAAAAGTAGCAGTAGTTACTGGTGCTTCCAAGGGGATTGGAAAGGCAATTGCTTTACGTTTAGCTCAAGAACACATGAAATTAGTTTTTAACTATCATTCTGATCAAAACGGTGCGCAAGTAGCCGTTGATCAAATTAAGCAAAACGGTGGGGATGCAGTCGCAGTTCAAGCCGATGTTTCAAAAGAAGAAGATGTAAATAAGTTAGTTAAGACTGCCGAAGAAGAATTTGGTGGCTTAGACTTATTTATTAACAACGCAGGGATGGAAAAAGAAGTTCCTACGCATAAACTAGAATTAAAAGATTGGCAACGAGTAATCGATGTTAACTTAACTGGAACCTTCTTAGGTACCAAAGCAGCATTAAATTACTTCTTAGATCACAATCAAGCAGGAAACATTATCAACATGTCTTCTGTTCATCAAACTATTTCTTGGCCTCATTTTGCTGATTACTCAGCATCAAAGGGTGGAAGTAAGCTATTTACAGAAACTGTTGCTAAAGAATATGCTCCTAATAACATTAGAGTTAATTCCATCGCACCTGGTGCAATTAACACACCAATTAATGCAAAGAAATTTGCTGATCCTAAAGCTTATGCTGATACAGCTGAATTAGTACCAATGAATAGAATTGGTAAACCAGAAGAAGTTGCCGCAGCTGCAGCTTGGTTAGCTTCTAGTGAATCATCATATGTAACTGGGGAAACAATTTACGTTGATGGTGGAATGAAACTTTATCCAGAGTTTAAAGAAGGCCGTGGATAAATAAAAAAGATGGCATCAATATTAGATACCATCTTTTTGTTTTTATAAAGCGCTGCTACCAAAGTTTTTGGGTTGAATAGCAACTTCAATAATTGGATATAACATTAAAATTCCAAGAAAGACGAAACCAATTTCGTATGATTGATTTTCTGGGAAGAAACTTGATAACGCAGATACGACAACGGTAATTAGAGAAACTCCTAAACCTTGTGCCATAGTTTGTAAAACAGAACTAAGCGTATTTGCTGAATTTCTTTCTTCAATTGGAATTTCAGAGAATGTGACGGCATTATAGCAGGTCAATGCTAAAGATCGTCCACATCCTGAAATAAATGCAAGACCGGCAATGATGACACCGAATGTTGTTGGTCTAATCATTGCTAAAGCAGCAGTACTAATTGCAACTGTAAATAAAGCAATTAATAATGAAGCTTTATACTTGATGTTTCTGATTATCGCGTTGGTAAAAGGTTTAATACCGATATTTCCAATGAAAACGAAAATAACGTAGTAACCAGCTACTAAAGCTGACCAATGGAAAACAGTTTGTAGATAAACGGTTAGCAAGTAAGGAAGTGCTCCTACTGATAGCCACAAGAATGTTCCACCAGTTTGATAGATTCTAAAAGAACTAACTTTTAAAGCTTTAATATCAAATAAAGGTGTTTCAACGTGTGAAAGGTGATAACCGACTACTAAGATCATTAACAAACCAAGTAGTACCAATAATCCAGCTACTGGCCAGAAATGACGACCATATGTGGCGATTTCTGCACCAATTAAAATGAATCCGGATGAAATTGCGATTTCTAGAAAACCGATAAAATCAAACTTATCTTTGCTTTTCTTGGAATCTTTTTCTACCAATTTAATTCCAATTAGAATAGCTAATAATCCAATTGGGACATTGATTAAGAAGATCCATTGCCAAGTTAGATATTTAACGAAGAATCCACCGATAATTGGGGCAATTGCTGGCGCAATTAGAGCTGGCCAAACTAGATAGTTAGCCATTCTTAATAGTTGGTTGGAAGGGGTTCTTTCCAGCATGATTAGTCTGGCAGTTGGTGTCATTAATGATCCAGCAAAACCTTGTATAAAACGGCTAACTAAAAGAACTGCAAAACTAGGGGCTAACGCGTCACCTAATGAGCTTAATACAAATAGTAAAGTCGCAAGTAACCAAGCATTTTTCTTACCAATTCGTTTAGCAATCCAGCCACTTAGTGGAATAAAAATTGCCATGGTGATAAAGTAAATGCTGACAGTTAATGAAAGAGAAGAAGTTGGTACATTGAGACTTCTTCCTATATATGGAAGTGCGGTAGTTACAATCGTTGCATCTAAAAATTGCATGAATAAACTTGACGCCATTAATAGTGCAACCTTAATATAATTGCTAATAATAAATCATGTCCTTTCAAAAGATGTCATAAAAAAGTATATCATAATAATTAAAAAGGCCATGAATCATAAATAAGGAAACTAAAACGATTAATTACTAAGAAAGGGGCAATTGATTTGATTAAAATACATCAATTAACTGATTCCAAATGGGTGGAAATGGTTGATGCAAATACCAAAGAAGTTGTAGAAACAATTGACGAATACAAATTACCTAATATCTTAAAAGGGTACATGTTGGATGCTCATGAACATTCACGTTTTGAATATAATACAGTTAAGAAGTACTCTGTTATGATTATGCGTGCGTTAATTTCTGGTCAAGATGAAAACGTACAAACAGCACCAGTGATTATCGCCTTCACCAATGATTTAATTATCACCAAGAGTGATTCTAGATATCGTATTAAACAAGAAACTAGATGTAACAAATTCGATATGATCTTTAATATGCTTCAACGAATCAATAAACCATATATGAACAAGTTGGATCAAATTAATGAATCAGTTGAAAATCTACAAAATAGTCGTAATAAGAGCCGTGTTAATAATCGTCATCTAAACGAAATTGCGATTTTGAAGAATGACTTGGTATACTTAAAAACAGCCACTGCTGCAAACATTATGGCGATTAATCAACTACAAAAATCTAGTGATAACTTTGAAATTCCAATTTCATTTAACAATCGTCAAGATCAACACATTGATGATGTTGCGGTTGAATATGATGAAAGCAAATACATGTTTGATGTGCTAGATGAAATTGTTAGTCAAATTGAAGATACTTACAGTAACATTATTAATAACAATTTAAATGACGTCATGAAAGTTTTGACCGTCTGGTCATTGATTTTAGCAATTCCACCAATTATCAGTGGATTCTACGGTATGAACGTTGGGGTATTACCATTTGCCAACAGTAGTTGGTCATGGTTCTTTACTTTGGTAATTACGGTAGCCATTATTTACTGGATGCTATACTACTTGAAAAAACATCATGATTTGTAAAAAAGGTACGACTTTCAGTCGTGCCTTTTTTTACTATTTGTTATAAATTATTAAGAATTAGTTAATTATTGGAAAATTTAAATGTAAGCGCTTTACTATAAAATGACATGATTGTATAATAATCATTGTTAGTTGGGGACAGCCCCAATTATTAATCGAAAAAAATGACAATAAAATCATAATAAGTTTAAAAAGGAAGTGTTAAGATGGACATCTTAATCGGAATATTACCTGCACTACTTTGGGGTGTAGGACCTCTAATTGCTACCAAATTTGGTGGTAAACCAATTGAACAACTATTAGGAACAGGTTACGGACAATTAGTTGTTGGAATTGTAATCTACATATTTACAAGACCTGCAATTTCATTTAATGAATTTTTATGGCCATTCTTAGGAGGGGTTGCATGGGCAGTTGCTCAATACATGCAATTCAGTTCATTTACTAAGATGAATGTCTCATCAGCAATGCCAATTTCAACTGGATTACAATTAATTGAAATTCCACTTTGTGGGGTAATCTTCTTTGGTGAATGGGGCAGCCCACTAGCTAAACTAATTGGATTCTTAAGTATCGCACTTCTAATTCTAGGAACTACTTGTACCAGCTATGTTGATAAAAAAGTGGTTAGAAAGAAGATGGACTACAAAGCCGGAATTCCATTACTAGTAATTGGTTCATTTGGATACACAGCATGTTCTGTATTCCCAAGAATCACTAATGCTTCTGGTTTAGTTGGATTACTACCACAAACATTTGGAATGATGTTAGGTGCTTTAATTGTTGCCTTTATTCTAAATGGATCAGAAACATTCGGTTACTTGAAGTCAAAAGTAACTATGAAGAGTGGAATTATTGGAATCTTAGGTGGATTAGGGACATTAGCTTACCTAACATCATTAAAACTAAATGGTGTTGCTAATGCCTTCCCATTAACTCAAATGAACGTGGTTGTTTCAACTATCGGTGGTTTGATTATTCTAAAAGAACACAAGAACAAGAAAGAAATTACATTTACAGTAGTTGGTCTATTGATGATTGTTATTTCAGCAATCTTAATCGGACATCTTGAATAATAAAAAAAGGACCTACCAAATGGTAGGTCCTTTTTTGTCTGTTAGATTGAATGAACGATTCGTAAAATTCCATTTACTAAGAAGAACAATCCAACTAGGAATGCTACTGATAAAGCTGAAGCTACTGGGGAAGCAAGAAGTAAAATTCCTACAATAATTCCAATAACTGCAAAAGTTATATCCATAACATACCATCCATGACTAATATCTTTAATGTATTTTGCTAGTGATAATGCTGTTAGAGAGTCTAAAATAAACATGATTGCAAAGAAAATAGCAATGTATAAAATTCCGAACGCAGCGTTGAAAAGCATTAAAATACCGATAAGGATATCTAGGATACTATTAAAAATGATCCAAGTTTTAGATTCAAAAACATCAGATAAATGGGTAATCTTGAAAATACCAGTAATAATTGAGAAAACAGCTACAATTATTACGATGGTGCTAAATGTAATATCTGGTCGATTTAGCGTAATAATTCCAACGATAACACCTAAAATACCTACGATGAATGAAAAGGGATCAAATTGATTTACTTTGTTCATTAATTTCACCTCTTTTAATATGATAATTTAATTATAGTTCAATCAAATTATATAAAGCATAGACGACAGGCATTCTTAAGATAATCTTAACGTTTATGAAGGATATCAAGTCGATTTATTTTAAATCAATTTATGAATATGTATAATTAACTTAGATTAATAACAGAGGGATGTTTAATGGATCAACTTATTACCGTACTGGAAAGACACAAAAATTTGATTAAAGTAAAGTGTAGGGGAGAATTCGGTTACTTCTTTCCCACCACTAACTTAGTTAATAAAGAAGCCAAGGTCGAATCATTTGTAGACGCCGAAAATCTATTGAAAGAGTTCTTAAATCGACAAAACGATGAATTAATCATGGTACCGCGATTTTTTGATTTTGAGCAAAACATCTTTACTATTCAAGGTGTTTCTAAAACTGATATTCAAAAAGGATTAGATGGAGATCTAGGTACATTTGATATTGACCCTGATGGCAATATAAAAAAGCAAGCAGAATAATTCTGCTTGCTTTTTTTATTAGATAATTGATTGAATTTCTTTTCTTAGTAATTCAATTTTATAGTTTTGGTCATCAAGCTGTCCGTTGATTAATTTATGATCATCGGTAAACATATCAGCATTGATATTAATTAATGGATTAGTGGATAGTTTAGCCATCTTTAATCCGACTGCGACAAGGTCAAGTGCGATTTGAGATTGTAGTCCACCGTGACTACCATATGAAATGAATGTGACTTTCTTATTACGCCATTCACTTGCTAGATAATCGATAGCGTTCTTTAAGACAGCAGGATATCCCCAGTTATATTGTGGATAAATGAAAATAACGGCATCCAATGATTCGATTTTTTGAGACCATTCCTTAGAATGATCTTTTTGATATTGTTGTTTAGCAGGTACTTCTGCCTCGTCTAAAAAGGGCAGATTGATTTGGCTTAAATCTAGTACTTCAGTTTCATAATCTGATGAATCTAAATTGTTTGCACCCAATTGCCTATTTCGGGACAGATACGACTAGGGCGGTTACTACCTAAAATAAGGCCAACTTTTTTCATGTTTAAATCTCCTTAGTAAAAAAAGCATTCATTACGAATGCTTTTTTGATTAGAACTTAGCGCTACCTGGTTCACGTGGGAATGGGATAACATCTCTGATGTTTTCCATACCAGTTACGTACATAACTAAACGTTCGAAACCAATTCCGAAACCGGAATGTTTGATTTCACCATATTTTCTAAGATCTTGGTACCAGTCATATTCTTCTGGATTTAGGTTAAATTCTTTAATCTTGTCGTTTAAGACATCATATCTTTCTTCACGTTCACTACCACCAACGATTTCACCAATACCTGGTACTAAACAGTCGGCTGCAGCAACAGTCTTACCATCGTCATTATCACGCATGTAGAATGCTTTGATATCACGTGGGTAGTCAGTTAAGAAAGTAGGGCGTTTGTATACTTCTTCACACAAGTATCTTTCATGTTCAGATTGTAAATCAATTCCCCATTCAACAGGTACTTTAAATTCAGTATCTGCATCTTGTAGAATCTTAACGGCATCAGTATAAGTAACACGAGCAAAGTCTTCGCTAGCAGTTTTCTTTAGTTTTTCAATTAAACCAGGTTTAACGTTTTCATCTAGGAAAGCTAGTTCGTCTTGAGCATGTTCTAATACGTAGTTGATAACGTATTTTAGAAGACCTTCAGCAACATCCATCATACCTGGAAGACGAGTGTATGCCATATCAGGTTCAATCATCCAGAATTCTGAGGCATGACGAGGAGTATGTGAGTTTTCAGCTCTAAAAGTAGGACCGAAAGTATATACA
>NZ_KQ440395.1:527007-563176 GCF_001281175.1 Apilactobacillus apinorum
TTCTTGAATGCCATTGTAAATGCTTCTTCAGGAAGTTGACCACTAACTGTTAGGTTAGTTTCAGTCTTGAAGAAATCTTTTGAGTTATCAACATTACCTTGATCATCTTTAGGTAGGTTGTTCATGTCCATTGTAGTAACTCTGAACATTTCACCGGCACCTTCAGTATCACTACTTGTGATGATTGGAGTGTTTACGTAAACGAAATCTTGGTGTTGTAGATATTCATGAACGGCAAATGAAGCTAGTGAACGAATTCTAAATACTGAGTAGAAAGTATTAGTACGTGGACGTAAATGTGCAATAGTACGTAAGAATTCATAAGTTTGTTTTTTCTTTTGTAGTGGGTAATCTAAATCTGATTTACCAACTAGTTCAACTTTGTCACCATGGACTTCAAATGGTTGTGGAGCATCTGGAGTTTTAACAAATGCACCTTCAACAACGATAGTAGAAGCAATTGGTAGTTTGCTAATTGCTTCGAAGTTTTCGTTACTCTTTTTAACGATTACTTGAGCACTCTTGAAACAAGAACCATCATTTAATTCAATAAAACTAATGTTTTTTGAGCCACGAATGGTTTTGATTGAACCTTCAAGAGCAACGACAGTGTTATCTTCAATGTCTTTAGTGTATAAATCTTTAACACTAAGTTGTTGCATAAAAATTCACGCCTTTCTATATTATAAATACGAGATAAATAAAAAAACTCCCGTCCTAAACATAGGACGGGAGTTCCGCGGTACCACCTAAAGTGCCTTTAATAGGCCACTCAAATCAAATAACGCTTTGAACGCGTTTATTCCTACTGAAGATTCAGAATAAAAACAAATAGGTGTTATTCATTAGTATTAGTGCTGCTAAGCTTTCACTGCCCTTAACTCGCTAAAAGGTAATACTAATTACTTATCCGTATTTATAGTTTCATATTAACTATTTAACACTTAAATATTACCACTATTTAATGAATAAATACAATATAAAGTTATCAATTAACATAAAAGCAATTTGTTTGATTTTGCAACTTCACTAGTGGATAATTTAACACATTATTTTAAAGGAGTGATCACAATGCCATTAATGAGAATTGATGTAATTAAAGGACACGATAAAGAATATTTAAAACAACTAATGCAAGTTTCTTATGAAGTAATGTTAGATTGTTTTGGCGCACCAGAGGGTGATCGTTACCAAATCTTAACCCAACATGAAGATTTTGAAATGAATATTTTAGACACAGGTTTAGGCATTGAAAGAACTAACGATATGGTTGTTTTCAGCTTAACTACTAGACCACGTACTGAAGAACAAAAATTAAAGTTCTACCATGATTTAGCCGAAAAATTGGAACAAACAATCGGCTTGAAAAAGTCAGATTTAATGATTAACTTGACTACCAATACTGATACTGATTGGAGCTTTGGCAATGGAATCGCTCAATTTATCGATGGTCCATTAAAGTAGGTGCCAAGATGAAAGCTGTAACAATCGCGAGCGTAAAAAATGAAAACTCATTGGTAGATGTGAAAACACCGAAACTAGTAGATGGCCAAGTATTAATTAAAATTCATGCCGTTGGTGTTAACCACGTTGACTTATTATGGGCGGATCAAAAAGTGAAGTCAGACGATACGATTCCTGGATTAGAAGTTGCTGGAGAAATTGTCGAAAGCAAATCTACTGATTACCATAAAGGACAACGTGTAATGACACTTTTGGATAATGGTGGTTATGCTGAATATGTGGCGGTGAACCAAGAAAGAATTATGTTAGTTCCTGATAATATTGATTATGATGTAGCTGCCACGATTCCAGAAAGCTATTTAACAGCTTATCAAACACTATTTACCATTGGTAATTTAAAAGACAATCAATCTGTATTAATTCACGCTGGAGCTAGTGGTGTTGGTACCGCAGCAATCCAATTGGTTAAAAAGTTAACTAATGCCCAAGTAATTACAACTTCTAGTAGTAAGAAAACAGCAATTTGCTTAAATTATGGAGCAGATGTTGCCATTGACTACACTAGTCAAGATTTCGTTGAAGAAGTCCGAAAGACGACCGATAATCGTGGGGTTGATTTAATCATTGATTTCATCGGTGCCAGCTATTTTCAACAAAACATTGCTTCTCTAGCGTTTGAAGGAAAACTAGTATTAGTTGGTAACTTAGGTGGTAGTATTGTTGAAAACATGAACATCATGGATATCATTGGTAAACGAGTTAGCGTAGAGGGAACACTATTATCAACACGTTCCAATCAATATAAAGCTGACTTAATTTCAGCGTTTAGCAAAGACGTTTTACCACTATTAAATGATAATCAAATTGATTTAAAATTTGGCAACCATTTTAAGTTAAGTGAATCTAGGGATGCTTTAGCATGTATGAGAAATAAAGAAAACATTGGTAAAATCATTTTAACTGTTGATTAAAGTCGTTGGGAAACGGCTTTTTTATTTACTAATCATTTGGAATTAGTTATTCTATTAATAATTATTCTGGGAGCATAAAGATGGCAAAGAAAGTATTTAAATTCGATTTTTTATCTAAGTATGTAAAAGAAAGTGCAGATCGCCATGCATTATTTTCAGTTGGTAACACAATAGAAAGCCTTGTTATATCCATTATTAAAATCGTATTAGCAATAATTATTTCATCGACCTGGGTATTAGTGTTTGGAATTTATTATGGAATCATGTTTATTACTAGGGTTATTTTCTTACATGTTTACACTAAGGAAAGATTACATAAATATACAGAAAAACAAGATTTAAGATATTTATTAATGGGTGCGATAACTTATATTGTTTTAGGCATCTCATTTGTATTGATTTGTCTGTATTTGTACCTCAATATAAATCCACAGGTATATTCTAAAAACGTAATGTTAGCAATTGCGACACTTGGTTTTATCAAAATTATTTCATCGATTGTTGGGTTAACTAAGTCAAGAAAGTTACACAGTCCTGCAATTACATTTATTAAGTCTTTAAATGTAATCGATGGTTTAATGGCCATTATAGTCACTCAATATGCGATTCTATCAACCGAAAGTTCACACAATGCTTCTGAATCAACTGGATTATTTGGAATGGGACTTGGCTCAGTAATAATTTTAATTGGATTAATTTTAATCATATATGTTCACAAACAAAAGAAGGCCTCCTAAATCGGTGTCCTTCTTTTTTCACTGTCAAGTTTCAAATTATTACAAATTGGGTCTGCTTTTTTAATATTTTGTAAAGAAATTGGGAAAAATTGTAACTTGTGTATATTATTCCTGCAACATTAACATTGTACAATGTAGTTAATCATAGTGTTAAAGGATGAGAATATGTTAAGACTTAAATATGTATTAATGATTGTTGGAGTTACATTGGTAGGGATGTTCTGTATGTCATTTGGTTCTATGCAAATCCATGCAGCACAAAATAATGTATACGATTTATCAGAGTGGCAAGGTAAATTTACTGATGATCAAGTAAAAAAATTAAAGGACGAAGTACCATTCGTTATTTTAAGAGTTCAATTCGGTAGTGCTTATTACGACAAGACTTTTGATAACAACGTCGCTTTAATGAAGAAGTACAATGTTCCATATGGTGTATATTCATTTAGTCAGTATACTGATCCAAACGATGCTGCTGATGAAGCTAAAGCATTATACAATAGAGCACCTGATGCTAAGTTCTATGTTAATGACTACGAACAACAAACAGTAAAATCTGGTGGAACTAATGAATCTACATTAGCCTGGATTAACGCGCTTAGACCTTTAGTTGGTAACAGAAAAATTCTGTTTTATTCATACCAAAGTTTTATGCTTAACCATGCTGCAGAAGCAATTAGTGCATATGATGGTTATTGGTTAGCTGCATATCAAACAAATGAGCCCCAAAGAGAACATGTATTATGGCAATATACTGACCATTACTATTCACCGGCCCTAGGTCAATATGTTGATTCTAGTTTATTAACGGTTAAAAACAGTGATTGGTTCATTGGTAATACAACTCCAAAGTCTAACGCAAAATATGAAAAGGTAAATGGAATTTTCACAGTTAGATCAGGAGCTACTGATAACTTTTATAACCATGTAGTTGGTGATAATAAGTATGCAAGTAAATTAAAAGTAAATAATGAAGTTGCTAATTATAAAGGAAAAACTATTTCATATAATATGAGGGCAACTGTTAATAATGAAACTTATTACCGTACTTACTTTGATGGTCATCTTTTGGGATGGATTAACGTGAAGGCGTTAGGTCCTCATATCACATACTCAAGGATTAATATGACTAAACAAATTAAAGCTAAAAACTACTATAACTTTTACAATCATGTTGTAGATAGCCACTTTGCTAATACTCGTAAATTAGTAAATGGCAGTAAGTATGCTGGTAAGAGAGTTCACATAACTGGAAGAGCTATTAAAGATGGTTGGCACAGTTATTATTACAAATGTTATTACGAAGGTAAATTTATCGGATGGATTTATCAACGCGCATTCTAAAAAAAGCATTGTCTCTGACAATGCTTTTTTTGTGTTTCCATAAATAATTTTTATATTACTGATCTTAAAAATCGTTAAATTATCATAAAAATTCAAAAAAAGTCCAAAAAAATTTAATTTTTTAAATTAAAAATATGTATAAAAATAATAAAGAAATACTTAATTTTGTTTAAAAAATTAAGTAATATTATACATATAATACATAAAACAGAAATTAGCTTAAGAAAAAATTAACTACCTTATACCTTTCTTAATTTTTCAAGACACTATATAATCTTATTTGTTGTATAAGGAATTTAAACAGTATGAGTTTTGATGAGAGGAAGAATATATTGAGTATACCCATACCGAGTAAAAAAATATTTATGACAATCGTAGGAACATTTGCTTTTAGTGCGTCACTATTTATTCAAAATGTTGAATCAAATGCAGCTGCTAAAAAAATTAGTACTGAGGTTGTACAAGTTAAATCTAACAAAAAGGTTTATAGTAGCGATCAGGCTAAATCAATTAAGTCTAGTTCTGCTAAGAGTTATTTTGGTAACAAAGAATTATTTACCAAAAAAGAAGTTACAGTAAAGAAACAAGGGCAATTAAAAAAATTTAAGTTAATTGAAAGTAAGGATAAAACAAAAAAAGGATGGATGTATTCAGGTGATATCATTTCAATCCATCAAAACAATGCTGCACCAGCAACTGTAAAATCCGCACCTAATTTAGATTTAAGAATTGATGATGATTTGGGTGAAACCACCGATAATACCGATGGGAACGTTAATTCAATGACTGATGCTCAAGTTGTTTCAAGTGTCAGAAGTCAATTTGTAGATTTTGTTAAATCTAGTAGAGCCCAAACCAAAAATGGAACTTGGTTAAGAAGTTCAGGATTAGATAAGGTCGCTCAAGAAAGAGCCGATTATTTTAATCCAGCTTTGGGATATTTATCTCACTACATTACTGCAAATGGCAAACGCCATAAGCAATTGGCTGCTATTTTAGACGGTCAATCAATGGGAATAGTTAGTAATAAAAATGATATCTACGAATCAAATGGCTATGCTAATTTAGATAACCGTATCTCTAATGTAAGTAAGTACGTTAGTTACTTTAAAGAAATGATCACTAATGATGGTGATTCTGACTATGGTCATAGAGACCAATTGCTAGGTAATGAAGGCGATGGTCTAAGACACTATGGAGTTGGAATCCGTGTTATTAGAATGAATCGTAGTGTTCAAATTAATATTGTTATCTTATCTGCAGATAGTAAATACTAATAATCAACAAAAAAGGATTGTAATCGATGATTACAGTCCTTTTTATTTACTTCAATTCTGTTTTAATGATGCACTTTTTGAATAAACTGACTAATAGGATAAATAAAAATGAGATGGTGCCAAAAATGATTATTATTTTTGGCACTGAAATAAAGCTGATTAAAGCAGTAGAGGTAAGTGCACCGCTAGGTAAAAGGATAGATTGTATTGTTACAATTCCACCGTTGATTTTACCTAATAGATTATTAGGGATTAGAGCTTGTCGTTTGCTGTTCCATGCAATCATTAATAAAGCAAAGGATGCATTTTGTAGCATTCCCATTAAGACGACAATAAAATAATTTAGTGATAGGCCCATGATAATTAAACTAAGACAAAATAACATTGCGCTAGTCTGTATGATCATTAATGAATCAAATTTTTTAATTACTTGAGATGAAAATAATCCGATTAGCAAGACGGGGATGAATTCAAATAAAACAAACGTAAATCCAAACATGAAACCTGATAAATGCAGATAATGTAAAAATAAGTATTGTAAAACACTACCAATACTACCCGTTGCAAGATAAACAGCAGCGGTAATGAGTATCCCAAACAAGAACCATCTATTTTGCGCAACGTATTTTTTAACAGATAGTAAATCTTTCTTGATACTATCCCGTTCACTGTTTGAAGCGGATAAATCGGATTGGATAAAAAGAATTATGATAAATGATAATAAGTACGATATTCCATTGATAATCACGCACATCCAAGCGCCAAAGATACCAATTATCAAACCAGAAATAGCGGGACCCAGTAGACCAATTATCGACTCAAAAAGGTTAAAGATACTGTTCATGGAAATTATGTCCTTCTTTTCAACTATTACGGGTAATGAGGCGTTGAAAGATGGTTCATACATCGATGTCAGACTGGATATGATAAACGTTAATATAAAAATAAATATGATACTAATATTGCTTTCAAATTGTAGTAATAACATAATCATCGATATTAGAATAAATGAGGCAATATTGATGCATAATAGCATCTTCTTTCGACTGACTCGATCTGAGATAAAACCGCCAATGAAACCAAAAAAGATTCCTGGAATTAAAGACAGACTGAAATTTAATGCCATGAGAGTACCGGAATGGGTGATATGAAAGATAAGCCACGGAATCCCAAATCTTTGTAATTGATTGCCCATTTCAGATAAGACGTTGGCAAACAATAATTTATTGAAATTTCTATTTGTAAATAATAGGGGATATTGTTTTTTAAGATAAGTATTCATCTATTTGCTCCTATGTATAATGTGGCCGAAAAACGATTAATTTAGTTAATACTATCACAGAATCTATAAATGGTTATGCGTTTATTATTTATTTTAAATAGTTGGGGATGCAATAAGTATCAATGGTTTTACAAACGTTTTTGATAAAAGTGTCTAAAAATTATAAAAAAACATAACTAAAAATTAAATAAATGATGAGAATATAACAGTTTGTTTAATGATAAAATAACTTCGTACATATATTACAAGGGGGATTATACGATGTATAACAAAAAAACATTAAAGACAGTTGCACTTATGTCTTTAGGTACTATCGCAATGTCATCACTACTAGCCGTTAATGAAGCTAATGGTGACTTATCAGCATCTGCTACAGCTACTAAATACAAGGTAGCTAAGAACGGTTATGTATACAAAAACGCCAAGATTAAGCTGTTAAATCAAAATCAGAAAAGAAGTATTTTGGTAATTCAGTTCTAACTGTTAAGAAGACAGTAGTTGTAAAGAAACATGGTAAGAAATTAGTATACAAATATGTAGTCGCAAGCAATGGTAAGAGTGGTTACGTTTACGTGGGATCACTTAAGAAGTCCACTGCTAAACTAGTTAAAACTACTTCAAGCAAAAAGGTTGCTAAGAAAGATCCAAGTAAAGAACCAAATGCTAAACAAAGAAAGAAGAACTTGAAAGATTTATACACATTTTTAGGTATGGGTTCAGATGGTTCTGATGACTCTGGTTCATCATCAAATTCAAAATCACTAAACTCACTTTCAGATTCTCAAATTGCCTCACAAGCTAAGAGTGAATTTATAAAGTTCGTTCAAGAACAACGTGCTCAAGCGGGTAAATCAGCTTGGGTTGAAAATGCTAAATTAGATGCTGTTGCTCAAAAACGTGCAAGTTATGTAAATGTAGACATGGGAATTGCAGCACATAAAATAACAGCAGATGGTCAATATCATCAAAACGGGGCCTACACTGTAGATGCTCAATCACTCGGTTACAATATGCCTTCATTATTTGAATCATCTGCCAACGCAAAATTTGATGGTAATTATGGTTCTGTAAAGGATGTTGTTTCATCATTCAAAACAATGATTACTGATGATGCTGATTCTAACAATGAACACAAAGACCAATTAATTGGTAACGATGGAAATGGGTTACAATACTTTGGTATTGGTTTGAGAGTTGATAGAAATCAATCAGAAGGAAGCGTTAAAGTTACCATCGAAATTCTATCATCAGATACTAACTACTAGATATAGAGAAAATAAAAAGCCTTCTTTTAATAGGAGGCTTTTTTTGTTATAAATATCGAATTATTCAACTTGAAATTTAATATTGGAAATGTCATTTAGTTCTTTACAAATGACATCTAATTTTTCAATAGGTCCGCTACACCTATTAATCTTTGTCTCGATTTCTTTTAAAATGTTTTCAAAAGTTACTCTAGTATCCGAAACTTCAGAAATGCGTTTATATATTTTTTGTAAAGGATTTTTAAAATTGTTGTAGTGATTAACTTTTTGAGAACTTAGTTCACATATCTTATTTAATAACTCATTTTTATCAATCTTAGTGTTTTTGAATATATTTTCTACATTATATGCTCCAAAGTCATTTTTAGTATTTGCTGTAAAATCAAATATTATGCTTTCAAAATGCGTTCTAACACTGTCTATAAAAGACTGATTAAGTTGATATTGTTTACCGGTTATTTTTATTTTTAATACAAATATTTGTTTTAGATCATAATTGATTTTAGTGCTACTCTTAGCGATCTTTTTTAAACTACGTAATATTTTTGCAGATGTTCTTTTTCCATTGAAGTGTTCTTTTAATCTTTTTTCAATTGAAAGTGTTTGTCCCAAATATGTAATTGGATCATAGTCATTATTCAATTTTACTTCTAATTTGTAAATATAAACGTTTTTTTCTATACTCATAAAAAATCACCTTTTTCTTTCTGATTTAGATACATTTATACTACAATTAAATTATTTTTATTTGGGGTTTAATTAATATATTTAATAAAAAAATTAAACATATTAATTTTATCCATATATTTTTATATCTTTGTAAAATAAAAAGCTGCTGCAACAACGATTTGATTCGTTGATTACAACAGCTTTTTTTATTCAATGGAGGCGGCGGGAGTCGAACCCGCGTCCGAGCATATCGCCATTCGAATATCTACGCTCATAGGGATACTATTTAAATTTCACTAATCAGAGCACCGTATTCCGGGGTTAACGTGATTAGCTAACCTGATTAATCTCTTTTGCTTAACTTCAGGTGGGAGCAAGCAACGTAAGCCTATTATTATATAAAACCCAAGTTAGCCCCTAGGCAAAGCTAGTTGGATTGTCGTAGACTGCTTATTAGGCAGCTAAAGCGACGTTGTTTGAATTATTGTTTGCAGTTATAATTTAAAAACTGGACGGTTGAGCAGACGCCGCTGCGAACGCAATCCGAATTCGAACTATACCCGTCGAATCCATAACGCCCCCAAAAGATACATATCAATGTTACCATATTTAAGAAGGTAGTAAAATAATTATATCAGATAAAAAACTTATTTTAATGCGTTTAGTACATATTTATTGGTATAATGTAATACAAACCTAAAAATTGAGGGTGAATAAATGAAAAGCAATGCCATTGCGAGTGAAAGAGTACCAGCTTTTTACGTGCGTTTGAAACATCGCCGCGTAGAAAAATGGTATATTTCTAACATGCAAGATGCTAAGTCAGAGAGACAATCTTTTCGTCATGATGACGAACTAACTAAATTTGAAATTGATCAAATCGGCTTTTTTCAAAATCATCTTTGGTTTCACTTTAATAACGAAGTTACTAACGGGTGGATACCAAATAAATTTATTCGTAAGAACTATCGTGTTTTAAATTTAACTCAAATTGAACTTGATGATACTAATTCTAATGAAGCTAATGCTTTGGCGACTTTAGTTCATTTTTCTAAACCAGATTATCCAGTTTTTGAAAAAATTGACCCAACCGTCGTTAATTTAACGGATAAAGAATATAAAACAGTGTTAGTTAATAGCGTTGGTTCATACAAGAATATTACTAAAAAATCGTTCCGTCGCTTAAGAAGTCAGATTAGTCGAAACCGTCCGGTTTTAATCTGGGGCAGACGTGATAATCAATGCTTAGTCTTATTTGGGTTCAATCATAAAGTGTTCTTCTATTATGATCCTGAAGATGGACTAAAGAAGGTTATTACCATTAAAGAGTTAACCAAGTTATGGAAAAAAAGTGGCTACAAAGCGATTAGTTACTAAAAAAAGACAACCAATTAATGGTTGTCTTTTTATTATCACCCGCACGGGGCTCGAACCCGTAACTCCGCCTTGAGAGGGCGACGTCTTAAACCAGTTTGACCAGCGGGCAATAAAACTTATACATTCAATAGTACTATCCAATATTATTGATGTCAACGTGCTCGAGATGTTGACACCGATTAAATATGTGTATTAATATTAAATACGTGATGTTCATTGGGCATTCGCCAAATTGGTAAGGCAGAGGACTCTGAATCCTTAATTTACTGGTTCGAGTCCAGTATGCCCAATAAGCTGATATTCATAAGCGGGTATTAGTTGTCATAACGCTGTCATGTTGGGGATGATGGCGTTTTTTTGTACCCAGTAGAAATCATGAAAAATTGTCAAAAAGTAGGCAAAGAACAGTTACTAAATAGTTTATAAATGTTGATATAACAATCATTTGATAACTAGCGAAAAAACAAAGGACAGTTAAAATGTAATAATTTTTTGCAAAATAAAAAGAGATGAGAATGCATCTCTTTTTTATTTAATGGTAATGCCCATGCTATTTTTGAAGTGACTCAATGCGAAGTCGTGACCAGCTTGTGATAGACCTGCAACGCCTTGTTCATGGACGATAATATTATAATTTAAGTTATATGCAGAAACAGCGGTGTGTAGGACACAGATTTCAGTACATACACCAACTAAATGAATAGTATCGATTTTTCGTTCTCTTAGATATAAATCTAAATCAGTTCCAGCAAAAGAACTGTATCTAGTTTTATCGAACATGTATACATTTTTTTCAGTTGCGTGTTGTTTGTACCAATCATTTAGTGAACCATAAAATTCACGTCCCCAAGTATCCTTTAGATTATGAGGTGGGAATAATTTAGTTTCTGGGTGATATGGATTGTTTTCTTCGTGTAAATCAGTTGGCAATATTACTTCGTTACCAGATGATCTAAATTGTTCTGCTAAATCCACAATATAATCTACTAAAACTTGTCCAGGTTTTCCAACAGTTAAGTTACCATTGTCGTCTACAAAATCGTTAGTGTAGTCAATGATAAGAAGAGCTTCCTTAGGCATAATAATTATCTCCTTAATTATGTTACTACTATTATATATGATAATTATAGAAATGCCATTAAATATTATATGAATTATAAGTTTACTTTAATTGAATTTTTATCTTTCGAAATAGATTAAATTGATGCCGTTTAAAAAAATAACGATTGAGTTAATTATCATTAAATCGATATTAATTTCTTTAGTAATAAAGAACATAAATAAACTATAGATGAAGATAAATAAAAGACTTGATAATTTAATTGGTGTGATAATTGTGGTGAAATTAATAATGATTTGAAAAATAAGCAATAAACAGAAGATATTGAATATTAGCGCTACGATAGTTTCATCAATCGAACTGATGTCTGAAATAGTATGGTTGGAACTTAAATGAATCATGCTGACAATGAAGTATAACGCTGCCAATAGACCTTCTGATAGTGAAATTACAATGTTGAAAATAAGTTTTTTCATTATTTATGCTCCTAAGAAATCAAAAATTTATGGAGTAAATTATACATGATGTATAAAAATGAGTCAATCCATTCCTTTTGATAGCATAAAATAAATGTTATGGTAAACTTTATTTAATTATGTTTTTTGATAGGGATAAAAAGGTTACTAATAGATAATTTTAAAAATATGGATGGTTTAATTAACGTTGTTTTAACCTTGCTAACAATGGATTTTAATTTTTAATGGAAGGAAGTGAAATTGAGTAATGTAATCACTTTCAAAAATGATTTTTGAAGTATATAATTACTCTTTGATTTCAAAAAATACGGAAAATAAAATAGTTCGGAGTGAATACTTAAATGATAAGACTAGCTAAAAAATATCTAGTCTGGTGGGCCGTTGTCGCAGCTGTTCTTTTTATGGTTGCTCAAGTGTCTTCAGACTTATATTTACCAACCGTTACATCTAATATCATTGATAAAGGTGTCGCACAAAATAATGTCAGTTACATATGGTCACAAGGTTTTAAAATGCTGGCAGTTGCATTTGTTGGGGTAATTTCCGCTGGTGGAAATATCTTCTTTGCAGCAACCCAATCTCAAAAGATGGGTAAAAAGATCAGATCTGCTCTATACAGAAAAATTATTTACTTAGCGGATCAAGATTTAGATAAATTTGGGGATGCTTCATTAATTACTAGAAATACTAATGATGTTGTCCAAATCCAAAACGTTATGATTCAAGTTTTAAGAATGATGGTAATGGCTCCTATCATGTTAGTAGGGGCTATGATTCTAGCTTTTGTTAAGAGTCCACATTTAACTGTCGTCTTCTTATGTTCTCTACTTGTATTAGCTGTATCTGTATCAATCGTAATGATGTTTGCTGGACCTTTATTCAGAAAATTACAAGGTCAAACAGATAAGTTAAACCTAGTCTTTAGAGAAGGTTTAACAGGGGTTCGTGTTATTAGAGCATTCAATCGTGATAGCTATGAACAAAGTCGTTTCGATAAATACAACAATAAATATGCTAAAACTGGAACTAAGGTATTTATGATTACTTCATTAATGTTCCCATTAATGACATTCATCCTTAGTGGAACCAATGTTGGAATTGTTTGGTTCGGTGCCAAGATGATTTCTCACAATACTTTAGCTGTTGGGAACTTAGTTGCATTTATGACTTACGCAACTCAAATTTTAATTAGTTTTATGATGTTATCAATGCTTTTTGTCTTCATTCCAAGAGCACAAGCTTCTGCTGCTCGTATTAATGAAGTTTTAGATGTGAAAGATTCAATCGTTGATGGTGAAAATGTTGTTGAACCTAAGAGCGGTGACGCTTCAATCGAATTTGATCACGTTGACTTCAAATACGGAGATACTGATAAATTATCATTATCAGATATCAATTTTAAGGCGAAGTCTGGACAAACAGTTGCGATTATCGGAGAAACTGGTTCTGGTAAGTCAAGTTTAGTTAATTTGATTCCACGTCTTTATGATGTTACAAATGGTGAAATTAAGATTAATGGAACATCTGTAAAAGATATGACCCAAAAGAATCTTCACAAGCTAATTTCCATTACTCAACAAAAGGCGGTTCTATTTACAGGAACTGTTCGTGAAAACATGTTGTATGGTAATGAAAATGCTACCGATGATGAAATTTGGCATGCATTAAGCATTGCTCGTGCTGATGACTTTGTTAAAGAAGAAGGCGGATTAGATTCACGTGTTGAACAAAACGGTGATAACTTCTCTGGTGGTCAAAAGCAACGTTTAGCAATCGCTAGAACTATTTTGAAGAATGCTGATATTTATGTATTTGACGATTCATTCTCTGCATTAGACTTCAAGACTGACGCATTATTACGTCAAGCTCTTAACAATGATGAAAAAATTCAAAAGGCCATCACAGTTATCGTGGCACAAAGAATTTCTACTGTTGCCGATGCTGACTTAATCTTAGTATTAAGTAATGGTAAGGTGGTTGGTTCAGGTAACCATAAAGAACTATCAGAAAATAATCCTTATTACCGTGCCATCTTAGCATCACAAATTAAGGAAGGAGATGACCAAAATGCATAATCACAGTCGTGGTAAAAAAGAAAAACCAGATAAATTCTGGTCAGCAACTTGGCGTTTAGTTAAATATGTTAAGCCATGGATGTTAGGAATTATTATTACTCTAATCATGTCTGTCGCTGCGGTTATTCTCCAAATCGTTACTCCTAAGGTTTTAGGGGAAGCGACAACTGAAATTTATAAAGGTGTTACTAAAGCCTTTGTAATGAAGAAGATGGGACTACATGTCTCAACATTACCAATTGATTTTACTGCAGTTGGCCATATCTTAATTATTGTTGCTGCTTTATATATTGTGGCAGCCTTATTCAATGTTGGACAACAATTTATTATGACTTACATTTCACAAAAAGTTGTTTACCAATTAAGAAAAGATTTAAAAGCAAAGCTACAAAGACTACCAATTTCATATTACGATACTCATTCAAATGGGGACATTATGTCTAGAATGATTAACGATATGGATAACATCTCTACAATGCTTCAAACCAACTTAACCCAATTTATTACTAGTGTGCTATTGTTCTTTGGGGTTTTATATATGATGTTAACAATTAGTTTCTCACTAACTTTAGTCGCTCTATGTACATTGCCATTAATTGGAATTATTGTAGGTGTGATCGCACCAAAGTCACAAAAGTTCTTTAGTAAGCAACAAAGTCATTTAGGTGAAGTTAACAGTCAAGTTGAAGAAAACTTTGCTGGACACACAATCATTAAGACTTTTAATCGTGAAGAAGAAGCAATTAAAAAGTTCGAAGAACAAAACGATAAATACTACAGTTTTGCATGGAAGGCTCAATTTGTTTCAAGTTTTATGTTCCCATTAATGAACTTCGTTAAAAACTTGAACTATGTTTTTGTAGCCGTTTTTGGTGGAATTAAAGTTGCCGCTGGAACTGTTACATTAGGTAACGTTCAAGCGTTTTTACAATACGTCAACATGTTTAACCAACCAATTACCAACCTTGCTAACTTAACTAATACCATTCAATCAACTATTGCTTCCGCAGAAAGAATTTTCAAAATTCTAGATGAACCAGAAATGGTTGATGAAAAAGTCGATATTGCACCAATCGAAACTACTGACAAGATTAAGTTTGAAAATGTTAACTTTAGATACTTACCAGATAATCCGTTAATTAAGGACTTTAGTTTGGATGTTGAAAAGGGAACTACAGTAGCGATTGTTGGACCTACAGGTGCAGGTAAAACTACTATTATTAACTTGTTAGAAAGATTCTATGATATTGATTCAGGATCAATTAAATTAGATGGTGTGGATACCCGTCAAATGAGCAGAAGTGATTTGCGTTCTCACATCGCAATGGTGCTACAAGATAGTTGGCTATTTACTGGAACTATTTTTGACAACATTAAGTATGGAAATGCAGATGCTACTGATGAAGACGTTTACCGTGCCGCTAAAGAAGCACAAGCAGATGAATTTATCGAAAAGCTACCTGATGGATATAATACTGTTCTAAATGAATCAGCATCTAACGTATCTCAAGGACAACGTCAATTGATTACAATTGCTCGTGCCTTCTTAGCTAACCCAGATATTTTAATTTTGGATGAAGCAACTAGTTCAGTTGATACTAGAACTGAATCACTAATTCAAGAAGCAATGGATAATCTAATTAAGGGTAGAACTAGTTTTGTGGTTGCCCACAGATTATCAACAGTTCAAAATGCCGAAAAGATTATTGTTATGAATCATGGACAAATTAGAGAAACCGGAAATCACCAATCATTGATGGCTGAAAATGGTTTCTATGCTGATTTATATAACTCTCAATTTATTGGTAACAACCTATAAGATAGAAGGGTACTAACATGCAATATTCTGAGACTGTCCAATCTATTGAACAATTAGTGAAAGACCAAGTTGTTCCAGGGGTTAACTATGCTTTTATAGATGAAGATGGGATTCAACGATACTTGATTGGTGATCGTCAATTATTACCAGTTAAGCAGCCTTTAGATGATGGTCATTTAATATATGATATGGCCTCATTAACTAAAGTTGTTGGAACTACAATGGTAATTCTAAAATTGGTTGAACTGGGTAAATTGAGTTTAGATGATTCAATCACAAAGTATTTACCAAAATGGAAATTTAACGAAGTAACTATCAGAAATTTAATTTGTCATACATCTGGTATCGAAGGGTATATTTCTAATCGAGATAAGCTCAATCATGATGAATTAATAGATGCATTGCTGGGACTTCATGTTGGACCAGGATTGAACAAAGAGATGCATTATGCAGATGTTAACTTCATTTTTCTAGGCTTAATTGCCAAAAAGGTTACAGGTGAATCGATTCATCAACTAATTACTGAATATGTATTAAAAGCATTGAAGATGAATAACAGTTCATTTCATCCTAATCCTGATAACTGTGTGCCGACTGTATACGATGAACACAATGGGTTATTACAGGGAACTGTTCATGATCCTAAAGCGCAGGTTTTAGGCGATGACTGTGGTTCAGCTGGATTATTTAGTAACATGGATGATTTGATTAAATTCGTTCAATCAATCTTAAATCTAAGTGAAAATCCGGTGCTTTCAGAAGAAACACTGGCTGGTTTTTGCGAAGACCAAACGGGTTATGATTTAGGTAGAACATACGGTTTTGAAAGATTAGATTATGAGGGGATGCACTATATTTGGCAATCCGGTTTTACAGGAACCTTTATCGTGATAATTCCAGAAAAGAAAAGGGCAATGATTTTCTTATCTAATCGAGTTCATCCGGTTTCACCTAATGAAGAATATATTGAAAGAAGAGCACCTTTAATTGAAACTTATTTAAAAGCAAACAAAAAAGACGAATCGTAAGATTCGTCTTTTTTTAATATGATTCTGAAACATCAATTTGTTCTTGTTCAGAGAAGTCATCATTTGGATATCTACGTTTTAATGCCTTGATTAAAATGTGTTTAGCGATGATGTTATTTCTGGCAAGGATAGGACCATGGAAGTAAGTGCAGTATACGTTCTTAAAGATCGCACCTTCGGCGTTATCAGCACCATTGTTACCATAACCTTGTTCGACGTCACCTAAAGGACGTTCGCCATTACCAGTGTAGGTAACACCTTGATGGTTTTCGAAACCGTGATAAACTTCACCAGTTTCTTTGTTTTTAATTTTAATATCACCGATGAAACGGTTATCGTGTTGTTGTTCTGTGTAGTGGTCTAATACACCAATTCCTGGAATTTTATTTCCTTCGGCATCGATGTAGTATTTACCTAATAATTGGTAACCACCACAAATGGCAAGTAAGCAACCATCAGAATCGATGAATTTTTTAATTTCATCCTTCTTAGTTTGGAAGTCTTTTGAAACAATACTTTGTTCGAAATCTTGACCTCCACCAAAAACAGCGATGTCATAGTCATCAGATTTAAAATCTTCGTCTAGACTAACAACTTGTGATTCAACGTTAATGCCCATTTTTTTACCGTAATATTTTAATACTAAGATATTTCCTAAATCACCGTAAGTATTCATTAAATCACCATATAAATGGGCGATGTGTAATGTATATTCTTTGGTCATTATTCCATACCTCCCTTAATGTAACCTTTTTCAGCAAAGTCTTTTCTTAATTGAAGCATTGCAGTATAAGTTGCTAAAATATAAACCTTTTTAGTTGGTAGTGAAGGGATTTCTTCAACTACTTTTTCTAAATCTGGTTGAACTTCATGAATGTTTTCATCGACTCCAGCAACTTTAAATCTAAAGGTGATATCTTTGTATCTTTCACCACCAGTGATGAATTTTTTAATTGGCATTTGAGTGAAACGTTCAAATTCACCGTCCCAAATCCAACTAGTATCAATTCCATCAGCGTAGTTGGCGTTTAACAAGCAGATTAATGAAAAATCATCTTGTTCCTTAGAGATAGTATCAATCACTTGGTTCAAACCAACGGGATTTTTAACCAATACAAGGGTAGTTTCCTTACCATCGATATCGATTAATTCTTGTCTACCAAAGACACGTTCGTTCGCAGTAAATGCTTGGGCGATGTCTTTTGGATCAACATCTAAGAATCTTCCAACAGAGTATGCAGCAAGTGCATTGTAGATGTTGTAAACACCACCAATACCAATAGTTAGGTTTTGACCATCGACAGTGAAGTCTGATGAGTTGGGTGTTAAGTTATCTAGTTTAGTTAATTCATGTGATAACTCAGGGCGCTTGAATCCACAATGTTCACAGAAGTAGTTACCTAAGTTGGCATAACTAATGTAGTGATAGTGCAAAATGTTTTGACAAACTGGACATAAAACACCATCAGTATTTGGTTCAGCTTTGAAGTTATCGTCATCTTCATGATTTTTAAATCCGTAAAAAATCTTTGGATTTGGTAAATCAACTGAATTAAAGATAGGAGCATCACCATTTGCAATGATAGTTGCGTTAGGAGCTAACTTTACACCATCGATAATCTTTTTGTAAGTAGTGTAAATTTCACCATAACGATCCATTTGATCACGGAAAATATTGGTGAATACAAAAGCAATCGGTTGGATATGTTTTGTAAGCTTAATAACGTTTGCTTCATCGACTTCTAGCACTGCTAGTGGTCGGTTGCTCTTAGGATTTTTAGCTTTTAAGAATGTAGTAACCAATCCTTGTTCCATGTTAGAACCAGAAGGATTAGTAACCACGTTTTGGTATTTTTGTTTTAGGACTTGAACAGTTAGTGCTGTGGTAAGGGTTTTACCGTTAGTACCAGTTACAACAATAATGTCGTAGTTTTGACCTAAATGTTTTAAGATTGCAGGATCAATTGCAGTGGTAATTTTACCAGGAAGTGAACTTCCACCATTCATAAATGTGTGTAAGAACCAGTATGATGATTTACCTGCAAAAGTCGCAAATTCGCTTCTTATAGACATACTTGTACTCCTTAATTAATTAATACACAAAATTTTATCATACTTTACTATTATAGAACGAATAATTGAATTATTTTAGTAAAATCATTCAAATTAGTCGCAACTATCGAAATTAATTGATAAATCGGCTATAATAATAAATGAGAAAAATAGAGAAAGCGAGTTTTATCATGGCACAGCTATATTATCGTTACGGGGCAATGAACAGTGGTAAGTCAATCGAAATTATTAAGGTTGCGCATAATTACGAGGAACAAGGTAAATCAGTTATCCTTATGACTAGTGCGCTAGATACTAGAGAGGAACGCGGAACTGTTGCTTCTAGAGTCGGCCTAAGTAGAAATGCACATGTTATCGAAGCAGATTCTAACTGTTTTGACATGGTTAAATCAATTGACCCAGATGCTAGTTGTATCTTAATTGATGAAGCTCAATTTTTAAGTAAGCAACATGTCTTACAATTAGCTAAAATTGTGGATGAATTATCAATTCCTGTAATTGCCTTTGGTTTAAAGAACGATTTCCAAAACAATTTATTCGAAGGATCACAAGCATTATTGTTGTATGCTGATAAAATCGAAGAAATGAAGACAATTTGTTGGTTCTGTGGCCGTAAAGCGATTATGAACTTACGTTTTCATGATAGTAAGCCAGTATACGAGGGAGAACAAATTCAAGTTGGAGGAAACGAATCATACTATCCAGTATGTAGAAAGCATTACTTCAATCCACCAATGGAACAAATGGGAAAGTGAGGAATTATTAGATGGATGAAATATTTGAAAAGCTACAATCTGTAGTTGATCGTTATGACGAACTAAATGAATTAATTAGTGACCCAGAAGTTATTGCTGACACTAAGCGATTCATGGAATTGTCAAAAGAAGAAGGTAGCTTACGTGAAGTTGTTGCTACCTATAATAAATATAAAGATGTTGTCTCTCAATTAGAAGACGATAAAGCGATGCTAGCTGAAAAGTTAGATGATGACATGAATGAAATGGTTAAAGCTGAAATTAGCGAACTAGAACCACAAAAGGGTGAACTAGAAGAAAAAATTAAGATTATGCTTCTACCTAAAGACCCTAACGATGACAAAAACATCATCATGGAAATTCATGGTGCTGCTGGTGGGGATGAAGGTAGTCTATTTGCTGCTGACCTTTACAACATGTACATCCGTTACGCTGAAAGCCAAGGCTGGAAAACTTCAATTATCGATGAAAGTGATACTGAAGTTGGTGGATTTAAAGAAATCGCCATCATGATTCAAGGGGATAACGTTTACTCAAAACTTAAATTTGAAAACGGTGCTCACCGTGTGCAAAGAGTTCCTTCAACTGAATCAGCTGGTAGAATCCATACTTCAACTGCGACTGTTGGGGTTATGCCTGAAGCAGAAGATGTTGACTTAGAAATCGATCCAAAAGATATTAAGACGGATGTTTACCGTGCTTCTGGTGCTGGTGGACAACACGTTAACAAAACTTCATCAGCCGTTAGAATGACTCATTTACCTACTGGAATTGTGGTTGCGATGCAAGATGAACGTTCACAACAACAAAACCGTGCTAAGGCAATGCAAGTTTTGAAGTCACGTGTTTATGATTACTACCAACAACAAGAAGTAGATAAATACGATGCTGAAAGAAAATCAGCAGTTGGTAGTGGTGATCGTTCAGAAAGAATTAGAACCTACAACTATCCACAAAACCGTGTTACCGATCATAGAATTGGTTTAACTCTTAACAAGTTGGATAAAGTTATGACTGGTGACTTAGAAGATATCATTGATGCTTTAATCTTATCTGATCAAACTGCTAAGTTGGAGCAATTAAAGAATGACTAATATGACTTACTTTGAAGCCCAGAAAAGGGCTTCTTTTCTTATCAAGGAAAAAGATTTAGACGAAGAAGTCGCCAGATTGTTCTTAATGGAAATGTTTGGATTTGATAATACACATTTGTTATTACATTATCGTGATGAAATGAGTTCACAAGACGCTGATAGATATTTTGAATGGGTTAATCAGTATCTAGATGGTAACCCAGCTCAATATATTATTGGATCAACTGAGTTTTATGGTAATCGTTTTAAAGTTGATTCCAGAGTATTAATCCCACGTCCCGAAACTGAAGAGCTTGTTGAGTGGGTATTGAATGACTTTCAAGAAAGTCCAAATTTGAAAGTATTAGATTTAGGAACCGGAAGTGGTGCCATCGCCATTTCTTTGAGTAAGGAACATCCAGATTGGGATATCACTGCCTCCGATATTTCAAAAGATGCCTTAGAAGTTGCTAAGTATAATAATGAAGAAAATGGAACCAAAGTAGCGTTTTTGGCGAGTGATTTGTTCGATTCTATTCACGAATGTTTTAATGTAATAATAAGCAATCCTCCTTATATTTCCGAAGATGAAATTGACTATATGGATGATAGTGTATTAAAATACGAACCAAAGCAAGCTTTATTTGCAAAAAATAATGGCTTATTTATGTATCAATCTATCGCAAATTATATTAAAATGAAGAAGGATACTACTCACGGAACTTTATATCTGGAAATCGGATTTAAACAAACTGAGGCAGTTACCAGGATTTTCACAGAATCATTACCTGATTGCCAAGTAACTAGCAGATGTGACTTCTTCGGTAATCCGCGAATGATACGAGTTAAATATTAAGGAGGGAAGTAATTTATATGGATACACACATTTACACTGCAGACGATTTGAATGCAGCGGCAAAAGATATAGTGGAAGGAAAGCTAGTTTCCTTTCCAACCGAAACTGTATACGGATTAGGGGCTGATGCAACTAATGAAGATGCGGTTAAGAAAGTATATGCTGCAAAGGGTAGACCAAGTGATAATCCACTGATTGTTCATGTTGATAGTGAAGAAATGGTAGAAGAATATGCAATGCCATTATCTGATGAAGCTAAAAGTTTGATCAAAACTTTTTGGCCAGGACCATTAACAATTATCTTTAATTTAAAAGATAACGTTTTATCTAAAACGGTAACTGGTGGATTAGACACAGCAGCATTTAGAAATCCTAATAATGATTTAACATTATCATTGATTAAAAAAGCAGGGGTACCAATTGTGGGACCATCAGCGAATACATCTGGAAAACCAAGCCCAACCATTGCGATGCATGTTTACCATGATTTAAAAGGCAAAATTGCTGGAATCTTGGATGATGGTGAATGTCAATTTGGAGTAGAATCAACAGTTTTAGATATGTCAACTGACCAACCTGCTATTTTAAGACCTGGAGCTATTTCAGCTGAACAAATTCAAGAAGTAATTCACAAACCAGTTTTAGATGAAAGAGTTCATGTTGCTGATGCTCAGGTTCCAAAATCGCCTGGAATGAAATATAAGCACTACGCACCATCTGCGCAAGTTTATATTGTTGATAGTCCTAAAGATTTTGAAGAAGCTGTAAAGTGGGCTGCTGAACAAGATGATAAAGTTGGTGTCATGGCAACAGATGCTGTTTTAAACAATTTACACTTTAGTAATAATGTTGAATCATTCTCGTTAGGTTCAGATGTTTTATCAGCCAGTCATTCATTATTTGCTGGTCTAAGACATTTTGATAATGAATCCGATGTTAAATCGATTTTAGCGCAAGGTTTTTCAAATGATGGCATAGGTGAAGCCTACATGAATCGTTTGAACAAATCAGCAGGACAAAAGCATTTTAATAAATAGTTACGTAAATATTGAGGGGGCACTTCTATCATGAAATACGATTACCAAACTGAAGACAAAGAATTATGGGATGTAATTAAAAATGAACAAGCTCGTCAAGAAAACACAATTGAACTAATTGCTTCTGAAAACATTGCGTCAAACGCTGTGATGGCAGCGCAAGGTTCTGTATTAACTAACAAATATGCAGAAGGATATCCAGGTAAAAGATACTACGGTGGATGTGAATTCGTAGATAAGTCTGAAACATTAGCCATTGAACGTGCTAAAAAACTTTTTGGTGCAGAATATGTTAATGTTCAACCACATTCAGGTTCACAAGCTAATCAAGCCGTTTACTCAGCGTTTTTAAAACCTGGCGATAAAATATTAGGAATGGATTTAAACGCCGGTGGTCATTTAACACATGGTGCAAAAGTTAACTTTTCTGGTAAGATTTATCAATCATTCTCATATGGTTTAGATCCAAAAACAGAACGTTTAAACTATGAACAAATCCTGGAAATTGCTAAGGAAGTGCAACCACAAATCATCGTTGCTGGAGCTTCAGCTTACAGTAGATTTATTGATTGGAATAAATTTAGAGAAATTGCGGATGAAGTAGGAGCATACTTAATGGTAGATATGGCACATATCGCCGGACTAGTTGCTACTGGTTTACATCCTAGTCCAATCGGAATCGCCGATGTCGTAACTACAACCACTCATAAGACTTTAAGAGGTCCACGTGGTGGAATGATTTTGTCACAAGAAAAATTTGCTAAGAAGATTAATTCAGCAATGTTCCCTGGATCACAAGGTGGTCCATTAGAACATGTTATTGCAGGTAAGGCTGCTTGTTTCTTTGAAGACTTACAACCAGCATTCAAAGAATATTGCCAACAAGTTGTTAAAAATGCCGCAGCAATGGCTGACGAATTTAATAATAGTGATACTATTAAGGTCGTTTCTGATGGAACTGATAATCACTTGATGGTACTAGATTTAACTAATACCGAATTGAATGGTAAAGAAACTCAAATTCTGTTAGACTCACTTAAGATAACAACCAACAAAGAAGCTATTCCGGATGAAAAGCTTAGTCCATTTGTTACTAGTGGATTGAGATTGGGAACTCCAGCAATCACTTCTAGAGGCTTTGATGAAAATGATTCACGTAAGGTTGCAAAAATGATAACACGTGCAATCGAAAATCATAGTGATGAAAGCGTACTTTCAGAGATTAAAAAAGAGGTTGCTGAATTAACCCAAAAACATCCAATTTTTGATTAAAAAGGAGAAGCACCATGGGAAAATTTCAAGTAATGAATCATCCATTGATTCAACACAAATTAACAATTATCAGAAATGAAAATTGTGGAACTAGAGAATTTCGTGAAGTCGTTAATGAAATTGCTTCACTTTTAGCATTTGAAGTTTCTAGAGAAATGCCTTTAGAAGATGTAGATGTTAAAACACCTCAAGGAATTGCGCATGCAAAACAACTTTCAGGGAAGAAAGTCGCAGTTGTTCCTATTTTAAGAGCTGGAATTGGGATGGTTGATGGAATCCTAGACTTAATCCCTGCAGCCAAGGTGGGACACATCGGAATGTATCGTGATGAAGAAACTCTTCAACCTCATGAATACTTTGTGAAATTGCCTAGTGATATTGACAAGCGTCAAATTTTCGTAGTTGATCCAATGTTAGCTACTGGTGGTTCTGCCATCATGGCTATTGATGCATTGATTAAACGAGGTGTTGACGAAAGTAACATTAAATTTGTGTGCTTGGTAGCTGCTCCAGAAGGTGTCAAAGCTCTTCAAGAAGCCCATGGTGACGTCGATATCTATGCTGCTGCATTAGATGATAAATTAGAAAATGGTTACATTACACCTGGTTTAGGTGATGCTGGTGACCGTTTATTTGGAACTAAATAATAGAAAAAGTCATCATTATTTGATGACTTTTTTTATTTATGTATAACTTTCTTCTAAATTGCTAAGATACATTTTTTTTATTTTGTAAAGCACAAATTTTAAAAAATTAATTTTTCCTTTATTTCACCCTTTTTATTTTGAAATAAACTTTGATTGGTGGTAATATTTGTATGTATTTTGTAAGAGAAATACATCATCTTAAAAGTAAAAACTGTCATTATATTACATAATGGTTAGTATACTTAGGTTGCGAAAAGGGGTGATAATCTGTGAATGATCCAATATCTACTTTTAAGCTATTCGGATTGACTTTTAATATTGGGAATATGGTAGCTGTTACGGTAGCAGCCGTGTTTACTTTCTTATTAGTTTTTATCTGTTCTAGAAGACTACAGTTGGTTCCAAGCGGAAAGCAAAATTTCCTAGAAGCAATCGTAGACTTTACTAACGGAATAGTTAAAGGATCGATCTCAGGATCTGAGGCAAACGCCTTTGGCCTTTACGCATTTGTACTATTTTTATTCATCTTCATTTCTAATCAAATGGGACTATTATTCCAAGTTGATTACAGTGGAGTGACATACGTAAAGAGTCCAACCGCTGATCCTATCGTGGCATTGACATTGGCTGCAATTTCATTGTCATTAGCTCACTTCTTAGGAGTCTCAAAACTAGGATTTAAAGGTTACTTCGTAGGAAGTTATTTCAAGCCTTTTAAGTTATTGTTCCCATTAAATGTTTTTGAAGAGTTAGCTAATTTCTTAACTCTTGGATTACGTTTATACGGTAACATTTTCGCAGGTGAATTGCTTCTAGGAATGGTTACGAAACTTGCATTCTCAATGGGAGCTGTAAGTCTTATTCCAAGTGTTTTCGTAGCGATGATTTGGGATGCGTTCTCTATCTTTATCGGTAGTGTTCAAGCATTCGTTTTCGTTACATTAACATTCGTATACATTTCTCAAAAGCTCGAACCTGAGGAATAATTTTCATTATTTTTTATTTATTTAAGGAGGATTTACCATGGGTGTAATCGCTGCAGGTATCGCTATGTGTGGTTCCGCTATCGGTGCAGGTATCGGTAACGGTATTGTTGTTTCAAAATTTCTAGAAGGAATGGCTAGACAACCAGAAATGACTGGTGCATTAAGAACTAACATGTTTATCGGTGTTGGTTTGGTTGAAGCTATGCCAATTATTTCACTTGTTCTTTCACTTGTTTACATGAACAAGTAATAATTAAAAGGTAAAATAATTCTTCTATTCTCAATTAAGGAGGTGTCAATAGATGCTTTCACATTCATTAATTCCAACAGTCGCTACGACTGAAGGCGGTGGATTGTACTTCGGTAATATGATTTTTACAGCCGTTGTATTCATTATTTTGATGCTTCTAATCATGCATTTTGCATGGAAGCCATTATCAGAAATGATGGAAAAACGTGCTAACAAAATCGCCGAAGACATCAATTCAGCAGAAAAGTCTCGTAAGGAAGCTGAAGACTTAGCTAAACAACGTGAAGACGCTTTATCTAAGTCAAGAGAAGATGCTAACGGCATTATTAACAATGCTAAGCAATCTGCTCAAGTCCAAGGAGAACAAATTATTTCTTCTGCTAGAAACGATGCCCAAAGTATTAAGGCTTCTGCTCAAAAAGATATTGAACAAGAACGTCAAGATGCTTTAGCAAACACTAAAAATGATGTGGCCAATTTATCTATTGAGATTGCTTCTAAGATCATTCAAAAAGAATTAAAAGCTGACGATCAAAAGGCATTGATTGATTCTTATATTGAAGGGTTGGGGAAGCAAGATGCTAGATAAAATCACATTTGCAAAACGTTATTCAAAAGCACTTTACGAAGTGTTGGAAGAACAAAACGCAGTTGAAACTGGTTTAAAAGAATTATTATCAATTAAACAAGTTTTTGTTGATAATCCTTCACTAGAACAAGCTTTAACTGACGTAAGCTTTCCAGAAGACAAAAAAGAAAGTTTAATCAAACCTTTGATTGACAATTCTGATGTCGACTATGTAAAGAACCTATTAAAAGTTTTACTGGGTTCAAACAAAATGGATGAACTAACTTTAATTGTAGAAGAATTTGAACAATCTTATAATGAAAAGAATAAAATTGTTCATGCTGATGCAGTCTCTGTAGTTCCTCTAACTGACGAACAAAAAGACAACCTAGCAAGTGCTTTTAAAGCACGTGTAGGGGCAAACGAAGTTATCTTAGATAACAAAGTTGATCAAAGTTTAATCGGTGGTGTAATTCTAAAATCATCGAACGTTATTTTTGATGGAAGTGTTAAGACTAAAATTAACAACATTAAAAAACTTCTATTGAGTTAATAACAATATCTATCAAAGAGGTGAAACTTATATGAGCATTAATGCTGAAGAAATCAGTGCTCTAATCAAGCAACAACTTGCTGGCTTTAAGGATGAACTTGCTGTTGAAGAAACAGGAGTTGTAACCTACGTTGGTGATGGTGTTGCTCGTGCTCATGGTTTAGATAACGCGTTGTCTGGTGAGTTACTTGAATTCGAAAACGGAATCTATGGTATGGCTCAAAACCTTGAAAGTAACGATGTAGGTATTGTTGTTTTAGGTGACTGTACACATATTCGTGAAGGTGCAACTATTAAACGTACCGGTAAAATCATGGAAGTTCCTGTTGGAGAAGACATGGTGGGTAGAACCATCAACTCTTTAGGACAACCAATTGATGGTAAGGGTGATATCAAGACTGAAAACACTCGTCCTATCGAAAAGAAAGCTCCAGGTATCATGGACAGACAAAGTGTTTCTGAACCATTACAAACTGGTATTAAGTCAATCGATGCGTTAGTTCCAATTGGTCGAGGCCAACGTGAATTAATCATCGGTGATAGAAAAACAGGTAAGACTTCAATCGCCGTTGATACAATCTTGAACCAAAAGGATCAAGATATGATTTGTATCTACGTAGCTATTGGACAAAAAGATTCAACTGTTCGTTCACAAGTGGCAACACTAGAAAAATTCGGTGCAATGGATTACACAATTGTATTGTCAGCCGGTCCTTCTGAACCAGCTCCATTACTATACATTGCTCCTTATGCTGGTGCTGCAATTGGTGAATACTTTATGAACCAAGGTAAGCACGTGTTAATCGTTTATGATGATTTAACAAAACAAGCTAATGCTTACCGTGAACTATCACTTATTCTTCGTAGACCTCCTGGTCGTGAAGCATATCCTGGTGATATCTTCTATACCCACTCACGTTTACTAGAACGTGCTGCTAAGTTATCTGACAAGTTAGGTGGCGGTTCAATGACTGCTCTACCAATTGTTGAAACTCAAGCAGGGGACGTTTCAGCTTACATTCCAACCAACGTTATTTCAATTACTGATGGTCAAATCTTCTTGAACTCAGACATGTTCTATTCAGGAACTCGTCCAGCCATTGATGCTGGTACATCAGTTTCTCGTGTTGGTGGGGATGCTCAAATCAAAGCGATGAAACAAGTAGCAGGTACTTTGAGACTTGACTTGGCTTCATATCATGAACTACAAGCCTTTGCTCAATTTGGTTCAGATTTAGATGATGCTACACAAGCTAAATTGAACCGTGGTGCTCGTACTGAAGAAGTTCTAAAACAACCTCTTCATGCTCCACTACCTGTCGAAAAGCAAGTACTTATTCTATTTAGTTTGACTCACGGATTCTTAGACAAAGTTGCTGTTGACGATATCCAACGTTACCAAACTGAATTATTCAACTTCTTCGATGCTTCACACCGTGACTTATTAGACCACATTATTAGTACTGGTAAGTTACCTGATGGTGATGACTTAGCAAATGCAGTTGATGAATTTACTAAATCATTTGTACCAAGTAAGCAAGAAGAAACTCAAAATAACTAGCTTGAAGGATGGTGAGAACTAATGGCTGAATCTATTAATGATGTTAAACATCGTATTGCATCAACCAGAAATACACGTCAAATTACTACTGCGATGCAAATGGTTTCAACTGCAAAGTTGAATCGTATTCAAAAGCATACCAGTAATTATGAGGAATATGTTTCTCGTGTTAAGGCTGTTGTAATGCATTTAGCTCAGTCTCATTTGTTAGACAAAATTAATTCCTCAAGTAATGCATCTGACCATAAATCAGGTAAGACTGCATACCTAGTTATTACATCTGATCGTGGAATGGTAGGAAGTTACAATAGTAATGTAATTAGAGAAACTAATAACTTTATTGAAGCTCATACACCTAATCCTGACGATTACATGATTTTAGCAGTAGGTGGAAATGGTGCTGATTTTTATAAGAACCGTAATGTAAACGTTGCTTATGAATATCGTGGTGTTTCTGATATTCCTACTTTCGCTGAAGTTAGAGAAATCGTTACAACTGCAAACTCAATGTTTGAAGATGGTGTCTTCGATAGACTATATGTTTGTTACACACACTTTGTTAACAGAATTTCTTCAACTTTTAGAGCTGAAAAAATGCTACCAATGGATAGCGAAGCGTTTGAAGAAGATTCAAGTAAAGATATCCAAGCCCATGAAATTAATGCGGAATACGATATCGAACCTGATGAATCTGCAGTATTGAAGGTTGTATTACCTCAATACGCACAAAGCTTAGTATTTGGAGCTATTCTAGATGCTAAAACTTCAGAACATTCTTCAAGTTCAACTGCAATGCAATCTGCTTCAGACAATGCATCAGATCTTATTTCTAGATTAGAATTACAATACAACCGTGCTAGACAAGCTGCTATTACTACCGAAATTACTGAAATTGTCGGTGGTCAAGAAGCTCTAAAGCACTAATATGACGGGAGGAATTAACGAAAATGAGTACTGGTAAGATTATTCAAGTTATTGGACCAGTCGTTGACGTTGAATTCCCAACGGACGTTGAATTACCTGATATTAACACTGCCTTACGTGTTCAAAAGGATGACAATGAAACTTTGGTTACTGAAGTTACCCTTGAACTAGGTGATGGTGTTGTTAGAACAATCGCCATGGATGGAACTGACGGTTTACGTCGTGGAATGGATGTGGAAAACACAGAAGCTCCTATTTCAGTTCCTGTTGGTGAAAACACATTAGGTCGTGTCTTCAACGTTCTTGGTGAACCAATTGATGGTGGTCCTGAATTTGGCCAAGATACTGAACGCTGGCCAATTCATAGACAAGCTCCAAGTTACGATCAATTAAATCCATCTGCAGAAATTCTAGAAACCGGTATTAAAGTTATCGATTTACTAGCACCATACATTCGTGGTGGTAAAGTTGGATTGTTCGGTGGTGCCGGAGTTGGTAAAACTGTTTTAATTCAAGAATTAATTCATAACATTGCTCAAGGTCATAACGGTATCTCAGTGTTTACCGGTGTTGGTGAACGTACTCGTGAAGGTAACGATATGTACTTTGAAATGAAAGGTTCAGGTGTCTTGGACAAGACAGCCATGGTATATGGTCAAATGAACGAGCCACCTGGTGCACGTATGCGTGTTGCTTTAACTGGTTTGACAATTGCGGAATACTTCCGTGATGAAGTTGGTACCGATGTTCTATTATTCATCGATAACATCTTTAGATTTACTCAAGCCGGAACTGAAGTTTCCGCATTGCTAGGTCGTATTCCATCAGCCGTAGGTTACCAACCTACATTGGCTACTGAAATGGGTCAATTGCAAGAACGTATCACTTCAACTAAGAAGGGTGCCATTACTTCAATTCAAGCCGTTTATGTTCCAGCTGATGATTACACTGACCCTGCTCCTGCAACTACATTTGCTCACTTGGATGCAACTACTAACTTGGAACGTTCATTAACTCAACAAGGTATCTACCCAGCCGTTGATCCTTTAGCATCAACTTCAGCTGCTCTAGATCCATCAATCGTTGGTGAAGAACATTACAAGGTTGCAACCGAAGTACAACAAGTATTGCAAAGATATCATGAACTTCAAGATATCATTTCTATCTTAGGTATGGATGAATTATCTGACGAAGAAAAGACTATTGTTAATCGTGCTCGTCGTATCCAATTCTTCCTATCACAAAGCTTCAGTGTTGCTGAACAATTTACTGGTTTACCTGGTAGATATGTTCCAGTTGATAAGACTGTTGAAAGCTTTAAGGCTATCTTAGATGGTAAATATGATGATCTTCCTGAAGATGCATTTAGAAACTGTGGTCCAATCGAAGACGTAGTTGAAAATGCTAAAAAGATGAAGCAAGCTGCTAACAACTAAGGAGGGTTCTAATTGGCTGATAACAACTCAGTATTAACCGTTAGTATCGTTACTCCTGATGGTAAGGTATATGAACGTGAAGATGCGCGCTTAGTAATCGTAAGAACTAAGACAGGTCAATTAGGAATTATGCCTAATCATGTTCCCGTAATAGCTTCATTGGAAGTTGACGAAGTAAAAGTAAATTCCGGTTCAGACGAAGTTGATGAAATTGCCGTTAACGGTGGTTTTGTCGAATTCTCTAACAATATCTTAACTGTTATTGCTGATAGCGCTGAAAAACAAGCTGATATTGATGTTGATCGTGCGACTGCTGCTCGTGAACGTGCTAAGAAAGCACTTGAAGAAGCAAGACAAAAACATGATAATCAAGAAATCTTGAGAAATCAAGTTGCTTTAAGAAGAGCTATTAACCGTATTCATGTTGCAAAACATTAAGAAAAAGGTCTGCATTTTTATGCAGACCTTTTTTAATACATAAATAAAAAAGAAATTAATAAATAGTTAACAATTATTAGAAAGACAAAATAAAAAATTTATGGTATAGTTGCTATGAAGAATGGAGATATTATGGAGTTTTTAAATATTAATTCTTTATTAGAATTAGCAATTCAATTATTTTTTATTGGATTAGCTTTTTGGAGTTTAATAGATATCCATTTGGAAAGACAATTTAAAATGCATTTAAATCAATATCGAGTGTTAATTTTATTACTTTCGATTACGATAGGATACATTGTTGGTTCTTTCTTTATTTGGGTTTTGAATATAACTATAAATCACTAATTAAAATATAAAATTACTGGAGGGTTACCAGTGGATAAAATAGTCGTTAAGGGAGGCAAACGCCTTACCGGTAACGTCCACATTGAAGGTGCAAAAAATGCAGTCCTACCAATTATGGCCTCAACTATTTTGGCTAGTGAAGGTAGAACAGAATTAAGTAATGTACCATTACTATCAGACGTATATACAATGGAAGAAGTTCTACGTTTCCTAAATATGGATGTAGAATTTGATACAAAAAACAATAAAATGAATTTGGATGCAACCAAACAACTATCATACGAAGCGCCATTAGAATATGTTTCTAAAATGAGAGCTTCTATTGTTGTGATGGGACCACTTTTGGCTAGACTAGGTCATGCCAAAGTTGCTTTACCTGGGGGATGTGCAATTGGATCAAGACCAATTGATATTCACTTGAAGGGATTTGAAGCACTTGGTGCTACAATCAAACAACATGATGGATACGTTGAAGCATCTGCCGAAGATGGATTAAAGGGAGCCAACATTTACATGGACTTCCCAAGTGTTGGTGCAACACAAAACATTATGATGGCTGCTACTTTAGCAGAAGGTCAAACTGTTATTGAAAATGTTGCTCAAGAACCTGAAATTGTTGATCTTGCAAACATGTTAAATGAAATGGGTGCCAATGTGATTGGTGCTGGGACCAGCAAAATTAAAGTTAAAGGTGTAGATAAGCTTCACGGTGTAAATCACTGTGTTTTACAAGACCGTATCGAAGCTGGTACCTTTATGGTTGCCGCTGCGTTAACAAGAGGTAATGTTTTGATTGAAGATGCAGAAGCATCATACAATCAACCATTGATTGCTAAGCTGGAAGAAATGGGAGTTACTGTTAAGGAAGAAGAAAATGGTATCAGAGTAATCGGACCAGATGAATTAACACCAGCCGATGTTAAAACATTACCATATCCAGGTTTTCCAACTGATATGCAACCTCAAATGACTGTTTTACAACTTGCTGCTCAAGGTAGTAGTATGTTGACAGAAACAGTATTTGAAAATCGTTTCATGCATTTAGATGAATTAGCAAGAATGAATGCTAAATTTAGAATTAATGGCAGAAGCGTAGTTTTAAGTGGACCAACTGAATTTAGTGGGGCAGAAGTAGCAGCTACTGATTTGAGAGCAGCAGCCGCTTTAGTACTAGCCGGATTGGTTGCAGATGGAATCACTATTGTGAGAAACCTTAAGTATCTAGATAGAGGATATTATAATTTTCATGTTAAGTTGGCATCACTTGGTGCTGACATCAAGAGAGTTAACATGAAGGACAATGAAGAAATCACTATTAATAAGGAACCACAAAAATAATTTATTACAGACTGATTATGATATAATAATTGAGATATGAGTTAACTCAGGAGGACGAAAAAAATGGCAAAAGACATCGGTATCGATTTAGGAACAGCTAATGTTTTAATTTATGTTACAGGGAAGGGAATTGTTCTAAATGAACCTTCAGTTGTAGCAATTGATATTAAGACTAATAAACTACTAGCTGTTGGTTCCGAAGCTTATCGAATGGTTGGAAGAACTCCAAGTAATATTCGTGCAATTAGACCACTAAAAGATGGAGTTATTTCAGACTTTGATGTTACTGAAAAAATGCTTACTTACTTCATTAACAAATTAAGTGTTAAAGGTTTTATGTCAAAACCAAAGACTATGATTTGTGCACCAACTAACATTACCAATATCGAAAGAAAAGCGATTATTCAAGCCGCTGAAAAATCTGGTGGTGGTAAGGTTTATATCGAAGAAGAACCTAAGGTTGCTGCTATCGGTGCAGGGATGAACATCTTCCAACCACGTGGAAACATGGTTATCGACATGGGTGGTGGTACTTCAGATATTGCCGTTCTATCATTAGGTGATATTGTAGCAAGTAAATCAATCCGTATTGCCGGGGATGTTATGAACACTGATATCGTTGCTTACATTAAGGATAAGCACAGCTTGATTATTGGTGAACATACTGCTGAAAAGATTAAGATGAGCATTGGTACCGCTGATCCAGAAGAATCTGAAGTTAAAGAAATGGAAGTTCGTGGACGTGATGTCATTGGTGGGATGCCAAGATCAATTACTTTAAACAGTAAAGAAGTTCAAGAAGCTTTATCAGACGCTGTTAAACAGATTATTGATGCAGCTAAAGATGTTTTAGAAGTTGTTCCACCAGAATTAGCTTCTGACATTGTTGATAGAGGTATTATGCTTACTGGTGGTGGTGCTTTACTTAAGGGTATTGACCACGCAATTTCAAAAGAATTGACAGTACCAGTATTAATCTCTGAAAGTCCTTTGGACAATGTTGCTAAGGGTGCCGGTGCATTGTTAGAACATATCAATAAAAATGACGATAAAAGTAAAGATTAATATAAGAAGTGATATTTAATGCGTAATTTGATGATTAAGATGGTGATGGGATACAAAAAATTGATATCTCCGTTACTTCCGGCATCATGTCGTTATTATCCCACTTGTTCTACTTATATGATCGATGCTATCAGAAAACACGGTGCACTCTTGGGTTTTATCACGGGATGTGCTAGGATATTAAGATGTCATCCATTTATAAAAGGTGGATACGATCCCGTTTCTGATCATTTTACTATTTTTAGAAATAAGAGGGCGTCTAAAGAATATAGACGTTCTATGAATTTAAAGTAGTCGATCAATTATGATTCGGCTACTTTTATTTTTTAGGAGGAAAAAATGTCAAAATCAAAGAAAAATATTGAAGTTAGTTTAGAAACTAAGAATGTTAACGGTGAAGAAAGAGAAGTTCTTTTCGTTGGAAAACAAGAAGCAGGTTATCTTCGTGCAATCGAAGATGAAAAATTTGAAGCTGTCTTTGACGATGACAATGTTTTTAAAGTAAAATCATTATATGAAGGAATTGAATTATTAATTAGTCAATACAACCTACACAAGGGATAATTCATTATAGAGGTGATTGCAATGTTTACTAGTGATAATGATAGCAATTCTTCTCGATTAGACTGGACAATTATAATATGTGTTGCACTGTTAGCATTAATTGGAATTGGCGCCATTTTTGTCGCGGTTAACCATGATTCGTATGCTGGAACGATTGTTAAACAAATGGTTACACAATTAGTTTGGTATACTATCGGGACTGTGATAATTATTATAATAATGCAATTTGATTCGGAACAACTATGGAAAGTGGCCCCTATTATCTACTGGGGAGCTCTGGCACTACTAGGGTCTTTATTAGTACTTTATAGTAGATACTATTTTGATCAAACTGGTGCTAAGAGTTGGTTCCAATTTGGTCCGCTAACCTTTCAACCGGCCGAAATTATGAAACCTGCGTTTGTTGTAATGCTTGCTAGAGTGATTGTTGAACATAATCGTAATTATGCTATTCACACTCTAAAAACTGATGCACTTCTATTGGGTAAAATGATCTTATGGACATTACCAATTTGTGTATTATTAAAGTTAGAAAATGACTTCGGGACAATGCTTGTCTTCTTAGCAATGCTAGGTGGACTAGTAATTGTTTCAGGAATCACTTGGCAAATTATTGTTCCAGGTGTGCTAGCATTCTCAGCAATTGGAGGAACTGCATTAATCCTTGTTATTACTGATGGTGGGAGAAAAATCCTAGAAGCATTAGGTTTTCAATCTTATCAATTTGACCGTGTTAATGACTGGTTAGATCCATCTAATCCTGAAAATCTAGCTGGTTCAGGTTACCAATTGTGGCAGAGTATTAAGGCCGTTGGTTCTGGGGGATTTAGTGGAACTGGATTTAACGTATCACATGTATACGTACCAGTTCGTGAATCTGATATGATTTTCTCAGTTATCGGTGAAAACTTTGGATTTATCGGTGGCGTAGTTTTAATCGGAATTTACTTCACATTGATTTATAGAATGATCAAAGTTACTTTTGAAACTAAGAACATTTATTATGCATATATTTCAACTGGGATTATCATGATGATTTTATTCCACGTTTTCGAAAACATCGGAATGAGTATCGGATTATTACCACTAACAGGAATTCCACTTCCTTTTGTAAGCCAAGGTGGTTCTGCACTGATTGGAAATATGATTGGAATTGGTTTAATAATGTCGATGCAATTCCATAATTACGGTTACATGTTTAGTGCTAGTCGTGATTTTTCATAGCATATTAATTGACATGCGAAAGATTTAATTGTATACTTTATTAAAATTTGATTATAAGATGAGTAAATAGCTAATCAATATAACAGAGAACTCTGGTAGCTGAGAAGGGGTTATTGATGACTATTGAATATGGTCTTATTCTTAATCTGTCGGTGAGTGATCATAAGCCGACAATGGTTTACACGCATTATAGTGTCTAAGTATAAATTACTTATGAGGTTACTGTCGTGAGGCAGTGACGAATAAAAGGTGGTAACACGAAGCTCTTCGTCCTTTACTGTTAATTCAGTAGGAGAAGGGCTTTTTTTATTTGAAAGCGAGGAAAATACTTTGATTAGATTCAAGAATGTTTATAAG
>NZ_KQ440395.1:563311-631915 GCF_001281175.1 Apilactobacillus apinorum
AAGTACAAGCTGGACAAGAGTATATTAACCGCCGTAAAGGATGTTAACTTAGAAGTTAACGATGGGGAAATTTACGGAATTATCGGATACTCAGGTGCTGGTAAGAGTACATTAGTTAGAATGCTAGATGGTTTGGAAGCTCCAACATCTGGTTCAATTGAAATTAATGGTAAGGATATTGCTAAGTTAAGCAATAGAGAATTACGTGAACAACGTAAAAAGGTTGGAATGATTTTCCAACACTTCAACCTATTATGGTCTAGAACCATTCTAGAAAACGTTGAATTACCTTTAGAAATCGCTGGAGTAAGTAAAAGTGATCGTCGTGAAAAAGCAACTAAGTTAATTGAACTTGTTGGTTTACATGGACGTGAAAATGATTACCCATCAGAATTATCAGGTGGTCAAAAACAAAGAGTTGGAATTGCTAGAGCACTTGCTAACGACCCAGAAATTTTAATTTCTGATGAAGCAACTAGTGCTTTGGATCCACAAACAACTGATGAAATTCTTGATTTATTATTAGAAATAAACCAAAAACTAAACTTAACTATTATGCTAATTACTCATGAAATGCATGCAATTAGAAAAGTAGCTCAAAAAGTTGCTGTTATGCAAGAAGGTCAAGTTGTTGAAACTGGAAACGTATATGACATTTTCCAAAACCCACAACAAGCTATCACTAAACGTTTCGTTAATGAAGACGGTGCTCCTAATGCTAAGGATCTAAGTATGACTGTTGATGAAATTATTAAGAACTATCCAAATGGAATGGTAATTAAGCTATTGTTTAAGGGAACTCAATCTCAAAAACCAGTGGTTTCTCAACTAATTAGAGAATTCGATTCATTAGAATTAAACATCGTTGAAGGAAGTATTCATCAAACTCAAGGTGGTTCAATTGGATCACTAGTTCTTCAACTTCTAGGTACTGCTGAAGATCAAAATAAAGCAGTTGAATACTTGAAATCATTAAACGTGGAAGCAGAGGTGATTAACCGTGGCTAATCAAGGAATTCAATCGTACTTCCAATTTAACAACGTTAATTGGGATGCAATGAGACAAGCAACATGGGAAACAGTTTGGATGACAGCATTATCAATGATTATTGTTTCCGTATTAGGAATTATTTTGGGACTATTATTATTCGAAAGTAGAAATAAATCTGGTTTCGGTTGGAAATTAGTTAACTGGATTGTGTCACTATTAGTTAACATTTTTAGATCAATTCCATTTATTATTTTAATCGTATTATTATTACCATTTACTAAGGACATCGTTGGTACCATTATTGGTCCAAAAGCTGCGATTCCTTCACTAGTTATTTCTGCTGCACCATTCTATGCAAGAATGGTTGAAGCTGACTTTAGAGAAGTTGATAGTGGAGTAATTGAAGCCGTTAAATCAATGGGTGGAACTAACTGGGATGTTATCTTTAAAGTACTATTACCTGAAAGTACACCTGCATTAATTGCTGGTGCAACAGTTACAGCTATTTCATTGATTTCATACACTGCTATGGCTGGTGCTATTGGTTCAGGTGGTCTAGGTTACTTAGCATACCTAGATGGTTTCCAATCAAATAACAACACTGTTACTTTAGTAGCGACTGTAATTATTTTAATTATCGTGTTAATTGTTCAAACAGTTGGAGACTTATTAGTTAAAAGAATTGATAAACGAACACTATAAGGAGGATTTAAAATGAAAAAAGTATTATCCTTTGGTGGTATCGTAGTATTATTCATCGTTCTATTATTATTAGGACCTGGTAATTATAAGGCTAAGAATACTATTAGAATTGGTGCTTCAAATATTCCACATGCGGAAATTTTGAGACATATCGAACCAGAATTAAGAAAAAAAGGAATTAAGTTAGATATCGTAACTTTCCAAGATTATGTGTTACCTAACCGTGCACTAGCTGGTAAGCAATTGGATGCCAATTACTTCCAAACTCCTGCATTTTTAGATCAATGGAATAAGGAATATGATGGTCATCTAGTAAACGTTGGTGCCGTTCATTTGGAACCAATTGGTATTTACTCAAAGAAGTACAAAAAGCTATCTGATTTGAAAGATGGGGCTCATATCCTAGTAAGTAGTAATACACCTGACTACGGTCGTATTCTTCAATTATTCCAACAAAATGGATTAATTAAGATTAAGAAGGGTGTTAATATTACTCAAGCTAACTTTAGTGATATCGCTTCTAATCCTAAACACTTGGTCTTCCAAACTGGTTATGAACCAAAGATTATGCCTTTGATTTATAACAACGGCGAAGGGGATGCAGTTGCAATTAACTCTAACTACGCTGTTCAAGGTGGATTGCAACCTGATAAGCAAGCAATTGCGCTACAAAAGCCAGAAAAGAATTCACCATACTTTAATATCGTTGCCGTTAGAAACGGTGATCAAAACCGTAAGGATATTAAAGAGCTAGTAAAAGTATTACAATCAAAATCCACACAAGAATGGATTAAAAAACATTATAAAGGATCAGTATTACCAGCAATGGATTACTAATAAAAAGGCGTTTTTAAACGCCTTTTTTTGTTGACATTTTTTATAATTACAAGTATAGTTAGTTGCATAAGTAATTAACCTAAAACAAGGTGGTGAAAAAATGCAATTTGATTTCAACAGTCCGGAACCAATTTTTATTCAAGTTGCAACTCAATTAGAAGATGCGATTTTCACGGGAGCTTTCCAAGAAGGAACACAAATTCCTTCAACAACCGAAATATCAAAACAATTTAAGATTAATCCTGCAACAGTATTAAAAGGGATGAACATGTTAGTTGATAATGATCTATTGGAAAAGCGTCGAGGAAGAGGCACCTTTGTTTCTAATGGAGCTCAAGAAGCCATCATTAAGAAACGTCAAGAGCATTTCTATAATGATTACATTTTAAACTTAATTAACGAATCTAAAAAATTACAATTATCAGAAGACGATATACTAACACTTGTAAAGAGAGGGTACGATAATGAGCAAAATAGAAATTAAACATTTAAAAAAGCGATTTAAGTTTTCAAAAGAACCTCTATTTACTGATATCAACATTACGTTTGAAGAAAATCAAATTTATGGATTATTTGGTGAAAATGGAGCTGGAAAATCAACATTAATGAGTTTGATTGCAGATTATAATTTTGTTACTGCTGGTGAAGTATTATACGATGGCGAACCTGTTCACGATAATTCTAAGGCATTACAAAATATCTATTACATGAGTCAAAATAATATGTATAACAAGAATGATAAAGTGAAGAAAATATTCGACTTTGTTAGTAAGTTATATGTAGACTATGATGTTGAACTACAAAATCGATTAGTTAAGAAGTTCAGATTAGATGAAAGTCAAAAGTTTAATAAACTATCCACAGGATACAAATCAATTGTCCGAATTATTATTTCATTGTGTGTACCTTGTAAGTTTATTTTTATGGATGAACCAACACTTGGTTTAGATGCTCGTAATAGGGAAGTTTTTTACACTAGCTTAATTGAAACTTACAGTGAAAATCCAAGAACTTTTGTACTATCAACTCATATCATTGAAGAAATTGATCAAATCATTAATCATTTCATATTATTACAAGATGGTGAAATTAAGATGGATAGTTCTATTGATGATATTTCAGAAAAATCATACAGTATTTCTGGGCCTAGTGAAGATGTGGATAAATACATTCAAGGAATCAATGTTTTAGATTCTGATCAATTAGGAAGATATAAGACAGTTCATTTTATGGATGAACTTCCAAATAGAGAAAAACCAGAATCAGTGGATATTGAAAAAATGAAATTACAAAAATTACTAATCTACGTTATGGAAAAGGAGGGTAAATAATGAGAACTAAAGAACTAGTTAAAATGTATGTAAAAGAATTTTTACCATTCCTGGAATACGCGTTAATTGTTTCAGTGGTCTTATTATTATTCTCTGTCCTTGAAAGTGAACAGAAGTTTAGATTGAATGATTTCCAAAACCAATTTATTTCTATTCCATATATTTTTGATTTCTTTGCTTTGTTATGCGTAAGCATGAACCACAATCGTTTTAAATTAGCAATTCAACATGGAATTGATCGAAAAGATTTCTGGAAGGCTAAGCTAATGCTTATGGCTAAAGCCAGTTTAGTGGTAAACGTAATTAACTTGGTATTTGTATTAATTATCATGAAAATGCACGGGATGAATTCTCTAGCGTATACTAGTACGTATTTTGGATTTTTCCATAGTTACTTTATTGACGTTATTTTTATGTTTATTACTGATTATATAGCGTTGTTATTATTGATGGTATGCGTCAATTGTTTTGGAACATTTGCTTCCTTATTTAATCGTTACGGTAAAATTTGTTTTTACTTAATTTTAGCAGCAATGTACTTTTTCGTCGGCTCAATTTTGGCTAAATACAGTGTTGTTGCTTCATTTACACATTTCTTGGGTAGAATTCATACTGAAGTGTTTTTAAACCTTGTTTTTGGTTTATATGAAAATCAAAAGCTTCACCCATATAGCAATCCGATTCATATAATCATTTCGATGCTAATTATGTTAGCAATAGCAGCAGCTTTCAATCTATTGTTTACTAAATTAGTTCAAGTAAAAAGATAAAAAAGCATCATGTAAATAATAAAAACATGTTATAATGTAGTTTCTAAGTTTTATTGATAGGACGGTATAAAAAGATGAAAAAGACTCATTTAGCTTTACTTTTTGGTGGAGATTCATCAGAACATGATGTTTCAAAACGTTCAGCTCATAACATTTATGACGCAATGGACAAAGATAAGTATGATATTAGTTTGTTTTTAATCACAAAGACAGGAATTATCTTAGATGACGAAGCATCTCATCGTGTCTTTGATGGTGAACCTGAAGACCAAGTCGTTGAAGAAGTTGTTAAGGATTTAGATTTCTCAGATCCATTAGCACCTATTAAGAACCTTTCAAAGACTAAGAATATTGACGTATTCTTCCCAATCGTTCACGGTAATTTGGGTGAAGATGGAACTATTCAAGGTTTACTACGTTTAATGCACAAGCCTTATGTAGGTAGTGGTATCCTAGAATCTGCTATGGGATTTGATAAGGATATTACTAAGAAGATGTTGAATTTAGCTGGTGTTAGAAACACTAACTATTACTTAATTACTCCTGATAACAAGGATGAATTTAGTTACGCTAAGTTACAAGCTGAATTTGGTGATGTTATCTTCTTGAAGCCTGCTAACCAAGGTTCTTCAGTTGGTATTCACAAGGTTACTAACGAACAAGAATTTGAAGAAGGTCTAAAAGACGCATTCAGATATGATTACAAGATTTTAGCTGAACAAGCAATCAACGGTCCAGAAGAACTAGAAATTTCTATTTTAGGCAATGAAAAACCAATTGCATCACAAGTTGGTGCCATTAGAGTTCCTAAAGAAGATAAATTCTATACTTACGATAATAAATTCGTTGATGCTAGTCAAGTTCAATTTGATATTCCTGTGGATATTCCACAATCATTATCAGATGAAATTACTGACCTAGCTCTCCGTGGATACAAAGCATTGGGTCTAAAAGGACTTGCTCGTATCGACTTCTTGGTATCTAAGGAAGGTGTTCCTTACCTAGGGGAAGTTAATACTTTACCAGGTTTTACTAACATTAGTCTATACCCACAATTATGGGAAGCTTCAGGTATTAGTTACACTGAACTAATTGATAGATTAATTGACCTAGCATACAAAGAATTTGATCGTAGAAACAACATCATTCACGATTTCAAACCATTATCATAATTTTTAAAAGACGATAGCCTTTAATTAGGTTATCGTCTTTTTTTGATGAAAAGGTTAAGAAATTATTAAGAAAGGCTTCTCAATTTGGTTTTTTTAAAGTTTGTAATATTCTAGTAAGTAACAAACACCATTTTGCGTATGTAATATTGTATGAGAAATGAAAGGAATTTATAAAGATGAATAGATGTAGCTGGGCTAATGAAGATACTAATATGTTAATTTATCACGATAATGAATGGGGAGTTAAGAAATTCGATGTAAATGATTTATTCGAAAGTTTAACATTAGAAATATTTCAAGCTGGATTATCTTGGCAGACGGTTTTAAATAAGAGAGATGCTTTTAGGAAATCATTTTGTAATTTTGATATTGAATCAATTAGTAAGTTTAATGATGAAGATATTGAAAGGTTATTGCAAAATCCAAAAATAATAAGAAATCGTGCAAAAATAATTGCTACGATTGAAAACGCTAAATGCTGTCTTGAAAATGATTTGTGTCAGTTAACATGGCAACCGTTTGAATTTCAATCCCTAGATGGTTTAAATAATGGAGATAAAATTGGAACTCCTGATTTTGTAAACGATTATGTTAAATCATTTAAAAAGATTGGATTTAAAAGAGTAGGACCTACTACTATGTATTCATATTTACAGTCTGTAGGGGTTGTAAATGACCATGATATGAATTGCTTTAGACATGATCAATTAATAGAAGAATAGATTTGGGATAATCTTAAAAAGGGGGGATAATGATGAAGTTTAATAGTAATTTGATTAAGAAAAGACGAAAAGAACTAAAATTAACACAAGCAGATTTAGCCAGAATGGTTAATTGTAGTCAACCAATTATCTGTCAAATGGAAAAAAACAATTATAAGCATGATATTGATGAATCAATCATTAAATCAATTTGTGATGTTTTACAATTAAAAATTGATGATGTGATTGAACAATATAATGATCCCGATATCATGGATGTTGATATTTTCGAAACGATTGTTGAAGCTTCAACATCAATTGACTCCCTTGATAGATATAAACCATTCTTAGATAGTGCAGATTCTTATATCCGCTTTTATATTTTAAACTCAATAAAAAAATGGAAATTGTCATATCACGAAGAAGCAATTCATGATCTTGAAATAGCCAACAAACTATCAATTAATAATGACAACAAGATTACTTTAGATAGAATGTTTCTTTTAACGTTATTATCACTTGAATATTGTGAGGTCAATGAGTATCAATTTGGATTCGATGCAATGATGGAATTAATAAGGTTATACTATGAGTTTAACTTTAAAGATAAAAATTTTAAGTATTGTACATTGTTATGGGATGAATTGTTGGATATTTGCATACAGGAGAGCAATACTTGCCTTTATAAACATTTATTCAGAATTAGATATGTTACAATATATTACGCATCTTATAAGAATTATAACGGGATGCCAAGTTATGAAAAGCTCATGGAAATGATCGAGGATGACAATATTTTCGCAGCACAAGATAACTATGAAAGAAAAATGGTTGATGAGTATATAAAAAAGAGACATTGGAAATAACCAATGTCTCCAAAGGATTCTTTAATTAGAATCCTTTTTATTTTTGTACTTTATTTTCTAGGTCTGATTTTACGATTAACACGTCACATTCAGCAACTCTAGTTACGTATGAAGCAACTGAACCGATTAGAAGTCTTTCAGCTGCACTTTGACCGTTAGCACCGATAATAATTAAATCAGTATCAAAACGATCAACAAGATCTCTTGAGATGATTGATTTAGGTGCACCGTATTCAATAGTGTAATCAACATTTGTTAATCCGCTGTCCTTAGCTTTTTGTAGATACTTTTCTAAGGAATTTTTGACTCTAGCTGTTACATCATCAAGCATAGATGAGTCAAAGTTAGCAAGGTTAGTGAATGATCTAGTATCGATTACGTGAACGATGTGTAAGTCAGCTTCGTTATGTTTAGCGACTTCCAAAGCTTTTTCAAAAGCTAATTTAGAATTTTTTGAACCATCGATTGGAATCATAATTTGATTGTAATCTTTTAACATATTCTGCCACCTCAAACTATTTTTTTGTAATGAAAGTAACTAATAATAGTTCCATTACCAATATCATTATACAACTTATTACCATGATGATTGTAACAAAAATTAACGTGGTTAAGAAAACTGCTACCGCAGCTAGTAAAGCGAGAACTAAATATACAATACCAAAAAACTTAACAATCTTGGATAAAGCGGTATTGTTTTCTGGGTGTAAAAGCATGAATGGCTTATCAGTATGCTTTAGTAAATAGGTACCAATAACGAATAAGATAATGGTAGCTAAAATTAAAAGAACTTTTATTAACATTGTGTGCTCCTATTTATCACGTTGAGCGTGAATTAGTTTTTCATATTGTTGTTTAAAACTGGCTTCGATTTTTCCGTTAGTTTTAGGTTCATAGTAGCTATCAGATTTAATTTTATCAGGTAGATACTGTTGTTTAACCCAATCGTTAGGATAATTATGAGCGTACTTATAATCAACACCATGGCCCAATTTTTTAGCGCCCGAATAGTGGCTATCTTTAAGATGATTAGGTATTTCCCCATAGTTACCAGTTCTAATTCGACTAATTGCTGCGTCAATGGCTTTCATTGCAGAGTTAGATTTAGGGGATAAGCATAGCTCAATAATCGCATTTGCAAGAGGGATGCGTGCTTCTGGGAAGCCAACCTTATTTGCAGCTTCAATTGCAGATACAGTTCTTGAACAAGCTGCAGGATTTGCTAATCCAATGTCTTCATATGCGATAACCATTAATCTACGACTGAGGGAATTTAAATCACCGGATTCAATTAGTCTTCCAGCATAATGAAGTGCAGCATTTACATCTGATCCTCGAATTGATTTTTGGAATGCCGAGACAACATCATAATGAGCATCACCGTTTTTATCTTGAGTTAGTGCTTTTCGTTGTAAACAAGATTCGACGTCTTCTAATTTCAAATGAATTAAACCATCTTTATCTGGTTCGGTGGAATTAGCTGCTAGTTCAAGTGCATTTAATGCGCTTCGTAAATCACCGTTAGTGCTTGTAGATAAGAAATCAATAGCATTGTCATTGATTTTAATATCCATGTTTCCTAAGCCATTTTCTTTATCATCTAATGCTCTTTGAACAGCAGTTTGAATGTCATCTTGACTAAGTGGATGAACCTCAAAAATTTGAGTACGACTTCTGATGGCCGGATTAATATTGATATATGGGTTCTCAGTTGTAGCACCAATTAGAATAATGTTTCCACTTTCTAAAAGGGGAAGTAAGAAGTCTTGTTTAGTTTTATCTAATCGATGAATTTCATCCAGTAATAGGACAACCGTTCCAGACATCTTTGCTTCTTCAGCGACGATTTGTAAATCTTTCTTGGTATCGGTAGCAGCATTTAGTTGTCTAAATGCATATTTAGTGGATCCAGCAATAGCACTTGCGATACTAGTTTTACCAGTACCGGGTGGTCCGTATAAAATCATTGAAGATAGTATTTTTGCTTTAACCATTCGATTAATGATCTTACCAGAACCGACTAAGTCTTGTTGTCCTACAATATCTTCGATTTTTTTGGGCCTCATACGATATGCGAGAGGTTGCAAATTATCACTCCCTTATTTGAATAAATTTTTTAGCTTAGATAGTACGGATGAACTTTGTGTATTATCTTCTGTTGTGCTTTCTGTGTTTGAAACTTGACTGTATTTATCTTCAAAATCAATTTGTTCTACATTGATAGATTGATTGTTAGCATAAACGATTCCGTAATCATCATCGGATGTGCGATAGAAAGAATCGGTTCTAATAATGAATTTGACGTTATTAGAAGATGCGGTCTTTAAGTAGGGGGCAATCAAGTCATGATCCAGATTTCCATTAATAATAACTTGATAGTCATGATTTTTATCTATTTCAGTTTGTAATGCTTTTATAGCTTCAGGATTTTTTAAATCTTTAATCTTAATACATAGTGCAACGCGTTCTTTAAATGTTCCTAGATATTCACGTTGTTCGTCCGGATTCACTTTAGGGGTTCCGCCCATAGTAGACTGTTCTAAACGGCTACTAACATCATCTTGACTCATAATTAACACTCCTTAAAATGATTTTAATTCTATTTTATCATTAATTACAGTAGGGTAGAAAAAAAGCGTTTTGCAAATGCAAAACGCTTTTGGATTCCAACAGGCAATAATCAGAAATTATAGCTTGTTGTAGTATTCAACGATTAGTGAAGCATCAATATCAGCATTCATTTCGTCACGTTGAGGTAATCTAGTTAAAGAACCTTCTAGCTTGTCAGCATCGAATGATACGTATTGTGGACGACCAACAACAGCATCAACTGATTCTTTAATAATTTGTAGGTCTTTTGATTTTTCGCGAACTGAAATCACTTGACCGATTTTAACTTCGTATGAAGGAATGTCAACACGTTTACCATCAACAGTAATGTGACCGTGGTTAACTAATTGACGAGCTTGACGACGAGTAGTTGCTAAACCTAAACGGTAAACAACGTTGTCTAGTCTACGTTCTAGTAATACCATGAAGTTATCACCGTGACGACCTTCTCTAATTTTACCCGCACGAGTAAATAGCTTTGAGAATTGACGTTCAGTTAAACCGTACATGAAACGTAGCTTTTGCTTTTCCTTCAATTGGATACCGTATTCTGAAAGCTTACCGCGACGACCTTGACCGTGGTCACCAGGTGCGTATGGGCGACGAGCTAATTCTTTACCAGTACCTGAAAGTGAAATACCAAGACGACGAGAAATTCTCCAACTTGGACCTGTATATCTAGACATAAAAATATCCTCCAATAAAAATAATTATTTGGAGTAAAATAATCACTGTATACTTAGTATTCGTGCATATTGCTTTGCAATTTTCACCTCAGCAGCCGTGAGGGTACTAGTTGAACCTAATAGGCATCAATATGTTGACGAGCTTACCGTATACTGCTGCATTATTTTACACAAAGACTATTTTATGATTAATAGTCTTAATTGTCAATTGTTATATGGTTTTCAAAGACTTTTATGAACTCTTCTAATAGTTTTTGATCATCTTCTGAAAAACGATTCAAAATAGGAGCATCGATGTCTAATACACCAAAGGAAATTCCATCTTTAGAGATTGGAATAACGATTTCAGACTTGCTGTTTGAATCACATGCGATGTGACCAGGGAATTGATTAACGTCTTCCACTCTAATTGTTTTGTTTTCTTTGAATGATGTACCACAGACACCATTTCCAACAGGGATGTGAACACAAGCGACTTTACCTTGAAAAGGGCCAAGAATTAATTCGTTCTTATCATCTACGTATGTATAAAAGCCTGCCCAACTAACATTTTCAAGTTCTTGCATAAGTAATGCTGAAGCATTTGCCATGTTGGCGACATTATTATGTTCATCGGTTAATAATGCGTCTAATTGTTGTGCTAACATTGAATTGATTTCCATCTCTGAAAAACTCCTTTATATATTGGTAATAGGTATTTTAATAATTATCACGTATGATATAATTAAGTAATGTAAATTAGTTTATTATTAAAACATTAAAAATTCAAACAATTAATATAAAAAATACGATAATAAAAAATAAGGGGATAGATATAAAGATGATTGATTTAGTAATTCTGGGGATAGTAGTTGTCTTAATTATAGTAGTAGCTTCATTTATATACAAAAATAGTCTAATTAAAAAAATAGATGATGTTGAATCACGTAAAAATCTTATTGCTGAATCAACAGTAGGTGATTCACTTGAAGCTACCTCTAAAATCAAGCTTAATGGTGAATCATACAATCATTTTAATCAGTATAAAGATGAATACAATAAAATTTTTAATACTGAATTATTATCTATTCAACGTGATTTAGATGAAGCAAGAAGAAGTGCAAGCAGTTTTAAGTTACTATCCGCAAACGTATTATTAAGCGACATTGATGAAGATCTTAAACGAACAGAACAAGTTCTTGAAAATGTTGAAAAAGGATTAGTACAACTACAAACTCTTGATTCTGAACACAGAGAAGCTGTTGATAACATTGAATCAACTTTAAGAGAAGTTAATCAACAATTATTAGCACAAAATTATTCATTTGGTCCAAGTAGTGAAAAGCTTGAAGATAAGTTAAACTCAATCAAACAAGTATATGATGAATTTGTTGAATCCACTGAAAATGGTGATCAAGATAAGTCTGAAAAATTACTAGATCAAATTAATGCTTCAATTAAAGAATTAGCCGAGTTAATGAAGTTAATCCCTGATACATACGCTGCTTTATCAAAGGAATTCCCTAGACAGTTGGATGAAATTGATCGTGGACATAGTACTATGATTCAAACAGATTACAACTTTATTGATGATGAATTTGATGAAACACTAACAGCACTTAAGGAAGCTTGCCAAGATGGATTAAATTCTCTAAGTACGTTAGATATTCCTGAAACTAAGAAAACTAGTAGATATATTGAAGATACAATTGATTCATTATATGAAATCATGGAAAAGGAAATTGTTTCAAAGCGTAAAGTTAAAAAGAATCTTAGTTTAATTCATGACTATATTTTCCATGCTAAGAATCAAAATAGAATCTTGCTAGAAGAATTAGATGGATTAAGTAAGAACTACAATCTAGAACATAACGAACTAGAAGATGCTAATGAGCTATCTGATAAGATTGAAAAGATTGAAAGTATCTACAATGAAGATGCTGAAACAATTACTAACAAGAAAGCAGTTTATTCAGTCATTCAAAGACATCAACAAGATGCTAAGCAAGAATTAAGTGCAATTGAAAAACGTCAAAAAGACATTAACGATTCTGTTGCTGACTTGAGCGAGGAAGAAAGAGTGGCTAGAGATAGCTTACAAAAATTTGATTTACAGTTATTAACAATCAGAAGAAGAATTGATAATTTAAATCTTCCAGGTTTAACAGAAGATTTTCTAGAACGTTATGACTATGTATATAATGATGTTCAAAAGTTATCTTCATCAATTAACCAAGTTAAAATTAGCATGGATGAAATTAACCAAAAGCTTGCTAACATTTCTGACTCAATGAATGATTTAATTCGTGATACAGATAATATTGTAGACAGTGCTATGCTGGCCGAAAGACTTATGCAATATGCTAATAGATATCGTAATGATAATGCAGAAATTGATGAAGCTTGTGCTAAAGCGAAAGAATATTTTGATATTCGTTATCAATATGAAAAGAGTTTAGCAACAATTGCTGCTGCAATTGAAAAAGTTAATCCAGGTGCATATAAGCAAATTGAAACAGAATATTACGATGAAAAGAGTAATACTAAATAAGAAGAAGTAACGCGTTTAGATTTAAACGTTACTTCTTTTTTTCTGTTATAATGTCTAATATAGCTAAGTCGGACAAATAGAAAATGAGGAAGGGTAATAATGATATACTTTGACAATAGTGCAACTACTAAACCAGATGATTCTGTAGTAGCTACTTATGATAAAGTAAGTAAGGATTTTTGGGGAAATCCATCTAGTTTACATCAATTTGGTGAACAATCATTTAACTTATTGGAACAATCTAGATCACAAATTGCTAAGTTACTAGGGGTATTACCAAGTGAAATATTATTCACGAGTGGTGGTACTGAAGGTGATAACTGGGCCATTAAGGGAACCGCAATGGAAAAAAGAGCATACGGTAATCACATTATCACTAGTTCAGTTGAACATCCTGCCGTCAAAAATTCCATTGAGCAATTAACACAATTAGGGTTTGAAGCAACTTACTTACCCGTTGACGATGAAGGTAGAATATCAGTAGAGGATTTACGAAATGCAATTAGACCTTCAACCATTTTAGTAAGTATTATGGCTGTTAATAATGAAATTGGAACAATTCAACCAATCAAAGAGGTTGCTGAACTCTTAAAAGATTACCCTAATATCAGTTATCATATTGATGCTGTGCAGGGAATTGGTAAGGGTATTCATGACTTAATCTTTAATGATCGTGTAGATTTTGCTACCTTTTCTGGCCATAAGTTCCATGCTCCTAGAGGAGTCGGCTTTATGTACAAGAGAAGCGGCAAGAAGATTGCGCCACTTATTACTGGTGGTGGTCAAGAAAGAAACTTAAGAAGTAGTACTGAAAACTTGCCTGCAATTGCTGCAATGGCAAGAGCGGTTCGTTTACTACTAGATGATCAAGATAAAAAGGTTGCAAAACAACTTGAAATCAAGCAAAATATTCTAAGTCATATTTCTCAATTTGATAAAGTAAAAATATTCTCAAAAGATAACGATGGATTCGCTCCGCACATTCTCTGCTTTGCAATCTTAGGTGTTCGTGGTGAAACCGTAGTTCACGCATTTGAAAGTTTTGGAATTTATATTTCAACTACGAGTGCTTGTTCTTCTAAAAGACATGTTGCTTCAGGTACCTTATCAGCTATGAAAGTTGATGAGGATGAATCAACAAGCGCTGTTAGAATATCTTTGGATGAACATAATTCGTTAGAAGAAGCTAATAAATTTAACGAAGTATTTGATGAATTATATGAAAGATTTAAAAAGATTAACTCTTAGAAAGGAAATCCGTTAATGCAATACACTGAAATAATGGTTAGATACGGTGAATTATCCACAAAGGGTAAAAACCGTAAAGACTTTATTAAGCAATTAGGTAAAAACGTTGACAGAGTATTACATGATTTTGAAAACTTGAAGGTTTCAGCTAAACGAGATCGTTTACATGTTACTTTAAACGGGGATGACTCTGATAAAGTAATTGAAAGATTAAAAGACGTGTTTGGAATTGAAAACTTCTCACCATCAATTAAAGTTGATAAAGACATTGAAGCTGTTAAGGAAATGGCTGTAAAGATGATTAGTAATCAATTTAAGGATGGGATGACATTCAAGATTGATACTCGTCGTCAAGACAAGCATTTTCCTATGGATACTCATGACATCAATGATGCCTTGGGTGGATATATTTTAGAAAATGTTAAGGGAATTAAAGTACAAATGAAAGATCCTGACATTAAGCTTCGAGTTGAAGTTAGAATGAATGGAATCTTCTTATCAAGTGAAACAATTCCCGGAGCAGGAGGTCTTCCAGTAGGTACTGGTGGACGTGCGACAATGATGCTTTCTGGGGGGATTGATTCTCCAGTTGCAGCTTACATGGGGATGAAACGTGGAGTTAAATTAGACATGATTCATTTCTACAGTCCTCCATATACTAGTGAACAAGCACTAGCAAAGGCAAAAGAATTAGCTGGTAAGTTAACTCGCTTTGGCGGAAATATTCAATTTATTCAAGTTCCTTTTACTGAAATTCAAGAAGAAATTAAAGAAAAGGTTCCTGAAGGTTACTTGATGACCATTCAAAGAAGAATGATGCTAAGATTAGCTGCTAAGCTAACTTTAGATAGACATTGTAAAGGTGTCTTCACTGGTGAATCACTTGGTCAAGTGGCTTCACAAACATTGGAAAGCATGATGGCTATTAATGACGTTACAACTGTACCAGTATTAAAACCATTAATTTCAATGGATAAGACTGAAATCATCAAGATTGCTGAAAAAATTGATACTTATGATTTATCAATTATGCCTTTTGAAGATTGTTGTACTGTCTTTACACCACCTGCACCAAAAACTAAACCTGATTTGGAAAAAACCAGAGCTTGTGAAAAGTTAATTGATGTTGAAGCATTAATGCAAAGATCATTAGAAAAAGTACAAATCATTGATATTAAACCAGGCGAAGAATTCTTGAATGCTCAAGAAGATGTGTTCGCTGAACTACTATAATTAATAAAAAGCTATCTAAATCTTTAGATAGCTTTTTTGCTTGCAATTTAATCGTGTAAGTTGTATTTTATTTAACTAGTAAGTCATAACTAAGGAGAATTTAAAATGGAATTAAAATTTTTAGAAAAACCAGTTCAAACAATTAAAGAACCAATGGCAAAAGGGGAAGCGTTACCAGAATTTACTGTATTAGATGCAAAGGGTAACTCATTTACTAATGTTGATTTTAAGGGTAAACCAGCATTGATTTTAACTGTTCCTGATGTGAACTCACGTGCATGTAGTTTAGAAGCAAAGAAATTTAACAGAAAATCAGATAAGTACGAAAACGTTGATTTTTATACTATTTCAAAAAACACTGTTGAAGAACAAAGCGAATGGTGTGCCGCTAAAGGTGTAGAAAGCATGCATTTACTTTCAGATGCTGACAACAACTTTGGAATGGTTTCAGGAACATACGTTAAGGATATCGACGCACTTGCAAGAATGATTTTTGCAATCGATGAAAATGGTGAAATCGTATACCGTCAAGTTGTAGAAGAAATTGGTTCACAACCTGATTTTAACGAAGCACTTGATGTAGTTGAAAATTTAAATAAATAGAGTTGACGGTTGGCTAAAAATTGTCTAATATAATCAGTATAGAGTTTAAATGCGAAGATCAAGAGAGTAATCTAAGTTCTGTGATTTAGAGAAAAGATGATTAGGTGAAACATCTTTCCAGTAATTTAGATGAAGGTAACTTGTGAGCATTCATATTGATTTTGATAATTTAGATATGAACGGGCCATCGTTAACTGGTTAAGAGAAAGTATGTAAATACTTTAAATTAGGTGGTACCGCGAGCACTTCGTCCTATTGGGATGAGGTGCTCTTTTTATTTACTGGAGGGAAAGAAAATGGCAAAAGAAACAGAAATGTCAACTAAATATGACCATAATGACGTTGAAACTGGACGTTATGAAAAGTGGTTAGAACAAGATGTCTTTAAACCAAGTGGTGATAAAAAGGCTAAACCATATTCAATTGTTTTACCACCACCAAACGTTACTGGTAAGCTACATTTAGGACATGCTTGGGATACTACATTACAAGATATGTTAATTAGACAAAAGAGAATGTTAGGATATGACACTCTTTGGGTTCCTGGTATGGATCATGCTGGTATCGCTACACAAGCTAAGGTTGAAGCTAAGCTAAGAGAACAAGGAGTTTCACGTTACGACTTAGGCCGTGAAAAGTTTGTTGATAAAGTATGGGAATGGAAAGATGAATATGCTGCAACTATCAAGAAACAATGGGCTAAAATGGGATTATCACTAGACTATTCTCGTGAAAGATTTACTTTAGACGACGGTTTATCAGACGCCGTTCGTAAAGTCTTTGTTGATTTATATAACCAAGGTTTAATTTACCGTGGTGAATATATCATCAACTGGGATCCACAAGCTCAAACAGCTTTATCAGATATCGAAGTTATTCATAAGGATGACCAAGGTGCCTTTTACCATGTTAAATACCCATTTGTTGATGGAACTACTTTTGACGGTAAAGACTACATTGAAATTGCTACTACACGTCCTGAAACTATGTTTGGTGACGTTGCAGTTGCAGTTAACCCTAGTGATGAAAGATATAAAGATATTGTTGGTAAGAAGATTATGGTTCCTCTAGTTAAGAGAGAAATTCCAATTATTGCTGACCAATACGTTGATCCTGAATTTGGAACAGGGATGGTTAAGATTACACCAGCTCATGATCCTAATGACTTCAAGGTTGGAAATCGTCATGACTTGAAACGCATTAACACCATGAACGGTGACGCGACAATGAACGAAAATGCCGGTAAGTATGTAGGTATGGACCGTTTTGATGCCAGAAAAGCAATGGTAGCTGACCTAGAAGATGAAGGATTTATGCTAAAGATTGACCCAATTGTTCACTCTGTTGGTCACTCAGAAAGAACCGGAGTTCAAGTTGAATCAAGACTATCAACTCAATGGTTTGTTAAAATGCAACCACTTGCTGATAAAGCAGTTAAAAATCAATCAACAGATGACAAGGTTAGCTTTGTTCCTGAAAGATTTGAAAATACATTTACCCAATGGATGGACAATATTCATGATTGGGTAATTTCTAGACAATTATGGTGGGGTCACCGTATTCCAGCTTGGTATCACAAAGAAACTGGTGAAATGTACGTTGGAATGGAAGCTCCTAAAGACGCTGAAAATTGGGAACAAGATCCTGATGTATTAGATACTTGGTTCTCATCAGCGCTATGGCCATTCTCAACTTTAGGTTGGCCAGATGAAAATTCAGAAGATTTCAAACGTTACTTCCCAACTAATACTTTAGTTACTGGATATGACATTATCTTCTTCTGGGTATCAAGAATGATTTTCCAAAGTCTTACATTTACTGACCGTAGACCATTTAAGGATGTTTTACTTCACGGATTAATGCGTGATGCTCAAGGTCGTAAGATGAGTAAGTCTCTAGGTAATGGTATTGACCCTATGGACGTTATCGACAAGTATGGTGTTGATGCTTTACGTTGGTTCCTAGCAACTGGTAACACAGCAGGTCAAGACGTAAGATTTAGTTACGAAAAGATTGAATCTGCTTGGAACTTCATTAACAAGTTATGGAACGCTAGTCGTTATGTAATTATGAATTTAGGAGATATGGAAAAACCAGAACTTCCAGATTCATCAGAATGGAACTTAGCAGACAAATGGATTTTAAGTAAGTTAAATAGTGTTGTAAACCAAGTTACTGACCAATTTGAAAAGTACAACTTTGGTGAAGCAGGACGTGCACTATATGACTTCATTTGGAATGACTTCTGTGATTGGTACATTGAAATGAGTAAGGAAACACTTACTGGTGATGATGCCAAAGCTAAGGACAACACTAGAAACATTCTTGCATACACATTAGACAAGATTCTTAAGTTAATGCACCCAATGATGCCATTTGTTACTGAAAAGATTTGGTTAACAATGCCTCATGAAGGTGAATCAATCGTGGTTTCACAATACCCCGTAACCCATGATGAATTTAATGATGCAAAAGCTGAAAAGGATATGTCTGCTTTGATTGAATTAATTAAGGTGGTAAGAAATATCAGATCACAAGCTAATGCACCAATGTCATCATCAATTGACTTATTAATCAAGACTGATAACGAAGACTTGAAGAATATTTTCAATGAAAACAAGCATTACATTGATAGATTTTGTCATCCAAAGGAATTATCAATTGGATCAGATATCGTTGCTCCTAAGTTAGCGATGACTGGTATTATTACAGATGCTGAAATCAGTATTCCTTTAGCAGAACTAGTTGATCTTGATGAAGAAATCGCTAGAATTGAAAAGGAAATCGAAACTTATACTTTTGAAGTACAACGTGCTGAAAAGAAATTATCAAACAAAAAATTTGTTGATAACGCACCAGAAGATGTTGTTAATGCTGAAAAAGAAAAGCAATCTGATAACCAATCTAAGCTTGAAGCTGCAAAACAAAGACTAGAAGAAATTAAAAGTCAAAAATAGAAAAATAGAAAAGAGCCGGGAAGATTAATGCCCGGCTTTTTTTGAAAGAATGGTGAGTTAAAAATGGATTATGAATCTGCATTGGATTTTATTCATGGAAGATATAAGTTTAAAAAACATGCTAATTTGGATACTATTAAACGACTTTTAAAGGAACTTGGTAATCCAGAGAAAAGCTTAAAAATTATTCATGTTGGCGGAACTAATGGTAAAGGTTCAACTGTGTCTTATTTAAAAAACATTTTTATGGCAGAAGGTAAGACAGTTGGAACATTTACATCACCATTTATAACTAGGTTTAATGAACGAATTAGTGTTAACGGTCAACCAATTTCAGATGATGATTTGGTTGAGTTAGTGACAACGATTAAGCCAATTGTTGATAAACTTGACCTGGAACTAGCAGAAGATGGGCCAACAGAGTTTGAAATAATTACTGCAATGATGTTTTTATTCTTTTCACAACAACCAATCGATGTAGCGATTGTGGAAGTTGGAATAGGTGGGATTCTTGATTCAACAAATGTTTTAACTCCGGTTGTTTCAGTTATAACGACCATTGGAATGGATCATATGAAACTTTTAGGTAATACAACCCAAGAGATTGCTACACAAAAAGCTGGAATCATTAAAGACAAGCGTGATGTTGTTATTGGTAATGTTAACGATGAAGCAATGGAAGTTTTTATTGCAGAAACTAAGGCCAAAAAATCAGCATTGTATGCTTTTGACAATCAATTCACCATTAGTAATTTAAAAAATACCAATAGATGGACACAGACATTTGATTATGAAGATGATCAGGTTGTGATTAGAAAACTTGAATCACAATTATTGGGCGAGTATCAATCTCATAATGCTGCTTGCGCGATTAAAGCATATCTCTTGTATAAAAAATTTGAGAATGAAGATGCAAGTAGGGATGCAATCGTTGATGGTATTAAGAAGACTACTTGGCCAGGACGATTTGAAAAGGTAAATGAATTACCATTAGTTGTTTTAGACGGTGCACATAATGTTGATGCAATGAATCAACTTAAAAAACTAATCAAAAATTACTTCAGTGGAACAGAGATATACATTATCATTGGGATTTTATCTGATAAGAACTACATGGAAATGCTAAATATTATCGGATCAATAAACAATGTACATTTGGTTTTAACCAAGTTTGAAGCGTATGGAAGTAGACAAAGTGCAGATGTTGATCAAATTGCTTCTTCAATTAAGTCCAAAAACGATGTTCAAGTGATTGATGATTGGCGTGAAGCGATTGCAAATGTTGCATCCGAAATATCTGATGACGACATGATATTAGTAACAGGATCTCTTTATTTCATATCTGATGTTAGAAAGTTGTTTACAAATGGATAAAAAAATCATTAAAATTGCAAAAGTTTAATGATAAATCTTGCAAAATCGTATACACTAGAGGATGTTATTAAAATAAAGAAATAACTATGGTATACTAATAAAGTGAATTTAAATATGTATATTTAAAAAGGTGAAATTAAAAATAGCCAGCCAAATGTATTATGAAGGGATGAAAAACTGTGTTTGGATTTGGAACTAAAAACATTGGTATCGATTTAGGTACTGCTAACACAATCGTCTACGTAGATGGTAAAGAAATCGTGTTAAGAGAACCTTCAGTTGTTGCTAAAAACACTAAAACTGGAGAAATTGTTGCAGTTGGACAAGAAGCTAGAGATATGATTGGTCGTACTCCAGCAAGTATTTCAGCTATTAGACCTATGAAAGATGGTGTAATTGCTGATTACGAAACAACTGTTACAATGCTAAAATATTACATTAATAAAGCTGTTGGTAACTCAGGTAAGCCATATGTAATGGTTTGTGTGCCTAGTGGAATTACAGCTGTTGAAAAGAGAGCCGTTATTGATGCTACTCGTGTAGCCGGTGCAAAGGATGCTTACGTAATTGAAGAACCATTTGCTGCTGCTATCGGTGCTGGTCTTCCTATTATGGATCCAAAAGGTAGCATGGTAGTTGATATAGGTGGTGGAACTACTGATGTTGCAACAATTTCATTAGGTGGAATTGTTTCAAGTAGATCATTACGTGTTGCCGGTGACCGTTTGAATGATGCAATTGCTGCATACATTCGTAAGAACTACAATCTTTTGATTGGTGAAAGAACTGCTGAAAGATTGAAATGGGAAATCGGTTCAGCTTCAGTTGAAGAAGCTAAGAACATCGAAAATGTTACTATTAGAGGTAGATACCTATTAACTGGATTACCAAAGAGTATCGAAATTACTGCAGAAGATGTTGCTCGAGCAATTGCTGAACCAATTCAAGAAATTATTGGTACAGTAAAGGAAACCCTTGAAGAAACATCACCAGAAATTTCTGCTGATGTTATTGATCATGGAATTGTTTTAACTGGTGGTGGAGCTTTACTAAAGAACTTACCACAAGTTATCTCAGAAGCTACTAAGGTTCCTGTTTCAATTGCTAATAACCCGCTTGATTGTGTTGCAATCGGAACTGGTGAATCATTAAAGAGCATCGATATTATGAAGAGAAAATAGTTTAGATAAGCGGGGAGAATATCTTCCCGCTTATTTGCTAGTTCGGAGGACTTTATTATGCGAAAATTTTTCTCCAATCGAAAATGGATGACCTTTGCTGTGATTTTTATTATCTGTTTAGCATTTATTTCATTTTCTGTATCAACTAGAAATAAGAAATCAATGCCACCATTTATTCAAAGATTCGGCAATGATGTGGTTGGAATTGTGGGATGGACTGTCTCAGGACCATCTAACGCTTTAAGACATGCTGGTGAAACCGTTAATAATTTAATTAACACATACAAGGAAAATCAAAGACTAAAAGCACAAGTGGAAACTGTCACTGCTACTAAAGTTAGAGATCAAGCGTTACAAAAGGAAAATACTCAGTTAAAACGTGAATTAGATATCAAGGACGGTTTAACTGACTATAATCCAATTGTTGCTGAAGTATTGGTAAGAACACCATCTGCATGGCAAAATCAATTTGTAATCAACAAAGGTAAATCTGCAGGAATTCAAAAAAACATGTCTGTATTAGGTGCTAAAGGATTAATCGGAAGAGTAATCGAGGTTAATAACACTAACAGTAAAGTGGAATTGGTTTCTGACACAGTTGATTCTGATGACAAATTTTCCGTTGAAATAACTAACTCAAATGGTCAGGTAGTAAACGGAATTATCAACGGATATGATAGAAAAACAGGTCAACTAATAATTGGTCATTTAAATACTAAAGTTAAACTTAAGGCGAACGATAAAGTTTCTACTAACGGTTTAGGTGGTTTAACTCCAAAGGGAATTTACATTGGTAAAGTCTCAAAGGTAGCAAGTGATGATTTTGGATCTGCTACTAAGGTGTATGTAAAAACACCAGCTGATATGAATGATTTAGAAGTAGTTACCGTTGTTAATAAATAAATTTGAGGTGATTAAGTATGAAAAAGCATTATCCAATTAGGTATGTATTTATAATTGGTTTATTCATCGCTTTTTTTCTTGATGGATCAATTTCTTTAATTTTTAGTCATCATTTATTCGGTAATTTTGTGTTTATACCAAACATAACTTTTATCTGGTTATTTTTGGGAATGTATTTTATAAATAGAACCAATGAGCATATTGAGATGTGGGCAGCCATAATCGGATTAGTTTTTGATCTTTACTACACCGGTATTATTGGAGTTAATGTTATAATTTTCCCACTTGCTATATATGTTGGGAAAAAGCTATATCAATATCTTCCAACAAACGTATTGATGGGGATTGTATCATTTGGTATTAATATAGTTTTGATTAATATGCTTTCATTTTGGTTAAATAGATTAATGCATGTAACTAATTATTCAGGTAGTTATTTCATAGTTCATGCGATGATTCCTACTTTAATATTCAATCTGATTATTTTTATGATTTTATTTATTCCAGTGGGAGTATTATTCGATAGAATTGAATAATTAAACATGATATAAGAGGGAGTATCTAATTAAATGCAATCAGTAGTACTTAAGGGAACAAAAGATGGATATGAGTTAATTTTAAAAGAAACAGCCAGTATTAGAGATATACTTGTTGATTTAAAACAACTTCTAGAGGATCTTAGTGAAGAGAGTAAGAAAAGCAGTAATAAACTTAGTTTAAATGTTCAATTAGGTAATAGATTAATGTCAGACATTGCAAAAAATGATATTATTAAGTTAGTTGATGAATTTGACAATTTAGAAATTGGCAGTTTTTTAACTAATGTTATTACTAAAGAAGAATCTCAAAAGATTATGGCGAAAAATAATGTTGATGTGATGAGTAGAACCATAAGAAATGGTCAAGAAGTCAACGTTGAGGGAGACGTGCTATTTTTTGGTAAGATACATGAAGGTGGTAAGTTATTTGCTACTGGAAACATCTATAACATGGGAATCGTTGAAGGAATTGTTCAAGCTGGATTCCCTGATGATGAAAGTAAACTGATTATTGGTAATTTACATACTGCTCAGCAAGTACGTGTGGGTGAACAATATGACATCGTTTCAGATAAACCAATTGAAGATTCTGAAAAGACAGTCGTATATGTAAATGACCTACATGTTTTAAGCTATGGTAAAATAAAGAATCTAAAAGAGATTAATCCTAAGTTCTTTAATCGAATTGGAGGTATTGAGTAATGGGAAAAGCCATTGTAATTACATCAGGTAAAGGTGGAGTTGGAAAAACAACTTCAAGTGCAAATGTCGGAATTGCTTTAGCAATGATGGGTAAAAGAGTTTGTTTAATCGATTTAGATATCGGTTTAAGAAATCTAGATGTTGTAATGGGATTAGATAATCGTGTTATGTACGATATCGTTGATGTAGCAACTGGAAGAGTTAAACTAGTTCAAGCAATGGTAAAAGACAAACGTTTCGATGATCTTTTATACCTATTACCAGCAGCACAAAATACTGATAAGACTGCGTTAAATGAAGAACAAGTTAAAAGTATCGTTGATGAATTAAAACCTGATTTTGATTATGTTTTCATTGATTGTCCTGCCGGTATCGAACAAGGATTTATCAATGCCGTCTCAGGTGCTGATGGTGCGATTGTTGTTACCACACCAGAAATCTCAGCTGTACGAGATGCTGATAGAGTTATTGGACTATTGGAACAACATCCATTAAAAGAAACACCTAAGTTAATTATCAACCGTATTAGAAAGTCACTAATGAACGATGATAATTATATGGATGTTGATGAAATTACTACTCATTTAGGAATTGATTTATTAGGAATCATTTTAGATGATGATAAAGTAATTAGTACTTCTAACCATGGTGAATCAATCGTTATGAATCCTGATAACCCAACTGCTCAAGGTTACAGAAACGTAGCTAGAAGACTTGAAGGAGAAACGGTTCCTTTAATGAAAATTGATGCATCAAAAGAAAGTACATGGGATAAATTTAAGCACTTATTTAAACGTAGCTAAGATAATTATTGATTAAATAGTAATTATAAGTTATTCTATTAACAATAAAACATTGATCAGGAATTCGTTTATGGATGAATTTTAGAGAGCCTATGTAGCTGTGATATAGGCATTCAAATTAAACGTTCACGCCTGTGAGTTGTTATTCTGAACGTAATTAGGAATAAACCGGTGCAACCGTTATCTGCGAGTCTTATGACTCATTGAGCTATTTTGTGTGAACAAAGTAGGAAATTAGGTGGAACCACGTTTTCAAACGTCCTTTTGGCAATTGCCAAGAGGGCGTTTTTTTTATTAGGGAGGATTAAACATGCAATATATATTAGAAATATTACCTTCATTATTTTCTGGGGTAGTAACTACTTTAGAAATTTTTTCTTTAACAATTGTACTATCAATTCCGTTGGGAATTATCGTTTCATTAGCATTGACTGGAAAGAATATTATTAAGCTAATCTTTGAATTTTACGTTTGGATTATGCGTGGGACACCACTATTATTACAACTTATTTTTATTTTCTACGGTTTACCTATTATCGGAATTGTTTTCCCAAGATTTGAAGCAGCCTTATTCGCATTTACATTAAACTATGCCGCATACTTTGCTGAAATATTTAGGGGGGGGTTTCAATCTATTCCTAACAATCAATTTGAAAGTGCAAAGATGCTTAGATTAAGTCGTTGGCAAACTTTACGAAAAGTGATTATTCCACAAGTTGTAAAAATTGTGCTACCTTCCATCGGAAATGAAGTAATTAACTTAGTTAAAGATTCTTCATTGGTATATGTAATTGGAATTGGTGACTTATTACAAGCAGGGAATATTGCAACAGCAAGAGATGTTACTTTAGTACCTTTAATTTTAGTTGCTATTTTCTATTTAGCACTAACTGCTGTGTTAACTATTATTTTACGTAAATTAGAACAACACTTTGACTATTGGAGATAGAAAGGGGGAATAATCATGTTTCAAGTAAGTAAATTAAACAAAAGTTTTCAAGGTAAGACTATTATCAAGGATATGGACTTATCAGTTGATGATGATGAAATATTGAGTATTGTTGGTCCTTCTGGGGCAGGAAAAACAACTTTGCTTAGATGTATCACAGGATTAGAACAACCGGATTCTGGTAAATTTATATTAGATGGCAAAGAAATTGATCCAACAGATCCGACTCAATCTGTTATTGGTGTGGTATTCCAAGATTTTGGATTATTCCCTAATCTAACTGTGATGGAAAACATCATCTTAGCTCCACAATTAGTTTTGAAAAAGAGTAAAGATGAATCTAAGAAAGAAGCGCAAGAATTAATTGATAAATTAGATTTAACCGGAAAAGAATCATTATATCCATACCAATTATCAGGTGGACAAAAACAAAGAGTTGCGATTGTTAGAACTTTAGCAATGCATCCTAAAATTATTTGTTACGATGAACCTACTTCAGCACTGGATCCAAAGCTTAGTGAAGAAGTTGGAAAAATCATCTTAGATTTAAAACAACAAAAAATAACACAGCTTGTGGTGACACATGATATGTCATTTGCTCAACAAGTTGCTGATAAAGTGAAAGAAGTAAAACCGTTTAAAGAGGAGGAATAGTAAAATGTCAAAAAAGATAAAGTATAGTGGCATATTCACAATTCTTCTCTTAACTCTTTTCATATTAACTGGCTGTTCATCTGTTACTAATAGAGCTGATCATTATGATAATTGGAATAGAATCAAGCAAAGTAAAAAGGTTACAATTGGTTTAGATGTTACTTTTGTACCAATGGGATTCGAAAACAAAAGTGGTCAAATTACTGGATTTGATATTGATTTAGCGAAAGCCGTTTTTAAACAATACGGAATAAAACCAGTATTTCAACCAATAGATTGGTCAATGAACGTAACAGAACTTAGAAATACAACTATTGATCTTATTTGGAATGGTTTTTCAATTACTCCGGAGAGAGAAAAAGTGGTAAACTTTAGTACACCATATTTGTCTAATGATCAGGAATTAGTATCTCTAAAATCTTCAAAAATTAATAAATTTATTGATATGAAGGGCAAGTATTTGGGAGTACAAAGTGGTTCATCTGGATTAAATGATATAAATGATCAACCTAACGTGCTAAAAAAATATATTAAGAACCAATCACCAATTTTATACAATTCTTTTACCAATGCATTTATCGATTTAAATCACGGTAGAATTAGTGGTCTATTAATTGACAGTACTTATGCTAATTACTATATTGCTCACCAACCTAACCCAGATTCCTACAAGGTAGTGACTGGAAGTTTTCCAAGGGAAGAATTCGGTGTAGGAATTAGAAAGGGCGATAAAACATTAAAGAATAAAATTAATGTCGCTTTAAATAAATTGGCTAAAACTGGAGAACTTAAAAAGATTTGCGAAAAATGGTTTGGTAAGAACTATAGAACACCACTTTTAAAATTAATCAATCAAACTAAGTAGGGGTGAATTTGATGAATAAAACAATAACCGATGGAGTAGAATTAAATGTTATTCCGGAGCAAAAATTTAAAACAATCTCTTTTACCGTAGATCTAATTACTGAGAATAAAAAAGAAAACCTAGCGAAACGTGCTGTTTTAGCTGAATTAATGGAAATCAGTAATCAAGATTATCCAACGCAATCTAAATTAGCTAAAAAACTATCATCAATGTATGGAGCTACATTTGGCACTAACGTTTTGAGATATGGTAATTTATCAGTTTTAAGAATTTCATTGAGCATTCCTAATCCAAAATTTGTTGATTCATCAGAAAATATTCTAAAAGAAGCGATTGAATTTTTAAAAGGGGTATTATTTCGCCCTCTAGCTAGTGAAAAGAAATATGATGAAAATACATTTAATCTTCAACGAAAAAATATGAAAAAGTACGTCTCATCTATTTCAGATAATAAGCGCTTTTTCGCTTCAACTAATTTAAAAGAACTATTTTATAAAAATCATATAAATCGTGGAATATTTTTGTATGGTCGTGAAAATGATTATGAGAGTATCTCAGCTAAAGAAGAATATGATTATTATAAAGACGTTATGAAAAATGATAATGTTAAAATATCCGTTATTGGCGATGTTAATGAATCAGATATGTATAATTTATTTAACTCATTTGAATTCGGCAAGAAGACCAAATTAAGAAAAGTTAGAGCATTATCTGATTTTACTGTAAATGAAGAAGTTGAAGTTGTTAAACAACAGATCAATTCATCACAAAGCTATTTAAATATGGGATATAGACTCCCGTTTTTTTACAATGACAATGACTTTATGTCTGCAATCTTATTTAATGCTGTTTTTGGTGGGACGCCACAATCAAAATTATTTAAGAACGTGAGAGAAAAAAACAGTTTAGCTTATAGTGCAAGTAGTAGTTATAGCTCTATTAATGGCTTTTTAATGGTTTCTACAGGAATAAATGCTAAAAATTATCAACAGGTTATTGATATAGTTGAAGAACAACTGAATGAAATAATTGATGAAAATATTGATTTAAATACATTAAACAATATTAAGGCCGAAATGATTAATGCTAAGAAATCCGTCTTAGACAGTCCTAGACAAAATATAGAACAAGAATTTACTAATAGCCTATTAAACAGAAGTATATCTTTTGAAGAATGGGAAAAATTAGTTTTATCAGTTAGTATTTCGGATATAGCTAAAGTAGCTAGAAAGTTAAAATTAAATTCAATTTTCTTTTTAGAAGGGCGGATTACAAGTGGAGATTAAAAATTATCAACAATATGGCGATAAAGTATACATTGATGAACTAGATAACGGTTTATCCGTAGTGATGATTCCTAAGTCTGGATATCATAAAACGTATGCTACTTTTTCAGTGAATTATGGTTCGATTGATACCACTATTAACGGGAAAAAATATCCTGCGGGTATCGCACATTTTTTAGAACATAAAATGTTTGATAAAAAGGATCATGATGCAATGGATGTTTTTTCTAAGTATGGTGCATCATCAAACGCATTCACGAATTTTAATAAAACTAGTTATTTATTTGCGACAACGGATAATGTGCATGACAACTTAATAGAACTTTTGGATTTTGTTCAAGAACCTTATTTCGATGAACAAAAAGTGGAAAAAGAAAAAGGGATTATTGGTCAAGAAATCAGTATGTATGATGATAATCCTGGATCTGTATTGTTTTTCAAGACAATTCAAAATATGTACCCAGATACACCACTTAATGTGGATATTGCAGGAAGCCAAGATTCTATTAATAAAATTACTAAAGATGACTTGTATGATTCATATAATTATTTCTATCAACCTAGTAATATGCAACTTACAATTGTTGGTGATATTAATCCAGAAGAAACATTAAAATGGGTTATTGATAATCAAAATAGTAAGAAATTACCAACTGCGAAGACTATTGATAAAACAATTATTGAGTCCAATGATTTAGTTAGAGAAACAACACAAAGAATGGACGTCAAAATACCTAAAGTAGCAATTGGAATTAAAGGTAACAATCAATTCAATAATGACATCAAGTATGAATTGTCAATTTCATTATTGTTGCAAATGTTACTTTCTGAAGGTTCAGAAGTATACGAGAAACTTTATAATGATGGAATTATTGATGACTCATTTGGATTTGATTTTGATTGTGAAGATCAATTTAACTATGCAATATTTGCTGGTGAAACTGATGATGTAGATAGTTTTTATCAAGCAATTACAAAAGTTCTATTTGGATTTGAAGACATTGTTAAAGGATTGAACGAAGAATTTGAACTTATTAAAAGAGAAGAGATTGGTCAACATATTTCAATGATGAATTCAATTGAAGCGGTCTCTAATAGTGTTAATGATAAAGATCATAATTATCGCAATTTGTATGATGAAATAGATATTATTAAATCTTTGCAACTAAATGATGTAATTTACTATGGAAAAATGTTATTAAAAGAAGAATTTATGGTGAAAAATATCATTTTACCGCAAAAATAAATAACAACGCGGTTTAGATTATTGGGTATGGTATGATATACTATAAATATAAAATAATAAATAAGTGGAGTAATACCTATGCAAAATAATAATGGAAAACAAGTAGAAATTGGTAAATCACTACAAGAAGCTCGTATTGCAAAAGATATGTCTATTGATGACATTCAAAAGATTACCAAAATCCAAAAACATTATCTAGAAGCTATTGAGCAAGGTAACTTTGAAGAACTACCTGGTGAATTTTACGTTAGAGCTTTTATCAAACAATTCGCTGATACTGTTGGAATTGATGGTATCGAATTATTGAATGAACATGATGAAAGCTTACCTGATACTCAAAGCGAAGAATATGCTGAAAAAGTTTCAAAAGACGATGTAAACAAGAAAGTTGCTCGTCGTAGCAAAGTTGAAAGAAAATCATCTTTCCGTAAACTATTGCCAACTTTTGGTATCATTGTTGCTATTTTGGTAGTTGTTTTTGGAGTATGGGCCGTGGTTGTTCATACTAACAATTCTTCACAAACAAGTATTAGTAGTAGCTCTGTTTCAGTAACAGGTTCTTCAGAATCTTCTAGTTCATCAAGCAAAAAGGCTAACAAGTCAAAAGATGATCAAGCAAATGAAACTAAAGTTAAAGAAGTAAGCACTACAAAATATGAAGTCACTGGACAAAAGACCAACAAAATTACTCTTGAAGCTTCTGCTAGAGCATGGTCATCAATCACAGCTGATAACAAGTCATTATTCCAAGGGATTCAAAACTCTGGCGAAAAGAAGACCGTTGAAGTTCCAGAAAATACTTCTAGCGTTGTAATTTCACTTGGTAACGTAAAAGGATCAATGATTAAGATTAATGGAACAACTGTTAAGCTTGATGAAAAGATACCATTAACAACTCAAATTACATTTACTTTTAAGAAATAAAAAAGGGGCTTATTAAAGCCTTTTTTTATTTAAAAAATGGGGGATAAAAATGAATTTACCTAATAAATTAACTATTGTAAGAATATTATTAATTCCGATTTTTATAATTTTATTATCATGCTCAATTAACATGGGTACTGTAATCTGGTTAGGAACAACTATCCAGGTAACAAGAATTATTGCTGCTTTAGTATTCGCAGGTGCATGTATTACTGATTTTCTAGATGGTCAAATTGCAAGAAGACAACATTTAGTAACCAACTTTGGTAAATTTGCTGATCCACTTGCAGATAAGATGATTGTTATGTCAGCTTTCATTATTTTAGTTTCATTTGGATTTGTTCCAGCGTGGGTTGCTGCGATTATTGTTTGTCGAGAATTATCGGTAACTGGATTAAGATTAATTGTAGTTGAAAATAATGGTGAAGTAATTGCTGCTGCTTGGCCAGGTAAGATAAAGACATTCAGTCAAATGATCTCAATTATCTTGTTATTATTAAATGACTTCCTATACGTTCCATTTACAACAGTTGGATTTGGAACTGTTATTCTATACATTTGTTTGATTTTCACTGTTTATTCTGGTGTTGAATACTTTATAAAGAGTAAATTTATTTTTGAAGATTCATTCAAATAAACCTGATATTTTAACGTATCTTTATAAAGAAAGGTCGTATTGTTATGCAATTTGACACATCTGTAATTAATAGTTTGATTGAACAGAACAAGTCTATTACTGCTGCAGAAAGTCTAACAGCTGGATTATTTCAAGCAACCCTTGGGGAAGTATCAGGAGTATCTAAAATATTTCCTGGTGGATTTGTTACTTATTCCAATGAGGCTAAAGCAAAGCTATTGCAAATTCCTGAACCTATAATTCAAGCTTGTGGTGTTGTTTCAAGTGAAGTGGCTATTTGGATGGCACAACAATCTAGACAAATAATGAATACTAATATTGGTGTTTCTTTTACGGGTGTAGCTGGTCCGGATGGAATTGAAGGACATTCAGCAGGAACGGTTTTTATTGGGTTAGACTATGATGGAATGCAATCTGTAAAGCAATGTCACTTCGAAGGAACAAGACAAGAGGTTAGAGAGCAGTCCGTTGCAGAAGCACTTGAATTGTTAAAATTACACTTAAAATAAAAATGCGAACTTTTGTTCTTTTTTACTTGCTTTTTTAAAGATAGATTAGTATAGTATAAATATCGAATAGTTATTAAAGGGAGGTCAAATTAATGGCTGATGAACGAAAAGCAGCTCTAGATGGTGCCTTAAAACGAATTGAAAAAGAATTCGGTAAAGGTTCTATTATGAGAATGGGTGATAGAGGGGATACAAGAATCTCAACTATTCCTACCGGATCTTTAGCATTAGACAATGCTTTAGGTGTAGGTGGATTCCCACGAGGAAGAATTGTTGAAATCTATGGACCAGAAAGTTCTGGTAAAACTACTATTGCGCTTCAAGCAGTTGCTGAAGTACAAAAACAAGGTGGTACAGCAGCTTATATCGATGCTGAAAATGCTTTGGATCCAGTATATGCAACTAACCTGGGTGTTAATATTGATGACTTACTATTATCACAACCAGATACTGGTGAACAAGGTTTACAAATTTGTGACGCCTTAGTATCAAGTGGAGCAATCGACATCGTAGTTGTCGATTCAGTTGCTGCTTTAGTTCCTAGAGCTGAAATTGAAGGTGAAATGGGTGACGCGCATGTTGGTCTACAAGCTAGATTAATGTCACAAGCACTTCGTAAACTTTCAGGTTCTATTAATAAAACTAAAACCATTGCACTCTTTATTAACCAAATTAGAGAAAAAGTTGGGGTTATGTTTGGTAACCCAGAAACCACTCCTGGTGGACGTGCTCTTAAGTTCTACTCAACTATAAGACTAGAAATCAGAAGAGCTGAACAAATTAAAGATGGTACTGATATTATTGGTAACAGAACCAAGATTAAAGTTGCTAAGAATAAGGTAGCTCCTCCATTCAAACGTGCTGAAGTTGATATCATGTATGGTGAAGGTGTTTCTCAAACTGGTGAACTTGTTGACATGGCCGTTGAACAAGATATTATTAATAAGTCTGGTTCATGGTACTCATATGGTGATGAAAGAATTGGACAAGGACGTGAAAACGCTAAGCAATTCTTGAAAGAAAACCCAGATAAAATGGAAGAAATTAACCTAAAGGTTCGTGCTGCATATGGAATGGGTGAAGATATTCCAGAAACTAGCGATGAATCTGCTGAACAAACTAGTTTAGATACTGGTGAAGAATAAAAAGCTGCGAGGCTTTTTTATTTTTGCCAAAAACAAATATGATGTGTTGACACTTCACTAAGTAAAATTTAAAATATAGTAGTGCACACGTATATGCACTTATAAAAAAATTTAATTAACATTAGATGATGTGGAGGTGTAATAAGCCTATGACTTATTTGTTACCTATAATCCTCGCAATCATCGCTGCTTTTGTGGTGGGAACTACTGTTGGTATCTTTTTTAACAAGAAGATTGTTGATAAGAAATTAACTAAGGCTCACATGAGTGCACAAGATATTTTGGAAGATGCTAAACGACAAGCTCAAACATCTGCTAAGGAAGCAATTCTGGAAGCAAGAGAAAAGAGTAATCATTATCGTTCTAACATTGAAAAAGAAATTAAGCAAAGACGCATTGAAGTTCAACGACAAGAAAATCGTCTAATTCAACGTGAAGATTCTTTAGATCGAAAAGATGACGCTTTTGACAAGCGTGAAGATTCATTGAACAAACGTGAAGAAAAGCTTAACTTAAACCAAAAGAAGCTTGAACAAAAGCAACAGCAAGCTGATATGCTAGTTAAACAACGTCAGGCTGAGTTAGAACATATTTCTACGCTATCTCAAGAAGAAGCACAAGAGCTAATTATTAATGAAACTAAGCAAGAATTAGCAGATGAACGTGCCAAGATGGTTAAGGATAGTTATAATTTAGCTCGTAAGGAATCATCTGAAAACGCTAAAAATTTAGTTATTGAAGCAATTCAACAAAGTGCTGCTGATATTGTTTCTGAAACTACTGTTTCTGTTGTTAATCTACCTAACGATGATATGAAGGGTAGAATTATCGGTAGAGAAGGAAGAAATATTAGAACCTTTGAAACTTTAACAGGAATTGATTTAGTTATTGATGATACCCCTGAAGCTGTAGTATTAAGTGGATTCGATCCAATTAGACGTGAAGTAGCCAAAATGGCACTAGAAAGTCTAATTAAAGATGGAAGAATTCATCCCGCTAGAATCGAAGAAATGGTTGAAAAGAGTCGCCGAGAACTTGATGAAAAGATTCAAGAAATTGGTGAAGAAACAGTATTCGATTTAGGCATTCATTCAATGAGTCCTGAAATGATTATGATGATTGGTAAGTTGAAATTTAAGATTTATCATGGTCGTAACGTTTTAAGTCATTCTATCGAAGTTGCCAAGCTAGCTGGTGTATTAGCCGCAGAACTAGGTGAAGATGTCGTTTTAGCTAAGCGCGCAGGATTATTGCACGAAATTGGTCGCTCTGCTGATAATGATAATGAAGGTTCTCATATTGACCTTGGTGTTGATTTAGCCAAGAAGTTTAAGGAAAGTCCAGTAGTAATTGATTCTATTGCATCCGATAACGAAGATAACGAACCTAAGTTTATTATTTCTGAATTAGTAAATATCGCAAATAAAATTGCGATTGCTAGACCAGGTGCCAAGAGTAAATCTCTTGAAAGTTTTGTTCATCGTCTTGAAAGTTTGGAAACAATTAGTGATAGCTTTGATGAAGTTAAGAAGAGTTATGCTATTCAAGCCGGACGTGAGATCAGAGTGATTGTTAAACCAGAGAAAGTTTCTGATACTCAAGCTGTAGTATTAGCAAGAGATATTAAAAATAAAATTGAAGAGGATATGGAATATCCTGGACATATCAAGGTTACAATTATAGGAGAAGTAAGATCAATTGAATATGCAAAATAAAAAAGGCGATAAGCCTTTTTTATTTTGGTTAAAACGGTGTAAAATTGTACATATATAATAACGGAATTGAGGATAGAGATGAGAATACTATTTTTAGGTGATGTAGTCGGTAGTTTAGGAGTAGATATGGTTGATCAATATTTACCTAAATTGAAACACGACTTTAAACCACAAGTAACAATTGTCAATGGAGAAAATTCAACACCGGTGGGTAGAGGAATTAGCTACAAGATTTATAAACAGTTAATGAATGATGGAGCTGATGTCATTACTTTAGGAAACCATGCTTGGAACAATGAAGAAATTTATGATTTCATTGATGATAGTAAAAATTTAGTACGACCATTGAATTACCCAGGAAAAGATGTTCCGGGCTCTGGATACACAGTAATCAATGTGAACGGAAAGAAGCTAGCGGTTGTTAACTTACAAGGAAGAATCTTCATAGACCCGATTGATGATCCTTTTCAAAAAATTGATGAATTATTAAATAAGATTGAAAAAGAAGTCGATTACGTTTTTGTAGATTTTCACGCTGAAACAACAAGCGAAAAAAAGGCAATGGGATTATTCTTAACAGGAAGAGCTTCTGCGGTTGTGGGAACTCATACTCATGTTCAAACAAATGACAATCAAATTTTAAATAATCAAACAGCGTACATAACTGATGTAGGAATGTGTGGTCCTTTTAATAGTGTTTTAGGGATGAAATATGATAGTATTATTCATCGTTTCTTAACGCAAAGACCAACTAGATTTGAAGTACAAAATGAAGGTGACCAAATCTTATCAGGATGTTTAATTGATTTGAGGGATGACGGAACTGCTAGATCAATCAAAACAATCTTAATTGATCCAAGTCATCCATATAACAGATAGGGGGATTACAAATGGCTAGTAAAGCTAAACAAACACCAATGATGGAACAATATCAAAAAGTGAAAGATCAATACCCAGATGCTTTTGTTTTTTACCGTCTTGGTGACTTTTATGAAATGTTTAACGAAGATGCCGTTAAAGGTGCCCAAATTCTAGAATTAACACTTACATCTAGAAGTAAAAATGCAGACAACCCAATTCCAATGTGTGGAGTTCCTCATAAGGCGGTTGAGGCTTATATTGATACATTAATCGATAAGGGTTATAAAGTTGCTATTTGTGAACAAATGGAAGACCCTAAAACTGCTAAGGGAATGGTCAAAAGAGCGGTAACACAATTAATTACGCCTGGGACCAGAACTGCAATGGGTGCGGAAAATGCGAAAGAAAACAACTACTTAACTTCAATTGAATATGTTGATGGTAAGTATGGCTTTGCTTATGCTGAACTATCCACAGGTGAATTAAAAACAACCGTCTTAAGTAGTATGGATAGTGTGGTTAATGAGTTAATGACATTACAAACAAAAGAAGTAATCGTTAATGCAGATTTACCACAAGATGATATTGATATTATAAATAAGCTAGGTATTTTAGTGTCTTATCAAAATAACATGCAATTATCAGAAGACATGGAATATCTAGTAGTTAGTCTCTTAAATGAAATTGAAAAACAAGTTGTTAGTAGATTAATTACTTACATTACAGATACTCAAAAACGTAGTTTGTCCCATATGAAACCAGCGATTGCTTATCAACCTGCTGAGTTTTTGAAAATGGATCATAATTCGCAATACAATCTAGAATTAACCAAAAACTTAAGAACGAACAAAAAGTCCGGTAGTTTATTATGGCTATTAGATGAAACTAAAACTGCAATGGGTGGAAGAAAATTAAAGGAATGGATTGATCATCCTTTAATTAATCAACAATCAATTGAAAATAGACAAAACCAAGTTAATGATTTATTAGATCATTACTATGAACGCAGTGAAATTAAAGATTTATTGGTAAAAGTATATGATCTTGAACGATTGGCAGGGAAAGTCTCTTTTGGCTCAGTTAACGGGAGAGATTTAGTTCAACTAAAAACATCATTACAACAGATTCCAAAAATTAAATATATTTTGGATGAAATGGAAACAACATCATTCGATAAAATCGATAAAGACTTAGATCCAGTCGAAGAAGTTGCCGAATTAATCGAAAAGGCCATCATTAACGAACCACCTATTTCAGTAACAGAGGGTGGCATTATCAATGAAGGATACAACGATGTGTTGGATCAATACCGTGATGCAATGAATAATGGAAAACAATGGATTGCGGAACTTGAAAATAAAGAACGTGAACTAACTGGTATTAACAACTTAAAAATCGGTTATAACCATGTATTCGGCTATTACATTGAAGTGTCTAAAGCTAATTTAGCCAAGTTACCAGAGGATAGATACGAACGTAAGCAAACCTTAACGAATGCTGAAAGATTTTCTACACCTGAATTAAAGGAAAAAGAAAAATTAATCATTGAAGCACAAGAAAAATCTAAAACATTGGAATACGATTTATTTAGTGAAGTTAGAGCAGTAGTTAAAACAGCAATTCAAAGGTTACAAAAACTAGCTAATGCAGTTTCCAGTTTAGATGTTTTACAAAGTTTCGCTTCAATTTCAGATGAATACCGTTTAGTTCGTCCAACTCTAAATGACAATCATACATTAGAAATTATTGATGGAAGACATCCAGTTGTTGAAAAAGTAATGGGCCATCAATCATATGTTCCAAACGATGTGATTATGAAACCTGATACAAACGTCTTATTGATAACAGGTCCTAACATGTCTGGTAAAAGTACCTACATGAGACAATTAGCATTGACTGTTATAATGACGCAAATAGGATGTTTTGTTCCTGCTAAATCTGCAAATATGCCAATTTTTGATCAGATTTTTACTAGAATTGGTGCTGCTGATGATTTAATTTCAGGACAAAGTACATTTATGGTGGAAATGAAAGAATCCAATCAAGCAATTCAAAATGCTACTGATAATAGTTTGATTTTATTCGATGAAATTGGAAGAGGAACAGCCACATATGATGGAATGGCTTTGGCTCAATCAATTATCGAATATGTTCACAACAATATTCATGCTAAGACATTATTCTCAACTCATTATCATGAATTAACGGAACTATCCGATTCATTAAAACAACTAAAAAATGTGCATGTTGGAGCTGTAGAGAAAGACGGAGAACTAGTTTTCTTACACAAAGTGCAAGCAGGTGCTGCTGATAAATCATATGGGATTCATGTTGCTAAATTAGCTGGCTTACCAGAATCATTATTAACTAGAGCAGATGTTATCTTAACTGACTTAGAACAAGGCGATACTACTAAACCTGTCGTTATGGCAGAAGACGCTTCTCCTATGAAAGATACAGTTGAAGTAAGTACTGATGATGACTTACAACTATCACTATTTGGTGATGATAGTAAATCAACACCAAAAGAGACTGAAAATGATAAAATTATTAAGGCAATTAAGAACCTTGATTTAATGTCTAAAACACCTATGGACATTATGAATGAAGTATATAAATGGAAACGAGAAATTGATAAGTAATAGAGGTGAATAATCTTGCATAAAATTCATGAATTGTCTGCTATTTTAGCCGATCAAATTGCAGCTGGGGAAGTTGTCGAACGTCCTGCCTCAGTTGTAAAGGAATTAGTAGAAAACGCGATCGACGCACAAAGTACACAAATTGATATCAATATTGAAGATGCAGGATTAAAGAAAATCGAAATCATTGATGATGGAATTGGGATTGAACATGATGATGTGCAAATTGCATTTAAACGTCATGCTACTAGCAAAATTAATGATCAAAAAGATTTATTTATGGTGCGTTCACTCGGTTTTAGAGGGGAAGCGCTACCTTCTATCGCTTCGGTTTCAGATGTTTATTTAAAGACGTCTACAGGAGATGAAGGAACCCAGATTCACATTAAGGGTGGAAAGATTGAAGATATCAAACCTTCTGATTCAAGACGTGGAACCAGTATTTGTGTTGAAAACTTATTTTTTAATACCCCAGCTAGACTAAAATATATGAAATCACTTCGGACTGAATTATCGCAAATTTCAGACATCGTTGATCGTCTAGCAATTGGTCATCCTGATATTGCATTCTCCCTGGTTCATAATCATAAAGAAATATTACGAACCTCTGGACGAGGACAATTAAAGCAGGTGATTGGTGATATTTATGGAGCCAAAAATTTAAAAAAGATTATTAAGATAAGTAATTCTGATAATGATTTTACGATTAATGGATACGTCAGTTTGCCTGAGTTAACCAGATCTGCCCGTAGTCATATTACGATTAATTTGAACGGTAGATATATTAAGAACTATTCTTTATTTAAGGCAATTACTGATGGCTATGGTTCAAAGTTAATGGTTGGACGATATCCAATTGCTGTTTTAAATATTGAATTAAATCCAATTTTAACTGATGTTAATGTTCATCCAACTAAGCAAACAGTTAGGATAAGCAAAGAAGAACAATTATGTAATTTGGTTGCTAAGACCATTTATGATACGATTTATAAAGAAAATCTAATTCCAGATGTGATGACAAGAGACAGAGCTGTTAAGCCCAAATATACTAATCAACAATTACAAATGGAAATTAATCAATATAGTGTTGCCAATCACGCTGAACCTAGTAAAGAGGACATAGATCCGCAAAATATTACTAGGGATGTTAAAGATGATCAAAAAAATGAAGTTGATTTAAAAGTTTCGAATATTGATTCCATTTTTATCACAAATAGAAATCAGTTAAATGATGATAATGTGATTGAATTTGCTAAAAAATATTCAGAACCGGCCTCACCATTTGATGAGGATGAAAATATTTTAGTGGAAAGCAAACCTGCTGAAGTAAGATTTCCTAAGTTGTTATATATCGGTCAATTGCATGGAACTTATTTAATTTGTGAATCTGATGATGGCATGTATATTGTTGACCAACATGCAGCCCAAGAAAGAATTAACTACGAAAGATTAAGAGAAGAGATTGGTGAGGTTTCAGATGACCAACAAAACTTATTAGTCCCACTAGTTTTAAATTATCCAAATAGGGATGCATTGATTATTTCTGAAAAATTGGAGACCCTAAAAAAAGTTGGCTTAGACATTGAATCATTTGGTAATAATAGTTTCATCATTAAACAACATCCAACATGGATTTCTGAGGGAACTGAAGAAGAGACAATTAGAGAAATGATTGATTGGGTCTTATCACATAAGGATATATCAGTGGCAGATTTCAGAGCTGATACAGCCATTATGATGAGTTGTAAACAAGCGATTAAAGCTAATCACCACTTAGATAGAAAACAAGCGGTTCATTTGCTTGAGGAGTTAGCGACTGTTAATAATCCATTCAATTGTCCTCACGGTAGACCCGTTCTGGTTTCTTTCTCAAATACTGATATGGAAAAAATGTTTAAACGAATTCAAGATCCACATGGACAAGATAAATTTATGTAAGCGAGGAAAACAATGTTCGAATATTTAAATGGAACTATTCAAGATGTACAACCGGGTTTCATAGTAATAGATGTTAATGGAGTTGGGTACTTAGTTTATACTTCTAATCCTTATGTCTATACAGTAGACAATACCGAAAAAGTAAAAGTATTTATTCACCAATCTGTTACTGATACTTCTCAAACTCTTTATGGCTTTTCAAGTAGAGAGTTAAAATCTATCTTTGAGAAATTATTAAATGTTTCTGGAATCGGTCCTAAGAGTGCACTTGCAATCATTGCCGGAAACGATCCCCAATCATTACTAAATGCGATTAATACTGAAAACGTTACTTACTTAACTAAGTTTCCTGGTGTTGGTCAAAAGACGGCTAAGCAAATCATTCTTGATTTAAAAGGCAAGCTTGATGATATCGCTCCAACCTTGTTTGATGATGTTGATGATAGTGTACCAACTGGTAATCAAACATCTGATAATCAAGAATTAGAAGATGCACTTGAAGCACTTAAAGAATTAGGATATACAGCAAAGGATATTAAGAAGGCTCGTAAAGCATTAGAAGAAATTCCTGCTACAAGCACCGAAGAATATCTAAGACAAGGACTAACAGCAGTTACCAAATTATAAAGGGAGGATTCATAAATGAATGATGACCGCATCGTCTCTGGTGATATTGAGGGACAAATGGAAGATTCTTTTGAAAAATCATTACGACCACAGTTCCTATCTGAATATATTGGTCAAGATGATTTAAAGAAAGAATTGTCTGTATATATCAAAGCAGCTAAACAGAGAGAAGAAACGTTGGATCATGTATTACTATATGGACCTCCGGGACTTGGTAAAACCACATTAGCAATGGTTATTGCTAATGAAATGAATACTAATATTAAAACTACCAGTGGGCCAGCAATTGAAAAGACTGGTGATTTGGCAGCGCTATTAAACGAACTTCAACCAGGTGATATTTTATTTATTGATGAAATTCACCGACTACCTAAAACGGTTGAAGAAATGTTATATTCTGCAATGGAAGATTTCAGTGTCGATATTGTTGTTGGGCAAGGTCCAACCGCACATCCGGTTCATTTACCATTGCCACCATTCACATTGATTGGTGCGACCACAAGAGCAGGGTTATTATCAGCACCTTTTAGAGATCGTTTTGGAATTGTCGAACATATGAAATACTACAATGTAGAAGACTTACAAGACATTGTAATTAGATCAGCCGATATATTTGAAACAGAAATTGTAGATCAAGGTGCACATGAAATTGCGCGTAGATCTAGAGGAACACCTCGAATTGCCAATCGTTTGTTAAAAAGAGTTCGTGATTTCGCTCAAGTTGATGAGAAAGAAAACGTGGATGTTGAGATTGTTGATAAGGCTTTAACCATGTTGGGCGTCGATAATAAAGGTCTTGATGCGACTGATATTAAGCTATTAAAAACCATGATTGAGTTTTATAATGGTGGTCCGGTTGGAGTTTCTACTCTAGCAGCAAACATTGGAGAAGAAGTTAACACGATAGAAGAAATGTATGAACCATATCTACTACAAATTGGATTTATTAAGAGAACTGCAAGGGGAAGAGTTGTTACCCAAGAGGGATATACGCACTTGAATTACCCATATAATCTTGATAAGTAAAACTGGACTAAGTAGATAATCTTTGGTAACATATATACTAAATTATAGAAGGTACGGTGAGTTAAATGATTCAAAACTACAGTGGATTTATTATTTTAATCGTTTTATTTGCGATTATGTATTTCTTGGTTATCAGACCACAAAAGAAACAACAACAAAAACATGCTGAAACTCTAAAGCAACTTCAAAAGGGTGACCACGTTGTTACAATTGGTCGTTTACACGGAATCGTTGATGATATCAATGAAGAAGAAAAAACAGTTACTTTAGATTGTGATGGTATTTACCTAGTATTTGATTTAACTGCTGTTGCTAAAGTTACAGAACGTGTAGCAGAAGCTAAGTCTGAAGAAACTTCAGAAGTTAAAGAAGACAAAGAATAATTTAATAGTATTTTTAAAGACAGTTATCAGCATTGCTGGTGATTGTCTTTTTGTTTTCAAAGACTTTAACAACCAGTCAACGCGTATGATATAATTATGGTATTGATAAATAATGAGGTTAGTAGGGACAAAAATGAACAAAATTTTAAATCTTTTGAATATTTCACCACAAAGAAAAATAATTAAAGCGATTTGTGACTTCGATACAATTATTATTCATAGACATCAACGTCCAGATCCAGATGCATATGGTTCACAAATGGGATTAGCTGAAATCATAAAGACATCTTTTCCAAATAAAAAGGTTTATTGTGTTGGTAAGCAATATAACAGCTTTGATTGGTTAGGAAAAACTGATGAAATTGATGATGAAGTATATAAAAACGCTTTGGTTATTGTTGTAGATACAGCAAACCAACCAAGAGTAGACGATGATAGATATACTCAGGGTAAGATGATGATTAAGATTGATCATCATCCCAATGACGATCAATTTGGTGACATTATGTGGGTCGTTCCGGAAGCATCAAGTACTTCCGAATTGATTTATGATTTATTTGAATCATCACATCGATTAAAAATAAGTAGCAATGCTGGTCGACTATTATATGCTGGTATCGTTGGAGATACTGGTCGTTTTAAATACCCATCAACATCAGCAAACACATTTAGAGTAGCATCAAAATTAGCTCAATTAGACTTTTCAACAACAGAAGTAAATACAATTGAATCATCAATTGATTTACCAATGGCTAGATTATCCGCATATGTTTATGAAAACCTAGACATTACAGATAATGGTGCTGCTTCAATTGTTTTAACTGATGAAATTTTGAAGAAATATGAACTTATTAATGAAAGTACATCTGCAGTTGTACCGTTACCAGGTAATATCAATCAAGTAATGTCTTGGGCTGTATTTATTCAAAAAGAAGATGGTACTTTTAAAATCAGTTTACGTTCTAAGGGCCCTGCAATTAATGAGCTAGCCAAACAATTTGGCGGTGGCGGACATGATTTAGCTAGTGGTGCTGCTGCACAAAATGAAGATGAAATTAAGTCTGTGATTAGTAAATTAGATGAAATCGTAGCTAGTTACAAAGGAGAATAGAATGCCAAGTACATTTAAGCAATACAACTTAAAGCCATTTTTATATGATGCTTTAGACGAATTAAACTTTAGAGAACCAACGGCAATTCAGGAAAAGATTATTCCTGAAATTAGAAAGAATAGAAGCGTTGTCGGACAATCTGCAACAGGAAGTGGTAAAACTCATGCTTTCTTGTTACCAATTTTCGATCAACTTAATGTTGATAAACTTGAAGTGCAAGCAGTTATAACAACACCTAGTCGTGAACTTGCATATCAAATCTATAATAATGCTAAGCAATTAGCTAAACATTCTGACAAAACTATTCACATCGTTAACTATGTGGGTGGAACTGATAAGTCTAGACAAATCGAAAAATTAAAGAATGAACAACCACAAATCGTTATTGGAACTCCAGGTCGTATTAACGATTTAATCAAGGGACAATATTTACAAGTTCATACCGCAACACAACTAGTAATTGATGAAGCTGATATGACCTTAGATTTAGGATTTTTAGCTGATATTGATAATATTGCGGCTAGTTTTGGAAAAGATGTTCAAATGATGGTCTTTTCTGCTACTATTCCACAAAAGTTAAAACCATTTTTAAAGAAATATTTGGAAAATCCTTATGTTGAAAATATCCCTAATCAAGCAGTTATTAGTCCAACAATTGATAATTGGCTAATCTCTACCAAGGGACAAAACAAGAATGAATTAATTCATAAGTTAATCACATTAGGTGAACCATATCTTGTTTTAATTTTCGCCAACACAAGAAAACGTGTGGAAGAAATTTATGATTATCTAAGAAACCAAGGCCTAAAAGTCGGAATTGTTTCAGGTGATTTAAATCCACGTGAAAGAAAACGTACTATGAAGCAAATTCAAAATCTTGAATTCCAATATGTTGTAGCAACTGATTTAGCTGCCCGTGGAATTGATATTGAAGGGGTTTCAGACGTTATTAATGACGATATTCCAGATGATTTAGAATACTTTATTCATCGTGTCGGAAGAACTGGTAGAAATAATATGCCAGGAACAGCCGTAACCTTATATTCACCTGATGAAGAAGACGAAATTGATGCATTAGAAAAAATGGGAATTACATTTAAGCCTAAGGCAATCAAGAATGATCGCGTTGAAGATACTTATGATCGTAATCGTCGTAAGACACATCGTCGAGGTCATGATAAGCTAGAACCAACTATGATTGGTATGATTAAGAAGAAAAAGAAAAATGTAAAACCTGGTTACAAGAACAAGATTAAACAAGAACTAAAGAGAAACGATGAAATGAATCGTCGTATCCAACAAAGAGAAGAAGGACGTCGTAAGAGAAAGTCCAAGAAGAGTAGTTCACAACGTTACAGATAACGTTTGACAGGGGTTTTAATAAACCATATAATTTAATTATATAAAAGAGAACATACTAGACTATTGGTGAATTTATAGAGACATCTTGGTTGGTGAAAAAGGTGATGACCTTTAGTGTGGTGCTATCTCGAATTTGTTATATTAATCGCTTCTCAGCGTTATTGAGACTAAAGAGGTATACGAAAGAACATCGTTGCAAGTAAAGTGGTACCGCGCGTGAGCGTCTTTACTAGCAACGGTGTTTTTGTGCTTATAGGAGGGTATTTCTATGAAAAAATTAGATAGTAGTCAAATTCGTGCTATGTATTTGGAATTTTTCAAACAACATGGTCACACAATTGAACCAAGTGCATCACTAGTTCCAAAGGATGATCCATCATTACTATGGATTAACTCTGGTGTTGCAACTATGAAAAAATATTTTGATGGTAGTGTAGTACCAAAGAACCATCGTTTAACAAGTTCACAAAAAAGTATTAGAACTAACGATATTGAAAATGTTGGTAAGACAGCTCGTCACCATACATTATTTGAAATGCTAGGAAACTTTTCTGTAGGTGATTACTTTAAAGAAGAAGCCATTAAATGGGCTTTTGAGTTACTAACATCACCTGATTGGTTTGGATGGGACAAAGAAAAACTATACATGACTGTTTATCCAGAAGATACAGATGCTAAAAAGTTCTGGCAAGAAGCTGGTGTAGCTCCAGATCATTTAATCGATATGGATGATAACTTCTGGGATATTGGTCAAGGACCTTCAGGACCAGATACCGAAATTTTCTATGATCGTGGAGAAAAATATGATGATTTAGCTCCAGATGATCCTGAAAACTATCCTGGTGGAGAAAACGAACGTTATCTAGAAGTATGGAACATTGTTTTCTCACAATTTAACCACAAACCTGACGACACATACGAACCACTTCCTAGAAAAAACATTGATACGGGGATGGGACTAGAACGTGTTGTATCAATTTTCGAAGATGCACCAACAAACTTCGAAACTGATTTGTTCATGCCAATTATTGAAAAAACTCAATCATTTAGTGGCGACAAGAAGTACGGCGTTGATGCTAAAGACGATATCGACTTTAAGATTATTGCTGACCATGCGAGAGCTATTACTTTTGCAATCGGTGATGGAGCACTACCTTCAAATGTGGGTAGAGGATACGTTATTCGTCGTTTAATTAGAAGAGCGATTGTTTCAGGACATCGTTTAGGAATTAAGGATGACTTCTTATACAAATTAGTACCTGTTGTGGGTGAAATTATGAAGTCATACTACCCAGAAGTATTAGAACAAAAAGATTACCTAGAAAAGGTTATTCATTCAGAAGAAAAACGTTTCAATGAAACACTTTCAGATGGATTACAACTACTAGGTGACTTAATGGATGATTTAAAATCAAACAATCAAAGTGTTGTTGAAGGAAAAGATGCCTTCAAACTATACGATACTTATGGTTTCCCTCTTGAAATGACAAAGGAATACCTAGAAGATGCTGGTTACTCAGTTGATGAAGTTGGTTTTAAAGCAGAAATGCAAAAACAAAAAGACCGTGCCAGAAATGCTCGTGGTAACGACAAATCAATGGGAGTTCAAAGAGACCTATTAATCGATATTAAAACTCCTAGTGAATATGTTGGATACACACAACTTGAAGTAAAAAATGCTAAGTTGATTGACTTAATCGTTGATGAAAAATTAGTGGATCAAGCTGGTGAAGGTGAAGCTGAAGTAATTTTTGATAAAACACCATTCTACGCTGAAATGGGTGGACAAGTTGCTGATCAAGGAACCATTATTGATGAAAATGGTAATGTTTGTGCTAATGTTGTTGATGTTCAACATGCTCCAAACGGTCAAAACTTACACACTGTAGAAATTATTACAAGCTTATCAAAAGACCATTCATATGAATTACAAGTTGATCGTAAGTTCCATGCGCTAGTTGAACACAACCATACTGCTACTCATTTACTTGATCAATCACTTAGAAATGTTCTAGGAGATCATACTCAACAAGCTGGATCATTAGTTGAACCAAATTACTTAAGATTTGACTTTACTCACTTTGGTTCAGTTACTAAGGAAGACCTACAAAAAGTTGAAGACTTAGTTAATGCTGAAATCTTTAAAGCTGATCCAGTTAATACTGTTGAAACTGATCAAGAAACAGGTAAAAAGATGGGAGCCATCGCCTTATTTGATAGCAAATATGGAGACAAGGTTCGTGTTGTTTCTGCTGGAGATTATTCAATTGAATTCTGTGGTGGTAACCACGTTTCAAACACTAGTGAAATTGGTTTATTCAAGATTGTCTCTGAATCAGGTGTTGGTGCCGGTGTCAGAAGAATTGAAGCCGTTACTTCAAAGGCAGCTTTTGATTATCTAAATAATGAAGAATCATTATTAAAACAAGTTGCTGAACAAGTTAAGACTAGTCAAATTAAAGAAGTGCCTAACAAAGTTGCTCAACTTCAAGAACAAGTTAAGCAATTACAACAAAAACAAGAAAAACTAGAATCAAAATTAGCCAGTCAACAAGCTGATTCAGTATTTGATGACATCAAAGAAGTTAATGGTAAATCTATTATTACTGGTGTCTTAAACGTTTCAGGTATGGATCAACTTAGACAATTAGCTGATACTTGGAGATCAAAGAACTTATCTGATGTTTTAGTATTAGGAACCCAAAGTGGCGATAAAGCCAACTTAATCGTTGCTGTTAGTGACGAACAAGTTAAAAATGGTCTAAAAGCTGGCGACATTATCAAAGCTATTTCTAGCGAAATTAACGGAGGCGGAGGCGGACGTCCAAACATGGCTCAAGCTGGTGGTTCTAAGCCAGAAGGTCTTCCTGCAGCAATGAGCGCAGCTGTTGATTGGTTAGAAAAATTATAAAATTAGTTATGTTTAAGTTTTAATTTTGACTAAGTAGAATTATAATGAACCTACGTCATATATTTAGAGGTGTTATAAATGAGTGCTTCAGATAAAACAATGTATTTTGATTTGAATAACAATTCTCCTAAAAATGTTCATGACACACTTTTAGTTGTGTTTAATGCTTTAGAGGAAAAGGGATACGATCCATATAATCAAATCGTCGGTTACTTAATATCCGGAGATCCAGCATATATTCCTCGATTTAATGATGCTCGTAATTTAATTCGTCGATATGAAAGAGATGAAATTATCGAAGAACTAGTAAGATTTTACTTGGATAAGAATAACGATCGTGAGGGTAAATAATATATGAGATTAATGGGGATGGATGTTGGTTCTAGAACAGTTGGAATTTCAGTCAGTGATTTATTAGGATGGACTGCACAAGGTGTTGAAATCATAACAATCAATGAGGATGAAGAACAATTTGGACTAGAACGAGTAGCCGAATTAGTCGAAAAATATCAAGTTACTGGTTTTGTTCTGGGATTGCCAAAGAACATGAACAATACTTCAGGTCCAAGAGTTGAAGCTGCTAAACGATATGGTGATATGCTAATTGAAAAGTTTAATCTCCCTGTGGATTTTGTCGATGAACGACTAACTACAGTTGAAGCTGAAAGAATGCTGATCGAAAAAGCTGATACTTCACGAAAGAAACGCAAAAAAGTAATTGATAAGATTGCTTCCGAGTTAATTTTACAAACATATCTTGATAAAAAGGGTAAACTAACTCAATAAACTAGAAGAGGTGTATACAATGAACAACGAACAAGAAAAACAACAAATTTCATTAGTTGATGAAAAAGGTAACGAAGAATTATATGATGTCTTATTCACATTTGAATCAGATGATTACGGTAAATCATACATCTTAGTTTACCCAGCAGGTAAAGCAGATGATGAAGAAGTAAATATTGAAGCATATGCATTACCAGCAGGTGATGATCCTATGGATCCTCAAGGTGGAGATTTACAATTAATCGAAACTGATGAAGAATGGGAAATGGTTGAATCTGTTTTAAATACACTATTAAACACAGATGAAGACAGTGATTCAGAAGAATAATTAGTTTTTTCTAAAAAAGATGCCTAAGGGCATCTTTTTTTATATCCATTACTGGAGTTAAAAGTCGTTTTCATGCTAAAATGGACTAGTATTAATGGAGGTTTTCGAACTATGAACGAATCAAATCAACGCTTTAAGGCAGTCATCGGCAAGAAGGATTACACTTTTGTCGGTAAAAGCTCTGCTGAACATATGAAAACAGTTACTGAACTAATGAATAGACAACTTGTGCAATTAAAAGAAATGGCACCAGACATTAATGATGAAGATGCTGCAATCTTATTAGCATTTAATGCTTTTTCTGAACAATTAAAATTGCAAGATAAAATTAATGAATTAACACATAATGATGATTACAATCAAGAAGGAAACTGGAAATAATGCTATTCAATATTATTATTATTTTATTATTCGTGTATGGTATTTACGATGGATATCGTCGCGGATTAGTGAATGAGATTTTACGAATTGTTGGATTTATGTTTAGCTTACTATTTTCTCTTTACTATGCACGAGACTTAAGTCAGGCTATTTTTGGTCATTCAAGTATGATTAACGATCAGATATTAAGCAATAGTATTAGTTTTTTTATTCTTTTTATGCTATCTGGTATTATTGTCAGAATCGTTATATCCATTGTTGATAAATTAACTCATATCCCGGTAATTCATCAAATTAATTCAATTGGTGGAACTGTTATAGGACTTGTAATTGCATACTTAACAATTTTATTTATTTTGAATGTGATTTCTGTTTTACCTGACAATCAAATTACACAACAGTATGAAAAATCAAGTATAGCCAATTTTATGGTTAATAAGACACCAGTTTTATCTCATGATTTATATGAAAAATGGTTAAGATAAGGTGATTAAATAATGAATGATAAAGTATTAAATACTTTAGAATATAAGAAAATAAAACAGTCAATTGAACAATATTTAACCACTAAAAACGGACAAAAAGAATTATCCGAATTATATCCGGTGGATAATCCTAATACTATTCAAACGTGGTTAGATGAAACCGATGATGGTGCTCATATTCTTAGATTAGATAAGGAAATATCAATTCCAAAGCTAGAGGATGTATCTCCATATATTAAACGTCTAAAGATTGATGCATCATTAAACGGAAGTGAACTTGCTAAGATTAATAAGGTGTTAAAGACCTCAAATTATTTAGTGAGATTTTTCGATAATTTGAAAGCCGATGATGTTTCTTTAAATCGACTATATAAATTAATTAACGAAGTTCAATCAGTTCCAACAATTTCAAAACAATTATCTGATTCAATCGATGACGATGGTCGAGTTTTAAGCACGGCCTCTTCTGAATTAAATTCAATTAGAAGAAGAATGGATGTAATCAAGAGCCAAGTTCGTTCTATTATGAATCAATATACTCAAAAAAACAGTAAAGATTTAACGGAACCGATTGTAACAATTAGAGAAGATCGAATGGTTTTACCTGTTAAGGCTGAAAATAAGAATAAATTTGGTGGAATTGTTCATGATAGAAGTTCATCTGGACAAACTTTATATATTGAACCAGCTTCAACTGTCGGCTTAAATACGGAACTACGTCAAAAAGAAGTCGAAGAAAGAGTTGAAGAGAGAAGAATTTTAGCAGAGTTGTCAGACTTAATTCGACCTTATCAATATGAAATTATTAACAACGCAAAGTTGTTAGGTCATTTTGATTTAATTAATGCGAAGGCTAAGTATGCTAGAAGTTTAAAGGCAACTAGACCCACAATTTCAAAGGAAAATATTGTTAACTTAAAGCAAGCAAGGCATCCGATGATTAGTTTGGATAAGGTAGTTGCTAACGATTTATATATCGGTGGTGAAAACAAATCAATTATCATCACTGGTCCTAATACAGGTGGTAAGACAATTACTATTAAAACAATTGGATTACTTCAATTAATGGCACAGTCAGGATTATTTGTTACTGCTAATGAAGGCTCAAGTGTAGCTGTATTTGATAATGTATTTGCAGATATTGGTGATGAACAATCAATCGAGCAAAATTTGAGTACATTTTCATCACATATGGATAATATCGTTGATATTTTAAATAGTACAACCAAGAAAAGCTTAGTTATTTTAGATGAATTGGGAGCTGGTACTGATCCAAAAGAAGGAGCAGCGCTTGCAATGTCTATTTTAGATAAATTGTCTGAACAAGGTTGTGATGTAGTTGCTACTACTCATTATCCTGAACTGAAAGTATTTGCATATAATCGACCTGAAACGATTAATGCTTCCATGGAATTTGATAGCGAAACACTACAACCCACATATCATTTGTTGATGGGAATTCCTGGACAAAGTAATGGTTTAAATATTGCTTCTCGCCTTGGATTAGACGAAAGTATCATTGTTGAAGCTAGATCATTAGTTGATCAAGAAAGCCAAGACCTTAATAACATGATTGTTGAATTGACTGAACAAACTAAGCGAGCACGTGAAAATGCTGACGAATTATCTGTTCAGTTGAATGATGCAACTCAATTGCATTCTGATTTATCAGAAGAGTTTACTAAGTATAAGAATCAAAAAGATAAATTAGTATTAGCAGCTAAGCAAAAAGCTAATGAGATCGCTGACGCAGCTAAGCAAAAAGCTGACGCAATCATTAAAGATTTGCGTGAAAAGCAAAAGCAAATTGGAGAAGTTAGTGTTAAGGAAAATGAGTTAATTGACGCACAAGGTCAATTAAATTCACTACGTCACGATGTTGATTTAGTGCATAATCGTGTTTTAAAGAAGGCTAAAGCTAAGCATGACTTCCATAAAGGTGACGATGTTATGGTTAAGTCTTATGGTCAAAGAGGGGTTCTTATGCAAAAACTTGCACCAACTGAATGGGAAGTTCAATTGGGAATTTTGAAAATGAGAATCGATGAGTCCGATATGGAAAAAATTAATGTTAAAAACGATGAAACTAGATTTAACTCTAAGGTAAAACGGACCTCCTCAAAAGGACTATCAGCTAAGCTTGATTTAAGAGGGCATCGATATGAAGAAGCAATGCATGAAGTTGATCAATACTTAGATTCCGCAGTATTAGCCGGATATCCTTCAGTTACAATTATTCATGGAAAAGGAACAGGTGCTTTGCGTCAAGGGGTCACAGAACTATTACAAAGTGATCGAAGAGTGGCTTCGTTTAATTATTCACCAGCGAATGCTGGAGGAGACGGTTCAACCGTGGTAGAATTAAAGTAGAATATTAAATCGTATAAGACATATTCGTTGCAATTAAAATTAAAAATGATAAACTTACTTTCAGTAAGAGAAATAAGGAGGCATATTATTATGGTTTCAGAAACAACTGATAAGACATTTGAAAAAGATACTTCTGAAGGTGTTACATTAACTGACTTTTGGGCAACTTGGTGTGGTCCTTGTCGTATGCAATCACCTGTTGTTGATCAACTAGCAGAAGAAATGGGTGATCAAGTTACATTCAACAAGATGGATGTTGATCAAAACCCAGAAACTCCACAAAAGTTTGGAATTATGAGTATCCCAACTTTACTTGTTAAGAAAGATGGAGAAGTTGTAGATAGCATTGTTGGTTATCACAGCAAAGAACAATTAGCTAAAATTTTAGGTCAATACCTATAATAAAAAAAGAACCTGATGAATTAATCATCAGGTTCTTTTTTTATTGTTTTAAGTCAAAGTTTTTAATTTCTTCTTCAATAACTGGAGCAGGGTTCTTAGGATCCATGTGAACACGAATTAAAACGGTACCGTTCTTTTCTTCTTTAGGATTCATTTCTGCTTCAGAGATTACTTTAAATTGTTGTTGAGCAATTTGAGCTAGAAAACCAGCTTCAAACATGAAATCAGCATCTGGATTAGCTTCGATTCTCTTAGCAACAATATCTCCGCTAAGAGTCCATTTTATTTCATATTTGTTTTCAGATTCAATAGTTAAATCTCCAAGACCAGCTTGTTTAAAGAATAAAACGATGTCTAAAGCATCCTTTAGTGGGTATTTTCTAGCAATTTTTTTACCAGCCCAGTACATAATGCTATGAGTGTCATTACCTAGTAAATCATTAAGTAAGACATCTCTTAATAATTCTTGTCCCCAAAAAGGACGAGTAGAATTATCTTCCATTATTTTATTGTAAAGATTGTTATCCATACTGTTTACCTCAATTCCTTATATACAAGTTTATTATATTATAAATTAAACTTAATTTACACAGGTTGAGAAAATTTAGTTCATTTATGTATTAATATTCATGATAGTTTGCCTTAAACATGATAATATTAATTATGTGGAATTGCGAAAGAAGGTTAAACTATTGAATAAAAAAGCGATTGGATTTATGGATTCTGGAGTAGGTGGATTAACAATCGCCAAAGTCGCAATGCAAAAACTACCAAAAGAAAACATAATTTATTTTGGCGATGAAGCAAGATTGCCATATGGTGAGAAGACTCCCGAACAAATAAAAAGCTATGCATTACAAATATCAAAATTTTTAATATCTAAGGAAATTAAGATGTTAGTGATTGCTTGCAATACTGCAACTGCACTAGCATTACCTTTTTTAAAGGAACAATTATCAATCCCAGTGATTGGAGTTATTAATCCCGGAAGTCTAGCAGCTGTAAAAGCTACTAACAATAATCATGTTGGAGTGATTGCCACTAACGGAACCGTCAAAAGTGGCAAATATGAAAATGAAATTAAAAGCGTAGACGCAAACATTGATGTTGTAAGCCTAGGTTGTCCTAGTTTCGTAACAATGGTAGAAAGTCAAGGATATAAAGAGTCCTCAAATCAATCAAATGTTGATGAAGTACTAGAAAAAATTAAATCAGATAACATTGATACGTTGGTTATGGGATGCACTCATTTTCCAATTATGCGTTCAATGATTCAACAATCAATGGGGGATAATGTTCAATTAATTGATCCAGGTGTAGAAACAATTAAGCAAGTGGAATCAATTTTAAAAGAGAATGATATTTACAATGATTGTGAAGATAAACCGCAATATGATTTTTATACTACTGGGGATGTTAATCAGTTTAAATCAATTGCCAAAGAGTGGTTGAATCAAGATATAAATGTAAAACATATTGACGTGAAAGAATTGGAGGATTATTAAGGTGGATACAATTGTAATTGCTACAAATAACCCAAATAAAGCTAGAGAGTTTAGAGAAATGTTTGCAGATAAAAACATTCAATTTAAAACATTAGCAGATTTTCCAGACATTAAGGAGATTAATGAAAACGGTAGTTCATTTGAAGAAAATGCGACTATTAAAGCCGAAGCAGTAAGTAATCTTACTAATTTACCAGTTTTAGCTGATGATTCAGGATTGGAAGTACATTCAATTAATGATGAACCAGGAATTAAGTCTGCTAGATATGCTGGTGATCATGATGATGCTGCAAATAATAAAAAGTTATTAGATAAATTAAAAGGTATGCAAGATAAATCTGCTAGTTTCGTAACCTGTTTGGTGTTACTAAATCCAGAAGGTAAGAAATTAGTGGTTTATGGAACTGTTGATGGTGAAATATTAGATGCACCAAAAGGTAACAATGGATTTGGATACGATCCATTGTTTTATGTTCCATCGAAGCATAAATCAATGGCCGAAATGACTGATGATGAAAAGAATGAAATTAGTCATAGAGGTAATGCAATTAGAAATTTATACCAAAAGTTCGATGAATGGTGGAAGGTTTAATAATTAATTAAGTAGATACTAATTGTAAATTTATAAGTTAAATGCTATTCTAAACATATCTAGTTAAGAGGAGGGGTTGCATGACAATTGGAGAATTAGCAGGTTTAATTGCCGCAATTGCTTTTTTCATTATTGCAATTAGTGTTGCTGTGCTTCTTATTAAGCTATCAAAGACGGTAGATCAAGTTAATAAAAATATTAGTTCCATTTCTCAAGATATTGATGTAATATCTAAGCAAGCGGAAGATATATTAGCTAGCTCAAACTCATTAGTTAAGGACATTAATGAAAAAATCAATATCTTAGACCCAGTTTATCAAGCTGCCGCCGATGTTGGTCAAAGTGTTAGTGATTTAAATACCGCAACAAAAAACTTAACCAAAAAATTCCAAAACAGAAATAAGAAGTCATTTATGGAAAAAGCTGCTGGAGTAGGTTTAAGAATGTTTAAAAAATAAGAAGGAGTGTTTTTTATGAAAAAGACAGGACTATTTTTATTAGGATTAACCACTGGTGCAGCCGCTGCTGCATACTTCGCTTACCGTAAGATGGATGATGAAAAAACCAAAGAATTAGTAGACAAAACTGTTAAAACAGCTAACGATCTAAAGGATAGAGCATTAGACTATGCATTCTATGCCTTAGATTCAGTTGATGATGTTAAGGAATCATTACAATACAAGACATCAGATGCTACATCAAAGATTAAAGATGCTGCTGGTAAAGTTAATGACAATGTTGTTAACAAAGCACAATACTATTATGATGAAGGTAGCACACAATTTCATAAAGCTGCCGATAGTTTAAGAAATCAAGTTCGTAAAGCTAACGATTCTGAAGATGACGTAGTTATTGAACCAGATTTCTTAAAACATTCAGATGAAGAAAAATAAATAGAAATTAAAGAAGCCTAGATTTTATCTAGGCTTTTTTATTGCTTTATAAGTTAGTAGTCTTGTTAATTTCTCATATTTCTGATATATTTGTAAACATATTGAAAGCGCTATGAAAACATATTCGGCGAGCTTAAAGAGGAGTTTGAGGGATGGACAAGCAAAATGTGACAATTTATGATGTTGCAAGAGAAGCTGGTGTTTCCATGGCTACGGTTTCCAGAGTTTTGAACGGTAACAGTAACGTAAGACAAACCACTAAAGAAAAGGTTTTGCAGGTTATAGATAATCTGGACTATCGCCCTAATGCTGTAGCAAGGGGACTTGCAAGCAAGAAAACTACAACAGTAGGTGTAATTATTCCAGATGTTACGGATGGTTACTTTTCTTCTTTAGCTAGGGGAATTGATGATATTGCGACAATGTACAATTACAATATTATTTTAGCCAATTCGGATGACAATCCGGGAAAAGAAGCATCGGTTCTTAATACATTATTAGGAAAACAAGTTGATGGAATCATTTTTATGGGTAATGAAATCGACGATCACTTAAGAGATGAATTTAAGAGATCTGACTGCCCAATTGTTTTAGCTGGTTCAGTTGATATTAATAATTCAGTTCCTAGTGTCAACATTGATTATGTTGATGCTGTAATGAATGAAACTAACAGATTGATACAACACGGTAATCAAAAAATTGCTTTTGTATCAGGACCACTAAAACAAGCAATTAATAAGGACTATCGTCTAAAAGGATATAAGAAAGCGCTAAATAGTAATAACATTTCATTTAGTGATGATTTAGTTTTTGAAACTACTAGTACTTATGAAGATGGCTATAATTTAGCTGATGAAGTAATCAAAAAGAATATTACCGCAGCGGTTGTTACTAATGATGAATTAGCAGCTGGTCTATTGAACGCTATGACTGATAGAGGAGTAGTCGTTCCTGATGATTTTGAGATTTTTACTAGCAATAATACAAAATTAGCTAAGATGTTGAGACCACAATTGTCATCCATAACACAACCACTATATGATATTGGTGCCGTTGCTATGAGACTACTAACTAAGATCATGAATCAGGAAAAAATTGATGATAAGTATGTAGTCTTAGGATATGAAATTGAAGAAAGACAATCTACTAAATAGCCATGGTTGTAAACTTGATTAATTATATCCTGATTGATATAATTGATATGTTTGTAAACTAAAAGAAAACAATAGATATTCGAGAGGAGTGCTGTGATTATGTCAGGACATTCAAAATGGCATAACATTCAAGGACGTAAGGGTGCCCAAGATAAGAAACGTGGTAAGATTTTCCAAAAATTATCTCGTGATTTATACCAAGCTGCAAAAGCTGGTGGCCCAGAACCAGATGGTAACCCACAATTACGTCTTGTGATTGATAAAGCCCATGCTGCCAACATGCCTAAAGATAACATTCAACGTGCTATTGATAAGGCTTCTGGTCAAGGTGGAGCAAACTACGAAGAAATTACTTACGAAGGATATGGACCTGCTGGTACAGCAATCATGGTTTCTTGTTTAACTGATAACAAAAACCGTACTGCTGCTGCCGTTCGTTCAGCATTCAGTCACCATGGTGGTTCTCTAGGTTCAAACGGTTCAGTTTCATACATGTTTGATCGTAAAGGATACATCGTTATCTTACGTGACGGTTTAGACGTTGACGAAGATAGTATGCTAATGGATGTTTTAGATGCTGGTGGAGAAGATATGAGAGCTGATGAAGATCAATTTGAAATCTTTACTCAACCATCTGACTTAACTTCTGTAAGAGATGCACTTCAAGATAAATATGATTTAGATACTGCTGAAGTTACAATGTTCCCTCAAAACAAGACTGCTGTACCAAGTGATAAAGTATCACAATACACTGGCTTAATTGATGAACTTGATGAAAACGATGACGTTCAAGACGTCTACGAAGCAGCTGAATTACCAGAATCTGCTGAATAATTATTAAAGATGCACATTTTATGTGCATTTTTTTTATAAAAAAATTTAAACCTCCATTCTACGAATATATGAATGGAGGTTTTTTTATGGACATACAATTATATTTTAAGAAGTTAATATCTACTTCATGTGATAAAAGAATTGAAGACATTTATATACTACCTGAGGATAATCAATATGTTTTAAAAGCCAAAAGCGGGTATGGAATTATATTCCAGGAATTTTTAAAAATAGATACGGCATTAAAGCTAATTAATTATTGTAAGTATGTTAGTGGGATGAGTATAAGTGAGAAAAGAAGACCTCAAGTTGGTTCTATTGGTGCTCACTCAGATTTCTTTTTAAGAATTTCCACAGTTGGAAACTTTAAGAATGAAGATACAATGGTAATTAGGATTATTTATGCACTTGATAATAATAAAATCATTTATAGTAATGACGCCATTTTGAATCAAATTGTAGAAAATACTAATGATTCTGGATTGATAATTTTTGCTGGAAAAACGGGATCTGGAAAAACCACTTCTGTTTATAAGATTGCTGATAAAATAGCGAAAAACAAGATGATTATGAGTATTGAAGATCCAGTGGAGATTAGACATAAATCATTTCTGCAATTACAAGTTAATGAAGTCGCTGGGATGGGATATGATGAATTGATTAAAGTAGGGTTAAGACATCGACCGGACGTGTTTATAATTGGAGAGATTAGAGATTATAAAACTGCCAATGCAGCAATTAGAGCTGCTTTATCAGGTCATTTAGTACTAACTACAATTCATGCCAGAAATTCTGATGGTGTTATAGATAGGTTAACTCAATTAGGATGTGAATATTCTGACGTTAAGAGCAGTTTGAACACGATTATATATCAGCGTATGTTGCTAAACGATGATGGGGATTTGATGGCTGATTTAGAAATCATTAATAATTAATATTGATAGGGATGGGCTTTTATAAATGAAAAAACTAACTTTAAAAAGGCAGTATGTATTTTTCAAACTAATGAGTGATTTATTGAATTCTGGATACAACCTAAAACAATCAATTCTATTTATTAGAGAAATGGATAATGACGTAAACGCATATAACTATATTGAGGACCAATTAATAACAGGAAGAAGCTTTAGTGATAGTGTATATGGATTAGTTAATGATGAATTCGTCAATCAAATTATGATAAGTGAACGGTATGGTAACTTGGCACAATGTTTGTCTGATCTTAGTAATTTTATTCAACATAGAATACAAAATGAATCGAAAATTAAGGAGGTTTTATGTTATCCAATCATTTTAATAATGATGTTGGCATTTACGGTTTTTGCAATCAATGAATTGGTCTTACCACAATTAAATACAGTAAGTACTATTAATCAATATGATTTCAGTATGATCTATTGCTTTATTGCATTAGTCGTTCTGGTATTGGCAGGGATTACATATTTTTACAATAGATTGTCGTTATTAGAAAAAAGAAATTATATATGTAGAATTCCATTTATAGGCAATGTTTATAGAAGTTATATTGCATACTTCCTATCGTTGCAATTAAGTATGTTATTGAGCAGTGGAATGGAATTAATTCAAATTGTACATGTATTAAAAACGTTTAAAAGAAACACTTTACTAAATGCTTTAGGAAATGAACTATCACGATTTGCGAATCTTGGAGATGAGGTTACCAAGTTGATTAATAAATATCGTTTTTTACCAATCGAATATAATAGCTTTTTTAGTAGTGGAAAAGAAGTTGATGATATTAAAGATGAATTAAATATATTTTCAAAAATCAAGTTTACTGAAATGAATAAGCAAGTTAATCGTTTAATAAATATGATTCAACCAATACTATTTTTGATTATTGGTATATGTATTATTGTGGCTTATCTACTAGTATTGGCACCAATATATTCTTCACTGAAAGGAATTTAGAAATTGAAAAATAAGAAAGACGGATTCACATTAATAGAAATGACGGTGGTATTATTTATCATTTCGTTGCTAATTTTAATCATTGTTCCAAATATTTCTGGGCAGAAGAAGCATGCCAATAAGATCCATATCCATGCAATGAGCACTATGATTCAAGGTCAAGTAGATGCTTTGTCTGACGAAACAAATAATAAAAATATTGACTTCACAGATCTTATTAGTGAGGGTTACTTAACTGATAAGCAAGTGAAACAAGCTGAATCGGATGGAATTAAAATTGAAAATAATAAAGTTATTGAAGATTAATAGGATAGGTTTTTCTACTTTCGAAATGATTGTAGTGCTGTTAATGACTACGGTATTTTTCTCAACTACTTTATTTATGTTTAACACATTAAGATATAACCATTCCCAAAACGACAAGATATTTTGGGATCTATTTAAATCAAATTGGGAAGCAACTGTAGAATCTTCAAAAGCTAATCATATTGATAGTGTTATTTACATCTCACATAACCATGTAATTTTTGAAAATAAAGCTAAAAAAAGTGAAGTAACAGTTCCAAACAACATAGTCACACCTGATGAATTTGTTATTCAAATAAAAAGAAATGGGTATATTTCACCTAAGACATATTATTGGTTTATCAGGAATAAAAATAAGAAATATGTTCAAAAAATACAAATGGGATGGGGAGTTTATAGACTGTATGAAAAATAGAAAACATGGATTTTTGATGATAGATGCGATGATTGCATTATTAATAATTTCAACAAGTATTATTATCTTCTCCGATTTCAATAAAACAATGAATAAGAACTTAGAAATAAGAAAAAAAACATTGATCAAAAAAAGGATGAACTATGAACAACAAAAGGGCCTTTACGATGATTGAGAGTGTAGTTAGTATATTTATATTATCTTTGATTGCGATATTGGTGATATTAATTCATCCGTTTATTGATAATGTACAAACAGATAGTAACGAAAATGTTATTGATTATCAGTTATTCTTAAAGGAAATAGAGTCAGATAAGTTTGGTTTTGTGTGGAAAGATGTCAGTAATAATGAAGTATCTCTTTACAGTCAAGTAAATAAAAAAGAATACAAGTTAAAACAAAATAAACAATCATTGATTTTATCAGGTGAAAAAAATGGTTATTTACCTATGTTGGATAAAATAAAAACCGTATTTTTTTCAAAAAGTGGTCATCACTTTAAAATTAGTATTACATTTTTGAATGGTGAACAATATACGAATGTGAGTGTGTTAAAAAATGACAAGTAAGAACGGTTCAGCAACGATGGTTGCAATATTTATTGCACTGATAATATCATCAATCGTATTAGTTAAATATGAAAAATATAATACTGAAATTCAAACGATTAATAAAATTATAAAAAGTTATCCAAATACCTAATTTATATTAAAGTAATTAGTGGTTTATCTTGAATTTTATGATAAAAATCTGGTAATATGAAAGTTGTTATTAAGTGATAATACTTTTAGGGGAGTTGAGTGTGCTGACTGAGAGAGATACAGAAACTCTGTTTAAAGTTTTAAATTCTTCTACTGAACTTCTGAAAGATAAGTTAGGGATATCTTACCTAGATGCTTTCATCGAAACTGGTGATAACCTAATTAATAATGGTGAAGTACATGTTGAAGAAGGGATGCCAGATAGTGACACTGTTTCTAAATTAGAGAAAATTTATAGCGAAATAGATTATCATAAGCTTGATGCTGAAACAGTTAGAAAAGCTGTTCAGATTTGCATGATAAAAGCTACTAAAGAAGATGCTATTCAAGCTAACCATCAAATTACCCCAGACACAATTGCTTCAATTATGGGATATTTAGTAATTAGACTTGTGAAAGATGACAAGAAATTACAAATATTAGATGTTTCTGTTGGGATGGGAAATCTATTATCTACAGTTGTTAATCAACTAAAAGATGCTATTAAGGAAGTTGATATACATACAGTTGGAATTGATAATGATGACTCAATGCTAGCCGTGGCAAGTATTAATTCTCAAATGCAACAAGATAGTGATAATACTGAATTAATTTATCAAGATTCCGTTGCAAACATCCTAGTAGACGATGCAGATTTAGTTATTTCAGATTTACCGATTGGATATTATCCAATTGATGAAAATACTACTAATTACAAAACTAGATCTTCTGAAGGGCATTCATTTGCTCATCATCTATTGATTGAACAAGGGATGAATCATATTAAGCCCGGTGGATTTGGAGTATTTTTAGTGCCAAGTAATCTATTTGATACTACTGAATCAAAAGGACTTTTAAAATGGATTCAAGATAATGCCTACTTACAAGCATTATTAAATCTACCAAAAGAAATCTTTAACAATGAAAATGCTCAAAAGGCCATCCTAATTTTACAAAAGCATGGTGATAATGCTCATCAAGTTGAAAAAATTATGATTGGTGAATTTCCATCCTTCAAACAACCTTCAGCTTTCCAAAAGTTTTTAGCTGAGATTGTAGAATGGGAAGAAAAAGATTTATTAACAAAAAAAGGTTAGGAGAACTATTATGGGAAAATCAATTGCAATTAACGCAGGAAGTTCCACATTAAAATTTAAATTATTTGAAATGCCATCGGAAAAGCTAATTTCAAGCGGTGCTATTGACAGAATCGGTCTATCAAACTCTGATGTTGAAATTAAATATGGTGATGGTGAAAAGTTCCAAAAAACTATGGACGTTAATAATCACGAAGAAGCTATCAAACTTGTATTAGACAAGCTTCTAAGCTTAAGTATTATTGAAAACTATGATGAAATTACAGGTGTTGGTCACCGTGTAGTTGCTGGTGGAGAATACTTTACTGACTCAGTAATTATTGATGATGATGTTTTAAGTAAGTTAGAAGAACTTTCAGAACTTGCTCCATTACATGAACCAGCTAACATTCTAGGAATCAAAGCATTTAAGAAGGTATTACCTGATGTAATTAGTGTTGCTGTCTTTGATACTTCTTTCCATACTTCAATGCCTGAAGAAAACTACATGTATGCTTTACCATATAAGTACTACACTGAACACAAAGCAAGAAAATATGGTGCCCATGGTACCAGTTATAGATATGTTTCTGGTCGTGCTGCTGCAATGATGGGCAAACCACTAGAAGATTTAAAACTTGTTATCATGCATTTAGGTGCTGGAGCATCAATTTGTGCCGTAGATCATGGTAAGTCATTGGATACTTCAATGGGCTTCACTCCTTTAACAGGAATTATGATGGCTACTAGATCAGGGGACGTTGATCCTTCACTATTAGCTTACATCATGGAAAAAGAAGGAATTACTGATATTAATGAAATGATTAATATCTTAAACAAGCAATCAGGTTTAGTTGGTGTATCTGAAGTTTCAGCTGATATGAGAGATTTAGAAGCTGTTAAAGCTGATAACCACCAAGCTGAATTAGCACGTAATATGTACATGAACAGAATTGTTAAATATGTTGGTCAATACGTTGCTGAAATGAATGGTGTTGATGGAATCGTATTTACAGCCGGTGTTGGTGAAAATGATATTGGTATCAGAGAAGAAATCGCTGAAAAACTAAGTTACTTTGGTGTTAAGGTTGATTCAGAAAAGAACCACATTCGCGCTGTTGAACGAGACATTAGTGCTGATGACGCAAAAATCAAAACTTTATTAATTCCAACTAACGAAGAATTAATGATTGTTAAGGATATTGAACGTCTAAAATAATATAAGGAGGGTGCTATTAATGGCATCCTCTTTTATTTTCATGGATTGATGAAAATAATTCAACTTAAAATATATAACATGAATAAATGTTGATACATCAATGTTTTGAATTGTTATGAATGCTTTGATAGCAAGGATAGAGATACTATTTAGAAACGTTTTATGTAATAATGGTTCTCATAGAACTTTAATAGGAGGGTGATGAAATGGAAGAATCACCGAAAACAGAAAACGTTGAATTATCTAGAGGATTAAAGAACCGTCATGTTCAATTAATCGCTTTAGGAGGAACAATTGGAACAGGATTGTTCTTAGGTGCGGGGGAATCAATTCAATTCGCCGGACCATCTATTATTTTGGCATACTTAATTGCCGGAATCGCCGGATTCTTTATTATGAGATCACTTGGTGAACTGTTATTATCTAACGTTAATTGTCATTCATATATCGAATTTATTGAAAAATATTTGGGTGAAAAGCTTGGATTTGTCGCTGGGTGGACATATTGGGCTTGTTGGATAACAATTGCAATGGCTGAAATAACTGCCGCTAGTTTATACATTAAATATTGGTTCCCAAGTATTCCACAATGGATTACTGGTTTAGTCATTATTATTATCTTGTTCTTATTGAATACAGTTAATGTTTCTGCATTTGGAGAAACAGAATTCTGGTTCGCATTAATAAAGGTAATTGCCATTTTAGCATTGATTGCTACAGGGGTTGTATTGGTTATTATTAACTATAAAACACCTGTTGGCCATGCCGGACTAGGTAACTTATTTGGACACAAAATGTTTGCTCATGGATTATCAGGTTTCTTTATGAGTTTCCAAATGGTTATCTTCAGTTTCGCAGGAATTGAAATGATTGGAATGACAGCTTCTGAAACACATGATCCACAAAAAGTTATTCCTAAGGCAATTAACGAAGTTCCTTCAAGAATCTTAATTTTCTACATTGGTTCATTAATTGCTCTAATGTGTATCTATCCATGGAACTTTATCAATGCTGATTCAAGTCCTTTCGTACAAGTATTCCAAAACATTGGAATTGGTGCTGCAGCATCAATTATTAACTTTGTTGTGTTAACTGCAGCGGTTTCTGCATGTAATTCTTCATTATTTACTACTGGAAGAATGGCATATTCATTAAGCTTTGGAACAACAAATAAAGTTGGTAAGAAAATTGGTTCATTGAGTAGCAAAGGATTACCAACAAATGGAATTATTTTCTCAACATTAGTAATTGCGATTTCTCTATTCTTAAACGCATTTATGCCAAATGGTGTGTTCCAACTTATTTCTAGTGTTGCAACTACTTGTTTCTTATTCATTTGGGGATTAATTGTAATTGCACATATTAAATACAGAAAAGTCGTTAAAGCAAATGGTGAAGAAAGCAAACTTAGCTTTAAGATGCCATTATTCCCATTATCAAGTTACTTTGTATTAGCTTTTCTTATCTTTGTAGCAATTGTATTATTGTTCAGAGTTGATACACTAATTCCATTAATTGGATCAATTATTTGGATTTTATTCCTATACATCTTTAAAACTATTAAAGACAAAATTTAATATTAAAGGTTTAATTTATCAATATTGGTAGATTAAACCTTTTTTATTTTTAATTTTAATAATAATAGTTTATTCTAGATATAAAGATAATTTAGAAGGAGCAAATTATGAAGTTTTTTATATCTGATACGCATTTTTTAGATAAACATATGATTGGAAACAAGAATTTTGCTCCTAGACCTTATTTTTTCGTTGAAGAAATGGATAACGATATAATAAAAAACTGGAATGAAATAGTTACTGATAATGACGTCGTTTATCATTTAGGAGATATCGCTGTTTGTCATGATAAGCCACAACAAAAAGCATTTGAGAAAGTTTTCAATTTGTTGAAGCAATTGAATGGTAAAATTATACTGATTAAAGGAAATCATGATAGTCGAGCCCTTTTTAAGTATATTGATAAAAATAATATTGAGCTAAATGGTGAACCTAAGTTTTCATTTGAAGATGTAGGAACCTTAATAAAAATGAATCATTGCCAATATTATATGACGCATTATCCAATGATGATGGGACAGGTAAAACAGATAATAAATTTACACGGTCATATCCATCACTATTCGGTATCCGCAAAGGAAAATATAAATGTTGGAATTGATAGTCCAGAAAAAGACTATTTAAAATACAAAAAACCGTTTGGCCAACCATTTACTGAAGATGATTTGAGTGTAATGATTGAACAAAAGGCAACTGATTTTATGAAACGAAAATAATTGGAGGGACTCACAATGGAAAAAATCGCCATTTTACATACTAATGATATTCATTCACATTTTGAGAACTGGCCAAAAATTAAAAGATATCTAATTGATGAAAAAAGAAAGTTAGAAGAAAAAGGATATTTCGTCCTAACTGTTGATTTGGGAGATGCATTAGATCGTTCACATCCACTAACAGAAGCTACTGATGGCAGGGCCAATATTGAACTTTTAAATCAAATTGGCTATGATGCAGCGACAATTGGTAATAATGAAGGTTTAACAAACAGTCATGAACAACTAAATCATTTATACGATGATGCTAATTTTGATGTGATTTTAGCTAATATTTTAGATGCTAAAACATTACAATTACCATCATGGGGAAAAGAAAAGAAGACTATTAAAACGCCTCAAGGAAATATTATTGATATATTTGGGTTAACAGCCCCATATCAATCAACATATAAATTAGTAGGTTGGAAACCAATTGATGATCAAGTGAAAATTGAAGAACTATTAGATAAAAACACTAATGACTCTGTGAAAGTGTTGTTATCACATTTAGGAGTAACTCAGGATAGGTTAATTGCACAAAAGTTTCCACAGTTTAACGTCATAATCGGTAGCCATACACATCATTTATTTGAACATGGTGAAAATGATAATCAATCATTATTGGCGGCTGCAGGAAAATACGGTTTCTATGTAGGTGAAATATTACTAGAAGTTGACAATAATAAGGTGCTTTCTAAATCAGCAAGTGTTGTAGAAGTAGCATCTTTGCCAGAACTTGATGGTGATGAAGAATTCATCAATGGACTAGAAGATAAGGGAGAAAAACTTTTATCAGAATCTAAAGTAGCTATGATTGATCATGATATTGATAACGGATTGAGGGGTAAACCTGAAATAGTATCTTTATTTTTGGATGCAATGAAGAAGAAAGCACATACAAAAGCATCTGTCGTGAATAACGGTTTATTTTTATCACCCCTAAAAAAAGGAGTTATTAACAAAAACGACTTACATCAAATTTTGCCACATTCAATGCATGTTACTAAAACATCTCTTGTTGGTGCTGATATATGGAGATTAGTAATGGAAATGCAAAAAAATTGGAAGTTTTTGATTCAGTTTCCACAAAAAGGAATGGGTTTTAGGGGTAAGTTTTTTGGTCAATTAAATTATGACGGTATTGAAGTAGACGAAAATAATAATGTATACTTTGATGGTGAGTTAGTAGATTTTAATAAAACATATGAAATAGCATTGTTGGATCACTATATCTTTATTCCGTTTTTCCCAACTGTTGCAATTAAAGGGCAAAACAATATTTTATATGATCAAACATTAAGAGATCTTTTTGCTGATTATTTATCAGATAAGTTTCCATTAGAATAGGAGAAATAAAATTGGACCGCAAAAGTATTGAAGATTTAGTTCAAGAAAAAAACGATAGTTATAAGCCATTAGCTAATATAAAAATGGATGGAGAAGATAAAGTATTAATTAACAATCACACTTATGAATTAATCGATAATCATAATGGATGTTTTAACATTGATGATTTTTCCATAAACTATAATCCAATATTTAGTCGTTACAGTTATATTGTTGGTGATTATGGATACGGTGTATTAAGACTAAAAGGTTTTTCTGATGACGGAACAAGCACACCACTACAAAATCAATTTTTAGCAATCAAGGATTATCTAAATGAGTATGCTAATATGGGTGCTGATTATTTTGTGATGCATAATTTAGAAGTTAAATCTAAGCCTAGTTCTTCCTTCAATAAGAAACGCCCAAGAAGAAACAATAGAAACAATAAAGGCGGCTTTATTAAAGAAAAAGTCACAAAAACCAAACCAGAAATTGAAAAACGTGAACATGTAACTGTTACCCAATCTAAAGGCCATGGCAAACGCCACTTTACGATTAAACAAAGAAATGATTAGGAGAATATAAATGGGAAAGTATAAAGGATATTTTATTGACCTAGATGGGACTATTTACGCTGGAAAAAAACGAATTCCTGCAGCTAAAAGATTTGTTGAAAGATTACAGTCAACTAAGACCGATTTTTTATTTGTAACTAATAACACGACTAAACTACCTGAAGATGTAGTTAAAAATTTATCAGATAATCATGATATTCATGTATCAGTTGATAACGTTTATACTGCAGGCCTTGCTACTGCAGATTATGTAAAAAACGATGCTACTAAGAAAAATCTCGATAAAACTGCATATGTAGTGGGTGAGATTGGTTTGATAAAGGCATTAGAAAATAATGGATTTGAAATTACTGATGATAATCCTAGCTATGTAATTGTTGGTTTAGATAGTCATGTAACATATGATCAATTAAGTAAGGCAGTATTACTAGTTAGAAGTGGTTCTATTTTTATTGGAACTAATCCAGATAGTAATATTCCAACTGAAAAAGGGATGCAACCAGGTGCAGGATCTTTAGTTAAACTTGTAGAGTATGCTACACAACAAGAACCAGTATTAATTGGTAAACCAGAATCTATTATTATGCAAAATGCTTTGGACAAAATTAACCTATCTAAGAGCGATGTTGTCATGGTTGGAGATAACTATATGACTGACATTTCAGCAGGAATTAATTTTGGAATGGATACTTTATTGGTTTATACCGGATTATCAACCAAAGAACAGGTGAAGGCTAAATCAATTCAACCAACCCATCAAGTGGATTCATTAGATGATTGGGAATTATAAAAATGCCTTATTCCACGGTTAAATACTATCTATACAGCTTAATGATTTTAGCGTGGTTAGTCTGTTTATCTGTTTTTTTGTTTATGAATTTATCAATAATATATCTGATTACGATAAAAATATTGAATATATCAGCATCAATACACATTAGTATGGCAAGTGTGTCTAATAATTATACAAACATTATTAGATATCTACAGTCGCCATTTATTAATCAGATGCATACAGCAATTCCTGTTAATGAAGTTGTTATTAGGCATTTTAGAGATGTTAAGACTTTATTGATGATTAGTAATACGTTAATGATTATTTTAACTTTGATTGCTGTAAAATTGATTAAGCGGTTATCGTTTGCTAACAAACTATGGTTGTTAAAGATGCCGCTTAGATCAACTTATATGCTATTCACTTCCTTAATATTATTTTCAGTAGTAGATTTTAATGATGCTTTTGTTTTTATGCATAAGTTATTATTTAGAAACCAAGACTGGATTTTTGATGAAAAAAAAGAACCAATCATAAACCTGTTTCCATCGCAATATTTTATGGTTGGATTCATCTTTATATTTTTATTGGTATCAATAGGGATGATATTGATTTTAAACAAAATAAAAAAGGACTCATAA
>NZ_KQ440396.1:0-339815 GCF_001281175.1 Apilactobacillus apinorum
ATAACTGGTCTTGGAGAGTTGTCCGAGTTGGCCGAAGGAGCATCATTGGAAATGATGTAAACGGGTGAATGCCTGTTTCAAGGGTTCGAATCCCTTACTCTCCGTACACCTTACAGTTATGACCCGTTGGTCAAGTGGTTTAAGACACTGCCCTTTCACGGCAGTAACATGGGTTCGAATCCCGTACGGGTCATTTATATTTGGAGGATTAGCTCAGTTGGGAGAGCATCTGCCTTACAAGCAGGAGGTCACAGGTTCGAGCCCTGTATCCTCCATTCCAAATATTTTTGGACTGGTTCGTTGGTCTAGTCGGTTTAGGACGCCTGCCTGTCACGCAGGAGGTCACGAGTTCGAGTCTCGTACGAACCGTTGTTGTCATTGACAACAATAAATAAATAATTCTATAGCACAACATAAATGGTTTGGCTCGGTAGCTCAGTTGGTAGAGCAACGGATTGAAGCTCCGTGTGTCGGCAGTTCGATTCTGTCCCGCGCCATTTATGGAGGGGTAGCGAAGTCTGGCTAAACGCGGCGGACTGTAAATCCGCTCCTTCGGGTTCGGTGGTTCGAATCCACTCCCCTCCACCATAGGGATATAGTTTAATGGTAGAACAACGGTCTCCAAAACCGTTGGTGTGGGTTCAACTCCTACTATCCCTGTTTATGATGCTATGGCGGTAGTGGTGAAGTGGTTAACACATCGGATTGTGGTTCCGACACGCGTGGGTTCGATTCCCACCTACCGCCCTTTTTAATTGAGAAAATTATTCCTCAGTTGAATGCGACTTAAATGGCGGTATAGCCAAGTGGTAAGGCAGAGGTCTGCAAAACCTTTATCATCGGTTCAAATCCGATTACCGCCTTTGGCTTTTTATTTAAATATGCCGGAGTGGCGGAATTGGCAGACGCGCTGGACTCAAAATCCAGTGATCGCAAGATCGTGTGGGTTCGAACCCCACCTCCGGTACTAAGTTTAAAGACTACTTTTGGTAGTCTTTTTTTGTATTTCTTATTACTTTAAAAAAATTTTAAATTATGATATTATTTTAAGAGTTATAAGCGTATTCCCGATAGGATTCACCTTGATAGTGAAGATGCCTTGTAACCAAATGAATAGGGGGAATAAATAAAATGCAAGAAAGACATTTATTTACATCAGAATCTGTTTCAGAAGGACATCCTGATAAAATTGCTGATCAAATTAGTGATGCTATCTTAGATGAAATGTTGAAACAAGATCCTGATTCTAGAGTTGCTTGTGAATGTTCAGTAACTACTGGATTAGTTTTAGTTTTTGGTGAAATTACTACCAAGGCTTACGTTAACATTCAAAAAATCGTTAGAGATACAATCAAAGAAATCGGTTATGACAATGACCAATATGGTTTTGATGGAAACACATGTGCAGTTTTAGTTGCTATTGACGAACAATCACCAGATATTGCTCAAGGGGTTGACGATTCTCTTGAAACTCGTGATAGCAGTGAAGATGCACTTGATAAAATTGGTGCTGGTGACCAAGGTTTAATGTTTGGTTACGCTGTTGATGAAACACCCGAACTAATGCCATTACCAATCTCATTAAGTCATAAACTAATGAGAAAAATTGCTGAATTAAGAAAAAATGGAACTATTTCATATTTAAGACCTGATGCTAAGGCTGAAGTTACTGTTGAATATGATGATAATAACAAACCATCATCTGTTGAAACTGTTGTTTTAAGTACACAACATGATCCAGATGTTTCATTAGATCAAATTCGTGAAGATATCATCAATAAGGTTATTAAGGAAGTCATTCCTAGTGAATTATTAAATGATGATACTAAATTCTTCATTAATCCTACTGGTAGATTTGTAATCGGTGGACCACAAGGTGATGCCGGTTTGACTGGTAGAAAAATTATCGTGGATACCTACGGTGGGGCTGCTCATCATGGTGGTGGTGCTTTCTCTGGGAAAGATGCTACCAAAGTTGATAGATCAGCAAGTTACGCTGCTAGATATATTGCAAAGAACATCGTTGCTGCTAAATTAGCTACTAGAATTGAAGTTCAAGTAGCATATGCAATTGGGGTTGCTAAACCAGTTTCAATTTCTGTTAACACTTTTGGTACAGCAACTGTATCAGAAAATGACTTGATCAAAGCCATTCGTGAAATATTTGACTTAAGACCAGCCGGTATTATTGAAATGTTAGATTTAAAGAGACCTATCTACAAAAATACTGCTGCTTATGGTCATTTTGGAAGAACAGATGTTGATTTACCTTGGGAACATACTGACAAGGTATCAGAACTACAAAATTTCTTTAAATAGTATATTTAATGTAAAAAACGATTTATTTGTAGATTGATATAAATAAATCGTTTTTATTTTGGAGGTAAATAGTATTAAAAAACAAGATAATAATGTATTAATCATCTCAATTGCTTTATTCATGGCAACTTTTATGAGTGCAATTGAAGGAACAATTGTTTCAACTGCGATGCCGACAATTGTAGGTGAATTACACGGAGTTTCAATTATGAATTGGGTTTTCTCAATTTATTTATTAACAACTGCAATTTCAACACCTATTTATGGTAAATTATCAGATCAATTTGGCCGAAAGAAAGTATTTATCTTTGGGATATCCATCTTTTTAATTGGTTCAATTTTATCTGGATTAGCTAACAGTATGAACGTATTGATTCTTTGGAGAGCAATTCAAGGAATTGGGGCAGGGGTAATAATGCCACTATCATACACAATTATTGCCGATATTTATTCTGATGAAAATCGAGGTAAAATTTTAGGCCTTAATGGTGCTGTATGGGGTATTGCTTCAATCATTGCGCCTTTATTAGGTGGTTACATTGTTGATAATTTAAGTTGGCATTGGATATTTTTCATTAATGTACCTTTGGGAATATTAGTCTTATTAGTATTCACTGTCTCGTTTAAAGAAACTAAAGCACTAGTTAAAAATTCTGTCGATTATTTAGGAATGATATATTTATCATTATTGTTACTATTTTTGATGTATATTATTCAACTAATTAGTAATTTATCTAATAACTGGCAACCAATTTCATATTGTATCTTTTTATCGATTTTATTATTGATTCTTTTTGTAAGAAGAGAACATTGTGCTGATAATCCAATTATTCCAATGAAATTAATGCATAATAGAACTTTTGTAGTTCAAAATATTATCGCGTTCTTAATTAGTGGTTTCTTAATGGGATTAGAAGTGTACCTACCAGTTTGGACACAAGGTATCTTCGGATATCCAGCAACCGCATCTGGTTTTGCGATTACACCTACTTCAATTTTATGGATTCTAGGAGCCTTTGTTTCAGGATGGCTACTATCTCGTATGAAACCATTTTATGCAACTATGATAGGATTATTCTTTATTTTAGTTGCGGCTATTTGGGTAGTGCTCTTACCATTTAACGTTTCATTTGGTTGGTTCTTTGCGATTGCTGCAATCTGCGGAATTGGATTTGGAATAACTATTACAAACGGAACGGTTATTTCCCAAAACAGTGTTGATAAAGGCGATATTGGTGTAGCTACATCCTTTAATACCTTATGTCGAATTTTTGGTCAAACATTAATCGTGGCGGTTCTTGGAATTGTTATGAATAGACAACTAAAAATTGGTATTTTGCATACTGATGATTCCAATATGGGAATGATTAATAAGCTGGTTAATTTTAAGACTGCACATGAAATCCCTGCAAAATTATTAGAACCATTAAGAACGGTTTTATATAACTCATTGCATAAAGTGTTTTGGGTATGCTTAATAATTATCATTATTGCTGTTTTAGTAAATCTATATGATCGATTATCTGAAAAGTAAAAAAATGACAACCTTAATGGTTGTCATTTTTTTGGATTGCGATAAGAATAGGCGGACAATTGATTTGATTTATAAACTCGTATTTTAGAACCGCATATTGTTTTTGATTTAATGATTGAACAAAGGATAAGACTTTTTCTTTTTCAATTTCACCGCCGGGGTGACCATAGTACAAAACAATAATTACGATTCCACCTATGCTTAGTAATGATAAACTGGATTGAATTGCTTTTAAAGTTGTTTCTGGAAGAGTAATAACTTCCTTGTTACCACCAGGTAAGTATCCTAAATTAAAGATAGCGGCTTGAATATTGTCATTAACATAATTACTGATGTTTTCATGTCCGTCATTGATTAATTTAACTTGATTATTTAAATTGTTTTGATTAATTCTTTCTTGAGTTTTTTGAATGGCTTCTTTTTGAATATCAAATCCATAAACTTTACCTTGGTTACCAACTAGTCTGGCTAAAAATTCTGTGTCATTTCCTTTTCCAACGGTTCCATCTACCACTATATCATTTTCACTTACTACATTAGATAAAAGGGTATGACTATATGTAACTGATGGTTCTAACTTCATAATAAACTTCCTTTTTTATATTAATTATTGTTATTCTAACACAAATGATAAATGTCCTTGCTTTTAATCTAATTCACTGGTATATTTAAGTTAATTTAATAGTCGAAGTAAATTGTTGATACGAAGTATTAGATTAATTATATTTTTCAGAAACTAAATGGTTGTTGCGAATTTAGATTATGATTAATCGAACTAGTCGTTGAAATCTTAATTGAAATGGATAGTAGGTTAAGACGTATTCCGCGTTAAGGACTTAAGTTGCATCTATATAAAAATAGATGAAAATTAGGTGGTACCGCGGTATATTCGTCCTATAAGCATATATAGCTTATAGGACTTTTTTTATTCGACAAAAATAAATGGAGGCATTATTATGGCATACAATCACAGTAAGATTGAAACAAAATGGCAAAAGTATTGGGAAGAAAACAAAACTTTTAAGACTACAAATGATAAAAACAAAGATAACTACTATGCACTAGATATGTTCCCATATCCATCAGGTCAAGGACTTCACGTTGGTCATCCTGAAGGATATACAGCAACAGATATCATGTCTAGATTTAAGAGAATGCAAGGTAAAAACGTATTACATCCAATTGGTTTTGACGCCTTTGGTTTACCTGCAGAACAATATGCGTTAAAGACAGGTAATCACCCAGGTTCATTTACACAAAAAAACATTGCTCACTTTAGAGAACAAATTAAATCACTTGGTTTTTCATATGATTGGGATAGAGAAGTAGACACTACTGATCCAGAATACTACAAGTGGACTCAATGGATTTTCGAACAACTATATAAAAAAGGTTTAGCTTATGAAGATGAAATTGAAGTAAACTGGGCTCCTGATTTTATGGGTGGTACAGTTGTTGCGAACGAAGAAGTTATTGATGGTAAAACAGAACGTGGTGGATACCCAGTATATCGTGTACCAATGAAACAATGGGTTTTAAAAATCACTGCTTATGCTGATAGACTTATCGATGATTTAGAAGAATTAGATTGGCCTGAAAGTATCAAAGAAATGCAAAGAAACTGGATTGGTCGTTCTAAGGGTGCAAGTGTATTCTTTGATGTTGATGGTCATGATGAAAAAATCGAAGTATTTACTACAAGACCTGATACTTTATTTGGTGCCTCATACATTGTTTTAGCTCCAGATCATGACTTAGTTGATAAGATTGTTACTGATGATAAAAAGGATGCCATTGAAGCATACAGAAAAGAAGTTTCTACTAAGTCAGATCTAGAAAGAACTGATTTGAACAAAGATAAATCTGGTGTATTTACAGGTGCATACGGAATTAATCCAATTAATGGCAAGCAAGTTCCAATTTGGATTGGTGACTACGTGCTTTCTTCATACGGTACAGGTGCAATTATGGCTGTGCCAGCTCATGATGATCGTGATTATGAATTCGCTAAGAAATTTGATTTACCAATCAATCCAGTTATTGAAGGTGGAAACATTGAGGAAGAAGCCTTTACTGGTGATGGTGTTCATATTAACTCTGACTTCTTAAACGGAATGAACAAGAAAGAAGCCATTGATGCAGTAATTAACTGGCTAGAAGAACATCATGCAGGTAATGCTAAAACTAACTACCGTTTACGTGATTGGATTTTCTCACGTCAAAGATACTGGGGTGAACCAATTCCAGTAATTCATTGGGAAGATGGCGAAACTACATTAGTTCCAGAAGATGAATTACCATTAGTATTGCCAGATACTGATAATATTGAACCATCTGGTACTGGTGAATCACCATTAGCTAACATTGACGATTGGGTTAGTGTTGTTGATGAAAACGGTCGTAAAGGTAAGCGTGAAACTAACACAATGCCTCAATGGGCTGGTAGTTCATGGTACTACTTAAGATATATCGATGCTCACAATGATAAAGAATTAGCAGATCCAGAATTACTAAAAGAATGGTTACCTGTTGATTTATACATTGGTGGTGCAGAACACGCCGTTCTTCATTTACTATACGCAAGATTCTGGCACAAAGTTCTTTATGATTTAGGTGTTGTTCCAACTAAAGAACCTTTCCATAAGTTAGTTAACCAAGGGATGATTCTTGGAACTAACCATGAAAAGATGTCTAAGTCTAAGGGGAATGTTGTTAACCCTGACGATATCGTGGATGAATTCGGTGCGGATACATTAAGATTATATGAAATGTTCATGGGTCCATTAACTGAATCAAAACCTTGGAGTACTGAAGGATTAAATGGTTCAAATAAATGGGTTAACCGTGTTTGGAGATTATTAATTGATGACGATGACAATTTACGTGATCGTATTACTACAGTTAATGACCACAAACTAGATAAGATTTATAACCAAACAGTTAAAAAGGTAACTGACGACTTTGAAAATCTAAGATTTAACGTTGCTATTTCAAGTATGATGGTATTTGTTAATGAATGTTATAAACAAGACAGCTTATACCTAGAATACATGGAAGGTTTTGTTAAATTACTTTCACCAATTATTCCACATATGGCTGAAGAACTATGGAGCAAGTTTGGTCATGATGAAACAATCACTTATGCTCAATGGCCTGAATTTGACGAATCTAAACTAGTAGATGATGAAGTTCAAGTTGTTGTCCAAGTTAACGGTAAAGTAAGATCACACATCAAAGTTGCTGCTGATGCTTCTAAGGAAGATACCCAAGAAGTTGCAATGAATGATGAAAAGATTAAAGAATCAATTGAAGGTAAAACAGTTCGTAAGGTAATTGTTGTTCCTGGTAAAATTGTAAATATCGTTGCTAACTAATAAAAAAAGAGAGATAATCTATGATTATCTCTCTTTTTTTGTGGAATTAAGCACTATGAGAGTTGCTTACTATTAAAATATTGATTAAAATGGACAAGTTAGAGAAATTTGAAAGTGGGAATTGCGATATGCAAAATCAGGAAAACAATTTGAATGAAGATATAGCACAAGATAAAATGCTTAAAGGTTCAGCATGGATGACTGCTGGAAGTGTTTTTTCAAGAATTTTAGGTGCGTTATACATAATCCCTTGGAACATGATTTTAGGGGGACTTTATTTACAAGCTAATGCATTATACGTTCAAGGATATAATGTTTATAGTTTAATATTAATTATTTCAATTGCTGGAATTCCATCAGCAATTGCTAAACAAGTGGCACATTACAATGCGCTAAACGAATATGGTGTCAGTGTTAGGCTTTATAAACGTGGTGTTTTGTTATCTGTAATTATGGGAATACTTTGTGCATTGTTCTTATACTTTTTCAGTCCATTAATAGATAATGGTAATCCTGATTTAATTCCCGTTATGCGTTCATTATCTTGGGCCGTTTTAATTATTCCAACAATGAGTTTAACTCGTGGATATTTCCAAGGATTTCAAGATATGGCACCATCTGCTTTATCACAATTTGTAGAACAACTATTTAGAGTAATTTACATGCTAATTGCAGTGTTCTTTATTATTAAAGTTCTAAGAGGTAGTTGGGTAACAGCTGTATCACAATCTACTTTTGCTGCCTTTATCGGCGCTTTAGCTGGATTATTGATTTTAGCTTGGTATTACTTCAGACGACGTAAATATTATCGTAGTTTGGTCCGTAATAGTAATAACCAACTTCACGTAAATGCTAATAAATTATACTTAGAAATTATTCAACAAGCCGTTCCTTTTGTTATTTTAGGAGCAGGGATTGCAATTTTCCAATTAATTGATCAATACACATTCTTTAATATCATGCATGTTGCTACAAGTGCATCTAACAAAGTATTGGATCAATTGTATGCAATCTTTGCCGGAAATGCTAATAAACTAATCATGATTACAATTTCATTAGCATCTTCAGTTGCAATAACGGTTGTGCCATTGTTATCAGAATCATATACACGAGGCAATAAAAAAGAAATTAGTCACCAAGTATCTGCTGGATTTGTTTTATTTTCATTTATTATGATTCCAGCAGCTTTAGGGATGACTGCGATTGCAGGACCATTAAATAGATTATTTTATACCAATGTTAATGGGGCACTATCAGCAAATGTTTTAGCGTTCTCATCAATCGTTTCAATTTCATTCGGATTGTTTACTGTTTTATCTGCTATGATGCAAGGAATATCTCAAAACAAGGTTGCTGTTAAATACTTTGTATATGGTGCTATTGCCAAAATCATCACTCAATTCCCTATGGTGTACTTCTTTAAGGAATTTGGACCATTATTATCATCAGCCATTGGATTCATGGTGGTTAACATGTTAATCATTGGTTCATTAGACCGTCAATTTAAATTTAGAAATGACAAAATGTTATCTCAAATTAATTGGATTATTCTATTCTCTTTAGTAACTTATTTCGTTGCTATTACAGCTGTATACGCTGGTAATTTATTGGTTAGTTTAGGTATGAATCAATATGGCAGAATTGGTAGTGGAATTGTTGTTGCTTTTGCTTCATTACTTGGTGGACTTGTATATGTTTACCTAACGTTGAAGAGTCGAATTGCAGACACAGTGCTTGGCCATAAGGCAGAAACACTTAGAAGAAAGTTACACATTGGTTAGGAGTAGATCAATTTGAAACCTAAAGACTTATTCATGCATCCCTTCACCGCCATCTTACTAGCAATCATAAGTGGAAGCATTGATGCATATTCATTCGTTGAACATGGTGGAGTATTCGCGGGATTGCAAACTGGTAATACTATTTTGTTAGGAATTAGTATCAGTCACTTAGACTTTGCAGCTATTATAAAGTATCTATTTTCAATTTTTCTTTTTGTGTTAGGGGTTGTCTTAATTAAACTGATACAAAGAAATTTGAAGGATGACTGGCTAAGAAAAACAATTATTATTGAATATGAAGTGGCTATTATTTTAGTGACTGGATTATTCGTAAACGAATTACCTGATGTATTGGTGGTTGGTTTACTATCATTGGTAGCTGCTGCCCAATTACAAGAGTTTAAACTTCTAAAAGGAAATGCATTTAATCCTTTGATGATGACAGGTAATCTAGGAAAAATTGCCAATAATGTTTATTTAACAATTGTTGATGGGAACGAAAAAGCAAAATCATTATTAATCGACACGATTATGATTTACGTTAGCTTTGTTTTAGGAGCAATTTTTATGGGAATATTAACAAATATTTTCCATGAATACGCCGTGCTATTTATTTTAGTTCCATTATTAATGGTTTTAATATTTGGCTATGTATTTAAAAATAATGAAATAGATTAAGAAAAAACACTTTCGATGGAATATCATTGAAAGTGTTTTTTAGTGGTTAATTTTCGAATTTTTTCATAAATTGGGGGATATGATTGCTAATTTGAGTAGGCAAAACCACGTATTGATTTTTAGCTAATTTGTCAGCAATAAAACTATGTGCGAAGACGGCTGAAATAACGGCGTCTTCAATATTAGCAAATTGAGCTGTGAACCCAGCAATCATTCCGGCAAGGGTATCACCCATACCACCGGTAGCTTGTGCTGGAGTGCCACCAGGATTAACCCAGATATGATTATTAGAATATACCTTGGTATGGTGAGATTTTAATACTACAGTAGAATGGAGTGCATTCACTTTATTTTGATTATTTTTATCGTTTTGATCAGGAATTGCTATATCAGATAATCGTTGCCATTCCATTTGATGTGGAGTAAAGATGATATTAGCATCTGGTAGTGTTAAGTGATGATTGGCAACAATTGTAATAGCAGATCCATCAATGATTAAAATTTGGTGATTATTAATTTGTTGAAAGACTTGCTTTACAAGTGAAAGACTATAATCGTCAGTACCTAGTCCGGGACCAATTAAGATGACATCGAAACTATTAATCATTGATTTTAGTTTATTATCGTCGTGATAGTCGACAAACATTGCTTCAGGGATAATATTATGAAGGCTATTTAAATTAACGGGGTCTGTAAAAGTGGTAGTTAAGCCAGCACCAGAATAAACACAAGCCTTGCTGGCCATAATTGCTGCACCACCAAAGTTTTGATTGCCACCGATAATACATACTTTTCCGAAGGTTCCTTTATGACTATTGTTAGGACGCTTACGAATTGTTCGTTTTACAATGTTAATTGATGAATTAAACAATTTAGATTCCTCCTTAGATAACAAATTCAGTATATCACTAAAAAAAGTAAACATCATTGATGTCTTTTTTATATAGTATGCTAAAATAAATTAAAAGATAAGGGAGGATTTTCAAATGACTAACTGGGATCAATTAGCAAAAGATTACAAAGAAGATTATTTAAATGATCTAAAGGAATTAATCACAATCGATAGTGAACGTAATGATGCGGAAGCTACTGATGAATTTCCTTTAGGACCAGGTCCAGCAAAGGGATTATTAAAGTACTTAGAAATTGGTGAACGTGACGGTTTCAAAGTAAAGAACTTAGATAATTTAGTTGGATACATAGAATATGGGACTGGTGATAAGACATTTGCAATTTTAGTTCATGCTGATGTTATGCCAGCCGGTGAAGGTTGGAATACAGACCCATTTGAAATGACAATCAAAGATGGTAAGGTATACGGTCGTGGTACTTCTGATGATAAAGGACCAGGTCTAGCTGCATACTATGGTTTAAAGATGATGAAGGATCAAGGAATTGAACCAAATTGCAAGATTCGTTTTATTATCGGTACTGATGAAGAAAGTAATTGGACAGGGATGAAACATTACTTCGAATTAGAACCAGAACCTGACTTTGGTTTCTCTCCTGACGGACAATTCCCTGTTATTAATGGTGAAAAGGGTAATACTACTTTTGAAACTACCTTTGGAAACCAACAAGATGAAAGTGCTGATTACTTCTTAGCAGATTTCAATGCTGGACTCAGAGAAAACATGGTTCCAAGAGATGCTTTTGCAGAAATCAAGACATCATTTAAGGATCAAATGGCTGAAGAATTCTCAACATTTATGCAAGACAGAAAGTTAGATGGTGGCTCAGAAATTACCGAAGATGGAATCAGATTACATCTAATTGGTAAATCTGCTCACGGAATGGAACCACGTAACGGTGTTAATGGTGGTACATTTATGGCTAACTTCCTAAGAGGCTATGATTTCTCTGGAGACGCTAAAAACTTCATCAAATTCGTTGCTGAATTCTTGCATGGGGATTCTAGAGCTAACCGTATCGGCGCAAGTCATACCGATGAAATTATGGGTGATTTGACTATGAATGTTGGTATTTTGAAGTTTAACCCAACTGATGGTGGATTTGTTAACACTAACTTCAGATATCCAAAGGGAATTACTGTAAAAGAAATTGGTGACCACTTATCACAAGCTGCTAAAGTGATGGATGGAACTGTTGAAAATACAGATGACATGGAAGCTCATTATGTTGATCCAAGTCAACCAATCGTTAATAAGTTATTAAATGTTTACAGAGAACGTACAGGTAAGACTGATGCTCAACCAGGTGTTGTTGGTGGTGGAACTTACGGACGCTTAATGAAGTATGGAGTTGCGTTCGGTGCAGATTTCCCATGGACTGAAAACACAATGCACCAAGCTAATGAATATCAAGTAATTGATGATTTATTACTAGCTATGGCTATTTATGGTCAATCAATTAACGAATTAGCAACATTAGAATAAAAAATAAAAGACCAATCATAATTGTGATTGGTCTTTTTTGTTATCTAATTTTTTTAAGTTCTTCGTCAATTTGTGCAAGCACAATATCAACATTCTTGTCATCAGATAAATCGTATTTTTGTAAGTCTAATTTCATTTTTGGACTTTTATCATATTCTTCATACCATTTCTTGTATGCTTCCCACATATGGAAATAGTATTCTTTTAGTTTTGGATCGTTATCAAACTGTTCATAATCTCTTCCACGTTTTTTAATACGGTGAAGGATAGTTTCAAAATCAGTTTCCGCATATACCATCAAATCAGGAGCCTTTTTAGGTAACTCATCTAATTCATCCATCATTTTATCTAGTAGTTCGAGATAAATTTTAAGTTCCATGTCTGAAATATTACCTTCAGCATTATTTTGCTTTGTGAACAACGCATCTTCATAAATAGAACGGTCTAAAATGTTGTTATCATCTGATAACGCTTTTTTGATCATTGAAAAACGTTTATTTAAAAAATAGATTTGAAGTAAGAATCCATATTGTTCTGGGTTATTGTAATATAAAGGTAGAACAGGATTTTCTCCAACTGGTTCGTAAAAGGCGGTTGTGCCTAAATGTTCAGCAATCTTACCAGTTAAAGTAGTTTTTCCTACTCCAATCATTCCAGCTGTAATTATCACCATATTAACTCCTCATTTAGTAATTAGTAATAACTATTTTATCATATTTTAAGCATCAACTTAATATCAAAAAAATAAAACCTGCGTGAGAATATCACACAGGTTTTTAATTATTTATTATTTTGTTGGTCTTTTAATAGATCGCGAATTTCTCCTAATAGAGTATCAGTCTTAGTGTCCTTAGGAGTAGTATCACGTTTTGCTAATCTATTATATGTTCTCACGATAAGGAAGACAACGAATGCGATAATTAAGAAGTTAATTAAGTCGTTAATGAAACTTCCAACTAAGAACTTAGCTTTTCCGACAGTAATTACAAAACTAGATAAGCCAATTTGACCAGTAAAGATACCAAGGATAGGGTTAATAAAATCAGCAGTAAATGATTTTACGATAGATGTAAAGGCGGAACCAATAATTACACCAACAGCTAGGTCCATAACATTTCCTTTAGCAATAAAATCTTTGAATTCTTTTAACAAATGATAAACCTCCCTTCAATTTATATCTATCACTAATCTTAACATAAAATTTCTAAAGAATTGTTTAAATTCGTATACTTAAGACTTTTTTAGGAATATCATTACCTCATAGGCGGTGAGATGAATGAACTTGAAAAAGAGAATTTTTAGTTGTACTTTAATAATTTTTGCTATCGGGATGCTGTATATACAGGCAGTAAACCATGTTACAGCATTTGGTAAAGAAAATAAAAATAGTCAATCTAGTTTCACTATTGTTTTAAAAGACAGAAATAATAATGATTTAATCAATTATGTAAATCAACCAAGAACTAAGTTTTTATCAACTAAAGAATTCTCCCGTAAATATGGACAATCAACTGCAACAATAAATAAGATAAAACGATACTTGAATAAGCATCATTTAAAATCTCAAGTTTATCCGGGAAATCTAGTTATCAAAGTAACAGGATCACGTAATAATATTGAAACGGCATTTCATTTTAAGATAATCAAAGAAAAAATCAATAAAACTTATGTAACTAAACCTAATAAAACACCTAAAATGGCTAATAGTTTAGATGCAAAAATAAATGGGATAATTGGGCTAAGCAATTATGATCGTTTATCAAGTGATAGTAAATCCGGTAGTTTTGGGGTTAAAAGAGCACCGTCTGATTTTATTAAACGTTATCATTTGAAAGATACGATTAATAATAAATCTAAAAAAGTAGCCAATATTGGGATTATTTCTTTTGGTGGATTTAGCAAAAATGATATCAAAACATTTTGGCAAAAAATGGGAATCAAGAATTCATTGAATCGCATTCATGTCTATACAGACACAAATAAAGATAATCAAAAATTAAGTGATGAAACTACCATGGATATTCAACAATCTAGTTCCATCGCTAATAATGCCAATATTAATGTTTATCTAGCACAACCCACGATATCCGGAATGATTAATAGTTTTGCTAATGCAATTGGCAGTAATAAGTCAGATAGTATTTCCCTAAGTTGGGGAATCAGTGAAGCAGAAATTGAGCAAATGATTAATAATAAAATCCTTCCTGATAATTATAATGACATCATGAACGAAATTTTACTTCAAGGAGCTTCACAAGGTATTAGTATCTTTAATTCAACAGGGGATAATGGGGCATATGATGGTATTCAAAGCGGGATTACAAAACTAACCGTTGAAACTCCCGCATCATCACCATATATTACCGCTGTGGGTGCAACTACAGCACCAATTATGTATAAGGTTAATGGGCATGTTGTTAATGTTGATAAAGAAAGAGTTTGGTCTAATGATTTTCTTTACCCATACTTCAATTCTTTAAAATTATATAATGCAGATCAATCAACATTTTTGGAAAGTTATTTTGTTGGAAGTGGTGGTGGATTTAGTAAATTCAATGCCACACCAGATTATCAAAAAAATATTCCTGGTGTTAACTCATATCGAGCTATTCAACATTGGGATATGTCCAACGGAGTTGCTAATCAATTAGCCACTCCAAAAGTAGTAACAGGAACAAGTACCGGCAGAAACTTACCGGATATTGTTGCTAATGGGGATCCGCAAACGGGATACTCTGTTTACTATAACGGTAAGTGGTTAATTGATGGTGGAACCAGTATTGTGGCTCCTCAAATAGCTGCAGTCAATGCGGTTTATGTAAGCAAATTAAACCACCGATTAGGACTATGGAATCCAAGAATATATTCGGCAGCACAATCCAGTGATTCACCATTTGATCAGCTCTATGGTGATAATGCAACTAATATTTATTATTCAACCCAAAATAATAAAATATATAACCAAGCAACAGGACTGGGAACTGTTAACTACGATAAATTATTTAATTTAATAAAATAAAAAAAGGACTTCTAAATGAAGTCCTTTTTTTAATCGACTGGTTCGCCGATTCTTTCAAGCATTTGTTTAGCGATTAATGCATGCTTTGAGTATTTCTTTAATTGATAAGTCATGATTTTAGTAGCAGTTAATTTTTCAAATGCAGCACTATAATCAATTGCCACTGTATCAGCAGGGATTTTAATTGGTTCTAGCATTCTCTTTTTAAAAGCTTGTCTTGATTCTTCATAAGCGGTGTGTAGCTTTTCAACTGTTTCTTCAAAGTTGTGAGAGATTAAAGACTTGGCAAATCTGAAGTCCTTGCCTTTATATTTATTACAGATAAACATTACTAAACATAGCATTTGTTCTTTCTTTGGTTCTGTCATAATTTCATCTTCTTTCTTTATAAGTTACGCTTGATTTCATTATAGTATTAAATTCAATTAATAAATTAATAATCTGTATAATTTTATAAATTCTTAACTATTAAACAAGATAAATGCAATTACATCTAATAACTACTATAATGATTACCATCAGTGAATATAGGAGGATTGAAATGTCAAAACAAGATTTTATCGAGGTTCACGACGCTTTTCAAAACAACTTAAAGCACTTAGATATTAGCATTAAAAAGCATGCTATTACTGTCTTTACTGGTTTATCAGGGGCAGGAAAATCATCGTTAGTATTTGATACAATCGCTGCAAACTCAAGAAGAGAGTTGAATGAAACTTTTCCTAGTTTTACACAACAATATCTTCCTAAATATGGAGCTCCGCATGTGGGCAGAATTGATAATTTACCAGTTGCAATTGTTATTCAACAAAAGAAAGTTGGTAAGAATCCAAGATCTACATTAGCTACATATACAGGTATTTACTCACTTCTTAGATTACTATTTTCAAGAATTGGGAAACCATTTGTAGGATATTCAGATACATTTTCATTTAACTTACCACAAGGAATGTGTGATCAATGCCAAGGTTTAGGATATGTCGATCATATTAATCCTGATAAGGTAATTGATTATGATAAATCACTTAACGAAGGGGCAATCACTTTCGTTAGTTTTGGTCCTGGAACATGGCGTTGGAAGAGATACGCTTATACTGGATTGTTTGATAATGATAAAAAGATAAAAGATTATAGTGATGAAGAATTGCATGATTTATTATATGCGCCACAACATCATTTAACTGATGCTCCAAAAGAATGGAAGAAATCCATTTTATATGAAGGAGTTATTCCTAGAATTAAAAGATCTATTATTGAAAGCAAAGAAGGAGAACACCACAAAGAAGCTATTAGCGAAATTGTTACTAGAACTGATTGTGATAAATGTCATGGGACCAAATTAAGACCAGAAGTTCTAACATGTTTAATTAACGATAACAATATAGCAGATGTTCTAAAAATGGATTTAAATCATGTGATTGAATTTTTAGATAATATTGATGAATCACTAGTAGTTGATTTAATTAGAGAATTAAGAACTAAGATTGAATCATTAGTTGAATTAGGATTAGGATATTTAACACTTGATAGAAGTACTGATACTTTATCTGGTGGTGAAACACAAAGAATTAAGATTGCCAAATACATGAATAGTTCATTATCCGATATGGTTTATATTCTAGATGAGCCCAGTGTAGGACTACATCCGGCAGATATAAAACTAATCAAGCATGCGCTTAAGAAGTTAAAAGAAAAAGGTAATACTGTCTTGGTGGTTGAACATAATCCTGAGTTAATTCCAATTGCTGATAACGTTGTTGAAATTGGCCCTAAACCTGGTAAAGATGGTGGAAACATTACCTTTGAAGGAACTTATCAAGAGCTATTAAATAGTGATGCAATTACAGGAAAATTATTGAAAGAACCATTACATTTTAAACCGAAAAAGAAATTCTCTGATTATCTAAAATTGGAAAATGTAAATATTCATAATTTAAAAAATGCGAATGTTGATATTCCATTAAAGGCACAAACAGTTATTTCGGGGGTAGCAGGTTCTGGAAAGAGTTCATTAATTCAGGCTGTAAAAGACCAATTATCAGATGATTTTATTGATTTAAGTCAAGATGCAGTAGGGGTTAATATTCGTTCTACACCCGCAACTTATTTAGACATACTAGATCGAATTAGAAAAATCTTCGGTGATAAAAATGATGTCTCCAGACAACTATTTAGTTATAACGGAAAAGGGAAATGTCCCTTATGTAAAGGTCGAGGAGTGCAAATTACTAATATGGCATTTATGGATCCGGTTATTCAAACTTGCGAAAAATGTCATGGTAAAAGATATAGTGATGAAGCACTTCAATACACTGTTAATGGATTAAACATCGCAGAAGTTTTAAATCTATCTATCAATGAAGCAATCAACTTTTTTGAAGACTATTCTGAAATCAGAGATAGATTATTAAACATGAAAAAAGTAGGGCTTGATTACTTATCACTTGGACAATCATTAGATACATTGTCAGGTGGAGAAGTTCAAAGACTAAAACTGGCTTTACAATTAAACAAAACCGGAACGGTTTACTTATTAGATGAACCAACAGCAGGACTACACATGAATGATGTGTCTACGATGACTAATCTATTTAAAGAATTAGTAGATAAGGGGAACACCTTAATCATCGTCGAACATAACTTAGCGGTGATCAGTCAAGCTGATTGGATGATAGATGTTGGTCCTAAAGCAGGTAGATATGGTGGAAAAATCCTTTATTCAGGAACACCTGAAGATGCTTTAAATGTAAAAGAGTCCATTACAGGTTCATCGATGGCTGAATATAATCAAGAAAGAAGATAAAAAGAATGTTAAATACATTCTTTTTTTATTTTTAGGAAGATTTTTCTGGACAGATAGTGTGATATGATTATACTTAATAATATTAGTTTGTGTACTAACTAATTTATTGTGGTGACTAAAGTGCCATTTTTATAGCCTAAATTAGTAATATTTTGGTACAATGAATTAAGTACAATAAAAAATAAATTAAACATTTAATAATAAAAAAGCTAAAGGGGAATTTAACTTATGTGTGGATTTTGTGGATATGTAAACCAAAAAGACGTGCCTAACGACACAATCAGCAAGATGGCTGATAGAATTAAGCATCGTGGTCCTGATGATGAAAAATACTTCCAAGATGATAAAGTATCAATGGGATTCCGTCGTTTATCAATTATTGATTTAGCACACGGTGGTCAACCTCTATACAGTAAGGATAAGAAAAAGGTTCTTACTTTCAACGGTGAAATTTACAACTACCAAGAAATTAGACAAGAATTAATTTCTGAAGGTTGGGAATTTGAAACTGATGTTGATTCAGAAGTTTTAATCAGAGGATACGAAGCATGGGGTCCTAAGTTACTAGATAAACTTCGTGGAATGTACGCATTTGTTATTTACGATAGTGCAAACAACGAAATCTTTGGTGCTCGCGATCATTTTGGTATCAAACCACTTTACTACTATGATGATGGTGACGCATTTATGTATGGTTCTGAACTAAAAGCATTTATGTCAAACCCAGCATTCAAAAAAGAATTGAATCTTAGTCTATTACCAATTCATTTAAGTTTCGAATTTATTCCATCAGCTGAAACTTTATTTAAGAACGTATTTAAAGTCCTTCCTGGAACTTACTTCGTTCACCATATCGATGAAAAGAAGACTGAAACTCACAGATACTACAAGTTTAACTATGATCACATTGATAACAGCCAAACTGTAGAAGAAGATGCTGAAAAGATTGAAGCAATTGTTAAAGACTCAGTTAAAGCACATATGATTGCTGACGTTGAAGTTGGTAGTTTCTTATCAAGTGGTGTTGACTCAAGTTACGTTTTAAACGAAGCTTCAAAGTTAAAACCAATTAAATCCTTCTCACTAGGTTTTGATGATCCTAAGTTTAGTGAACTTTCATGGTCAACTGACTTTGCTAACCAAATTGGTCAAAAGAATACACCAATTAAGATTACAGGTGAAGATTACTTTAACTTCTTACCTACAATGATGTATTACATGGATGAACCATTATCAAATCCTTCAGCTATTCAATTATTCTACTTAGCACAAGGTACTAGTAAAGAAGTTAAAGTTGCTTTATCTGGTGAAGGTGCTGATGAATTCTTTGGTGGATACAACACATACTTGGAAGCTATTCCATTTGAAAGATACCAAAAGTTTGTTCCATCATTCATTAGACAAGCACTTGCTAAGATTGCAACTAAGATGCCTAGATTCCATGGTCGTCGTTTCTTGATTCGTGGTGCTCAACCATTGAGTGAAAGATACTACCGAGTTAACTATGTATTTAACTATGACGATAGAAACAAGCTACTAAAGGATCCATCATTAAACGTTGATTCTGGTGCATATTCTAAGTACATCTTTGATGAAGTAGCTGATAAAGATGAAATGACTCAAATGCAATACTTCGATATTAATACATGGTTACCTTTCGATATTTTACAAAAGGCTGACCGTATGAGTATGGCTAACTCTCTAGAAGTTAGAACTCCACTTGTTGATAAAGAAGTGGCTGCATTTGCTTCAACAATGCCAATTAAGACTAGAATTAATAAAGAAGGAACTAAGATTTCATTACGTAAAGCGGCTGAAAGAGCTCTTCCAGACAAGGTCGCAATGAAAGAAAAACTTGGTTTCCCATCACCAATTGCATCATGGATTAGACAACCAGAATTCCATGAACGAATTGTAGAAGCCTTTACATCAGATGTTGCTGAAAAATTCTTTAATACTGATGAATTATTAAGAATTTTAAAGGAACATGATGAAGGTAAGTCAAGTATGCAAAAGATTATGACTCCATACCTATTTATTTTATGGTATGAAGTATACTTCCCAGAAGATACTAATGCTGATACTATTAACAAAGTACAACTACAAGCATAATTTTTAAATCTTGACGTTAGGAAGTTAAAATAATGAATCTTGGAATTGATGAAATTAAAACAATACTATCTGAACATGGATTATTAGAAAGTGTTACGGTAGGAAATAATACTTCATTTAATGAAGTGACTTACGATTCCAGAAATGTTAAGTCTAATACGCTATTCTTTTGCAAAGGTAACTTTAAACCAGAGTATTTAGCAATGGCGAAAAAGTCTGGTGCAACTGGATATATAGCTGAACAAAGCTATAGTGAAGGCGATGGATTAACAGAAATTATTGTAAATAACGTACAAAAGGCAATGTCTCTAGTAGGCGCTGCCTTTTACTGCTATCCTCAGAATAATCTATTTACAATTGCTTATACTGGAACTAAGGGAAAAACAACATCTTCTTACTTTGCTAAAAGTATTTTAGATAAACATAATGACAATAAAACAGCTTTAATTTCAACAATTGATACTGTTGTTGGGAATGAACCATCACAACGTTTTAAATCACACTTAACAACTCCTGAATCACTAGACTTATTTAAGTACATGAGAATGGCAGTTGATAACGGGATGGAAAGTGTTGTTATGGAAGTGTCTTCTCAAGCTTACAAAAAGCTAAGAGTATATGGCCTTCATTTTGATGTAGGAATATTTTTAAATATTTCTCCAGACCATATTGGACCTAACGAACATCCCAACTTCGAAGATTACTTACACTGCAAGGAACAATTAATGGTTAATTCTACTTACTGCATAATTGATGCGGATACAGATTATTTAACTGATGTTTATGAAGCAACGAAAGCAACTACTGATCCTGATAAGATTTATCTATTCAGTCGTAAAGGTGCTAATGTCAATCAATATCAAATGGATTTTGTCTTTAATAGTATTTCTGACACTGTTGATAAAAATGAAATTCAATTAGATAGTGTGACTGACAAAGCAACTAATTTAAATATGGATGGTAAATACTTCATAAATGTTGTTGGTGATTACAATGAAGCTAATGCAGTTTCTGCTATTATCGCAACTGCACTTGATGAAGCTACAAGCCAAGATGCTAAAGCAGGTTTAAGTGAAGTAGTTGTTCCGGGTAGAATGGAATCATATTCAGCAGATGAACATGGAATGGTCTACGTTGACTATGCACATAATTATGCAAGTATGCATGCATTGTTGAGTTTTTTAAAAACAAATAACAAAAACGGAAAAGTGATTGTTGTTGTTGGAAGTCCTGGAAATAAAGGAATTGATCGTCGAGAAGGTTTTGGAAAAGCATTATCTGAAAATGCTGATATTGCATTTCTTACTACCGATGACCCAGCTTTTGAAGACCCTAAGGACATTATTAATGAAATTTACTCACATATTGATCATGAAAAAGTTAAAGTTGAAATTGAATTGGATCGTAAGGAAGCAATCAAAAAAGCTATTTACGCTGGAGATAAAAATGCTATCATAGTAGTTGCGGGTAAAGGGCGAGATTCTTACCAAAAAATCAACGGAGTAGATACACCATACGAAACAGATCCCGTTGTAGTTCAAAATGTTTTGAAAGGGATAAAACATGAATAATTCAAAATTAGACTTTACAGTCGTTTTATTAGGTAGTGATTTTAATGCCTATGGAATGGCTCGTTCATTATACGAAAAATATCAACAACCAGTAAAAGCTTATGCTGAAAGAAGCTTAGCTCCAACCAGATTTACAAAAATTATCGATTTAACACTAATTGATGGATTTAGTGAAGATCCTGTGTGGATCCAATCTATGTTAGAGCTAAAGAAAGAATATGCCACACATAGTGAACCGGTTATTTTGATTGGATGTGGGGATGGATATGCGGAATTAATTTCTAAGCATAAGGATGAATTAGAAGACGTATTTGTTTGTCCATATGTTGATTATGATTTAATTAAGCAATTAAACAGTAAAGAAAACTTTTACAAGTTATGTGAAAAGTTTGACCTACCATACCCAAAAACAAAGATTATTAGTAAAGCAGATTTCAAATCTAACGATACAATTGAACAACCATTTGGATACCCAGTGGCATTAAAGCCTACTAACAGTGTTGAATGGTTAGATGTTCATTTTGAAGGTAGAAAAAAAGCATTTATTATTGAAAGTGAAGATGAATTCAATGATATTGTGAAGAAAGTCTATACTAATGGATATACATCAGATTTAATTCTGCAAGACTACATTCCAGGTGACGACAGTAACATGCGTACTTTGAATGCATATGTTGATAAAAATCATAAAGTTAAGATGATGTGTTTGGGTCATCCTTTGTTGGAAGATCCAACTCCTTCAAATATTGGTAACTATGTAGCTATTTTGCCAGAATATAATGAAAAACTATATTCTATGGTGCAAAGTTTCTTAGAAAATATCAATTATGTTGGTTATGCTAATTTCGACATGAAGTATGACACAAGAGATAATACCTTTAAGCTATTTGAAATTAACTTAAGACAAGGAAGAAGTAGTTTCTTTGTCAGCTTAAATGGATATAACTTATCTGATTGGGTAGTACAAGATTACGCATATGATAGTCTTGAAAATCAAGACGTAGTTTATGCAAATCAAGATAAAAGCAAACGATACTTATGGTTAGGTCTTGGTAAAAACGTATTCAAAAAGTACGCAAAGTCTAATGCTGATAAAGACTTTGCTTTGGAACTAATTAAAAAAGGTCAATACGGAACTACTTTCTGGTATGACAAAGATAAGAGTTTCAAACGTTGGCTATTAGATGTTTGGATTAAGCATAATTATGCTAAGAATTTCAAACGATACTTTAGCGAAAAATAAGGATGATAAGATGAGACACTTTTTCTCTATTATTGGTGGAATGGGAACGGAAGCAACTGAAAGTTATATTCATTTATTGAACGAAAGAACTCCCGCTTCTAATGACCAAGAATATTTAAATTATATTTTAGTTAATCATGCAACAGTTCCTGATAGAACTGATTACATTTTAGATAACAGTAAACCCAGTCCGTTAATTCCTTTAATGGATGATATTAAACAACAGTCACAATTGAATCCTGATTTTTTTGTGATTCCTTGTAATACTGCGCATTTTTTCTTTGAAGAGTTGCAAAATGCAACTAACGTGCCAATCTTGCATATGCCAAAGGAAGCAGTGAAAGAAATAAAAATTAAATATCCTAATGCTAAAAGGATTGGATTAATCGCAACCAATGGAACCATTTTTGACGGTATTTATGATCATGAAGTACAAGAAGCTGGATACGAAATTGTTAAACCAACTGAACATATTCAAGAAGAAACGATGGAATTGATTTATAAATATGTAAAAGAAAAAAATGAGGTTAATGCTGATTTATATCATCACATTTTAGATGAGATGCAAAATGAATTAGACAGTGACGTTGTTATTCTTGGTTGTACAGAATTATCTGTAGCAGAAGAAAGGGCATATAATCATGACTTTAAAGTCATTGATGCCCAATCAGTACTGGTTGATCGTTCAATTGAAAGAGCGTTAGAAAATAGAAAAAAAGCCATCGATTAAATTCGATGACTTTTTTATTTTATATTGATGTTAGTGATGCATATTAATGCTACAACGTTTGTTATTAGCATTAGTATATTGAAGCTATATAAGTTATTTCGTTGTTTATTACTATAGTTTAATTCTGTTAATCCACCCAGAACGATTGATAATCCATCTGTTATTAGACTTGATATTAAATGAGTATCAACAGTTCTAAATGTGATAACTATTTGGGTAACAATCACTACTATATATGATAAACGACTAGCGATTAACCATTGAATCACACGTTTAGCTGAATATCTAGTTAAACCAATTGTGGTAACAACAATGTATATAAATAGCATTGCAATAGTTAAAGAAGCCCACATAATACCGCCTCCCGAAATCAATTTTATCACAAACATATTATTAACATTACTAATATTTTCTTTTTATAATTTCTTTTTAAAATGACGTCATAAACAGCCTTTTAAAGAGATTTTCATGAGAATAATTAATAATGAATGATAAATATAAAAAATATCTTGATATTAATAACACCATTTGATATTATCAATATCGCGTTATTTTTTATTAAGGAGGCAAAAGGATGGCTGAACCAAAAGAATTTGAAGTTGGCGACCACGTTTCTGCACCTAGATTTGGTTATTTAAAACATGACTTTGCTGGAACCGTAGAAAAGGTTTATGAAAACTCTGTAATGGTATTTATCGATGAACACCATGAAGAAGACGGCATTGTTGTTAATGAATATAATAAGCGTGCAATTGTTAGCAAGAAAGCTGCTAAGCCAGCTAAGAAAAAAACGGCTTAACATTTATTACCAAAACTTAAATCGTGTGATATAATATTGTTTGTATCTGCGGGTATAGTTTAGTGGTAAAATATGAGCTTCCCAAGCTTAAGTCGCGGGTCCGATTCCCGTTACCCGCTTACTAACAGATACAATTCAATGATAAAAGACTAGTAAAAATATTCCATTTTAAGCGACATTGGGGCGGTGTAAGCCAATGACTAGGGTATTTTGAATCGCACTTTTTAGAATTAATAAGAATTAAATACTAAAGCGGATATTTTATATCAAATAGAGTGGTACCGCGGGTTATTCCGTCTCTTACAATTAATTGGATTGTAAGGGATTTTTTTATATTTTGGAGGTTTTGGATAATGGATAACAAAGATTTAGTTGCTAGTGCGTTAAGCAATGCACTGGATAATGAACTTTCAGTAGAAGATATTCTACCTAAAATTGAAAGACCAAAGGATTCAAAAATGGGAGATTTAGCATTTCCTACTTTTATTTTAGCTAAACAATTTAGAAAAGCTCCTCAACAAATTGCTAGTGATATTGTTGAAAAAATTAATCAAGATGAATTCGATCATGTTGAAGCTGCAGGTCCATATGTTAACTTCTTCTTAAACAAGTCTAATTTCAGTTCAGATGTTTTATCAGCTGTTCTAGAACAAAAAGAAAATTATGGACAAAATGAAGACGGTAAAGGTGGAAATGTTACCATCGATATGTCTTCACCAAATATCGCTAAACCAATTTCTATGGGTCATTTAAGATCTACAGTTATTGGTAATTCAGTTGCTGAAATTTTACGTAAAAATGGTTACAATCCAATTAAGGATAACCATTTAGGTGACTGGGGTACTCAATTTGGTAAGTTAATTACTGCTTACCTAATGTGGGGAAATGAAGAAGATGTTAAGAAAGACCCAATCAATAATCTAGTTAAGTACTACGTTAAGTTCCATAAGATTGATAAAGAACAACCTGAATTAGATGACGTTGCCAGAGATTGGTTTAGAAAACTTGAAAATGGTGATGAACAAGCCACTGCTTTATGGAAATGGTTTAGAGAAGTTTCACTTGAAGCGTTTGGTGAAATTTACGACAAACTAGGTATTACTTTTGATACTTACAATGGTGAAGCTTTCTACAATGATAAACTTCAAGATGTTGTTGATTCTCTACAAGAAAAGGGATTATTAAGTAAGTCACAAGGAGCAACTATTGTTGATCTTGAAAAATACGATTTAAACCCTGCCTTAATTCTTAAGAGTGATGGTGCATCACTATACATTACTAGAGATATTGCGACTGCAATTTACCGTGATCAAACATACCATCCTGCAATGAACTTATATGTTGTTGGTTCTGAACAAACTTATTACTTCAAACAACTTAAGGCTGTATTAATGGAAATGGGTATTCCTTCTGCTAAGAATTTACACCATATTCCATTCGGTTTAATCACTGTTGATGGTAAGAAGTTATCAACTCGTTCAGGAAGAATTATCTTACTTGATGAAGTTTTAAATGAATCAATTGATATCGCTAAGAAGCAAATTGCAGAAAAGAATCCTGATTTACCAAACAAGGATGAAGTTGCTAAAGAAGTTGGGGTTGGAGCAATTGTTTTCGGTGATTTGAAGAACGAAAAGATTAACAATATCGATTTCAACCTAGAGGATCAATTAAGATTTGAAGGTGAAACAGGACCTTACGTTCAATATGCTAGAGCTCGTGCTGAAAGTATTTTACGTAAAGCCGGAGATGTTGATTTAGAAAATGCTGACAAGACATTAAACGATGCTGAATCATGGAATGTAATCAAGTTACTAAATGATTTCCCAGCAAGAGTTAAGATGGCTTGTGATGAATTTGAACCTTCAGTAATTGCAAAATACTCATTAAGATTGGCTAAAGCCTTTAATAAGTACTATGCTCATACTAAGATTTTACAAGATGATGAAGAACGTGATGCAAGACTTGCATTGGTTAAGTCAGTTTCAATTGTTCTAAAAGAATCATTAAGATTACTTGGTGTTAAAGCACCAGACGAAATGTAATAAACAAACAGATTTAACATTTAGTTAAATCTGTTTTTTATTTAAGCTTTTAAACTGATTTTGGGTTAAAATAGTAGTAATATCATCATCGGTGAAGGAGTAATAAAACTAGATGAAAATTGACAGAAATAAAAGTGCCCTAAAACTTTTATGGCACCGTTACCAATTGACTAGATGGATAATTGTCGCTGTATTAACGCTTATTTTTGTTATCAGTGCGTACTGTACATTTATTGCTAAAACAACACATGTCCAAAATCTACAATCATCATTGGAACAATCAACAGTTATATATGATTCTAAAAATCAAAAAGCTGGTAAAATTTATTCCCAAAAAGGAACTTATGTTGGGTATAAAGATATATCAACTAATATTCCTAATGCAATTTTATCTACTGAAGATCGTAACTTCTATAATGAACACGGATTCTCTGTGAAGGGATTCGGTAGAGCGATTTTATTAATGATCAAAAATAAAATTTTGCATCGAGAATATATTAGTGGTGGTGGAAGTACCTTAACCCAACAACTAGTTAAAAATGCATATTTAACTCAACAACAAACCTTTAGTCGAAAGCTAAAAGAGCTATTTTTATCAATTCAGGTTGAAAATGTATATACTAAACAACAAATTTTAACTATGTACATGAATAACTCTTATTTTGGAAACGGTGTTTACGGTGTTGAAGATGCGTCTAGAAGATATTTCGGTATGAACGCTAAAGATTTACCAGTGCAAGATGCCGCAGTAATCGCTGGAATGCTAACTAATCCAAGTGCTTATAATCCAGTTGACCATCCTAAGCTTGCATTAAAACGTAGAAACGTTGTGCTACAACTAATGGTTGAAAATAATAAGTTAAGTCAATCTGAAGCCAATAGATTGAAAAAGACACCAATCGTTGTAAAAAACACTTATCAATATAAAGATGGGTACAAGTATCCATATTATTTTGATGCAGTAATTGACGAGGCTATTAACAAATACGGACTATCTGAATCAGATATTATGAACCGTGGCTATAAGATTTATACAACATTAAATCAAAGCCAACAAAATAGTCTTCAAGATGACTTCAAAAATGATAGCATGTTTCCTAGCAATGCAGCTGATGGAACAAAGGTGCAAGCTGCATCTATTGCGCTAGATCCTACAACTGGTGGAGTAACAGCCGTTGTTGGTGGACGTGGTCAACACGTATTTAGAGGATATAATCGCGCTACTCAAATCAAGCGTCAACCAGGTTCTACAATTAAACCGTTAGCAGTTTATGTGCCTGCTTTGGAAAATGGATATAGTTATAATGATATCTTACAAAATAAAAAGATATCTTATGGATCAAACAAATACACACCGCAAAATTATAACAATGTATATACAGGAACCGTTCCAATGTATACAGCATTAGCACAAAGTATGAATGCACCTGCTGTTTGGCTATTGCATAAGATTGGTGTTGATAAAGGATATCAATCAGTTAAGTCATTCGGATTACCTGTTCAAAAGAAAGATAAGAACCTTGCATTGGCTTTAGGTGGTTTATCTAGTGGGGTATCTCCTCAACAAATGGCTGGAGCATACACCGCGTTTGCTAATGAAGGAAACATGACAACTCCGCATTATATTAGAAAAATCGTCGATTCTTCAGGAAAAGTGATTGTTGATAACGACACCACAACTTCTAAGAATGTGATGTCTAAGAAAGTTGCCGATGAGATGACTAGTATGATGCTAGGTGTCTTTGATAATGGTACTGGGGTATCTGCTAAGCCTAGTGGATATCAAGTTGCCGGAAAGACAGGAAGTACCGAAGCCGATAATACAGGTGATTCCGATGCAACTAGAGATAAATGGATTATCGGATATACTCCTAAAGTAGTTGTTGCAACATGGGAAGGATTTGATAATACTAATGCAGGTCACCATTTAGAGAACTTAAGTGGAACCGGTGTTGGTCCTTTATTTAAGGCCGAAATGCAACAAATATTACCAACTACAGGTAATAATAGTTTTTCAGTTAAAGATGCTTCTTATTTGGATTCACATCAAGGACAAGGATCTTCTAGTTCAAGCGCTTCTGATTTTTGGAATGATGTAAAAAATGGTGCTAATGAGGTATCAAAAGACCTAGGTAAAGGTATTGATAACTTAAAGAAGAATGCGAATAATTGGTGGAATCAAGCTAAAAAATATGTTGGTAAGTAAATTGACCAATTAATATAAAACGTCGTATCATAGTTGTATGTGATACGACGTTTTTTACAAAAAGGGGTAGTTATTAGTGAAATTTATTCATGCTGCAGATTTACATTTAGAGAGTCCTTTTCTAGGATTGAAAAACGATGAAACACCCAAAGAACTTTGGGATGAAATATATAATTCAACTTTTATATCATTTCAAACGATTGTAAATGACGCTATTAATGAACAAGTTGACTTTATTTTATTAGCGGGAGATTTATTTGATCGTGATAATCAAACCCCAAAAACATACGATTTTTTCCAAAGAGAAATGGAAAAGCTTAACGAAAATAATATTGATGTGTACATGATTTTTGGTAACCATGACTATTTTGACTTAAATAAAGATGTGATTGGTTTTCCTAAAAATGTTCATGTTTTTTCTAATGATGTTGAAACCAAAACTTTGACTGTTAATGGCAAAAAAATAGCGATTACAGGCTTTAGCTATGCCAGTAAATGGATAAATGATAAAAAAATAGATGAATATCCAGTTAAAGGTAATGTTGATATTCATATAGGGATGTTACATGGTGGATTAGAACAGACTGGTGATCATTATGCGCCATTTAGTGTTAATGACCTGACATCTAAAAATTATGACTATTGGGCATTAGGTCATATTCATAAAAGACAAGAGCTTAATCAAAATCCACCAATCCTATACTCAGGTAATATACAAGGAAGACATAAAAATGAACTAGGGGATAAAGGGTATCTATTAGTAACAGATAATCTAAATAAGTTAGACGTTGAATTTAGACCAACTTCAGTTATTGACTGGAGTGATTTAAAGATGAACATTACTTTTAGCGATGTTGAATCAACATTAAACCAAGTTTTGGACGAACTAAAACAACAAAACTTTACTAAAATGCAACTTATTAATCTTGAATTATCTTTGAATGAAGCGCTATCTGATAGTAAGCAACAAGACTTTGTATATCGTTTAAATAATGCATTACGAAATGAATATAGACAATTGAATGCATGGATTTATGAGGTTAAGTTTAAATTAAATAGTGGAGTTAAATTGTCTTCAATTGATCAAGAAATATGGGATGAAGCTGAAGATAATGTGTTCTTAGAAGATAAAATTAATGATATAGCTAAAACTTTGAGAAAATATGACTTTATTGCAGATCATATTGATGAAAGTAGCGATGATTTAAAATCTTTAGCTAAGATGAAACTGATAAGCGGAAGGGAAGATATTAATGAAGATTAATAAAGTTGATGTCCTAGGATACGGGAAATGGCATGATATTTCTTTTGATTTTAATCAGTCTAATCTACAAGTTATATTTGGGAACAATGAAGCGGGAAAAACAACCTTATTAAGTTTAATTGAAGGAATATTGTTTGGTTTTGTAGACGGGAGAACTGGTTCTTACGAACAATATAAACCACGAGAAACAAAAGCATATGGTGGTAAATTAACAATCACCACTGAAGATAATCGTCATTTTATTATTACCCGATTAGACGGGAAAAATGGTGGGGATGTTTCAATATATGATGTTGATAATGATATTGAAACAGCTCCTGATATATTAGATAAGCTTTTAGGACCAATTGATCGTAGTACATTTGAACAATTATTTTACTTTGGTGATTTAGATATTAAGTCAATTTCCAAATTAAGTAAGGACGAATTAGTAAATAGAATCCAAAGAGTTGGATTTGTTGGTAGTGATCAATGGCTGGAGCTTAGAGATAAAATTGAGAAGACATCTAAAGAATTGTACGCTCCAACGGGTAGAAAGCCTGAACTAAACCAAAAACTAAAAGAGTATGATGCTTTAGTTGAGAAAGTGCAATTAAGTAAAGGTAACCTAGACAAGTACAATCAATTAATTGAAGAAAAAAATCTAATCAGTAATAAAATTGATCAACAAAAAGCAGAACTACAAAAGACCGATAAAGAGTTAAATAACTTAATGCATTTAAGACAAGTATGGCCTGTATATTCTAAATTATCTCAAATAAACACCTCTAATGAACCAATTAGGAATGGATTTGATGAAGAAGATGTATCTAAGTTAAAAGAGCTAGAAAACGCATTATTTTTATCCTCAGAACAAATAAAAAACATTGACGAATCAATTAAAAGGTTGACTGTAAAAAAAGAAAATAATAGTGAACTTGAGATATACAATTGTAACCGTAACCAAATTGATCAATTGAGTCAGTCATTTTCTAAAGTAAACGAAATGATTAATGACTTAAAAATTAAAAAATCAATGATTGATGAAATTAATCATCAAAATGAACAAAAAAGCGTTGTTAGTGAAGATGAATTAAGCAGGGTTCAAAATCAGTTAGATGAGTTTAATGGTTCAAATAGCAAAAAAGATAATTCTAGTTTGATGACATTCTTACCATGGATCTTAGTAGGGGTATTAGCTGTTATCGCCTTGATAATACCAATGACTTTCTCAAGATTGATTGGTGGACTGCTAGTAGTTATTTTAGGATTGGCAGGGTTCATGAAGAGCAAATCTAAAAATAACAATGATTTAAGTGTTTTAGAATCGCAACTTAGTGATTATGCAACCAGAAATGGAATTACATTGAATGATTTACAGGGATGGATAAATGAGCAAAGATACTTCATTAATCATCCGAATAATAATCAAGTAATTCAATATGAAAATGATTACGAGAATATATCTAAAGATTTATCGGATTACTTTAAACATTGGAAAGAATATTTGACTGATTTAAATGCCGAAGATCAATTTACTTTTCAACTAGATAAAGTTAGAACGTTTGTAAGTAAAATGAACGAGGAAAATAGTGTTAATATTCGTAATAATGAACAAATGAATGAACAATTAACGCAAAAATCTCAATTAGTTGATAAACAAACTAGTATCAAGAATTCAATAAATGAATTTCTTCGCTCTCGTAATGTAGACAATCTTGATTCGTTTAAGGAAGCTGCTGAGAAGCAAAAACAACTTAAACTGAATAAAGAACAAAGAGATAGTATTAAAGATCAAATTACAGATGCTGATATAGCATTATTAAAACAATACAAAGATAATTCTGAGCTTGATGATAAGATTGATAAATTTAAAAATAACAGTGATGTTTTGAAAAACGAAATTTTATCTCAATCACAATCATTTGAAACTGTTAACTTTAATATTAAGAAGTATATATCAGACGGGACATACAGTGAGTTAATCCAACAACAAAGTAATTTAGAATCTGAAATTAATGATCTAACTGATGAATGGTTATCAATGAAGTTAGCAGATGAATGGATTGATGAATCGTTAAATATTGCTACTGCTGATAGAATTCCATCCTTTGAAAAGAAAGCAGCGGAATTCTTTACGCTTTTAACTGATAATAAATATGTTGGAATTAAGTACTTGAAAAAGAACATAAAGGTAACTAGAAATGATAAAGAGCAATTTGCTGCTGGTGAGCTTTCTCGTGGAACAGTTGAACAGCTTTACTTATCAATGATTTTAGCTTTATCTGTTGTTTTTGGAAGAGACTATCATATTCCGATGATTATTGATGATGGTTTAACTGAGTTCGACTTTGAACGAACTCAAAATGCTATTAATCTGCTAAAGAATATTAGTGATAGTATTCAAGTGATTTATGTAACGTGTGATAATAGAATTCAAGAATACGTAGATGAAGAATATATTCTAAATTTAAACAATCGCTAAAATTAAAGGACCTCAATTATTGAGGTCCTTTTTGATTGCAATAAAAAAGGCGTGGAATAAAATATCCACGTCTTTTATTATTAATTATTTTTTGCTTGATGATGAACTGTCAGTTAAGTATGAAGATAAGATGTTTTGTAGGTCTTTATCTTTAATTTCAACTCCACCATTCTTAAGAACTTTTGATACAACGTTCTTTAGAGTAGTGCTGTCGTTCAACTTAGAAGTAGCAATTTGATCCTTTAAGTCATTGATGTGGTCAGTGTATGAACCTTTCTTAGGGTGGTTAACCATTTGAATAACTTGGTATCCGTATTGAGTCTTAACAGGGGTCTTAGTGTATTCACCGTTTGATAACTTGTAAGCAGCTTTTCTAAATGCTGAATCAATGCTTGTATCAGTGTTATCAAATGCAGCTACACGGCCACCTTTGTTCTTGTTTGAAGTATCAGTTGAGTATTTCTTAGCTAAATCTGAGAACTTCTTACCATCTTTAAGTTCTGAAATAACTTTTTCAGCAGTCTTCTTGTCAGAAACTAGAATTTCGTTAACAGTAACTTTAGGTTGGTATGATTTGAATTGCTTCTTTAGAGCAGCAGTAGAGTAGCTAATGTTTGCTTTAACAGCAGCTTTTAGAAGTAAGTTAGATTTTAGTTGGTTCTTGAAACTTGAAGTAGTTAAACCTTGTTGTTCAAGTAAAGTTTCAAATTCTGAACCATATTGAGCTTTGTATTGGTTGTATTGAGCATTAACTTCTGATTGAGACACTTTATCTCCATATTCTTTGTTCAATACTTTGTCCAGAATCATTTGTTGAAGGACTTGCTTACCGTTTGAAGTGTTCTTCATACTACTGTAGTATTGACTTTCTGTGATTTTACCACCGTTTGTAACGGCAACAGTTTTATCTCCACAGGCAACAAGTGAAACACTTAATAATGCACCTGCAAGACCAACTAGAACTTTCTTGTTCATAAAATAATACACATCCATTTCTTTTTTATTAAACCATCAAGGTTCGACGGTTATTAAGTTAACACAATTTAAATTCTATCACAAAATTTCTTAAGAAATTTTAAAATTTTATTTAGTCATGTTATTAATTCTTTGATTAATCAAATCTAAATGAGGTTTGATTTTAAATTGATATTCAGAAATATCATGACTCATTGCATCAAGAGTGGGTTTAGATTTACTTAACTCATCTTGCATTTGAGTCAATTTTACTGAAAAATCATTCTTATGATCTAAAACGTTTGAAAAAGCTTGAAGCTTATCTTTGGTTGAATCATAAGTGGCTTTGGCAAATTCACTGGGCCTTCTATCAGATAGATAAAGGTATGCTGCTAATCCAGCAGCAGATAAACCAACTAATTTTAAAGCAGTTTTAATCATGATTATGCCTCCAATGAGTTAATAATCTTGTTTTTAATTTGCTCAAAAGCTTCTTGATTGTACTTTTCTGAGTTGTCTTGAAAAGTCATTGAGAAACCATCTTTATTGCTATATCTTGGAATAAGGTGGAAATGAGAATGGAAAACAGATTGGTATGCTAATTCGCCATTATTATTAACGATGTTCATCCCCAAGATATCAGGAGCAGATTGTTGAATTGCTCTTGCAATCTTTGGAATTCGTGAAAATACTTTTTCAGCAAGTTCTTCATCGTATTCATAAATGTTAGCAACGTGTTTCTTAGGAATAACCAAAGTGTGACCAGGTGTAGCCTGGGAAATATCCAAAAATGCTTTTACATATTCATCTTCATAAATAGTATAGCTAGGAATTTGCCCATCAATTATTTTACAGAATACACAATCATTCATATTATTCTTCCTTTCTTTGATATTGCTGTAATTATATACATAGTAACATAAATTTATCTTAAAAGACTTATGATATAATGTGATTTAAGAAAAAATAGAGAGGTGTTATCCGTGACTTTAGAAGTTAAAGATTTAGTAGGGGGATATTCAAGAATCCCTGTCTTAAAAGAAGTTAACTTTAAGATTAATAATGGTGAGTTAGTCGGATTAATCGGACTAAATGGAGCCGGTAAATCAACTACAATCAACCACATTATCGGATTACTAAAACCATTTTCTGGTGAAATTAAAATTAATGGTATATCAATTGATGATGACGTCAACGAATATAAAAAACAAATTGCATACATCCCTGAAGTCCCAATTTTATACAAAGAATTGACGCTTAAGGAACATATTGAAACAACAATTTCAGCTTATGATTTGGACGAAAAAGAAGCTTGGAATAATGCTAATCGATTATTGAAAATGTTTAGATTAGATAAAAAGCTGGACTGGTTTCCAACAAACTTTTCTAAAGGGATGCGTCAAAAAGTGATGATTTTATGTGCATTTATTACAAATGCTAAATTATTTGTGATTGATGAACCATTTTTAGGATTAGATCCAGTTGCTGTAAATGATTTATTGAATTTAATTGAAGAACAAAAGAAAAAAGGAAGCAGTATCTTAATGTCTACTCATGTATTAGATACAGCCGAAAGATTTTGTGATGAATTTGTTCTAATTCATAATGGGGAAGTTAGAACACAAGGAAATATTGAAAAATTACAAAAAGAATTTGGTATGGATGACAGCTCATTGAACGATATTTATCTTGAATTAGCTGAGGAAGAAAGTAGTCATGAATAATCTATTTAGTCAACGTTTGCAGTCCCATTTCACGCAAATGAGTAAATATTTAAAATATGTATTCAATGATTTTTTTGTAATTGCATTAATGTTTATCATTGGTGGATTAGGCTATCAATATTCACAATTTATTAAAGGACTTACGCCACAATTATGGTGGGAAAAGCCAATTTTGATAGTTGTATTCTTGTTCTCAATAACTTTGATAAAAGTAACTACCTTTGCTAAACAAGCTGACTACATTTTTTGGATGCCTAAAGAAAAAGCATTTTACAATTTCTTCAAGAAAGGGTTAATTTATAGTTCAATTATTGCTGTACTAGTACAAGTAATGATTTGGTTTATAACAATCCCATTCTTTGAAAAGAGCGCTAATACAACTAGTTTATTGGATGTTATTGTGCTTTTAATAACACTGATTTTTCTTAAAATATATGTATTAAATAATCAATTTCTTAATAACTATCATTCATCCAAAAAGAATTATAAAACTCTATATCAAGTGATTGTTCCATTGATAACTTTGATGATCTTTATGTACTTAAACACATTTGTTGGTTTAATAATAGCGGTAATTATGTATGTTCTTAGTCAGTTGAATTTAAGAAAATTAAAAGAACAAAGTATTAATTGGAAAACCGTAATCGCAAATGAAGAAAGTCATGAAAACAGTTTGAATCGATTCTTTAATATGTTTACTGATGTCGATAATATGCAAGGAATCGTTAAGAGAAGAAAAGCACTTGATGGTATTTTTAAGTGGTTTAACAAAGATGTATATAGTCTTCTGTACTCCAGAGGATTAATTCGTGATAAAGAGATCAGTGGATTAGTCTTTAGATTAACAATTTTAGGCGGAGTGCTAATCGCTTTAATTGATAATCAAGTAGTCGGAATCATTGTTTCATTACTATTTGTTTACCTAATAGTATTTCAATTAATTCCATATTTTAATAACTTTAACGACAACGTGTTTATCGCAATATACCCAATTGATGGTGAACAAAGAATTAAATCTTTCATCAATGTGATTGCTAAAATTATGATTATTATAGTTATAATTTTCTTTATCGCATCGATAATATCAACTAACATTATTGATTCAATTGAGCTGTTAGTTTTATTATTAATTGAATATTTTGTGTTAATTAAAATATATGTACCAAATAAAATAAAAAAAGCCCAATCAAATTACTAATACGCTTGACGAAAGCATTGAAAACCCAGTAAAATAAGCTTTAGTAATTATGAACAATTGGCAAAAAATAATTAGTCAAAACTTTGTTTTGGCTATTTTTTATGAGGAGGATAAATCATGAGAGTTAGAAACAAACCTTGGGCTGATGATTTTATCAAAGAAAATGAAAAGTATATCGTTACTGAACCAGAAAATTGGATTGGTAAATGGTCACAACGTTTTGAAAAAGAACAACCAATTCATATTGAAATTGGTACTGGAAAAGGTCAATTTATTGTTGAAATGGCCAAAAGACATCCAGAAGTTAACTTCTTAGGAATTGAAATTCAAAAAACTGTTATCGCGATTGCTCTTAAGAAAGTAGTTGAAGCAGACTTACCAAACTTGCAACTAGTTCATACTGATGGAGCAGGGGTAGATACATTTTTTGGTAAACATGAAATTGATACTGTTTATCTAAACTTCTCTGATCCATGGCCTAAATCTAGACATGCCAAGAGAAGACTTACTTCTCCAACATTTTTAGATAGTTATAAGACTATCCTAAAAGAAGATGCTCCAGTTGTATTTAAGACCGACAACCGTGGATTATTCGAATATTCAGTAGTTACATTTAACAATTACGGTATGTATTTTGATATGTTATCTCTAGATTTACACAATAGTGATTACATGGAAGATAACGTTGAAACTGAATATGAACACAAGTTTAGTAGCAAGGGACCTATTTACAAGATTGTTGCTTACTTTAATAAAAAAGAAGACTAGATTAATAGTCTTCTTGAAGTTCTGAAACCCATTTAAACTTATAGTTTGAACTGATTTCAAAATAGTGATCTTTTATGTTGTTGTTATTATCTAAAACGTTAATCGCTCCGATATAATCGTTTTCATTATTCTTTTTCATAATCCAGCTTCCACATACGTTGTTGGATGCTAATGTATCCTTCGCATGCTTTACTTGTAAATTAATTTTTTTGAGGTGCTGTTCTTCTTTTAATTTTTTTGCAACGTAAATACTTGCACCAACAATCCCAATAGTTAAACTAGACACAATTGCGTTATGCGCTCTAATATATACCACTTCCTTTTTCTTAATGTATATTATATAACACTAAAATTTATAATCAAACTGCATTATAATTTTGTCTAAATACGTTATAATAAAGGAAAATGACAATAGGAGAGATAATTATGGAACAATTACCAACTATGAACTTAGAAGAACTAAAAACAAAATTAAGTGAGGGAAAATACATGTTATTCTTCACTGCTGGCTGGTGCCCAGATTGTGCATTCATTAAGCCTGCAATGCCAGAAATCGAAGCTGAATACCCAGATTACACTTTCATTACTGTAGATCGTGATGAAAATATCGACTTAGCTGCAGATATGGCTATTTTTGGAATTCCTAGCTTTGTTGCTTTTGAAAACGGTGAAGAAATTGGTCGTTTTGTAAACAAGGATAGAAAGACTAAGAAACAAGTTGAAGAATTTATCGATTCTCTATAAAAATAATTTGGAAGGTAAGATTTAATGTTAATTGCAAGTTACAATCCTAAACAAACAGGTGACATCTTGGTCGTTATTTTAGGTGAAGATGCCAAAGAACAAAAAGTTGAATATAAAGATAGCGTGGTTAGAATTTCTGACGAAAACTCTGACCGTGTTACTGGTTTTAACTTTTTATCTGCTTCAGAAACATTACCAAGACTAAAAGATGTTGATGGTAAAGTTGAATTAACTCAAGATGATTTAAATTCATTAAATGAAGTATTAAAAAACAATGGTCTTTCAGATACATTGGAATTAGATGAAGATCCTAAATTTGTTGTTGGGTATGTAAAATCTGTTAAAGAACATCCCAAGTCTGATCATTTGAAAATTACAGAAACTGAAATTGACAATGGCAAAACTTTGCAAATTGTTAGTGGATCACCAAATATGCAAGAAAACATTAAGGTTGTTGTTGCTAAAGTTGGTGCAATGATGCCAGATGGTCTTATTATTTGGCCTGGAGAATTAAAGGGTGAAGAAAGTATCGGTATGATTTGTTCAGGACGTGAATTATTAATCAAGAACGCCCCAAACCGTCCAGGAGCACTTATCTTACCTAATGATTACCAAGAAGTAGGAGAAGCTTTTGATTTTGCTAAATCAGAAACTTTATTTACAAAATAAGAGATAATCTCTCTTGTTATACATAAATTACAAAATTAAGGATGACGTTTGAATGGAACACTATGATGGACCGGCTTTTTACAGAAAATATAATATAAAACATAATGCGATAGAACCAACACATGCTAATAAGTCTGAACAAAGTTCATCCCATCAAACTATAGATACACCCAAAGAATCTAAACATAGCGTTGATGATGAAATATTGACCAGAACAGAAAATCCAATTGCTAAAAGAGCAGCTGCATTTACTCCTACGCATAATAGTTCATCAGCAACAAAAGTACAATTTTATGAAAAATCAAGTTCAAGTAAGTACCAAAAACTAAAAGAGCAATTAACTAGGGATAATGAATCTTTAATGTTGATTACTGATGATTCAACTGATGCAATTAATTTATCCAATCCAACCATTCCAGTTGAGGTTGATTTACAAGAAGATAAGTACGCAGTTGAAGAAGAAGTAAATGAAATTAGCCAATTTAATGACATAAAAGCAGATTCTTATGCAACTCCATACATTGAAAGCATGGCAAAGAAAGATGCAGAAATTAATGTCGCATCAGATATTGATGAATCAGATAATACTAATTTCGAAAGCAAAGCCAACTCTTCTTTTGATGAATTTATTAATAGAAGCACTCATCAAGATGAATCAGATGAAGACTTTAATAACGACATAGTTCAAAACAATAACGATAACATTGAAGAAAATGATGATGATATCAAAGATGATTTGAACAATGATGATGAAGGCGATAGCTTCGCATCTATGAATGATGACGAAGAAGCTGATGATTTATATGATAATCAACAAGCTGATAGTCAAAGCGATGATAGTCTAAGTCAGTCTGTTGCAGCACGTAAACCAATTGAACAACATGGACTAGGTAATTCTTTATCATCAATCTTAAATCAAGAACATAATGTTCAAAAAGATTTATCTATCTTCAATGATCAACCAGATAAAGTTGAAGAAGAAGCTGAATACAGCCATGAAGAAAGTGTATCCGCTGACTATGATGATAGGGGATATCGTTTCCCATCAATGAGCTTATTATCACCCGCTGACACTTTTGAAGATGATAGCATGGATGATTGGATTACATCACAAGCTGAAATCTTAGATGAAACGCTGCAAGCGTTTAATGTTGACGCTAGTGTTGTTGATTGGACTAATGGACCAACTGTTACGCAGTTCCAAATCAAACTACAATTAGGGGTTAAAGTAAGTAAGATTACTAATTTAACAGATGATTTGAAGCTAGCGTTGGCAGCAAAAGATATTAGAATTGAAGCACCAATTCCTGGAAAAACTACGGTTGGTATCGAAATTCCAAATCCTAAGCCAAGACCAGTGAAATTATCTGAGGTAATCAATACACCACAATTCATGAATACCGACAAGCCACTAACAGTTGCGTTAGGTGTTGACTTAACGGGTAAACCACAAATGGCCGATTTAAGTAAGATGCCACATGGATTGATTGCTGGGGCTACAGGTTCAGGTAAGAGTGTGTTCTTAAATAGTTTATTGATTTCATTGCTATATAAGGCTACTCCTGCACAGTTAAAAATGATTTTGATTGATCCAAAAGCAGTAGAAATGGCTCCATATGATAAGTTGCCTCATCTATTATCTCCAGTTATATCAGATCCAAAACAAGCTTCTGCAGCTTTAAAATGGTCTGTTAAAGAGATGGATGAACGTTATGAAAAATTGGCTGCTGCTGGGGCTAGAAACATTGAGCAATTCAATGAAATAGCTGAAAAGTCCGGTGAGTACACTAAAAAGATGCCTTATATCTTAATTGTAATTGATGAGTTGGCTGATTTAATGATGGTCGCATCAAGTGAGGTACAAGACTACATTGTTAGAATTACTCAAAAGGCACGAGCAGCTGGTATTCATTTAATCGTCGCAACCCAAAGACCTAGTGTTGATATTATTACAGGTACAATTAAAAATAATATTCCTACTCGTGTTGCCTTTATGGTTTCAAGTCAAGTTGATTCAAGAACCATCATCGATACAGCAGGAGCTGAAAGACTATTAGGTAAGGGTGATATGTTATATCTTGGAAATGGAGCTAGTCAGTCTTCACGTTTACAAGGTACTTTTGTAACAAACGATGAAATAGAACGAATTACCGACGAAGTTAGAAAACAAGGTCAACCTAAATATGCTTTCCAACCGGAATCATTATTAAAATCAGTTAATCAAGTGGAGCAACAAGATGAATTGATGCCAGATGTTTTGGAATACATTTCTAGTGAGGAAACTGTTTCTACTTCTAAATTACAAAGAGTATTTTCCATTGGTTATAACCGAGCGGCTAGCTTGATTGATGATCTAGAACAGCATAACTACGTATCTGGACAACACGGTTCAAAACCAAGGGATGTTTATTTAACTGAGAGTGATTATCAAAAGTTAAATATTTAGAAAAAAAGAGAACATCTTTTGATAAATCTGCTATGATAGATTTATTGAGAGATAAAAGGAGCATTTAAATATGGATGCAAAGAAGATATATCATTTTGTCGGCATTAAAGGTACTGGAATGGCGGCAATGGCAAGAATTCTAAAAGATAGAGGATATGAAGTACAAGGTTCTGACATTGATAAATATACTTTTACTCAAGTAGGACTAGAACAAGCGGGTATTAAGGTACTTCCTTTTAATGTTGATAATATTAAAGAAGGACTAACCGTAATTGCTGGAAATGCATTTACAGACGATCAACCAGAAATCAAAAAATCAAGAGAAATGGGTCTAGAAGTATTTAGATATCATGAATTTCTTGGAGAAATGATTAAGGGACATACCAGTATTGGTGTTTGTGGTGCGCATGGTAAAACTAGTACCACAGGATTACTAGCACACGTATTATCTGGAATCGCTCCTACTGATTATTTAATTGGTGATGGAACAGGTAAAGGGGTTCCTGAAGCAAGGTTCTTTGCTTATGAAGCAGATGAATATCGTCGTCACTTCCTAGCAACTAGTCCTGACTATGCAATCATGACTAATATTGACTTTGATCATCCTGATTACTATACAGGTATCGATGATGTTAAAAGTGCATTCCAATCATTTGCTAACCAAACAAAGAAAGGTATCTTTGCATGGGGTGATGATGAAAATCTAAGAGATATTAAAGCTGATGTTCCAATTTATTACTATGGAACCAGAGAAGATGATGATTTTAGAGCTGTTAACGTTGTTAAGAGTACTTCAGGATCAGAATTTGATGTTGAATACAAAGGTGAAAAAATTGGTCACTTCCAAATTCATTCATATGGTGAACATAATGTTTTGAATGCCTTAGCAGTTATCGCTGTTTCATATTTTGAACATGATAATTTGGCAGAAGTCCAAAATGAATTTGATACATTTAAAGGTGTTAAGAGACGTTTTGCGCAAAGAAAAGTTGCCGATATGACAATTATCGATGACTATGCACATCATCCATCAGAAATTGATGCAACGATTGATGCAGCAAGACAAGAATATCCAAATAAGAAAATCATCGCTGTCTTCCAACCACATACATTTAGTAGAACTATCGCTTACTTAGATGATTTTGCTACTAGTTTGAATAAGGCGGATGACGTATACATTACTAAGATTTACAGCTCACCTAGAGAAAAATCTGGAAATGTTTCTAGTGCTGATTTAGCTGCGAAGATTACTAAGAATGGTGGATTAATTGAAGCAGACAATATGTCACCATTGCTGGAATATCATGATGCAGTTGTTGTCTTCATGGGTGCTGGAGATATTCAAAATTATGAACGTATTTATGAAAATCTTTTAAATGATGTTACAAATAATATGAATTAAATTCTTGTAGTTTTTATTTAATCTGTTAAAATGTTTCTAACCTATTAAAGGATTTTTTAGGAGGATTATAAAAAATTATGAATAACTATGATCAATCAGAACGTAGATTAGTTAATGACGCATTCGGAATGAATAGATTTTTAACTAAGACTTACGGATGGATGACCCTTTCAGTTTTAATTTCAGGCCTTGTTGCTTACCTAATGGGTGGAATGTACCATGTTACATTTAACGCCGGTGCTTCAATCGTAGGTCTTATTCTCTGGATGGTATTAGCGTTCACAACACAAAATCTTGCATTGCGTAATGCTTTTGCAGGGTTCATTTCATTGATTGTTTTCTCTGCTTTAACAGGTGGATTGTTCTCATACATTTTTATGGCATACAGTTCAACTGCAATTGCAGAAGCCTTCCTAACAACAACAATTGATTTCGCTGTTATGGCATTAATTGGGGTTACTACAAAGAAGAGCTTGGATAAAGTTGGTACTCAAGCAATGGCAGCATTATTTGCGCTAATTATTGTAAGTATCATCAACATTTTCCTAGGCAACCCTCTATTTGATTTATTTATTTCATTTATTGCGGTTATTATTTTTACAGCCTTTACTGCATATGACAGTCAAAAGATTAAACAATCATTTAACGAATATGGTTCAGAAGTTTCTGAAAATGGTTTAGCAATAAGTGGGGCAATGATTCTATACATGGACTTCATTAACTTATTTATTCACTTACTAAGTATTTTTGGATTCGCAAATAACGATAGATAGTAAAAAAAGATGGTGTTTCTACAACACCATCTTTTTTATTTTTTATATAATAATAGTATATGTACATGTTAAAATTAAATTATCGAAAACGATAAGGAGAATTATATGTCTGAGAAAAGATTATTATTGATCGATGGAAACAGTATAACCTATAAAGCGTTTTTCGCTTTAATTAACCAGGTTAACAGTTTCGTTAATAACGAAGGTATACATACTAATGCAGTTTTTGGTTTTAACAATATGTTAAATATCATGCTAGATAAATTTAAACCAACAAATGTTTTGGTTGCTTTTGATGCTGGTAAAACTACATTTAGAACAGAAATGTATGCTGATTATAAATCTGGACGAGATAAGACTCCGGATGAATTAAGAGAACAATTTGACTATGTAAAAGAACTACTTAAAAACCGTGGAATTAAATATTATCAATTAGATAACTACGAAGCCGATGATATTATTGGAACCTTATCCAAGGAAGCAGATCAGCTAGGATTTGAAACAACTATTGTAACTGGTGATAATGATTTAACCCAATTATGTTCAGATAAAACAACTGTATCCATTTCAAATCGTGGAGTTTCTGGAGTTGTAAGATACGACACTGATTATGTTAAAGAAACAATGGGAATTACACCTGAACAAATTATTGATTGGAAAGCGCTAAAGGGTGATTCTTCTGATAATTATTCTGGTGTAACTGGAGTCGGTGATAAGACAGCATTAAAATTAGTTACTCAATTTGGTAGTGTTGAAAATCTTTATGAACATTTAGATGAAGTTAGTGGTAAAAAGTTATTAGAACACTTAACTGAAGATAAAGAAAATGCTTTTTTAGCTAAAAAATTAGCTACTATCAACCGTAATGCACCGATTGAAATTACAGTAGATGATACTGTTTATGACGGCGATCATATTAAAGAATTAATCAATTTCTATCGTGAAATGAACTTTAGAAAGTTTTTAAGCGAAATGAGCGCTGATCAAGTTGAAACAATGGATAAAGTTGATTTTGTTGAATTAAATTCTGATAATGTAAATGACATTGATGTTAAAGATGGGTCAAATGTAAGTTTTTATCTTGGAATGGATGGAGATAATTATCACACTGCTGATTATATCGGTTTCGCATTGAAAATTGACGAAACTAACTACATTTCCAGAAACATCGAATTATTGATGGATGATAATCTAAAAGCTTTACTTGAAAGCAATAAGATTAGTAAAAATGTATTTGATGGTAAGCGAACATATGTCGGATTAAACAGACTAGGCATCAAATTAAATAATGTCGACTTCGACTTGCTTTTGGCATCTTATTTACTAGATACTAACGATAATAGTTATGATTTAGGAAAAGTAGCAAATCGTCATGATTATTTTGATGTTCAATCTGATGAGGACGTATATGGAAAAGGTGCTAAGAGAGCAATTCCTGATGATGATATTTTGTTTGATCATTTCGCTAGAAAAGTTAATGCTATTAACAGTCTAAAAGATAAGCTATTTGATGAATTAAAAGAAAATAATCAAGTAGATTTATATAGGGATGTTGAACTACCTTTATCATTCGTATTGGCTAGAATGGAAATTGCTGGAGTCGTTATTAATAAAGATATTTTAATTTCCATGAAATCTAAAATCTCTGAAAAATTGTTAGAAATCAAACAATCAATTTACAATGATGCTGGTGAAGAATTCAATATTGCTTCTCCTAAACAATTAGGAGAAATCCTATTCGACAAGATGCAATTACCAGTAGTAAAGAAAACTAAAACGGGTTATTCTACTGCTGTAGGTGTTTTAGAACAATTGGCACCAGATTATCCAATCGTAGAAAAAGTATTGGAATATCGTAAATACTCTAAAATCCTATCCACTTATGTAGAAGGATTATTGTCAGATATTCACGTTGATAATAAAGTCCATACAAGATACTTGCAAACACTTACACAAACAGGTAGATTATCTTCTGTTGATCCTAACTTACAAAACATTCCAGTTAGAACAGAAGAAGGACGTAAGATTAGACAAGCATTTATCCCTAGTGAAAGTAATTGGCAAATTTTTTCATCAGATTATTCTCAAATTGAGCTACGTGTATTGGCTTCCATTTCTGGTGATAAGAATATGCAAGACGAATTCATTCACAATGATGATATCCATGCTTCAACTGCTAGAAGAATATTTGGTTTGTCAGATAATAGTGAAGTTACACCAGAGTATAGAAGACAAGCTAAGGCAGTTAACTTCGGAATTGTGTATGGAATTTCGGACTTTGGATTATCTAAAAACACTGGAATTAGTAGAAATGATGCTAAAGAATTCATTGAAAAATATTTTGCTGAATATCCAGGAGTTAAGAAATACATGGAAGATAGTGTCAACAGTGCTAGAGAAAAAGGATATGTTGAAACTATCTTACATCGTCGAAGATATCTTCCAGATATCAATGCAAAGAATTTTAATTTAAGATCATTTGCAGAAAGAACTGCTATGAATTCACCAATTCAAGGTAGCGCTGCTGATATTATTAAAATTGCGATGATTAAAATGGAACAAGAACTAGAAAAACGTAATTTAAAAGCTAAGATGTTACTTCAAGTTCATGATGAATTGATTTTTGAAGCACCTAGCGAAGAAATTGAAATTTTAGAAGAGTTGGTTCCTAAAGTAATGGATTCTGCTGTGAAATTAAATGTCCCATTGAACGTAAAAAGTCATTATGGGAATAGTTGGTACAGCTTGAAATAATTTAAGTGAGGTTAGAAAGATGCCTGAATTACCTGAAGTTGAAACTGTGAGAAGAGGACTTACCCAATTAGTAGAGGGTGCGAAAGTTAATACTATTGATGTTTTATATCCAAAGATGATTAATGTTTCTGAAAAGGAATTTAAAGAAGTACTACAAAAACATCAAATTATTAGAATTGATCGTCGTGGTAAATATCTATTATTTAGATTTGATAATGATATGACACTTGTTTCTCATTTGAGAATGGAAGGAAAGTATGACGTTGAACCAGACGGAACTGAGCCAACTAAACATACTCATATTATTTTCCATTTAGATGATAATCGTGAACTAAGATATAAGGACAGTCGAAAATTTGGTCGTATGTATCTAGTCAAAAATGGGGATGAAAAGACATTATCCGGATTAGGTACTATTGGACCTGAACCAACTGATGAAACCTTAACTTTTGATTACATGAAATCTATCATGAATAAAGCTAGAGGAAAAATTAAACCATTCCTATTAAATCAAAGTAATATTGCCGGATTAGGTAATATTTACTGTGATGAAGTTCTTTGGTTAACATCAATTCATCCAGAAACACAAACTAACTTAATAACTGATGAAGAAATTGAAGCATTAAGAAAGAATATTATTGCTGAAATTAAAATGGCTATTAAGGGTCATGGAACTACTGTGCATTCATATTCCAATGCTTTTGGAGAAGCTGGACAGTTCCAAAATCATTTGCATGTTTATGGACGTAAGGGAGAACCTTGTGAAAGATGTGATACACTATTGGAAAAGATAAAAGTTGCTCAAAGAGGAACAACTTACTGTCCAAATTGCCAAAGAAAAGTGGTTGAATAAATATGACTAGAGTAATTGGATTAACTGGTGGGATTGCGACAGGTAAATCCACTGTTTCTCAATGCTTATTAGGTTGCGGATATCAAATTATTGATGCTGATTTAATTACTCACCATGTCCAATCAAAAGGCAGCGAAGGGCTAAAAGCTATTGCTGCCTTTTTTGGTCCAGATATCTTATTATCAAATGGTGAACTAGATCGAAAAAAATTAGCTGAAATTGTTTTTTCAGATAAGGAACAACTAGTCGAATTAACAAGAATTATTGATCCATTTATCCGTGATGAAATATATAGTGAAATTAGTTCGTCAAAAGAAGCAATCGTAATTTTAGATGCACCCACTTTATTTGAAAATGGATATCATTTCATATGTGACAGAATAATCACTGTTTCATGTGATCAAGACAAACAAATAGAGAGATTAATGAGTAGAGATAAATTAACCGAAGAAGAAGCGTTAAATAGAATTAATAGTCAATGGCCATTAAATATCAAAGAACAATTGTCTAATGATGTTATTGATAGTAACGGTAGTATTATGCAAACGCGCTCTCAAGTGGTAAAATTATTTAATAATATAGATTAACTGAGGTGAACGATATTATGCAATGTCCTCATTGTCATAAAAACTCTTCCAGAGTTGTTGATAGTCGACCAGCTGAAAACGGACAAGTAATTAGACGTCGACGTGAATGTGAAAATTGTAATTACAGATATACAACATTTGAAAGAATCGAACAAACACCATTATTAGTAATCAAAAACAATGGTAATCGTGAAGAATTTAATCATGAAAAAATTTTACGTGGAATAATTAGATCTGCTGAAAAACGTCCCGTATCAATGGATGCAATGACATCTATTGCTGATAAAGTAGAAAATAAAATTAGATCATTGGGTGAAAATGAAGTATCTAGTCAATTAATTGGTGAATATGTAATGAAAGAACTAGTTAATGTTGATGATATCGCCTACATTAGATTTGCTAGTGTTTATCGTCAATTTAAGGATATGACAGTTTTCTATAATGAATTAAAAGAAGTGCTAGATAAAGATCATAAAAATGAAAAGTAATGGGGAATATGTATGACTGAAAAGTGGTTAGAAATTAATCCGCAATCTAAATTCATACTAACTAACGACTCACAATTATCTGATACGCAAAGAGAATCATTAGATGTCTTGTATCAACCAATTGTGGGTTCTTTGGCATACACCTTAATTAATGTTTTATGGAGAATGAGCCAAGAGAAAGAAGCGACAAAAGAACATAATCATGTCGAATTACTAACTTATTTAAACTCTGATATTAAATCAATCGTAGAAGCTAGAACCAAATTGGAAGCAGTTGGATTAATAAAAACATTTTTGAAAAGACAAAATGACAGACAAAGTTTTGTATATCAATTAGTTAGCCCGTTAGAAGCTACCAAATTCTTCATGGATGATTTGTTGAGTGTTTCGCTATTGCAAATTATCGGTGAGTACAGATACCTGGATATTTTTGAACAGTTAAAAACAGAAACTGTAAGTTTAGAAGGCTACGAAGATATTTCTCAGAACTTTCTTCAAGTTTTTAATATTAAAGATAGTGAAATTAAAGATACTCCGGACGTTATTAAAAATATCAAGAGTGATTTATCTTCAAATGTTGGTAGTGATGAGGTTATTGATTTACCAAAGAGTAATGATTTTGACTTTAACTTGTTATTAGATATTTTGAGCCAATCATTTGTTAATATTACTGACGTAAAGAAGAATATTAATTTAATTAACACCGAACATGAATTGTTTGGCATTGATGAAATCACGACAGCTAGATTAATTGAACAATCTACCAATGTTGCTAATAACGTGTTTGATCCTAAGAAATTTAAGGTCATTGTTTCAAGACAATTCCAGAATAATTCTGCGGGTAGAAATCAAACAACAAGCAAATCTGATAATAGCAAACAAGCTTCCAATGTTAATCTAAACGAAATGGAAAGTAAGCTTGTCAAATCAATGCGCCAATATTCACCAATGGAATTTTTAAATTCATTAAAACGTGCTAAGGGTGGTTATGTTCATAGCAACGAGGAAAGAATCATAAGTAGTGTTGTTGAAAGACAAATTCTTAGCTCTGAAGTGATTAACATGATTACTTATCACATCTTAATTGATTTGGGTAATTCAGGACTTAATAGAAACCTATTCGAAGCGATTGCTGATGATTGGTCACAAAACAAAATTAAGAGTGCTGAACAAGCGCTACAATTTATAAAAGACCGCAATAAGAGTAATGCTACGCCTAAGTCGAATAAGAGATATCAACGTAAAAACGTTGTAAAAGAAACATTACCTGACTGGGCAAAAGAAGATAATAAACCCAAGGATTATGGTAAAGTTAATGCAGATAAGAAAAAAGAATTACAAGAAAGAATTAAGCAAATGCAAAACAATAGAAATGAGGGTTAATAATGAGAAACTTAAGTGAAGAAATGAATAAGAAAATCAATGAACCTAAGTATCGTCAAAAATATGACCAATTAGTTTCTTTGGCTTTGCAAGATGATGAAGTAAAATCATTTTTGGATGATAATGAAGATAAATTAGCAGAAAATGCGGTTAGAAAATCAATTTCTAAACTTTATGAATTTGTTCAACAAAAAAATAAGGTTAAGAACAATGAACCAACTAATGTTCCTGGATACACACCTATCTTAGTGGTTTCTAAGGGATTAATTGATATATCATATGTTCCTACTAAAGAAAAAATCGAAAGCATGAAACAAAACAAGATTTTGAAGCGAATTCATGCAGTTTCAATGCCTAAAAACATCAAAAATGTTAGTCTAAGTCAATTTGATTTGGATGAAAATGACTATCGTTTAGATTCGATGGCTAAGGTAACTGATTTTATTAATGAATATAGTAATGATCCTAAGGGATGGCACCAAGGAATGTACTTATATGGAGAATTTGGTGTTGGAAAAACATTCTTAATGGCTGCAATGGCAAATGAACTAGCTAAAAACGGTACAGAGGTTACCTTAGTACATTTTCCAAGTTTTGCTGTTGAAATGAAGAGTGCAATTTCCAATAACATGGTATCCGACAAACTAGATACTATTAAGAAAACACCAGTATTAATCTTGGATGATATTGGTGCTGATTCAATGTCATCATGGGTTAGGGATGATATCTTAGGAGTTATTCTTGAATATCGTATGCAAAATGCGCTTAGCACATTCTTTACTTCAAACTTCTCAATGGATCAATTCGAAAAAGAACATCTTGCTGTAAATAACAAGGGTGAAGAAGAACCATTGAAGGCAAAGAGAATTATGCAAAGAGTTCGTTTCTTATCAAAAGAAGTATCTTTGTTTGGAAAAAATAGAAGACCTCAATAGAAAATAGTAATTTATTCTTGACAATTGTGGTCACAATATTGATAATAAAGACAGTTAATAAAAGACATGATTTTAATAATTAACATTCAGGGAGGAAGCACATTTGCTGGAAGTGTTTCTATGATTATTATTAAAGTTACCACTTTTATTCATTAGGCAGAGGAAAATTCTGACACGGGTTGTTTCGTTATCAACTTTTATGAGGCTCGTATATTGATGTATATGAGTAGAATTCGGGTGGAACCACGTTTATTTTGACGTCCCTAGTATCTTAGGATACTGGGGGCGTTTTTTGTTTTCATTCGAAAATTAGACAAGGGAGTGCATAATTATGGCAAAAATTTCATTTGAGTTTCCTGATGGAAGCATTAAAGAATTTGATCAAGGTGTAAATACAGAAGATATCGCTAAATCAATTTCAATTAGTTTAGCTAAAAAATCTGTAGCAGGTAAAATCGACGGAGAAATGGTTGATATTGATTTACCTTTAGAAAAAGGTGGAAAAATTGAAATCGTTACAAAAGATTCTGAAGATGGTTTGAAGGTATTACGTCAAACTGCTGCTCAATTATTAAAAGCTGCCTTAGCAGATCAATTTAATAACATTCAATTTGGTGAAAGTACTGCAAATGACGATGGCTTCTTTGTTGATACAGATAAACGCGATAGCCAAGTTAGTGCTGATGAATTACCACTAGCAGAAGAACGTATTAATAAGATGGTAAAAGACGACGTTAAAATTGAAAGAAAAGTATTATCACTAGATGATGCACTAAAACAAGTTGATGGAGATCCATACCAAGCTAAGTTAGTTAACGAAATGGCTAAAGATGGTGAAGTTGTATTCTACCAAATCGGTGATTACCTAGGTTTAGGTGAAGGGGTTGTATTACCTTCAGCTAAAGCAGTTAAAGAATACAAACTTCTTTCAGTTGCTGGTGCATACTGGGAAGGTAAATCTTCTAACCCAATGTTACAAAGAATTTTTGCAACGGCATTCTTTAAGAAAGCTGATTTAGAAGAAGACCTAAACAGACGTCAAGAAGCCAAAGAAAGAGATCACAGAGTTATTGGTAACAAACTAGACCTATTCTTTGTTGATCCTAAAGTTGGTGCTGGTTTAGCTTACTGGATGCCAAACGGTGCTACTATCAGACGTGTTGTTGAAAGATACATTATCGATAAAGAATTAGCTAATGGATACCAACATGTTATTACACCAGTGCTAATGAACTTAGATGCATACAAAACTTCAGGTCACTGGCAACACTACCGTGAAGACATGTTCCCACCAATGGACATGGGTGATGGTGAAGAACTTGAATTAAGACCAATGAACTGTCCAAGTCATATTCAAATCTTCAAACACCACATTCGATCATACCGTGAACTACCAATGAGAATTGCTGAATTAGGAATGATGCACAGATATGAAAAATCTGGTGCTTTATCAGGACTACAACGTGTTCGTGAAATGACATTGAATGATGGTCACACTTTCTTAACTCTAGAACAAATTCAAGATGAATTTAAGAAGGTTTTAGGTTTAATGGTTGAAGTATACAAAGACTTCGATATTAAGAACTACCACTTCAGACTAAGTTACAGAGATCCTAAGAATACTGAAAAGTACTTTGATGATGAAGAAATGTGGAACAGATCACAATCAATGCTTAAAGGTGCTATGGATGATTTAGGATTAGATTATGTTGAAGCAGAAGGTGAAGCCGCATTCTACGGTCCAAAGCTTGATGTTCAAACATACACTGCAATGGGTAATGAAGAAACACTATCAACTATTCAATTAGATTTCATGTTGCCTGAAAGATTTGGTTTAAGCTATGTTGGTGAAGATGGTCAAGAACACCGTCCAGTTATGATGCACCGTGGATTAGTTTCAACTATGGAAAGATTTATTGCTTACCTAATTGAAGTATACAAGGGTGCATTCCCAACTTGGTTAGCTCCAAAACAAGTAAAAGTAATTCCTGTTAGCATGGAAAAATACGGTGACTACGCTAAAGAAGTTAATGATAAGTTAGCATCTCTAGGTATCCGTACTAGTGTTGATGACAGAAATGAAAAAATGGGTTACTTAATCCGTGATGCTCAAACCAACAAGATTCCATACACAATCGTTGTTGGTGAAAATGAAAAGAATGCTAATGAAGTATCAGTTCGTAAATATGGTGAACAAGATACTGTAAACATGAGCATTGATGATTTCGTAAAAGAAATTCAAGCAGACATTAATAACTACTCAAGAGAAAAATAATTAAATGTTGTTGACAAGTATCATATATCTTGATACTATATAAATAACGAAAAAGCAGAAGCATCCCGCTTCTCGCCTGAGTTATCGTTTAAAGATGGCTAGGCATGATATCGGTTTAACCCTTAAAATGTTTTTAAGGGACCAAAAGCGGGTACTCAATTGTGGGCTCCCGCTTTTTTCTGCTTTTTAATAAACTTGGAGGTGAATTACCATAGCAAACGATATGATGGTTAATGATGGAATTCGAGCTCGTGAACTTCGTTTAATCGGTGCAAACGGTGATCAATTAGGAGTTAAGACAAAAGATGAAGCAATGCAAATTGCTGAAGCTGCTGGTCTTGACTTAGTAGTTGTTGCTCCTAAGGCTAAGCCAATGGTAGCAAAAGTACTTGATTACGGAAAATACCGTTTTGAACAACAAAAGAAAGCTCGTCTATCTCGTAAGAAGCAAAAAGTAGTTAGTGTTAAGGAAATTAGATTGAGTCCAACTATCGATACTAATGATTTCAATACCAAACTAAAAAGAGCTAAGACCTTCATCGAAAAAGGTGAAAAAGTTAGGGTTTCAATTCGCTTTAAGGGACGTGCCATCACACATAAGGAAATTGGTCGTGATGTTTTAAACAGAATGGCAGATTCTACATCAGATGTTGCTAGCGTTACTCAACGAGCAAAGATGGATGGAAGAAGTATGTTCCTAATGCTCGCACCTAAATCAAGCGATAAAAATTAGATAGTATTTTATAATACTTAAAGTTAAATTAAGGGAGGATTTTTTCAATGCCAAAGACTAAATCAAATCGTGCAATTGCAAAGCGTTTCAAGAAGACTGCCAAAGGTGGTTTAAAGAGTGCTAACGCATTTACAAGTCACCGTTTCCACGGTAAGACTAAGAAGCAACGTCGTAACCTACGTGGTACAAGCATGGTAAACGATACATTAGCAAGCAAATACACAAAGATGTTTTAATTAAAACTTTTAAGTAAGACATACAATTAGGAGGATTTAAATATGCCAAGAGTTAAGGGTGGAACAGTTACTCACGCACGTCGTAAGCGTGTTTTAAAAGAAGCTAAAGGTTACCGTGAAGGTAAGCACAGTCTATTCAAGACTGCTAAAGATCAAGTTATGAAGTCACGTGAATATGCATTCCGTGATCGTAGAGCAAACAAGGGTAACTTCAGAAGATTATGGATTGCTCGTATCAATGCTGCTGCTCGTATGAACGGTCTAAGTTACAGTAAATTAATGCACGGTTTGAAACTTTCAAACATTGAAATGAACCGTAAGATGTTAGCTGACTTAGCTGTTAACGACGAAAAAGCTTTTGCTTCATTAGCTGAAACTGCAAAGAAAGCTATTAAATAATTTATAAAAACTTTCACCACTTAAGGTAAGTAGGTGGGAGTTTTTTTCTTATATGGGACACAAGTATTGTGCCCATAATACATAAATTTGAGGAGTGTTATGATGATAACTAAATTTAAACCAACTTGGATGATTCCAGTTATATACAGTATTTCACCATCTAAATTGCAGGATATGGGCATTAAAGCTGTTTTTAGTGATTTAGATAATACATTGATTCCATGGAATAATCCAGATGGTACTCCTCAACTAAGAGATTGGATTGATCAATTGAAAAAATATAATATCGAATTGATTGTAATCTCTAATAATAAACATAATAGAGTAAAGAGAGCTTTAGAAAGTTTAAAGCTCAACTTCATCTCTAGAGCTTGCAAACCACTACCTAGAGGTATTAAGCAGGCTTTAAAGAAATATAATTTAGATTCAAAACAGGTTATTATGGTTGGCGATCAATTGTTAACTGATGTCTGGGCTTCAAATAATGCGAATGTAAGAAGTGTTTTGGTAAAACCATTAATTGAATCTGATGCGTGGAACACCAAACCTAATCGTATGATTGAATCAGTAATATGGAAAAAGTTAAGAAAGAAGTTCAGTGATTTAGACTGGCAGGAGGATATTAATGACAGAAATTAATCAAATACAAGATGAAGAACTAAGATGTATAGGATGTGGAGCTGTAATTCAAACAGACGATCCACAAGGCTTAGGATTTACACCTAATTCTGCTCTTGAAAAAGGTAAAGAAACTGGTGAAATTTATTGTCAACGTTGCTTTAGATTAAGACACTATAATGAAATTTCACCTGTTAGTTTAACTGATGATGATTTCTTAAGACTGTTAAATCAAATTCGTGATGCGGATGCATTAATAGTTTACTTAGTTGATGTATTTGATTTTAATGGTAGTTTAATTCCTGGATTACACAGATTCGTTGGTGACAATCCAATTATGTTAGTTGGTAACAAAGCTGATTTACTTCCAAATTCGCTTAAGAGAACTAAATTAAAAGACTGGCTACGTCAAAGAGCTAATGAAGCCGGAATTAGACCGATTGATGTTGAATTAGTATCAGCTAAGACAAATGAATCTGTTGATGATTTATTGGATAACATTAATAAGTTAAGAGAAGATAGAGACGTGTATGTTGTAGGTGTTACTAACGTTGGTAAGTCAACTTTAATTAACCAAATCATCCGTCAAAATACTGGAATTAAGGAATTGATTACAACTTCAAGATTCCCAGGTACTACTTTGGATAAAATAACAATTGATTTAGAAGATGGTCATGAGTTAGTTGATACACCAGGTATTATTCATAAGGAACAAATGGCGCATTACTTAAATGGTAAGGACTTAAAAATCGTTCAACCACAAAAGCCAATTAAGCCTAAGGTATATCAACTGAATCCAGCACAAACACTATTCTTTGGTGGTGTTGCTAGATTTGATTACGTCCAAGGTGATAAAAAACACGGATTTACAGTTTATGTTGAAAACACCTTATTGATTCACCGTACCAAGTTAGAAAATGCTGATGCGTTTTATGAAAAACATTTTGGTGAACTATTAACACCACCTAGTCCAGAATCAATTGAAGATTTTCCTGAACTAGTTAGATTTGAATTTAAAACTAATCAAAAGTCTGATTTAGTTTTTGAAGGATTAGGTTGGATTACTGTTCCAGCTGATGTTGTAGTTGCTGGATGGGCACCAAAAGGTGTAGCAGTATTAATTAGAAAAGCAATGATTTAAAGAGGAGTAATAATTTGAAACTTAGAGGAAAACAAAAAAGATATTTAAGATCTCAAGCTAATAGAATGAAACCACTTTTCTCAATCGGAAAAAATGGTTTAAATGAAACATGGTTGGAACAAGTTATTGATGCTCTTCACAGAAGAGAATTAATTAAAGTTAACATCCAACAAAACTCTGACTTAGAAGTTGAGGATGTTCAAGAATACATTGAAAGCAACAGTAATATTAATGTTGTCCAAACCATTGGAAAGACATTACTTCTATTCTTGCCTGCAAGTAAAGAAAAATTCCAAATTTATTCTGTCGAAGTTAGAAATATGTAGAGGTGTTTTTAACCATGCGTGATCAAAAAGTGCAAACAGTAACTCAAGTGAACGTATCAAATCATAAAAGAAAAATTGGTATTATTGGGGGAACCTTTAATCCTATTCATAATGGTCATTTGTTTATTGCCGAACAAGTACGTAGTCAATTAGGTTTAGAAAAAGTGTATTTCATGCCCGATTTCATTCCGCCACACGTTGATCATAAAGAGGCAATTGATGCTACTGATAGAACAAACATGGTTAATGTTGCTATAAATGACAATGATGATTTCGATATTGAAATGATTGAAATCATTAATCAAACAACCAGTTACACATATAACACTATGATAGAATTAAATAGGATACATCCCGATTATGAATATTACTTTATAATTGGTGGTGACATGGTTGAATACTTACCTAAATGGTATAAAGTAGATGAGCTTTTTAAATTAACTCATTTTGTTGGTGTCAGAAGAGAAAACTATCCAATGACTACTAAATATCCAGTAATTTGGGTAGATGTACCTAAGTTAGATATTTCTTCAACTATGGTCCGTAAATTAGTTAAGAACCGTCAATCAATTCGTTACTTGGTTCCGGATGCAGTCGCTAAATATATAAAGGAGCATAATTTATATGAATGATATTGATTTAACATACACAGGTAAATATATTCCATTATCAAGAGAAGAATTAATCCAAAAACTTGATGATGCATTAACTCAATCTAGATTCGAACATGTTTTACGTGTTGAACAAATGGCAATTGAGTTAGCTAAGCGAAATGTAGAAGATATTGAAAAAGCTAGTGTTGCCGGATTATGTCATGATTATGCTAAACAAAGACCAGATGATGACTTTTTAGAGGTTATCAAAAAATATCATTTGGATGATTTACTATTGCATTATGGAAATGCCATCTGGCATGGAGAAGTAGGATACCTCTTAGTTCAAGATGAATTGGGAGTAACCGATATCGATATTCTTAATTCAATTAAGCACCATACAACAGGTGCTAAGTATATGTCTAAACTAGAACAAATCGTTTACATGGCCGATTATATTGAAATGGGAAGAGATTTTCCCGGAGTAGAAGATGCCAGAAAGATAACATTTAACGATTTAGCTGATGGTGTTGCTTATCAAACTAAACACACATTAGAATTTTTAATCAGTGAAAATAAACCAGTTTATCCTAAAACAATTGATACGTACAATGCGTGGGTAAACGGATCAAATATCAAATAATAAGGAGTTCAATAATGAACAGTAAAGAAAAATTAGAAGTACTTGTAAAAGCTGGAGACAGTAAAAGAGCACATAACATCGTAGCATTAGATGTACATGAAGTTAGTTTAATGGCAGATTACTTTGTAATCATGGATGCAGCTTCAAATAGACAAGTAAAATCAATCTCAGAAGAAATTGCTGATAAAGCAGAAGAAGCTGGAATTAACGTGAAAGCTGTTGAAGGAAAAGATACAGCTAAATGGATCTTGTTGGATATGGGTGATGTTATTGTTCACGTATTCCAAGAAGATGAACGTGAATACTACAACCTAGAAAAATTATGGTCTGATGCAGACTACGTTGATATCGACAGTTGGGTAAACGACTAATATGATTTATCAAAAGTTTGCTAAATTCTATGATGAGTTATTTGATGAAACAATGTATGATAAATGGTTATCATATGTTAAAGATAACGTAACTAAAGATGAATCTATCATGGATATGGCATGTGGTACAGGTAGACTATTATCATTCTTATCTGACGAAGGATATCAAGTTAGTGGAATGGATTTATCCGACGATATGCTTACATTAGCTGATGAAAGACTTAGAGATAAAGAAAATAAGGTTGAATTAATTCAAGGTGATATGACTGACTTATCTGACTTGCCTAATTTCAACGTTATTACGTGTTTTGACGATTCATTATGCTATTTACCAGATTTAGAAACATTACAAACTACATTTGAAAATGTTTTAAATCATTTAAGTGACAATGGAACATTTTTATTTGACGTGATTACACCATATCAAACCGATGTTGTGTATCCTGGTTATATGTATAACTATCATGATGATGAAAATGCTTTTCAATGGCAATCATACATTGGTGAATTTGATCATTCAGTTGAACATGATTTAGTATTTTTCACATACAATGAAGATATTGATGCCTATGACCAGTTTAGTGAAACTCATTTCGAAAGAACGTATGAGTTACAAACATATTTAGATCTATTGAAAAAAGTTGGCTTTAGTTCAATTGAGGTATCTGCTAATTTTGGTCACGATGAGATTAGTGAAGATACAACTAGATGGTTCTTTAAATGTAAGAAGGGATAGTTACTATGAAGGCAGTCGGAATAATAGCTGAATATAATCCATTTCATAATGGTCATAAATATCAGATTCAACAAGCTAAACAAACGACTGGTGCTGATATAGTAATTATCGTCATGTCTGGTAACTGGGTTCAAAGAGGACAACCAGCGATAATTGACAAATGGCAAAGAGCTGAAATTGCTTTGAATAATGGTGCTGATATAGTTATTGAATTGCCGGTTCAAGCGGCGGTTCAAGCAGCAGATATATTTGCTAAAAAAGCCGTAGAAATTTTATCTAAATTCCACTGCGAATGGTTAGCATTTGGTAGTGAACATCCAGAATTAGACTTTGAAGAACTAGCTAAAAAAGACTTAAGTAACTCCAATTTCATAAATAATGACTACAAAAAGTCTTACGCTAGTTTAATTAGAGAAGCCATTGGTGGGATAACTGGTAAGGATATTAGTGATCCTAATGATGTGTTAGCTTTAAATTACGCAATTGCTAATAATAAGATGGAACACCATATGAAGTTAGTACCAATTTTACGTAATGGTTCAAATCATCATGATAAGGATTTAAACCACGATATAAAAATTGCAAGCGCTTCTTCAATTAGGGATGCTATTGAAACAAATCGAATTGATGAAACTACTGATTTCCTACCAACTGGATATGATAAAACAGTATTTAATCAAATATGCTCATGGAATGATTTTTGGCCATTACTAAAGTATAAGGTTACAACCAGTTCAATTGATGAGCTGGAAAATATTTATCAAATGAATGAGGGCCTTGAATATCGATTTAAGAAATTTATTTATCAAGCAAATACTTTTGATGAGTTTATTTCTTTAATTAAATCGAAAAGATATACCTATTCACGTCTTAGAAGATTATGTGTATACACATTATTAAATTGGAAAAAAGATGATGATTTAGGCAGCCAATATGCCCGTATATTAGCTTTTAATAAATTTGGTAATGGTTATTTAAATCATATAAAAAAAGATATAAAATTACCTATTATTACTAAAATTGATAAGCATTTATCCGAAAATGAACTAAAATTTGATGTAAATGCTGGTAAAATTTACGAAAGTATTAATAATAGAAAACAAGATGTAGGGAAACACCCAATTATTTATTAATAAAAGGGATGGTATCAAGGAAATGACCTTGACAAACTAACGTCTTAATATGTATAATAAACGCTGTTGCATTAGGAGGAATAGACATGAAATGGTTCGTAAAAGAACTTTCCGAATACAAGAATCAACCACTATCAACTAGTGAAGACATTAATTTATCAGATGATATCATGAGTAGATATAGCAAGTATGTTATTTCTGCAGATGATGATATTCATGTTGAAGCACATGTCTTTTATGAAAAAGGTGATGTGATTGTTAACGCTCATGTAACAGGAAAGGTAGTTGTACCATCTTCTCGTTCTTTAAAGCCGGTTGATTTACCATTAAACTTCACAATTGATGAAGTTTATGTAGATACACAAGCTAGACTTAAAGAGCGTGAAAGAGAAGATGATGTTGCTTTTCTAGTAGATGATGATGGCTTAATTGATTTTGATCAATCTGTAGCCGATAACATCATTCTACAAATTCCAATGCACATTTTGTCTCCGGATGAAATTGAAAGTAATGAAATGCCTGAAGGTAATGACTGGGCGGTAATTTCAGAAGATGATTTCGCTGAACAAGAGGCAAATGATAAAAAAGTAGATCCACGTCTTGCTAAGTTAGAGAATTTCTTTAACGATAGTGATAACTAGTTGCAAGACTTAAAAATTTTTTCACTAGTGGATATTTTATAATAAAAAGGGGGTTTTTGCATTGGCTGTACCAGCAAGAAGAACTTCAAAAGCTAAGAAGGGTATGCGTCGTGGTCACATTAAGTTGGCTAACCCAAGTTTGAGTGCTTGCCCAAACTGTGGAGAATTACGTAAACCTCACATTGTATGTCCTAGTTGTGGATACTATGATGGAAAACAAGTTGTTAATGAAAACAACTAATTAAATAAAAGCTATCAGAACACCATGGGTTCTGATAGCTTTTTTATTTTAAATATAAAATTATTTATTTATTATTAGTTTTATATTAAACTATAATCAATTAAACAAATCGATTTTTTATTTTATCCGACAATAGAGTCATTTTGGTGAGTTTTTAATAATAATATTCGGATTATGCTCTTCTATTATGAGAAAAATTGTGATAAAATATACAAAGTAAGTTAAGATTTTCTAAAATAAATGGAGAGGTGTACTTAAATGAGCCGAATTTTAATAATTGAAGACGAAAAAAGCTTAGCTAGATTTGTAGAGTTAGAATTAAAGCATGAAGGTTATGATACTGAAGTAGCTTTAGACGGTCGTGAAGGGCTAGAAGAAGCTCTTAATAACGATTATGACGTTATTCTTTTAGACTTAATGTTACCTAAGTTAAACGGTATGGAAGTTGCTAGAAGACTTCGTGAAAAGAAAACTACTCCTATCATTATGATGACTGCCAGAGATTCTGTTATTGACCGTGTTTCTGGTTTTGATCACGGTGCTGACGACTACATTGTTAAGCCATTTGCTATTGAAGAATTATTAGCACGTGTTAGAGCTTTACTTCGTCGTATTGATATCGAAGGTGACGAAAGCGCTGAAGACCAAAAAGTAGTTTACTTTAAGGATATTACAGTAGAAAAGGAAAGTCGCATTGTTAAACGTGGCGATGACATCATTGATTTAACTAAACGTGAATATGAACTACTATTAACATTAATGGAAAACGTTAATGTTGTATTAGCTAGAGATGTTTTATTAACTAAGGTATGGGGTTACGATTCAAGTGCAGAAACAAACGTTGTTGATGTTTACGTTCGTTACCTAAGAAACAAAATTGATAGACCAGATCAAAAGAGCTATATCCAAACTGTTAGAGGAACCGGTTACGTGATGAGATCATGATACCCCTCAATGATGATAAAGTATCAAAGACAGTAAGTAGTAATCGAAGATGGTTTTCTCTAAAGTGGAAATGGTCAATTGGTTCAGCAATTATAATTTTTGTTATCCTATCAATTTTTTCTTTTTTAATCTATAATCGATTTTCTGATGTTCTTTTGCATCAAGAAAACGCACGTACAGTTGAATCAGATGTAACAATCTCTAGTAGATTAAGTCATGTTAATCAACCTTTAGATTTCGAAAAAGTTAATGACGTTTTAAGTCCTAACAATAATTTAAAGGATGCTAATCCTAATAATGGAATGGCAATGAATGTATATTCTGATTCTATTTACACTAATTTATTCAGTAAAGATATCGTTGTTAGTGTATACAATAATCAATCAGAACCAATCTTTTCATCAAAGAAGTCACCAAAAAAGATTTATAAATTTCAGCCTGTAGAATCAAGAAAATCTGTAATCACAAAAAGTGATGGTAAAACGGTTTTAGTTTTAGATTCACCAATTTATTCATCTGATAAGATGCATTCACTAATTGGGTATTTAAGAGTGGTTGATTCCATGTCAGATTACAATTTATATATCAATAAATTAGCTGGAATTTTGTTTGTTATTCTTATAATTGGTATCTTCTTCTCAGCTGCATTGTCATACTTTTTATCATCGTATATGCTTCGACCAATTCGCATTATTTCTAACACAATTCATAGTGTTAAGGAATCTCCAGAAACGGATAGTCGTGTGCCTAAGTTAACTCAAAATGATGAGCTAACCGATTTAGGTGATTTATTCAATGATATGATTGACACTATGCAAAGATACATTGATCAACAACAACAATTCGTTGAAGATGTGTCACATGAACTAAGAACCCCAGTTGCCGTAATTCAAGGACATTTAGATATGCTTTCTAGATGGGGGAAAGACGATCCAGAAGTTTTGGATGAATCAATCAAATCATCTATTTATGAAATTAATAGAATGAAGAGTTTAGTTCAAGAAATGTTAGATTTATCAAGAGCTGAACAAGTCGAAATAAACTATGGTAATAAGACTACTGACGTACAAGACGTTGTTCATCAACAATACAATGATTTTAAGATGATCCATCCAGATTATGAGTTTATCTTAGATGATGATATTGATGAAGAAACAATTGTACAAATCTATCGAAATCATTTAGAACAAATCTTAATTATCCTATTGGATAACGCGGTTAAGTATTCTAAACAACGAAAAGAAATTCATATTTCTCTTTCTAGAAAGTATCGTTACGTAGATATTGCCGTTCAAGATTTTGGTGAAGGATTAAGTCAAGAAAGTATCAATAAGATATTTAATCGTTTCTACCGTGTAGATAAGGCTAGAAGCCGTAATCAAGGTGGAAATGGACTTGGATTATCAATCGCTAAACGTTTAGTAGAAGCATATAATGGGCAAATTAATGTTGAAAGTTCTGCAGGATATGGATCAATATTTACGATTTCATTCCCAATATTATCAAAAGATAAAGTAGAACATTTGAAACGATTAGATGCTAAAAACACAAAATAAAAAAGAGCTGTCATTGACAGCTCTTTTTATTTTGTCTATTTATTACGACGTTTATACACAAGACCAAAAGGAACTAAGTTTTCATTTCCATTTTTAATTCTTGTAATGTTGCTGCGATGTCTTACAAAGATAAAGACAGTTAAGATAATTCCGATTAACCCTAACCAATAGTCACCATCCATTAATATTAAGATGGTAATAAGTGGGAATGAAATCATGCTAGCAAGACTCACCATACTTGTTAAGTAAGTAAAAATAATTTCAAAAGCGAATGCACATAAGAATAAAATAGGGTGAATTGCTAATAACATCCCTGCACTTGTTGCAACAGCTTTACCACCTTTAAAGTGAGCAAAAACTGAGAAAGTATGACCTAACACGGCAAATAAACCGAATATAATAGGTGATACGTGTGAAATATTAAAGAATGCTGGAAGTAATGTAGCGATTGTTCCTTTTAGAATATCTAGAATCATTACAACTGCTCCGGCAGTCTTTCCTAATTCTCTAAATGTATTTGTGGTTCCCATATTTCCAGAACCTAATTTAGTGATATCTTTATTGAAAAATAACTTTCCAACCCAGATTCCACTAGGAAGTGCCCCTAATAAGTAAGCCACTATTAATAATATTATAAGTTTCAAAAAACGTTCCTCCCCAAAAATAACTATCTATTAATTTTACCATTTTTACTAATTTAGACAACCTGGTATCATAATTCCTAAATTAAAGCCCTTTCAAAACGTTTTTAAATAATGTAATATATTATATTGTATGAAAGGGAGTGCGTAATGATGGCTAATAAGTCAGAAAACTATAATGATGACTCCATTCAAGTCCTTAAAGGATTGGAAGCAGTTAGAAAACGTCCTGGTATGTACATCGGGTCTACCGATAGTAAGGGATTACATCATTTGGTATACGAAATTGTGGATAATGCGGTCGATGAAGCATTAGCCGGTTATGGTGACGAAATTAACGTTACTATACATAATGATAATAGTATTACAGTGGTGGATCACGGACGTGGAATGCCTGTAGGAATGCATTCATCTGGTAAACCCACTCCAGAAGTAATCCTAACTGTATTACATGCTGGTGGTAAGTTTACAGAAAATGGTGGATACAAGACCTCTGGTGGTTTGCACGGGGTAGGTTCCAGTGTTGTTAATGCACTTTCAAACAGTTTAAGTGTAACTATTGTTAGAGATGGTTACAAATATGAAGAAGATTTCGAAAATGGTGGTCAACCAATTGGCACTCTTAAGAAAATAGGTAAAACAAATGAACATAGTGGAACTACTGTCACTTTCAAGCCTGATAGTAGTATTTTTACAACCACTATTTATAACTACGATATTTTAAGACAACGTTTAAGAGAATCAGCATTCTTATTGAACGGAATTAAAATTACTTTAACTGACGAACGAGTGGGACAAGAACGTAGCGAAGAATTCCATTTTAAAGATGGAATTAAAGAGTTTGTTCAATACTTGAACGAAGACAAGCATACTCTTGGTAACATCATGTATTTTGATGGATCAAAAGATGGTGTTGAAGTTGAAGTAGCTGCTCAATATAATGACGGTTATACAGAAAATACACTTTCATTCGTTAATAACGTTAGAACTAAAGATGGTGGAACACATGAATCTGGATTTAGAAGTGCTTGGACTAAGTCATTTAATGATTTCGCTCGTAGAGTAAAGCTATTAAAGGATAAAGAAAAGAACTTAGATGGAACTGATGTTAGAGAAGGTCTATCTGCAGTGATTTCAATTAAAGTTCCTGAAGAAATGCTACAATTCGAAGGTCAAACTAAAGAAAAACTAGGTAGTCCAGAAGTTCGTTCTATTGTTGATAATATTGTTTCTGAACAATTAGGTTACTTCCTATTAGAAAACAATGATTTCGCTCAAGAATTAGTTCATAAGTCATTAAGAGCGCGTAAGGCTAGAGAAGCTGCACGTAAAGCTCGTGATGAAAGTCGTAATGGTAAGAAGAAACACAAGAAGGAAAGATTACTATCTGGTAAATTAACACCAGCGCAATCTAAAGATGTTTCTAAAAATGAACTATTCCTAGTCGAAGGGGATTCTGCGGGTGGTTCTGCAAAGCAAGGACGAGACCGTAAGCATCAAGCAATTTTGCCATTACGTGGTAAAGTTTTAAATACTGAAAGAGCAAAACTAGATGATATCTTGAAGAACGAAGAAATAAGTACCATGATTTATACAATTGGTGCTGGTGTTGGTGCTGACTTTAATATTGAAGACGCCAACTATGATAAAGTCATTATCATGACCGATGCCGATGATGATGGTGCCCATATTCAAATTCTGTTATTAACATTCTTCTACAAGTACATGCGTCCAATGGTTGAACAAGGTAGAGTGTACATTGCACTTCCACCTTTATATAAGATTCAACAAAAGTCTGGTAAGAAGAACCAAGTTGATTATGCTTGGACTAACGACGAATTAACCGACAAGTTAAAAGCGTTTGGCCAACATCCTGCTTTACAAAGATTTAAAGGGCTTGGTGAAATGAACGCTGATCAATTATGGGAAACTACTATGGACCCAGATAACAGAACTTTAATTCAAGTTCAAATTGATGATGCTGCACTTGCTGAAAAGCGTGTAACTACTCTTATGGGTGATAAGGTTGAACCAAGACGTGAATGGATCGAAGAAAACGTTAAATTCACACTAGAAGAAGACGGCAGTATTCTAGATACAGCTAAAGAAACAGAAATTGAATAGATAGGAGGAAACAAAGTGGCTAATCATTCAGTGATTGAAAAATTAACGCTTGAACAAATCATGAGTGAAAGATTTAGTAGATACTCTAAATCAATCATTCAAGAAAGAGCGTTACCAGATGTTCGTGACGGACTAAAGCCTGTTCAACGAAGAATTCTATATGCGATGAACAAAGATGGAAACACCTTTGATAAAGGTTTCAGAAAGTCAGCTAAGTCAGTTGGTAATGTTATGGGTAATTTCCATCCCCATGGTGATAGTTCCATCTACGAAGCATTGGTAAGAATGAGTCAAGAGTGGAAAATCAGAGAACCATTAATCGAAATGCACGGTAACAATGGTTCAATGGATGGAGATCCTGCTGCGGCGATGCGTTATACCGAAGCTAGATTGAGTAAAATTGCATCAGAAATGCTAAGAGATATTGATAAAGATACAGTTGATTGGGTGCCAAACTTTGATGACACTGAAAATGAACCAACTGTACTTCCATCACGTTTCCCTAACTTATTGGTAAACGGTGCAACTGGTATTTCTTCAGGATATGCAACTGAAATTCCACCTCACAACCTAACAGAAGTATTAGATGCTTTAATGCACTTGCAAAAACATCCAGATGCTTCATTAGAAGAATTAATGGAATTCATTAAGGGTCCTGACTTCCCAACCGGAGGAATCGTACAAGGCCTAGATGGTATTAAAAAAGCATATGAAACTGGTCGTGGAAAGATTATTATTCGTTCTAAGACTAGTGTTGAAGAACTACGTGGTAATAAAACTTTAATTAGGGTAAGTGAATTACCATATGAAGTGAATAAGCTTCAATTGGTAAAACAAATTGATGAAATCAGAATCAATAAGAAAATTGATGGTATTGCTGAAGTTAGAGATGAAAGTGATCGTAATGGTTTATCTATTGCTATCGAATTAAAACGAGATGTAGATGCTACCGGAATCTTAAATTACCTATTTAAGAATACCGACTTACAAATTAACTATCACTTTAACGTTGTTGCAATCAACAAAATGCGTCCAGAAAGATTATCTTTAAAGGAAATCTTGGACTCATATCTTGATTATCAAAGATTAGTGGTTTCTAAACGTACTCAATACGATTTAGATAAAGCAATGGCTAGACAACATATTGTTGATGGCTTAATTAAAGCTTTATCTATCCTAGATGATGTAATTAAGACAATTAGAGCTAGTGATAATCGTAAAGATGCATGTAATAACTTGATTACTAAATTCGATTTCTCTGAAAAACAAGCAGATGCAATCGTTAAGTTACAACTATACCGTTTAACTAATACAGATGTGGTTGAACTAGAAACTGAAAAGGCCAAATTAACTGCTGATATTTTAGAATTCAATAAGATCTTAAACGATGATAGTGAATTGAATCGTGTTCTTACTAATGAATTTAAGGCAATTAAAAAAGCATATGGTAATAATCGTTTGACTAAGATTGAAGCTGAAGTGGAAGAACTAAAGATCAGTAAGACAATTACTGTTCCAGAAGAAGATGTTGTTGTGATGGTTAGTCATGATGGCTATCTAAAACGTAGTAGTGTTCGTTCATACAAAGCTTCAGATGTTGATGATGATGGTCTAAAAGAAGATGACTATCCAATCTTTTTAGAAGAATTAACCACATTACAACATTTATTCATGTTTACTAATAAAGGTAACTTAATTTACCGTCCAGTTTATGAAATCACTGATGCGAAGTGGAAGGAAACTGGTGAACATATTTCTCAAACAATTGGTTTAAGTGATGATGAAGCAATTATTAAGGTCATGTCATTTAAGACGCTTAAAGAAACTGGTAAGTTTGTTATTTCGACTAGTGACGGTTATATCAAACAAACCGAATTTGATAAATTAGCACCAGGACGTAATTATCGTTCTAGACCTGCTGTTTATGAAAAGCTAAAAGATGATAGTGCTTATGTATTAAATGTGGAATATGTAGAAAAACAAGATGATAATCCATTAGTGTTTATTGCTTCAAATGTGGGATTAGCAACATGCTTTGAATTAGATGAAGTATCTTATTCAGGTGCTCGTTCAACTGGTGTTAGATCAATGGATATTAGGGATGATGAATTTGTCGCTAATGTTGCATTGGTTAGAGAAGATGATGTCGTGGGGATGATTACCCAACGTGGATTCTACAAGAATATGAAGGTTAGTGAAGTTCCATTGGCTAGTCGTGCACGTAGAGGAGTTCAAGTTCTAAAACCACTTAAGAAGAATCCACATGAATTAGTAGATTTAGTTAAACTTGAAGAATCTAACGACAGTTACAATCCAATCCAAGTTGTTACTGATAGACGTCGTACTCATGACATTATGCCTTCTGAACACCCAATTAATGACAGACAATCAAATGGATCTGCATTATTAGATGTTGATGCTGAAGGACAACCATTAAAAATGATGGTTTTGCATCCTGAAGTAGTGGCAAACATTAAGTAATATTATCTATAGAATAATTGTTATAAAAAGCATAAAATTTATTGTTATTTTATGATGATTAGGTTATTATATCTTAATGAAGAATTTATTATATGATAATTTTATGGATAAACAGGGGTAAAAAATGAAAAAAACTAAGCAAGAAAATATTTTCTCTTCAAAAACACTTTCATACTTTTTGCAATTAGCAGAAACTATGAATTACACTCAAGCAGCACAAATTTTGGGGATTACTCAACCAGCTCTTACTCAACAAATTAAAAAGCTTGAAAAGACTGTTGGGGCACCATTATTTTATTCAATTGGTAAGAAATTGAAGTTATCATCAGCTGGTAACATCATGCTAAAGTCTACAAAAGACATTTATGAAATCTTAAACCAAACTGCTGACGAAATTGAACAATCAAACAGTGCTTCAACTGGTGATATTAACATTGGGGTTTTATCATCTATTCAAGTTAAAGTATTTGAAAAGTTCATCGCTGAATTGTACAAAAAGAATCCTGAATTAAAGATTAACTTAAGAATGTTAACTCGTAAGGAAATTTGGGAAAGTTTAGAAAACAACCGTATTGATTTAGCAATTATGTACTTACCAGATTCATCAATTAAGAACTGGAAGCCATATGAAGCACAAAAGATTATGAGTGATGATTTAATGTACATTCACCATAATGAAAAATTTGCTGGAAAAGATAAGATTAAGTTTAAGGATACATTGGATAGACCATGGGTTACTTATCCAGAAGATTACTTCTTAGATTCAATTCTAAAAACAGAATACAAGGATCAATTGTTAGATAATCCTAAGAGTGGTGCTTGTTTCTCAACTCCAGAACAAATTTTACGTTTTGCAGTTAGCACTGGATTAAATACTGCACTTCCAAGTTCATTTATGATTGACAAAGATGTTAAAAAATTGGAAGATAATAATACATGGGTTGCCCGTTTGAATCCAAACATTAATTTTGATTTAGCATTCGTCTACAGATCAAACAAGAAGATGATTCCTCGTGTAGGTTCATTCCTAGAAGAATTCAATGCTTTCTTAGATGAAAGAGACTATCTATCAAGATTAAAGGACAACTACTAAAAAGATAAAGGAAGTTTTATCATGGCTAAAGAATTAGTTTTCGGACACCAAAGTCCAGATACTGATGCAATTTGTGCAGCTATCGAATATGCATATTTACAAAACAAATTAGGTTACGACGTTGAAGCAGTAGCTTTAGGTACTCCTAATGAAGAAACTAAGTTTGTTTTAGACTACTTCAAACAAGATGCGCCACGTGTAATTAGTGAAGCTTCATCAGAAGTTGAATCTGTTATGCTAGTGGATCACAATGAACCTCAACAAAGTGTTTCAGATATCGATAAATTAACTGTAACTCATGTTGTTGATCATCATAGAATTGCAGACTTTAATACTGAAAAACCAGTATTTTATCGTGCAGAACCTGTTGGTTGTGTAAGTACTGTAATTTTCGAAATATTCAATGAAAAAAATGTTGAAATTCCTGAAAAGTTAGCAGGTTTAATGTTATCAGCAATCATTTCTGATACATTATTACTAAAATCACCAACAACTACAGATGTTGATAAGAAAGCAGTTGAAGCCTTAGCTAAAATTGCTAATGTTGATTACGAAGAATACGGTATCAAGATGCTAAAAGCTGGTACTAACGTTGATGCTAGATCTGATAAAGATCTAATTGACGGTGATGCTAAGTCATTCACTATGGGTGGCAAAGCCGTTCGTATTGACCAAATTAACACTGTTGATGTTAACGACGTCTTAAAACGTAAAGCTGATTTACTAAAAGCTATGGAAGAAGAAGCAAAGGCTGAAGGATATGATTTATTCTTAGTTATTGCTACTAATGTTTTAGACAGCAACTCAGAAGCCATTGTATATGGTGAACCTAAAGATGCTGTTGAAAAAGCATTTAACCAAACTATTTCAGATGATACAATCGCCTTACCAGGTGTTGTATCAAGAAAGAAACAAGTTGTTCCTCAATTAACTGATGTTTTAGATTAAATATTAGGACGGTAAAAAGCACATCCTAGAGGTGTGCTTTTTATTTATATAAAATATCTGACAGCGTTGCATCCGGAATACGGCTGTCTCAAATAAAAACAATAGGAGATTTTCAAAATGGTAAAAGTATTTAGAAATTTAGCAACTTCAAGAGTAATGGATTTATTAGGAATTGTAATTATATTTATTTGTGCATTTCTATCAGGATATCTATTTGAATCACTTAATGATGTGACTCATTGGGGACATTGGGCAATCTTTGTTCCGTTTGGTTTAATTAGTGCATTTGATGCTTGTATGTCTATTATGTCTACTAGATTGGTTGGTAGATTTAGTAATTGGGGGAATTGGATAGGGGTACCTGAGATTATCTTGGGTTGTATTATTGATTACTTACTAGGTAATCATGGTGCAATTTTAACTTATCCAATTAGTTTTATTATTCAGATCTGGGCAATTAAGACATGGACTAATTCTGATAAATTTAAGAAATCAAACTTAATGAATACTGCTAAGGGAAAAATACTTTTTGTTATTTTATCTCTATTATCATTGTTATTTAGTTTTGGTATCAATTACATTGGATACGGTCAACTAAATTCATCTGATTCTGTCCTATATGTATTAACTAGTTTTGTATTTGGAATCTCATTAATCGCAAATATTATGAATGCCATGAAGATTTCAACACAATGGAAATTCTGGCTATTATACGACTTTATTCAATTAGCTAAGGCATTTAGTCAATTTAATTTTGCAAACGTAGGAAAGTACATTTATTACATCATAATGGCACTTGCCGGTAATGCATATTGGGGTAAGGATGCTGAATAATATATTGTGCTAATGAGTTGCAATATTTTCAATATTCGTTATCATTATAGATATGTCGTGTACGATATATCAGCATTTGATATGTCATAATTAAGCAAAGGAGCTGTTAATTATGAAAAAATACAGTGAAGAAGAATTAAGAAGTCGTTTAACAGACGAACAATATGAAGTTACTCAAAACGCTGGTACTGAAAGACCATTTACAAATGAATTCGATGATTTCTTTGAAGATGGATTATATGTAGATATTGTTTCAGGTGAACCATTGTTTACATCAAAAGATAAATACAATTCTGGTTGTGGATGGCCAGCATTCACTAAACCAATCGAACAAAGCAGTATTAAGAGCAATCTAGATACTTCTCACGGAATGATTAGAAATGAAGTTAGAAGTAGTGAAGCAAACTCACATTTAGGACATGTTTTCCCAGATGGACCACAAGATAAGGGTGGATTGAGATACTGCATTAACTCAGCTTCATTAAGATTTATTCCAGTTGATAAATTAGAAGAAGAAGGCTACGGTAAATACGCAGCTGAATTTAAATAAAAGGGGGATTTTATAATGAGTAAAGAAACAGCAATTTTTGCGGGTGGTTGTTTCTGGTGTATGGTTGAACCATTTGATCAACAACCAGGAATCGAAAGTGTAATCTCAGGTTATACCGGAGGACACGTAGAAAACCCAACATACGAACAAGTATGTAGCCATACTACTGGTCATACTGAAGCGGTTGAAATCACATTTGATCCAGAAATTATTTCATACAAAGAACTTGTTGAAATTTACTGGAGACAAACTGATCCAACTGATGCTGCTGGTCAATTCCAAGACCGTGGTGACAGTTATCGTCCAGTAATCTTCGTAAATAGCGAAGAACAAAGAGAAGTGGCAGAAGCTTCTAAAAAAGCTTTAGCTGAAAGTGGCATGTTTGATGATCCAATTGTTACTTCAATTGAAGATGCAAAGCCTTTCTATCCAGCTGAAGATTATCACCAAGATTTCTATAAAAAGAACCCATTACGAGCACAAATTGAAGAATTAGGTGGTCGTCAACAATTTAAAGATACAAAATGGGCTAGATAATAAAAAAGATTGCCAATAGGCAATCTTTTTTTATTTGTTCTTTCTTAAGTTATCAACGAATTCTTTGCTAGGAGTGACATAAACGGTTTGTTGACCTTCATATATAACGAAACCAGGTTTTGCCCCGTTAGGTTTTCTAATTTTTTTAACTTGAACATAGTCAACTGGAACGGTTGCTGAATCACGTGCTTTAGAGAAATATGCTGCAAGCATAGCCGCGTCTTCAATCGTTTTATCATCCGGATCAAAGTCTTTAATAATAACATGTGATCCATGAATCTTTTGAGTATGCAACCAAGTGTCACGTTTATCAGCATCTTTCATTGTTAATTTATCGTTTTGCAAATTGTTTTTACCAACAAGAATATGAACACCTTCATCAGTAATAAATTCTTCAGGCTTACTAATTTTCGTATTGGTACCTTTTTTGTTTGAATGATTATTATGATGTTTTAAATAACCTTCATTTTCAAACTCAACTTTTATGTCGTCTAAGTCAGATGGATTAGCAAGTTCAATTTGGGATAAGATGTTATCAAAATAATTGATTTCATTAATCGTCTTTTCAAGTTGATCAGTAACATAAGATACAGCATTCTTTTCTTTTTGATATCTTTTGAAATACTTTTGTGCATTTTCTGATGGAGAAATTTGGTTAGAAATACTAATTTCAATCGGATTACCATTATCATAAAAGTTAGGAAGGGTAATTTTAGTCATCCCTTTTTTAATTTCATGTAGATAGGTCGTTAAAATTTCTCCTTTAACTCTATAATCATCAGCGTATTTCGTGTTTTCTAAAGTCTTTTCCAACTTTTTCTTTTTAGTTTTGTTTTTCTTAAGTTCAGATTTAGCCACTTTGATTAAAACACTACCTTGTTGCTTAACGCGATCTAATCTAGCTTTTGTTTCATAAAAATGATCAAGAAGTTCACTTAAAGAGTTAAAGTTTGTATCTTCTTCTTCAAAAGGATAAACTGTAAAAATTGCTGATCCATTATGTTCAATAAGTGTAGGATTTGGATTATCAAAAAATGAAAAGAATTCACTGAATCCATCTCTATGATTTGTACTAACATGCATCATTTTTGCTAAAAATAGTGATGTATCCTTTCCTAATCCTTGGAATGTTTTACGAAATTCAGTAGCCAAAACTTCTTGGTTAGGATAGTTAGAAAGCAATGTTTCCACTATGTTAAAGTCAAAGTCATCACTAAATGGATTAATCATATTTTGGTTTGGAGGAGTGATGTAGGTATCTCCTGGTAAAATGGTTCTATATCTATTCTTATCAGCACCAATGCGTTTAATAGCGTCAATAATACGCATATCATCTTGAGTATCTACTAAAATAATATTACTATGACGAGCCATAATTTCTACAACTAACATCATTTCTTTGAGATCACCAATTTCATTGCGTGTTGTAAAATGAAAAACCATTACTCGATCATTATCAATTTGAGTAACTTTTTTTAAAATTGATCCGCTTAGATGTTTTCTCAATGTCATTGTAAAATTAGTTGGAACCTTGGGATTAACATATGAAGTTCTTGAAACTTGTACACGTGCATAGTTAGGGTTCGCAGAAATTAAAATAGGATAATTTTCGTGGTTAGATCTAATTGTGATAACGACTTCATTATCATAAGGTTGATTAATTTTTGAAATTCGACCACCAGCAACTAGGTTATTTAATTCAGCGACCATAGCATGTGTGAATGAACCATCAAATGACATTTTATCATCTCTCTTTCGTTAAAAATCTTATAATATAGTATAACTTAAATAAGCTATACTTAGCAAAAATAACAGAGTTCTCATGATATAAAACTGGTTTAATGTTATAATTTTTATATAAATTAAAAGATCGTATTAAGATTAAAAGGATGATAAATAATGAAAATTGCAATCGTAACAGATAGTACTTCTTACTTATCAAAAGAAGAGCAAGGAAAATATGGCATTCATATTATTCCAATGCCTGTCATGATTGATGGTAAGAGTTATGAAGAAGGGGTAAATATCTCAACCGAGGAATTCTATGAAAAATTGAAGAATTCGCAATCATTCCCAAGTACTTCTCAACCTGCTATGGGAGAATTAATCAATATGTACAATAGTCTAGCTGAAGAGGGATACGATGCAGTTATCAGTATTCATTTAGCAAGTACTATTTCTGGGTTCTTTAATTCACTATCCGCGTTAGCACCGACTATTGAAAATATTAAAGTAATTCCTTACAATTCAAAAATTACAGTAAAATTAATGGGGAACTTGGTAATTGAAGCTGCTAAACAGGTTGAAGCAGGTAAATCAATTGAAGAAGTTATTGAACACTTAGATATGGTTAGAGATACCATTGATGAAATTTTTGTTGTAGATGATTTGCAAAACTTAGTTAGAGGTGGAAGACTGTCAAATGCTTCTGCGTTTTTAGGTAGTTTGTTAAAGATTAAACCGCTTCTAACATTTGATAAGCAATCAAACGAAATTGTAGCTTTTGAAAAAGTTCGTTCTCGTAAAAAAGCATTAAAGAGAACTGAAGAACTATTTAAAGAAGCAATTGATAAAGTCGATTATCCAGTAAAAGCCATCGTTATTAATGGAAATGATCCTGAAGCTGGACACGAATGGAAAGAAAGTATTCAGTCTATTTATCCTGATATGAAGATTGAAGAAAGTTATTTTGGTCCAGTTATTGGAACTCATTTAGGAAATAAATCATTAGCATTAGCCTGGATGATTGATACAGAAACCAAATAAGTTAATATTTTACATCAAATAAACGGACTTAATTAGAATTTTAGGGTTATTATTCATCAAAACACAAACATTAATTGAACAAAAGTATAAAACGTTAGTTGTTTTATGCTTTTATAAATGATAATATAGATGTTGCAAGTTATTTTGCAAAAAAATTTAGGAGTAGGGTTATATGCGTAAAGTGCTAGTGGAACGGAATGTGAACGCTAGACGAAAACTACGGTTGCGATGTATATCCCGCATTCGCCACAACGTTTTTATAATATCGTTTTTATAATGATTTAGTGGCAGCTCCACTAGGAGATGTCTTGTTTTTATGAATGCTTCAACTTTATTTAGAGTTCCACGTATTAACGTTAGGGACGCATCAACAATTGCTATTTTAATGGCATTGTCATATGTATTAGGAAAATTTGGAATACACACTCCAATCGTTGTATTTACTTTCTCATTCCTAGTTACAGCTGTAATGGCATCCATGTATGGACCAATCATTTCAGCAGTAGTAGCAGGGGTCTGTGATGTAATGTTTACACTATTGAGTGGACAAATGTACTTACCAGGTTTTACTCTATCAGCAATGACTGCAGCATTTATCTTTGGACTATTTTTATACAAAAATGAAAAATTCAGTCCATGGAAAGCAATTGTAGCTCAATTAATTATTACCTTATTGGTAAACACATTTATGAATACTTTATTCTTAACTTTATCACCATTAACATCAGGATACAGTTTTAAAGTATTTATCATGACTAGACTAGTAAAACAAGTTATTACAACACCAATTCAAATGGTATTACTTGTTGTTGTTCTAGGTAACCCAATCATGCAAAAACTAATTAAGTCTCGTTGGAAATAATAAATTCGATTGAGAGTGAAGTTATATGATTAAAAATTTTTACGATTTTAAGTTAACTGAAATGAATGGATCAAACATTGATTTTAATGATTTAAAAGGTAAGGTAGTACTTGTTGTTAATACAGCAAGTAAGTGTGGTCTTGCAGGACAATTAAAAGATCTACAATACTTATACGATAAATATAAAGATGATAATTTTGTTATCATTGGCGTTCCATCAAATCAATTCCATATGGAGTTAAAAGATGATCAAAAGACCAGTGAATATTGCCAATTACACTACGGTGTAACTTTCCCAATGAGCAAACAAGCGAAAGTTAACGGTAAAGATGAATTACCATTATTTACTTACTTGAAAAATGCTTCAGGTAAAGGCCGTATAAAGTTTAACTATACTAAATTTTTAATTAATAAGAATGGCGAATTTATTAAAAGATATTCACCATTAAAAAATCCTCGTAAGTTCGAACAAGATATTGTTAGTGAACTTAATCAATAATTAAAAGCATTCATTAATTTGGATGCTTTTTTATTTTTACTATTAATTAATTGCAAATATATAAAGGGGGAATATGTGAAATATGTCTCTGTTTAATTTTATTTATCTACTTTACATAATATATATTATGCGAAGTAGATATAAAATAAGAAAAAATAGCACTTTTAGTTCATTGTCTTAATTATTGATTTCTTACATAATATGTTAAACTTATATAAAATATTGAAAGGATTTATTTATGATTTCTTTTTCTGAAATTAGCAATATCGATGAATCAAACTATTGGATGAACTTATATGATGCTTCATTTCCAGAATACGAAAAAACGCCATTTAATGATTTAGTTCAAATGTCTAATTCTGATCATCGTATAAAGATGTATTTAATTAAATATAATGATAACAAAGCTGGTATTATCTATTTAGTAGATATGAATACTAAAGCGTTTATTTTCTACTTTGCTATCGATTCAAGTATTCGTGGTCAAGGACTTGGGAAACTGGTTATTAATGCTTTAAATAAAGAATTTAAGGATGGATTTATATTAGAATGTGAATCCACTATTGGTAATTTCCCTAATTCTGAGCAACGTGATGCTAGATATCGATTCTACATGAAGAACGGTTTAATCGATACTAACTTATTTTCAAGGGATTCGGGACAAAAGTTCCACCTACTCACTTCAAATGAAAAATGTACTAAAGATAATTACCTTTATGCCAATAAATTGCTGGGAATATCGGTTGATGTATTAAAGCGTAAATAGATACAAATATAGGGCGCTCTGTGCTGCAAGTTTTTATATTCATGTGTATAGTTATACATTAACTTGCAGTGTAAAGCGCCCTTTTTATTTTTTATGAAAATTACAAGTCAAAATAATCAGAATTTTAAGTTTCATATGATAGAATTCAAACATATTATGGAATTGGAGAGTTATTATGAAGATATTTAAACAAAGCAGAAAAGTTTATCTGTTTGCTTTTATAGTGATTGTTTTAATTGGTTTAGGAATTAGAAATACAATTGATAATGGAAAATTTTATCAATTTACCAATAATAATGCTAACTTACTAGTTAAGGCTGATCAGAAAAGTAAAGTAATTTGGAAACTAGAAAGTGGAGATTCAAACGTTACATATTTATTCTTTAACAAACATAATCAAGTATTAATTGCTGAAGATAAATCAGATTTAAATGGAATCTACAAGAATCCTAATAATTACAGTGATGATGTTGGAACATATCAAAATAACAGCGGAGAAATCACGTTTAACATCAAATATGATGAAGAACAAGTTAATATTAAGATATATAACTTAAAGAAGGTTAACAGTAATAAATTTAAAGGTGTTATTGAAACTGATTCTGAAAGTACATCATTTAAGCAAAATGCGACAATTACTAAAGATGGATATATCAAATAATTAAATAAAAATACCCTTTTCAATTAATATGAAAAGGGTATTTTTTAATCGTTAATTTTAAATTTAATTTTAGCTCCGACTTCTTGGGAACTATTAGCATGATCAACTTTGACGTTTAATTGTTTAAATGGGAAGGTTGCTTGCATCTGAGTAGTTATATTTGAAATATCAGGCATAGAAGCCATAAGGGCGTCTATATCTAACTTCTTAGTATAGAATCTGACAAGGGCGCGTACCCAATTAATTCCTGTCGCCCTGCTTAGGAAAATTGTTTCAGTAAGTCTTAGTGGTCTAATTCCAACATATTCTGATTCACCATTCTTATTTTGATTAAACAAGATTTGGACTAAACCAATCCAATTAGAACTCGCGATATGCTCTTTAGATAACTGAATATCTTGTTCTAAAGTACTTTCGTCTAAAACATATGGTGTTTCATAGGCAGTTACATAATCTAAATCACTCTTATTATTGCTAATAAGCTTTTCAGTAGATATGAAGTAACTGTCTTCTTTAGTAACAAAGAAGTTCAATGCATAAGTAACATCTTTCGGTAAAACAACCCCTGTTTCTTGATCAGGTGGAAGCACTTGAACATTTAAATTGGTGTATTGTTTCAATTGTTTTAATAAGAAATGACGATTTCCAGGAATAAATACCCTAACCGGTTTTTCCAGTTCAATTATATTAAGAATTGCTCCTAATTGAATTGGTTCAATGTATTGTTTATCACTGATTTGAGGGCTCAATGATAAAGCATTGGGATTATTATTCATTACAATTGTCTTGTAACCAATTTTATGAAGTTGAATTAGCATCTCAGCTGTATAATAATCAGCCGCAGTATTTGGTCCGAGTTTATTTCCCCCACGTCCAATTACCAAAGCTGTCTTTTCAGATTCTCGATGGGATTCGTTTTCAACTTCATAACTACTGTAAAACGATCTAATATTTTGATCAAATTCACCAGCTGAAGGTTCAATTGTTTTATAAGTTGGATATTCATTTTCAGCATGATATAAAGCTCTAACTGATTCAATTGGTTCTTGCCAAGTTTCAGCCATCATACCATCACCAAAGCCAAAGTCATGTGCTACTTCGATAGTACTGAGTTTCATTGGTTCTTTAATGATTAACTCTTCAACATCCAACAATGCCTTTAATTTATAGAAATAGAATTGGTTAATCTTTGTTAATTCTTCTAATTCATCAATTTGATAACCACGTCTAAGTGCTTCGATTAACACTAGTAAACGATCAGATTTAGGATGAATTAATTGACTAATCAATTCATCATTACTAATTTCTTTCATACTTGGTAATACATCTCTAGGTGAAAACTGTGAACTTCTAAGCGCTTTTAGTAACGCTTCTTCAACAGTTCTTCCCACACCAATGGTAGAACCCACAGATTTCATTTTTGTACCTAAATGCTGATCTGCTTCTCGAATATTATCAAAAGGCCATACTGGCATTTTAACAACAACATGGTCTAATGTTGGCTCCATAATTGGGGTTAAATGATGATAGTTATTGTGCAATTTAATTTCGTTTAATGAATTGCCTAACAATAAGTTCGTACATACATAAACCAATGGATATCCTGTAGAACGTGCAGCTAATGCAGTACTACTATTAATGATTGGATTGATTTTAGTTACGTAATAGTTCGAACCATCGTTTGTATCTAGAGCAAATTGAATATGACATGCTCCGATTATGTTTAAGTAATCCATAATTTTGAATGTTGCTGTTCTGATATTTTGGTATTCAATATCATTTAATGTCTGAACCGGGGTGATAATCATTGAATCACCAGAATGGACTCCAACAGCATCAATATTTTCCAAACCAGCAATTAAAATTTTAGTGTTAGTTTGATCTCTAACCCCTACTGTTTCAACTTGTTTGTATCCAACAATGCTCTTTTCAATTACGCATACGCTGTCATCCTTAAATTCATCTTCAAGTAAATCGGATAAGTCTTCAGCATTGTTACAAATGATTCTTTCAGTGCTTTCTCTTTGGTTAACTTTTTTGATGTTAACGGGGAAACCAATATCTCTAACCACCGCAAAAGCTTCAGATTCACTTCTAATTATTTTGGAAGGAACGGCTGGTTCAGAAACACTATTAATTGCGGCTTTCATTTTATCAGGACTATTTAGAACCTTTAATGATTCCTTGGAAATACCCAATACTTTCACATTTAAATCTTCTAAAATACCTTGATTAATTAATTCCTGAGCAACATGAACAGCCCTTAGTCCTCCTGTAATCGGAATAAGAGCGTCTGGTTGTTCTTTATTTAAAACATCAATTACGTTTTTGACATTAATTTCTTTGATAAAAATATTAGCGGGTTGAACTTCAGAAAGAGTTAATGAAAATGGATTATTATCCATCACTAGTACTGAAATACCTAACTTTTTTAAGGCTACCATCATTTGAAATGCTGATGCATCTAGCTCAGTTTCACTACCAATTTTAGAAGGTCCCCCACCTAGAATTAATACCTTTTTTATTTCATTATCGATCATATGTTATCTCCTTTGTGAGCTAACGTTTTCTAGAAATTCTTCAAATGTATCCGCACTATCCTGTGGTCCAGGACCTCCATCTGGAGAAAATTGTACTGAAAAAGCTGGATAATCACGATGTCTAATCCCTTGTACAGTTCCATTAACTAAATCAACGTATGTGATTAATAATTGGTCATGAATAATGGACTTAGGATCAACAGCGTATCCCTCACTTTGTGAAGCATAAATAATTTGATTAGTAATAATTTGTCGAATGGGATGATTGCTACCGTGGTGTTCACCATCTAGTTTATAGACATTAGCACCATTGGCCAATGCAAATAATTCATGACCTAATCCCATTGAGAACATTGGAATTTCCTTTTGAACATCCTTAATCATGTCTAAAACAGAACTAGGTAAGTCTAAAGGTGATCCTGGTCCAGTAGATAAAACTACTCCATCAGGATCTAGGTCAAAAATGGCCTTGCTAGAAGTATCCCAAGGCATGACGATAACATTACAGTCAAGGTCTGCTAACTTTCTTAAAATACCGTATTTTAGCCCAAAATCAATTAGTACAATATTGTTACCATCACCAGTGTTTGGAAATGGTGATGTTGTAGAAACTTGCTTAACTTGTTGATTGGTTAAAACAGTTGCATGTAATTGATCAAAAGCATGTTCGTCATCAATATCAACAATACTTGCCTTCATTGTTGGCTTTTTATTTAGTCTACGGGTTAATTCACGGGTATCAATTCCAGCAATTCCTGGGATGTTATGTTGTTTTAAGAAAAGATCTAAATTAAGGTTCCCTAATCGATTAGTAGAAACATTAGAATATTCCTTTACCACAACACCCTTAGTATTAGTTACAATTGCTTCAAAACTTTTGTGATTAATCCCAGTATTACCAATTGATGGTTGGGTGAAAACGATGATTTGATTATGGTAAATTTGATTTGTTATAACTTCTTGATAGCCTAACATATTAGAATTTACAATAATTTCACCAGTGGTGGTAGCTTCTGCACCAAAGCCTTTTCCCTTATATGATGTTCCATCTTCTAATATTAAATATCTAGTGGTCATAACAATGTCTCCTTAAATGAATTATTTAAGAGTTACTTTTCATCAATTTCTACTGAATCTTGATCATCAATTTCATCTACTTGAACTTGAATGATTTCTTGTTTAGAAGTTGGAATGTTTTTACCAACAAAATCAGCTCTAATTGGTAATTCACGATGACCACGGTCAACCAAAACAGCTAAACGAATGTTATTAGGTCTTCCCAATTCAGCAATCGCTGATAAAGCTGCATTGATAGTTCTACCAGTAAATAATACGTCATCTACTAAGATGATGTTTTTATCTTTCAATGAAACTTCATTATCAGATAGGACTTCTGGTTCATTATTAGTGTGTTGGATGTCATCACGATACTTAGTAACATCAATTCCAACTACAGGAACTTCTTTGTTTTCTAATTTTTGTAAACGATTAGCGATACGTTTAGCAAGATAAATTCCACGAGTTTTAATACCAACTAAAACTAGGTTATTTACCCCTTTATTCTTTTCGATAATTTCATAAGTAATTCTGGTTAATGCTCTTTGCATTGCCATTTTATCTACAACTACTTTACTCAATACAGTTCCTCCTATTTAATCTTATATTTATTTCTTAATTTATTGATTGTTTGTTCAAAAATTTCAGGTAATGGTGTTTCAAAAACAAGTTGTTCATTGGTTACTGGATGAACGAAACCTAACTTTTTAGCATGTAAAAATTGGCCGTTTCCTTTGATGGTGTTTTTAGGTCCGTATAACGGATCGCCTACTAGCGGATGACCAATGTATTTCATATGCACTCTAATTTGATGGGTTCTACCAGTTTCTAAAATGCAAGATACTAATGTATATTCTCCACCAAATCTTTCTAAGACTTTAAAATGGGTTACTGCGTTCTTACCGTCATCAACAATCCCTTGTTTCTTTCGATCTTTTTTTGATCTACCAATCGGTGCATTAATTACTCCACTATTTTCTTTTATATTTCCATGGACTAATGCAATGTATTCACGAATGTTAGACTTATCTTTCAATTGTTGTGAGAGACTTTCATGAGCATAATTATTCTTAGCAATCATCAATAAACCAGAGGTATCCTTATCAATTCGATGAACGATTCCAGGTCTATATGTACCATTAATTGTTGATAATGGGCTATGAAATAATAGCGCATTTACTAAAGTATGATTGGGATGACCAGCTGAGGGATGAACTACCATTCCCTGAGGCTTATTCACTACTAAAACATCATCATCTTCGTAAACAATATCTAAAGGAATATCTTCTGGTTCAACATTCATTGTTTCCGGTTCAGGTATCTCAACTGTTATTTGATCATCAATTTTTACATCATATTTAGGTTTTTTCTTCTCACCGTTAACAAGGACAAGTCCATCTTCAATTAATGATTTTGCTCTTGCTCGGCTTAAATCCTCAACGTTATCAGTAAGAGACTTATCTAGTCTAACGCTAGACTCTGTTACTGTATAAGTTACTGTATTACTAATCTAAATCACCATCTCTTAATATTGCAATGAATAGAATAACAATTCCAAAAGTGATACAAATGTCTGCAAAATTAAAAATTGGGAAATTAATAAAATCAACTTGGAACATGTCAACTACATATCCATCAAATAATCGATTAATAAAATTACCAATAATTCCTGACAATAAAATTGTTAAACTAATTACATATAATTTTCTATCTTTTAATTTTATCATAAAGTAGATAACCGCAACGACAGCAACAAATGTAATGATTGAAAATAACCATTGTTGTCCCTGCAAAATACTCCAAGCAGCACCACTGTTGTGAATGTTTGCAATAGATAATACTCCAGGGATGAATGTTCTAGCTGTATTTTCTAAAATATTCGCAGAAATCCAAATTTTAATAATTTGATCAATTCCTACCAAAGCGATAACACTTAATATAATATACAAAATCGGCATGCTTTAACTCCTAAAACAATCCAGTAATCTTTCCATCATTATCAATGTCCATGTTTAAGGCAGCTGGATGAGATGGAAGACCCGGCATTGTAAGTATTTTTCCGGTTAATGCAACAATGAAACCAGCACCTAATTTAGGTTGAAGTTCACTAACGTTGATAGTGAAATCTTCAGGTGCACCTAATTGTTTTGCATCATCAGAAAATGAATATTGTGTTTTGGCTACACAGATTGGTAATTTATCCCAACCATATTTTTCCATTGTTTTTAATTGACGTTTTGCTTTCGCACTTAAAACAACATTCTTACCATGATAAATCTTAGTAACAATAGATTCTAACTTCACCATAAATTCATCATCATCTTCGTATAATGGTTTGAATTCATCGTTATTTTCACAAAGTGCAACTAATTCATTTGCTAAATCAGTAGCACCTGCCCCGCCGTTTTCCCAAACGGTTGTATTAAATGGCTTTACACCTTGTTTGGTAATGTAGTCATTCAATGCATTAATTTCTTTTTCTGTATCGCTTGAAAATTCGTTAATTGCAACAACTACAGGTTTGTTATATTGCTTCATGTTAGCAATATGTCTACCTAAGTTCTTAGCACCTGATAGTAAAGCATCAACGTTTTCTTCGTCGAGATCGTTTTTGTTAACTCCACCGTTTAACTTTAATGCTCTCACAGTTGCAACGATTACAATTGCATCTGGACGATGTCCCAATTTCTTTGAAGTGATATCTAAGAATTTTTCTCCACCTAAATCAGCACCAAATCCAGCTTCAGTAATTGCATAATCAGCATGTTGCATTGCAGCTTTAGTTGCAAGAATACTGTTACAACCATGTGCAATATTAGCAAAAGGACCACCATGAATAAATGCTGGTGTATGTTCTAGTGTTTGAACTAAGTTAGGTTTAATAGCATCTTTTAATAATAATGCTAACGCACCCGTAACACCTAAATCATTTACTGTTACAGGTTCTCTATCATAGTTGTATCCAATTAAAATTTTACCTAATTTGTTTTTTAAATCTGCTAAATTTTCACTTAGACATAAAACAGCCATAATTTCGCTAGCAACTGTAATGTCAAAACCGTCTTCTCTAGGAACACCCGATGTTCTACCACCTAATCCAATAACAACCTTTCTAAGTTCACGGTCATTAATATCTACGACACGTTTCCATGTAATAGTTCTAGGATCAATATTTAGTTTGTTACCATGATGAATATGATTATCAATTAATGCTGATAAAGTATCATGTGCTTCAGTAATCGCTGGAAAATCACCTGTAAAGAACAAGTTAATATCTTCCATTGGTGCTACTTGTGAATATCCACCACCTGTAGCTCCACCCTTAATTCCCATGACAGGTCCTAATGATGGTTCTCTTAGTGCAATTGCACATGATTGATTAATACGATGGAATGCGTCTCCTAATCCAATTGTTAAAGTTGTCTTACCTTCTCCTGCAGCAGTTGGATTAATGGAAGTAACTAAAATTAGTTTTCCATTTTTTTCACCCTTAAAAGGTAAATTTAATTTTGCTTTATATTTACCGTATGGTTCGTATTCGTTGATTCCAATGTTTAATTGTGAAGCAATATCATTAATGTTAACTAAATCGGCTGATTGTGAAATTTCAATATCTGTTTTCATGGTAAGAACATCTCCTAGTTAATTATTTATTAATTAAATTACTTAATTCAATTACAGAATTAGATGGTAATAATAAGTCAAATTTCCTATTATTAACTACTATAGTAGCACGATGCTTAGTGAAATTAACAGAGTCAATATCAGAAATTTTGACATCTAGCCATTTTGGATTTAATAGTCTGCTAATAATGATTCTGTCATCTACTACTGTTATTTTTCTAAATATAATTTGAAATAATGTAAATAAACAAAAAACTAAAAAGAAAAAGATGGTAATCCACTGTATAACAGTTACTTCTAGCCAGAAAATTATCGCGATAAATAACAATGCGAACGTCCAGGTCCAGTCGATTACCGTATGTAGTGGTTCCGGTTGGTATAAAAATGTTCGTTTTTGGGTTATCATTAAATAAAACCTTCCTTTGGAGAATTTATGATTATGTTTAAATTATACACTGATGCAGCCACTATGAACAATTCCGGAAACAGTTCTTGCGGAATATTAATTGTTCATGAAAACCAACAATATCAATATAAGCTTAAATTAGAGTCAAAAAATAATCATGAAGCTGAATTTGAAGCTTGCTTGTTGGGATTTAAACAACTAGAAAAACTAATTAAATCCGATGATATTGTTGTTTATTATACGGATAGTAAAATCGTTCATGAAAGTTTAGAAAAACAATATGCTAAACATTTTCAAGATTACGTTGATAAAATTTTAAATGAACAAAGTAAATATAGTTTAGTTATTAATAATTGGATTGAGGATACAAAAAATGAAGGTGCCCACAATCTTGCGACGCAGGCCCTTCATTTATTTTATTAGTTTAATATAATTTTCTATTGGCTTTCTATATTTATCGATATCTGTTGATAGGTTGTCTGTTGCCATTTCAGCTAAAATCTTTCCTACTAACGGTCCTGTAGTTAAACCTGATGATCCTAGTCCACTACCGACTAGGATTTTTTCGTATCCAGGAATTTCACCAAAAAATGGAGCAAAGTCACTAGTATAAGCTCTAGTCCCAATTTTAACGCGAATTAGATTTTCAGCAGAAAGGGATGGTAATAATGATGTTGCACTGTTCAATAGGTCATCTATTACGTCAGAGTCTGGGTTTAGATCGAAATCCTTATCGTTTTCATGACTAGCACCAACAATCAAACGTCCATTACCTAATGGAATAAAGTCAGATTCTCCTTCAGGCATTAAAACTGGCATGTCTTCATCAGACATATTTATATGATTGATTGATAATTCGATTAATTGTCCCTTTTGAGGTCTTACGTCTACTTCTAGAGGTAATTCTGCTAAAACATTTTTTGTCCATGCCCCAGTAGCTAAAATGATTTTATCAAACTGAATTTCTTCACCATCACAGACTACATTAGTTTTTTCATTAATAGTAATTTCTTTATTTACTACAGAAACACCATTATTTTTAGCGATTTTTAACAAATGGTCAGTATACTTATCACCTTTGATTCTTGCCCCACCGGTTACTAATAACCCTGGAATATTAGAATCTATAATTGGAATATGTCTTTTAACCTCATCGGGTGTTAACTTATATATTTCACCAATTGTATCAGTATCATTACTTCGTTCAATTGCTAAATCGTATAGATTTGAGATATCTTCTAATTTATTTCTAGTAATGATAGTTCCACATTGATTGTAAATACCTTTAGACATATTTGTTTTTTCAGCGATAGAGCTTAAAAGTGTTGCACCATCTTTGGATAATTCATACCAAGATTTGTTTCTTCTCTTTGATAACCAAGGAGAAATTATTCCAGCAGCAGCTTTAGTAGCTTGACCAACTCCATAATCAAACACTGTAATGTCTAAATCATCTTTTTTATTAAATTCACTGAGATAATACGCAGCAGTTGATCCAACTATTCCGCCACCAATTATTGCAATGCTTTGAGTCAATATATAACATCCTTTATTTTCTTATCTTTTTACCCCAAAATTGGAAGTAATCGGTTCTCAAGTTACCGTTAAATAATTTTCTAGTTTTTGTTGCTGGTTGGCCATAAAATTTTTCGAATTCTAAATCTGAAGTTAAGAAATATTTAGACCAACTAGTCATAGGTTTAAATATTCTACCTAACCCTTTATATAACTTTCTAACTTCTTGTTTATCACTTAAACGTTCACCATATGGTGGATTAGAAACTACAACACCGTTAATTTTATCAGTCTTGAAATCTAAAACGGATAATTGTTTGAATTGAATGTCATGTAAAAGACCTACTTCCTGAGCATTTACCTTCGCTATCTCAATCATATTTCCATCTACATCAGATGCCATGATATCAATTTCTTTATCATAATCAGCTTGCTCATCAGCTTTATTACGAACATCTTCAATCATCTTCTTATCCATCCATTCCCATTTTTCGCATGAGAACTCTCTATTGAATCCAGGTGCAATATTTCTAGCAATCATAGCAGCTTCAATTGGAATAGTTCCAGAACCACACATTGGATCTAAAAATGGCATATCAGGATACCAACTAGTTAAAAGAATTAGTGCTGCTGCCATGTTTTCTTTAATTGGAGCCGGTCCTTTAGCGACACGATATCCACGTTTGAATAAACTTTCACCGGTTGTATCTAGAGTAACGATAACATGGTCTTTATTAATTCTTGTTTCTAGTTTATATAATTCTCCAGTTTCAGGTAATCTAGTACGACGATGGTAAGTTTCATTTAGTTTATTTACAACAGCTTTTTTAGCAATAGCTTGCACGTCAGGAACACTGTGTAATATAGAATTATGAGATCTTCCATTCATTGGGAAATTAGCATCCATTGGAAGTAATTCGTCCCATGGCAATGCTTTTACATTTTGAAATAGATCTTCAAAAGTTTTTGCATCAAATTCTCCAACGATTATTTCAATTCTATCAGCGGTTCTTAACCATAAATTTGTGTTGATTATATCTTCAGCGGTTCCTTCGAATCTAACACGTCCATTTTCTACTTGAACTTCATATCCTAAATTACGTAGTTCTTTACCTACAAGTGCTTCAATTCCGGCGGCACAAGTGGCCATTAATTTAAATTTATTCATTTAATTCTTCCTTTTCACGAATCAAAAATATTTCAATAAAAAAAGGGAGGAAGAAAACTTCCACCCTTTCCTGATTGGTGTACATTCCTGTAAGCCATGTTTTGTGCTTTATATTTAAGTCAGGCCTTAAAATATAAAGTAGTAATCATCTATCTGAGAATTAAATTCTCCCCCACACTTAGTTCAATTTCCGTGTGTGAAGCTCCCCTACCAAAGTTTGGGTTTCCCGCTCGTGGGGTTTACCGCGTTCCACCAATACCGTTTCCAATATTGTATCGTCTCTGTGGCACTTTCAGGAGTACTGAAGCATAGTAAAACCTTAGCTATTTTCTCCGCCGTTACTACAAAGTAGTCCCCCGGCTTATTTTTTCACCGAGCACGAACACTACAAGCATCGCAGCCTGTGCGAGAGTGGACTTTCCTCAGCCAACAAAAGTTGACCGCGATTACTCAGAATGTACACCAGTTGTTAATTAATTAAAATCTATCAATGCTACTTGGTCCTTCAGTTGAACCAAATACACGTTGTTCAAGATTTGAAACACGTTTTAATAATTCATTTTCAATACGTGTTCTTCCTAATGTATCTTGACTTGATGGTGTTGAATTTGAATCATCAAAGTATCCTGATGGAGCAACTCTTGGTTCATTGAATGAGCCACCAGATTGTTTTAATCTTTGGATTTCCATCTTTAGTTGATCGTTTTCATTTTTTAGATTAGTTAATTCGCTATCAAAAGCTTGGTAATCTTTAATAATTCCGTCCAAAAAAGTATCAACTTCGTTTGGATCGTACCCTCTCATCTTTTGAGTAAATGCTCTTTCTAAGATGTCTTTAGGGGTAAATTGAATGTTGTTCATTATTCACACCTCATATTCATAAATAATCTCAAACAAATATAATTCTACCAGAATTTCAAATATTTTCAATTAATCATCTGAATTATTTAAATTATTTTGGTATTCATTTGCCGCTTCTTGTAATTCATCAAAATCAACTAAACGATATTCATAATCATTTTGTTCTGAAAATCTTTTAATCTGCTCATAATCATATTGTGTTTTACCTGGATTGTCAACATCATAGATTAGTATTGCCTTGTCTGTATGGGTAAGCATAAATTCTTGATAAGCGCGCAATTGCATCGGTGACTTGTAAGGATCATTTGAAACGCTCGCTGAAAAATCAACATTACTTAATATTGTTGATAGTCTGGCTTGATTTTGTTCATTCCATTGATTACCAAACTCCTTAAAAGGAAGCATTACTGATAATTGAAACTCTCCAGGAAGTTCTTCTTTTAATTCATTGGCAACTTCTGCTGTCCATTGCTCTACTCCCATTTGTCCTCCGGTAATGATCCAATCCGCTCCATCAATAACTTCTTGTTTTATATTATTTTCAATCACACTTTTAATAACTAATTCCTTAGGATCTTTATTCCCAAATACGCCAAGTTCGTAGCTTCTATATCCAGTTATCCATACACGAGACATAAGATGCCCTCCCTTCTAATTACTATCTTTTTATCACTAATGGTATAATATCATTAATATTTATGATGTTAATAATGTATTGTTTGCTGAAAGGTGGTTGCAATGGTAATTAAATATCCAAATGGAAAATCCTTTAATGCTAACAGTAATAATAATGTTCCAAAGAATAAATACGTAAAACCTACCTCATATGGTGGACGTGGGATGACTTTGGAAGAAGAATTAAATAGAAGCAATGAATTCTATTTAGCAAAAAACGTTGCTGTTATACATAAAAAACCAACTCCAGTTCAAATTGTCAAAGTTGACTATCCAAAACGAAGTGCTGCTACAATCAAAGAAGCATATTTCAGAAGAGCTTCGACAACGGATTATAATGGAGTCTACAAAGGTAAGTATATTGATTTTGATGCCAAAGAAACCAAAAATAAAACATCATTTCCATTAGCTAATTTTCATGAACATCAAATTAATCACATGAAAAAATGCGTCGAAAATGGTGGTATCTGTTTTGCAATTATAAAATTTATATCAAGTGATGAAGTATATCTATTTAAGGCTTCTGACCTATTTACTTACTGGGATAATCAATTTAATGGTGGTAAAAAGTCAATAAAAAAGGATATAATTGAGGAACTTGGTTATAAAATTAATTATTCAATTAACCCTACAATTCCTTATTTAAGTGTTGTAGATGAATTAATCTAAACCGTAAAGGAGAATATTACATGTCTCAGAACAACCCAAACCTCGGAAGTAGAGTACAAAGAAATCAAAAGAAATATAAATCTTCCAAACGTGCTAGCTGGATTAAGAAAGTTATCGTTGGTGGACTTGGTTTTATATCTCTATTAATTGTATTAGGTAGTATCGTTTTCGTTTTCTATGCGTCAACTGCTCCTGATATTTCCTATCAATCACTTTCCAGTGATAATTCAACAAAAATCTATGATAATAAAGGCCATGTTATTTCAAGACTTGGTGTTCAAGATAGAGATTATATAAAATCTAATAAAATCCCATCTGAATTAAAAAACGCGATTGTTTCTATTGAAGATCGACGTTTCTATAAACATCATGGGGTCGACCCTATCAGAATTTTAGGTGCTTCCTTATCAAACATTACGTCTGGAAGCTTAAATCTACAAGGTGGTTCAACATTAACTCAACAATTAGTTAAGTTATCTGTCTTTTCAACGGCAGCTTCAGATAGAACATTTAAGCGTAAGGCTCAAGAAGCATGGTTAGCTTTAAAAGTTGAAAAAACATATTCAAAACAACAAATCCTTGAATTCTATATTAATAAGGTTTACATGGGTAACAATGTTTATGGTATGGAAACAGCTTCTGAATATTACTTTGGAAAATCATTAAGTAAATTAACACTTGCCCAAACTGCTTTACTAGCAGGAATGCCACAATCACCAAGTTACTATAATCCATATATTTATCCAAAATATGCTCAACAAAGAAGAGACGAAGTTCTAAATGCGATGGCATCATATGGTGCAATTACACAAAGCCAAGCCAACGCTGCTAAGAAAACTAGTGTAAAAACAGGATTAGTAAGCAGTCATAAAAGCAGTAGCTTCAGTTCTGTTAATGAAAAATACATTGATGCTTATCTAAAACAAGTAATCCAAGAACTAAAAGCTGAAGGATACAATACTCAATCAGGATTAAAAGTTTATACTAACCTTGATTTATCAGCTCAAAAGAAACTATACGATTTAGCAAATAACGATGCTGCTGTTGGATTCCCTAATAGCACAATGCAAATTGGTGCTACCCTAGTAAATCCTAAAACTGGTGCCGTTAACGCTATGATTGGAAGTAGAAAGAGTGATATTCAATTTGGTTTGAATAGAGCCGTACAAACTGATCGTTCTAGTGGTTCAACTGCTAAGCCTTTAATGGATTACGGTCCAGCTATTGAGTATCTAAACTACCCTACTTATCAATTAGTTCATGACACTCCATATACCTATGGAGGAACAAGTATCTCTCTAAAAGATTTTGATAATAAGTATCAAGGTACAATTTCAATGCATAAAGCACTAGTTGAATCTAGAAATATTCCCGCTATTAGAACTCTTGAAAATGTTGGTGTCAGCAAAGCAACTAGTTTCTTAAACTCATTAGGAATGACATTTAGTAGTGACCTATCACTTCAAAATGGTATTGGTTTATATATTTCTACTGAACAAGAAGCAGCTGCATACTCTGCATTCGCTAATAATGGTGTTTACCACAAACCTTACCTAATCAGTCGTGTTGTTACTCCAGATAAAGTTTCTCATGACTTTACATCCGAAGGTACTCAAGTTATGAGTCCTGCAACAGCATTTATGATGACATCAATGCTAAAAGGTGTCATGAACTCAGCTAACGGTTCAGGAACAGCAGCATATATTCCTGGTTTATATCAAGCTGGTAAGACTGGTACTACTCAATACCCTGACAACACTTACAATGGTGTTCTCCCTGCTTATGCAGCAATGGATTCATGGTTCACTGGGTACACCCAAAATTATGCCCTATCGGTTTGGACTGGTTATGATAAACCATATGAAACAGGAAATTACATTTCCGCCGCACAAACTAATATTGCACAATTGATTTACAAATATGAAATGCAATACATTTCTCAAGGAAAGTCTAATACTGATTGGACAAAACCTAGTGGTGTTACAGCAGTTAAATCTGGTGGACAAACTGAATACTACAAGAATGGGTATTCCGCAATTCAACCTGATAAAACCACAGGTTATAAAGGTGCTAGTTTATCAACTGTCTTAGATAGTACAAAGAAAGCTACAAAAGATTCCAAGACTAACAAAGACAATGAAGATGATGATAAGGATTCACAAAAAGATAAGAACAACGCAACTCAAAGTTCAGGATCCGGTTCAGGATCTGGTTCTAATAACAATGAATCCAATCAACAAACTTCTCAAACTAACAACAATAATAACCAAACTACAAACACTCAAAACAATAGTAATCAAAGTAGTAGTCAACAAAATCATTAATAAAAAGAGCCTAGAATTTAATTCTAGGCTCTTTTTTATTTATCTATTTTAAAGATTGGTATTTCTGGTTTATCGTTATTATTAGTAGAAACGCTATTGTTTTTATTTCTTCTAATTTCACGCTCATGTCTATTTTTTTCAACGTCAGCAGGAGTTTTAATATTAGCTTTCTCCCAATTAACTAGTATTCTATCAATATACTTTAAGCTATAAACTTGATTCAATACTGATTCGCGGAGAGCTAACTGAATCATTTTTGTATCGTAATGATCATCATTAATCCATTGGTTAATCGTTTCTATTTCAATTGGAGAAAGTGGACGACCAAATTCTGATTCAATTTTATTAAAGGTTTCTTTTCTATCTGATTCTTTTGTTTCGACATTAACATCTTTATTATCGAAATGTTCATCCTCAATATTTTGATTTAATTCTGATAATTTATCGTACATTAAAGAGAAGTCATATATATCGAATGACTGGCCTCTTTTATCAGTTAATGTCTTTATCTTCATTAATTTATTTTGAATTAATTCGTGAAGTATTTGATAAATTTTTGCACTAGACATTCCAGTTGAATCAGTTAATTCATTAATATCTGGGAAATAACTGCCCATATCAATGCTTCTCTTAATTTGTAGGTACAATACTAATTGATCACTATTCATACCTAGTTTGGGATAGTTTTTTAAAAGTATATTGGAAATGGTTGTGTTACCAGATTGCAAAAGTGACTTAGCAAATTTATCCATAAAAAACACCCCTTCTATACATTATCTATAAATCTTATTATTTTACCTGTTTTAAAATCAACAACGGAATAAGTTAACCCATTTTTGTTGTTAAAGTAACTAACCGCCCATGCTGGTTTACCATTAAACATTGTTGGAGCAACACTTATCAGTTTACCAATTGATTGCTTCTCATTTGTGATATTTTTAGCCTTATCAGAAGAAATTCCGTCAGAAGTCTTAACAATGTTAATGTTACCTGTTTTCTTTTCAATTATGGCTAAAACGTTTTGCTTCTCTTTATTAGTTCCTTGAATGGTGTAATATGTTCTATTTAAATCAGACATGTAGAATCTATCTACTTTTGTTATTCCGGCCTTTTTTTCGGCCAAATCAGTTGCTTGACTTTTAGCTGTAGAAATTGGCAATCTTGCCCACAATAATAGACCAATCATCATTATGATTAAAAGAATAATGATTGCAATTAACCATTTAATAAGTCTAAAATAATTAAATTTTTTTGATAAAGAATAATCCATTGTATCACCTCACTAATTCTTCTTAAATTTTTCAATAATTTTTCTTTTTTCTAAATATTCTGGTTTTATATGATTAGGCAATAAATCAATTAAATTATTACCATAAGGTCCATCAATGACTTCTTTATCCCTGAAATAGATGAGTGCCTTACGATTGGATGTCTTTATTACATCCTTAATTGCATCTTTAATACTTAATATGCTTAAAGGAATTGATAATCCATCGTTTGGATTACCATGCTGACTATTAATCAAATCATATTGAGCTTGTAGATATACATCATCAAATTCATTTAGTGGGAATGAATCTATAACTAAGTTATCAATTTTCTTTCCCTTTTGGCAAATTAAATCCATTAATTCATTATTACCAATGATTATATTTTTAGAATCATTGACGATTTTCTTAACTATCTTATCATTATTACCAATAAAATCTTGAATTAAAATCACATTTTCGTCATATACATCTGTATCACGTAAAGATTTTAGAATGTCTTTTGACCTTTTTTTAGAGTTTGTAAGAATAAACGAATTACCATTATTATATTTCATTAACTTATTAACTTTCATTGGAATTTGTAAAGATTCATCCAAAATCAAATTAACCGAATCACTTAGATCTAATTCGTCTTCAAACTTAATCATTCTAGTATTGCTACGGTTCAATTCTAGTTCATCATAGAAATATTGTGATCTCTTTGATGAATATATGGAACTATCCATAAAAACAATATTTTTAAACTTTTGATACAAACCATTAGATAAGATATTCGTATTTCTAATGAATCCACCAATAAATCTTCCATTATTGATATCTTTGTCGTCATTAGTTACAAAGGCAAAAGTTCTTTCTTGGTTATAAGACATAAGCTTAAATAACCTATAAACATTGTTTTCAATAAATTTACTAAATTCATTGATTTGATCAAAAAAAGCATAAAGAATTGCTTTATCTTGTCCAGTAAAATGATTAATCGATCTTTTTAAATCATCAGCAATATCTAAAATAATTTGGTTGTTTCTAGAAATTAAATTAAATAAACTCTTTTTACTTTTTATAAATTCTTCTAATTTTTCTGTATCTGGTTTCAATATAAAACCATCAACGATTTTCTCTAGCTTAGATTTAGAATAAAAATAGTACAAGAACTCATCTTGAAGTTCTTCGATTTGCGTACAGTTTTTAGTAAATAGATTTTCTATTTTTTTAATTAAGCTATAGTGCTTCTTTGATTTAGTAAAAATATCGTACACATTTCTATTATGACTTTGATATAACAAGTTAGTAAGATGATTAGAAATAATTTTATTATCACTAAATTTAAAATCGACGCGATATTCATCTAATGCATGTTTATTTAACTTTCTGGCATCCTTAATAACTAAATATGGATTATCTTCAGATAAATCACTATAGTTGCTTAATAAATATTCATGAGAAACTAAAACAACGTTTGCGTTTTTAAAATCATTAGATAATTTCTTTATATAGTATCCATGATTTTGCTCATCACTAACAACGTTCAAGAAATAATTTTGATTGTTATCTTTATCTAGTTTTAATTCCCTAATATCACCAGTTTTAGTGAACGTTAGCCAAATTAAAATCTTACACTTCAAAAATTGTGTGTTTTTAGAATTACTTTTAACTTTTAGACTATCAGAAAATTTGTCGATGTCGATGTAGTCTGAAACAGATCTAACAATCAAACTTCTAACGTCATTTGGAATTATTTTATTTAATTTATTAACTTGTTGGACGATTGATGAGTTAGAAAGAAACTCTTTATCAGCAGCTACTACAATTTTTTGGTTATTCGTTAGTAAGTAACTTAATGGAAATAAATAACTAAAGTCATAATTAAAATCACCACTAGTTTCAATAATTGTATTAGTACTGTCATTTTGTGAATGATAATTACCATAAATTGAATTCATTAGTTTGTTTTCTGTTTCATTGAATTCAACAATTCCCTTAAACATTTTTTCTTTTTTTCGCTTGTTATTAGGATACTTTAGTTCTTCAAATGAAGAAGAAGATTTGTATTTAATTTTTCTTATTTTCAAATCCTTGATATTAATCATTTTAGGATTATCTTCATTCTTCTTGTTACTGTATACATATTTAAATAAATCCAAAGTATTCATTGGTAACGAAGGATTTATATCTAAGATTTGTTTGATTGTCTTTTTGGGTAAATTATCTAATTGGTGTAATAAAATAATTAATATTTTAGCAGTTGCTAGAGCATCACTACTTGATGAGTGTGGATGTTCATGGACAATATTAAGACTTTTACTTAAATCTGTTAATTTATAACTTGGTTCTGTAGGTAATAACAATTGACTTAAGGTTACTGTATCGATTGCTTTATTATGTAGTTCTTTATGGTTTACTCTTTGAAATTCTAAATTTAAAAATGGAAAATCAAAATTGACGTTATGCGCAACAAAAATTGTACCTTCTAGTAGCTCATATATTTTATTAGCTACTTCCGCAAATGTTGGTGCGTTAACGACTGTTTGATTTGATATTCCTGTTAGTTTTGTAATTTCAGTTGGAATGTTAATTTCTGGATTAATAAACGAATTGAATGATCCAATTATTTTAGCATTTTGAATGAACGTACAACTAAATTGAATAATTCGATTTGTATCGTTAGATTGACTACTACCGGTAGTTTCAATATCCACCACTGAAAAAATGGTTTTACTCATAATTAGTTCACCAATCTTTCAAAAAATACTTAACTTAATGATACTACATTTCATACCGTTATATCTATTAATTTAAAACCATAATCTACTAAATTTAAGTTATTTTTATTCTGTCACTTTTATGATAATATTAAAATCAAGAGAAAGTGAGCGATAACATTGACAAATCAAGCAATCGGACATAGTCACGCTAAAATAATTTTAATGGGTGAACACAGTGTTGTATATGGTCAACCTGCAATTGCCCTTCCTATACCCAAAATAGACTTAAACGTTAAAATTGTTGAAAAAAATAGCGGTATATTCGTAAATAGCAAATATTACGTTGGCGATATAAATAATATTCCTAATGATTTATTAGGAATCAAAAATTTAATCAATGATACTTTGCATAAGTTAAATAAAGAAGCTTCTTGTTTTGAAATGACAATTGAAAGTTCCATTCCATCAGAAAGAGGAATGGGTTCTTCAGCTGCGACATCAGTAGCGATTGTTAAATCCTTATATAATTATTTCAATAAACCTTTAGATAAGGACACATTACTAGAATTAAGCAATATTGAAGAAACTATCACTCATGGTAATCCATCCGGATTAGATACTGCTACTGCTGGATCAGACAATCCAGTTTGGTTTATTCGTAATCGTGTCTTAAATGAAATTGATTTCAATCTAAACGCTGTCCTAGTTATAGCAGATTCAGGAATCAAAGGAAGAACAGATATTGCTATAAACTATGTTAAGCAACAATTAACACATAAGAATAAAGAAACAATGGGATCTATTAAACATATCGGTGAGCTAGTTACAAAAGCTAAGCACGATATTGAGAATGATAATCCATGCGAACTAGGACTTTTAATGTCTGAAAATCAAAAAGAACTAAAAAATCTAAAAGTAAGCAATGATAAAATAGATGAATTAGTTGAAATCGCCAATCGTAATGGCTCTTTAGGAACAAAATTAACCGGTAGCGGATTAGGTGGTTGTATCATTGCACTAGCTAAAGATATGAATGATGCTAAAACAATTGAAAATGCCCTATTAAAAGCTGGAGCATTGGAAACATGGATTCAACCTTTTAATTAAAATCATTATGGAGGATAAGATGGAAAATATAGGACAAAAATACACAGCTAGAGCACATACCAATATTGCGTTAGTTAAATATTGGGGAAAAGAAAATGAAGAATTAATCATTCCTGCGAATAGTAGTATTTCTTTAACTCTAGATGAATTTTATACAGATACATCAGTAATATTTGACTCTACCCTTCAACAAGATATGATTACAATTAACAGTGAAATAGTTAACGATGAAAAAATCAGCAAATTTTTAGACATTATTAGACATAAGTCTGGAATTAACTTATTCGCAAAAGTCGAATCAATAAACCATGTGCCAAATTCAGCTGGGTTAGCTTCATCTGCTTCGGCTTATGCCGCTCTCGCAACAGCGGGAAGCAAAGCTGCAGGATTAGACCTGTCAGATAAAGAACTATCAATGTTAGCAAGACGTGGGTCGGGTTCAGCAACAAGGTCTATTTTTGGAGGATTTGCTGCCTGGAATAAAGGTACTGATGACCAAACTTCATATGGATATAGCATTGAAGATCCGGTAAAAATGGACATAAACATGATTGCTATCGTTCTAAATAATAGTCCCAAAAAGATAAGTAGTAGATTAGGCATGAAGATTTCTTATGAAACCTCCCCTTTTTACGATAGTTGGATAAAACAAACTAATGAAGATTTTGAAACAATTCAAAATGCCATTACAAACGGAGATTTCTCAACATTAGGACAAACTGCTGAACTTAACGCCATGAGAATGCATTCTTTAACTTTAAGTGCTAATCCTTCATACTTATATTTAAATAAAGATAGCTTACTTGTTATCGAAATGGTAAAAGGGCTTAGAGATAAAGGCATCGAATGTTACTACACTATGGATGCGGGGCCTAACGTTAAAATAATTTGTCAAAAGAAAAATATCAAAGCAATTGTCGATAATTTATCAAATCAATTTTCACAAGACCAAATCAAAGTATCCGGTCCTGGAGAAAAAGTTAAATTAATTTGAAAGGACTAATTTCAATGATTTCAGTAAAAGCACCAGGAAAATTATATATTGCTGGTGAATATGCCGTTGTAGAAAGTGGCACTCCCGCTATTATTGCTGCGGTTGATCAATACATAACTGCAACAATAAAAGAATCAGAAAGTAAATATGGCCAAATCAATTCTGATCAATATGACAATCCAATCAAATGGAATATAGAAAATGATTCACTACATCTATTGGATGATGATGAATCTTTTGCATATGTTATCTCAGCAATGAAGGTTATGAATGATTACATTTCAGAATTGAATATTAATAAAAAATTATTTGATATAGAATTAAATAGTACTTTAAACAGTACTGATGGAAAAAAATATGGCCTTGGATCATCTGCTGCTGTTACTGTTGTTATTGTAAAAGCAATTAATAAATTTTATGATTTAAACTTATCCCCACTACAAATTTTTAAGTTATCTGCAATTGCTCACTTAAAGGTGCAAGGGAACGGATCTCTTGGTGATGTTGCAGCTAGTAGCTTTGGTGGATGGATTTCATATAGCTCTTTTGATAAAGAATGGCTCAAAAACAGTTCTCTATCAATATTAGAAATAATAAATACATCTTGGCCGGATTTATTTATATCTCCACTAACCCCACCTTCTGACTTAAAACTATTAATTGGATGGACAGGAACACCCGCTTCTACTCATAATTTGTTAGATCAGGTGAAAAAAGATTCTAACGCTGGGACATATAATCAATTTATTGAATCCAGCAAAAAATGCATTTTAAAAATGATTGATGGATTTGAAAAGAAAGACATTGAAGTAATAAAACAACAAATAAGAGAAAACCGTAAAATCATTAAATCTCTATCTACCTCAACCGGAGTTGATATAGAAACAAATCAACTTTCTAATCTTTGTGAAATTGTGGAGTCATATAATGGAGCAGGAAAATCATCAGGTGCCGGTGGTGGTGATTGTGGAATCGCAATTATTGAAGAAAATGATTCCATTAAATTGATTGAAAATGAATGGAGAAGAAATAATATTATTCCATTACATTTAAACATTGCTGAAAAGGAGTAAATATGGTTAATAGACAATCACACAGAAAAGATGAACACGTATCTCTAGCAATCAAATTTTATGATCCACAAAGCCATGCGGGGTTCGATCATTTACGATTTATTCATCAAGGAATTCCAGAAATAAATCTAAATGAAGTTAATCTAAACAGTCATATTGATAAAATTAAATTAGACTTACCCTTCTATATTGAGGCAATGACTGGTGGTAGTGAATACACTAAAAAATTAAACCAAAGTCTTGCTAAAATTGCGAAAGAAACCGGTATTGCAATGGCTACTGGTTCTCAAAGTGTTGCTTTAAAGGATTCCAGCTTATCTGACTCGTTTAGTATTGTTAGAGAAACGAATCCAAATGGAATCATTTTTTCTAATATTGGTGCTTCAGTTGACTTAAAAAACGCTAAGAAAGCAATCGATATGATGGATTCTAATGCATTGGAAATTCATATCAATACTCCTCAAGAAATCATCATGCCAGAAGGAGATCGTGAGTTTAACTGGATTGATAATATTAAAGACATTAATCAAAATTTAGAAGTTCCTGTAATCGTTAAGGAAGTTGGTTTTGGTATGAGTTACGAAACAATCCAACAATTGATTAACAACGGGATTAAGAATATAAATATTAGTGGCAAAGGTGGTACTAATTTTAGTAAAATTGAAAATTACCGTCGTAAAGAACAAGAACTAACTTACCTTTCTGACTGGGGTCAAACTACTGTTGAATCACTTCTAGAAGTTAAAAAAGCTAAAGTTTCTAACGATGTAACAATAATTGCTTCAGGTGGTATTAGAACACCTCTAGATGCTGCAAAGGCAATCGCTCTAGGAGCAGATGCAATCGGTATGGCCGCCCCTATCTTATATTCACTAATCAAAAATGGCGAAGACGAAACCATCAAGTTTATTAACGATTTTAAAGACGGACTAATAAATATTATGACAATGCTAGGATGCAATAATATTGAAGATTTAAAGCAGGTCAAAATGCTTGTAGATCCGCAACTTCAAAATTATATTAACCAACGAAACATTCCCTATTAATTAGCAAGCGGTTTTTGCTTGCTTTTTCTTTTTTATTTTTTAAGTTAAAGTAACTTTTTACTTGTAACCAATAAATAAAAAAGAGAAGTACTTATTGCACTCCTCTTAACATCTTTATTTAAATATTAAATCTTAAACCTTTAGGGAAGAAATTCTTTACCGTTCCATTAACAACTTTTCCAAATGCTACTGGTTGTTTTTTATAAATTAGTTGGTACCATCCCTTGCTTAAACTTTGATCACAACTAATCGTATCGCCATGGACATATTGTTTCCAATCATCTTCCGTTATCTCTAATCGATTAACTACTTCATCTGAATGTAATGCCAAAGCAAGTGCATAGCTAGGTTCAAAACGTTTCTTTTTAATAGTTCCTAGATGCAATCCTGGTCTCATTACCTTTAATCCCTTTAGGTCAGGTAAAGTATTATCAAAACTATATAATTGGTCTCCAAACAGGATTAAATGTTTGGGATCAAAATTAACTAGATTAGTCTGTTTGAATTCATCCCATAACTTCTTATCATCTTGAGTTAAGTTTCCTTGTAATCGGTGTTTGATCTTTTTAGCACTACCATTGTCATTACTGGATAGCTTAGAAATAAAGTGGCCTTCTCCTTTAAAATGATTAGGGAATAATCTAACTGTATTAGTTAAATCTTGATTGCCATTTGCCCAATCAGGCTTTCCATCAACCATCCCTTCATATTTGCGGATTGGTTCAATTGTGAAGTCAAATTCATCATGCATCCATTCAACAATTTGTTCATCTTCTTCTGGAGCAAAGGTACAAGTTGAATAAATGATTTTACCGCCTGGTTTAAGCATCTTAACTGCTTGTTCAATGATTTCTTTTTGTCTAATTGCGCATTCCACTGGATATTCAGCATTCCAATATTTAATAGCATCATTATTCTTTCTAAACATTCCTTCACCAGAACATGGTGCATCAATCAGAATTTTATCAAAGAATCTAGGAAAGTGTTTAGCTAGATTATTAGGGTTTTCGTTTAAAATTAAGGCATTGCGAATTCCAAATCGTTCAACGTTTTCAACTAATACTTTAGCTCGTTTATAATCAATTTCATTAGTGACTAATAAGCCTTGATTTTGCATGTAACTAGCAACGTGGGTGGTCTTTCCACCAGGAGAGGCACATAAATCTAGAACATAATCACCGGGGGTAATATCAGCAACTTCTCCTACATACATTGCACTGGGTTCTTGAGAATAAATGGCACCACTTTGATGTTCGACACTTTTTCCATTAACATCCCCATAATAGCCATATTGGCAATAATCAATTGCGTCTTCGGCATTTTCTGTTACGACATATTCTTTTAATGGATTAACTCGATATCCTGGGTTAGTTTCTTGATCCAAACTCTTAAAAAAGGAGTCTGCATCATCACCCATTAATTTTTGATATTTATTTTTAAAATCTGCTGGTAATTCCACTTGGATACTCCTTTTTACATTGACTTACAATTTTTTATTAGTTAACATATTACTATTATATTTTTTTACGTGAGGTGAAACAACTATATGGATAAGAAACTTATCGCAATTGATTTAGATGGAACTACTTTAAACAATAATTCCGAAGTTTCACAAAAAACTGTTAATACTCTAAATAAGGTAATGGATTTAGGACATGTTGTCAATATTGTAACAGGTCGTCCCCCTCGTTTAGTTACAGATATCTATAACGAAATCGGCTTAGACAATCCGCTAATTAGCTTTAACGGAAGTCTTGGTTATAACCCATTAGCAAAGTGGAATCATGCATACGAATATAACATTGAAAAAGATGTCGTTTTTGATATCTTAAACCATGCTGACGAATTAGGTATTAACTTAATGGCCGTTGAGGGAAAACAACTATTTTTAGCTAATCGTGAAGCTGATGATGAAATTGGATTTTTCCCAACTCATTTAGCTCCTGAAGAATTTATAACAGAAGAAAACTTAACGGAAGATCCTGTCTGTTTAACATTACAAATTAGCCCTGATAAAATGAGTAAATTTGTGGATTACATTAATGATAATTACGGTGATACATTACAAATTTCTCCTTGGGGGGGTCCTGATTCTATTGTAGAATTAGCTGCTAAGGACATTTCTAAAAAGACTGGTTTAGAAGTACTATCTGATTATTATGGCATTAGCCAAGATAACATTATCGCCTTTGGTGATGAATTTAATGATGAAACTATGCTGAAATATGCTGGATTAGGTGTTGCTATGAAAAATGGTCAACCTAAGATTAAAGCATTAGCTGATGACATCACTGAATATGATAATGATCAAAATGGCTTAGCTAGATATCTAGAAAAATATTTTGAAATATAAAAAAGACTTGATATTTTATCAAGTCTTTTTATTTATCTGGATGAAACATCTGTGTACTTTTAACAGCTAATTGCCATCCTTCATAGTACTTATGACGATCTTCTTCGTTCATTTTTGGCTTAAATAGACTTTGATTGGGCTTTAGTTGATTTATCTCTGCTATGTCTTTCCAAAATCCAACTGCTAAACCAGATAAGTATGCTGCTCCTAATGCTGTAGTTTCAGCGATATACGATCTTTCAATTGACGTATTTAATATATCTGCTTGAAATTGCATTAAATAATTGTTTTGTGCAGCCCCACCATCTACTTTTAGATGCTTAAGATCTAACTGTGTTTCTTCTACCATAGTATTAACAACATCCTTAGTCTGAAAAGCTAATGAATCTAATGTTGCTTTTACTAAGTCCTCTTTCGAAGTCCCACGGGTTAACCCAAAAATAGCACCACGGCTATCTTGATCCCAATATGGAGCTCCTAATCCGGTAAAAGCTGGAACTACATAAACATCATGATCACTTGTAGCAGCTAATGCTAAATCTTCAGTTTCTTTAGCGTCATTTATTAGTCGTAGTCCATCTCTTAACCACTGAATGGCAGAGCCTGCGACAAATACACTTCCTTCTAAAGCGTAATTAATTTCACCGTTGATTCCATATGCAATTGTCGTTAATAGACCATTATCAGATATTACTGGCTTATCACCCGTATTCATGACGATAAACGAACCAGTTCCATAGGTATTTTTTATACTTCCTGCTTCTAAACAAAGTTGACCAAATAATGCAGCTTGTTGATCTCCCGCAATCCCTGAAATTGGAATTTGTACTCCGTAAAAGGTATATCCCGCAGTGTATCCATATATTTCAGATGATGATTTTACTTCTGGTAGGATTTCCTTTGGAATGTCTAAAATATTTAGAATTTCTTCGTCCCACTTTAAATCATGAATGTTATAAAGCATTGTTCTACTGGCATTTGAAACATCAGTAGCATGTACATGTCCACCTGTTAGCTTCCATAAAATCCAAGTATCAATCGTTCCAAATAGTAAGTCACCACTGTTAGCTTTATCTCTTGCTCCCGAAACATTATCCAACAACCACTTTATCTTGGTCGCTGAAAAATATGAATCAATAACTAATCCGGTCTTTTGATGGATTAAATTTGTATAACCCGATTCTTTTAATTCATTAGCAATTTTACTTGTCTGTTTCGACTGCCAAACAATAGCATTATGAATTGGTTCACCGGTTACTCGATCCCACATAACTGTAGTTTCACGCTGATTGGTTATTCCGATTCCTCGTACCTTATATGGTGGAATCTTTGATTGAATTAAAGACTCTGATATTACAGTTTGCACCGCGTCCCAAATTTCTTGAGCATCATGCTCAACCCATCCTGAATGAGGAAAATGTTGCGTGATTTCTTTTTGAGCCTTACTAACAACATTGCCTTCATGATTAAAGATCATCGCACGAACACTAGTAGTACCCTCGTCTATCGACATTATATATTGTTCGTTCTTCATAATTATTCCTTAATCTAATTAAGCTTCGTCACTCTTTAATTTTCCAGCAACACTGTAGTTATTCTTCTTCATTTCGTTCAATACGATATGAACATGTTCAGCTGGAGCACCAGTATTTTTAACAATTGCAGCAGTTACATCAGCTACAAGTCCTTTTAGTTGTTCTTCGTTTCTTCCTTCAATTAAATCAATATGTACTAATGGCATAATCATTCTCCTAACTCTGTATTTTAGTCTGATTATACTTTAAATGCCTATATAGTTCAATTTTTAACCTAGTTAATGTACAATAAATTAAATACATAAAAAAAGAGGAAGTGTAATAATGCCTAAGTTTCCAGAATATGATGCTTGTACTAGTATTTTAGTTGGTAAAAAAGCATCTGTAGATGGTTCCACTATGATTGGTAGAAATGAAGATTGTAAAGCCACTTGGCCAAAACATTTTATTGTTCACCCACATAAAGAATATAAAGAAGAACAACAATTTAAAGCCAAAGAAAACGGCTTCTCTTGCACTTTACCTAAAGTTAGATATAAATACACTGCAACTCCTGAATGGACCGATAAAGAAGGTTTATTTGAAGAAGAAGGTATTAATGAAAAAGGTGTTGCAATGAGTGCAACAGAAAGTGCTTATTCTAATAGTTATGTATTAGGATATGATCCTTTACTTGAAGAAGGAATCTCAGAAGCGTCTATTGTTACCGTTGTTTTACCCTATGCTGATTCAGCAAGGGATGCTGTTAATCGTCTTGGTGAAATTGTAAGTACTCATGGTGCTGCTGAAAGTAACGGAATCCTATTCTCAGATGCAGATGAAGTATGGTACTTTGAAATTGGTTCAGGTCATCATTGGGTGGCAATGAGAATTCCTGATGATTCTTATGCCGTTGTTTCAAATCGTTTAGCAATTCAAGAAATTGACTTTAACGATAACGAAAACTTCGCCTGGTCAGAAGATATTCTTACATTTGTTAACGATAACCAGCTAAATAAGTCTAATGACGGTACATTTAACTTCAGAGAAATATTTGGTACTAGAAGTGAATCTGATTTATACTACAACAATCCACGTGTATGGTATGGTCAAAGAATGTTTAATCCAGAAATCACTCAAGATCCAGAAGATTATGACCTGCCTTTCGTTAGAAAGCCATCTAAATTAATATCCGTTCAAGATGCAAAAGACTTCTTAGCATCACATTACGAAGGAACAGAATTTGATCCTGTTGGAAAAGGTCCAATTGAATCACGCAAGAGATACAGACCTATTAGTTTAGCTAAAGCACAAGAATCACATGTTTTACAAATTAGACCCAACTTACCAGTTGAAGTAAGCGGAATTCATTGGTTATCAATGGGTGTGGCTGCACAAAGTGTCTTTGTACCTTTCTTTGCAGGAATCAATGATACACCAAAGGAATATAAAATCGGTGATATGACATATGATCCTAAATCTGCATATTGGATTTTTAAATTAGTGGGTGTTTTACTAGATCCGCACTATAACCATTTTGTTGATGTTGTTGGTGATGTTCAAGAAAGATTAAATATCTCATTCCAACAAAAAATCAATCAAGTTGATCTTAAATCTGCTGATTTAGATCATCACGAATTAAGTGAATACACAACTAAAATTAGTAATGAATGTGCTGAATTAGCGATGAAGAGTTACCAAGACCTTGCTTACGAATTAATTGCATCTTCAACAGACTTCTCAAAATTAAACTATAATACCGATGAAAATCTATAATTAAAAAGAGTGCTTATTAGCACTCTTTTTTTATACAAAAAAACAGGTATGAAATTAAATTCAATACCTGCTTTTGTTTAGATATAAAGTTTATCTTAACGACGACGTGCTTCTTTAATACGAGCAGCCTTACCGTGACGTTCACGTAGGTAGTATAGCTTAGCACGACGAACAGCACCGCGACGAGTTACTTCTAATTTAGCAACACGTGGTGAGTGAAGTGGGAAGATACGTTCAACACCTACACCTGAAGTGATCTTTCTAACAGTGTAAGTAGCTTGAATACCTGAACCGTGACGTTTGATAACAACACCTTCAAATACTTGGATACGTTCGTTGCTACCTTCAACAACCTTAACAGATACTTTAACAGTATCTCCGGCTCTAAATTCTGGAACATCACTCTTAAGTTGTTCCGCGTTAATCTTTGAGATTAATTCGTTTTGACGCATAAAAAATAACATCCTTCCAACTAGCATTCATGTCTTCCAAAGCAACAGCGGAATACCGTTTTATTTAACTATAAAAATAGTCAATTAGAATAATATCATAACCGTTATAGATTGTAAAGGACTATTATTCTTCCTCTATTTTTACTTCCGCTAATAATTTTTTCTGTAAATCAGTTAATTTACTATAATCAATTAAGTCCGGACGACGCTTATAGGTCTTTCTTAATGACTCTTTTTGTCGCCATTCTTCAATTTTTTGATGATTACCACTAGTTAATACATCAGGAACTTTCATACCTCTAAAATCAGCAGGACGTGTATACTGTGGATACTCTAAAAGTCCACTAGAAAAAGAATCTCCTGGTGCTGATTCATCATTTCCTAAAACATTGTCTAATAGTCTAGCAGTGGCATCAATCATTACCATTGCAGGTAATTCTCCACCAGTAAGAACAAAGTCACCTAAAGAATACTCATCAGTAACCAATGACTTAATTCTTTCATCATATCCTTCATAATGACCACAAATAAAAGTCAAATGGTCTTCTTTTGCTAATTGTTCAGCTTCGTTTTGGTCGAACTTTTTTCCAGCAGGATCTAAAAGAATAATTCTTCCCTTTGATAAACCACTTTCTAGTGCTTTATTTTGTGTGGCTTCTAAGGCATCAAAAATTGGTTGTGCTTGTAATAACATACCTGCACCACCACCAAAAGGATAATCATCCACATTTCCATGCTTATTAGTTGAATAGTCTCTAAAGTTGGTTATTTCAATATCTAAAGCACCTTTATCTTTGGCTTTTCCTAAGATTGAATCACCTAATGGCCCCTCAAACATATCAGGAAAAAGACTTAAGACATCAATCTTCATCATCAAGTCCTCCAGGAATTTCAACAGTAATAACACTATCATCTAAATTAACATCTAAGATAACTGAATCAATCTTAGGTAATAATAAATCAGATTTGTTATCACGTTTTACCACCCACACGTCATTAGCCCCTGGTGATAATATTTCCTTAACAGTCCCAATACTATTTCCATCAGTATCAATAACATTTAGACCAATAATTTGGTGATAATAATATTCACCCGGATTTAAATCGTCATTATCAAGCTGATCTTCAGCAATTTTTAGAATTGATGGCTTTAAATATTCAACATCGTTAATAGTTGGCTTACCTTTAAAATGAAGCAAGATAAAGTTTTTATGACTTCTTACACCATCTATTTCAAGTTTTTCACTTTTATCTTCATTTAAAAATGCATAAACCTCATTACCAACTTGAAAACGTTTTTCCGGGAAGTCAGTAATTGACATAACTCTTACTTCACCACGTAGTCCTTGAGTATTTACAATTTTACCAATATTATAAAAATCCATTGCAATTCCCCTTTTTATGTTAAAAAACTCTTAAACAAAACACCAAGGTTTCATTTAAGAGTTTTTATTTTTACTATCATCAATAATTAATCTAACGCGTTTTTCACCTGAAACACGAGCACTATAAACAATCGTACGAATTGTTTGCGCTACATGGCCCTTTTTACCAATAATTCTACCAACGTCAGCAGAATTAGTAATTAGATGATATTCATAAAAACGATCAGATTCACTATGTTCAATAGCAACATCCTCTGGATTTTCCACCAGTGGTTTTACGATTTTTTTAATCAGCTCATCAAAATTAGTCATAACTAGCTATCACTTTATTTCTTTGAGTATTTTGCTTCATGGTACTTCTTCATGATACCAGCTTCAGATAGTAAGTTACGAACAGTATCTGAAGGTTGAGCACCCTTGTTTAACCATTCGAAGATATCATCTTCTTCAAGTTTAACAGTGCTTGGTTCAGTTAATGGGTTGTAAGTACCAACAGTTTGGATAAAACGACCATCACGAGGGCTACGTGAATCAGCAACTACGACACGGTAGAAAGGACGTTTCTTTGAACCCATTCTCTTCAAACGAATTTTAACAGACATTAATAAACACCTCCTGTATTTCTTTTAACGATATTAAATATAACAGTTATTTGGATGCTTGTAAAGGTTTTTTTCTTTACACCATCATTTTTTTGCTAAAAGTGAAGAAATTAACGCTTTTTGTTTCGCTTACGTCTATTCTTATTCATCTTTTTGCTAATCTTACGGCTCATTCGTTTCATTGCCATTTCAGACAATTTACCACCAATTCCGCCGCCCATACCAGGCATCCCAGGCATATTTGGCATTCCACCCATATTACCCATCATTTGTTCCATTCCTGACATGTTACCGTTAGACATCTTATTCATCATGTCTTTCATTTGGTTGAATTGTTTAATCATTCGGTTAACTTCTTGAATTGGACGGCCACAACCTCTTGAAATTCTTCTTCTTCTAGAAGGATTTAATAAGTCAGGGTTGTTACGTTCCTCGTAAGTCATTGAATAAATAATTGCTTTAATATGTTCTAGATCCTTAGGGTCCATATTAACATTCTTTAAAGCTGGATTATTAGCCATCCCTGGAATCATTTTCATAATTTCATCCAAAGGACCCATCTTTTGAATTTGTTCCAATTGGTCAAGGAAATCTTCAAATCCAAAAGTATTATTTTGCATTTTTTCAGCTAATTGCTTAGCTTGTTTTTCATCATAATCGTTTTGTGTTTTTTCGATTAATGAAAGAATATCTCCCATTCCAAGAATACGAGATGCCATTCTATCTGGATGGAATACATCTAGAGCTTCCATCTTTTCACCTTGACCAATAAATTTAATTGGCTTTTGAGTTACTTCTCTGATAGAAAGAGCTGCCCCACCTCGAGTATCACCATCTAACTTAGTTAGTACTACCCCGGTAATATCTAAAGCTTCATTAAATCCTTCTGCAGTGTTAACAGCGTTTTGACCAGTCATTGCATCGACAACTAATAAGATTTCATCTGGATTAGTTAGTGCTTTAATTTCTTTTAACTCATACATTAATTTTTCGTCAATTTGTAGACGACCAGCTGTATCAATTAAAACATAGTCATTATGTTCTTCTTGAGCTTTAGCCATCCCATTTTTTACGATTTCAACTGGATTAACATCTGTTCCTTGTTGGAAAACTGGAACATTAATTTGTTTTCCCACAGTTTCTAATTGATCAATGGCAGCAGGACGGTAAACATCGGCTGCAATTAGAAGTGGTCGTGCATTTTCTTCTTTTTGAAGTTTTAATGCTAATTTACCAACTGTAGTGGTTTTACCTGCCCCTTGAAGACCGGCCATCATAATCACAGTTGGAATTTTATCAGATTTATTAAGAGGAACAGCTTCTTCCCCCATTGTTTTTGTTAATTCTTCATTAACAATCTTAACAATTTGTTGTGCTGGGTTTAATCCTTCTAAAACTTCAGCTCCACGTGAACGTTCTTGTACACGTTTAACGAAATTTCTCACAACAGTGAAGTTAACATCGGCTTCTAAAAGCGCTAATCTAATTTCACGCATTGTTTCTCTTAGGTCAGCTTCTGAAACTTTACCCTTTCCACGTAAATTACGCATTGCTTTTTGAAGTCGTTCTGTTAATCCTTCAAATGCCATTTATTTCACCACTTTCATTTTTCTTCTGTATTTTCTAATTCATCAACAAGTTGATTTAATTTTGCGTCATCACTATATGCTTTTCTAACATAATTTCTGATTGAATCAGTCTGTTGATTTCTCTTTTGAAAATCAGCATATAGATGTAATTGATCTTCATATTTTTCCAGAATAACTTCTGTCCGTCTTATATTATCATAAACCGCTTGACGGCTAACATTAAACTCCTCAGAGATTTCTCCTAAAGAATAGTCATCAGCATAATAAAGTTGAATATAGCTATCCTGTTTACTAGTTAATAAAGGTCTATAGAATTCAAATAAAGAATTAATCCGATAATTTTTTTCGATTTCCATTAAATCAATCCTTTCGAAGGACTACTTAATTAATCCTTTAAATAATCCATAAATAAAATCATTAGCATCAAATTTTCTCAAATCAGTAACTTTTTCACCCAATCCAACATATTTAACTGGTAGGTGTAATTCGTTTCTAATTGCTAGAACAATACCACCTTTAGCAGTTCCATCTAACTTAGTTAAAACAATTCCAGAAACAGCGGTAGTTTCCTTGAATAACTTAGCTTGACTAAGTGCGTTTTGACCAGTAGTTGAATCTAAGACTAATAGTACTTCATGAGGTGCATCAGGAATTTCTCTAGTTAACACTTTTTTCATCTTAGCTAGTTCATTCATTAAGTTAACCTTATTTTGAAGTCTACCCGCTGTATCCACGAATAAAATATCATAATTTTCATCTTTAGCCTTATGAACAGCTTCATAAACAACGGCTGATGGGTCACTTTGTTCTTCTTTTTTCACAATGTCGACACCATCTCTTTTAGCCCATTCATCTAGTTGCTGAATAGCTCCGGCTCTAAATGTATCTGCAGCTGCAAGTAATACCTTTTTACCAGCATTTTTGTACATATTAGCCATCTTACCAATAGTAGTTGTCTTTCCAACTCCATTAACACCGACAAAAAGAATAACAGTAGGACCTTCACTTGCGAAATGAATGTCTGGATTTTCATCATCACCGTTTTCATCATAAATGTTAATCATCCTTTGAATAATAACATTTTGAACTTCATCCCTACTTTTAGCATTTTGTAACTTAACTTCATCTCTTAATTGATCAGTTAAATTAACCGCCATTTCAAAGCCAACATCTGATTCAATTAAAGTGTCTTCTAAATCTTCAAAAAATTCTTCATCAACACTTCTAAAATTAGCAAATAATTGGTTTAAACGGTCACCAAATGTAGTTCTAGATTTTTCCAACCCGTCAGTAAACTTTTCTTGTGAGACATCGTTGTCATCACTTGTTTCGATATCAACTAATTTGGATTCATCAGAACTGACTTCATCTTCTTTTACAACATCTTGATTTTCATTCGCGTCATTAGTTGTATCTTTAATATTTTGTTCATCATTACTTTTTTTCTTAAAAACATCAAATAATCCCATTGGTTATTCCTCCGATGCATTGTACTTGTTTAGATTTGCAGTAACCACTTTAGAAACTCCAGAGTTTTGCATCGTTACACCGTACAATGTATTTGCATAAACCATTGTTTCTTTTCTATGCGTAATAACAATAAACTGGGTTCCATCATCTAATTTTGTCATGTAATGAGCATATCTATCAACATTTTCAGCATCTAAAGCAGATTCTGCTTCATCCAAGATACTAAATGGAACTGGTTTAACCTTAAGCACAGCGAAAAGTAATGCAATTGCAGTTAATGCTTTTTCTCCACCAGACAATAATGACATATGTCTGTACTTTTTACCAGGTGGCTGTGCCATAATCTCAATTCCAGTTGTCAAAAGATCATTTGGATCAGTTAAAACTAATTTAGCTTTTCCACCACCAAAAATTTCATTATAGACTTTTGAGAACTGATAAGCGATTGCTTCAAATGTTTCTGAGAATTTCTTCTCAACAGTTACATCGATTTTATTCATAGTATCAGTTAATTGTTGACTTGAATTTTTAAGATCATCAGATTGTTGCACTAAAAATTCATAACGTTTAGATACTTCCTTGTATTCATCGATTGCTGAAACATTAACGATCCCTAAACTATCAATTTCTCGTTTTAATTGAGCAATTCTATTCTTGATATTTTCAACACTATCATCAATAACAATGTCATCAATATCCTTTATGTCTACTTCATACTTTCCAACTAATTGTTGTTTTAAATTAACAAGTTGACCTTTTAATTGATCAAATTTATTAACTTGCTTATTTAAGTAATTTTGTTGACTAATAGAATCTTTACTTAATTTATCAACCTTTTCTTCAATTTCTTTAATGCTTTCTTGATGTTCATCAATCTCAGACTTACACTTTTCCAAATCGTCTTGAGTTTTTTGAATGTTTTCATTAACTTTCTTAATTTCACCATCTTGGTTAGCTGATAGCATATTGTTACTAATTGCTTCATTCAATTCGTCAATGATATCTTTTTCATCATCAATTTCAGAACCAAGTCTATCGAAATCTTCAATTAAATTAGCTTTTTGATCCCTGAAATTAGAAAGCTTTTCTTTTTGAACAATTAATTTTTCTCTAGTGCTTTGAATTTCAGAAACGTTAGACTCTTTCATTTTTTCAAGCGTTTCAATCTTTTCAGAGACATCACGAGATTGAGATTGATTATTTAATAAATCTAAGTTCAATTGTTCTTTTAGTTTTTCATTTTGCTTTTTCTTTTCTTCGATATCATCTTCAAAGAGACCACCAATTGATAATTTAACCGCTTTTAGTTCACGTTGTTTTCTTTCAAGAGTGTCCTTAGCAAAACTAACCTTATTCTTGCTAATATCAACTAGTCCAGCAGCATCCCTTTGTTGTTGATAGTATTGTTCCATTTCATCGTTTATCGATTGAAGTTTGGCTTGCGCTTCGTTTAATTGTTTTTCAAGTCCTTCAGCGATTTCTTTACCCTTAGAGAATTCTTTTTCTAATTCAACTAAATTATTCTTTTGCGTTAAAACACCATCAAATTGTTTCTTATTAGTACCACCAGTAATAGATCCACCAGCATTAACAACCTCACCATTCAAAGTCACAATTCGGTTAGAATGTCTAATTTGATTGCTAAGTTGGGTGGCAGAACTTAAATCTTTAGTAACAATCAAATTTCCTAGAAGATGTGCAGTAACTGCATCTAATTTAGGATCGATTGAAACTAATTGGTTACCAATACCGACAAATCCATTATTTTGCTGACAGGCAGCCAGAACGTTATTGTTAACATTTCTTCTGCTAATCTCATTAATTGGTAAGAACGTAGCACGACCTAATCGATTATCATTTAAAAACTTAACCGCATTTCGAGCTGCTTGATTATTCGCAACAACAATTTGTTGTAGTTGATTACCAAGAGCTGTTTCAATAGCTTTAGTATATTCGGATGGAACCTTAATAAAGTCAGATACTGAACCTAAAACTCCAGATAATTGATTTTTATTATTTAAAACACTTTGAGCACCCTTAAAGAAATTACTGTGATCATTTTGTAGATTGTTTAAACTATTGTATTTAATCTTAATGCTTTGATTTCTTTCAAGTGCTTTGTACCAATCATCTTGAATTCTTGCTGCATCAGTTTTTAGTTGAACTTGTTCCTTATGATACTTATCAACGATTTTTTTGCTATCTTCATACTTAGCTAAATTAATTTGATATTCATGATCTAAAGATGACAAATTATCTTCTAATTGATTAATCTCATCATTGATTCCAGCAATCTTTTGTCTGTTTGTATCGCTTTGAGCATCAGCTTGTTTTTGTGTCTTTTCTAAATACGTCCTTTCGTTATTAACATTAGCAATCTTTTGCATAATTGCAACGTATTCACCACGAAGAGACTCATATTCTTCTCTTTTATCTGATATTGATTTATTAATATTTTCTTCATCAAGAGAACTTAATTTTTCATTGATGATAGCAATTTCGCTATTCACTTTTTCAATTTCAGCATTAATTTCTTTTTCTTTTTTTTCTAAATTGCTTAATTGTGCCTTTAACTTTTCTAAGGAATCTTTATGTTCAACTAGACTACTCTTCTTAAATTCAATTTCTTGCTTAGAAAGATTTTGTTGTCCTGAAAGTTGTTCGATTTTTTTAGTGTAAGTTAGCAATGAATCTTGTTGTTGCTCTTTTTTCGACAACAATTCTGATAATTGAGTATTAAGTGATTTTTTCTGATTGCTTAAAACATCTAAATCATTACTAATATTTTTAGCATTCTGTTCTTCTTCCTCAATAATCTTTTCAGTCGCATTGAATTCGACTCCCAAACTATTTAATTCGAGCGCAATTCTGGAAATATCATACTGCTTTAATTCCTTTTTTAAATCAAGGTATTTAACTGCCGTAGAACTTTGTTCTTTTAATTGATCATTACGATCTTTTAGTTCGAAAATAATATCTTCAACACGGTCTAAATTTTCATGTGTTTGTTGTAACTTAAGGTTGGCATCATGCTTTTGTTGCTTATATTTATAAACCCCTGCCGCAGTTTCGATAATTGATCTTCTATCTTCGGGTTTGCTGTTAAAGATATCTTCAACGCTTCCTTGAGAAATAATGGAGAAAGAACCAAGTCCCATCCCTGTATCCATAAAGAGATTATTAATATCCTTTAGTCTACATTCTGAGTTATTAATTAAGTATTGACTTTCACCGGAACGATATAGTCTTCTAGTAATAATTATTTCTGAATAAGGACTATTGATGTATTGATCTGAATTATCTAGAGTTAATTTAACTTCTGCACGATTTACTGGATTATGTGTACTTGAACCTGAAAAAATAACATCAGACATTTTAGTACCACGCAAAGTTTTAGATGACTGTTCACCTAAAACCCATCTAATTGCCTCAATTACGTTACTTTTACCACTACCATTAGGTCCTACGATTGCAGTTAAACCATCGGTGAAACTTATTGTTGTTTTATTTGCAAAGGACTTAAATCCAGCAATTTCCAATGATTTTAACTTCAATGTATTTTCTCCATCCTATTTTATTCTGTAAGTTTATTAATCGCTTTTTTAGCAGCGCCTTGTTCAGCATTCTTTTTTGAATGGCCTTCACCAACACCTTTTTCAACACCATCGATTGTAACTGAAACTTTAAAGCGACGATCATTTTCAGGTCCATTTTCATCGAGTAAGTTGTAAACTATTTCCACTGGTCCATTTGCTTGTGCCAATTCTTGTAATTCTGTTTTGTGATCAAAGAATTCATCAAACCATCCTTCGTCTAATTTAGGAAAAATTACTTGATGACAAAACTTAACTACTGGTTCCATGCCTTGGTCTAAGTAAACTGCACCAATGAAAGATTCAAAAATATCACAAAGCAAAGAATCACGGCTTCTTGCTTGTGCTTTTTCTTCACCCTTACCAAGTCTAATATATTTATCGAAGTGACATTCTCTAGCAAAACTACTGAAGCTTTGTTCATTAACCATAGCTGCTCTTAGTCTTGTAAGTCTACCCTGTGGTAAATTAGGAAATCTCTTGTAAATATATTCTGATACGACTAATTCGTAAACCGCATCACCTAAAAATTCAATTCGTTCATAAAATTTTAGATTCTTACCTGGATGTTCATTAACATATGAAGCTTGTGTAAAAGCTTCGTCCAATAATGATTCATCTTTAAATTTTATATTAAACTTTTTTTCTAATAAATCATCAAACTCTTTTTCCAAACTAACTCCTCCAGTTATTAATACAACAAAAGACGATTACTATTGAGTAATCGCCTTTTTAATTATTTGTTATCAGCGTTAGACATAACGTAGTCTACGGCTTCATCAATAGTTTTAATATTTTCAGCATCTTCATCTGAAATATCAGTACCAAATGCACTTTCTAGAGACAATACAAATTCAACGAAATCAATTGAATCAGCATCTAAATCATTTTGAAAGTTTAAGTCACTCTTGATGGTAGTTCTATCAATTCCAAATTGTTCAGCTACTAAATCAGCAATTTTATTAAATACTTCTTCTTTTGTCATAACTTATCTCCTTCAAATCGTAAATAATATAATTAATTATAACAGATATTTAGTTGTTTTTCGCGTTTTGTTTGATTTGTTGCATATCATCAGCATGCTTATCAAAATATTCAACAACGTTATCAATTGTTTTTGAATCAATCATTGTCTTGATTTGGAAAATAGTGTTTTTAATGGTTACTGCTTCACTACTACCATGAGCCTTAACAACAGGTGCTTTAGTACCCATTAAAACAGCTCCACCGTATTGTGAGTAATCCATTTCTTTACCAATCTTCTTAAATGTTGGCTTAAGCATTAGGGCACCAACTTTTGACTTAAGACCACCTGACATGATTTCGCCTTTAATCAAAGTAAGAAGTGATAATGCAGTACCTTCAATAGCCTTTAGAGCGGCATTTCCAGTAAATCCATCAGTAACAACAACATCGGCAGCACCATTTAATAGTTCTCTTGATTCAACGTTACCAATGAAGTTTAAGTTCTTATCGTTAGCTAATAATTCGTTTGCTGCCTTATGTAAAGCATCACCTTTATCAGCTTCAGTACCGTTATTTAATAATCCAATACGTGGGTTTTTAATATTTCTAACGTTTTCTGCATAATATTTACCCATAAAAGCATATTGATAAAGGTTAAATAGTTTAGATTCAGCGTTTGCACCTACATCTAGCATTACAAAGTTATCATGATATTCATCATTAACAATTGGTAAAGTAGTTGCTAAACCTGGACGATTGATTCCTTTAATTCTACCGATAATGAATAAACCAGCAGCTAAAATTGCACCAGTATTACCGGCTGAAAAGAATGCGTCGGCTTCTTTATCTTTAACAGCTTGAGCAGCCATATCTAAACTAGAGTTTTTCTTTTTCATTACTGCCTTAACAGGTTCTTCACCCATTTCAATAACTTCGTCAGATTGAATTAATTCAATTCTTTCGTCATTTTGAATTAAAGGCTTAACCTTATCAATTTGACCAAATAGCTTAAATTCAATATCAGGATATTGATCTCTAGCCATTTCTACCCCTTTAACAACTTCTAACGGTGCATTGTCTCCACCCATAGCATCAATCGCAATTTTCATCTTATAAAACTCCTTCTTAGTCAAACATTTTATTATTATTTTTTTGTTGAACGTAACTATATAATTTACTATATTCTGGGTCATTTTGCCAATTATTAGTATTTACTACTAAAATTGCCTCTTGCTGAGCGATGCTTAACATCTTTAAATCAGCAACAGGATCACCAACTTTAAACTCAGGCAATCCAGACTGCGCTTTTCCCATAATATCACCTGGGCCACGTAATTCCAAATCTTTTTGGGAAATAACAAAGCCATCATTACTTTGTACCATTACATTCATTCGCTTAACACCAGTTTCAGTTTTTGGATCAGAAACCAATAAGCAATATGATTGGCTGCTTCCTCTACCGACTCTTCCTCGAAGTTGATGAAGCTGTGCTAATCCAAAATGATCTGCGTTAAATACAATCATCATTGTTGCGTTGCTTACATCAACCCCAACTTCGATAACGGTTGTTGAGACTAGGATTTGAAACTCGTTATTTTCAAAACTTTCCATGGTAGAATTTTTTTCTTCATCTTTCATTCTACCATGAAGTAAACCGACTTTGAAATCAGGCTCAAATAACTTCTGAAAGTTTTCATATATATTAACAGCATTTTTCATATCAACTGCTTCTGACTCTTCCACTAAAGGAGTTACTACATAAATTTGTTCACCACTATTTAGTCTTTCCTTAATAAATGGAATCGAATTTTTAAACTGACCTTCTTTAATCCATGCGGTTTTAACCGGTTGGCGTCCATTAGGTAATTCATCAATTATTGAAACGTCCATTTCACCGTAAGATGTAATTGCCAACGTTCTAGGAATTGGTGTCGCAGTCATTGCTAAAACATTCGTTCCATCATTTTTTTCACGAAGAATTTTTCTTTGGTTAACACCAAAACGATGTTGTTCATCAATGATTGCAAGGCCTAAGTTATTATAAATCACGGTATCTTGGATTAACGCATGCGTACCAATAACCAGGTTAATTTCTCCAGAAGCAATTCTTGGTAATAACTCTTTCTTAGCCGCTGCCTTTGTATCACCAGTTAACAAAGCAACATTCACCTTAGTGTTTTCAAACAACTTAGCTAATTTGTTGGCATGCTGTTCAGCCAAAATTTCAGTTGGTGCCATCAATGCTGCTTGATAGCCACCATCAATTGTCGCAAGAATAGATAATGCCGCAATAATTGTTTTACCTGAACCAACATCCCCCTGCAATAGTCTATTCATTTGTCGATTAGACTTTAAATCAGCATAAATTTCCTTAACAACTCTTAATTGTGCACCAGTAAGTTTAAAAGGTAATTCTTCAATAAACTTTTCCATGTCACTATCAGAATAATTAATTTCAATTCCCTTATCTTTTTGTTCTGCCATCTTAAGAGATTGTAATTGCATTTGAAAAAGAAAAAATTCATTGAATTTAGCTGTTCTTCTTGCAAGCATTGCATCTTGATTATTAGTGGGGAAATGCATGTCATGAATTACTTTAACCTGCTTTTCTAATTTGTATTTATCAATAATTTTATCTGGAATAATGTCATCAATCGCATCTTTATATTCATCAAAGGCCAACTTAACTAAATCACTAATTGTTTTTTGGCGAATATGCTTGTTAGCAGGATAAATTGCATTCATTTCATTATTATCAACTGAAGATAATATTTTGATTCCAGCAAGCGAAGCCTTGGCTTTATCAAAACGGCCATGAATTAATACTTCTTTACCAACTGGTAATTGTTTCTTTAACCAAGGTTGATTGAAAAAAGTAACCTTTATAACATCATTATCAACCAATAGTCTTATATTTAAGATATTTCTTTTACGACCAAAATGAGCAATCACTGGATCAGCAGCAATCTTTCCTTTTAGAGTTACTTTTTCTTGATCGACAATTTGAGTCAAATCCTTAACTTGAAAATCATCATATCTAAATGGGTAATAGGTTAATAAATCATAAATACTTCTGATTCCTAATTCTTCAAGTGCTTCGACTTTTTTTGGTCCTACACCCTTTAGGACTGAAACCGAGTCATATAAATCTTTCAACATATCACCTCATCTCAAAATATTATTAAAATAAAAAAATCGGAACTATGTCCGATAAATTTATTCGACGGAAATTAGGTATGGGTAAACCGGTTGACCACCTTCATGAACTTCAACTTCTAATTCATCGTCAATAGCTTCAACTTTCTCAGATAAATCATTAGCTTCATCTTCAGTGATACCGTCACCATAGATAATTGTTACTACTTCACTGTCTTCATCGATCATTTCTTTAATCATTTCAATAGCAGTTTCAGTTAAATCTGTTTTAACAATTTGAATCTTTCCATCGATAATTCCCATAAAGTCATCTTTATTAATTTTAACACCATCAATTTCTGTATCTCTAACAGCGTGTGTTACATCCCCACTAATTACAGTATTTAACATATCTTCCATTTCAGATACATTATCTTGTAAACTAGCATCAGGATTGAAGGATAACATTGAAGTTAATCCTTGTTGAATTGTTTTAGCATGAACAATTTCGACTGGAATTTCAGCAACATCAGCAGCTTGTTGAGCTGCCATAAAGATATTACCATTGTTAGGAATAATTAATGCATTTTTGGCGTTACTATTATTGATTGCATCCAAGATATCTTGGGTACTAGGATTCATAGTTTGACCACCCTTAATAACATCGGTAACCCCTAAACTAGTAAATAACTCACCTATTCCATCACCAGAAGCTACTGCAATTATTGCAATATCTTTAGGTTCTTGCTTAGTATCCTCTGCCTTATTATCATCATTTTCAATGATTGTTTCTTGTTGAAGACGCATATTATCGATTTTAACATTAGCTAAATCACCGAATTTTTGTCCCCATGAGATAACTTCTCCTGGCTGTTCAGTATGAACATGAACCTTAACAATTTCATCATCATTAACAACTAATAGTGAGTCACCTATACCAGCTAGATGTTCATAAAACTTGTCATAATCAAAATCGTATTCAACTTCTTTACCACGACCAATTCTGACCATGATTTGGGTACAGTAACCGTATACTATGTCATCTGGATTCAATTTACCTTGAGCACTTTCGTGACTTTGTTCATGACTTGCATCAATCATTTGATCCATTTCACCAGTATTTGGTTGATGACTGGTTTCAATTTCTCGACCATTTAAAACATCAGCAAAAGCTTTAATTACAAATACCAAGCCTTGACCACCAGAATCGACAACTCCCACTTGTTTTAAAACAGGTAGCAAGTCGGGTGTGGATTGAAGTGCTTTTTCAGCTGCATCATATAAAGAATCAAATAATTTAGCTAAATCGTTTACATCAGATTTTTGTCCAGCTTCAGAGATGCCTCTAATTACAGTTAAAATAGTACCTTCTGTAGGCTTCATCACTGAACCATAAGCTGTTTTTTCACTATTTTGGAAAGCTTCTACGATGTCCTTTCCATTCAGAACATCCTTGTTTTCAACTGATTTAGAGAATCCTCTAAAAATTTGTGACAAAATAACACCTGAGTTACCACGTGCTCCCATTAACAATCCCTTAGCTAATGATTGTGCTAATTTCCCTACAGATTCGCTAGTATCTTTACTTACATAATCAGCTCCACTTTGGAAAGACATGCTCATATTAGTTCCTGTATCACCATCGGGAACAGGAAATACGTTTAAAGAATTAATAAACTCTGCATTACTATTAAGGGTTGTAGCAGCGGCTTGAACCATTTGATCAAATTTAGAACTATTTATATTTGAAATAGACACTAAAATGAACCTCCTTTTAATCTAAAACTCTTACTCCTTGAACGACTACATTCACGGAACTTGCGGTAATACCCAGCATTGTTTCTAAATTATACTTAACCTTTGATTGAACATTTTTACATACTTCAGAAATTTTAGTACCGTAGCTAACGATAATGTTAACTTCAATTGCAACATCATTATCATGTTGAGTAACAACTACACCACGTGAATAATTATCTTTTTTTAGTATTTCATTGAAATTATCTCTAATTTGATTCTTACTTGCCATCCCTACTACACCGTAATTATCTGTAGCAGCACCACCGACAACGGTTGAAATGACATTATTATCAATATCAATTAATCCATATTCTGTTTTCATTTTTACGGCCATAACGATAGCCTCCTTAAAAGATAGATTTCTTAATATATTCGTAATATAATATTACCACATGTTAAATAAAAGCTAAAGTATTGTTATAATTAATGTTTGAGACTGTCAAGTATATTCACTTGAAAGAAAACCATTGCAAATTGGGCTTTAATATGCTAAATTATTAAGGTGAGATGTAATAAAAGCAACGCTTTTGATTAGAAATCATTAAAAAGGAGGAATTTCCAATGGCTAAAGATTTTATCAATGGTAAAAGAACTCATTTTGGTAACAAGCGTTCACACGCTTTGAATTCTTCACGTCGTAGCTGGAAGCCAAATCTACAAAAGGTTCGTATCCTTGTAGATGGAAAGCCTAAAAAAGTTTGGGTTAGTGCCCGTACTCTAAAATCAGGTAAAGTTACTCGTGCCTAATTATATTTAAGCTCAACTTACTTACAGTTGAGCTTTTTTTATACAAAAAAGAGATGACCATTTAAGGTCACCTCTTTTTATTTTTGATCTTTGCTTTGAATTACACATAATATTCCCTCATCAAACCAAAAGTTACATTCATTGGTAACAAATTGATTACTAGAATATGCAAAAGCTCTTGGGACAAAATGATTGTCCAATGTGTATTCAGCATCGTAGATTGATAAATTCATCTGGTTCAAAGGAATAAAAGCAAGATAATGTTTATTATCCTCTTTCACTACCTTTCCGTCACCAGGTGTGTAATAAGTAATTGTATTTTGCTTATCAATAATTCTTATTTTATGAACTATACTTTTGTACTTAGGTTCTGTAGCCATCAAGAAATTAGAAATAAAGTGATCAATTCTACCACCCGTTGCACCATAAATATTAATTATATCTGCATTTAACTCTTGATCAGCAATCGTAAGAGCTAATTGCGTATCAGTATAATCTTTATGTGGATCAAAAGTTCTTATATCGCTAACGTGACTTGAAACAATCTTTTGTTCATCAGAACTCATTGAATCGAAGTCTCCAATAGCTATAATTGGAGTTTTACCCTTCTCAATTAGCCATAGGTTACCGCGATCAACTCCAATCCATTCCCCATCGATTTCCATACTATTCATTTCATCTGGCCATAAGTCAGTTGGTCCGCAGAGTAATAAATTGATTGTTTTCATAACTATTTAGTAGCTTCTTTCATAGTTTGGATTCTTTCGGCTGGATTATCAGCACCAAATACATAAGAACCTGCAACAGCAACTGTGGCACCTGCTTCAGCAGCAGCCTTTACAGTTTCGTTATTAACTCCACCATCAATTTCAATGTCGAAGTCATAACCTTCGGCTTTTTTAATATCATCTAATTGCTTAATCTTCTTAACAGTTTCATCTAGGAACTTTTGACCACCAAAACCTGGGTTAACAGTCATCACTAGAACTTGGTCAACCATGTATAAAACAGGTTTAATTGCTTCAACAGGTGTACCTGGATTGATAACAACTTCAGCCTTTACACCTTTGTTTTTGATCATTTGTAGAGCACGATGAATATGTGGAGTGGCTTCAACGTGAACACCAATAATATCCGCACCTTTATCTGCAAATTCATCAACAAATCTTTCTGGATTTACAACCATTAAATGAACATCCAAAACAAGATTTGAGATTTTTTTGATTTGTGAAACCCAGTTAGGTCCATAAGAAATAGCAGGTACAAATGAACCATCCATTACATCAATATGTAATAGTTCTGCATCTGCTTCAACCTTAGCAATGTCTCTTTCTAAATTTAAATAATCTGCGCTTAAAATTGATGGTGCTACCTTAATCATCTATAATTCCTCATTTCTTTTTGTTATAAATTGGTTTTTTATTTTTTAAAATGTCATACAACTGAACGTAATCATGATAACGTTCATGGGAAAGCTCATCATTTTCCAACATCGATTTAATCGCACATCCCGGTTCATTTATATGAACACAACCTCGGAATTTACATTTGTTAGCATTTTCCCTAAATTCAGGGAAGTAATCTCGTAATTCTTCTGGTTTAATGTCAAATGCTTCATATGATGAGAAACCTGGGGTATCTGCAACCAAACCGTTATTTATTTCAATAAAACTAACTTTTCTAGTAGTATGTTTACCTCTATTTAATGCAGCTGAGATTTCGCCAGTAGCTAGATTTAAATCTGGAGAAATTTTATTTAGAAGCGTAGACTTTCCAGCACCGGTTTGACCCATAAATACAGTTTCTTTATGTGCAAACAAGCTCTTGATTTCTTCAACAGATTTATTATTATCACCTTGATTACTAGGTAAGATAACTTTATATCCAGCATTTTCATAAACAGATTTTACATCTTTGAAATAATCAAATTGTTGATCATCTAATAAATCAGTCTTAGTGAAATAGATAATTGGAGTAATCTTATTGATTTCTACAGCTACTAATTGACGATCTAGTAGATTGTAGGAAAAATCAGGCTGAACAGCTGATGTTACTACCACAGCTTGATCAATGTTAGAAATGGGTGGTCTTACCAAAGAATTTTTGCGATCAAAAATCTTCAATAAGTATCCTTCTTTCGGAGTAGTAGATTCAAATTCAACATTATCACCTACTAAAGGAGTAATGCCCTTCTTTCTAAAATTACCTCTAGCCCTTGTTCTGTATATCTTTCCGTCACTAATAATATCATAAAATCCACTTAGGGATTGGAAAATTTTTCCTTCAGCCAATATATCACCTCAACAACATTTCTATTATTATTATACAATTCATTACTTCATTATCAACTGGCCATCCCTATATACTTTATATTTAGCATGTTGATGTGCCTTCAAGCTATATGGAATTGTTATTTTTGTACTTTGTTTAATATAAAAGGTTCGATAAACCTTTTCATCTTCACCGTTTTGATTAGCAAAAATGGTTATTTTATTTTTACCGTTTCCATTATCCTTAAATGGTATCGTTAAAGTAACGTCAACGCTATGGCTTAGATTTTTACTATTTTGAATTCCTTTAGAAATCCAAATTTCAATATTATCACCATACTTAGTTTCTAGTCCCGTCGTAGGATTTTGTTGATAAACTCGTCCTGCTTTTTGACTACTACTTTTTTCATAAAAATACTTAGCATTTAAATTATTTTGTTTAACATATCGTTTAACTTCTGCTTCTGTCATACCAATTAAATTAGCCATTTTAAATGTCTTGGTATTAATGGAAACAGTTAAAGTGATAATATCTTTTTGTGGGTTAGCCACAGTCCGTGGTTGAATACTTTGTTGTAAAACAGTTCCAGACTTAAATTCAGTAGAGTATCGATAAGATTGTTGAACATGAAAACCTAATTTAGCTAATCTACCAGCAGCTATATCAATCGACTCTCCAACATAATTATCAACCTTTACCTTTTTATATCCACTACTAACAGTTAGTGCGATACTTGAATGATTGATCATTTTTGTTCCAGTTCCTGGATTAGTTGAAATAACATGATTAGCTTTAACTTCGCTATCATAAACATATTTAACTTTGCTTACTAATAGATGTGAGTCTTTAAGCTCTTTTTTGGCCTGATTTAAAGTTAAATTCTCGACATTAGGAACAGATACCCTAGTAAAGAAAGTGTAGTTAAAGAAAAGAAATATTCCAGATAAAAATATCAAAAGAACTAAGATTAACGATAGTTGTTTCAACATCATATGATTGTTGTTACTATTATCTTCTTGATAATCATCGTCTTTATATTTTTTTAAATCGTTTAAGTTCAGCACTTTTGTTTCGCCATTATCAATTTCTCTTTTTGGCGATATAAAATGCAACTTGGGTTCATCAATTCTATCTTTATTCATTGAAGTAAGTAAATCATTTTTCATTTCTAAAACATTGTTATATCGATCATCTAGTTTTTTAGCTGTCGCTTTAATAACAACATTTTCCAAGGCTTGACTTACATTATGATTTTGCTCAATCACAGACGGAATATCTTCATCCGTATGCTTCATTGCAATATTTAATGGAGATTCCCCGTCAAACGGAACTTTTCCTGTTAATAATTCATACAATATAATTCCTAAAGAATAGATATCCGATTGCTTGGTTGCTTTTTTTCCTAATGCCTGTTCAGGAGAAATATAATGTATCGATCCAACAACTGCATTTGTTTGCGTAAACGGAATCTGATTTTCAATTAAAGCAATTCCGAAATCAGTAACCTTAACCACTCCATTTTTATCAATTAACACGTTTTGTGGTTTTAAATCACGATGAATAATACCATGTTGATGGGCTTCATTCACAGCATCTATTAACTGACTCATAATGGAAATAACCTCAGTAGTAGAAATAGGATTATGCTCTTGAATGTATCGTTTTAAGTCATATCCTTCAACATATTCCGTTACTAAATATTGGATATCATCAGAACGGTCTAAATCATAAACTTGAACAATATGATCGCTGTTTAGTTTATTAATAGCTAATTTTTCAAACTTAAAATGACGTTTTGCTTTCTGACTGCCTTGGAAATCAAGTCTAATAATTTTAATAGTAACTAATCGATTTTCTTTAAGGTCTTTTGATAAATAAACATTTACCATCCCACCTTCACCAATTTTATCAATAATTTCGTAGCGATCACTTAGAATAAATCCTTTTTTCATAGATGATCACTTCCTAACAAATTATTAATTACAATTGCTGATATATTATCCAATCCACCATTATCATTAGCGTTGTCAATAAGCGTGTCTAACTTTTGTTTCGTAGAAATCCTTTTTTGTAATATTGACTGAATCTCATTGTTATCAATCATTTTAGTTAGTCCATCACTACATATTAATAGCTCATCGTTTGGTTTTATTTGAATCGTAGAAATATCAACCTCAGCGTTAGAAGATACACCTAATCCCTTAACGATTACGTTCTTCATTTCTGAACTAGCTGCTTCTTCGGGATTAAGTTCACCTTTTTCAACTAAAAAATTAACATATGAATGATCAATAGTAAGTTGCTGCAATTTTTCATTTCTAAGTAAGTAACATCGACTATCCCCCAAATGAGTTAGCATAAATTGATTGCCAAAAAACAATGCAACTACAATGGTTGTAGCCATATTGCTTAAAGTTTCATCATGCAAACCAATTTCAATAATTTGACTATTAATGTTCTTAATAATCTCACTAAGCCATTCTTTGGTTTCGCTTATCGATTTTATTTTATAATTTTCAAATTGATTACCAATATAATCAACTGCCATGGAGGCAGCAATATCACCACCATTACTTCCACCAACACCATCAGCTAAAATAGCAATCATAGCATTTTGACTGTTATAAAAATAACCAATGTAATCTTCATTACTTGTTCTTTGCTTACCAATAACTGAATTTGCAGCAACTTCCATCATCATTCACCTCCAGTTTTAACTAAATTACATACAAAGAATCCATCTGAGTTAAAATCATCAGGAAAAATTCTCAAATAATCATCACTTAATTTTACATCCATTTTAGATGCAACTGGTACTTTTTTAAAATTACTATTTTCAGATAAAAACTTATCAATCACATCTGAATTTTCTTGATTTAAGATTGTACAAGTGCTGTAAACCAACTTTCCACCAACTTTTAATTTCTTTGCGGCAGAATTTAAGATATCAATTTGAATCGATGCTAGTTTATTAACATCGTTAATTGTCTTTTCATATCTAATTTCTGGTTTACGACGAATTAAACCAATTCCAGAACATGGTGCATCAATTAAAATTTGATCAAATGAACCGTCTTCATAAAAGTCATCTAACTTTCTAGCATCACATGCTTTAGTTGATAAAACATCGCTCACGGATAGTCGTTTAGCGTTCTTTTTAACTTGTCTTAATCTACTATCATGTAGGTCCAAAGCCGTCACATGTCCACCATCATTAACGTTTAAATGTTCAGCAATTTGGGTTGTTTTTCCACCTGGAGCAGAACAGGCATCTAATATATTATCGCTTGAATTAATGTCCATTGATTCAACCGGAAGCATGGCGCTCTCGTCTTGAATTGTCATTTCACCATCTTTGAAAGTTTGGCTATAACTTGCAGACTTCTTAGATAAAATCAATCCTGACTTCACTAATTTACTATCTTCAACCTCATAACCTTCATCAATTAATTTTTTAACTAATTCTTGCTTAGTTATTAATTTAGAATTAAAACGAACTGATTGTTTAGAGGGTTCGTTAATGCTTGCTAAAATTGATAGAGCTTTATCTTTTCCTAGCTGATCTATTAGCTCGTTAATAATCCATTCAGAAACACTATACTCAATGGAAAGCTTTTCAATTGGATCTTTAATTTCATTAAAATCTGGAAGGCCATTTCTTTGAATTTGATGCAATACTCCTGTAACAAGTCTTCTAATTCCATCATGTCCCATCTTTTTAGCAATCTTAATTGATTCATTAAAAACTGCTCTATCAGGAACTCTATCTAGATATTCCATTTGATAAATGGCCGAGTATAATAGTTCCTTAACCCAATCATCAACCCTATCAGCATTTTTCAAGAAATGATTTAGATAATATTCCAACGTTAATCTATGCTGAATTACCCCATAGACAATGTTTGTTAGCAGTCCAATATCCTTTGAAGATAAATCACTATTTTCAATTACTTGATTCAATTGTAGGTTTGAATATGCACCATTAGATATCTTGCTAAGTGTTTTAACAGCTAATAGTCTTGGATTACTTGTTGGCATTGGTGATCACCATATCCCCTTGTTTAATTGGTTGTCCTGCTCCATTTAAGAAAGCATTGATTTCTTGCTTTGGTTTACCAGATGGTTGAAGTTCTAATATTTCTAAGACTGATTGATTCCCACAGGCAATTTTTAATGTCTTTTTAGTTTTCTCTACAACACTACCTGGTTGTAAATCAGTCTTTTCATCAGTTGGCTTAGTTTCCCAAAATTTAGTTCTAACGCCATTTAAAATTGCAAATGCATTAGGAGAAGGTCTTAATGCTCTGACTTTTCTATCAACTAAAAAGGCTGATTTATTAAAGTCTAATTCTTGTTGTTCTCGAGTAATATTTGGAGAAAATACTACTTCATCTTCATTTTGAGGAACAGGAGTAATACTATCGTTGGCTACTTTAGGCAACGTTTCTAATAATAAGTCTTTACCAATAATACTTAATTTATCAAATAATGATTGGGTATCATCATCTGATTCAATCTTTAATGGTTGTTGACTTAAAACATCCCCAGCATCCATTTTTTTAACCATATACATAATAGAGATTCCTGTTTCTTTATCTCCATTAATTAATGAATATTGTACTGGTGCTCCGCCTCGATATTTTGGCAATAATGAACCGTGGACATTAACCGCCGCAATTTTAGCAGCATTTAATAATTTTTCCGGCAAAAATTGTCCAAAAGCAGCGGTAATAATATAATCTGGCGCGATTTCAATAATTTTAGTCATTTCTTCGCTACCACTTATTTTTTCTGGTTGTAAAACTTCAATTCCTAGTTCAAGGGCCGCTTCCTTAACAGGTGATGGTTTTAAAACTCTTTTTCTACCAAAAGGTCGGTCTGGTTGAGTTACTACCGCTTTAATTTGATATTCATCACTATCATTTATTCCGTTTAAAATTGGGACCGCAAATGAAGGGGTTCCCATAAATACAACTGTTTTCATTAACTATCGACATCCTTACATAAAATTCAATGGATCTGGATCAATATTTACATACAATCCTTTTTGAGCATCTTTTTGATAATGGTTCAAAATATAATTTAAGCATTCACTTAAATTTGGCTCGTTTTTATATTTAATAATTATTTGATAATAATATTTATTTTTTAATTTTAAAATAGAGCTAGGTGATGGTCCTAACATTAATGCTTGATCACTTAACTTGGCTTTTAGAATCTTTTGAATTTCAAACATTTTAGCTGCAGCTTTAGCTTCGTTTACATCTGAAGCTGTAATTTTAACGGTAAAGAAATAAGGCGGATAATTAGTTTGATGCCTTACTGACATTTCCTTACGATAAAACAATTCGTAGTCTTGCTTTTGAGCCAATCTGATTGCATAGTGATCTGGATTAAATGTTTGAATATATACTAATCCTTCTTTATCAGCTCTTCCTGCGCGTCCACTTACTTGGGTTAATAAGTTAAAGGTTCTTTCACTAGATCTGAAATCAGGTAAATCTAGAGAAGTATCAGCATTTAAAACACCAACCAATGTTACATTTGGAAAATCTAAACCTTTTGCAATCATTTGAGTTCCTAATAAGATATCAGCATCATGGTTACCAAATTTTTGCAGAATTTTTTCATGGGCACCTTTTCTTCTAGTTGTATCAACATCCATTCTTAAAATTCTAGCATTGGGAACCAAGTTTTGTAATTTCTCTTGTACCTTTTGAGTACCCGTACCATAGTAACGGATTTTTTTACTACCACAGTTTTTACACTTGTTAGGAATTGGTTCTTCATGGCCACAATAATGACATTTCATGGTTCTACTATCCATGTGTAAAGTTAAAGAAATATCACAATTAGGACAGTGTAATACAAAACCACAACTTCTACACATTACAAAAGACGAATACCCACGTCTATTTAACATCAATACGATTTGTTCATTCTTCTGTAGTCGATTATTAATCGCTGCTAAAAGTTCTTGAGAGAAATCTTCATCCCCGGTGGTTTTAATTTCTTCCTTCATATCAATGATTCTTACCTCTGGAAGAGATTGATTATTAATTCTTTTCGGTAATGAAAGTAACTTATAAACCCCTTTAGTAGCCCTAGCTCTTGATTCTAAACTTGGCGTAGCACTTCCCAACACCAATGGACAGTTATGATAATCACAACGCCATTTTGCAACATCCCTAGTGTGATATCTAGGCGCATCATCTTGTTTATAACTTGCTTCATGTTCTTCATCCATGATAATGATTCCAATATTATTTAATGGAGCAAAAATGGCGGATCTAACTCCTACCACCACATCTGCTTCACCATTATTGATTCGACGCCATTCATCATATTTTTCACCGCTTGAAAGACCACTATGTAGCATTGCAACCTTGTTACCAAATCTTCCTTTAACACGCTTAACCATTTGCGGTGTTAAAGATATTTCAGGAACCAACATCAAAGCTGTTTTTCCATTCTCTAGTGCTTTTTGAATAGCTTGTAGATAAACTTCAGTTTTACCTGAACCAGTAACCCCTTCTAATAAAAAGACGTCACTTTGTTCATTATTTGTTGCTTCACTGATTGAATCTACAGCTTTTTGCTGATCACCATTAAGCTTCAAAGGATAATTAGGCTTAACTTCTTGTTCATATGGATTTCTATATTCTTCTTGCCAAAATCTAGTTAACCAACCTTTTTCAATTCCTGATTTGATTGTTGATTCAGGAATATTAAAATCATTTACTAATTTTCTTTGAGTAATCGTCACTTCATTATTATTAATAATATAGTCTAATAATTTAGCTAAATTTTTTGAATTTTTTCTAAGTTTATCTAGCTCATCTTGGGCTTGGTTTGAATTAATAATTGGTTTAACAGCATAAACCTTTTTAGCCTTAGCTTTATCATTAACTTTATATCTAACGGTTAATTTATCTTCTTTTCGATATTGAATGATTTTTCTTAGAATTGTTGAATCAATATCTTCAACCTTAAAATCAATCGAATTAGCTCCATCAAACAACGACAACACTTCGTCATCTACGTCTTGCTTATCATTGATGATTAGTTCTTTTTCGTATTTAGCTCTCATAACACTTGGTAGCATCGTTAAAATACAGCTAATTTGAAACGAGTAGGTCTTTTTAGCCATCCATTTAGACATTGATAGTAATTCATCATTTAATGCTGAGTCTAAATCTAACAGTCCATCAATTTCCTTTAATTCACCATCAAAATCGCCATTATGATCAATATCAGCAACGATTCCTTGGATTTTTCTACCACCTGCACCAAAAGGAACTATCACTCTCATTCCATTTTGGATTTTATCTGATAATTCATCCGGTATTAAATAAGTATATGGGTCATTAGTTTGCATAGTTGGTACATCAACAATTACTTTTGCTAAATTCAAGCTAATTCCCCCTCCACTTTAATCTAATCTTTCGCTTAAGATTTTAACTAACTTACTTGAAATAGAAGCTTTTGATTCAATATTTGTTTTTTCAAAGACGCCATTTTTATCAATAAATGAAATTTGATTATCATCGCTATTAAAACCGATTTTATCGTTACTAACATCATTAGCTAGCAATAAATCTAATTTTTTAGATTCTAATTTTTTAGTTGCATTTGCTATCAAGTCTTGTGTTTCTGCAGCAAATCCGACGATGAATTGATTGTTTTTTTGTTTAGATATTTCTTTTAAAATATCCGGTGTTTTCTTTAGTCTAAGTTCTAAATAGTCACCGTTCTTCTTAATCTTTTGGTCACTTACAATTTCAGATTTATAATCAGAAACAGCAGCCGCCATTATTAAAACATCAGTACTATCAAAACTGCCTTTTACAGCTTCCAACATATCGTTAGATGTTATCACTGGTTCAATTTCAATATTTGGATGCGATATCTTCATGTCTGAAGCAGTGATTAATTTTACTTTTGCACCAGCATTAGCACACGCCTCAGCAATTGCATAACCCATTTTTCCTGAAGATCTATTAGTAATATATCTAACGGGGTCAATTGGTTCACTAGTTCCGCCCGCTGTAACTAAAATCTTTTTTCCGGATAATATTTCAGTTTGTGCAACAATTTGTTGTACTTTTTGAATAATTTCTTCAGGCTCAATCATTCTACCTTTAGCTGCATAACCTTCAGCCAAAAAACCATAAGTTGGATATAGGATATAAATTCCATCATCTTCTAATTGCTTAATGTTACGTTGCGTTGAACAGTTATCCCACATGTTATTATTCATTGCTGGTACAACGATTTTTTTGGTCGGAGTAGCTAGTAACGTTGTTGATACAACATCATCAGCAATCCCATTAGCCATTTTAGCGATTGTATTTGCTGTTGCGGGAGCGAGAATAGTTAGATCTGACCATGTAGCAATATCAATATGAGTAATTTCTTTAGGGTTAGGTTCATCAAATGTATCAATAAATACATTATTTTTAGTTAAAGTTTGGAATGCAAGTGGAGTTACAAATTTTTGAGCACCATTACTCATTACAACTCGAACATCTGCACCATTTTTTATTAATAGTCTTGCTAACGTTAGTGATTTGTATGCAGCAATGCTACCTGTAACATAAAGAGCAATTTTCATGTTTTTCATCTTGTAACCTCCTATTTTTTCATAGTTTCTAATAAGTATATTGTAACAAAAAAACAAAATAAAAACCTTTGCACTGCTGCAAAGGTTTCAATTAATTATTTTTTATCTCTAGTTAATTCAACTTTACCATCAGCAATTTCTTCAAAAGCCTTACCAATAGTTTTTCTTGATTTGTATTCATTCAAAAGTAATGGTGAACCTGCATCAATATCATGTGCACGTTTACTTGCTAACATAATTAAAGAATATCTTGAATCAACTCTTTCAAGTAGTTTATCTACAGATGGGTATAATAACATTAATCTTCTTCTCCTAACATTGATAAGTAATCCGGCATAACACGGTTCACTTTAAGTCTTTCACTATTTACAATAGTTTTAATTCGATCAACTGCATTTTCAACTTTATCGTTCAATACAGCATAATCATAATTTCTCATCATTTTGATTTCTGAAACAGCGGTTTGAATTCGTTTGTCAATTACATCCATGTCATCAGTTCCACGGCCAATTAAACGATTTTTTAATACCACTAAATCTGGTGGGGTAAGAAATACGAAAACTGCTTCTGGGCAATTTGCTCTAACTTGCATTGCACCATTTACTTCAATTTCTAAAAAGACGTCATGTCCTTCATCTAAAGTTTGATTAACATAGTTCAATGGTGTGCCATAGTAATTATCAACATACTTAGCATATTCAAGCATTTCACCATTCTTAATGTGATCTTCAAATTCTTCTTTAGTAACAAAGAAATAATCTTTTCCATTTACTTCGCCTTCGCGAGGCTTTCTAGTAGTCATAGAAATTGAGTATTTGAAGTCTACATCTTCTTCATTAAATAAGGCTTTTCTAACAGTTCCTTTACCTACACCGGAAGGACCTGAAAGAACAATTAACATTCCTCTTTTAGCCATTCTAAAACCCCTCAAAAATTTATAATACTTCTATTATGGTCTATTTTTACGAATTTTTCAAACTATTTTTTTGTTTCATCAGCCAATTTCAATAATTCATTAGCATGTTGTAATGTTAAATCTGTAACTGTTGTTCCCGATAACATTCTTGCCAACTCCTGAACCCTTTTTTGAACTGATAATTTAACTATACTGGTCATAGTTCTATCTTTTTCAATTTTCTTTTCAATAAAGTAGTGATGATCAGACATCGCTGCCACTTGAGGTAAATGGGTAATACATAAAACTTGAGACTTTTGAGCAATCTTACTAATCTTTTCGGCAATCGCTTGAGCAACTCTACCTGAAACACCGGTGTCAACTTCATCAAAGATAATTGATGTTACCCCTTGAACACTTGTAAATAGAGTCTTTAGAGCTAACATAATTCTTGAAAGTTCACCACCTGAAGCAATTTTGGCTAGTGGTAACATTGCTTCGCCTGGATTAGTTCTCATGTAAAATTCAACTCTTTCGTTCCCATAAGAGTGAAATTCACCAATTGGTAATTTTTCAAAATTAACCTTGAACTCTGTCTTTGCCATATATAAGTCAGATAGTTGATCATGGACTGATTTTTCCAGTTTAGTTGCGACTTTATGTCTTTTAACGTTTAACTCATCAGCCAGTGTTGTCAATTGATTTAAAGTTGATTCATACTGCTCATTAAGATTTTCTCCAGTACTTTGATCAGCTTGCATTGTTGAAAGTTCTTTAACAACGTTTTGGTAATGATTTAATACCTGCTCAATTGAATCTCCATATTTACGTTTTAAAACGTAAATAGTGTTCAATCTTTCTTCTATTTCTTCCAGCTTACCTTGATCAAACTCTTGTAAATCTAGTTGATCAGAAATATTATCAGAAGCATCTTGTAATAAGTAAAATGCATTCTTAATATTATCTGATATTTCTCTAAATTGAGGATCAACTTCTTCAATTGATTCCATTGAGTTCTTAGCTTCACCAATAATATCTAATGGATTAATATTATCATCACCGTTGATTGCACTAAAACTTAAGTTAAGTGCATCTACGATTTTTTGGTAATTTAATAAATGATCTCTTTGACTAACAAGTTCTTCTTCTTCACCAATTTGCAAATTAGCATTACTAATTTCGTTTTCTTGAAATTCAAGCATATCTAGTCTTTGTGACCATTCTTTTTCATTACTTCTTTTTTCGTTAATTGATGCTTTTAGCGTTTGATAATGATCAAACGTTTCTTGGTATTGGATCAACAAGTCTTTAATTTCTTTCTTACCAAATTCATCCAGCAAGTGAACATGCTTTTCGGGTTGCATTAACTCTTGATGTTCATTTTGACCATGAATATCAACAATGGTCTCTCCAACCTTTTTTAACATCGCTGTATTAACAATCATTCCATTGACACGACAAATATTTCGACCATTGCGATAGATTTCACGTTGTAAAATCACACTGTTATCACTGTGTTCGATTCCCATATCATCTAAAACTTGATATGTTAATCCATCTTCTGGAAATACAAAAAGACCTTGTATAAGAAGCTTGTTGCTTCCAGTTCTAATAAAGTTTTGTGATCCTCTTCCACCAGCTAATAAACCGACAGCGTCAATAATGATTGACTTACCTGCACCAGTTTCCCCTGTAAGAACAGTCATCCCATTTGAAAAATCAATTTCTAAATGGTCGATAATCGCAAAATCATGAATTGATAAGTGTTCAAGCAATTAGAAGACTCCCTTTCGTTACTTTAATTCTTCGGCATTTTTAATTGTTTGTTCAATTGAAATGTCTGGATTAATTGATGGATTGTCAACAGACTTTAAATCAACTAAGAATTCGATATTTCCTTCTCCACCAGTAATAGGTGAGAAATCAAGTCCTTCAACAGAATAACCACTCTTTACAGCAAATTTGATAATATCATCTAATACTTCTGCATGTACCTTAGGATCTCTAACAATTCCATGCTTACCAATCTTATCTCTGCCTGCTTCAAATTGTGGTTTTATTAGTGCTGCTACGTGACCATTTTCAATTAGAATATCTTTTAAGACAGGTAAAATCAAGTGAAGTGAAATAAATGATACATCAATGGACGCAAATTCTGGTTGACCATCTTTGAAATCTTCAAGTTTGGAATATCTAAAATTAGTATGTTCCATTACAACGACTCTTGGGTCTTCTCTTAATTTCCATACTAATTGGTTACTTCCAACATCCAAAGCGTAGCTAATCCTAGCTCCATTTTGCAACATTACGTCAGTAAATCCACCAGTTGATGACCCAATATCAAGAACTGTTTTTCCTTTAACATCCAAATTGAAAACTTTTAGAGCTTTCTCAAGCTTTAACCCACCTCTACTAACGTATGGCATTGGTTTTCCTTTAAGATGTAGTTTTGTATCAATTGGAATTTTAACACCTGGTTTATCTAAACGTTCTTCATTTTTTCCTAGTACTTCACCTGCCATTACAGCTCTCTTAGCTTTTTCTCTAGTATCAAAAAGGCCTTGTTGTACCAGTAGAACATCTACTCTTTCTTTTTGCATTGCTAAATTACCCCTATTTTTCGATATTAAAATAATCTAGAAAAGACATTAGCAATGAAACATCAATACCATTTAAATCACTAATCTTCTTTAGAATCATTTTGCTATGATCTAATGTGTCTTCTAAATATTCATATGACTTATCCAAACCTAGTTGGTTAGTATAAGTGTTTTTTACGCTATCTTGGTGGACCGGCTTTCCTAAATCTTCTGTGTTAGAAGTAACATCTAAAATATCGTCATAAATTTGGAACGCTAGTCCATAATCCGCACCAAAATCATCCAAAAGATGAATAACTTCACTTTCACAATCAGACATAATTCCACCGGCAATTAAAGCGTATCTGATTAAATCACCGGTCTTTTGCTCATGTAAGTGCTTAATTTGATCAAGTGTTAATGGTTTATTCTCATTAAGAATATCAATAGCTTGTCCAGCAACCATCCCTGCAGGTCCTGCCTTTTTAGATAGTTCTAACACTAATTGCACTTTTTTGGCATCCGTTAAATTATTATCAGTTAACCATTGAAATGCTAAAGTAAGCAAAGCATCACCAGCTAAAGTAGCCAACCCTTCACCATATACAACGTGATTAGTTGCTTTTCCACGTCTTAAATCGTCATTATCCATAGCGGGTAAATCATCATGGATTAGAGAATATGTATGGAGAAGTTCCAGTGCACTGGAAACTTTTAATTCATCTTCACCTATCTTATGATTGAAAGTTTTTAAAACAGCTAAAGTTAATAGCGGGCGTAATCTCTTTCCACCAGCTTTTAATGAATATAGCATTGACTCTGACAGGTCACTTTGGCTAACATCCTTCAAAACTTCCTTTTCAATTGTTAATTCAATTCTATTTTTATACTCATTAACAAAATTATTCAAAAGAGCTGAATCGTTCATTACTTTTCGTCACTTTCTGACTCTTCAAAAGCAACTTCTTTATCATCGTCAGTTATTTCTTTTGCTAATGTTTTTTCAGCATTCTTTAAAGTATCTTGTAGCTCAGCGCTTAGTTTTACCCCTTTTTGAAATTCACTAAGTGCTTTTTCTAAAGGAATATCTCCTTGTTCTAATTCAGAAACAATCATTTCTAGATTTTTCATATTTTCTTCAAAACTTACTTTTTCAGCCATTATTTACTCTCCTTTGTAATTTCATTTACGGTTGCTTTAGCAGTTCCATCAATTAATTTAAGTTGGATTTCATCATCTTTTTTTACATCTGAAATCTTCTTAATGACGTTACCATTACTATCGGTAGTGTAACTGAATCCTCTAGACATAACTTTTAGTGGACTTAAGTGATCTAAAGAACTAATCAATTGTTTAACCTTATTATCCTTATTTTCCAAAAGCAACGATATATTTCTTAATAATTGCTTTTGTTCAACTTTTAAAATCTGTTTTTGTTCATTAATCCTATTTTTAGGAGAATTGATTTTTAAGTTATAAATTAAATCATTAATTCTCTTGTCTGCAGAATTAATACTTTGTTGAAGAGCATTATTTAATCTCTCATTTAACATATCAATTCTTTGAACATAAGAATCATACAATCTTTCTGGTTGTTTAAAAATATATGAACTAGTAATCTTGTTTAATCTTTGTTGTAACTGAATAATCTTATTTTTATAAGCATTAACAATTCTAATTTCATTATTTTTGATATCAGTAATAACATCTGTCAAAACAGGAACAGCTAACTCAGCAGCTGCTGTTGGTGTAGCCGCTCTAACATCGGCAACTAAATCAGCAATTGTTGTGTCTGTTTCGTGACCTACTGATGAAATAACTGGGATATTACTATTTGCGATTTCTCTAGCAACTATTTCTTCATTGAATGGCCATAAATCTTCAATAGATCCACCACCACGACCAATAATAAGAGTGTCATAATCGCCTTTTTGATTAACTCTTTTGATTTGTCTTACAATATCTTCAGCGGCGGCGGTTCCTTGAACTACCGCAGGATACAATACAATTTGAGCAATTGGATATCTTCTTCTAGCTGTTGTAATAATGTCTCTAATAACAGCTCCACTAGGAGAGGTTACAACAGCGATTTTCTTCGGATATTTTTCAAGAGTTCTTTTAGGAGCATTAAACAATCCTTCAGCTGACAATTTCTTTTTTAATTGTTCATAGGCTTGATATAATGCACCAACACCATCTGGTTCCATACTTTCAATATAAATCTGATAATTCCCAGTTGCTTCATATAGTGATATTCTTCCGGTTACTAAGACTTTCATTCCTTCTTCAGGTTTGAATTTAATCTTACTAAAAGCAGATTTAAACATAATTGCGCTAATTTTAGCGTTATCATCTTTCAAACTAAAATATTGATGCACTGGTCTTAGTCTGAAGTTAGAAATTTCACCAGTCAAATAAACCTTACCTAGATAAGGATCTCGATCAAATTTCTTTTTTATATAATTTGTTAAATCTGTTACCGTAAGATAATCATTATCCATTAATATCACTCCATTTAGCTAACTCAACTGTTTGTCTCATCAAAGTAGCGATGGTCATTGGACCAACTCCACCTGGTACTGGTGTTATGTATGATGCTTTTTCTTTAATTGAATCATAATCCACATCACCCACTAATTTATTGTTTTCATCAACGTTTTGACCAACATCAATTACTACAACGCCTTCTTTAACATCATCTGCGGTTAATGTATGTAATTTCCCGGTTGCTGAAACAACGATATCAGCATCACATGTATATTCTTTCATGTTATCGACATAATGATTAAGGACTGTGACTTCTGCCCCGGCATTAATTAATAATGCGGCCATTGGTCTACCAACAATTATACTTCTACCAATCACAACCGCTTTTTTCCCTTTTAGTTCAATATTGTATTCATCAAACATTGTCATAACACCCTTTGGTGTACATGCAACAGGATAATTGCTTTGATCATTTAAAAATAGTTTTCCAGAATTAATAACTTGAAAACCATCAACGTCTTTATTCGGATTGATTTGGCTCATAACGAATTTTTCATTAATATGTTTTGGAAGTGGTGATTGGATTAAAATCGCATCAATTTCTTCACTATTATTATATTCGTCTAAAATGTTTAATAGTTCTTTCTCTGTTGTTTCTTTAGGCAATTCTTTTACGATTGACTTAATTCCTAGTTGTTGTGCCTTTTTATGCTTGCTACGAACATATCTATGACTAGCTTGGTCATCACCAACTAGTATTACAGCTAAACATGGATCAATTTCCTTACTATGTAACTCTTCAACCATAGATGCAGTTTCTTGATTAACTTTTTTTGCTAATGCTTTTCCATCAATAATGTTGTCCATCGTAAAAAACCTCCAAAGAATTAATTTCATCTTTATTTTAGCATACTGAAAAGACTTTATGTATTAAAAAAGGATTTGCAAAATTTGCAAATCCTTTTTTATGCAATGGTATTTGATAAAACACCATTAACAAATTTTCTAGAGTGATCATCACTATATTTCTTTGTTAATTCTAATGCTTCGTTGATAGCTACCTTAGCAGGAACATCATCAACGTAATTAATTTCGAAAAACGCAAGTCTTAGAATAGCTAAATCAGTTTTAGCGATTCTATTAATTGACCAACCGGAAACAAGATATGAGATGATACTATTATCCAAACTATCCTTATTTTCAATGACTCCATCAACTAACGTATTGTAGTATTCAGGAATATTTTCATCTTCATTTGTTCTTGAGATAGCATGGAAGAATAATTCTTTATCGGTTGTATCATTCGCATTAATAGCAAACAATGTTTGAAATGCATACTCTCTTATTTTATGTCTTGTAAATTCCACTATTTTTCACCCTTATCGCTACTGTTGCTATTCAATAAATTATTAGATTCAGTTTTTTTATCAATTCTTTCGGGAACAATACCTTCTACATGAACGTTAACTTCACCTAAATCAAGTTCTGTCATAAATAGAAGTTGTTGTTTAACTTGTTCTTGAATTTCTAAGGCAACTTTAGGAACGGAAACTCCGTAGTTTAAGTACACATAAACATCAACGATAAGTTTATCATCCTTAAAGTTTAATTTAATACCTTTACCAAATTCTTTACGTCCAAATAATTCGTTGACACTAGTTGCTAATGAACCTCGCATACGTTTTACACCGTTAACTTGAACGGATGCAATACTAGCAATAATTTCTAATACGTTAGGTGATATCTTAATATCTCCTAGTTCGGAACTAGCTTTAATTAAAGAAACATCAGTTTGTTCTGCCATAGAATTTCCCTCCAATCGATAAAAACAGATTAATAATTATCTATTAAGCTCTTGAAATGTATGATGCATCACTAGTATTAATAACTAGTTTGTCACCAGCATTAACGAAGAATGGTACTTGTACAATTAAACCAGTAGTCATAGTAGCAGGTTTGCTTCCACCAGAAGCTGTGTTACCTTTAATACTTGGTTCTGTTTCTGAAACTTCTAAAGTAACAGTGTTTGGCACTTCGATACCGATAACTTCATTTTGGTATTGAACGATACTTACATCCATGTTTTCTTGTAGGTAGTTCAATGCATCTTGGATCTTGTCACCAGGAACAGTAATTTGTTCGTATGATTCCATATCCATAAATACGTAACCAGCACCATCTTCATATAAGTATTGCATGTTGCTAGTATCGATTTGTGCTTGTTCCATCTTAGCACCAGCACGGAATGTCTTATCTTGAACAGCACCGGTTCTTAGGTTCTTAAGTTTAGTACGAACGAACGCACCACCCTTACCTGGTTTTACGTGTTGGAAGTTAATGATACGCCAGATAGCGTTATCAACTTCGATTGTTAATCCTGTTTTAAATTGGGCAGTTGAAATAGTTGCCATAATTAAAACTCCTCCTAATAATATTAATTACTTGTAATCACAATCATATGATTGCAATTCTAACTGTTATATATATTGTATCATGTAAAATTTAATTAAATAAGTCTTTGGTAATAAAAAAAGCCTGAATTTAAATCAGGCTTTTTATACATTATTCACTAATTACTTAGCAACTGCTTCAGATACTGGGTATACTGAAACTTGGCGCTTGCTACGGCCCATACGTTCAAAACGTACAACACCATCAACTAGAGCAAATAAAGTATCATCACCGGCACGCTTAACGTTTTTACCTGGGTAAATGTGAGTACCACGTTGACGGTAAATGATTGAACCAGTAGTAACTTTTGAACCATCAGCAGCCTTTGTACCTAGACGACGACCAGCAGAGTCACGACCATTGGCTGTTGAACCTCCCCCTTTATGGTGAGAGAAGAATTGTAAATTCATTTCTAACATAGGAATTACACCTCCGTACAATTTAATCTTTAATAATATCTAATTTAATATAATCAGCATAACTTTGAGAAATATCTAGCATTCCATTTTGAAATGTTAGTAAAATTGCTTGTGCAGCAATTTCATCTTCATCTGAATTAGCTTCCGGTATAGACACTTCCATGTAACCACCGTCGACATCGTTACTCTTAATAATAGGAGTGACATGTGCGACACCGTCAATACCATTTACAGTTGAAATGGAAAGAACTGAAACGGCAGCACATACAATATCTTTACCGTACTCACCTGAATCAGCATGACCTGTAATACTGAATCCAGTAATTCGATCATCCTTATCATGATTAATACTTGCTAATATCATCTGATTTTCCCTTATTAAGCTTTGATTGAGTCAATAATAACCTTAGTATATGGTTGTCTATGACCCTTCTTAGAACGAGAACCCTTCTTAGGCTTGTAACGAAGAATAGTAATCTTCTTACCACGGCCTTGCTTTTCAACAGTACCTTCAACTGAAGCACCGTCTACAAGTGGAGTACCAACCTTAGCTGAGTCACCACCAACGAAAACAACTTGGTCAAAAGTAACCTTTTCACCTTCGTTTGCGTTTAGCTTTTCAACGTAGATTGCTTCACCTTCAGCAACTTTGTATTGCTTTCCGCCTGTTACGATAATTGCGTACATAATGTGCACCTCCTTGAATAATATGCTTAGACTCGCCGAAAGTAAGCGCTCAATAGAGACTTAATACTCATTTCGTGCGGTTGTAGCTGTGAAAGTCCACAAATACAACAAAGTAAGTATACATAGTTTTAAAGTTTTAGTCAAGAAAAAAGACATATCTAAAAGATATGCCTCCAACAATTTATTCTAATGTCGCGAGAGAGATTCGAACTCTCGACCTACGGTTTAGAAGACCGTTGCTCTATCCAGCTGAGCTATCGCGACATCAATAATCAACAAAAAATATTATATCTAATTATAAACAACGTGTCAATATGATTTTCAGAAAATAATATTAACTATCTTATATCGGTAAATTCTTCGAATCTTTTAACTAACTCATCTGCATTGGCATTAAAGTCTACTAAAATAAACTTTAGAAGCATTTTCCAAAAGAACTTAAAATCATTTTTTGAGTGGTTATAAAAAGCATTAAACATCATTTTTTTGATTGATAAGTAGACCTGATTAAAATCAGAATCCGGTTTCAAATTAGCAATCTTATCGATATCTTTTTGGCTATCGATAATTACATCAGGCCAATTACAAATATTGGCATATAGCAATGTAAAACTTAATATTTCCACAAAATCATCAAGTAAAGCAATCTTATAACTATTAGGATCTATTTGACCTTGCTCGTATGTATAAACAGAAAATCTTTTTGAATCGGTAGCTAAATTAGATAAACCGGTATCAATTTTAATAAATATTTTTTGCTTCTTGTTATTACCATTAATCAACAACTCTCGCTTTTGTCCCATGTAATTAAATCTAGTTATTGATTGTTGCATCATTTTTTCTAAGTTTAACAATTCCAACACCTCTTATAAGATTTTATCATTTCAATATCTTATTGAAAACAAAAAAGCCGGAATTAAAAATTCCGACTTTTTTCGTTAGTTATTAGTATTTTTCCATGTATTGGTTACGTTCCCAATCAGACACTTGGGCTCTATAAGCATCATATTCAAGATGTTTAGCAGCTAAGTAACTGTTAAAGATCTTAGTTCCCAATGCTTTCTTCATCGTTTCATCAGATGATAATTCATCTAATGCGTCTAATAAATCATCTGGTAAGTTAACAATTTCATTTTCTTCTCTTTCATCTTCATCCATTCTGTAAATATTTCTATCTACACTCTTAGGAGGAACGATGCCATCTTTCAATCCATCTAGTCCAGCTTCCAGAACAGAAGCAATAGCTAAGTATGGGTTAGCAGAAGCATCTGCACTACGAAGCTCTAGTCTAGTAGCCAAACCTCTAGCATTTGGTACTCGAATTAATGGAGATCTGTTTGAACCTGACCAAGCAACGTATACTGGAGCTTCGTAACCAGGAACTAAACGTTTGTATGAGTTAACTAGTGGGTTACAAATTGCAGTATAACTCTTAGCATGTCTAATTAATCCACCAAGGAAATGGTAAGCAGTTTCAGATAACTTTAATTCACCATTTTCATCGTAGAATACATCACCATCATCGTTAAATAATGACATGTTTAAGTGCATTCCCGAACCATTGATACCACTTAAAGGTTTTGGCATGAAAGTAGCATATAGTCCATATTTTCTAGCAATTGTTTTAACAACTAATTTAAATGTTTGAATATTGTCAGCAGCATTTAATGCATCTGCGTATTGGAAATCAATTTCATGTTGACCAGGAGCAACTTCATGGTGAGCTGCTTCTACGTCAAATCCCATTTCTTCAAGAGTAAGAACGATTTCGCGACGACAATTTCCACCTAAATCAAGTGGTGCCATATCAAAATAGCTACCTTGGTCGTTTAGGTTAATTGTTGGTTTGCCGTTTTCATCCATCTTAAATAGGAAAAATTCAGGTTCAGGACCAATATTAAATGAAGTGAAACCAGCTTCTTTCATGTCTTTTAGAACACGAATTAAGTTATTTCTAGGGTCTCCTTCAAAAGGTTCACCAGTTGGTTTGTAAACTTCACAAATCACACGAGCAATTCTTCCACGTTCAGTACTCCATGGGAAAATCATCCATGTAGTTAAATCAGGATGCAAATACATATCACTTTCTTCGATTCTTACGAATCCTTCAATAGAAGATCCATCAAACATAATCTTGTCATTTAATAGATCATCTAGTTGACTAATTGGAACTTCAACATTTTTTAATGTTCCTAAAACATCAGTGAACATTAAACGTAAAAACTTAACATCTTGTTCTTTAACAATTCGACGAATATCGTCTTTTGAATAATCATGCTTTGTAGCCATATATACCTACTCCTAACGTATTCAACATTAAATTAGTTAAAAAGAATTATTTTCAGCATCTTTGGAATTTAATCCTCCGATGTTTAAAAGTTCGTCAGATAAAATCTTGCGCGCTTCTTGATCAGATAATTCCTTAGAAGTACCATTTTGTTCGTTAGTTTCTTTACGCTTTTTGTATATATCTTGAATTTTAGAAATATTCAAACCTTCATCTAAATAATCCTTAATTTCAAGAATTACATCGATATCATTCAAAGAATACATACGACGGTTCCCGTCATTTCTTTCAGGAAAAACCAATCCTTGTTCTTCGTAATATCTAATTTGTCTAGCGGTCAAGCTCGTTAACTTCATAACGGTTCCAATCGGAAGAACTGAAAGCGAACGTCTTAAATCTTTTTCTTTCATATCTAACTCCTTCTAACAACATAATAATAACATTATTTAAGCTAATGTCAATACGTTATGTCATAACTTCTTACATATTATTTATATTTTTATTTATTTAGCCAGTTTGAAACATCTTTTTCTATCTTTTTCTCACTATCCATGTTAGAAATTGTGTCATACCACGTTACATTCATTTTATTTCTAAACCACGTTAGCTGTCTTTTCGCATAGTGTCTCGAATCTTGCTTAATCGAATCCACCACGCTATTTAAATCTTTTTGATTATCAAAGTATCCGGAAAATTCTCTGTAGCCAATTCCTTTAAGCGCTGGTAAATCATCATTAGGTTGGTTCCATAACCATTTAGCCTCATCAATTAATCCATTTTCAATCATCAAATCAACTCTTTGATTAATTCGATCATATAAAACTTGTCGATCAGTATTCAGTGCGATTACATATGAGTCCAATGTAACTTCTTTATTATTCTGTTCAGAAAACAATTCACCTGTGTGATGATAGACTTCAAGCGCTCTAATGATTCTCCTTTCATTACTTTTGGGAATTTTATCAGCAGCTTTGGGATCAATATCATTTAATTTATCCCACAACACTTTACTACCATTATCAATTGAAAATTGATGCAATTTATCTCGGTAAGCTTGGTCACTATCAAATTCTCCGCCTAACACTAAGCCATCTAATAAAGCTTGAATATAAAAGCCCGTACCTCCAACAATAATAGGTAATTTATTCCTTTTAGTAATTTCTTCTATCAAAGAATTGGCAGATTTAACAAATTCAGCAGCAGAATATTCTTCATTGACATCTAAAATATCGATTAAGTGATGTGGAATTCCATCCATTTCATCATTAGTTATCTTTGCCGTACCAATATCAAGTTTTCTATAAACTTGCATTGAATCACCAGAAATTACTTCACCATTTAATTTTTTAGCTAGTTTAATTGATAAGCTGGTTTTTCCAACTGCTGTTGGCCCAACAATTACTAATACTTTATGCATTCTATATCCCACCATTTCTGCTTATCTTAGTTTAGCATATAAAATATTGAATTAAAATATAATAAAGACTGGATAATTGCACTAAAAAAAAGCATAATATAGATGTATATCAATAATTCAATAGGAGGCTTTGTAATGAAAAAGTTTGCAAAAGGATTTTTCGTTGGTGCTTTAGCAACATCAAGTGCCGTTGCGGGAGCTTTATTCTCATTCAAGAAAAAAGTTGTTGACCCAGTTGAAGGTCATGCTGACAAATTAGAAGAAAACAGAAGAAGAGTTGTTCGTAAACAACGTTCTGCTCATTTAAACTAGAAACAAAAAAACACTTTGCTAAATGCAAAGTGTTTTTTATTTTACTTCTTTGTTCTTCCATTCCAATTTCTGAAACCAGATTTCAAAATGTAAATATCCTTGTAACCATTTTTACCAAGTAAAATAGCAGTTCTTATACTTAAAGTTTTACCTTGGTCATATAGGTATACGGGCATATCTTTACGAATGTTTTTATAGAACATCTTAATTGTTGAATAAGGAATACTTCTTGCACCAAGAATATGTCCAGATTCGAAATCTCGATTTTCTCTTAAATCAACGATTTGACCTCGATGACCGCCTTCTTTGAATTGATCTTCATCAACAAAGGTAGCAACTCTATTAGCTCTAATTCTTGTAATTAAGTTATATACAAGAATAGCAGCCAATATGATAATGATTAAAATCATGGATGAAAACATTTATAACAACGCCCCTATTTATATTATTTATTAATATTTCTTAATGCTAATGATCCTGCACCAATTACCCCAGCGTCGTTTCCTAGTTGAGCTAAACGAATCTTAGTAGAATCTCTAACAGGTCTAAATGCATTTTCTTGGAAATACTTAGTAGTTGGTTGTAGTAAAGTGTTACCTGCATTAGAAACACCACCACCGATAACAATGTTATCAGGATTTAATGTGTTACCAACATTGGCTAAAGCTAAACCTAAATAGTAACATACCTTATCTACTACTTGGTTAGCAAAAATATCACCATTATCAGCTAAGAAGAAAACTACTTTTGAAGTAACTTCTTCGCCACTGTTAATCATTTCTTTTAATCTTGATTGACCAGTGAATTCTGCTGAAAGATGTTTTGCAACTTTAACAACTCCAGTAGCTGAAGCATATTGTTCCAAACAACCTTTCTTTCCACAAGTACATTCGAATCCACCTGGTTCTACAGTAATGTGACCGATTTCTCCAGCACCACCGTTTACACCATGTGCTAGTTCACCGTTAACGATAACTCCACCACCAACACCCGTTCCAAGTGTTACAAAAACAACATCAGAGTCCTTACTTCCGGCACCCTTCCAGTATTCACCAAGTGAAGCAACGTTTGCATCGTTATCTAGAGCAAATGGTAATCCTAATGATTTTTCAATTTGATCTTTGATATGTTGAGTTGTTTTCCAGTTAAGGTTGTATGCACCAATAACTGTTCCATCTTCTCTATTTACAGAACCTGGGGTTCCCATTCCAATCCCGATAAAATCATCAATTTTATGATCAGAGTCCTCCATCTTTTTAGTGATAGAGTTAATGATATTTGGAACAATTTTTTCACCGTTAGCGCTTACATCAGTGGTAATAGCCCACTTGTCTAAAACTTCACCGCTATCAGTTAAGAAAGCCAACTTAGTTGTTGTACCTCCTAAATCGATTCCGATTAACTTACGTACCATTTTAGTTTCCTCCTAAAAATTGTTTGTTATTTATTTTCTTCAATAGCATGTTCATGTTTTAAGACTATCTTAGCCTGAATGAATTCATCTTTAGATACTAATCCAGCATCATGTAAATGATCTAATTCAAGTGCCATCACTTCAATATCCCATTTTCTTTTTCCAACATAAACATAAATTCCAAACTTTTTTAATAATTGTTGAACATCGTACAACGTCTTCATTTTCCCACATCCTAACGAAAATTGCACTAATTAATTTAAAATTTAAACAGTTTTTAAACAAATAATCGCAAAAATAATTAGAACTAATAGTGCTATCAATCGTTTTACCATTGGTACCTTATATCCTGATGGCAATCCAACTACATATGGAATCAAAAATCCTGCAATCAAACCGCCAATATGTCCTGATAAATCAACATCTGGAGATAATAAGTCAAATCCAATATTTAAAACTAGTAAGAATAAAAAGCTTTGCGACATTCTTCTTACATACATATTATCATGAAAAGTTTCACCCAACATCAAAAATGCTCCAATCAATCCAAAGATTGCTGTACTAGCACCTGCACTTGCTGATGTTGAAAAAGCGAAGCTAGCAATATTACCAAAAATTCCTGATATCATGAAAATCGCGAAAAATCTTAGATGTCCAAAAATCTTTTCCAATTGAATTCCAATATAATACAAACTAATTCCATTCATCAAAATATGGAAGATAGATAAGTGAATAAAAATTGGGGTAATAAATCTCCACCACTGGTTATAAATTACAACTAGTGGTTTGTACATTGCACCACCGTTAATGATTGCATCACTACTGTTAGTGAGAATTCCAAACATGTATACAAACACAATTAGAACTAACAACATTTCTGAAATATAAGGTGACGCATCTATTTTTCTATAAAATCTTGTGTTTTGTAAATCAGTATATAATTCTTGCAATTTTTTGATCAAAATCATCTACTTCCCATATTGATTTTTTAAACGTGCTTATACTATCAGATAAAGAGACAGTATCACCAGAATAATCTTTTAATACCCTATCGTAATATCCTCCACCAAAGCCAAGTCTATTACCGCTTGATACATCAAAAGCTAGTCCTGGAACAATCAACAAATCAATATCATTAATCTTTCCAACTAGTCCATTTTCTGGTTCCATTATACCAAATTTACTTTTCTTCATCTTGGTTAAGTCATTAAGCAATTTAAATTCCATTTCCGTTGAAGAAATAACCTTAGGCATAAATATTGTTTTCGCCTCAAGTTTAGCCCTTTCAATAATTGGCATTGTATCAATTTCAATTTCTGTACTAAATGTGACTCCAACTGAACCAGCCTTTTGCCATTCTGCTGACTCGAACAGTTTATTGTATAAATCTTTATAATTTTCTTGTGTTCTTGATTTTCTAATTTCTTCTATAATTTGTGTTCTTACATCTTTTTTATTCAATATAAACACTTCCCAGAGTATAAAAAAAGGATTGGGCCTTTTTTATAAAACCCGAATCCTTATTTTGTTTCACGATGTAATGTAACTTTTCTTTCGCGTGGACAGTATTTCTTTAGTTCCAAACGATCAGGGTTGTTACGACGACTCTTAGTTGATAAGTAATTACGTTCGTGACATTCTGTACATTCCATAGTAATGTGTACTCGCATATTAGTTACACCTCCAAGTTAGTTGTATTTTAATTTTATATAAACAACTTTCAACTCTTAATATATTATCATTTTTTATTTGATTTGACCAGAGTTTATATAAATATTGTTAAGCAAAATTACTTAACAGCATTATTTTAAGCCGCTATCTGATTGAACGTACTTCCAATATGCTTGATAAATTTGTTCGGCCAAATTAACATTATTACTTTCTGCGTTACTTGGTAAGTTAGGAATTGCCACAACTACAACTACTTGTGGATTCTTTGATGGTGAGAATGAACCTAAACTTAAAGTAACTGTTTCCACTGGTTTTGAACCCTTTTTACCACTAGAGTAGAAAGTTTGGGCAGTACCAGTCTTTGCTGAAATTGATGGTCTAACAGTATTTAAAGTGATACCAGTTCTGTATTCATTTGTTCCATGAACTACTTTATAAAAACCATCTGTTACAACTTTTCTTTGAGCATCAGTCATATCAACTTTATTCAATACTGTTGGTGTAACCGTATATTTAACTCTACCTAATTTACCATCTTTATTAGATTCACGAATACTTTGCACAATATGTGGTTCAATTCTATATCCACCATTCGCAATAGTAGAAATATATTGTGCTACTTGAATTGGAGTATACGCATCATAATTTCCATAAGATAAATCAAGCGCTTTACCAATGTTAGCTGATCCACCAGGACCTTGAATCCCCTTTGTTTCACCCGGTAAATCAATACCAGTTAAAACTCCTAATCCAAATTGATTAAAGTATCCACGCATAATGTTAAATACATTAGGATTCATTGTAAGTGGGGCTCCAGAATAGTAATTAAACTTAGCTTCTTTCATTGCCAATTGCATCATATATGAGTTTGATGACACTTCAAGTGCTGTAGATGCATCTAAAGAAATATCATGATTTCCATCTTGGTTAAACCATGATGCTTTTTTAATTCCACCAGTAATAATTGGCTTATCAGTCAAAGTAGAATTAGTTGGTGTAATTACCTTATCCATTAACGCGCCGGATACCATTGCACCTTTTACAACTGACCCCATTACAATTGAACTATTAATTGTCCCTAAAGCATTTGGTGTCAACTTACCAGTTTCAGGATTACGACTAACACCTGCTAAACCAATAATAGCACCATTATTAGGATTCATGACGACTGCATATGCTCCAGTTGAATTACCAGTATTTCTATCAGCATTTTCCACTAAGCTTTGAATTTTCTTCTCGAATTCAGAATTGATGGTTAATTGTAAGTTATCACCTTTTTGACCACCATATTGCTTAATAGCTTTATCAAGACTACCACTTTTAATTAAAGTTTGTGATTTAGAACCGCGTAAAGTTGATTCATATTTAGCTTCCAAATAACTTTGTCCAACACTGTCATTTCTAGAATAGCCTTCCGCTAACAGTGTATTGATACGATCACTTGGCAATCCAACTCGTTCTGAGGAAACAGTTCCAACAATGCTTTGAATTGCATCCCCATTTGGATATTCTCTAGTCCAACTATCACCAATTTGAACTCCAGGCATTTCTGATAGATGTTCACCTACTTCGGCTAATTCCTTTGTAGTGACTCCTGAAGATTTAATATATGTGGTAGATAATTGATATGATCCACTCATTTTTTGAAAAATTGCCGCTGCATTACGAGTTTTCTTATCAGTACTGTATAGCTTTTCTTTTATTACTTTTGCCAATTCTTGAATATATTGATCACTGGTAGAAGTTCCTTTTGCAAATGTCATACTATCAATAACTTTTTGCAAGTTATCAGGATTAGATAAATAAAATTCTGCTTCTTGTCTAGGCGTTAAGGTTGAGTAATCAACACTTAAATATTCTCCTAACTTGTTGGCAATTTTATATAAAGTAGCACTAGTAACACTCAATCCCTTAGTGTATTGAATAGCTTGGTGTGCTTTATTTCCAACTAAGACACGCCCAGTAGAGTCGTATATCATCCCTCTTTGAACATTTCCAAGTTTAACTGAATTGTCTGAACGACTAACTTCTGCTTTATATTGGTTTCCATTAACTACTTGCAAGTAAGCCAATTGGATTACTAGGATTGCAAATAATACCCCAACAACAGTTAATATTATATTTAATCTAAATGGAACTTTCGTATCAGCTCCACGATCCCTATGATGGAATATTTTTTGTAAAAAACTATTCAAAACAATCTAACTCCTTATATCTTATCTGTTTAACGTTATTTTAATATGTTTATTGTATACTATTAGTTAGTTAGTATCGAAACAAGGATGTGCTCATTATGATTAATAAATTAAAATTATTCTGTCAAAAACACTACTTATATCTCCTAAGCTTCTTTATACCATTTACAATTATTACATTTTACTTTGCATATCGCAATATGTTTCCCTTCGGTAATAGTAGTATTCTTACGGTAGATTTAGGACAACAGTATATAGATTTTTTTGCTTATTTTCGTAGAACCCTATTAAATCACAATTTTAGTGATATTTTTTATTCATTTTCAAATGGATATGGCGGTGAAATGATTGGAATTTGGGCATACTATTTAATGAGTACTATCAATTTAATCCTGCTTATCTTTCCAGCTAAATTTATAAATGCTGCCATTTTACTAATTACAGTAATTAAATATGCACTAAGTGGTTTGACGTTTTCAATCTTCTTAAAAAATCAAAAAATTAAAAACAATCTTTTAATTATTTCTTTATCTATCGCATATTCTATGAATGGATGGATGATTGCCAACCAGCTTAATATCATGTGGCTTGACGGAGTTATCCTACTGCCACTAATACTAATGGGGATTGATCGAATATTAAATAACCAAAAACCATCTTTATTTATCATTTCCTATTTTGGCATTATCGTCATTAATTATTATATTGCTTACATGATTAGTATATTTATTGCTGTTTATGTAATATTCTCTCTATATATAAAACATATTAATTTTAAAGTAACCTTAATTAAACTTAGTAAAATTACTGTATCAGTAATCATTTCTATATTATTATCATCATTTATCTTAATCCCTAATTTAATTGAGCTTAAAAGCGGTAAAGCATCATATACCCTTTTGAATATGAAACCAAATATCGAATATAATCCACTATTCATGGTAACAAAGCTATTTAATGGAAGTTTTAACTTCTCACAAATGCCAAGTGGATATCCTAATATATTCGTAGGTTCCATTGCAATTATCGGATTTTTAGCCTTTTTTGGTATTTCAGGCATTAGGTTAAAACATAAAATTGCAGTACTAATAGTAACAGTATTTTTATTAGTATCGATGTTTTTCCAACCGCTTGACTTAATATGGCATGCGTTCCAGTTTCCAATTTGGTATCCTTACAGATTCTCATTCATATTTTGTTTTTGGATCATCTATATTGCTGCACTTGGCTTAAATAATTTAGGCAATGAGATTAAATCAAAAACAATTATAGTTTCTGCATTATTAATCATCCCTGCATTTGTATATACAGCTATTGAAATTAATAAATTCAATTATATGAATATTACCAAATATATCATTTCATTATCCTTTATCGCTATTAGTTTCTTAATTATCCATCTATCAAACAAGCGCAGTATATATTACTTTATTTGTTTGTTAATAATCACGATTGGTGATATGGGAATGAATATGTTCACATCATTAAATGGTATTTCTTATGTTTCAAATGATGACTATATTAGATATACTTCCTTGTTAAACTCACACGTCGAAGCTATTCAGAAATCAGATTCATCATTTTATAGAATCAGCAAAGACTTTTACAGGACCAGAGATGATACTATTGAAACAAACTTCTTCGGTGGCTCCGCTTTTTCTTCTACTATTCAAAAAAATACTACTGATTTTAATAACAATATTGGAAGTGCTTATACATCTGGATCAATTGATTATTCCAACGGAACGTTAGTTACTGACTCAATATTAAATTTTAAATATTTCATTAATACATCAACGCTTAAACATCAATACTCTATGATTCAAAAAACCAGTAATAGAAATGATATATTAAAGCACGAGCTTCAAAGAATCGATGTTTTTCAAACCTTTAAATCCAACAGTAATTTACCTACTATTTACAGTACTAGTAGCAAAGTCTTTAACAAAATTAATGCAGTTGATCCCATTGATTATCAAAATCAAATGGTTAAAAATATATCAACTACCAATCAAGATGTATTCAGTGATATAAATAATTATTCTATTGCTTCACAAAACATAAATAAGGTTAATTCAATTAATAACCAAGTAATCAAAAAGAACAACTTATTAAAAGAAGCTACTATTACTGTTAATTACAAAGAACAAAAGAATAAAGTTCCATATCTTTTGATTCCATCGAATATGAACCAAACTAACGCTTCGATTACAGTAAATAACGAAGATTTATATTTACCGGATAAGTTTGATAGTAATTTTGTGGTAAGTCTCCCTAACAATAAACGTAATCAAATTAAGATTAAACTTAACACCAACCAAATTTATACTGGCAACTTCAAATTAGTCAATCTTGATTTTAGAAAGTATCTAAATCAGACTAAATATATTAGAAGTCAAAATAATCATATCAGCTTCAAAAATAATACATTTAAGGCTGAAATAACTACTACAAAACATAATAATTCTATTTCAACGTCAATCCCATATTCCAATGGATGGCATTTAAGTATTGACGGTAAAAAATATCAAATTAGAAAAATTAATAATCAATTTATAGGAGTTGACCATTTAACGCCTGGTAAACACAAATTAGTATTATCATTCTACCCTAATGGATTAAACCTAGGCATTATCATCAGCTTAATCACCCTCATTATTTTAATAATAATATCAATATTAATGCATAAAAAAAGAGAATCGTAATCGATTCTCTTTTTTATTTATTTAACTTCAATGATTTTAACTTTCATATCACCAGCTGGGATTGAAATGATAACTTCTTCATTTACTTTGTGTCCCAATAAAGCTTTAGCAATTGGTGAGTCGTTTGAAATCTTACCTGATAATGGGTCTGATTCAGCAGATCCAACAATTTGATAAGTTTCAGGTTCTTCATCTGGAAGTTCTTTAAATGTGACTTCTTTACCAACGTTAACAACATCATCTTCTAATTCGCTGCTATCTACAACATCAGCATATTGAAGCATATGCTCTACTTTAGCAATTTCGCTTTCTAACATACTTTGTTCGTTTTTAGCTGCTTCATATTCAGAATTTTCTGATAAATCACCATAACTTCTAGCGATTTTAATTCTTTCAATGATTTGAGGACGTTGATTTAATCTTAAATCTTCTAATTCAGCTTCTAGGTTCTTTTTACCTTCAGCTGTCATAGGAAATGTTTCATCTTTTGCCATCTTGTAAATCTCCTTTTAACTAAATTGTTGTATCAATATTATCTATAACTTTATTATTCCCATGTTTTACTAAAATTGATTGAATTTTTGTAGTTAATAAATCAATAGCAACTTGGTTCTTTCCACCTTCAGGAACGATAATATCAGCATATCGTTTACTTGGTTCAACGAATTGATTATACATAGGTCTAACTGTTTCAAGGTATTGTTGTATAACTTCATCCAAAGTACGACCACGTTCCTTAGTATCCCTTTGAATTCTTCTTAAGATTCTAATGTCGTCATCAGTATCAACGAACACTTTAATGTCCATTAAGTCTCTCAAACGCTTATCATCTAAAATTAGAATTCCTTCAAGAATAATAACATCTCTTGGTTCTTGTGTCACTGTTTCAGTGCTACGATTCAATTGAGTGTAGTCATAAACAGGTTTTTCGATTGATTCATAATTTAAAAGCTTATTCAAATGTTCTAACAATAAATCACTATCAAAGGCTAATGGATGATCATAGTTAGTTTCTTCTCTTTCAGCCATAGTCTTATGAGATTGATCCTTGTAATAAGAATCTTGTTGCAAAATCATAATTGAATGACCTAATAATTGATTAAAAATGGCACGACTAACTGTGGTCTTACCACTACCTGAACCACCTGTAACTCCAATAACAACGGGACGCTTTTTCTTTTCTACCATAATATTCTCTCCATAAAACGATTTATCTCATAACACTATCATTATCAAACAACAAATTAGTACTTACATCAGTATTATAATATTTAACTTTTTTATTACTAGTATTTACACTATATGCAAAATAAGACTTTACCATATCTCTTGGATGTAAAACAGCTACTAAAGATTTTGTAGTTGGATTACTAATTGGACCTGGTCCCATCCCAGTATATTGATAAAGATTATAAGCAGAAGTACTATCATAATCTTTTTTAGTAAGCACCTGAATCGATGATTTACCATTAGCATACTTAACTGCTGACTTTACATCAAGTGGTAAATTACTGTTCAATCGATTATACAATACTCCGGCTATTTTTTGTCTATCAATTTTTCCAACATGATTAACTTCAATGAAGGAAGCTAGTGTAAGTGCTTCATCAACTGTTAAATTTTGTTTCTTTATTTCTTTATAATATGGACTTACTTCTTGATTTGTCTTTGCAATCATTTGATTAACAATTTGTTTTAATGACACATTATTTTGCGAATTATAAGTGGCTGGATATAAATATCCTTCCAAAATATACTTTTTATTTTTAGATTTAAAGGCAGATCCTAGTAGTTGTGGGTACTTTGCTTTTAATTCTTTCAAGTATGTTTTATCGCTAATTAATTTCAAGAAATCATCACTTGAGAAACGACTACGTTGTTGAACAGTTTTAGCAATTTCGCTAATTGTATCACCTTCACGAACTAACATGCGTCCATATATTCCTTGTAGTGGTTGATCAGAACCACCCTTGGTTAATCTATCAGCAATTGTTTGTAAACTCATTGAAGGAGATAGTTCATAATATCCTGCTTTCAAGTCAGCATAATTATGACTATTAACAAAATAATCGAAAACCAATCCACTTTTAACAATCTTGCTATCTTGTAATATTGAACCAATTTTCTTATCAGAAGCACCCAAAGGAATTTGCACTTGAATCAAATCATTATTTTTAGGATTAAGTGGTTTTAAAGATTCTTTTACGTACTGGTGACCTACTATAAAAATACATGTACCAAGTACAACCAAAATCGCAATGATACTTAGTGAAATCTTTTTACCTAGATTTGAATGCTTCTTTTCGAAATCATTTGTCTTTTTATCTTCGCTCAAAATAATTCCCCCATCTAGATTCTAACGAATTTCGACATTGAATTCTTTTTCAAGATTTCTTTGTACTTTTTCCATAGCACTATTAACGTCTTCGTCAACTAATGTATCATGCTTGTTTTGGAATGTTAATGAATATGCTAATGATTTTTTATCATCAGGAACATGTTCACCTTCATATAAATCAAATAGCTTAACATCAGTAAGATATGCTCCACCACGTTTAACGATGACATCAACAATATCGTCATTTTCAATATCTTTGTCGATTAACATTGCGATATCTCTCTTGATTGATGGGTATTTTGATACTAGTTCATAACTTTGTTCTTGTTTTGGTAAATCAATGATTGTTTGAAGATTTAGATCAAAGACATATGTGTCATTAATTTTAAATTCTTTTGCAACCTTTGGATGTACTTGTCCCACAAAACCAACATAGTGCCCATGTACAAACACATCAGCTGTTCTTCCAGGATGCATTTCATCATATTCACTATTTGCTTTATAGGTAATTTGTCCGTCAAAACCAATTGTTGATAAGTATTCTTCAACAATTCCTTTAATTTGATAAAAATCAACTTTTTGTTCTGGTTGATTCCATGACACTTCATTCATTGAACCAGAAATTGCACCAGCAATATGTTCAATTTCGTCTGGTCTAACTTGCTTGTCATCCTTTTTGTAGAATACACGACCTTGTTCATAAAGTGCAACGTTTTCAACTTTTCTAGCTTGATTATATGCGATATCATCTAACAATCCAGAAACTAAGTTCATTCTTAAAGTAGTGTGATCGCTACTCATTGGATAACTTAAATCTGTTTCTTCAGATGAATCCATCATAAACATTTTGGCTTTATCAGAAGTTGTTAATGCGTATGAAATAGCATGAGTTAATCCAAATCCTTCAAGTAATTTTCCAGATTTTCTAATTAATGATTGTTCTTCATTTAATCCACCGGTTGTCATCGTGGTTGTTGGTAAAGTACTTGGTAAATTATCATATCCATAAATTCTTGCTACTTCTTCAATTAAGTCTGCTTGAATATGAATGTCACCACGTCTTGTTGGCACAACAACGTGCATATTATCATTTGATACTTCTACTTCGAAACCAAGTCTCTTAAAGATATCTGTAATATCATCAATAGAAAGACTAGTTCCTAAAACGTGATTTATTCTTTCAGAAGTAATATCGATTTCGACTTTTTTAGCATCATACTTGCTACCTACCAATGTATCACTTGCTACTTCACCGTTAGCAATAATTCTTGCCATTTCTGAAGCTGATGAAAGTACATTTTCAAGTCCCATTGGGTCAACGCCTCTTTCAAAACGTTGAGAAGCGTCAGTATGAATTACATGCTTTCTAGCCATTTTTCTAACCTTAATTGGATCAAAAATAGCACATTCAAAAACAACATTTTTGGTATCTGTAGTGATTGAAGAATCTAGTCCTCCCATTACACCAGCCATTGCAATTGCACCATTATCATCTGAAACAACGATATCATTGCTGTCTAATTCCACTTCATTTTCATCTAAAGTAGTAATCTTTTCATCATCACGAGCATAGCGCACTTCGATGCTTCCAGATAATTTATCTAAATCATAAGCATGCATAGGTTGACCAAATTTCAACATGCTATAGTTTGTGATATCAACAATGTTGTTTACTGGTTTAATTCCGGCATTCCACAATCTTACTTGCATCCAAATAGGACTTGGCTTAACTTCAACATTATTCACTACTTGATTCAAATAACTCCATGCAATCTCATTATCAATTTTGCTGTTAATTTGATCACTGGTCTTTTTATCTGAAGTTTCTGTTACTTTATCAATATCAAATTTAAATGGTTTATTGTAAATAGCAGCTAAATCTCTAACAGTTCCGTAAATACTTAACATATCACCACGATTAGGTGTTACATCTAAATCAATTAAGGCATCATCCATACCTAAGTATTTAAATACATCATCACCTAATGTTGCATCTTCAGGTAAGAAGTAAATTCCATCTGCCCATTCTTTTGGTACAACGTCTTTAGGATATCCAATTTCGTCCAATGCACATAACATTCCGTTTGATTGAATTCCTCGCATTTTTGATTTCTTAATCTTCATATTGTCTGCGACTCTTGCTCCAGATAAAGCAGCAATTACGTTTTTACCAACTTGTGCATTAGGTGCTCCACAAACAATTTGAACTGGTTCATCTTCACCAACATCTACTTGGCAGACATGTAAATGATCTGAGTCAGGATGGTCTTCCATTCCAACAATCTTTCCTACAACGATTTTCTTAAGTCCTTCGCTAGGTTTGATTACTGAATCAACTTCTACAGATGAACGTTCGATTTTTTCTGCTAAGTCATCAGCTGATACATCTAAATCGATATATTCCTTTAGCCAATCGTATGAAATTTTCATTAGTATCTCTCCTTAATTAAATTGCGATAAGAATCTTACATCGTTCAAATAAAAATCACGAATGTCTTCTACGCCATATTTCAACATTGCAAAACGGTCTGGTCCTAATCCAAATGCGAATCCACCATAAACGTCCGCATCAACACCAGCCATCTTTAATACGTTAGGGTGAACCATTCCAGCACCTAAGACTTCAATCCAACCAGAGTGCTTACATACGTCACAACCCTTACCATCACATTTGAAACAAGTAACATCAGCTTCAACTGAAGGTTCAGTAAATGGGAAATAACTTGGTCTTAATCTAATATCATATTTATCACCGAATAGTTGATGTAATAAATATTCAAGTGTTCCTTTTAAATCACCCATTGTAATATTTTTATCAATTACAATTCCTTCAACTTGATGGAATTGGTGTGAGTGAGTTGGGTCATCAGTATCTCTACGATATACGACCCCTGGTGAAATCATTTTTAGAGGGCCCTTAGAAAAATCGTGTTTTTCTAAAGTTCTAGCTTGCATTGGAGAAGTTTGCGTTCTCATTAAAATTTCTTTTGTAATGTAGAAAGTATCTTGCATATCTCTTGCGGGATGATCTTTAGGAAGATTCATCATTTCAAAGTTATACTTGTCTTCTTCTACTTCTGGACCACTCTTAACTTCATATCCCATACCAATGAACATGTCACAAATATCATCAATAATTGATTGAATAACATGAGGGTGTCCCTTGGTTACAGGTGTACTTGGTAAAGTAACGTCAATTTTTTCAGCTGATAATTGTGCTTCTAAAGCTTTTTCTTCTAATTCAACAAGCTTAGTATCTAATGCATTTTGAATATCATCTCTGATTTGGTTTGCATAGCTACCAACTTCTGGTCTTTTTTCTACAGGTAGGTCCTTAATTCCTCTCAACGCTTGAGTAATAGGTCCTTTTTTACCAAGTAGATTTACTCTTATTTCTTTTGTTATTTCGTTAACATCAGTTGCTTCTTGAATTTGCTTAATTCCGTCATCACGCAACTTTGTTAAATCATCTTCTAAAGACATAAAATTCTCCTCTCATTTCAACAAAAAAAGCCTCATCCCAAAGGGACGAAGCTTCGCGGTACCACCCTAGTTTATGAATAATAATATACAACTATTCATACACTTAAGTTCCATAACGGTGGACTACCGGATTATTTTTCGTTATTAATTAACTCCCAATATCAGTTCAGAAAACGAATTCAGCTGATGGTGTGATTACTCTCAACATAATGTAATCTTTCTGTTAATCTAATGAATCAGCTTACTACTTTTTCTTCAACACATTTAACTAAATAATAGCTTAATTTCAGCCTTTGGTCAAGCTTATTTGAACTAATCAGTCCATTCATCAGACCATTCATGAATTTGTTCCATAATTGGTCCCAATGCCATCCCTTTTTCTGTTAATTCATATTGAATTAATGAGGAATCACAGAATGTTTTTCTAGTAATGATTCCATTTTCTTCAAGTTCTTTTAGTCTTTCAACCAATACACGATCACTACATTTTGAAACGACTTGAGCTATACATTTAAAACGTTGTGGACCGTTAACTAATAGTGTTTCAATAATCAATCCATTCCACTTTTTTCCTAACATTTGAAAGGTTCTTTCAAATTTAGGGCACAAATGAAAATCAATAGTTGTTTTCAAATCTGAACTTCTTTGCATTTTTAAATATACCTCCAATCCTATAAAGCATTTCTTTTTATTTTGTTCTTAAGTGATCGATACTTCGGACTGAAGTATTCACGTACAGCATCATAATCATCTACCAAGGCGACGATTACACTTTCAGCACATTTAGGTTTACTCAATGTTAATCCCCACATATGCTTGGTAATAATGTCTTTTTCTTTATCATTTAAATTGGTTATCTTTTCAGCATTTCTTAGTGCAATTCTAGGATGCATGTAAGCATGTGAACCTAGATTAAACTTACTAGTACGCCAATTATAGTAAAACAAATCATGTAATAATCCGCCACGAGATATTGATTTTACGTCTAAGTTCATTTTTTTTGCAACTAAATAACTTTCATAAGATACGTTGATACAATGTTGTAGTCTTGTTGATGAATGGTGTTGTATATAATTATCCAGTCTTTTCACTTCTGGATTGTTTAGCAAATCAGATACATAGCTTAAATACTCTTTATCATGCTGCCATGCGTCATTCTTCATTTATATCTCTCCTTTCATCAACAGTATTAGTTATTTGTTTAAGTGAAACATTAAAATTCCAGCTGCAATTGCAACGTTTAGTGATTCGGCTCTTCCTTTGATAGGAATATATATATTTTTATCGGTTTGGTCAAGTAATTCATCTTGCATTCCATTACCTTCATTCCCCATTATGAGTGCAACGTTCTCAGTAGGATTAACATCTAAATATCCAACTGCTTTCGGATTTAGTTCAGTTCCATAGACTGGGACATGATTATCTTTAAATTTACTAATCCAATCGTTTAAATCACCTTCGAAGATGTTCACATGGAATTGACTTCCTTGCATAGAACGCAATACTTTTGGGTTGAATTGACTAGATGTTCCTGTTCCAAATACAACCCCTTTAAATCCAGCAGCATCAGCAGTTCTAACCATTGTTCCAATATTACCAGGATCCTGGATTTGATCCAACAATAGCCAAGCACCAGAATAATCAATATTAGATACTTCTAAATTACTCTCTAGATTAACAATTCCAAAGATTCCTTGAGGTGTTGATGTAGATCCTAATGTCTTAGCAACATCTTCGCTAATTTCAATTACTTCACCTGAAAAAGTATCAATATCTTCTTGATGTAGGTCATATTGTTTATCAGTTGTTAAGATAACATCAACTGGTTGTTTTGCATTAATAGCTTCTGAAACAAGGTGCCAACTTTCTAATATATATTGATTGAAAGTGGTTCTTCCTTTTTTAGTTTTAAGTTTAGCCCATTTTTTTACTCGTTCATTTTTAGCAGAAATAATTTGTTCCATTCCAGGTTTAATGCCCCTTTAAAAAATTATCTTTACTATTATTTTAGCATAATATAGTAATAAAACATATATGTTACTATATACATTAATAAATAAACATTGAGGTAATCTTATGAATGACAACAAATCAATAGAAATAATTGTGAGTGGTAAAGTCCAAGGAGTTGGATTCAGATATTCCACTAAAAGAGAAGCAGATAAATTAAGTTTAGATGGGTTTGTCACTAATTTAATCAATGGAGATGTTTTAATTAATGTTTCTGGAAACCATTCAATAATAGATGAATTTGTTAGTATCATTAAAAATTCACCTACGCCATATGGTCGTGTCGATAATATTAAAATAAAAAATATCGATAATCTAAAAGTAAAAGGTTTTATGATAAAATAATTAAGTTGTATATTTTAAATATATTTAATTCTGTTATTATTGTAAGTGAATTTACATGAAAGGTTTTTTAAAATGAAAAAAATTAAAAAGTTTAGTGCCTTATCAATAATTGGGGCATTGGCACTTGTCCTATCCGGATGTGTCCGTGTTGACTCAAATGGAAAGCCATATGGGCTAACTTATCAATACTTAGCTTTACCTGGACAACACATCCTTGATTTCATCGCTAAGTTTGTTGGCGGATATGGATTAGCAATTATCATTCTAACAATTATAGTTAGAATGATTTTACTTCCTGCTATGATTAACCAAACTAAGAAATCAACATTAATGCAAGAAAAAATGAATTTCATCAAACCAAAGATGAAAGAAATTCAAAAAAGACAAAAAGAAGCTACATCACAAGAAGAACAAGTTAAAATTCAACAAGAAATGATGAATTTATATAAAGAAAATGACATCAACGTCGCTGGTGGAATTGGTTGTCTTCCTTTACTAATTCAAATGCCTGTCTACATTGCTTTATATAACGGCATTCGTTTCTCACCAGAAGTTTCACACACTATTTTCTTAGGTGTTAAACTTGGTGATCGAAGCTTAATTCTTGTAGTTCTATCTTTCCTTGCATATGTTGTTCAAGGATACTTAATGACCAAAGGTCTTCCAGAAGATCAGAAAAAACAAATGAAGATGGTTTCATACTTCACACCAATCCTAATTGCAACATTTACCTTCTCTGCTCCTGCTGGATTAGGAATTTACTTCTTTATTAGTGGATTGTTTGCATGTCTACAAACATTTATTATTAATCTTTACCGTCCAAAGATGAAAGCTGAAATTGCAGCTCAAGCTGCTAAACAAGCTGAGGAAGCAGACAAGAAAATTCTAACTGAGGTTGAAGAAGAAGATATCGAATCAAGTAATGAAGATATTAAATCTAAAGAAAACAATGTCAGTCATGAAGAGTTAAGAAAACGTAACTCTGGTAAACAAAATAGATAAAAAAAAGACCTTTGAATTTTATTCAAAGGTTCTTTTTTTTAGAAAAATAACAAATCAAATTTTGCTTCAAAATCAGTTTTCTTGTCAATTCGGTTAATACCGACTTTATTTTCTAATTTGCCATCACTATTAATGCTATCTGTTATCCCCCACCACGGTTCCAAACAGACAAATGGAGCATCTTTACTAGACCAGATACCACCGTATTCAGTGGTATAAGCTGTCATTGAAACACCATGTTCAGTTTTATCACTACTTAACATACTAGTTATTTCCGCATCGTTTATTTTTAAAACTTTTGCGTCATCATAAAACATTTCATGTGATAAATAAACCGGTTCTGTTAGATTAATACTCTTTATACTATCAAAATCAGCATAAGGTGCTTTAAAGAAAATTTCGTCATATGATTTTTTATTTGCTAGTTCAACTTTATAATCATTATAATTTCCAGCACCATTAAGTGGAACGTTGAATGCAGGATGGGCACCAATTGAGAAAAGCATTTCTTCTTGTCCTTCATTAAAGACATGTAAATTAGTCTTTAGCTTATGATCCACTAATTCGTAATTAACTTCTAGTCTAAAATCAAAAGGATACAATTCTTTAGTTTCACTATTAGCTTTTAATTCAAATGTAATGGATGACGTTTTTTCATCAACTACATTAAATTCCATGTCACGAGCGAAACCATGTTGTCCCATATGATACGTTTTACCTTTATAAGTATATTCGTCATTCATTAATCTACCAACAATTGGAAATAAAATGGGTGCATGACGTTTCCAATACTTTTCATCACCATTCCAAATATAGTCGACACCTTCATTACTTAAAACACGAGTAACTTCTGCTCCAAGTGTATTAATGTTAACTGTTAAATAGTCATTACTAATCGTTTTTATCATGTTATCACCCCTAACGAATTTATAAGTTAATTCTACAATAAAGCGCTTTCATAAATCAACTAATATACTACGAACGTGGGAAAAATTTATTGTAATCCCTTAACAAATGCTCATTGGTAACGTGAGTATAAATTTGTGTTGTTGATAAACTACTATGTCCTAACAATTCTTGAACTGTTCTTAAATCAGCTCCATTATTCAACATTTGAGTGGCAAACGTATGTCTTAACATATGAGGATGGATATTGGTTGTTAAAGAAGTTCGTTTAACAATATCATCTAAAATATATTCAATTCCTCTACTAGTTAACTGATCTCCATATTGATTAATAAAAACAAAATCATGAGTCTTTTGATATTTATTCATGATTTCGTTTCGGCATCCCTTTTTATACTCATCTAACGCCTTAATTAAATACTTCCCAAAAGGTAAATATCTTTGTTTGTTACCTTTACCAATTACATTTATGATTCTGTTATCAAAATCAATATCCCTATAGGAAAGATTAACGCATTCACTAACACGCATCCCAGTATCATATAATAATTCGATAATGGCGTAATTGCGGAGTGCTAACTGACTATTTTCACCACTCTTTGCGGACTTAAAAAGTTCATACAACTCTTTTTCATAAAAGAATCTTGGTAAATGATTAGGATGTTTTTTTAGATTCACATCATCAAATGGATTTTCTTCTAATTCATTATTTCTGATCAAAAACTTATAAAAAGATCTCAATGACGAAATTTTTCTAATGATGGTATTTCTACTTTCGTTTTTCTTTTTCAGAATTGTTAAATAGTTACTAACGTCTAAATCATCAGCTTGATGCAAATTTCTATTTTCATCTGACAAACTCTCTTTAAAATCTAAAATATCTGATTTATAAGCCATCGCCGTATTACTAGAGTACTGTCTTTCATCAAGCAGATAATCCATGAACCAATTAATTAATTCAATGTCATTATTCTTTTGCATTATTATCACTCTTCATCATAATTACAATAATAGCCCTTAAAATACAAAATATTTTAGGGGCTATTGTTTTATTTTTGAACTGCTTCCTCATAGTCTCCATTAGGACAAACAACTTGTGTTCCACCCTTAATTTTCTTTTCAACTAAGAAGTTACCATCTTTAGGGCAATCCCTACCGACAGGTTTATCCCATGTAACGAAGTCACATTCAGGATATCTAGAACATCCATAGAATATACGATTCTTCTTGGATTTTCTTTCAATAACGTCACCTTTCTTACACTTAGGACAAGTAACGTCGATTTTCTTAACAATGGCTTGAGTATTACGACAATCTGGGAATCTGGAACAAGCGTAAAATTTACCATATTTACCCATCTTAATTACCATTGGGGCACCACAAATTTCACAATTGTATCCTGCAGGTTCGTCTTTAATTTGTACATCTTCCATGTTCTTTTCAGCGTTTTTAACTTCTTTTTCAAATGGTCTGAAGTACTTATCAACTACCTTAACCCAATTTTGCTTAGATTCTTCGATTTCATCCAAATTATTTTCTAAATCAGCAGTAAAGTCAACATTAATAATATCTGGGAAATATTCTTCAATAATATTATTTACGATTTCACCAAGTTCTGTTGGTTCAAAACGTCTACCAACGAGCTTTACATAGTATCTTTTTTGAATGGTACTCAATGTTGGTGCGTAAGTAGAAGGTCTACCAACACCATTTTCTTCCAGCGTTCTAATTAACTTAGCTTCACTGTATCTAGCAGGCGGTTGGGTAAAATGTTGATCAGGGTTATTCTTACTCATAGTAATTGAATCGCCCTTAACAAGATCAGGCAAGATATTATCCTTTTCTTTTCCCTTGTTATATACCTTTAAGAACCCATCAAATTTAAGCTTAGAACCATTAGCTCTGAAATTAACACCGTTTTGTTCCATATCAACATTCATAGTATCCATAATAGCCGGTGTCATTTGACTAGCCATAAATCTAGACCAAATCAAATTATATAATTTGTATTGATCGTTGGTTAAAAATGGCTTTAATTTAGCAGGCGTTCTTTTAACTGATGTTGGTCTGATGGCTTCATGGGCATCTTGAGCACCTTCTGGCAACTTACCCTTTACTGGTTTGGTTGCAGCATATTCTGCACCATACTCATCATGTATAAATTCAGATGCTTCATGTTTAGCTAAAGCTGAAATTCTTGTGGAATCAGTTCTCATATAAGTAATCAAACCTTGATTACCCTCTTTACCAATATTGATTCCTTCATAAAGTTGTTGTGCGGCCATCATTGTTTTTCCGGTCTTAAAGTTCAACTTAACATTGGCATCTTGTTGCATTGTACTAGTTGTAAAAGGTGGTTGTGGTTGTCTCTTACGTTCTTTCTTTACAACGCTTGTAATGTTAAAAGGTTTCTTATTGTCAAACTTCGCTAAAACAGCTTGCACTTCATCATTACTATTGATTTCAGTTTTCTTGCCGTCAACTCCATAAAAACTTGCTTTAAAGGCATCTTTACCTTTCTTCATATCAGCATCGATTGTCCAATACTCTGTTGGAACAAACTTTTTAATTTCACGTTCTCTTTGAATAATTAACCAAAGAGCAATTGATTGAACTCTTCCTGCACTAAGACCTTTTTTCACTTTTTTCCATAGTAATGGTGAAATAGAATAACCAACAAGTCTATCTAAGACACGTCGAGCTTGTTGTGCATCAACCAAGTTCATATCAATTTCACGAGGGTTCTTAAATGCTTCTTTTACGGCATCCTTAGTGATTTCATGGAAAGCAACTCTATTCTTATCATCTTCTTTTAAACCAAGAAGATGAGATATGTGCCATGCTATAGATTCTCCTTCTCTATCCGGGTCAGATGCAAGGTAAACATTTTTGGCCTTTTTAGCTTCAGCCTTTAGTTCCTTAATTGTGTCTCCCTTACCACGAATAGAGATGTAGTGTGGTTCGAATTCATTTTCCACATCTACTCCCATTTTACTTTTAGGCAAATCTCTAACATGTCCCTTACTTGCAATTACACGATATGTTCTACCTAAATACTTTTGAATAGTTTTTGCCTTTGTTGGAGATTCGACAATAACTAACTTCTTTTTAGTCGACTGTTTCTTCTTTTTTGTGGTTGATTTTGTAGTAGTCGCCATCTGCATCCCTCATTAAAATTTATTTTCGATTCTCCCAAAGGCAAATATTAATAATAATATTCTTCTAAAATATCCTTGGAAGTTAAAACTGGCTTAGCTCCAGCTGAAATTAGTTCATTACAACCTACCGAAAGTACACTATCAATTCTTCCCGGAACTGACAATATATTTCTATTATTTTGTAACGCTAAATTCGCAGTAATTAAGCTTCCCGATCGATACTTAGCTTCTGTTACTAATATCGAACTAGCCAATCCAGCAATAATTCGATTTCTTTCAGGAAAATGATGTTTTGCTGGAGTAACTCCAACCGGATATTCACTAATCAATAAATCTTTTTTAGCGATAGTCCGTTGCAATTCTTCGTTTTCCTTTGGATAATATTTATCCAATCCAGTTCCAATTACCGCAATAGTTCGACCGCCGCATGAAATTGCAGCTAGATGTGCTAACCTATCAACACCTTTGGCCAGTCCAGAAATAATGGTAATATGATGATTCACTAAATCAGGCATTATTGATTTTATAATTCTGACAGAATACTCAGTGTTATTTCTGGAACCAACTATTGCTAAATTTTTAGTTTTTAATAATTCTAAATCACCAAAGTAAAATAATACGATTGGTGGCATGTATGATTCTTTTAAGCATTCCGGATAAATATCATCCAGAATGGTAAGCCACTTAACATGATTAATATGATGATTCAGTACACTATTTAATTTATCACTATTATATGAATTAATAAACGTTTTTGAATTATTTTTATTTAACATTAGTATTTCCGCAATCTCTTCTGCTGAAATATTAATGTTATCTGGAATAATTTTATACCTGTCAATCATCCACTGATAGAAACGATATTCAGATTTTATTCCAATCCCTGCACATAACTTAATCTTTAATAATAATATTCTTGTATTCATTTCAATATATACCTCCTATTAACTAAAGGTATATACGTAAATTTTAATTAATTAGGTCTGTTACAGGTTTAAAAGTTCTTCGGTGAATTGGTGTAGCACCATATTTGTAAAGTGCATCTAAATGCTTTTTAGTTCCATACCCCGCATTGTTAGCAAAATCATATTCGGGATATTCCTTGTCATATTGTTTCATCAAGTCATCACGATATGTCTTAGCTAAAATACTAGCAGCAGAAACACTTGCACTTTTTGCATCCCCTTTTATCAATCTTAACTGATCAATGTCTACAGGAATCTGCATAGCATCTACTATAAGCTCATCTGGGGTCTTCTTTAATCCCATTACTGCTTGTTTCATAGCTACTCTTGTTGCTTCGTAAATATTAATATCATCTATTAACTTATTATCTGCGATTCCGTAACTGTAATCTAAAGCCTTGTCTTTTATCTTGCTAGCAAGTTCGTATCTCTTTTTTTCAGAAAGTTGTTTAGAATCGTTTACTTCATAAATACTAAAATCTTCAGGTAAAACAACTGCACATGTTACAACAGGACCAGCTAACGGGCCTCTTCCAACCTCATCAACACCAGCAACAATTTCAATGCCTTTGGACCAAAAGTCTCTTTCAAATTTTAATCTTTCTTGAAATGCAGTCTTTTGATCATCAAACTTTTTAATTCTATTTTTAGTTTGAGTAATTAATTTTTGCACACCAATTCGACTATCTTGACTATATTTAAGTATTAAATCTGAATTTAAATCGTTAACTTGCTTTAACAGCTCTTTTATTTCATTAATTGATTCAGTCATCTTTTCTATTCGACCTCTTCGTTATTTAAATCACTAACAGTGTCTAAGGTAAATCTACCAATTTTTCCTTTTCTAGCGTCTAAAATTATTCTCATGGATGCTCGTTCATAGTCATCATGCATCCCTAATTTTTCAGTTATCTTTAACAATAAATCAACATCTGATAACTCCATATCATCTTCATTTAAATGGTATCTATTAATCAATTCGTCACTATTAAATTCTCTAAAGAAGTGAAGAGCAAATAATCCTACATCATCACTATGATAAATACTATCTTTAATTGCACCAGATAGAGCTAACTTATTAGCGATTTCATCATTTTGAAATTTTGGCCAAAGTATTCCTGGAGTGTCTAATAGTTCCAGTTCATCACTTGAACGTAACCATTGTTGACCCTTAGTAACACCTGCTCTATTTCCAACTTGGGCTGCACGCCTTTTGACAATTTGATTTAGTAAAGTTGATTTACCAACATTAGGTACACCTACACAAATAGCTCGAATTACCTTTTTATCAAAACCCTTTTTTTGTGCTTCATCAATCTTATCAGCCAAAAGTTCTTTAACAACCTTAGTAATATATTTTCCAGTTGTATTTTTCTTAGAGTCAATTGCGATTGCAGCATAGCCTTGTGCTCTAAAGTATGATAACCATTGATTTGTAATATTAGGATTTGCTAAATCTGATTTTGTTAAAATCATTAATCTAGGCTTATCTTGACTAATTCTAGCTACTTCAGGGTTAATTGAACTGTATGGGCATCTTGCATCAACCAATTCGAAAACTATATCAACTAAATGTATATTTTCCTCAAATTGTCTAATGGCTTTTGCCATATGTCCTGGAAACCATTGAATCATATATATCCGCTCCTATTCTATATATTTTAATTGTACTATATTAATAACCAAAAAATGAACCTAAATGTAGGTTCATTTTAATGTTTGTTGTTTTTATAGTTTTCCCATGCTTCATCAAATATTGTCATACTTGGTAGGTAAGAAGCATTTTCCTCTAAATACTCAGATATTTCTTCATACTCATTAGATTGTTTAGGAAATGATTGATCATAAAAAGCATTGTTGGCGAATTGTGCAATTGCATCAGTACTTTTTGGATTTCTTTCTGTCATTAAAAAATGATAAAAACTATTCATTATTTCTCCTTTTATTGGTTAGGAATTAAAACTTTAAAATGAAAATCTCCATCACCATTCATATCAATTTTTTGTGCTTGATAAGATAATTCGTTTTTACCGCCAAGCTTATTCACGTGTAATATGATTCTACTATTATGACTATCTAATTCAACCCATTTAGGAATTTTGTAATGCTTTCCAACATACCCAATCACAAAATTAGCTGGTATATCAAGCTTACCCACTTCTAATTTACTTGCCGATAATTCAATATCCCCATTGCTTAATAAATGTGGATCTAAGATCAATAAATATCCAACCTTAGAGCCTAAGATAGTTATTTTTCCGTAGACATAAGCTTGATTTCCCAACCAGAACTTATAATCCATGTTCTTGTTTTTCTTTTCAAACTTTTTAAGGTAATAACTAGAAAGTGCATTAACTTGCTTTTTATTTAATTGAACTGATATTGGAGTATTTTTTTTGCTAACCTTACCTGTTTGTGGGTTAACCACAGCACTATGCATTTGAACCCATACATAACCTGCGCTGCCAATGATTAACAAAGCTAATAAAATAAATAAATATTTAAATAACTTTTTTTCTTTCTTCTTTTCCATTACAGATAACCTCTTATTTAATATCCTTATTCTTTTCCATTGCCCTTAACAACTGACTAGTCATAAAATTATATCCTTTATCGTTGGGATGAAAATGATCAGTTGGAGAAATATAATTATTAATTTCTCCTTGAGAACCATCTAATTCAATTAAGTTAAATGGATTGATTGAGATACTTTTATTGCTATTTTCTAGTTTCAATCTTTGTTCTTTTGTTTTGAATTGACCATACGTTAGTTCATGAATATCAACAAAATGCATTCTTCGATATTGTTTAACTTTATTACTTGTAATGACATTAAATTTATCTACATATTGACTTATATTAGTAACATTTGGGAAATAAACGTATACCGGATTATAAATCCCATAAACATAAATTGGAGCGGTGGCATTAATCCTTCTCACGTGACTTAAAAAAGTCTGTAAGTTATTTTGATATTTTTTAATGGCACCATCCATATTTCTTTCAAATTGATACTCACTACCAATTAAAGCATTTTTCTGTAAACTTTGAAGCAAATCATTGCCACCAACTGTTAATACAATCACGTTGGCTTTTCTAAGTTTATTAGTAAGTCCATTTTTATTTTGTTTAATTCTTGCATTTATCTGGTCACTTCTTTGACCAGCTATACCATAGTTGTAGCTTTCAACATTCTTATAGCCACGTTTTTGTAATTGTTCCTTTATTCTAGAAACATATCCACCTGATTTTTTAGGATCTCCAACTCCCTGTGTAAGAGAATCACCCAATGCAACAATATTAACCTTTGCATTTTTAGATAAATTAACGTGCGAATTATTTGGGTTGAGTTTTTCTGACATCACAGTAAAACTAATTCCTAAAACACATACTATTAGTAATAAAAAGAGTAACCCTTTTAATATTCTTTTCAAAATAAAATCCCCCATAAAAAGAGGTTAGGACTAATCCGTAACCTCTTTTTTATTTTCGTTCATAAACTTCGAATCGGTATGGATAAATATTTTTATCGTCTAAGATTCCTTCTTTAGTTGAAACTAAATTAAAGTCATTATAATTTATTTCTGACATTTTTGTATCGCCATCAAAATCATAATCAATTACCGTTTTATATAGTCTATCAACATATTCGGTTAGTTCACTAAATATTTTAGCACCACCAACGACAAATATTTCTTTGTCACTAAATTTTTTAGCAAATTCTAAGAATTCACTTAATTCATTAAAAACTACAACATCATCAGGATATTCTGACTTATCATGGCTTGTTAATACAGTGTTTAGTCTATTAGGTAAAGGTCTTTTAAAACTTTCATAAGTGGTTCTACCAGCCATAATAATCTGATGGGTAGTAGTTTCCTTAAAATACTTCATATCTGCAGGCAAATGCCATGGTAAATCCCCATTTAACCCAATAATGTGATTGTTTGATTCAGCCCAAAGAAAAGAAATCATAATTTTTACCCCTTTTTAATTTTATACAGCAACAGGTGCTTTAATAGGATCGTGATGATTGTAATCAATTACTTTAATATCGTCCATATCATAATCAAAAATACTACTTTTATCAGGATTCAACCAAAGTTTTGGTGATTCGTATGGTTCCCTTTGTAATTGTTCTTCAATTTGATTTACGTGGTTAGAGTAAATGTGTGCATCCCCTAGGGTATGGATAAATTCACCAGGTTCTAATCCACATTCTTTAGCAATTAATGAAGTCAATAATGCATAACTAGCAATATTAAATGGAACACCTAGGAAGATATCACCTGAACGTTGGTATAATTGACAGCTCAACTTACCATCAGTTACATAAAATTGGAACATTGTATGACATGGTGGTAGTGCTACAAATGGGATATCTTCAGGATTCCACGCTGAAACGATTAATCTTCTGGAATCTGGATTGCGCTTAATCTCATCGATTACGTTTTGAATTTGATCTATAGTATCTCCGGTAGTGGTTTTCCACTTACGCCATTGGCTTCCATATACCAAACCTAAATCACCATATTTTTTAGCAAAATCATCATCTTCAACTATTCTTTGACAAAATTTCTTTTTTTCATCCAAATATACTTTCTTAAACTCAGCATCTTCTTCAGCTCTTAAACCAAAGTCAGTCATGTCAGGGCCATCATATTCATCTGATTCAACCCAGTTTTTAAATGCCCATTCATCCCAAATATGGTTTTTATGTTTTAGTAAGAATTGAATATTAGTATCTCCTCTTAAAAACCATAGTAATTCACTTTTAATCAGACCAAATGGTACTTTTTTGGTTGTTAAAAGTGGAAATCCTTTGGATAAATCAAAACGCATTTGGTATCCAAAGGTACTAATAGTACCTGTTCCGGTTCTATCTTCTTTACGATGACCATTTTTTAATACATCACTAGCTAATTTTAAATATGCATCCTCTAACATAACTTTCCCCTATTCTACGTATTCGCTTAGATATTCCCATCTAGCTATTTTTTCATCAGATTGACGTGTTAACTCATCAATTTTGATTTGAGTATCCGCTAATTTATCATAGTCATTACCTAAATGAGTCATTTCTTCTTTTAACTCACTTATTTGACCATCTAATTCGTCAATTTCTTTTTCTAAATCATTATACTCAATTTCTTCAGCATAAGTTAGCTTCTTCTTTGCTTTTTCCTCAGAAGTATCTTTTTCTTGTTTCTTCTCAGTTAAATGTTGTTCATGGTTTTTCTTCTTCTCAACCTTTTGAGTATCTGCAGATTTTCTTAGGTAATCTGTAAACAATCCAACATAACTTTCTATTTGACCATTACCATTAAAGATAAGTAATCTACTTGCAACTTTATCTAAGAAGTATCGATCATGAGAAACCGTTATTACAGTCCCACTAAAGTGTGCAATATAATCTTCTAAAACCGTTAAAGTTGATATGTCTAGATCATTAGTTGGTTCGTCCAGTAATAATACATTGGGTTGTTGCATTAATAATTTAAGTAGATAAAGTCTTCTCTTTTCTCCACCAGATAATTTTCTAATTAAGGTTCCATGCATGAATTTGGGAAATAAGAATTGTTCCAATAAATCTGTAACACTAATCTTATTTCCAGTATTATCAGTAACATGTTCACCAACATCTGTTAAGTAATTAATAACCCGCTTATCATCAGGAATTGGTTCAGTTTGTTGCGTGTAATATGCCATCTTTACAGTTTCACCAATTTCTATAGTTCCACTATCAAGAGGTAGTTTATCGGCAATAACATTTAGTAATGATGATTTACCTGCACCGTTTTCACCAGAAATACCAATTCTTTCATTTCTTTGTATTAATTCACTAAAATGACTCAAAATAATCTTATTATTTAAATTTAAACTAGCATCCTCAATCTCAATAACCTTTTTACCTAATCTTTGTTGACCTAAATTAATATCAACATCTTCTTCAGTTTGAAGGTTCCCCACATTTTCTTTTAAATCATTAAAACGATTGATTCTAGCTTGTTGTTTAGTGGTTCTAGCTTTAGCACCTTTCTTCATCCATGCTAATTCTTGCTTATATAACTTTTGTTTTTTATGTTCTGCTGCAACTTCAAGATCAACTCTTTCAGCTTTCTGTGCTAAATAATCTTGATAGTTACCAGTATATTCAAACAATTCTCCAAAGGATAACTCCCAAATTTTATTAGCAATTTGGTCTAAGAAATATCGATCATGAGTTACAAATAACAATGCACCTTTATATTTCGCTAGATATTCTTGAAGCCATTCAATTGAATCAAAATCCAAATGATTTGTTGGTTCATCTAAAATTAACAAATCTGGTGATTGGATTAAAACTTGAGCTAATCCCACACGTCTTTTTTGACCACCAGACAAAGTACTAACCGCTTGATTAACATCGTCTATTTTTAATTGGGTTAGAATGGTTTTAACATCGCTTTCTGCATTCCAAGCATCTTCTTCGTTCATCTTTGCTTCTGCATCCAAATACTGTCTTTCTGCTTTTGGATCATCTGGATGGTTAGAATAATTCTCCAACGTTTGTTCATATCTTCTAATTGTATTAAAGACATCTTGGCTACCAGCAAAGACAGCTTCTAAAATTGTAAGATTCTCATTTAATTCTGGTTGTTGCTTTAAATAACCAATCGTATATGTTTTTGAAGTTACAATGTCTCCGGTTGAATCAATATCTTCTTGAGATAAAACATTCAATAATGAAGATTTCCCACTTCCATTGGTACCAATTAATCCAATTCGATCTTGTTCATTAATTATAAAATCAAGATCTTTGAATAGTGTTTTTTCACCATATGTTTTTGTTAATGCTTCTGCTCGTAAAGTTTGCATTTAATCACTCTCTCAAAAATTTTTAGCGGCTTTTAGCAATGATTCCTTGTCATTTTCTATTTGATTACATACCAGTGATTTTTCTAGTTTAAACAGGATTTTACCCATTTCTGGACCCGGTTTAACTACACCTGATTTTATTAAATCTCCACCGTTGATAGCCATTTCTTTTTTATCTTTAATGGTAAGACTTTCATATTTGCTAATTAATTCAGATTCGTTTTGTGCAAATCCATAAAGATTAGCAATATGATTTGCTTTAATTAATAAGTCTTCTCCTGTTTGATACATTGCCCATTTATCTAGTTGACCTTGCTTAATATTATTAACAGCCTCAACACATTGTTGAGTGTTCTTAATAATGTCATTAGATGCTTTCCATTCTTTTAGCATTGAGTTAATTTCTTCTCGACTCATCGCAAAATTAAATGCAATAAAAGACCAAACTTCAATTTCATCCAATAGTGATAAATTATCAATTTCAGTAATTGATTCTAACTGCTTTGAATACTTCCCAAATACTGGTACGTATTTGTACATGTCGGTATTTAGCATATCAGAAATACCTTGTTTAGGTCGATTAGCCATCATCATTTTGACAAATTCAGTGTAAATTCTTTCAACTGCAATTTTGTCTAATAAATGACTATTTTCTTTAATCGCATCCATCGTTTTTTCTTCAATATCAAAATCAAGTTTACTAGCAAATCTAACTGCTCGCATCATTCTCAATGCATCTTCATTAAAACGCTCACTAGGATTACCCACAGCTCTGATTAGACGTTTTTGTAAATCTTCTAATCCATTAAATAAGTCAGTGACTTCCCCATTTTCTCTCATCGCAAAAGCGTTAATTGTAAAATCTCGACGTTTTAAGTCTTCGTCTAAAGATCTAACAAATTCAACTTTATCAGGTCTACGATAATCTTGATACCCGGATTCCGTTCTGAATGTTGTAATTTCATAACCTTTTTTATTGTATATAACCATTACTGTTCCGTGTTCGATTCCAGTATCAACGGTTTTCTTGAATATTTGCTTAATTTCTTGTGGATAAGCACTCGATGCAATATCAACGTCATGAATGGGTAACCCTAAAATAGTGTCACGAACGCTACCGCCAACAAAATAAGCCTGGTAGCCACCTTCTTCAATTTGTTGCATTACAGGACGCGCTTTTTCAAATTCGTTCGGTAATTTTTCAATTTTCATTTTTATACCTACTCTCAATACAATCTATATTAAATATTAACAGATTAATCAAACAATTTACAGATTGAAGTTTCACTGTTTTAGTGCTGTAATATATTCGTATAAGAAGGAGTGATTTTAACTTGTCAGCTAAAAATAATTACCCTTACCAAGATAGTTTTGAAAATAATTTATTATCTAAAGATTTATCTAAAGTCACAATTGACGAATACAACAAAATTTTGGCCGAGTTATTCAATTATTTATCTGAATTTAACAAAGGATATCAATCAGACCATCGAGTGGAGAATCTATTCAATCGCGATATTGAAGCATATTTAAATATGCTATTAACAAATCGACAAATTAGTAATTCAACCTATAACAAAATTTTGTCTCACATTAATGTCTACTTTAATTACCTTTTCACACATAATTTAAACTCCAATTTACCCACGATTGAATTGAAAGGGTTAAAAAAAGCTTCTAAAGAAGATATAAACGTTAAATGGATAAATGAACTCGATTCTATTTTAATGAACAATAACGTCCATTTTTACGCTCGTATGACAATGCTGTTAACTAGTAAAGGCTATAAGTCCGAAGAGTTCCTTCAAAAAGGATTCTATAAGCAACTATCATCTATTGATTTCAATGAAAATGAATTGAAATTCAAATCATCATTTGATGAATTTATTAAACCAATTCAAGAAAAGCAAAGTTCTTCTGATATTTTTTTAAAGCAAAGACTATCTGAACAACCAAACATTACAATTCAAGGACTTCATAAATATCTCAAACCTAGTGAAGATTTTTTAAATATATCACTTAACCCTTCTACCCTATTTCAATCGTATATCGTTTTCTATATTCAAAAAAATCCAAATCTAAATGATATAGAATTATCTACTCATCTAAATTTGGATTTATCTTCAATTAATTATTATAAACAATTAGCATATAAACTAATCTAAATATTCTTCCAACATAAATGCAGCCTCTTCATCATTAGGTTGCATTTTTACGTATCTACTCAATAATTCATATGAATTATCCTTATCACCATATTCTCTAAAGAATAATGCTGCTTCCTTTAAAAAGTCGGCATTATCTTCAAAATATGGTTTAGCAGCCAAATAATTTTTATGTGCTAATTTTAGATTGTCTAACTTATCGTATGAAATCGCTAAATTCCAATAAAATTGGGGATCTAGTTCATGATTTTCAATATAAGTATTCAATAACTTAACATTATCATCAAAGTCTTCTCTGAAGACTAATAAATTAGATAATTCCAATACGATTTCGATATCGTCTGGATCAATCTTATTACCTTCTTGTAGGTATTTAAGTGCATCATCAGTTTCAGATAATTTAAGTGCCGCTCTAGCAGTTGCTAAATATAATTTTTCATTATATTGATCAACACTTAAACCTTCTTGAAGCACTTTATAAGCATCCTCGATTTTATTGGTTGCTTTAAGCGCTTGTCCCAAGTATGGATATAAAGTCGCATACTGTGGATCACTATCACGTAATTCTTTAAATATATCAATTGCTTGATCATATTCTTTTAATTGAAGGTACGTAAATGCAGTTTCAAACTTAACATCGGATGACATATCAACTGTCTTAATTTGTTTTAAATAGCCAATTGCATTTTCAAAATTACTGTCATTAGCGTATGAAATTCCAACTCGTTCAACAAGATTAACTGAAGACAAGTTCATTATTCCTTTTTTAATTAAAGTTAAATATTGTGGAATTGCTTTATTGTATTCGCCCATCGTGTAAAACAATTCAGCCAAAGCAAATGTGATTATATCTTCATCTGGCTCTATTTTTTTAGCTTCTAATAGCTTTTCTCTACTTACTTCAAATAACTCTTGGGTTTGATAAAGATCGGCTTGAACCATTAAAGATTGAAGATATGCTGGTGAATCTTTGCTAATCTTACTTAATTGTTCAAGTGCTTCATCTGTATTACCTTCGCTGATTAAAATATCAGCAATATCAGTTCTTAATTCGTCTTCATCAGGGAATTTTTTTAATAACTTTTCATATAGTTCTTTAGCTTGGTTGGTGAAACCATAAGAATATAACTCTTCTGCGAGTGAATAGACCATTTCATCACTATCATGATGAAGTGCCAAATTATATTGCTTATTAAATTCTTCAATATTTCCTTCTTCCAGAAAATCTAATGCCTTTTGTGAATAACTCAAATTTATCACTCCTATGATTAAAATAAAAAGGCCGGTTCGACATCTGTCGGACCAGCCTAATTATAAAGCAAGCTGTTATTATTTAACAGCATCCTTTAAAGCCTTACCTGGTTTGAAAGCAGGTACTTTACTTGCAGGAATTTGAATTTCTGCACCAGTTTGAGGGTTACGACCCTTACGAGCAGCACGTTCACGTACTTCGAAGTTACCGAAGCCGATTAGTTGTACCTTTTCGCCCTTAGCTAAACTACCTTGGATTGATTCAAAAACAGCATCAACTGCTGAAGTTGCATCCTTCTTAGTCAAACCAGTTTTAGTAGCTACATCGCTTACTAATTCTGCCTTATTAGCCATGTGTTTCACCTCCCACAATGTTCGGAAAACAATAATGCTTTTCGACTTATGTAATCACAACAAATTAATGTCATTACATTTATTCAAGATATCACATAAACGCCTACAATTCAACGATTTTATTATTTTTTTCACATAATTTTCGAAAAAAATAGTTTTCGTAGTTGCCGTTTACTTGCGCTTTCTGGAAATTATTTTAATCGGTGTCCCAGAAAAATCAAAATGTTCTCTAATTTGATTTTCAATATATCTTCTATATGAGAAATGCATTAAATCTTCATCATTTACAAAGATCACCAAAGTAGGTGGTTCACTCTTCACTTGAGTTGCATAGTAAATTCTTAACTTACGTCCATTAATACTTGGTGTTGGTGTCATCGCAATTGCATCCATTAAGACATCATTAAGCATAGATGAAGAGATTCTCTTTGCATGGTTATCATAAACACGTTTAATTAATTCTGGTATTTGATTCAATCTTTGCTTAGTTAGAGCAGAAACAAATAATATTGGTGCATATGATAGGTATTGGAATTGACTTCTTATACCTGCTTCAAATTCTTGTTGAGTCTTACTAGTCTTCTTAAGAGTATCCCATTTATTAACAATAATAATGATTCCCTTACCGCCTTCATGAGCATATCCAGCAATTCTTTTGTCTTGTTCGCGAATACCTTCTTCAGCATTTAAAACAATTAGTGCAACATCACTATTATCAATTGCCTTCATGGCTCTTAATACGGAGTATCGTTCAGTGTTTTCATAAACTTTACCACGTTTTCTTAAGCCGGCAGTATCGACCATTGTGAACTCTTGACCGTCTTGTTCAAATTCAGTATTAATCGCATCTCTGGTAGTTCCAGCAACATTAGAAACGATAACTCTTTCTTCACCTAAAATAGCGTTAACCAATGATGATTTACCAACATTAGGTCTACCAATTAGACTAAAACGAATCTTATCGTCATTTTCTTCTTCTGTTTCTTCTTTAAAATGCTTAATAACTTCATCTAATAAATCACCAAGTCCTAATCCATGAGCTCCAGAAATTGGATATGGATCGCCAAAACCTAATGAATAAAAATCATAGATGCTTGATCTACTTTCAAAATTATCAACTTTATTAACTGCCAACACAATTGGCTTGTTAGTTCGGTATAAAATTCTAGCAATGTTATCATCTGCATTAGTAATTCCTTCTTTACCATTAACCATAAAGATAATAACATCTGCTTCTTCAATTGCTATTTCAGCCTGCGCGGTAATTTGTTTAACAAAAGGTTGGTCTCCAATTTCAATACCACCTGTATCGATCATACTAAACTCATGACCTAACCATTCACCGTGAGAATAAATTCTATCACGGGTTACTCCTGGCGTATCTTCTACAATCGAAATTCTCTCACCGGCAATTCGGTTAAAAATTGTTGATTTCCCAACATTTGGTCTTCCAACAATTGCAACTGTAGGTAACCCCATTAGCATTCACCCTTTCTTTAATTCATTAAAAAAATATCCTTCACCAAAAATGAAGGATATTTTTAAAGATTGAAAATATTATTGATTATCTTCGTCTAATCCTTTACCAACAATGTCACCTAAAGTGAATCCATTTTCTTCTTCAGGAGCATTTTCAGTAGCATTATCAGTAGCTTCGACTTGTTCGTTTGAACCTTGAGCATTTTCTGGTTCTGGTTCAAGAGCTCTTAATGATAAAGCTAAACGATGTTCACTTGGGTTAACATCTAAAACTTTAGCATCAACAGTTTCACCAACTTTAAGTACGTCTGATGGCGTATTAACATGCTTGTGTGAAATTTGTGAAATGTGAATTAATCCTTCAACACCAGGAATTACTTCAGCAAAAGCACCGAAATCAACAATTCTCTTAATAGTTACTTTAACAGTACTACCTTGAGGTGCTTTTTCTTCAATTTCATCCCATGGTTGTGCTTGAGTTTGTTTGATTGAAAGTGAGATTCTGCCACGTTCTTCGTCCATAGCAATAACCTTAACTTTAACATCTTGACCGTTTTCAAGAACGTCAGCAGGTTTATTTACACGATCGTATGAGATTTCTGATACGTGAACTAGTCCATCAATTCCGCCTAGATCAACAAATGCACCAAAATCAGTCATACGTGCAACTTTCCCTTCAACAACGTCACCCACGTTTAATTTACCCATAACTTCGCTGCGTGCTTCTTCTTGGTTCTTAGCAACAACATCGCTATGTGATAGAACTAAACGATTCTTTTCAGGTACTATTTCAACAATCTTACATTCGAATTCTTGACCATTGTATTGACTTAAGTTTCTTACGAAATGGTTAGTAATCATTGATGCAGGAATAAATCCACGTACTCCAGCGTTTACTACTAAACCACCACGAACTGCATTTTGAACAGTAACGTTAATTGTTTCATTATTTTCAGCTTTAGCTTTTAATTCATCCCAAACCTTACGTTCTTCTAAACGACGGATTGATAGAAGGAAGCTTCCACCTTCTTTATCATCACCAATACGTGAGATAACAACAAATTTACCTTTGTCTCCAACTTTAAATTTGCTTTCTACATCTTCTACAGGTTGAGCTGATAGTTCACGACGAGGAACAACCCCTTCAACCCCAGCATTATCGATACCAATAATTAATTGATGATCCTTATCAAAGGCTAAAATTTCACCTTCAACAACATCGTTGATATTAACTTGGTCCACACTATCCAAGGCTTCTAATAAATCTTTGTTTGTTTGTTCATCTGATTCACTCATGTGATATTCCTCCTTGAGACTACTATAATTATTATTTTAGACTATGTTATTAATAAAATCTAGTTTATTGACTAATTTATAGTGATAGTTTTTTATTAATTTCATCAGAGATGGCATCTACTACTTGGTCAATTGACATTGATGTTGTATTAATCTCAATAGCATCATCAGCTTTAGTTAATGGTGATACTTCTCTATGAGAGTCTTTGTAGTCTCTTTCTTCGATTTCTTTCTTTAATTGTTCTAGCGGAACATGGATACCTTTTTCTTCGTTATCTTTGAAACGACGATCAGCTCTTTCTTCCACACTAGCAATTAAGAAGATTTTTACTTCTGCATTTGGTAACACTGTAGTTCCGATATCTCTACCGTCCATAACAATACCGCCTTTAGCAGCAATTTCTTGTTGTCTTTCAACTAATTCGGCTCTTACTGCTCCTAAACTAGCAACAGTTGAAACGTTATTAGTAACATCTTCTTGTCGAATATCATTAGTTACCTCTTTACCATCTAGAAAAACTTTTTGTTGCTTTTCACCTGGTTCAAAGGTAATTTCTGTATCATTCAACATATTTAAAATTACTTGTTCATCGTCTAAAGGTAAGTTATTTCTAATTGCCTTTAGAGTTGTTGATCTATACATTGCACCTGTATCACAATAAATATATGAAAATCTTGTTGCGACTAACTTGGCAACTGTACTTTTTCCAGCTGATGCTGGTCCATCGATTGCTACTTGTAACTTACTATTATCCATAAAATTTAACACCACTTAATTATCTTACTCTGATTTTTTGGTTGGCAACCACTTTATTAGCGTCAGTGATACCATTTAATTTCATTAGTTGTTGTACTGAAATGTTATAACGTTTAGAAACTTGGTATAAATCTGTCATTCCATTTTGACCAATTACAACATAACCATTATTAGTTGTAGCAGCTTGACTTGTTGAACTTGCTGCACTACTTTGCATGCTAGATGATGAACTACTATTGTTACTTGCATCACTACTCATTGAACTGCTCATTGATGAACTACTCATTGAACTTGAAGATGACATTGAGCTTGATTCTTCTTTTTCCTTCTTCATCTTGTGACTGCTTGAAGAAACGCTTGTAGAAGTTGATGATGAATCTGTTGTACTATCATTGCTTGGACTACTAATCATGCCAAATACTAATGCACTTAATCCAATTACAACAAGGATTGTTATTAAAACAATCGCGATTGTCTTGTGACCACGATGCTTTCTTCTAGCTTCAACTCTTGAATATGAATTGTTATCGTCGTTATTATTCAAAATAATGACCTCCTATTTATTTCTTATGTCTTAATTATACATGAATTTAACTAATTAGAAAAAAGAGATTGTATAATATTCTGCCATTTTTCCTTTTTTTCACCAGATTTAATATCTTTATTAGTGGAAATCAAATTCATATGGTCTAATTTTAATTCTGTCTGCATCCCATTACAACATTGATTATCATGATTATTGAAATCCTCATTAAAATGGTTGAGTAACTTTTGTCTATAACAACCATTCGAATGTACATATTCTATCATGTCATTTAATGATGCAATAAGTTCATTTCTCCTATTGTAAAAAATAGACTTAGTTTCATCCAATTCGTATCCTTTTTCAAAGTAATAACGAACTAAATCTCCTTTTTCATCTAAGTTGGCTTTTAAAAGGCTTTTACTATTGCGATAAAAGAAGTCAATCATATCTTCCGTTGGTATAGCTTCATCAATAAATCGATATTGTAATATTTCATCTTTTTCTCGATAAAGAATATAAGATATGCTTTGTTCTCCATCCCTACCAGCTCTACCCATTTCTTGTACATAAGACTCCAAATTAGATGGCATATGATAATGAATTACAAATCTAATATTATCTTTATCAATTCCCATTCCAAACGCACTTGTTGCACAAATTACATCAATCTTATCATTGATAAACTGATGTTGAATTTTATATCTACTATCATTATCTATGTCGGCATGATACGCTTCCACTGATAAATTAGTTTGATCATTCAGCCATCTGCAAACTGAATTAGCTACTTTTTTACTAGAAAAATATATAATTCCCGGTTTTTTCACTTTGTTCACCAAAGATAATAATCGCTCGTTTTTTTCATTTAGGTCATCAATTATTTCAACATCTAGCGCAATATTAGGTCTATTAGCTGAATACTTAATCACGTTCAAATTAACAATTCCTATCTTATTCTTTATATCATCAATGACTTCATTTGAGGCTGTAGCTGTTAAAAGTAAAGTTAATGGCGATCCTAAAAAAGATATGATTCTCTTTAAATTTAGATACTCCGGTCTAAAATCGGGTCCCCATTGATTGATACAATGTGCTTCATCCACAACAAATAAACTAATGTTTATCTTTTTTAAATTATCAAGAATTTCATCATTTGATAACATTTCTGGAGATATATAAATATATTTATAACTTGCTAAATTCTTAGTGATTTTTTTCTTCTCATACCAATTCAAACTGGAATTTAAAGCAATTGTTCTCTTTTCGCCTAAAAAACGCATTCTATCAACTTGATCTTGCATCAAGGATATTAATGGAGAAACTATTATGACAGTGCCTTCATTAAGCTTTCCCATATATTGATATATTAGTGTTTTTCCTGTTCCTGTAGGCAATACTGCTAAAGTATCTTCTTTTTGAATTAGCGCTTTAATTACATCTAATTGTCCAGATCTAAACTCAGCATATCCAAACCATTTCTTCAAATTGCTCTTTAAACTAATATCATCAATCATTAGGCTTACTCCTCATAATTTGATAAATTCTGAATTCAAAAAAAGAAAACTCTTGATTTCCAATGTTCTCCTTATACTGCCAATCATCAATATTATCTTGATAATATTGGTTTAAAGCATTCTCTTTTTCTTCGTTAATAATTAATCTATATGGAAATTCATTTTTAGGCATCCAAATTGCACATTCTAGAAGATGTTCTCTAATAGTAGAATTTCTTAATTTATTATTTTCAGCGATTTCTTGAATGGTTTGACCATGTTTAAACTCGTTGTATGTGTTTAACGCATGTTTATTAGTACGTAATACTTTTATATCGACCAGTAATTCCTTTAATAATTCGTCGTCATCATGAATGATAAATTCAATAAAATCAACTAATAGATCGTATTGGAAAAGATATTCCTCTAATAGACTAAAATCCATTTCATTTGCTATTTGTTGATTGGTCATCCCGTATCGATGATATCCAACAAACATCTGTGCAAATATATTAGCGCGACCTTCATCAATTGAGGACAGATAATTAGTTAAGTATTCTTTCATTCGTTCCGGCAAGGCATTTTTATGTGCTTTAAACCATGTTTTTACTAATGATGCACTTTTAAAGTCATTTGTTACTGGATAATAGTTACTATTTTTATAACTATATTCAGAAGCAACTTGGATTGCTAATAATAACCTTGCTTTAAAAGTTATCACATCATAATCAAAATAGTTTAATTTTGTCTTTAATATGTAAAAGGATTCTAAAATAGAATCCTTTTCTTTTTGACCTTTTGTAGTCAATATATATTTATATTCATCAACCTGTTCAACATAACCTTTTTGAATTAGTTTATTTAATTGTGCAGGCATTTTATCTAAATTAAAGTTCTTTAAAATTGCTGAATACTTTAGTAGTCCATATCTCATTCCCCAAAAAAGAGTAGAAACAGTTCTCTTACCAAGTAATAGGTTTTGAATTAATTTTTGTCTTCTTGGTTGACTAGATGATAGACACAATATTAAGAACTTTATATTCATTAGTTTATCTCTTTTCTTTATATTTTGACCAGGCATTACTTCTATTATAAATGATAACAAAAACAATCCCTACAAATAAACCTTTTAGTAAATTAAATGGTGCAACTGTATAAATAATTGAATCTAATAAACTAAAGCTCAATTTGAATCCTGCCAAACTTATATATAGTGGCGTAATAATCAAATAGTTTAATAAACTCATAACCAAAGTTAGCATTAAAGTCTCAATTACAATCATCGCAATGTATTTTTTCTTACCTTCAAACATTTTATCAGCAACTGTAACCGATAAAACAATTGTAATACTTGCTATTAATAGTGCCATTACACCAATTAAACTGATTAACGATGGACCAGTAAAAATAAAGTATAATAATGCTCTTAATACAGCAACGATCAATCCACTTCTTGTTGAAATTAGGACAGTGGCTAATAATATTGGAATGTCACCAAAATCTAACTTCATATAAGGCGCAATCGGAATTAAAGGTACCGATAAATAAGTTAGCAAGTATGCTAACCCACCTAAAACTGAAACTTGGACTAAGTTTCTTAAACTAAAACTACTACTTCTTTCCATCATAAATCCTCCAATGAGGAATATCTTCAAAAAAAATCCCGCTAACCTTTTACAGATCAACGGGCATTTGTGCATACTCAAAAAGAGATCTTCTTTATACCAGACTATACTGTCGGCTCTGGAATTTCACCAAATCAACTATCATTTAGATAGGTAGCGGGCTATAACCGCCGGTCGGGAATCACACCCTGCCCTGAAGATAAACCAATTTATTAATTTTTTCAAAAACAATGATATAAAATTACCAGAAAAAACACAAGTCTTTTTATCTTTTTTCTGTAATTTCGTATAACTTTTCAACCTCGAATTTTTTAAGTGGTCGATAATCACCCGGTTGTAATCCTCTTAAATTCAAGAATGCGAAAGATTCTCGCTTAAGCTTCTTAACTGGGTGTCCAACAGCCTTAAACATATTCTTAACTTCATGATTTTTTCCTTCATGAATAGTTAGTTGAACAACTGCAGTTTTCTTACTAGTATCAGTTTCTAAAACATTGGTTTTAGCTGGACTAGTTTTATGACCATTTACAACAACACCAATGCGAAGTTGTTTTAATTCGTCATTAGTAGGGATTCCTTCAACTTTAGCAACGTAAGTTTTTTCTACTTCATATTTCGGATGAGTAAGGCGATTATCTAAATCACCATCATTGGTCATTAATAATAGACCTGAAGTGTCATAATCTAGTCTACCTACTGGATAAATTCTTTGTTCAACATCTTCAAAGAAATCTAATACAGTTTTACGTGACTTTTCATCAGAAACTGAAGTAATAATACGACGAGGTTTATAAAATAAATAGTAAACTGGTGCTTCTTTATTGATTGGTAACCCATCAACTTGAACTTCGTCTGACACCTTTACCTTTGTTCCAAGTTCAGTTACTACTTGGCCATTAACTTTTACTCGTCCCGCCAAAATAATTTCTTCTGACTTTCTTCTAGAAGCAACTCCGGCCTTAGCCATTATTTTCTGAAGTCTCTCCGCCATAATCTTCCTCCTTGATTAAAATCTCATTTTCTATTTTTGGTAATTCGTCTAATGATTTAATGCCAAACAACTTTAAAAAGTTATCTGTAGTTTTATATAGTTTTGGATGACCTGGAACTTTTTTATATCCAGAGGTTTCAATCAAACCTTGTCTCAATAATCTCTGTACAGTCTTACTACTATTAACCCCTCTAATATCATCTACTTCAACTCTTGTAATTGGTTGATTATAAGCAATAATTGTAAGGGCTTCTAAAGCAGTTTGGGTAAGTGAAATACTTTCATCACTCTTCAAGTAATTCTTCATTAAATCATCTAATTCTTCTTTAGTTGCTAATCTGTACTTATCAGAATATTGCATGATTGTGAATGCAGAATCATCGCGATTAAATTTATCAGATAATTGACTGATGAGTTCGTTTAGTTTATCACCGTCTATTTTTAGCATTTCAATTAGTTGTTCCTCACTAATGCCATCTTCGCCGGAAATATATATTAATCCTTCTAATTCAGCTAACTTATTAACCACTTACTCATCACCTACTTCAACTTGTTCTAAATAAATTTTATCATCAACCTGCCCAACACTAATTTTATGCTCTTTAACTAACTCTAATAAAGATAGGAATGTGGTTACTACCATCTCAATATTATTAGTATTCTTAAATAATTGATCAAACTCGATATGCTTTTGCTGCGACAACTTTTCCATGACAAATTCAGATTGTTCCTTAACTGTAAATTGCCATTCAATAACTGAATGAACGTATGGCTCATTTTCTTTTATTTTATCAATCACTCTATCGAAAGCTTGTTGAATAAGTCTGATGTTAAATTTCTGATTACCATTAAAATCAATCATTTCATCAACTGTTGGCAAAGTTGGATCAACACTATGGTACTTGGAACTTTTTGTTTCCATCTGTTTTAAAACTTTAGAAACCTCTTTATATTCTTGATATATTAACAATTGATTAACTAATTCATCACGTGGATCTTCATAATCATCATTTTCATCAATTTCATCATTTCTAGGTAGCAATAATTTTGACTTAATTGCCATCAAGTTCGATGCCATCACGAAATATTCACCAGCGATATTAACATTAAGATTTTCCATTGCAGTTAAATAACCCAAATATTGCTCAGTTATTTTTTCAATTTGAATATCATAAATGTCCATTTCCGACTGCTTAATTAAATGTAAAAGTAATTCAAGAGGGCCATCAAAATCATCAATATGAATATTAATATTATTTGAATTATTGAATTCTGGTTCCATTACGTTTCTCCCACAGTTCACAGATTGATGTCGTATCCATTGTTCCAACAATTTTTTGATCCATATATAAATTGGATAAATCATCTAACATACTACAACAATTATTCATATTCCAAGAATCAGGAGTTAAAACAATCCTTCTAAGCACTAACATGCTGCCTTTATCTTCAACCGCAATGAGTCCAGCCCAATTATCATCTTCATTTTTCCATAAATAAATAATGCGGTTTTCATTATCATCGTACCAATTCATTTCATCTTCTAGATGGTGTCCTTGGTTCATGCCTGGTAACAAAGATAACATGTCCATTGCGATTTTTTTATATTCTAGACGATATTTAAGTAGCATATTAATTCCCTCCTAAATTTATTAGGCATGAGGATGAAATTCATCAAAAGCCTTATTAAGGTGTTCATGTGATACATGTGTGTAAATTTGCGTAGTAGAAATATCTGAATGTCCTAAAAGTTCTTGAACGATTCTTAAATCAGCACCGTTTTCTAATATATGGGTGGCAAATGAGTGTCTAAGTGTATGGGGAGTGACATTCTTTTTAATGCCAGCTAATGCAACATAGTGTTTTAATTTTTGCCAAATGCTTTGTCGACTAATTCCACCACCATGTGCGTTTAAAAACAAATATTCAGATCTTCTTTTTTTGAGTAATAAAGGACGACTTTTTTCCATATATTCGTAAATCCACTTAATTGCTTCAGTTCCAATAGGAATAATTCTTTCTTTATCACCTTTACCGATTGTTTGAATAATTCCCATCTCTAAATGTAAATTATCCATTTTAAGGTTAACTACTTCACTTACTCGTAATCCCGTGGCATACATAACTTCTAATATGGTTCTATCCCTTATCCCATATTTATCACTAACATCTGGCATAGTTAATAATTTATCGACTTCATTAACGGTTAAGACATCTGGAAAATGACTAGCACTTTTAGGTGTATCGACATTAACCATTGGATTTTCAACAATGTAATGATATTTATGCAAATAAGAAAAGAATTTTTTCATACTTGAGACAAACCTGATTACAGAATTTCTAGCCTTACCTGCATCCTTCATTTGCTTCATGTATTCCAAAATAGTTTTAGAATCTACTTGCTTAAATGAATTGACTTGTCTTTCTCTTAAAAAATTAACAAATCCCACAATATCTTGACGATAACTTTTAACTGTATTGTCCGATAAACCTCTTTCGATTACAAGGTAGTGTAAATAATCTTTAACTTGTTCATCCATTTACTTCACCAAACTTATTCTAGTTCTGTTTTATTACCTTTTTCAGTTAACTTCATTTGACCATCTGATTGTTCAATTAATCTATTCTTTAATAGATTACCCACAGCACGTTTAAATTGACCTTTACTAATTCCAAAGAACTCTTTAATTGATTCTGGAGTACTCTTATCCGTAAATGGAATTGAACCAGATTCAGATTTCTTTAAAACTGTAAAAATCATTTGAGAATCATCACTAATAGCTTCATATCCACGAGGTTTCATTGATAAGTTAAGCGTTTTATCTCTTAAAATCCCAATTACTCTTACGTCAACGTGTTGACCCAATCTTGGTTCTAATTCACGTTCACTTGGATGAATAAATCCAATTCGATAGTCATCAGTAATAACCCTGGTACCAGCTAACTTAAGTCGATAAGTAGTCGCCTTTAAATTACGATTTTTCATTTTTTCATTGGCAGGAACAGATAGACTTTGGAAAATTTCTTCGTCTGCTAATTCACCCCAAATACGACCTTTTTTATCAATTTTCAAGGCAATCATCAATCGATCACCATGTTGAGGCCATAATTTTGTTAATTCAGGTAAATCATCGATAGATACAGCAATGTCCTTGTTTGGCAATCCAATGTCAACAAACACACCTAGTCCAAATTTACTTTGAACTACAGTACCAAACCCATAGTGATCCACTTGAACTTCAGGAATATTTCTAGTAATTTGCATTTTATGGTCTTCATTTTCGTAGGTAAATCCCTTGAAATTACTTCCAATTTTTAAAGGTTTTTCAATTTCTGATTTATCTAATGAAAAAGTTGTACCTTCAATTTGTACAAAATAATTTTTATCATTTTCATCTGTCACTTTTCCGGAGACAACTCGGCCTAAATATTCGTTCATTAATATTCCTCATTTCGAATCTGTATACCTTAATTCTACACTACTTTACATAATATTTCGATAAAAAAAGAGGATGCATTAAATGCATCCTCTTTCAAACTATTTATTATAGTGAGTTAGCAGCACCACTGTAAACAATACCTCTACGTGAATCAACTGTAATAGTTTGACCATCAGAGATGTTTTCAGTAGCTCCCTTAGCACCTACAATAACAGGAATTCCTAATGAAATACCTAGAACTGCAGCGTGTGAAGTCATTCCACCATCTTCTACAATAACAGCACTTGCCTTCTTAATAGCTGGCAAGAAGTCTTTGTTGGTATTCTTTGCTACCAACACGCCACCGTCAACAGCTTTGCTGTTTGCGTCGGCAGCGTTACTTGCTAAAAAAGCCTTACCGATAACAGTCTTGTCACCAATACCTTGACCTTGAGCAAGTTCTGAACCAATTAATTTAACGCTCATTACGTTAGTAGTACCTTTTTCGCCAACAGGTAAACCTGCAACTACAAGGATTAAGTCGCCTTCTTTAGCTAGGCCAGTTTCAACAGCTTTCTTAGCTGCGAAATCAAACATGCCATCACTGTTTTCAGGCTTGTCTACAACGATTGGGTGAACACCCCAGTTAACCATTAAACCACGACGTACGCGATCATCAAAAGTTAAAGCTAAGATGTCAGCATTTGGATGGTATTTTGAAATCATACGAGCTGAGTAACCAGTTGAAGTAGTAGTTACAACAGTCTTAATGTCAAGATCTCTAACCATGTCAGCAACTTGCTTACCGAATGCTTCAGTAACATCACCGTTCTTGAATTCAGGACGTGCGTCACCGTATTCATCGTAATGGCTTTCTGCCATTTCATCAAGCTTAGCCATAGTAGCAACAGCTTCTGCAGGGTAGTCACCATTAGCACTTTCACCTGAAAGCATAGTAGCGTCAGTACCGCTTAATACAGCGTATTCAACGTCTGATGCTTCGGCACGTGTAGGACGTGGGTTTTCTTGCATTGAGTCCAACATTTGAGTTGCAGTAATAACAGGTTTACCCATTTCGTTACATCTGTGGATTAAGTGTTTTTGAACGATTGGAACATTTTCTGCTGGAATTTCAACAGCCATGTCACCACGAGCAATCATTAAACCATCAGAAACCTTCATGATTTCTTCGAAGTTGTCGATACCTTCTTGTGATTCAATCTTAGGGAAGATTTGAACGTCTTCTTTGTGTTCGTCTTCAAGTAATTTACGGATGTCTAAAACATCTTCTGGTTTTCTTACAAATGAAGCGGCAATAAAGTTAATGTGCATTTCTGAAAGACCAAAACGAATATCGCTTGAATCTTTTTCAGTGATACCTGGTAAGTTAATTGATACACCAGGAGCAGTAACAGTCTTACGTGAACCTAAAACAGCATTGTTTTGGGCAGTAACAACTAGTTCTTTGTTTTCTTGGTCAATTTCATCAATAACTGAGTCTAGGATACCATCATCATATAAGATGTGGCCACCAACATGAACATCAGCTAATAGGCCTGGGTAAGTAACGGCGATTTTTTCTTTAGTACCTTCTAAAGTATCGTCCATTGAAATTCTAAACTGGTCACCAGTGTGGAATTCAATCTTACCTTCTTTTTGCTTAGTAGTACGGATTTCAGCACCCTTAGTATCAAGCATAAGACCAACTGTCTTACCGGTTCTCTTTTCAGCTTCATGAACTTTGTTCAAACGATCAAAGTGTTCTTCATGGTCACCGTGTGAGAAGTTAAATCTGAAAACATTAGCGCCTGATTCGATTAAGTTAACAATAATGTCAACATCAGTACTTGCAGGTCCTAATGTACTTACGATTTTTGTTTTCTTCATAAGTAAAAATCTCTCCTTTTATTTTGTATGGTAAATCATTATTTTGATGTTCCATACATAACTAGGTTTCACACTATAGTGTATCACTTTTTAAAATTTATGTCTTTTATTTTTATAGTTTTTTTCACAATAAAAGATTATTTATAAATCACATTACCATTACCTAACAATTGAATAAGTTTACTATATAATTCTTTACTACCATTCATACTGTATTTACTTGCTAGTTCTTTTTTTGAGTTATTATTTGCATTATAAATAATAACTTTATTATCACCATGGTTAGCTTGCATGATTTCATATAGCTTAATTGAAGTTTGTTTGTCGTTATGCGATTCATCAATCTTTAAATACCATTTTTTCAATTGTTTTTTCTTATTCAAAGCGCTCTTTACATTAGCCGCTGGAAGAATTTGATTGGCGATTACTTGAACTTCATTATTTCTAAAATCCGTTTTACCAGTCACTAACAAAACAATCCCTCGTTTAAGCAAGTTAGCAAATTTCTTAAATGATGTTGGAAAAACTGTGACACTAATATTACCAACCATGTCAGTTCCATTAATAAATGCCATCTGTTCACCTTTTTTGGTTCTGATTTCTTTAACGTTTTCAACATAAATTAATGTATTGATATTTTCATCTTTATTTATCATTTGATCAGAAGTGGTGATATTCATTTCCTGTTTTAAGACATCATAATCTTCAACTGGATGTCCCGATAGATAAACACCTGTGTATTCCATTTCCAAGCTAAGTTTCTCTTGGAGAGTCATATCGTCACGATGCTTTATTTTAGGCTTCAAAGTACTGAATAGTTCCTGTGATGCACCACTTAAATTAATAGAAGATATAAATTCCTCGATTGAATCTGATAATTCAGCTCGATTATATCCAAAATCATCAAATGCCCCTACATAAGCTAGTGACTTTAATAAATCAACATTGCGGAATTTTTTAGGCATTCTATATATAAATTCTTCTAACCCTTTATATTCACCATTAAGGTTTCTTTCTTCGATAATAGTTTGTATAAAATCTTTTCTTAATCCTTTTACCGCTGACAATCCAAACAAAATCTTTCCATCACTTTCTGAAAAGTATGCTTCAGATTTATTAATATTAGGATGTTCTACCAAAATATCTCTTTTTTTGGCCTCAACAACATATGTGTTTGTTTTATCATTATTATTCAAAACTGAATTTAAAACTGCGACAAAAAATTGCAAACTATAATTAGTCTTTAAATATGCTAATTCAAATGCCATCTTACTATATGCAACTGCATGTGATTTATTAAATCCATAACCAGCAAATTTTTCAATATAGTCAAAGGTTTGAATAGCTAAAGGCTCACTATAACCCTTATTAATTGCTCCCGAAACAAATTTATTTTTTAAGGCGTCCATAGTGCTCTTCTTTTTCTTACTCATTGCACGTCTTAAATTATCGGCTTCTCCAAGTGTAAATCCACCCATTACGGAAGCAACTTGCATAACTTGTTCTTGATAAACAATGATTCCATATGTCGGTAACAATATTGAATCTAAATTAGGATCAAATCTATCAACCGGTTCTTTTCCTTCCTTTCTACGAATAAAGGAATCAATATTTTGCATTGGACCTGGACGATATAGTGCGTTCACAGCTGAAATTTGGCCAAAATTATCAGGATGCATTGCTTTTAGCACCCTTTTAATACCAGTAGACTCAAATTGAAAAACTCCATTTGTATCTCCGTCTTGGAATAACTTCAACGTTTTAGCATCTGTTAAATCTATTTTCTCAATATCAAAATCTGAATCAACATTTTGTTGAACTAAAGATACCACTTCTGCCAATATGGATAGATTTCTTAATCCCAAGAAATCCATTTTAAGTAAACCAATTTGTTCAACATAATCTTTAGAATATTGAGTCAATAGCAACTCTTCATTCCCACTCTTCAATGGTGAAGTTTCGACTATTGGGGTATCACTTAAGATAACCCCTGCAGCATGGGTTCCGCTGTGTCTAGGTCTTCCTTCCAGTTTAATGGCAGTATCAAACATCAACTTATTCAACGGATTATCGTTAACTAGATTTTGTAACCTTTGTGATTCTTTATAAGCAGTGCTTAATTTTATCCTTAATTGATTACTAGGAATTGCTCGACTCCAGTCACTTTGTTGCACACGACTTAGACCAAACGTTCTTCCGATATCACGAATAACTTGTTTGGCTGACATAGTATCGAAAGTCACAATTTGACTAACATGTTCATCCCCATATTTATCATGAACATAATTCAAAACAACATCCCTCTTATTATCAGGAATATCTAAATCGATATCTGGCATTTGACGACGTTCTTCATTCAAAAATCGTTCAAACAATAAATCATATTGAATTGGATCGACATCGGTAATAAATAAGCAAAATGATACTAATGATCCTGCAGCAGAACCTCTCCCAGGACCTGTCATAATATTTTGAGAATGCGCATAATTAATAACATCCCAAACAATTAAAAAATAATCATTAAATCCCATCTTATCAATTACTGATAATTCATATCCAAGTCTATCGATATATGTTTGCCAATTGTTTTTATCGATTTTTAATTTAGCCACTCTTTGTCTTAACCCTTGAACGCAGAGTTTCTTTAAGAATTCCTTTGAGGATAATCCTAAATCATTCACATAATGAGGTAATACCGGTTGTTTTTTATTAATTACAACATTTGTACTATCTGCTATTTTTTGATTATTTAAGACTAATTCTTCCAATCCGGCGTCTATGTATCGCTTTATCACTTCATAACGATGGTCTAGCCATTTATTAGTTTTTTCATGACTAGCATTTAGTGGATTCGGAAATTTTTCATTTTGATCAATCTTTTTCATTACTTGTAATGCAAAATAATCATCTTGATTAATTAATTGCACTTTTGAAGAGGCAACAGATTGAATATTAAGGGAAGTACTGATATTGGTTAGAAAGTTTCTATACTCAACATTATCAATGTTATCCTCACTTAAGCCCATAAATACTGATTGATCATCTTTGTGATCTGAGATTTTTTGAATAGTATCTTCTAACGTATCTAAATCCCCGTTATTAAACAAAGTCATCCATTCTCCATAATCAGGAATAATTACGACTGTATGGGATAAGTATGGATAAATATTATCTAGTTCAATTGTTTCTGATTCGTTTGTCATTATCTTCGTTGATATTTTCATTAAGTTTTTGTATCCCTCGTTATCTTTAGCGAGCAATACCAATTGATTTCTACTATCACTTGTAGTGATAGCTTCTAAATCAATTGTTAGTCCGATAATGGGATGAATATCTTCTTTTATACATGTGTCATAAAACTCAATGGCACCATACATATTATTTTCATCAGTTAACGCTAATGATTTATATCCTCGTTGTTTTGCTGTTGAAATTAATTCATCTATTGAAATTGTACTGTTCAATAAACTATATGAACTCATTAAGTTAAGCGGTGTATAATCCATTAAATCATCCCTTTCATTAAACCAATTATAACAAAAATAATCATTAACTGAATTATTTATAACTGTTTTTTCAATCTTAACTGTGGTAAAATTTCTATGAAATGTGAGGTGGATATGATGAAATTCATTATTTCAAATCTATTGGTGATCTTTTGGGCATTTATTTTCGGTGAAATCATTGGATACATTGCTAGCCAATTAACTCAGCTAACATATAACACAACTGAAATTGGTATCGTTTCTGCAGTGGTTGTTGTAATTACAGTCAACTGTGTATCACTAATTTCAAAACATTCAGTTAAATAACAAAAGCTCAAGTAAATTACTTGAGCTTTTTTATTTTATTCAAATGTTAATTTATCATCATTTAATCCAATATTGATTGTATCTTTAGGTTTAATATCACCTGAGATTAATAATCTAGCTAACGGAGTTTCTACGTTTCTAGTAACAAATCTTTGTAATGGACGACCACCGTATTGTGGATCATATCCGTTATCTGTGATCCAATCTATTGCATCATCAGAAATCTTAACTTTAATTTGCTTATCGTTTAATCTATTGCCTAATTTTTGAATTAATTGCTTAACTATTTCTCTTACATCTGATTTTGATAATGGTTTAAAGGTGATAATTTCGTCAATTCGGTTTAAGAATTCTGGTTTGAAACTCTTCTTCAACAATTCTGAAACTTGCTTTCTCGCTTTTTCAGAAATGTTTCCATCTTTATTTAAACCATCTAATAAGATGTCAGAACCTAAATTAGAAGTCATTATTAACAAGGTGTTTTTAAAATCTACAGTATGCCCTTGTCCATCGGTTAAACGACCATCGTCTAACACTTGCAATAAGACATTAAATACATCTGGATGTGCTTTTTCAATTTCATCAAATAATACGATTGTATATGGATCTCTTCTAACTGCTTCAGTTAACTGTCCACCTTCTTCATATCCTACATATCCAGGAGCAGCACCAACTAATCTAGATACTGATTCCTTTTCCATATATTCAGACATATCAATTCTTACCATATGTTCTTCTGAATCAAATAAGTTTTCAGCTAATGACTTGGCTAATTCTGTCTTACCAACACCTGTTGGACCCAAGAATAAGAATGAACCCAATGGTTTACTTGGGTCTTGTAAACCTGCTCTTGAACGAAGAACTGCATCAGCAACTGATTCAACTGCTTCATCTTGTCCAATCACTCTCTTATGAAGATTGTCATCCAAGTGAAGTAGTTTTTCTTTTTCGCCTTCCATTAAACGGGATACTGGGATTCTAGTTTCTCGACTTAAAACTTCAGCAATTCCATCTTCGGTAACTGACTCACTCACTAACCAATCGTCATCATGGTCTTGGTTTTCCATCTTAGCTAATTCTTTCTCTAATTCTGGAATTGTACCATGTTGTAAAACAGCTACTTTATCTAAGTCATAATTACTTTCAGCTTGTTGTAATTCGTTTTTAGCTTGGTCTAATTCGGCTTTTTTATCGCTAATCGCTTTGATTGAAGTTTTTTCTTGTTGCCATCTAGAATTTAATTTATTAACTGTTTCTTTCAAGTTAGCTAATTCTGGTTCTAGCTTAGCTAATCGTTGTTTAGATTCATCATCGTCTTCCTTCTTTAATGATGCTTCTTCCACTTCAGCACGCATTAATTTACGGTTGGCTTGATCTAATTCGGTCGGATTAGAATTCATTTCTACCTCAATTGTTGATGATGCTTCATCAACTAAATCAATTGCCTTATCTGGTAAAAATCTTTCTGGAATATATCTATCAGCTAACTTAGCGGCTGCAACTAAAGCATTATCATGAATTCTTACCCCATGATGAATTTCCAAACGTTCTTTGATTCCACGTAAAATCGTGATTGTATCGTCGACAGAAGGTTCTTCAACATTTACTTTTTGGAATCTTCTTTCCAATGCTTTATCCTTTTGCATGTACTTACGGTATTCATCTACAGTGGTAGCACCAATTAGATGAAGTTCCCCTCTAGCTAACATTGGCTTTAAGATGTTACCAGCATCCATACTTCCTTCTGTCTTACCAGCACCAACGATATTGTGAATTTCATCAATGAACATAATAACTTGTCCATCAGACTTTTTAACAGCTTTTAAAACGGCTTTTAGTCTTTCTTCAAATTCACCACGATATTTAGCCCCAGCAATTAGTGAACTCATATCTAATTCAAATAATGACTTATTTTTTAGATTTTCAGGAACATCATTCACGGCAATTCTTTTCGCTAAACCTTCAACAATCGCAGTCTTACCTACACCAGGATCACCAATTAAGACAGGATTATTTTTGGTCATTCTAGAAAGAATTCTAATAACGTCAATTATTTCTTCATCCCTACCAATAATTGGTCCAAGTTTACCAGCACGAGCTTCAGCAACTAAATCCACTCCGTACTTCTTTAAAGCTTGAAAATTATCTTCTTGATTATTTGAAGTCACCTTTTCTCCTCCTCTAATTTTATCAATTGTCTTTTCAACGATTTCTTTTGAAACATGCTTTTCTTTTAAATAATCAACTAATTTATTTCCACTAGTATCCATTAATGCTAATACTAAAGTATCAACAGCAATATACTGATCACCCAACTTGTCCTTTTCTTTTTGAGCAAATTGGATTAATGACAACATGCTAGAAGAAATATTTTGTCCATAGTTAACATTACTTCCTTCAACGATAGATATCTCGTCTAGTTCTTTATCTAATTCTTGTTCTAAATCATCAATATCCAATCCAACTTCTGAGAAAATTTGTCTTGCTAATTCTCCTGGTTGAACTAACACTTTAAATAAGTGTGATATTGTTATTTCTTGATGTTTTCTATTAACTGCCACCTTTTGCGCTTCTGAAAACGATTGGGTAACAGCTTCGGTTAATTCTTCTGGATTCATTTTTTCACCTGCTTAATAAAAAAATACCTATGAGAATACTTCTCATAGGTAAATTTTACCAAAAGGTCTTTTATTTTCAAATAATTTGACCTTTATTGACTATTATTTTTCAACATTTAAATTTGCGATAGCAATAATAACATCACAGGCTTTTTCCATAGTTTCAACAGAAACATATTCAAAACGTCCGTGCATATTTTCACCACCCGCAAATAAGTTAGGTGTTGGTAATCCCTTAAATGAAATTGTTGATCCATCTGTACCACCACGAACTGGGAAGATATCAGGAGTAACATCAACACTATTCATTGCTTCTTTTGCTAAATCAACAACTTCCATGTTCTTTTCGATTACTTCAGCCATGTTGTAATATTGATCTTTTACGGTTACTTTGACTCTTTCTTCGCCGAATGACTTGTTCATTTCTTCAGCGATTTTAGCAAAGTATTGTTTTCTAGCTTCAAATCTATCTCTATCATGGTCTCTGATAATGTATGAAAGTTTAGTAAAGTCGGCTGTTCCATTCATTTCAATTAAGAAATAGAATCCTTCTTTACCGTCGGTGTATTCAGGTCTTTCGTATGCTGGTAATTTAGCATTGAAATCCATCCCTAAAATAGCTGCGTTCACCATTACATTCTTAGCTTCACCTGGGTGAACATCAGTCCCTTTAATTTCAACAGTTGCTGATGCAGCATTGAATGTTTCATATTGTAATTGGCCCTTAGCTCCACCATCAACAGTGTACGCCATGTCAGCACCAAAATCTTTAACATCAAATTTAAGTGAACCTGTTCCGATTTCTTCATCGGGACCAAATCCAACTTCAATTTCACCATGTTTAATTTCTGGATGATCAATTAGGTACTTCATTGAAGATACAATTTCAGCAACCCCTGCTTTGTCATCCGCACCCAACAAAGTATTACCGTCTGTTGTAATTAAAGTATTGCCTTCATATTTATGTAAGCTTTCAAAAACGTTAGGATCTAGGTTATATTCACCATTACCTAACGCGATGTTTGATTTTCCATCATAGTTTTCAACAAATTGAGGATTTACATTTTCTGAATTGAAATCTGCTGTATCAATATGTGAAATAAATCCAATCTTTTTTACATCTTCATCAACATTAGATGGTAATGTTGCAAATACATATGCACTTTCTTCGTTAGTTCTAACGTTTTCTAGTCCAATTTCCTTTAATTCATCTTTTAATTTATTTAAAAAATCAATTTGGCGACTAGATGATGGAATCGTGGCACTACTTTCATCCGATCTGGTATTTTGTTTAACATAATTTATAAAACGTGGTACTAAATCTTCGTACTTAGACATAATAATGTACACTCCTTAAATAAATTGATATGGATCAGTGTTTATATTAGATTCTATCACATCTATTGGCCAATCAAACTCTTTTGACCACTCTTTGAACATTTCGCATAAATATGGTTTACAAATGCTTTCAATATGATGACCAGGATCTACTACTGACATGTTATCTGCAATCATATCATGTCCAACATGATAATACACATCTCCAGTTACATAAACATCTGCTCCTTTTTCTTGTGCGATAGAATAAAACTTTCCTCCATCGCCACCTAAAACAGCTACTCTTTTTACTTTATGATCATCTTGATGACTAATTAATCTTAATCCATCAACGTTGAAAAATTCTTTACACTTTTGGGCAAATTCATAGACTGTGGTTTCTTCCTTTAAATCTCCAATTCTACCCATAAAATACTCGTTATCATTATAAATTCCTTGGCTGACTAAACCTTCAACGTTTCTTAAATCCATTGCTTCAGCTAACCAGTCATTCATTCCACCTTCAGCATTATCCAAATTAGTATGAGCTGAATAAACTAAAATATCATTTTTAATTAATTTAGCATACATTGCATTTTGGGGAATTGATAAATCCATGTTTTTAACAGGTCTAAACATAGCTGGATGATGTGAAAAAATCATATCACAATTATTTGCAATTGCTTCGTCTACCACTTCAGGTCTAACATCCAAAGTCACTAAAACCTTATGAATATCCTGATTGACATCACCGATTTGTAACCCGATTGGATCATGGTCAACCGCAATACTCTTAGGAGCGAATTTTTCAAATTGTTCAATCAATTTACTAGCGTTCATATTTATAACACCTCTTTAATTGAGTTAATGTCATCCTTCATTTTTTGAATTTTTTCAATTGGTTTCTCTTTTTTGGCTTGATTCATTTGATCAATTACCATTTCAATACGGTTAATTTCATTTTGCCACTTTTCAACAAAAACTTCAGAATGTTGTTTTAATAAGAATGGACCAAATTGCAATTCTTGTTCTGAATATTTCACATCATGATTTACTTTTTCAGCAACAATTATTTCATAAGTATGACCATCTTCTCTTAAAATGGTTTCATCTTTGATTTCATAATGATTATTCATTAACCATGTTCTTAAACGATTTTCTCCAACATTAGGTTGTAGCACCAATACTTCATTACCGTTAAGATGGTTTTTCCCATTATCAAGAATTTGACGAATCAATGTTCCACCCATTCCTGCAATGGTAACACAATTTATATTATCTTCTTTATTGATTGATAAAAGTCCGTCGGCTAATCTAGTATCAATTTTATCTGAAAGTCCTTCTGACAAAATTTCTTGCTTGGCATTTTCAAGCGGACCTTTGGCTACCTCACTAGCGATACCGAATTCGATTTGATTTTGTTTCATCAAATACACTGGTAAATAGGCATGATCAGAACCAATATCAGCTACCCTACTATTTTTTGGAACAAAATCAGCTACAGTTTTTAGTCTTTGTGATAAATTATTTGCGTCCATAAAAGCACCTTTTCTACTAATATAATTAATTATATTATAACTGGAATTATAAATAAAAAACAGATAGCATCGCTATCTGTTTTTTGATTATTCAAGAAAATCTTTTAATTGTTTACTTCTAGATGGGTGGCGCAACTTTCTTAGTGCTTTAGCTTCGATTTGTCTAATTCTTTCACGAGTAACGCCAAACACCTTACCTACTTCTTCAAGTGTTCTAGTACGGCCATCATCTAATCCAAAACGTAATCTAAGAACATTTTCTTCTCTGTCAGTTAATGTATCTAATACGCCTTCTAGTTGTTCTTTAAGCAATTCATATGCAGCGTGGTCAGCTGGACTAGTTGCATCTTGGTCTTCAATAAAGTCACCTAAATGTGAATCATCTTCTTCACCAATTGGTGTTTCCAAAGAAACTGGTTCTTGAGAAATCTTCAAGATACTTCTTACCTTTTGAGTTGGCATATCCATTTCGGCACCAATTTCTTCAGGTGTAGGTTCACGACCTAAATCTTGAAGTAATTGACGTTGAATACGAATTAACTTGTTAATTGTTTCAACCATGTGGACTGGAATTCTGATTGTTCTTGCTTGATCGGCAATTGCACGAGTAATTGCTTGTCTAATCCACCAAGTTGCATAAGTTGAGAACTTGAATCCTTTACGGTAATCAAACTTTTCTACCGCTTTCATTAATCCCATATTACCTTCTTGAATTAAATCTAGGAATTGCATCCCTCTTCCTACATAACGCTTAGCAATAGAAACTACCAATCTAAGGTTGGCTTCAGCTAATTCTTGCTTAGCTTCTTCGTCGCCTTCTTCAATTCTAAGTGCTAAGTTAACTTCTTGTTCGGCGGTTAAAAGAGGTACACGACCAATTTCCTTAAGATACATTCTAACAGGGTCATTAATCTTTACACCTGTAGGAGCAGATGCTGTATTTTTTAGTTCAGTTTGAGTAACTTTCTTTGCAGCTTCAAGTGCTCTTGGATCTGGTTCACCATTTTCATCAACGACACTAATACCAGCATCTTCGATTTTTTCTAATAACTCATACATATCAGTCTTAGATAATTTAAAAGGAACTGCAATTGTGTCATTAACATCATCATATGTTACATGACCAACCTTTTTTTGCTTTTTGATTAAAGCATCAGTTGATTCCTTTAGTTCTTTTTTGGTTAATTTCTTTTCAGCCATTTATATGCCTCCTATGATTAAGCACGACCGCCTAGGTTCTTTTGCTTTTGTAACTGGATAATCTCCATAGCTATTTCAGTTTGTCTATCAATATCACCAAGCTGTTTAGCTTCATTTAATTCGATTTGCTTTTGTTTCAACTGTGAATCAATCGGAGCTTCGTTCATTATTATATTAACATAGTCATCCACTTCATCAACAGATGGAGAATCATTTATTTGCAACATTTCAATATCAATCAATAATTTTCTAAGCTTTTCTTCTTTAATAAAATCTTGAAACTCTGCCGAATTATACTCATCATGTGTAGCCATATATTCTTGTGCCAAGTTATATAACAATTGATAATCAACGTCGACAAATGCAAATCCATCGACACTCATTAACCGTTGCCATAGCTCTTGTGACATTAATATTCGATTTAACAGGTATAATTCAGCCATTTCAACTTTAGATCTGTATCTAACTGATTGAATAGGTGCAATCATCTGAGCATTATTATCATTCTTACCATTTCTAGCATAATTAACTCGGTTAACTGCATCATTTTTCTGAATGAACGAGTTCATCGTCATTGTTAAATCATTTTTATTTAGATTAAATTGATCCGCTAATTGATTTATATAAAGATCTCTTTCAATTGGTTGATCAACTTTAGCAACTTCTTTTAGCACATCTTGAATGTAGCTAAATTTATCAGTTTCATTATCTAAATTTCGATTTAACTTATAGTATCTCATCTTAAATGATATAGGAGATTCTATTGATTTACTCATATAATCAGCAAATTTTTCTTCACCGAACTGCTTACGATATTCATCAGGATCAATACCTTCTGGCATTTGAATAACTCTTAAAGTTAGACTTGAATTTCCTAACAATGAAAGCGCCCTATTAATCGCATTTTGACCAGCAGCATCACCGTCATAACAAACATATACGCTGTTACAATGTCTATTGATTACTTTGATTTGGTCATTAGTTAAACTAGTTCCCATCGAAGCAATTCCATTTTCAATACCTGATTGATAAGCTGAAATAACATCCATAAAACCTTCGAAAAGTATAACAGCGTCTTTCTTTCTAATCGCTGCTTTAGCGTTTGATAAGTTAAACAAAACATCCCTTTTATTAAAAATGTCTGTTTCTGGACTATTTAAATATTTAGCCGTGGAATCTTCCTTATTTAAAACTCTTCCAGAAAAACCAATTATAGAACCAAATTCGTTTTTGATTGGAAACATAATTCGATTAAAAAATCTATCTCTCAGTTTTCCTTCATCGTCTTCAAGAAACAATCCAGACTTACGCATATCTTGATATTCAAACTTTTGTTCAACTAAGAAACGATTTATAACATTATCGTTAGGTGCAAACCCGATTTGATAATACTTAATAGTATCGTCAGTTAAGCCACGATCATGTAGATAATCTAGAGCCTTTTGTCCTAATTCAGTGTTCATCAAAATATGATGATATACCTCAGCGGACTTTTCATGCATCTCAATCAACTTAGTTTCAGTTGAATTCATTTTAGGTTTTTGACTATTGTTTTGCTTGTATTGATCAGATATTTCAATTCCACTCATGTCAGCGACTTTCAAAATCGCCTCTGGATATGTTAAATTTTCAAGTTCCATCATAAAGGTGAAAACATTACCACCTTTTCCACAACCAAAACATTTAAATAATTGTCTATCTTCATTAACAGAAAATGATGGACTGTTTTCATCGTGAAATGGACATAATCCCATTAAATTACTACCTGATTTTCTAAGAGCAACAAATTGACCAATAATATCAGCAATATTGGTTTCGTTCCTAACTTGTTCAATTACCTCTTCAGGAATCATTGGCATCATATCTCCTTTTCACCCATAAAAGTCGCACCAATTTAGTGCGACTTTTATTTTAAACATGGAAAACTATTATACAACATTTTAGCAACGCTTAATAGCATTGTCTATCAATTTTATTTAACAATAAGTTGATTGAAATCAGCGAACCACTTAATCATATTAGATAGCTTAGTTAATTCACGTAAATGGTTATTCTTAACTGCTTCATTATCAGACATAACCATTGTTTGGTCAAAGTATCCTTCAATATCATTCTTAAGGTTAAATAACTTAGTATATTCGTCATTAGCACCTAGAGTATAGAAATCATTCTTGATTGATTCTACTGCGGCATGTAATGATTTTTCAGAGTCATTTTCAAAAAGTGATTCATCGATGTTTAAATCATCTTCTGCAAAATCACTCTTTTCAGAAATTCTAAGAACACGAGTTAATGCTTCAACTGATTCCTTAAATTCCTCATCATCTTTATGTTGTTCTAAAACAGATGCAACATCAAAGATAAATTCAATATTGTCATTTTGTGAATTTCCAGCAGCATCAATAATATCGTGTCTAATATTTTCTGATTTCATTTGTTTTACAATTCTATCTTTAATGAATGATACAATTTCTGGAATTTCCTTTGTTTGATCTAATTCAGGAGCAACATTGGCATCGTTTTCTGCACTAATTAATTCATTCATTAATTCAGCAAGATTAAAGTTTAACTTTTCGTTTTTAACGATTCTAACAATTCCGTTAGCTTGTCTTCTAAGTGCGTATGGATCATTTGAACCACTAGGAATCATCCCTGCGGCAAAGAAAGTTAAAATACTATCAAACTTATCAGCTAATGATAATACTGACCCTACCTTAGTTTCAGGTAGATCACCACTAGCTGAAATTGGCATGTAGTGTTCTCTAATTGCAGTTGCTACAGATTCATTTTCACCCTTAATTAGAGCATATTTTTCACCCATAACACCTTGTAGTTCAGAGAATTCTCCAACCATTCCAGTAACTAAATCAAATTTATAAATTTGTGCAGCACGTTTTACATCTGTTAATTCTTGATCAGATAAGTTTGCCTTTTTACCAATGATTGACGCAATTTGTTCTACACGTTGCATCTTTTCAAAAATAGTTGAAATCTTATCATGGAAGCTAACTTTCTTAAGCTTATTAACGTAAAAATCAATGTCTTTAGCTTGATCTTCTTGGTAGAAGAACATTGCGTCTTCTAGTCTAGCTGTAAGAACCTTTTCATTTCCAGCGATAACGTTTTCGATGAAATCCTTATTACCATTTCTTACTGAGATGAAGTAAGGTAAGATTTGGTTTTCTTTATCAGTAACGTAGAAGAATCTTTGGTTATCCTTCATTGAAGTAATTAATACTTCTGATGGTAATTGAAGATATTTTTCTTCAAACTTACCAAAGAAAGCTGTAAGCCATTCTACTAAGTTGTTAACTTCTTCTAGAAGTCCTTTATTAATGTTAATTACCCAATTGTTTTCATCTTGAATTTGTTTGATTTGTTCAACAATTGTTTCTTTTCTCTTATTAGCATCAACAATAACAAATTGATCTCTTAATTTTGCTTCGTATTCATCAGCAGAGTTGATTGTAGTGTCAGTACCTAAGAAACGATGTCCACGACTCACATTTGAAGCTGTAACATCTAAAATTTTAATTGGTAGAACTTCATCATCAAGTAAAGCAACCATCCATCTAATTGGACGAATAAAATCTAAACGATAAACGTTCCATTTCATTAGAGTTGGGAAGTTCATGCTTGTAACAACATCTTTTAATCCCATTAAGACTTCTTTAACATCTTTTCCAGCAATATGCTTTTCAACGAATACATATTCAGTACCTTTAATTTCCTTAAAAGTAATGTCATCGGTACTTACGCCTTGCCCCTTGGTAAAACCAATTGCTGCTTTAGACCAATTGCCTTGATCATCTAAAGCAATTTTCTTAGCAGGACCTTTAACTGTTTCGTTAATATCTTCTTGTTTATCAGCCAATCCAGTAATTTGAATTGTTAATCTTCTAGGAGTTGAATAAGGCTTGATACTTTCAAAGTCGATTCTTTGTTCTTTCAAGTATTCTTGTGTCTTTTTAACTAATTGGTCAATACTTGGTGTTACAACATGTGCAGGCATTTCTTCTAGACCAATTTCAAATAAAAATGTATGAGCCATTATTTTTCCTCCTTGTTTTCATCATCTTGTAGCAGTGATTGTCTTAATTTTTCATCTTTAATCAATGGGAAGCCAAGCTTCTTTCTTTCAGCAATAAATGCTTTAGCAATTTCTCTAGCCATTCTTCTAATTCTTGAAAGGTAGCCGGCACGTTCTGTTACAGAAACAGCTCCACGGGCATCTAAAAGATTAAAAGTGTGACTACATTTTAGAACATAATCATATGCTGGATGAACTAATCCATTAGCAATTTGCTTTTTAGCTTCTTCTTCAAAATCATCAAACATCTTCAAAAGCATGTCTTGATTACTTTCTTCGAAACTATATTTTGAGTGTTCAAATTCTGGTTCTTTGAAAATATCACCGTATTTAACACCATCACTCCATTCAAGTTCAAAAACATTGTTAACATCTTGAACGTATGAAGCTAGTCTTTCTAGACCGTAAGTGATTTCTGATGCTACAGGATTCATTTCTTGACCACCGACAATTTGGAAGTAAGTAAATTGAGTCACTTCCATTCCGTCAAGCCAAATTTCCCAACCAACACCGGCACAACCCATTGAAGGATTTTCCCAGTTATCTTCAACGAATCTGATATCATGTTCTTCAGGATTAATTCCTAATTCCTTTAAACTATCCAAGTACAATTCTTGAATGTTTTCAGGAGAAGGTTTCATAATTACTTGGAATTGATGATGTTGGTATAAACGGTTAGGATTTTCACCATATCTACCATCAGCAGGTCTTCTTGATGGTTCTACATATGCAGCGTTCCATGGTTCAGGACCAATAGCTCTTAAAAATGTGTATGGACTCATAGTTCCGGCACCTTTTTCAGTATCGTAAGCTTGCATTAGCATACAACCCTGTGATGACCAGTATTGTTGTAGTTTTAAAATAATATCTTGCATTGACAACTTATCTGTCATTTTATTTCCTCCTAGTAAAACGAATGGCATAAAAAATCCCTATGTAAAAAGTATATAAAATACCAATTACATAGGGACGATTATTCGCGGTTCCACCCTACTTCTGAAATTAATCAGCAGCTTGATTTGTTTGGTTCCAAAAGTGCCAATTACTAAAGTATTGAATAGCTTACACCAACCTATTCTCGCTGAAAAAATATTAGTAACATTCTTCTGTCATTACCATTCGTATTTAATTAATTTAATTATAGTTTAGTAAAACCAAAAAATCAATTCTATAATTTCAAATTGTTGATTTGATCCAGAAACTTTTTACTCTTTAAATGAATTCCAACTGAATCCGAATATATTTTATCTAGTAACTTACGTAAATTAACCTTAGTGGTCTCATTGACGTTCACATTTCCTAAACGATTTAAATCTATAATTGAAAATCTTCTTAAATAATAGATTGTTTTTTGGTCTAAGTGTAATCTGTTTTCATCTAGATGAAAGTGATTCTGACATATTAATCCACCATATGATTCAGAATAATCAAAATTTAAATCATTTCTACCGCAGACACTACATCCTCTTAATTCGGGTTTTACCCCAAACACATCTAATAATTGAATTTCCATGATATTAGTGATTACATCAGGATCGACTCCATTATCAATGAATCGTAATGCTGCAAATAACTGATTAAACCAAAATGGAATTGGTACAGAATCTTCAAAAGCTGTATCAATTAAAGACATAATATAAGTAGCATATGCATTAAGAAAGATATCTTCACTTATATTTTCATAGTGACTGGTATCTAATCCACTATAAATATATGAAAGATTCTCGTTATTTATTTTCCCCGAGTATGTTCCATACGTGAATGGTAAAATATCAGCCATCATTTTGAAGCCTCTTTTACGCGCTCCTCTAATGAAAAACATCTTTTTTCCAGATTCAGCTGTTAGAAATTTAACAAGCATATCATTTTCTTTATAATCACGCCGATATAATAAAATGCCATGAAAATTCATGTAAGTTTGTGAATCCATTCTGTTCACCAACCATTTTCTTAGTAGTTATCTTTCTTGTAACCTAATGACTTAAGCACTGAAGATTCATTTCTCCATCCTGGATGAACTTTAACCCAAAGTTTTAAGTAGACTTTACTACCTAATAAATCTTCGATATCTTGTCTAGCTAATGTTCCAATCTTTTTCAACATTGAACCTTGCTTACCGATTAAAATTCCTTTTTGGCCAGGTCTATCAACTAAAATATCAGCTTGAATATCAACATTACCATTTTCATTTGTCTTCATACTTAAAATATCAATAGCGATTGAGTATGGAATTTCATCTCTAGCCAACATCAATATTTTTTCTCTAATTAATTCGGCAACAATAAATCGTTCCGGATGATCAGTAACTTCATCTTCAGGATAATATTGTGGTCCAGCAGGTAATAGTGCTTTTAAATTGGCCATCAATTCATCCACATTATTTCCTTGAAGAGCGGAAATTGGAAATACTTCTTTCCAATCTAACGCTTTTTTGTAAATATCCATAATACTTAGTAATTTATTAGGATTAATTTCATCAATCTTATTAATGATTAAATAAACAGGCTTATCAATTTCTTTTAAGCGATTAATAATGAAGTTATCTCCTGCTCCTCTAGTTTCTGTTGCACTAACCATGAATAAAACAGCATCAACTTCCTTTAATGCAGAAAAAGCAGATTTTTCCATAAAGTCATCTAATTTATTAATTGGTTTATGAATTCCAGGTGTATCTAGAAAAACGATTTGTGAATCATTATCTGTATAAACACCTTGAATTTTATTTCTAGTAGTTTGTGCTTTATCACTCATAATGGCAATTTTTTGTCCGATAATTCTGTTTAAAAATGTTGATTTACCGACATTTGGTCGACCAACAATTGCTACAAATCCTGAGTGAAAGTTTGGATCAAATTCCATAATATTCCTCCATAAATTACAATTCCAATATTATTGGGATATAAACGATGCATCCTATAATAATTGCAAAAATTGATGCAATTACAACTCCTGCAGCTGCGACGTCTTTGGTTTTTTTAGCTATTTTATTATACTCTTGACCAACGATTAAATTAACTATCGATTCATATAAAGTGTTAATTACCTCTGCTATTAAAACAATAAAAATTGCTAATAGAATCCATATCCATTGTTCAGATTTAATTTTTAAAACAATAGATAAAACAATTACGATAACTGAAATCAAAAGATGAATTCTAAAATTACGTTCTGTTTTACATAGAATAATTAAGCCATCAATTGCATGTTTCAATGACTCAATAAAGTTACGATTCTTACTAGGCTCTTTTTTATCTTTCAAGGCCATAGTCATCCATTATCTTTCTTTGTAGTGGGAACATAATATCTTCATCTTCTTGTTTCATATGATCATAACCATTTAAATGTAAGAATCCATGAACTACCAAGAAACCTAGTTCTCTTTCGTAAGAGTGATTTAAAAATTCAGCTTGCTCTGCGACCTTATCAATTGATACAAAAATGTCTCCGATATTTTCTGGAATTTCTGCAGCCATTTCATCATCCATGATTAATGGAAATTCGTCCTCTCCATCTTCGATTGCGAAACTAATAACATCAGTGGCACGATCTACACCTCTATATTTGCTATTGATTTCTTTAATCTCATCATTGTTAACAAATGTTACTGACATTTCAGTATTATCCTTTAAATTCAATTGCTTGCTTGCAAATTGAAGAACATTTTTTACCAACTCGATGTGTTTTTCATCAACACCATCTTTAGTTTTATCGTAAATTTCTAAGTCCATCTAATTACTCCTGTTTGATTATTTATTTTGATATTCAGAATATGCATCGATAATTCTAGCAACTACTGGATGTCTAACAACATCCTTTGAATCAAATGTTACAAATCTAATTTTATCAACGTTTTGTAAAATGGTTTGTGCTTGAACCAGACCACTACTTGCATGTTTAGGTAAATCAATTTGAGATATATCTCCATTAACAATCATTTTAGAACCGAATCCAAGACGAGTTAAGAACATCTTCATTTGAGCAGTAGTAGTATTTTGAGCTTCATCCAAAATAACGAAAGCTGATTCCAATGTACGTCCACGCATATAAGCTAAAGGAGCAATTTCGATTACTCCTCTTTCCATCAATCTAGCAGTATGTTCTCTACCTAAAATTGAATGAAGTGCATCATAAATCGGTCTTAAATATGGATCGACCTTTTCTTTTAAATCACCGGGTAAAAATCCTAAGCTTTCGCCAGCTTCAACGGCTGGTCTAGTTAGGATGATTTTTTCTACATCACCATGTTTTAACGCAGCAATAGCCATAACTACCGCTAAATATGTTTTACCAGTTCCGGCTGGACCTATACCAAACGTTATGTCATTTCTCTTTACAGATTGAACATATTGACGTTGTCCAAAATTTTTAACCCTTACTGGTTTGCCTTTAAAATCTTTAATTAATATTTGATTGTATAGATCTTTAAAATAGCTTAAAGTATCATTTTTTGCCATATTCATAGCAGATACGATATCGCTACTATTTAACGTAACTCCGTTTTGAATTAAGTCCATTAAATTTTTAAAAATTGAGATAACTTTATTAACATCGTCCTCACTTCCGGACACTTTAACATTTGTCCCGAAAGCATTAATAGAAACATCCATACCCTCTTCAAGAATTGTAACGTATTTATTTTGTGCGCCTAATAGCTTAGGTTCAAAATCTAAATTATGAATGATGAATTCTTTGGTTACTTCAGTATTTTCTGTCAATATAGCGACTCCTTTTTTTCATTTTTATAATCAAATATTAGCACAACTTTTTAGTTTAAAAAAGTTATTAATATGTATTAAAAAGCATGATGTAATCATACTTTTAGTTATTTCTAGCTTAAATGTGCTTTAACTGATTGGTTTACTTCGTTTCCATCAGCTTTACCCTTAACTTTAGGCATAATAGCACCCATTACTTTTCCAAAGTCTGACATAGCACTTGCGCCAACTTCACTGATTGTTTCTTCAACAACTTTATCAATTTCTTCTTTTGACATTTGTTCTGGGGCATATTTACTTAAAACTTCTAATTGTTGTTCTTGTTCAGCAACTAAGTCATCTCTACCACCGTTTTTAAATTCAGCAATTGATTCCTTAACTTGCTTAACTTCACGAGTAATAACTGTAAGTTCTTCTTCATCAGTTAAATCATGACCTACTGAAACTTTTTCGTTAGTTAGGGCTGTTTTTAGTGATCTAATTACGTTTAAAGCAACCTTGTTGTGTTCCTTCATAGCAGTCTTTAAATCTTCAGTTAAATTATTAGCAATACTCATTATAAATTCCTTCTTTCGATTTTTAGCAAAAAAAACGCTCCTGAAATAACAGGAACGTTTTTAGTAATTAAAAGCGACGGCTTTTTTTCTTGTTGTTGCGCTTTCTTGCTGCTTCAGATTTTAATTTACGTTTAACACTTGGTTTTTCGTAGAATTCTCGTTTACGGTATTCACGTAAAGTACCGTTCTTAGAAACTGTACGTTTAAATCGACGAAGAGCATCATCAAGAGATTCGTTTTTACGAACGACTGTTTTTGACATATGAAAATTCCCTCCCTCCGAGCTCGAAATACAACAGTTATCTTTTATTTTTTAGTTATTAAAACTGTTCTTAATAATTATACAAAACAATATTATTAACGTCAATATTACATTTTAATTTCTAGCACACTTTTATCATATAATCTTGATATAATATATTTGAATTATGAAGGAGTGATTAAAAATGAAGCATATTAATATTTTTGCTATTTCTGATTCCAGTGGAGAAACTGCAATGCAGGTAGCAAAAACCGCTGGAGCACAATTTGATTCTGCTGATATTTCTTACGAAAGATACCCATTCATAACAACAGAATCAATGCTAGTTGGAATTTTAAAAATTGCAAAAGAAAAAAATGCCGTTATTTTTCATACTCTAGTCAATGCTCATTTAAGTTTACTAATAGAAGATTTTGCTTCTGAAAACAATCTTCAAAATGTAGATTGTGTACAAAGACCAATGAAGGCGATTAGTAATCAACTTGGCAGCAGTCCAGAAAGAGTATCTGGTCTTGTTCACGACCTAAACGATGAATACTTTAAAAGAATTGAAGCAATGGAATTTTCAGTAGAAAATGATGACGGCAGCAATCCACAAAATCTAACAAAAGCTGACGTGGTTATTCTCGGTATTTCTAGAACTTCTAAAACACCACTCTCGTTATATTTAGCTAATAAAAAATTGAAAGTATCAAACGTTCCAATCGGTCCAACTCTTCAACTACCAAAAGAAGTCTTTGATGTTGATTCTAAAAAGATTTTTGGATTAACCAGTGATACCGCTGATATTCAAAAGATCAGAAAAACTAGAATGGAATCATATGGTATTGAGGAAGAAACACCTTATTCGAGTACAGACAATATAAATGCAGAATTAAAATATGCAGATAAGCTATACAAACAATTGGGTTGTTTGATAATTAACGTCCATGACAAATCTATCGAAGAAACAGCTACAATTATCATGGAAAGTTTAAATATTGATTCGTATAAATAAAAAAAGAGCTTACGCTCTTTTTTTATTGGTTTAAAATATCATTCATTAATGAATCATTGAATTTTTGTTCTTTTAGCATTTTAACTTCGAAATAATGTGGAGATACTTTTTTCTTAGTTCCTTCAATAGCAACAGCTGGTGTTTCCATCACTTTAGGAACATCCACAAGAGAATCATGATGAGCAATGTAATTAAGAGCATCGAAACCAATTGTTCCTAGACCGATAATTTCATGTCTATCTTTATGGCTGCCAAAATCATTTTTAGAATCATTCAAATGAATTACTTTAATCTTATCTAATCCGATAACATGATCAAATTCATTTAATACTCCATCGAAATCATTTTTGACATCATATCCTGCATCATTAGTATGACAAGTATCAAAAGTAACTGACAATTTATCATTCAAAGTAACCCCATCCATAATCTGAGCGATTTCTTCAAATGTTCTACCAACTTCTGTACCTTTACCAGCCATAGTTTCCAATGCAATTTGAACCTTTTGATCGGGTTCAATTACTTCATTAAGTCCTTTAGCGATTTGTTCGATTGCTTTATCAGCACCTTCACCTACATGAGCCCCTGGATGCAATACGATTTGAGATGCACCGATTGCTTCAGCTCGTTTTACTTCATCATGTAAAAATTGAATTCCAAATTCGAAATTTTGAGGCTTCGTAATATTTCCTAGATTAATAATGTATGGAGCATGGACAACTGTTTCTAATATATCATGCTCTTTCATGTATTGTTTTCCATCGTCAGCACGTAGTTCTTCGATTGGTTTTCTTCTAGTATTTTGAGGTGCACCAGTGTATACCATAAATACGTTTTCGCCATAACTGTCAGCCTCTTTAGCAGAGCCTAAAAACATAGTTGAACCGCTCATACCTACATGTGAACCAATTAAAAACTTACTTTCCATTATTAATCCCCCTCATGATTTTAACAAATTCTTCTGAAGAATTTTCAGATTCCCATCCACAGAATTTATCATAAAATTTATCGTATTTTTCAACATAATCTTCGTATTCATTACTTTCAGTGAAAATGCGAATTTGATTATAGAAATCATTTTCTTCTTCTACAACAGGTCCTGGTAATTCACTTCTATAATCGAAGTAAAAACCTCTTATGTCATCTTCATAGTGATTTAAATCATAAGCGTAAAATAACATTGGTCTCTTCAAGTTTGCATAATCGAACATTACTGAAGAATAGTCAGTAATCAATAAATCTGTCATTAGATAGATATCACTCATATCTTCTTCTACCATGATAAATGCACGATCTTCATAACCAGTGATATCAATAAAGTCTTTTACTAGATAATGTGGACGTAAAATTAGGAATGTATTTTCATCAACATTGTTAAAAAACTCTTCCAAACTGAAAGGCAATTCAAAATTATAAACTCCCTTACGCTTATAGTTATCATCTCTCCATGTTGGAGCATAAGTAATAACTCTTACGTCATCTCTACCTAAATATTGTTTCTTTAACTTACTGATTTGTAACTCGTTATTATCATAATAAAGAACATCATTACGAGGATAACCAATATCTAAAAACTTGTTGTTAAAGCCAAACGCTCTTTTAAATATATCCTTAGAGTATTGATTTGGCGCAATTAAATAATCCCAACGATTAGCTTCTTCAGTAAAGTTCTTTTTATATCTTTCTGTATCAGTTCCAGGCATCATAACATTTTCAATGTCTGTTCCTAATTTTTTCAAAGGAGTTCCATGCCAAGTTTGCATGTAAACAGTTCCCTTGTTTTTGTTCCACCACTTGGGTGTTCTTGAGTTAAAAACCCAAAAGTTGGCTCTAGCCATTGCCCAAACCCATCTTGGCATAAATCGTTTAACGATTTTTACATCTGGGTATAACTTACTGAAAGTCTTATATTCGGACTTTCTCACAGTAAAGTAAGCAATATTTTTATATTCAGGATATAATTCAACCCATTTTTGATAAATCGCTGCTGGGTTATCATTTATATCCTTACCTTGAAAACTTTCGAAAACTACAGAGTTCTTCTTAACCGGTAAAATAATCAAGAAATTATTAATAAGAATCAAACATCTTCTGATTGATTTTTTTATTAATTTAACTATTTTCTTTTTAAGTTTCATCATAAAAAACGTTCAATCCTTTTATATTAAATATAATCAACGAATCTTGCTCTAAACTTGTAATGTAGATGTGAACCGATTAATAGGAAGAATAATACCATTAACCAGAAAATAAGCATCAACATAGGTTTTTGCCAGAACCAATCTTCACCTAACATTGATTCTCTGAATCCTGAAACAATGTAGAAAAATGGGTTTAATTGTAAGAATCTAACAAAGAATGCTGGGAATGCATTAGTTTCAAAGTTAAATAGCACACCAGACATATAGAATAGAACTCTCATAATTGATTGTAAGAAAATTCTGTAATCACGAACCAAAATAGTTACTGTTGAATTAAAGATTCCAAATGCTAATAACCAGCAAATCATTGCAAAGAAGTAGTAAATCCATTGGATCCAGTATATGTTAGGTAATACTCCACCCTTTAAGTATCCAAGAATAATTGAACAAGCAAGCATTGCCCAGAAAGAACTTAGGTTAGTAAGAATCTTAATTGAAGGTAATACACTTACAGGGAATTTCATTTTTGATACCATTCCCACTTGTTGGTAGATACTCTTTGAGGCATCTAAAGTTACACTGTTCATGTAGAACCATGGAGTAATACCGATAACCATCCAAGTTAGGTAGTCAACACTTCCAGAAGTTCCCTTTTTCAATCCAACACCGAAAACTAACCAATAAATCATAATTTGAATAATTGGGTAAAGGTATGCCCAGATAATTCCTAAATAATGACTTTGGTAGTCAGATTTGTCTTCATATTTAGATACTCTAAACATGATTGGTAAATTTTCAATTTGTTCTTTTATTAATGTAATGACTTCCTTCAAGTCGATCACACTTCCTTTACTTTAAAGTTTTTATATATTTATCAATAACTCTGGTCGTAGCAAAACCGTCGTTATATTTATTCCAATGATTGTTAAAATTAGTGAAATCAGTTTTCTTATTTTCACTAATTGCTAACTTCAATTCATCCAATGTTTTAATTGGATTAGTTGGTAACCAATTTAACAAGTTTTCTTGTAATCCTGGCTTTTGTTTATATTTTTCAATATCAAACATAAAGAATAACAATGAGTGTGCATTTGGTAGTAATGAATAATCAAACGCTACAGAAGAATAATCGGTTACTAACGTATCAGTTACAGCCAACAAATCAGTCGTAGAAAGTTGATTGCAGAATAAAACGTTTGGACATTTTGTTTCTTCTTGTAACTTACTTTCAATATCACGCAACAATGGATGTAATTTAATTACGACCATTGCATTTTCATCATTAGACAGAGCCTTAATTAATCCCTTAGGCGGATTAAATGATTGTCCGTCATCTCGATATGTAGGCGCGTATAAGATAACTCGCTTATCCTTTAATTGTGGTGCAAAGCTATAAACTCTTCTTCTAGCAATTTGAAGCCATTTATCTTTAAAAAGTCTATCTGATCGAGGATATCCCATCATTTGCATCTTATCAAATGAGACATGATAGCTTTCTTCAAATACGTGTCCCATGGTTTCAGAGGCGACAACATATTCATCAAAACTATTATATACTTTTTGGAATCTTCGCTTATCAGAGTTACTTCTGTCTTTTGTTGATGGGTCTTGCCAGCCAAATTTCTTAATAGCACCATTTGCATGCCACAACTGAACAACCTTTAGTTTTTTGGATTTTACGATTCCACCCATAAACGGAAAGTAATTATCACAAAAAACAACATTACTTGCCATTATTTTTGGAATTAAATCCATTATTAGCTTAAGGCCTTCTTGAAATTGTACTGTTTTAATACCATATGCTGCTAAATCTGTAGCAGCAGCTTCATTCGAAGCCTCATAATAAACATAAAGGGTCTTATCTTTTGGCATCTTTCTCGCCATCGATTTAATTAATCCTAAATTATTATCAAAACTCATTATGTAAATTACATTTTGCTTCTTCTTAAAGAAACAAATTAATGAAACCAATCTAATTAAACATATATATATGACTTTCAAAACATATCCCACCAAAATTTTAATAAAACTATCACACAATCCAGTATTATAACATAATTAATAATTAAAATTTATTTTATTATTCAAGTTTATGTTCATAAAAATGCCCTAATATTGTAGAAGCCTCAGTCACACTAGCAAATGCATGCTCATCCGATTCATCCAACGCTTCTTGTAATTCCGACATTTCATATCTAGAAATAGTTGTAAACAAAATGGTCTTAGTGTCATGTTGGTAAGCACCCTCTGCACCATGAATAATAGTAATTCCTCTAGGAATATGGTTTTGAACACTATCAATAACCGTTTTGGGATGATCAGTAACAATCAACACCTGCATTCTTTGTTGTCTAGTATAAGCAAAATCGATTGCTTTAGCGTTAACCACAATCCCAATCGCTGAGTAGAAAGCATATGGCCAACCATAAGTGAATCCCGCAGCAGTAATAATAAAGATATTGAAAGCAATATTGATTGTTCCAATACTTCGACCTGTTTTTCTACGGATAACGATTCCTAAAATATCTAAACCACCCGTTGAAATCTCATTTTTCAAACTCATACCAGTACCAAAACCATTAACCACTCCCCCAAAGATTGCACATATCATAGGATCATTGGTTAAATAAACTGGATGAAGTGATTTAATCATAAAACTGGCTAGAAAGACAGTTAAGATAGTAAAGCAGGTAAACTGATGCCCAATTTGCTTCCAAGCTAAGATAAAGAATGGAATGTTTAAGCAGAACAAGCCAATTGATGGCGATATAGCAAATGGTAAAAATCTTTCTGAAAGTGTATTAATTAATTGTGATAACCCGGTAAAACCAGATGAATAAATTTTTCCAGGTGTCCAAAAAAAGTTCATGGCAATGGAAATCATAATTCCATACATGAAGGCTGTTGAAGCTTTTGCTAAATATTGATGTCTTCTCCAAATCCTTTGAACATCGTCCATACGTCTCATTACCTCTCATTTAATATGAAAATAGTATAACACAAATAGTGATTAAAAAAAGGCTCCCCTAATGGGAAGCCTTTTTTGATATTAAATTTCGTCTTCGCTTTCTAAGCCAAGATCGTCTAATTGTTTCTTAGATACAGGTGCTGGAGCATTTGTCATTGGTTCAGTTGCTTTAGAATTCTTAGGGAATGCAATAACATCTCTAATATTTTCAGTTTGGGCCAATAATCTAGCAAAACGATCAAGACCAATAGCTAGACCACCATGAGGTGGGAAACCATAGTCTAATGCGTCTAAGAAGTATCCAAATTGTTCTTGAGCACTTTCTCTTGTAAATCCTAAAGCTTTCAACATCTTCAATTGTAGTTCTTTAGTATGGATACGAATTGATCCACCACCAAGTTCCAAACCATTTAAGATAATGTCGTAACTTTGAGCATGTGCTTTATGTGGGTCTTCTCCATCGTTTAGGTAATGTTCATCACCTTCATTTGGCATTGTAAATGGATGATGAGCTGGAACCCATCTGTCAATTCCTTCGTCATATTCAAACAATGGCCAATCAACAACCCATAGAAAATCGAATTCATTTTCAGGAATCATATCTAATTCTTTTGCAATATCACATCTTAAGTAGCCAAGTGTGTCCGCAACAACTTTTTCACGATCGGCGGCAAATAGTAATAAATCACCTGATTTTGCTTCAGTAGCTTCTAATAATTGAGAAACAACTTGGTCATCAGTAAAGAATTTAGAAATTGGACCAGTTAATCCTTCATCAGTAACCTTCATCCAAGCTAATCCTTTAGCGCCGAATCTTTCAATGTATGCAGCGTACTTATCAATATCTTTTCTAGAATATTTATCAGCACCGCCTGGGACAGCAATAGCTTTAACTTTACCACCGTTTTCAATTGCACTACTAAAGACTTTAAAATCAACATCTTTAACAATATCTGATAAGTCTTTTAATTCCATACCAAATCTAACATCTGGTTGGTCAGTACCAAAGCGGTCCATTGATTCTTGCCAAGTAATACGCTTGAATGGTGCTTTAATATCAATGTTTAATGTGTCCTTCATTACCTTAACGATTAAACCTTCTGTTAACTTTTGAATGTCTTCTGCATTTAAGAATGAAGTTTCCATATCGATTTGTGTAAATTCTGGTTGACGATCACCACGTAAATCTTCGTCTCTAAAACAACGAGCGATTTGGTAGTAACGATCGAAACCAGATCCCATTAGTAGTTGTTTAAATAATTGAGGAGATTGTGGTAATGCGTAAAATGAACCATGGTATAAACGTGATGGTACTAAGTAATCACGTGCACCTTCTGGTGTTGAAACAGTCAAGTTTGGTGTTTCAATATCTACGAATCCATTTTCATTAAAGTATTGGTGAACTGCTTGAGTAATCTTACTTCTTAAAATAATTCCCTTTTGAACTTCGGGTCTTCTTAAATCAAGATATCTATATTTTAGCTTAGTTTCTTCAGAAGCTGTAATATCATCCTTAATATCAAATGGAGGGTTTTCTGACTTATTTAGAATTTTAACGTCAGAAACTGCAATTTCAATTTTTCCAGTGTTAATTTCGGTATTAACTTCTTTTTCATTTCTAGCAACTACAGTTCCCTTAACTTCGATTACATATTCGTTTCTTAGTTGATCTGCAATTTCTAATGCTTTTGCGCTATTTTTATCACTGAAAACAAGTTGCACAATTCCTTTAGTATCTCTTAAATCAACAAAGATTAATTTACCTAGATCACGGCGCTTAGCAACCCATCCATCTAAACATATTTCTTGGTTCAAGAAGCTTTCATCTACTAAACCACAATAAGTTGTTCGGTTCATATCATATCTCTCCTTATTTTATAAATTATCTGAATCAAATTCATTCAACAATTCAGCAAATCGAGTTTTAACATCGTCAATTCCGACAGTAATTTCTTTTCCATCTGCCATATTCTTCAAATGAATGGTATTATTTTCTAATTCTTTTTCACCTATAGTTAAAGTGAACTTGGCATTTAGCTTGTCAGCACTCTTGAATTGAGCTTTTGGCTTTCTATCTAAATAATCTTTATCTGCAGAAAATCCATTATCTCTTAATGCTTGTACAACTTTAAATGCTTCTAAGCTGGCTTCTTCACCAATACCAACTACGTACGCATCTAATGCGTTAAAGTTAGGAAATACAAATTTCTTTGAGTTCATTAGTAATAGAAGTCTTTCTACTCCTAAACCAAATCCAACACCTGGCATTTGTGGTCCACCCAATTCTTCTACTAGGCCGTCATAACGACCACCAGCACAAATTGTTGTGTATCCTTCACCTAATTCTTTAGCATTAGCCATAATTTCAAAGATAGTGTGGTTATAGTAATCTAGTCCACGTACCATTGTATGGTCAACGTCATATTTGATGCCTAAACCATCAAGCATTCTAGTAACCTTATCAAAATGATTTTGGGCGTCATCAGTTAAATAATCCAAGATTGATGGCGCACCATCAACAATTAATTGATCTTCTGGAGCTTTACTATCTAAAACTCTTAATGGATTTTTGTGTAATCTTTCCTTTGAATCGTCACTCAATTCTTCAAAGTGAGGTTCTAAGTAGTCAATTAGTGCTTGACGATAGTTAGCTCTAGTTTCTTTATCACCTAAGGTATTAATTGCAATTCTTAAATCATCTATTCCTAGATGTCTTAAATAATCAACAGCCATTGAAATCACTTCAACATCTAGTTGAGGTGATTCGCTTCCGAATGCTTCTACCCCAATTTGATGGAACTCTCTTAATCTTCCTGATTGTGGACGTTCATATCTAAACATTGGTCCCATGTAAAACATCTTAACTGGCTTAGGGGTATCTGGACCGAATAATTTATTTTCTACAAATGATCTTACTACCCCTGCAGTTCCTTCAGGTCTTAAGGTAATATGACGATCACCTTTATCATAAAAATCATACATTTCCTTTGTAACAATATCAGAAGTTTCACCTGATGTTCTAGAAAAAACATCGAAGCTTTCAAACATTGGTGTTCTTATTTCTTGATATCTATAATCTGAAAAAAGCATTCTTGCTGTTTCTTCAACAAATTGCCATTGTTCTGATTCACCTGGCAAAATATCTGCGGTTCCTTTTGGACGTTGATATCGCATGTTAATCCCTCCGATAACGTATTTATAAACTGATAAAAAAGCCCTTGTCTAAAAAATATTTAGACAAGGGCGCAAAAAGCACGGTACCACCTTTTTTTAACTCTTATGTAACGTATAATAACGAATGGTATAAAACCATTAGCCTAAAAAGTGTCTTTCCGAACTCAATTCGTCGTTATTTCACCAAAACTAACGCTCTCTTTTTTCGAAATAAATCCGTACTTTTCTTTTCTTCATCAGCAACTATTCTATTCATGTTTCAGATTAATGTAATTTAATAAAAAAGTCAAGAACTCAAATGTTTACGAAGCAAAAAATAAATTGTACAATGCCCTCGAGGTGATATTTATGGGTAAATTGTCAAATGAATGGTTAGAACAATTACCATTTAAAAATGTTTCTGAAATTTCTTCAGTTAGTGGCGGTGATATAAATGACTCTTATTCAATCGTTGCTGACGACAAAGAATATTTTATGAAAGTTCAACCAAATAGAGGAAAACAGTTCTTTGAACATGAAGTTGAAGGAATTAACAAACTGAACCAGAGATGTTTAACACCTCAAATAATTGCTTATGGTGAAATTAATGGTGATGGTTATCTTATCCAAAATTGGTTAGATTTATCCCCCATTGGTGATCAGAATAAATTAGGTAAACTTCTCGCTAACGTTCATAAAGATATTGGACCTAATTATGGTTTAGACCATAATTTCGATTTAGGAAAGATTCCTAAGAATAACCATTGGCAAGATAACTGGTCATCATTCTTTATTAATCAAAGATTATCTCCTCTTATTCAAATGACAATTGACAAGGGATTAATTAACAGTAATGAGATTGATAAATTCAATAATGTTATTGACTCTTTTAAATTTGATATGAAAAATCACGAAAGCGCTCCATCCCTTTTACACGGTGATCTTTGGAGTGGTAATTTTTCTTTTGTTGAAGGCGAACCAATTTTAATTGATCCAGATGTTTTCTATGGTGATAGAGAATTTGATATCGGGGTAAGTACTGTTTTCGGTGGTTTTAATTCTGATTTTTATGAATCATACAACCAAAGTTTTCCACTTGATGAAGGTTGGCAACGCAGAATTAAGTATTATCAACTATACTATCTAACAGCTCATTTAGTAATGTTTGGACAAATGTATCTTCCATCTGTCAATTCCATACTAGATCAATTCTGAATTTAATAAATCGTAGTAATTATTGAAATTATATTCAGGATTACCAGTGGAATTAATCATCGCATCTGGATCAAATAAGCATCCCTTAATTCCAGCATTATGTGCTGCATCTATATCTAATTTACGGTCTCCAACCATAATAGTATTTTCCCTATCTAATTTATTATTATCGATAAGATAATTCAAAGATTCAGGATCTGGTTTACGCTTAAAATGATTATTTTTGGTAACAATTTCAGTAAATAAACTATCTATAGAATGTTTTTTCAATAGATTAATAGCTACATCATCACGATGTGTAAGGATAAAATTCTTTCCACCGTTTTCGATATTCTTATTTAAAACCTGACTTACGTTTAAAAATAGATTAGCATCAATTATATTATTGCTTTCATTTTTATGATAATAATCAGCTAAAATATCTTCACTAAGATTAAAGTGAGCGGAATATTTTTGTAAACAAGTAGCAACAGAATGTCTTCTCATTATCTGATTAATTTCGTAATCATCGATTTCAAAATCATCAACCTTTAATTGAATTAATGCATCCACAAACGATTCAACCATAATTGGATATGTATCCATTACGGTTCCATCAAAGTCAAAAATCATATTCATATCAATATATTCTCCTAATTAAAAAAGAGCTTTAATAAGCTCTTTTTATTTGTTTTCAGTGTCAAAAAAGATTGTAAATGGTCCATCATTAAGTAAGTTAACTTGCATATCAGCGCCAAAACTTCCTGTTTCAACATGATTACCAGCCTGTCTTAATTCTTCATTAAATCTATCATACATCTCTGATGCAAAATCTGGTTTTCCAGCTTTTACAAATGATGGACGATTACCTTTCTTTGTATCTGCGTATAAAGTAAATTGAGATACTGATAAGATATCTCCATCAATATCCTTAAGGCTTAGATTAGTTTTACCTTCGTCATCAGCGAATATTCTTAGATTAGTAATCTTTCTTACCAAGTAATCAATGTCTTCATTAGTATCAGTGTCCTTAACACCAACTAATAATAAATATCCTTGATTAATTTGGCCAATACATTCTTCATCGACTGAAACACTTGCATTAGCAACCCTTTGTAGTAAAACTCGCATCAGAACTTCCCCTTACATAAATGGTCTTTTTACAACGTACACATCAGCAACATTCTTTAAATGATCAATAATCATATCCAGTTGTTCTAGGTTCTTAACACCTAATTTCAAGGAAATGGTAGCTGTTTTATCGTGATCAACTTTTCCTTCAACAGAGTTAATTTGCTTACAAACTGTACTTACTTTTTTAATAACATCATTTAAAATATTGCTTCTGTTATAACCTTGTACTTCTACATTAGCATTAAAGAAAGCATGGTTGTCTGGTGAAATATTCCAAGTAACGCTCACTAATCTTTCATCGTCATCATGAATATTTGGGCATTCACTTCTATGAACTGAGACTCCTCGTCCCTTGGTAATATATCCAACTACTTTATCTCCAGGAACAGGTGAACAACAATGGCTTAGTCTTACAAGTAAGTTGTCTACCCCTTCGATTACAATTCCATCAGAAGGCTTTTTATTCTTACTTACTTTATTACTATCATCAGTGGAATTATCAATTGTTTGATGATTTTCTAAAATGTCTTTTTGTTGTTGTTCAATTCTTTGACGTTCTTTTTCATCCCTAATATCAGAAGTTAAAACGTTAACAATTCCATTAGGTTGTTTATTTCCAAACCCAATTTCTGCGTACATATCATTAACTTGATTGTAGTACGTATTTTTTAATACTCGATCAAGATTTTCTTTAGTTAAAACGCTATTTACATCAAATCCGGCATCACGAATAGCTTTCATCAATATTTCTTTTCCAGCGTTAACATTTTTCTCACGGTCACGAGATTTAAAGTATTGTCTAATCTTATGTTTAGCACGACTAGTTGAAACCAAACTAATCCAATCTTGGCTAGGTCCAGCAGAACTGGTCGATGTCATAATTTCGACAATATCTCCGGTTTGAATCTGATAATCCAGTGGTTCGATTTTTCCATTTACACGAGAACCAACTGTATGGTTACCAACATCAGTATGAATTAAGTAGGCCATGTCTAATGGTCCAGCACCCTTAGGTAATTCTAATACATCTCCCTGTGGGGTAAATGCATAAACATGATCACCAAATAGATCTCCCTTTACACTATCCATGAATTCTGAAGCATTATCGGTGTCTTCTTGAAGTTCGATAATTCGTTTAAACCAGTTCAAACGGTTATTATCGGTAGATTCCTTAACTTCATCAGTCATACCTTCTTTGTATGCCCAATGAGCAGCAACCCCATATTCAGCAATTTGATGCATTTCTTTAGTTCTAATTTGAACTTCTAAAGGTCTTCCACCAGGTCCGACAACCGTAGTGTGAAGAGATTGATACATATTAGCCTTAGGCATTGCGATATAATCTTTAAATCTACCGGGCATTGGTGACCATTTAGTATGAATTGCTCCTAAAACAGCATAACAATCCTTAATTGAATCAACTATGCATCTAACTGCCAATAGGTCATAAATTTGTTCAAATTGTTTCTTCTTGGTAACCATTTTTCTGTAAACAGAATATAGATGCTTAGGTCTTCCATATACTTGAACATTCTTTAGACCCATTTGCTTTACTTGAGCGTTAACTTCATCGATTGCTTCAGTAATATATGAAACTCTTTCATTTCTCTTAGAATTCATCAAATGAACAATTCGATAATATTGTTGAGGATTCAAATATCTTAGTGAGATATCTTCTAGTTCCCACTTAATTGTACCAATCCCTAAACGATCAGCTAACGGAGCATAAATTTCCAAAGTTTCATTTGAAATACGACGTTGTTTTTCTGGTCTCAAATGTTTTAGTGTACGCATATTGTGTAATCTGTCAGCAAGTTTAACAATCATGACACGGATATCTTTACACATTGCTAACAACAATTTACGATGATTTTCTGCTAATTGTTCTTGATTTGATTTGTATTTAATTTTACCTAGCTTTGTAACCCCATCAACGATTAGTTCAATATCATTGCCAAATAATTCACCAATATCTTCTAATGATGCACCTGTATCTTCAACGACATCATGTAGCAATCCTGCACTAACAGTTTCTGGATCCATTCTTAAAGTCGCTAGAATGCTTGCTACTTGAATTGGGTGGACAATATAAGGTTCACCGGATTGTCTAAACTGGTCTTTATGACAGATTGACGCAAATTCGTATGCTTTTTTTACAATCGCTACGTGTTTTTTATTCATGTAGCTGGAAATTTCGTTAAATAGATCTTCTTTAGACCAAATCTTATGTTCAGACATTTCCAAAAACCTTCTTCCAATCGTTTATTTCATTTATTTTATCACTAATTATATAAATTTAGTTCCTTACATACTGATAATGCTGATAGAAAATAAAATGGAGCTGTTTCGGTTCTTAAGATGCGAGGTCCTAATCCACAAGTTTGATAACCTTTTTCACTTAAAAAGCTTACTTCCTTTGGAGATATTCCACCTTCAGGACCAAAAAACATTGCGATTGTTTCTCCATCATTAGTCTTTTCAATAGTTTTAATTAAATCGGACTTTTCACCTTGCTTAGCTGACTCTTCATAAGCAATTAATTTATGATCAAATTCAATCTCACTCAATTCCTTTAATGAATTAATGTATTCAACTACTGGGATCACATTTCGATGTGATTGTTCAGCAGCACTTTTAGCAATTTTAGCTAATCTTTGAATCTTCTTATCAGCTTTATTTTTCCATTTTGCAATAGCCCATTCAGTAGGAACAAAAATAACCTTACTAACTCCTAGCTCTGTTGCTTTTTGAACAATTAGTTCTGCCTTTTCTTTTTTTGGCAAGCCACAAATGATAGTTGCTTGAATGGGTAGTTCTACATCTGATTCTCTTTGACTAACTACACTAGCGGTATTATTTTCTTCATCTATAATTTCAGCTATAAAAAGTTGGTGACTAGCATCTACAATTTCAAATTGATTACCCTCACCAGATCTTAGAACAGACATAAAATGATGTGCGATATCATCGCTCACTTGAAACGTTTGATTAACGCTTAAATTTTCATCAGTGAAATAATGTTGCATAAATTATTCGTCGTCCCTTCTTAAATGAGCAATAATTCCTCGCCAATCTCCCAGTGTAGATACTTGGTCTACTACGTATTGATTATTTTCTAGAGTTTCTAGCGTAACTGTTAACTTGTCTTTAATGATACCAGAAATAATGATTTTTCCACCTTCATTAATGTTATTAATAGATTGTGGTATTAATGGTAAAACTGCTTCTGGTAACATATTGGCGAGAATAATATCTGCTTTCTTAGAAATTCCATCTAATAAACTATTTTTATCGACAAATATGTCATTTTCAAATCCATTTAAAGCAACGTTTTTCTTAGCTGAATCTACAGCATCGTCATCATAGTCATAAGCACTAATTTCTCCAGCACCAAGTAACTTTGCAGCAATACTTAACACACCTGAACCGGTACCAACATCTAAGATGCTTTCATTCTCGCGAATTACAGATTCAATCGCTTGTAAACATAAAACGGTTGTTGGATGCACACCAGTTCCAAAAGCTTTTTTAGGATCCAATTTTATTACCAATTCACCATCAAATTCTTTGATATAGTTTTCCCAAACAGGTGAAATGGTTAAGAACTTAGTAATTCTCTTAGCATGATAATACTTTTCCCATTCAGAGTTCCATTTATCATCATTCAAGTTTTTAGTAATCACTTCAGCTTTACCTGGATTTAGTCCAAATTCTGACAACTGTGAAACTCTTGATTGGATAGCAGGAACCTTTGATTCAATGTCAAAATCTTCTGGAAAATAAGAATTAATACTTAACGTGTCCTTATCAATAGTATCAAGTTCCACTCCTAACGATCCAAACTCCATTAAAATGTTAATTACAGCGTCTTGTGATTCATCATTAGTTAATACTGAAATTTCTGTCCATTCCATTGCTAAACTCCCCTGTTAACTTTTTACAAAAAAAGTGCATCCATATGGACACACTCCGTTAATTTAACTTATTACTTAGACTCAGCTTGTGCCTTTTGCAGCTTAAGTTGTTTCAATTTTTCCTCATGCTGTTGTAAGTGTGATTCCAAATACAACATTAGTGAATTTTCATCTTTGAAAATACGAGGATGTTTTTGTTTATGAAGTCTTAAGTCAATTTCATTAATTTTTTGTCTACCAGTCCACTTATGACCGTATCTAATGATTAGTCGATTATCCAAGTTTTTCTTTCCGAATCTAAATACATAAACGTTATCAGGAGTAAGTAATGGTCTAATATAAGTCTTTTTGTAATAGTATCCATTATCTCTCAAAAACTTCTTTGTACGATTAAGCATTATTAACACCTCCATTTTCTTATTATTTATTTAATAAAGCATAAATCTGTCCATAAATCATTCTATATAAATTTTATATTAAGTTTGACCAATTGTCTACCTATAAAAGAATAAAGAAAAGCGCTGAAATTTCAATATTTAGAAAGAACTCAGCGCTTTACTATTTTATTTTACTTCACCAACATCAATTGCTTGATGCTTTAGTTTTTTAAAGATATGTTTATCAGCAATTCCAGTAATTCCACCTTGGAAGAAGAACGCAAATAGTGTTCCTAATCCGAAGTTATTAAATTGATGAGTAATGATAATAGCAACAATTGCCATTAATGTAGGTGGAATGTATGAGAACCACATTGCCTTTGAAGCATTTCCGTTACAGTATTTGAATCTTAAAATTTGCATTAAGTCATCTGCAGGATGTAAAGCAATGTTAACACGTTGGTAAATTGAAATTGCAATCGCAATAAATGAAACACCAACAAAGTTTAATAGAACATATAAAACTGTCATTAACCAACCATGTGCATCTGGTAACCAGTTAGTAACAATACCGTTGAAGTAATTAATTAGTAATGAGAATGGTCCTAAGAATGCAGCATTTCCAAGAACTCTACTCCAGCTCCATTTACCAACTAAAATAGAATTTAGCACTGTAATTAGCATACCTAAACCAAAGAATGCCCAGAATAATACCCATTTACCATTACCTAGAACGGCAAAACCTAGGTTATTTTCCGCAGCAGTCCAATATGCTGATCCTAAGAATGCTGGATGAATTTTTGCACTAGTAACTAATGTTAATACATTCCCCATTGAATTAATAATCAAAGATACTAAAAAGTAAATGATGGCACTAGTCCATGAAATAGTTCTTTTAGTTTTGTTAGCACTTCCATTAATTTGCATGATAACAATACTCCTTTATTCCTAAATAATTTTAATTTGTGAAACTTTTATCTATTATTATTATATATAATATCCACTAATAACTTAGTTAAAATTAGCACAAACTTTTCAAAACCATCTAAAACCTTTTACAAATCAAGCTTTGACAAGATATTTAAACTAATATTTATAAATATCATAATTTTATATTACTTAGTTTGTACATAAAATAACTTATATTTAGTTTGTGAACTTTATAACAAAATAAATTATAAACCATTTTCTTTATAAAATAAACCCCCTTTTTAATATTTTCTGAAACAAAAAAGCATTGAATAATATTCAATGCTTTTTCTCTATTTTCTCAAATCGAATATGTTTACCCAATAAGAGTTACTGTTTAACTTAATCAATGCAAATGAGTCTCCCACTTGTTCATTAAAGTGTGGATCGATTAAATGCATTTCCTTGATAACTTCAACTTTTTGGTCACCATCAATATTAATCGCAAATTTTATATCATTAAAGTCTGCGAAGTCTTTATCGGGTTGCCATAATGCTGAACCATCGTTTACAATCATTGTCTTTTCTAAATTATGGGATGCAAGATTGTCATCATATACTTCTTCTAAGCTATGATTATTTAACATCTTTTCTACTGCTCGTTTGGATGCATTTCCATCCATCCATGATGCATATTTATTAAAGAATTCCATGTACTTTTCATCCGGTTGCCAATTATCTAAAATATCTTTCAAATTGGATACAACATCTTTAGTCGTTTTAACCATTGGTCCAGGAGCCTCTTTAACAAAATCAAAATAGAAACCACGAATTTCATTAGCATATGCATCTAAATCGTATGTGAAGAAAATCATTGGACGTTTTAATGTTGCATAATCGAACATTACAGAAGAATAATCAGTAATTAAAACATCACTAATCAAGTATAAGTCCGCAATATCTGGATACTGACTGACATCCAAAGCAATATCAGTATAACTTGATAAGTCTAAGTTATTTGAGATTAAATAATGTGTTCTAACTAAAACTAAAACATCACTACCAAAAGCAGCCTTAACTTGATCTAAATCAAGATGCAACTTAGCAGTAAACTCATCATTTTTAACGTATTCATTATCGCGCCATGTTGGTGCGTACAATACAACTTTTTTATTGCTATCGATATTAAGTGCTTTCTTGATTCTTTGAATATCATCACTAGTATGATTAATTAATACATCATTTCTGGGATATCCATCTAGTTGCATTTGATTTGCCTTCATTCTAAAAGCTCTTTGCATAATCTTGGCTGAATACATATTAGGAGCAATTAATCTTGACCATCTATTATCATCTTTAAAAACATCTTTATGATACTTTTGAGCATTCATCCCTGGCATTGTTACTTTCATAACATCAGCCGCCAACGTTTTTAACGGTGTTCCATGCCAAGTTTGTAAAACAACAGTATCTTCGCTAGGTTGCCATCTAAATGGTCTTCTAACATTGGTTACCCAATACTTAGCTCTAGCTTGCTTCCAAATGCTACTAAAGCCAAATCGCAAGATATGTGGAATATTATTATCAATGAAGTATTGCTTATCTTCATCATTAACATTCCAATATAACTTGTATTGTGGATAATTTTTTGCCATATATTCATATATCGCTTTAGGATTATCAGAATATTGTGTACCAAAGAAACTTTCAAAGATAACGATATTCTTTTTAGATAATTTCTTAGATAGCCAATTTAAAATTTCTGCTTGCAAATAATTAGTATTAAAGAAATGACCAATCTTTCTAGTAATCAATTTATCATCAGGTTCTTGATCAAGATCATCATCATTAGTATTTAAGACGGTTTCAACAACTTGTTTTGTGGCTGTTCCCCCATCCCCATACTGCGCGAACTCTGTATAGAACTGATCTAACTGTTCTTTATATTGATCATGAACGCTATTTAAATTGACTAAACTATCAATTAATTGATTTTCATCATAAACAATTGGTCCGGGCATTTGTTTATCGTAATCTAGATAAACACCACGGTTTTCTTCATCTAAATACCAATCTTTATCATATGCATAAAAAATCATTGGACGTTTCAAATGTGCAAAATCAAACATAACTGATGAATAATCAGTTACCAATGTATCAGCAATTAGGTATAAGTCATTAATATTGTCATAATCACTAACGTCATAGACAAATCCAGGATTAGAATAAAAACTATTTGAATGGGCTACAAAATAATGCAATCTAACTAACAATACATATTCATCAGAAAGCTTGTCTTGTAATTTATCTAAATCCAATTTGAAATCGAATCCAGCATCTGCTCTATACGTTGGCGCATATAAAATAACCTTTTTATCTAACGGAATGCCAATTTTGTTCTTAATTTGATTACAGTAATCAACATTATTATTTGTGTATAATTCATCATTTCTAGGGAATCCAGATTTAATTATTTTTTGACTATAATTAAAAGCCTTACTTGCAGTTCTAGCCATATAATCAGATGGCACAACTAAATAGTCCCAACGACGATTTCTATGAGCAAATAGATTTTGAATTTTTTTAGTTCCAAATTTAAAGTGAGGTTCATCATAACCCATGTGCTTTAAAAATGTTCCATGAAGAGTTTCTACTTCAATTTGTCCCTTTCGCTTTGCATATCTATTTGGCATATTAGTGTTTTGAATAATGTATTTAGCAACTGCTAAATAGTACCAATATTTAAAACTATTCACTTTTACTCTATCAGCATTACCAGTGATCTTAGTTTCAGTGTTATTAAAAATCCAAACTGTTTTTATTTCAGGATGTTCTTTAACAACATATTCATACATTAATCTTTCATTACTATCAAATTTAGATGACCAGTATGAATCAAAAACCATAACCTTTCTTAGAGGTAAAAATCTCATTAAAGGATATAGTAATGAGTATGATAGTGATCTGAGTGATTTTTTAGAATCAATCAACTTAAAGAATGGTTGGTTAATACATAATAATATGTTTTTATCAGCATCTTTTTTTACTTCATATTTAACCACCGAACTACCTTTAAATGGCAATTCTGTTAACCCTATCTTAGCTTTTTTAGCATACTTAATTCGATAAATATCTACTTTATTTTCATTATAGATATACGCCTTAAATTGATAATCTCCACTCAAAAGATTTAACTGAGTTTTTTGATTGTTGGTTAGCTTGTAATTGAAAGATAAAATTCCTTCATTAAATTTTAAATCGTTATTATCTTCATCAAGAACAACTCTAGTTTGTTTATCCTTGCTAATCATTTCAACACGACTGTTATTGATATTAACGTTCTTTAAATCCCTGTAATTCTTTAACTTAGCTTCTACCTTTAAGACGTTAGAACTATTAATTGTCATTTTATTGATGACAAAAGGAGTTCTTTCATATGTCATTTCCATATGATCTGGGTCGCCATAATACATAGATAACGAATAATCATTAGATAAATTAATTTGTTTATGCATCTTTTCAGAGAAAAATGAATATCCCACAAGTGCATTAGTTACTGTGTCACGAATAAATAGACCGACTTTTTTATTTACAAATAGCTTGTTAAAATCACTCAAAGCAAAAATAAATCCACCTTCATGATTTTGCTTAGCCATAACTTGATTTTGTCCGTCTGAAATAACCATATTGTAATCACTAGCTGTCGCATTGGTCATATTGAAAATGACGTGTTCTTCATCCTTGATATTTGGAACACTGATTATTGGATCATGGCCTTTTTTAGCTTCAACACTATTTACATCAAATACTAACGTTCCAACACTATTGTATCTAGTAATGACCTTAAACCCATCTCTTTCAAACGGCATTAACTTTCTTTCAGCCAATTTATCGGTTGGATTAGTTACTACATCATTAATAAAATACTTGTTGCTAATTGAATTGCTAATTTGTAATTTCCATGTTCCAATCCCTAAATGTTTTACGGCTTTTGGGATACTAAATACAACTTCATATCCTGCATTATTGTACTTACCTTTTGGTTTCATAATGCGTTTTAATAATATCGTTGGTTTTCTAACAATATTTACTTTATAAGATTTATTGTTTTTTATATTAATTAAATTGGCTGTAATGGTTTCACTTGAATTAGCTTTATTAAACCATTTTTTGATTAATTTAATTCGATTGAACTTAAAAGCACCACTAATTTCAAAAGTACCCTTCTTAATATCTCTGTATTCAGCCTTACGAATCTTTTGATCGATTTTACAGTTATTGTTAGAAACATTTAAGTGACTAATTAAATCCTTGTCATTACTAATTTCTGGTAGTCTTAACTGATATTTTCTACCATGAAAACTACTTTTGAACTCACCTATCACTTCATTGTAAGTAAATGAATTAATCATTGAAATATCATTAACTTGGAGCGCATGATACATTATTTGGTGCTTAATTGGTAATAGATTAAATATGTCAGAACTCCATAGATTCCAATCTCTTAGAAAAACGTAAACCATTTCTTGGACTTTATAAATATAGTCTTCTTCGTTATCACCAAGATTTTGAATAAAAATATAAATATCCAAAAATAGTACTTTATACATGAAATCCATAATCATACTATCTTGTTTATCAAAACCCGCATCTAATAACATTTTATATGCAATGTTTAATGCATCTAAACGGTTTTGAAAGTTAGATAATGCACTCCTTGTTTGAGTGATGGAATCTGAACTTTCTCGCCATCTCCATTTATAAACAACATCTTCAATAATAGACGTCTTTTTAGACTTTAAGTGCACATCTAAAGTAAAGGGAATGTCTTCATAAATCATCCCTTCAATAAATTTAATGTTATTTTCTACTAAAAATGAGCGTTTGTATAACTTATTCCAAACCGTTGTGTCATATAGTAAATCATGATTAAATTTTAAGTCAGTATCGTTATAGTCATCATGAACCGCAAAAGAATGAAGGTATGAATTAGTCAATCGATACTTATCAAATCGTTCAACGAATCCAACAACAACATCAGAATCATTTTGACGTGCCTTATAAGTTAAGTTGGAATATGCATCTTCAGGAACAATATCGTCTCCATCAACAAAGGCAATATATTTTCCTCTTGCATGCTTCATTCCATAATTTCTAGTGGTACTGATTCCACCATTGGTCTTATGTAATGCCCTAAAAAAATCATATTTTTCAGCATATTCATCAATAATATCTTTGGTTTTATCTGTTGATTCATCATCAATCATTAATACTTCAAGGCTATCCTTGGGGAAAGTTGTATTTGCAATTGAGTCTAAACATCTTCTGATATAATCTTCGACGTTATAACAGGCTACAATCACAGATAAATATGGTTCTCTCATTGTTATTACATCTCACTTATCTTTTGTTTTGTTATAAATATTTAAAATAAAAAATACCGATTAAAAATTCGGTTAACTTGATTAAAGCAATACAATTATTGCTTTTTATGATATAGCTAAATTATATCATTAATAACTTCATTTTTAATTGGTATTTTATTAAGAATTATTCATTTTTAGGTAATACTAGGTTCAATATAACTCCTAATATTACTGAGACGGCTAATCCATTTAAAGGTAATGTTCCAATTTTTAACATGAATCCACCCACACCGATTACTAAGATTGTTGAGATGATCATTAAGTTTCTCTTCTTAGCTAAATCAATTTGGTTTTCTATCATGATTTTAATTCCACTAGAAGCAATTGTTCCAAATAGTAAGAAACTAATACCACCAATTACGGGTAATGGCATTTGCATAATTAGAACGTTTAACTTATTAATAAATGAGAATAATACGGCAAAGATAGCAGCCCCGATTAAAACGTAAACACTATGGATTTTGGTAATAGCCATAACACCAATGTTTTCACCATAACTTGTAACTGCTGGCCCACCCAATAGTCCGGCAAATACTGATGCTAATCCATCACCTGTAAGAGTTCTGTTTAGACCTGGGTTTTTAAAATAATTTCTTCCAGTTAATTCGTCTAGAACCATTAAGTGTCCCAAATGTTCAGTGATTGTCACAAAGGCAATTGGAGCAATTGCGATAATTGCTCCCCATTCAAACTTAACATTGTAAGAAACGAATGGAATTTCAAATTTAGGCATTGCAAACCACTGTGCATTTGCAATTGTAGATAGATTTACTAGTCCCATTGCAATAGAAAGAACATAACCACAGATAATTGCTAACAAGATTGGCATAAATCCAAGGAAACCTTTTACGTACATATTAAAGAATATTGCTAATAATAATGTTACAAGCGAAACAACAACGTATTTGTAGTCATAGTTACCATTATTTAGCATTGCATCGTTCGCTGCGCTTCCTGCTAATGATAATCCAATTACAATAACAACTGGTCCGACTACTACAGCTGGTAATAGCTTATCGATCCAATCAGATCCGATCATGCTAATTAATAAAGCTACAATTAGGTAAATAACACCAACCGCAATTACTCCTTGAGCGATTCCAGGATACCCTGTCACTTGCATCAAGTATTTCATTGGAACAATGAAAGCGAAACTAGATCCCATATATGCAGGAATTTTCTTTTGTGTTACTAAGATATGAATTAGTGTTCCTACACCAGATGTAAATAGTGCAATACTTGGACTTAATCCAACTAGTAGCGGAACGATTACAGTACTCCCAAACATCGAAAACATATGTTGTAATGATAAACCAATCCATAGCCAGAATCCTGGTTTATCATTAACATCTAATATCACATCTTGCTTTTTATCCATATTTCTTCCTCCCAAAAACTTAAGATCTCTAATTTAGCAAAAAAGATCTATTTATCCCGAGATAAATAGACCTTTACAAATTTTAATTAAATTCGTTCAATCTTTTCAGCCTCACGGGACTAAATTAAAGACTCTATATTTTTATTAAATAATACTTAGATTAATAAGAAATGTCAACTACTTTTTATCAGATTCTTCTTCATCAGTTTGTAGAACCGCCATAAATGCAGCCTGTGGTATATCAACTTTACCAACTGCCTTCATACGCTTCTTACCAGCCTTTTGTTTTTCAAGTAATTTCATTCTTCTAGTTCTATCCCCACCATATAGGTGCGCAGTAACATCTTTTCGATAAGCCTTAATATTAGTTCTAGCGATAACTTTAGCTCCGATGGCAGCTTGCACAGGAATTTCAAAGTTTTGTCTAGGAATAATCTTCTTAAGCTTTTCAACAATAATTCTGGCACGACTAGCAGAGAATTGTCGATGTGAAATAAAACTCAATGCATCAACTTTTTCACCATTTAGCAAGATATCAATCTTAACTAGATCAGATGGCTTGTAGTCACCTAATTCGTAATCAAGTGATGCATAACCTCTGGTAGTTGATTTTAATTTATCGAAGAAATCAAAAATGATTTCTGATAGCGGAATTGAATACATGATATTAACTCTATAATCATCAATATATTCCATTGTATCAAACTGCCCACGTCTTGATTGGCAAAGTTCCATAACTGCTCCAACATAGTCATTTGGCACCATTACTGTTGCATTAACATATGGTTCTTCAACTGACTTAATTTCAGAAGCATCTGGCATTTCAGATGGGTTTTCCACATCTTTACGATTACCATCAGTTGTGAAAACATGGTAAGTAACTGATGGAGCTGTTGTAATAAGATCTAGATTAAATTCTCTTTCTAATCTTTCTTGAACAACATCCATATGCAGCATTCCTAAGAATCCACATCTAAATCCAAACCCTAGAGCTTGTGATGATTCTGGTTCAAATTCTAAAGCAGCATCATTAAGCTTTAGTTTTTCTAGAGATTCTCTTAAATCTGTGAACTTTGCATTATCAGTAGGATATAATCCAGAATAAACCATTGGTTCCATTTCACGATAACCAGGTAAAGCTTCTTCTGCAGGATTATTAGCATTAGTTACAGTATCCCCAACCCTGGTTTGGTTGATATCCTTAATACTTGCAGTAATGTATCCAACGTCTCCCGCCATTAAATATTCTCTTTGAACTGGATGTGGAGAGTTAACACCAACTTCAGTTACTTCATATTCACTTCCACTGTTCATTAATCTGATTTTATCGCCGGGTTTTACAACCCCATCTTCTAAGCGGACACTTAAAACAACTCCACGATAGTCATCGTAGACTGAGTCAAATACTAATGCTTTTAATGGCGCATCTAAGTCACCAGTAGGTGCTGGAACTTCTTCGACAATTCTTTCTAATAAATCTTCGATTCCAATACCCTTTTTAGCACTAGCTAAAACAGCGTTATCCGCATCAATTCCGATGATGTCTTCCACTTCTTTTTTTACCATATCTGGTCTAGCAGAAGGTAAATCAATTTTATTAATTACTGGAACAATTTCCAAATCGTCATCAATTGCTAAATAAACATTAGCTAAAGTTTGCGCTTCGACACCTTGGGCTGCATCAACTACTAATACGGCTCCTTCACAAGCTGCTAAACTTCTTGAAACTTCATATGAAAAATCGACATGTCCGGGTGTATCGATTAAATGAAATTCGTAATCATGACCATCTTTAGCATGATATTTTAGTTCAACTGCATTTAATTTGATTGTGATTCCACGTTCTCTTTCAAGTTCCATATCATCCAACAATTGATTTTGCATGTCTCTTTTAGCGACAGTATCTGTCATTTCCAAAATTCGATCAGCTAAAGTAGATTTACCATGATCAATATGAGCAACAATCGAAAAGTTACGAATGTATTTTTGATGTTCCTTCATTTTTTCTAAATCCATGTTTATTCCTACTTTCAACGTAATATATTAGTATAATTATAACAACCGCACACGGTTTGTACAAACTAAATAATATTAATAACAAACAAAAAAAGAGTCGCTTTAACGACTCTTTTTATTTATTTCTTACCATTCATAGCGTCCTTCATTTTTTCGAAAAATCCACCATCTTTGTAGTCTTTTTCTCCAGAAGCTTCAGCAAATGCTTTAAGAGCTATCTTTTGTTGTTTATTAAGGTTCTTAGGAGTAACTACCTTAACAGTAACTAATTGGTCTCCCTTTGAACTACTGTTAATTCTAGGCATTCCTTTACCTCTAAGTCTGAATGTTGTATTTGATTGAGTTCCAGCAGGAACCTTCATTTCAACATCACCATAGACAGTTTTTACCTTAATCGTACTTCCTAGTGTAGCTTGAGCAAATGAAATGTCTTGGTCATAGTATAAATCATCACCTTGACGTTCGAATTCACGACTTTCTTTTACTCTAAAGACAATGAATAAATCACCGTAAGGTCCACCATTTTCACCGGCTTCACCTTGTCCTTGTAGTCTCATTTGTTGTCCGTCATCCACACCAGCAGGAATCTTAACTTCTACTTTATGGCTTTCATGCATGTGACCAGAACCATGACACTTATCACATTTTTCTTTAATTTCTTTACCAGTTCCACCACAAGTAGGACATGGATGTTGAGTTTGCATTCTACCAAATGGAGTATCTTGAACACCAGTTACGTATCCACTACCGTTACATTCATGACAAGTTTCCGGATTAGTTCCTGGTTTAGCACCAGAACCTTCACACTTATCACATTTAGCTTCTCTATCATATCTAATAGTAGTAGTCTTACCAAATACTGCATCTTCAAAATTAATCGTCATTTGGTACTGTAAATCTCTTCCCTTTACAGGAGCGTTAGGATCTCTTTGTGTTCTTCCACCGGCTCCACCACCGAAGAATTGACTAAAGATATCATCAAATCCTCCGCCACCAAAGCCTGAGAATCCACCAGCACCACCGAAGCCACCAGCTCCGCCGCCAAATCCGCCAGCAGGACCTTCAGCTGAACCGAATTGATCATAATTTTGACGCTTTTGATCATCACTTAGTACTTCATAAGCTTCATTAATTTCTTTGAATCTTTTTTCGGCACCAGGTTCTTTATTGATGTCGGGATGATACTTTTTAGACATTTTACGATATGCTCGTTTGATTTCGTCTTGACTGGCATCTTTTGATATTCCTAATATTGAATAATAATCTTTATCAGCCATTGTTATCCCCCATTAATATTTTTGCAATAAAAGGCCAAAGCCCATCAGTCAGACTTTGACCTTTTATTGAATAATTATTTATTATTTTTTGTCATCATCATTAACTTCGTGGAAATCGCCGTCAACTGTGTTGTCGTCTTTACTCTTAGTATCTGATGAGTCAGCTGATGTAGCTTGATCGCCACCTTGAGCTTGTTCTTGTTGGTATAACTTAACAGCAAGTGCTTGTACTTGTTGGCTCAAGTCATCTTTCTTAGCTTTCATTTCTTCTAAGTTGTTGTCGTCTTTAGCTTTCTTCAATGCATCTTCAGCTTCTTTAGCTTTCTTGATTTCATCTTCAGAAACCTTACCTTCAACATCCTTTAGAGTCTTGTCAGTTTGGAAGATTAATTGATCTACTTCGTTCTTTAGATCTACTTCTTCCTTACGTTTCTTATCTTCTTCTTCATTCTTCTTTGCTTCATCCATCATACGTTGGATTTCGTCATCTGAAAGACCATTTGAATCTTTGATGGTAATCTTTTGTTCCTTACCAGTACCTTTGTCCTTAGCAGAAACGTTTACGATACCATTCTTATCGATATCAAATTTAACTTCGATTTGAGGAATTCCACGAGGTGCTGCAGGAATATCAGTCAATTGGAATTGACCTAATGTCTTGTTATCAGCAGCCATTGGACGTTCACCTTGAAGAACATGGATATCAACAGCTGGTTGGTTATCAGCAGCAGTTGAGAACACTTGTGATTTTGAAGTTGGAATAGTTGTATTTCTATCGATTAACTTAGTGAATACACCACCCATAGTTTCAATACCTAATGATAGAGGAGTAACATCCAATAGGACAACATCCTTAACATCACCAGTTAGCACACCACCTTGAACGGCAGCACCTAAAGCAACGGCTTCATCAGGATTAATTGAGTGGTTTGGTTCCTTTCCAGTCCAGTTCTTAACAGCTTCTTGAACAGCTGGAATACGAGTTGAACCACCATTTAGGATAACTTCATCAATGTCTGATTTGCTTAATCCAGCATCTTTTAGAGCATTGTCAAAAGCAACTTTAGTCTTATCAACTAAGTCAGAAGTTAATTCATTAAACTTAGCACGTGATAGGCTTGTTTCTAGGTGAAGTGGACCATTGTCACCTGAAGCAATAAATGGAAGACTAATTTCTGTTTCTGAAACACCTGATAGGTCTTTCTTAGCTTTTTCAGCAGCATCCTTTAGACGTTGTAAAGCCATCTTGTCTTGTGATAAGTCAATTCCGTTTTCGTTCTTAAATTGTTCAACTAAGTAGTCCATGATTCTTTTATCAAAATCATCACCACCAAGGTGGGTATCACCATTAGTTGAAAGTACTTGGAATACACCATCACCTAATTCAAGAACAGAAACATCAAAAGTACCACCACCAAGGTCATATACTAATACCTTTTCGTCTTTATCTTGTTTGTCCAAACCGTATGCTAATGCAGCAGCAGTTGGTTCGTTAATAATACGTTTTACATCAAGACCGGCAATCTTACCAGCATCTTTAGTAGCTTGTCTTTGTGAATCATTGAAGTATGCAGGAACAGTAATAACTGCTTCACTAACTGTATCTCCAAGATAGTCTTCAGCAAATCCCTTGATGTATTGTAAAATCATAGCTGAAATTTGTTGTGGTGTGTATTTCTTGCCATCAACATCAACAGTGTATCCTTCTTCACCCATGTGACTCTTAATTGAAGCAATTGTGTTTGGGTTAGTGATCATTTGACGCTTAGCTACTTCACCAACTTGTGGTTCACCATCTTTAAATGCAACTACAGATGGAGTAGTTCTTGCACCTTCAGGATTAGTAATGATCTTTGGTTCTTTACCTTCTAGTACAGCAACAGCTGAGTTAGTGGTACCTAAATCGATACCGATAATTTTATTACTTGCCATAATTTATTATCCCCTTATTATCAAATTTATTATTGTGCTACAACAACCATACATGGTCTGATAACTCTATCAGCTAATTTGTAGCCTTTTTGTAAAATTTCAACAACTGTGTCAGCTGGATGTTCATCATCCGCTGGAACAGTTTGTACAGCTTGACATTCGTTTGGATCGAACTTCTTATTTAAAACATCAATTTCTTCGATTCCATTTTCGGATAAAGCCTTATTAAAATGTTTTAAAACTAGTTCAACACCTTGCTTTAATTGTTTTCCGTTTTCATCAGAAACTTCGACTTGAAGAGCTCGATCTAAATTATCCATTACTGGTAAAACACTAGTGGCTAATTTTTGACCATCATATTTGTAAATGTCAGCTCTTTCTCTCTTATAGCGTGTTTGCATATTTTGCATTTCTGCTTCAGCTCGAAGATACTTGTCAGAGAAATCATCAACTTGTGCTTGAAGTTCTTTAACTTTATCTTCTAAAGGATTTTTATCATCCTTTTTTGCTTTTTCTTTCTTAGCACCCTTATCATTAGCTACTTTTTCTTTTTTATCAGTAGCTTTTTTTAGGTCTTTTTCATCATCCTTCTTACTTGCCAAGTAAATGCCTCCTTTTACTGATTATATTTATCATAATAATTTCTCAGTTTTTTTGATAACTCGTTTCTAAATCCATCCACAATACCAATCACTCTTGAATACGGCATTCTAGTAGGACCTAAAACGGCTATAACACCTTTACCATACGGACCTACATCATAGGAACCAGTAATGATACTGTAATCCTTCAATAACTCATTACTCAATTCTGGACCAATTTTAACTGATACAGAATTATCAGAGCTTTGGATGAATTTTGATGCATCATCTTTATCGTTAAGTAAAGAATAAATTGGTTTCAAATAACTGACGTCATTATTATCAGTAAAACTCAATAAGTTCAGTTCTCCGCCAATATAAAATTGGTTAGTAGAAGCTTCAGCCAAAACATCATCCAGCGTTTGAACTAAATTATCTGGATCACTAACATACTTGAGAATTTCTGGAACGATTTCCTCTTTTAGTTTAATGACCACTTCATCAAGTGGCTTTCCAGCTAATTTATCATTAATCATTCTGACAACTGCTTCCAGTCTATCTCCGCTAATGTCTCCAGAAATATGGAAAACTTGATTAACGACCTCATCATTACTAGTAATTAAAATCGCCATTACTTGATGATTGCCCAATGGAACAAGTCTGAAACTGCCTAAAATAGGAACAGTTTCTTGCTCCGGCTTTAAGGTTAACGCCGTATAATTTGTTAGGTTGGATAGTATGTCAGCAGATTGCTTAACAATCTCATCAATTTGCCTAAAGCTTCCTGACAATGAATTCTGAATTAACATCATATCATTGTTGTCAATAGGATTAGGATTCAAAAGATTATCAACATAATATCGATAACCCTCAATTGATGGAATTCTACCCGATGAAGAATGGTTTTTAGTAATTAATCCAATCTCTTCTAAAAAAGCCATTTCATTTCTGACGGTCGCAGAACTAACATGAATTGGTAGTTGACTGGATAATGCCTTCGAACCTACTGGAACTCCTGACTTAGTGTAATCGTTGACGATTACCTTTAAAATCATTTTCTCTCTTTCAGTTAGCATACCAGATCACTCCTTATCAATTAGCACCTTTAGCAGTCATATACTTCAAGTGCTAACCACAATTTATAATATATCAGATACATCAAAATTGGTCAAGAAAAACGGCCGCTACTTTTTAAAATATTTTCTAGTCATTTGTTCATCTGACTTAAGCTGTTCAATCAGCTTTTCAACACCTTCAAACTTTACTTCACCACGAAGACGATGCAACCAATCAATCTCTAATACTTCACCATAAATATTGTCATTAAAATCTAGAATATTTATTTCAACTGTAATTGGATTTTTATCACCAAAAGTCACATTTCTTCCAATTGATGCCATTCCATGATGTTTTTCCTCACCAATCCAGACATCAACAATATAAACTCCAATTACTGGTAACCATTGTAATTCATCATGATCAATATTAGCAGTTGGATATCCTAGCTCTCTTCCTCTTGCAAACCCATGGACAACAGTTCCGTCAGTTCTAAATGGTCTTCCCAAAAGCATATTAACGGTGTCGATATGTCCTTGATCTAAATTTCTTCTAATTCTAGTTGAACTAATTTTAGATAAATGATAATCAGCTAGATCAACTGATACAACATCAAATCTTCCAGATGCGTACTTAGGTAATAAGTCCATTGTTGCATCCTTAGCACCATACGTATGATCTGTTCCTGCAACAACAGTATCGGCGTTAAATCTAATTAAATAATTATCAACAAATTCTTGAGGAGACTGATTTTGGAAGTTAAAGCTATAGTTAACTTCAAATACTATATCCACGCCTAATCTTTCTAATTCTTTATATTTATTTTTTTGTAAAATTATATCTCTTTTATCATGCGGTGATAACTGGTCATAAACAACAGCTGGTTTATGGTCATATGTTAAAACACCTAAGGGCATCCTCTTTTCATCAGCAATAGACTTAGCTTGGTTTATTACTTTTTGATGTCCTTTATGAATGCCATCAAAGTACCCCATTGCCAATATAATTTTTTCTTTTTGTTCAAAGGATGCTTTTAGCGGGTGATGTATATTGATAATTTTCATATTTTAAACCTTCTAAATTTATTGATTACTAAACATTTTTTCAGGCTTATAAACCTGTTTATTTTCGTCATAATAATAGATAGCTTTAACAGCATGCTTATAACTTAACACACATTTGTCATCTTTTGTATCAATAACATCTGATGATAAAAAACCACCGTTTTTAACCGTTGCCCACTGAGCATCATTTAATTCTAAATGTTTAAAATCAACTAATACGGAATCAATTGATTTCACAATTTCATCAATTTTATTATTTTCTACAGCTGCTCTAATATCATCTAATTTAAATGTTTCATCGATATTAAAGCCTCCACTTTTAATTCTAGTTAAACTAGACATTACCGCTGGCATGTTTATTTTCTTACCAAAATCAACTGCTAGAGTTCTTACATATGTTCCTTTTCCACAACCAACTTCAAAGAAAATAGTTTGTTGCTTCTTATCTTCATCATATACGCATTCTTTAGTTTGCTTAAAATAATGAATTTGAACATGTCTCTTTGGTCTTTCAACCGTTTCACCATTTCTAGCATATTCATATAATCTTTTTCCGTTCACTTTAACAGCTGAATACATTGGTGGAATTTGAATTAAATCTTCCGATACAAAGCTTTCCAACAATTCATTAATTTCATCATCAGATAACGGCTTTTCTACATCTTTAGTACTAACCACTTCTCCATCTAAGTCTTCTGTTGTGGTATCGAATCCTAAAGTAATACTACCTTGATATATCTTTCCCGAGTTCATTAAGTAATCAACCAATTTAGTTGCTTTTCCCAAACAAATAGGTAAAACTCCTTCAACGTTAGGATCTAATGTCCCACTATGACCAATTCTTTTCATTTTAAGAATGCCACGTAATTGACTAACACATGCAAAGCTAGTCATTCCTTTTTCTTTATATAATGGGATAATTCCATCCATAATTATTCGCTCCTTGATTACTATTTAACGTAAATTATAGCATAATTGAACGCTTTATTTTTCCATCAAAAAAACCTGCAACTAATTGCAGGCTTTTTATTATTTTTCTTGTCTTTTTAGCTGATTGATTAACTGATCAATCTTGCTTCCATATTGAATGGAGCTATCTAATTTGAAAACTAGTTCTGGAGTACGATAAATACTCAAGCGAGAACCCAATTCTCCTCTAATTAAAGAAGTAGCTTTATCTAGTCCTTTTTGAGTAACTTCTTCTTCATCATCGTTGTCTGATAATGTGCTGTAATAGATAGTTGCTTGTTGTAAATCGCCAGTAACATCTACTCCAGTAATGGTTACCCCTTGGACACGTGGGTCTCTAACTCTTTTTAGTAAAATATCATTTACTTCTTTTTGAATTTCTTGTTCAAGTCTTCCAACTCTGTATTGAGCCATATTCATTCACTCCTTTACTTAGCAGGAACTTCCTTCATTTCGTAAGCTTCTACAACGTCTCCTTCTTTAAGATCGTTGTAGTTTTCAATTGTAAATCCACATTCGAAACCTTGTTTAACTTCTTTAGCATCATCCTTGAAACGCTTCAAACTGTTAAGTTCGCCGTTGTAAATAACAACGTTATCACGAATCAATCTAATCTTACTATCACGTTTGATTACACCACTGGTAACCATTCCACCGGCAATAGTACCAACTTTAGAAGCCTTGTATAGTTGTCTAATTTCAACTTCACCTGTAATGTGTTCTTCAAACTTAGGAGCAAGCATACCCTTCATTGCTGATTCAACTTCGTCAATTGCATCATAGATAACTTGATGTAAACGAATATCAACATTATCAGTTTCAGCTTGTGCCTTTGCTTGTGGTGTTGCACGAACATTAAATCCAACTATAATTGCGTTACTTGCTTGAGCTAATGCAATATCACTTTCATTAATTGCACCAACAGAACTGTGAACGATGTTAACTCTAACGCCTTCAACATCAATCTTTTGTAGACTTGATGCTAATGCTTCAACTGAACCTTGAACATCGGCTTTAATGATAACTTCTACTTCCTTCATTTCTCCTTCTTTTAGAGATTCGAATAAGTTATCTAGAGTAACACTATTGTTCTTCTTACGTTCTTCCATTTGAGCTTCTTTAGCTCTTTCTTCACCGGCTGCACGAGCTGTCTTTTCATCATCAAAGACAACAAAACGGTCTCCGGCTTCAGGAACATCATTTAAACCAGTAATTTCAATTGGTGTAGATGGAGTTGCAATTTCTAGGTCTTCACCTAATTCATTAGTCATAGTTCTAACTCTACCGAAAGTGTCACCAACAACAATTGGATCACCAACGTGCATTGTTCCTTGTTGAACTAATAAAGTAGCAACTGGTCCACGACCACGGTCAAGTCTAGCTTCAATTACAGAACCTGCAGCATGTTGTTTAGGGTTAGCCTTAAGTTCCATAACGTCTGATTCTAGAAGAATCATATCTAATAGTTCATCCACGTTAGTTCCCATCTTAGCAGATAGTTGAACGAAAATAGTGTCACCACCCCAGTCTTCTGGGATAAGTTCATAACTAGCTAACTGTTCAATAACATGGTTAGGGTTTGCACCTGGTTTATCAATCTTGTTAATTGCAACAATAATTGGTGTCTTGGCAGCCTTAGCATGATCAATAGCTTCAATTGTTTGTGGCATAACACCATCATCAGCAGCAACAACTAGAATGGTAATATCAGTAATATCAGCACCACGAGCACGCATTGCAGTAAATGCAGCATGTCCAGGTGTATCTAAGAATGTAATAGTTTTACCATTTCTCTTTAATTGGTAGGCACCAATAGCTTGAGTAATTCCACCAGCTTCACCAGCTGTAATGTGTGAGTTTCTCAAGTAATCAAGCAATGTAGTCTTACCATGGTCAACGTGACCCATGATGGTAACAACTGGTGCACGATCTTCTAAATAATCAGTGTTTTCTGCTTCTTCATCAAAAATCTTATCAATATCAGAAACGTTAACTTCGACTTTTTCTTCAGCTTTCATACCGTAGTCTTCAGCTAGTAGTTCAATTGTATCCTTATCTAAAGATACATTTTGGTTAACCATAATTCCTAATAAGAATAACTTCTTAACGATTTCAGCTGGTTCTCTATGAATAAGCTTTCCAATTTCTTGAGCATTCATACCAACACTGTAAAATAAAGTTTCTGGTAATGGACGTTCTTTTCTTTCTGGAGCTTTCTTATTCTTGTTGTTTTGTCTAATACGTTGGTTCTTAGTGTACATCCCTGCAAACTTGTTGTTTCCACGGTTATTTTTCTTATTGAATTTCTTCTTGTTCTTTCCCTTTTTAAAGTCAGAAGTTGAATTGCTATTGTTTCTATTGTTTCTATTGTTTGTGTTTCTAGTACTATTTGTATTGTTATTGTTCATAGATTGTCTTGCCTTATCATTAGTATTTTGATTTAAAGTCTTACGTGGCTTTTCGGCAGGTTTCTTAGAATTATTGTTAGCAGTTTTAGTGTTAGTGGCTTTTTCACTTTTAGCCGGCTTATTTTTTGGAGCAAAATGATCACGAATTGCTTTTTCTTCATCCGCTGTTAATCCAGACATATGATTTTTAACGTCATATCCCTTCTTTTTTGCTTCATCAATTATTGTCTTACTAGCTACATTTATCTCTTTAGATAATTCGTAAATTCTTTTCTTACCCATACCATCACGTTCCTTTACAATTATTTGTCATTTCTTTCAAACGTTTGGCAAATCCATTATCCGCAATTCCGATTATGGTTCGAGGAATCCCAATTGCATCGCTTATGTCTACTTTAGTAAACATTTGATTGGTTGGAATGTTATATGAATTAGCCTTATCTGTAAATTTCTTTAAGCTGGCTTTTCCAGAGTCAGTAGCGATAATCAGAAATTTAATTTTATTCTTTTTTATTGCGTTAAGCAATATATCTTCACCAGTAGTAATTTTACCAGCACGCTTTGCAATCCCAATAAAGTTTAAAATTTGCTCTTTATTTGTCATTGTCAAAAAGTTCTTTTCTGGCTTGCTTGTGATCTACGTATGCAATTAATTCATCGTAAAAGTCATCGCTTAGGTTTACTGAGAAAACTTCATTTAGTTTCTTAGAAGCCTTTGCCTTTTCAGCAACTTTTACATCAATTGATACATATGCCCCTCTACCTGATTTTTTACCAGTTTCATCAATAGAAACGTTATCTTCTTTATCTTTAACGATTCTAACTAAATCTTTTTTGGGAGCCATTTCACCGGTGACAACATCTTTTCTCATTGGAATTTTTCTTGTTCTCATTGAACTATCACTCCTTAAGCTGATAATTAGTCGTTATCAATTCCTTCATCATCATCTGTAGCGTATTCTTCTACACCATCTGCTTCAGATTCTGATTTAATATCAATCTTGTATCCTGTTAATTTAGCAGCTAATCTAGCATTTTGACCACGCTTACCAATAGCTAATGATAATTGATAATCTGGAACGATTACTGTACATGCTCTTTCATTTTCTTCATCAAAAATAACATCAACTACTTCAGATGGATTTAATGAGTTAGCAATAAATTCAGCAGGATCTTCTGTCCATTGAACAATGTCCATGTTTTCCCCACCAAGTTCATTAACGATTGTTTGAACACGTTGACCTCTTGGACCAACTGTAGTTCCAACTGGGTCGATATCTTCACTGTTTGATCTAACAGCTACTTTAGCACGGTCTCCAGCTTCTCTTGCAATTGAAACAATTTCAACAGTTCCATCATAAATTTCAGGAACTTCTTCTTCAAATAATCGTTTTAATAGACCAGGTGCTGTTCTACTAACAAAAATTTGTGGACCTTTTGTAGCATCTTCAACACGGTTAACATAAACCTTAATTCTATCTTGTGGTCTGTATTGTTCGTTTGGCATTTGGTCATTCTTTGGCATTACAGCCTCAACCTTACCTAGATCTACATATACAAAACGATCATCTTGGCGTTCAATTTCACCAGTGATTAATTCATCTTGGTACTTGCTGTATTTGTTGTAAACAATAGTTCTCTCTGCTTCTCGAACTCTTTGCATAATAACTTGCTTAGCAGTTTGGGCAGCAATTCTACCAAAGTTTTTAGGTGTAACTTCAAACTTAATTTCATCACCTAATTCATAACCACGATTTAATTGTAATGCATCTTCAATACTACATTCTAGACGTGGGTCTACAACTTCTTCAACCACTGTCTTTACAGCATATACGTGAATGTTACCCTTCTTTTCGTCAAATACTACTTCCACGTTTTGTGCTTGGTTGTAATTTCTTTTGTAAGCTGACACTAGTGCAGCTTCTAGGGCATCAATCACTGTTTCCTTAGAAATTCCCTTATCATTTTCTAGGGCATCTAATGCGCCTAAAAGTTCTTTACTCATTTTTTATAATCTCCCTTAGCTAAAATTTAATTGCTAGTCTTGCTTTGGCAATAGATTTTCTTGGTATGTTTAAATCCTTAATTCGACCTTTTAAATTAACAGTCAAAATAAGTTCTTCATCACTTAACTCTTTCAATGTACCTTCATATACTTTTTCACCATTAATGGGTGCGTAAAGTGATACATGAATGTATTCACCAACTGCATTTTCATAATCTTGAGGTTTCTTAAGAGGTCTTTCAGCTCCAGGTGATGATACTTCTAAAAAGTATGCTTGTGGAATTGGATCAGGTTCAATAGTATCTAGTTTTTCACTTAATTCATCTGATACTAAAGCACAATCCTCAATGTTAATACCACCATCTTTATCAACATAAACTCTTAAATACCAACTCTTACCTTCATGTACGAATTCGATGTCATAGAGATAAAAACCGTGACTATCTAGAATTGGTGTTACTAATTCTTTTACCGTTTGTGTAACTTCGCTCAATGATACGCCTCCTAAAAAATCCAATAAAAAGAGCGAGCATTTCTGCTCACTCCTTTCTTCTCAGATATAAACTATCGTTATTTTACCATGGATAGTTATTTTAATCAATACATACTACATCATATCAAATAGGCTTAATTGATTTTCATCAGGCAAATTATCAATTACATGATTTTCAGTCATGAATTCAATTAACTTCTTAGATACTTTTCCACGCTTAGCCAAATCTTCCTTTGAGATAAACTCTTTATCAGCTCTGGCAGCAACAATCTGCTTAGCAACGTTTAATCCAAGACCTGGGATAGCGTTGAATGGTGCAATTAACTTATTATCTTCAATTAACCATTGTTCGGCATCAGATTTATTCAAATCAACCATTTCAAAATCAAAACCTCTTTCTAACATTTCGTTAGCTAATTCCAAAACAGTCAATAAGTTTTTATCTTTTGCAGAAGCATCATTACCTAAATCATTAATTTCTTTCATTCTAGTTTTAACAGCGTCTTTACCTCGACACATTGAAACTAAATCAAAATCATCAGCTCTAACTGAGAAATATGCGCAGTAATATACTAATGGGAAGTATACCTTAAAGTATGCAACACGCAATGCCATTAAAACATAAGCGGCAGCATGGGCTCTAGGGAACATGTACTTAATTTTTAAACATGAATCTATATACCATTGTGGAATGTTAACTTCATGCATCTTTTCTTGCCATTCATCTTTGATACCTTTACCCTTACGAACAAATTCCATGATTTGGAAAGATGTTTCTGAATCTAATCCCCAATTAATTAAATCGGTCATGATATTATCACGACATCCGATAACGTTGGCGATGGTTGCTTTACCTTCTTTAATCAATTCATCCGCATTTCCTAGCCATACATCGGTACCATGTGACAATCCGGAAATTTGTAGTAATTGTGAATAGTTTTGTGGTTTAGTTTGTTCAAGCATCCCTCTAACAAACTTAGTTCCAAACTCAGGAACACCCAGTGTACCGGTTTTAGATTGAATTTGTTCTTCAGTTACACCAATTGTTTCTGTTCCTGAGAATAATCCCATTACACCTGGGTCATCCATTGGAATTGATTGTGGATCAATACCAGATAAATCTTGAAGCATTCTGATCATGGTTGGATCATCATGTCCCAAAACATCCATTTTTAAAATATTGTCGTGAATTGAATGGAAATCAAAGTGGGTTGTTTCCCAAGCTGAAGTCTGATCATCGGCAGGATATTGAATTGGTGTAAAGTCAAAGATGTCCATATCGTCAGGTACGATAATAATCCCCGCTGGATGTTGTCCAGTAGTTCTCTTAACACCAGTATCCCCCTGTGCTAATCTATCAATTTCAGCAGACCTAATGGTTTGCTGAGTATCTCTTTCATACGCTTTAACATAACCATAGGCTGTCTTATCAGCAACTGTTCCAATTGTTCCAGCACGATATACGTTGTTTTCACCGAACAATACTTTTAAATAGTTATGTGCGATTGGTTGATAATCACCAGAGAAGTTCAAATCAATATCAGGAACTTTATTACCACTAAAACCTAAGAAAGTTTCGAACGGAATATTATGACCATCACCAATCATTAAGGTTCCACATTCAGGACATTCCTTGTGTGGCAAGTCATATCCAGAACCATATTCACCTTTCATAAAGAAATGTGAATACTTACAGTTAGGACAACGATAATGTGGTGGTAGTGGATTAACTTCAGTAATACCAGACATTGTGGCAACTAAACTAGAACCAACAGAACCACGAGATCCAACTAAATATCCATCTTTATTACTTTTATCTACCAATCTTTTGGCAATCAGATAAATAACAGCATAACCGTTACCAATGATACTATCTAATTCCCTGTCTAATCTCGCTTGAAGGAAATCAGGTAAATCATCGCCGTATAGTTCATGTGCCTTATCCATAGTTGAGTTACGAATTTCATCGTCCGCACCCTTCATGTGAGGTGGATATAGTCTATCCAAGACAGGATGAATTCCATCATCAACCATATTGGCAATTTTTTGTGTATTATCTACAACGATTTCCTTACTTAAATCTTCACCTAAGTAACTGAAATCTTCTAACATTTCGTTTGTTGTTAAAAATGGTACCTTAGGTAATTCGTTTCTGTTTAATGGATTTGCTCCACCTTGAGAATGAATTAATATTTTTCTGTAAATAAAATCTTGTGGATCTAGATAATGAACATCACCTGTTGCAACGACTGGTATATCCATTTCATGTCCCATATCAATCATATTTTGCATCAATTCTCTTAGATGTTGCTTGCTATGAATAAGTTCAGAATCAATCATTGGCTTATATGCTGCACTAGGTTGAACTTCTAAGTAATCATAGAATTTAGCTTTTTTCTTAGCTTCTTCTTTCCCTTTTTGTAGCATTGCAGTGAAAACTTCACCATTCGCACAAGCAGAACCAATTAAAATTCCTTCTCTATATTTTTCTAAAACACTTCGTGGAATTCTTGGTACTCGATAGAAGTATTCAACATTAGAAATAGAAATTAATTTATACAAATTCTTTAATCCAGATTGTGTTTGTGCCATTAAAATAGCATGGAAAGGTCTGGCATGCTTATATGAATCATTATCAGACATATGTTCATTTAATTGCGAAACTTTGGTAATTCCATAATTTTCTTCTGCATCTTTAATGAAAATATAGTTTAAATGTCCGGTAGTTTCAGCATCATAAACCGCACGGTGATGATGTTCCAATGCTACATCAAACTTTTTAGCTAAAGTGTTTAAACGATAGCTCTTGTAGTTTGGATATAAAAATCTTGCTAATGGCAAAGTATCAATAATTGGATTTTGGATTTCTTCCATTCCGTATCTTTGATATCCAACATTCATAAAGCCAACATCAAATGTAACGTTATGTCCAACGATAATTGAATCGCCACAAAATTCTCTAAATAGCTTGAATACTTCTTCTTCTGACTTAGAACCCTTAACCATATCATCAGTAATTGATGTTAGTTCTGTTGTGAAATCTGACAAATGAAAACCAGGGTCAATGAATTCTTCAAACTGATCTAATACGTTATTGTGTTGCATTCTAACCGCTGAAACTTCGATAACTTTATCGTAAATTGCTGATAATCCTGTTGTTTCAATATCAAAAACAACGTATGTAGCATCTGCTAATTCCCTATCATCTTCATTAAAAGTAATGGGAACCCCATCATCAACAATGTTGGCTTCAACACCATACAACATCTTAATGTCGTTTTTTTGTGCTGCCGTATATGCAAATGGAAAACCTTGCGCAGAAGTATGATCAGTAATTGCTAAAGCCGGATGACCCCATTTACTTGCTCTACTTACATATTCTTCAATACTATTGGTAGCATCCATTTGACTCATCTTAGTGTGCAAATGTAGTTCAACACGTTTATCTTCTGATGTATCCATTCTATCTTCATGATGAAGTGGATTAATGTCATATGCATTCAAGGTTAGTTCATGACTATAGTTATCTTCTTGAATTCCACCACGAACTTTTATCCAATCTCCTTCTTGTAATGCAGCAAAATTTGCTTCATCAGTTTCATTATTAGAGAACTTCTTAACTTCAATCGATGATGAGTAATCTGTAATTTCTAACATCATTAATTGTCTTCCAGAACGAAGTGATCGAATTTCTTTTTTGAAAATGTGTCCATTAACAATGACCATTTTTTCTTCTTGAACAATATCGATCATTTTAGTTACTTCTAAATCTTCTTTGATTTTCTTACCAATTTGAACTTTTCCCTTAGGAACAGCGTTGGCAGCTTTCTTCTCACGTTTACTAGAAGATTCTTGAATAGCCTTCATAGCACGTTGTGCTAATTCAGCATCCTTTTTTTCACGTTCAATTTTGAATTGTTTAATTCTTTCTTGAGACGCTGTTTCATCAATAAAAACGTTAATATGAAACTCAGGGAATCCTAAACTTTGGTATTTTGCTTCAATCGCTCCTAAAGCTTGATCAACGATTAAATTCTTTACAATTTCATTATCCGCAGATAACTCTACTTTATTATTACTTAAAGTAGGTTCACTATTTTTCAGTAATTCATTTCTAATTGAATCTGATATATCTGCATTCTTTACAACCCATTCCCAATATTGACCTAAGGTCTTATTGTCAAAACTATTATCATTGACCTTAAAATTAATCTTGGTTTCAGCAATTTCATCGAAAGTTGCTTGCATTCGGTTATAAAAATCAATAAATATTTCGTAGTTTAAAATCTTGGGTAACATTAAATTAAATTGCCATACTTTAGATTTTTTATGAATATCAATCGATTCGATTTGTCCATCTTTGAAGTCTTCTGAATCAATCTTATCTCCCAGTTGAAGTTGATTTAGCAACTTCTTGAACAATTCTTCATTATTAGCCAACGTCATCCCTCCAATCTTAATCAGCTAAAAAAGGTCAGCACTTTACACTGACCTCTTTTCTATTTCAAATCTTTTAATAGGATTTCAACTGTATTAACAACTTCTTCTTGTTTTACTTCTACAGTTTCACCTGTTTTTCTAATCTTGATTTCTACGATACCTTCGCTGGCTTTTTTACCAACTGTTACTCTGATTGGTAAACCAATTAGATCAGAATCGGCGAACTTAACCCCCGCTCTTTCTTTTCTATCATCAGTTAACACATCAAATCCAGCATCTTTAAGGGCTGTTTCTAATTCATCAGCAACGCTTACTTGAGTTTCATCTTTTGTATTAACAGGAATCAAGTGAATATCAAAAGGAGAAATTGACTTAGGCCAGCTTAGTCCATTTTCATCCGCTTGTTGTTCAGCAATCGCTGTCAATAATCTACTAATACCAATTCCATAACATCCCATAACAACAGGTGTTTGACGTCCATTTTCGTCTAAAACATTTGCTTCTAAATCTTTTGAGTATCTTGTTCCTAGTTTGAAAATATGAGCAATTTCGATTCCCTTAGTAAATTTAAGAACCCCTGAACCGTCTGGTGAAATTTCACCTTCTTGAACTTCTCTAAAATCACCATACTTAGCATTTTCAATATCTCTCTTAGGATTTACGTTGGCAAAATGGTATCCATCTTCATTGGCACCTGCATAAGCATTAACCATATCTTGTACATAGTTGTCAGCCAAAATAGTAACTGATTCATCTAAATTGAAAGGTCCAACGTATCCACGAGATGTGTTAGTAAATTCCTTAATTTGATCATCATTTGCTAAGTCAAAGAATGAAGCACCTAATTCAGTTTTAACTTTAACGTCGTTAACTTCATGGTCACCACGAACTAATACTAAAACAGGTTTTTCATCAGCGATAAATAATACGCTCTTAATTACATTACTTGCTGTAGTATCTAATAATTCAACATCATCTTCAATTGATTTAACATTTGGTGTACTAATCTTTTCAAGTTCTTTTTGAGTTTCACTTGATTGATCTGGAACGTACATACTTTTAGCCATTTCCAAATTTGCGGCGTATTCACTGTCATCTGAGTATACAATTGTATCTTCACCAACAGCTGCAGGAGCAGAGAATTCAATTGAATCAGATCCCCCCATAGCTCCACCATCACCAATAATAGTGCGGTAATCAAGACCTACTTGATCAAAGATTTTACGATATGCATCTTCCATTTGATTGTAGATACGGTCTAGATCTTCATCGTTAATTGAGAATGAATATCCATCTTCCATAATAAATTCACGGCCACGTAGTAATCCATTACGAGGTCTTTCTTCATCACGATATTTAGGTTGAATTTGGTAAAGTACCAAAGGTAATTTTTTATATGACTTAATTGAGTCACGAATAATTTCAGTATAAGTTTCTTCATGAGTTGGACCTAAGATAAAGTCTGTATCATGACGATTTTTTAATTGAAATAATGTTGGTCCGTATGTTGCTAATCGACCTGATTTTTCCCATAAATTTGCAGGTAATACAGCTGGCATAAGTGTTTCATTTGCGTCGATTGCATCCATTTCTTTTCTAATGATGTTTTCAATCTTTGAAATAACTTTATATGCAAGTGGTAAATATGCATACATACCTGCTGATACTTGCTTGATATATCCCGATCTAAGCATTAGTTGATGACTAATGGCTTCTGCACCTTTAGGCGCTTCCTTAAGCGTTGGGATTAACATTTTTGACTGTTTCATAAAAGATCTCCTTATACGTTATTAGTGTAGAAAATATCTTTGAATATCGTTAATTGTCACTAATAGCATTAATACAACAATGATTGCAAATCCTATTAAAGTAACAACTGTTTCTACTTTTTCAGAAGTTGGTTTTCTTCTAATTGCTTCAATTATGTTCATTAATATTTTACCACCATCTAAGACTGGAATTGGAATTAAATTCATAATTGCTAAATTAATAGATAAGAAACCAATGAAGTATACAATTCCAGCCATTCCAAGTTTAGTTGCTTTAGTGGTATTAGCATAAATTGCGACCGGACCACCTAAATCATTTAAACTAAAATGTCCGCTAATCATATAAGCTAATTGAGAATAAAGTGACCTAGTCATATCCCAAGTTCTAGTAAAGCCAGATAATAACTTAGCTCCAAACGATGTATCTAGTGTGTTTTCAATCCCGATTAAACCATATTTCTTCCCATTTGATTCTTGTGAATCTGTTTTTAGTTTAATGATATGGGTTTGATTATTTCTTTCAACTGTTAAAACAACGTTAGTATTTGGCTTGCTTTGAATAGCTGAACTTAATTCGTTCCAATTATCAGTTTTAACATTATCGACCTTGATAATCTTATCACCGTTTTTGATTCCAGCATCTCTAGCTACAGAGTGTCCAGAAGCTGTGTTTACTTTATTTTGTGTGCTAACAACCCCACCTTGTAGGAAAGATAGCAATGAAAATGCTACAATCGCAAGTAAAACATTATTAAAAATACCTGCAAAATTAGTAATCATCTTTTTTAATACAGGTGCATTTTGAAATTGAACGTCTTCAGGAGCAATTTGAACTGTTGTCCCATCAGATTCAATCATTAGTGCATCATGATTAACATTAAAGCGTTTTACATCTTCATTATTGTCTTGATACCCTTCAATCCATAAACCCTTTTGAAGATCAATGTCTGAAACTTCTAATGGTAGTCCGTTAATATTTCTTTTCTTTTGGCTAGTGTTAATTAATGTAACTTCATCTTTATCATTAAATTCAAGAGTAACTGGTGTTCCAGGTTCCAGTTGTTGCGTTTCATTATCAGCTAATCCAGCCATTCTAACGTATCCACCTAATGGTAAAATTCTGATGGTATATGTTGTATGGTTATGACGATAAAAGAAAATTTTAGGACCCATTCCAATGGAAAATTCTCTTACCATTATTCCCGACTTCTTGGCCGCAATAAAGTGACCAAACTCATGAACAAAAACTAATATTCCAAAGACAACGATGAATGCGAGTATTGTCGTAATCATTTTAAAACTCCTTTAGGCTAGATAATGCCGAACAAATGAAGAAGTGGTAGTACAAATAGCAAACTATCAAATCTATCTAAGATTCCACCATGACCTGGCAAGATTTTACCAGAATCCTTAACTTGATAATATCTCTTCAATGCTGATTCTACTAAATCACCAAATTGTCCTGCAATTGATAACACGGCAGTGATAATTATTGCTACCAACATTGATACGTTACCAATTTCAAATGATTGCATCCAAACAGTAGCAACGATAATCGCTAGTACAGATCCACAAATAGATCCCTCCCAAGTTTTGTTAGGACTTACATGTGGAGCTAATTTATTTTTACCTAGTTTTCTACCAAATACATATGCTCCAGAATCGGTAATCCAAACAATAAATAAAGCATAGAATAAAACTGCAATCCCTGCACCTCTTGCTTCAATAAAGTAATGGAACCCCATTCCGATGTATAACATTGCAATAGTTAATACTCCAGCATCATCAAATGAAAAAATATTTTTTGTAATAACGTTTCTTAACATTAATAGCATAACGATAATGTAAAAAATAAAATTAACACTTAAAAAATGTGGTAATGAACTAAACCAATTTGCAGGAGCTATTAGAATACTAACTCCTAAAAATGATAGTAAAGCTTCTGGAGAAACTAATAGTTTCTTCTTCATAATTAAAACTTCTGACATTGCTACGATTCCCAATGCAATTGCACCAACTTCGATTAGAATTCCACCAATCAATACAATTGGTACAAAGAAAGCTAAAGCAATGATTGCTGTTATTACTCTTGTTTTCATATTTATCTCCTAAATTATTTATTTGTTAAACCACCAAAACGACGATGTCTAGATTGGAAAGTTAAAATACAATTTTTCAAATTATCTTCAGTATAATCGGGCCACTTAGTATCGTCAAAAACGAATTCACTATATGCTAATTGCCATAATAAAAAGTTAGATAATCTTTCTTCTCCACTGGTACGAATAAGTAAGTCAGGATTGGCATATTCGCCTAAATCAGCAGTCATTAGATTATCTGAAACAGTTTCTTTATTGATGCTATCAATTGATATTTCGTTATTAGAAACTTTTTCTGCAATGGATTTAACAGCGGTTACGATTTCATCTTGACTACCGTAATTCAAAGCAAAGTTTAAAACCATTCCTGTACAGTCCTTTGTATCCTCAATGGCATTTTTTATAGCAGTTTGTGTTTGTTTAGGCAATTGATCAACGTATCCCATAACGTTAACTTTTACATTATTCTTTACCAAATCAGGAACAAAAGTGTTAAAAAATCTTTCAGGAAGATCCATTAAATAATTAACTTCTTTTTCTGGTCTTTTCCAATTCTCTGTAGAAAAAGCGTACAAGGTTAAGACTTTTACGCCTAACTCACTTGATGCTTGTGTTATTTTTTTAACTACATTCATACCTTGTTTATGACCAGCAATCCTTGGTAAATGTCTTTCTTGTGCCCATCTACCATTACCATCCATAATTATTGCTATATGATTTGGAATGTTTTGATAGTCAAAATCAACAATTTTATTCTTCTTTTTAAAATTAAACATCTTTTCCACCTAATTCATACAAATAAAGGATGAGAATAAATCCTCATCCCAAATTAGTTAAGTTATTTTATTGGATTAATCTCCATTCTCCACGTTTAGCTTCAACTAAAGTTTCGAAATACTTCAATAGTTGGTTGGCTTCATCCGCGTTTTGGTCACCTAACATATTTAGTCCTTCTCCAGTTGGAATAGGATCGCTTAAATCTGTTATTTCAGAACCGTTTTCAATGGTAGCCTGTGTAAATGCGACAATCCAGTCATCTTCAATTAACTTAGAAACAACTAAGAAAATATTGAATTGCTCTTCAACATAAACTGGCATAACAAAAATTCCGTCTTGAATTTCTTCGACTCTGTTGTCATTATATTCCAATGATTTAATAGTTGAATCGTCTAGATCTCCATTTAATTTAAATACCATCTTTGTAAATTGTTCGGTACCTGGTGTGACTTCCATTTCTTCCACGGTGATTCCCCCTGTCCTATCTCTTAACCGTTCATAACTTCTTTTTCTTTGTTATCAACAACAGCTTCTAAGTCCTTAATTTGGTCATTAGTAAGCTTTTGTACTTTTTCTTCTAAATCATGAGCTTCATCGTCCGTGAACTCATCATTCTTATTTCCCTTTTTAACGGCATCCATTGCTTCTCTTCGCACATTTCTAATAGCAACTTTACCTTGTTCTCCGACGGCTTTAACCTTCTTTGAAACTTCTTTTCTTCTTTCTTCAGTTAATTGTGGGACAATCAAACGAATGTTATCACCATCATTAGCTGGGTTAATACCAATATCAGCTTCTAAAATTCCTTTTTCAATATCATCTAAAGCTGATTTATCATATGGACTAACCATAATAACTCTTGCTTCAGGAACTGTAATTGAAGCAATTTGATTTAATGGAGTTGGTGCTCCGTAGTATTCAACATTAACACCGTTCAATAGACTGGCATTTGCTCTACCGGCTCTAATTGAAGATAATTCGTGTTTTAATGATGCGATTGATTTTTGCATCTTTTCTTTTGCATTATCAAGAATTTCATTTTGAGTAGCCATGTTTATTTCCCCTTAACTGTAGTACCGATTTTTTCACCTTTAACAACTTTTTCGATGTTGCCGGATTCATTTAAGTTAAACACAACAAGTGGAATATCATTATCCATAGATAATGAACTAGCAGTTGTATCCATAACTTTAAGATTCTTATTAATAATGTCCATTTGAGTTAATTCATCAAATTTAACAGCATCTGGATCTTGATTAGGATCAGCTGAGTAGATACCATCTACTCCATTCTTTGCCATTAAGATTGCATCAGCATGAACTTCAGCAGCTCTTAATGCAGCAGTTGTATCTGTTGAAAAGAATGGGTTACCAGTTCCACCAGAGAAAATAACAACTCGATTCTTTTCTAGGTGTCTTACTGCTTTTCTTCTAATGTATGGTTCAGCAATTTGTCTCATTTCGATTGAAGTTTGTACTCTTGTTGGAACCCCCAATGATTCAAGGTTTTCTTGAAGTGCTAAACCATTCATAACAGTGGCAAGCATTCCAATGTAATCCGCTTGAGTTCGTTCCATGCCCATTTTTGAACCAGCAACTCCACGCCACATGTTACCACCACCGACAACGATAGCGATTTGAATTCCTAATTCATAAACATTTTTGATTTCTTGAGCGATTTTCTTTATCACAGGTGGGTTGATTCCGAACCCTTCGTCACCAGCTAGGGCTTCACCACTAAGCTTTAAGACGATACGTTTATATTTTAAATCAGACATCGAATTTCCTCCATTACAAGTTCATTAAGTTAATTTTAGCATAATATGGGCCCTAAAAACAGATTATTGCAATAAATATTTAGATAAAAATACATAAAAAAAGGACACAAAATAGTGTCCTTCTTCATATTTATTATTTAATTTGACTATTAACTTCGTCAACAAAGTTTGTTTCTTGCTTTTCGATACCTTCACCAACTTCGTAACGTACGAAAGCTTTTAGTGAACCACCGTTTTCTTTAACAAATTCGCCAACAGTCTTGTCAGAATCCATAACGAATTCTTGATCAGCTAAACTGATTTCTGAAAGGAACTTGTTAAGACGTCCTTCAACCATTTTTTCAACGATATTTTCAGGCTTGCCTTCTTGTAGAGCTTCCTTCTTCAAGTTTTCTCTTTCGGCTTCAAGTCTGTCTTGAGGAACTTCGTTTCTGTCTAGGTATTCTGGTTTTGTAGCAGCAATGTGCATAGCAACATGCTTAGCAACAGTTTCATCTACACCTTGGATTTGTACAAGTGCACCAATTAGACCTTGATTGTGTAGGTAGTGACCAAAGCTTTCGTCATCAGCTTTGCTTAATACAACAAAACGACGAAGAGTAATCTTTTCACCAGTAATTTGAGTAGTGTTAATAATCTTATCGTTGATTGTTTCACCGTCAACGTCAAGAGCTAAAGCAGCTTCTACATCAGCAGGTTTAGCTTCAACGATTTTAGCTGAGATTAAATCAATAAGATTCTTAAAGTCATCGTTACCTGAAACGAAATCAGTTTCAGCATTAACTTCAACGATAGCAGCATCGTTTCCGTGTGTAACAACACGAGTTAAACCGGCAGCAGCAACACGGTCACTCTTCTTTTCAGCTTTAGCAATACCTTTTTCACGTAAGTATTCGATAGCTTTCTTTTCGTCACCATCAGAAGCAACTAAAGCTTTCTTAGCATCCATCATACCTACACTTGTTTTTTCACGTAGTTCTTTTACTTGAGCAGCAGTAATCTTTGCCATTGTTATGGCCTCCTTAATTTATATCATTAAAAAAGGCCGACTCATTCCCAGGCCTTATCGGTCCAAACATGAGTCAGCCTAAGTGTTTAAACAATATTAATATTTATAATATTACTTGTCTTCACTTTCGTTTTCATCTTTAGTGTCTTCAAATGTGCTTTCGCTAACATTTTCTTCACCTTGGTTACCTTCAATAATAGCATCAGCCATTTTTGCAGTAATTAGACGAACGGCACGGATAGCATCATCGTTTGATGGGATAATAACATCAACATCATCAGGATCTGAGTTAGTATCAACCATAGCAACGATAGGAATGTTTAATTTGTGAGCTTCATGAACAGCAATTTGTTCTTTACGAGGGTCAACGATAAACATAACATCTGGAACCTTAGGCATATCTTCGATACCACCAAGGAATTTTTCAAGCTTGTCAGTCTTCTTCTTTAGAAGAGCAACTTCCTTCTTAGGTAGACGTTCGAAAGTACCATCTTCAGCCATCTTCTTAAGATCCTTTAGGTACTTAATACGACTTTGGATAGTGTCCCAGTTAGTTAAAGTTCCACCTAACCAACGGTGGTTAACGTAGTATTGACCTGAACGAACAGCTTCTTCTTGGATTGAATCTTGTGCTTGCTTCTTAGTACCAACAAAAAGAACAGTAGCACCTTTAGCAGCTTCATCCTTCATGAAGTTGTAAGCATTATCGATCATCTTAACAGTCTTTTGTAAATCGATAATGTAAATTCCGTTACGTTGGGTAAAGATAAATTTCTTCATCTTAGGGTTCCAACGACGAGTTTGGTGTCCAAAATGAACACCAGCTTCTAGTAATTGTTTCATAGAAATAACAGCCATTATAATAGCCCTCCAAAAATAGTTTTTTTCCTCCCCAATAATCATCCCATTTAGAAACCATAATAATGGCACTTACTAAATAGTCATATTGAGTGTGAATTGGTGATAAACACCGAATATTATTGTATCTCAGTCAAAGTAAATAATCAAGCTAAAATTTGACTACTTTGTCAGAATTTCCAGTTTTAATTAAATCTCTATTAGCATCCATAGAAAATTCTACCATATTTTGAACAGCGGTCTTTGTATAAAATGCAATGTGTGGACTAACTAAAACATTATCTCTCTCCATTAGGTTCTTTAATTTTTCATCAGGAATAGCTGAAAAATATGGGAAATCTTCATTAAATACTCCCACTTCACCTTCATATGTGTCTAATGCTACCCCAGCAATCTTACCTGAATCTAGAGCTTTGATTAATGCATCTGTATCGATTAAGGTTCCTCTTGCTGCATTAATAATATAAGAACCATCTTTCATTTCTGATAAAGTTTTTTCATTTACCATATGTTCATTCTCTTTTACAGCTGGGACATGGAGAGAAATGATATCAGCTTTTTTAAACAAGTCATCTGGAGTGTCAACGTATATTCCTTGCTTTTCAAGTTCTGGGTTTCTAAATGGATCATATGCAATGACTTTTGCACCAAATCCTCTGCAAATATCTAAAAGAACTCTTCCAATTCTACCTGTTCCAAAGATGCCCACAGTTTTGGTATGAAGTTCTTCTCCAATTTCTGGAGCCCATCTCAAATCACCATTTCTTTGCTTAGTTTCAAATCTTTTTGTATTTCTAAGTAATCTCATAATTTGCGTAATTGCTAACTCAGCAATAGCGTTTGGCGAATACGCAGGAACATTAGTAACTGTGATATTATTCTTTGATACAGCTTCAACATCGATGTTATCAATTCCAACATTTCTAAGAGATAAATAGCGAATATTAAATTCTCCCAGTTTATCAAGGATTTCCTTAGTGTATGGTTTTTGTTGATATGCGACAACACCATCGAATCCTTCTGCTTCTAAAACCGTAGTTGAATCGAGTAATTCTGTTTCTACCTTAACTTCAACATCTGGATTGTTGTTTTCCCATTCTCTTAGAAAAGGCAATTCATCATTTCTAATACCATATGCAATTATTTTCATTATGAAACCTCCTATTTACAATTAATTTTTCATAAAACTATAAAAGGTGTTCTCTATGAACATCTACACCATGACTCTTTAAATAATCTATTTTCTTTTTTCTACTTTGATGTTTAAAGTGATATTCAGCACTCAAAGCATCATGTTTATTATCAAACTCTTCATGATATATCATCTCAACTGGCAAATGATTTTTTGTATACTTTGCACCTCTACCAGACTGGTGCTGTTCAAGTCGATGTTTTAAATCAGTTGTATATCCACCATAAAGAGAATTATCTCCACACTTTAAAACATACATAAAATACCTATTTTCCATATAAAACATTCCTAACATAATCTGTATAATCGTTAGATTCATCTTGATAAACAGTTATTGGTGGAAGAACCTTGGTTCCACCATTTTTACCAGACTTTATTCCTTCAATCAAAACCATGTTAGCGTCTTTTTGTTTTCTAGGGTGGATAAACTGAATCACTTTCGGCATTATATCATGTGATTTCATGGAATCAAGTAACTCTAATAACCGGTCTGGTCTATATACAAAAAATACTTTTCCGTTTGTTTTTAATAAATCCGAGCAAACAATGTTAATTTTGTCTAAATTAGTAGTAATTTCGTGTCTTGCAATTGCTAAATATTTATTGGGATTTTTCTTACTATTATCTAAATTCGGAAAATACGGTGGATTACATGTAATGACATCGACGGAATCCTTGGATATATAATTCGTAGCATTATCTAAATCATCATTAACAACTTCTATTTTATTTTCAAGATTATTAAGCTCAACGCTTCTTTTTGCCATATCAGCTAATCTTGGTTGTAACTCGATTTCCCATATCTTCCCACGAGTCTTATGTGACATAAATAATCCAACTGCACCGTTTCCACTACATAAATCAACAGTCACTGAAGAATCTTTTTTAGGTAACTTTGCAAAATAAGATAATAGTACAGCATCTAGTGAAAATGAGAACACTTCGGGGTTTTGAATTACTTTAATGTCGTTACTGTATAACTGATCAATTCTTTCATTTTCTTTCAAAAGGTTGTTCATTTACATTCATCCCCCATTTTTTCCTTGCATATACTTATAATAATAGAATACTATTAAATAATAAAGTACGAGAGGAGTTAAATAATGTATTCTTTCTTAAAGATTTTATCTAGAATCATTTTATATCCAATAAATGGAACACCAACATTCAAAAACAAACAACGTATCCCAGAGGGAAACTACATATTAGTTGCACCGCATCGAACATGGTTTGATCCATTGTATTTTGCGTTAGCAGCTAGTCCAAAAGAATTCGCCTTCATGGCTAAAAAAGAATTGTTTAAAAACCCAATTCTTAAATTTGTTTTAGTGCATGCAAACGTTTTAAGCGTTGATCGTGAGAATCCTGGTCCATCAGTAATTAAAGAGCCTGTTAAAATTTTACAAAATTCAGATAAGTCTCTAATTATCTTTCCTTCTGGAACAAGACATTCACAAGATTTAAAAGGTGGAGCAACACTAATTGCCAAATTATCTAAGAAGCCATTGTTGCCAGCTGTATATCAAGGTCCACTTACATTCAAGAGCCTATTTTCTAGAAAGAAGGCTATCATTAATTTCGGTGACCCAATCTATCTAGATAAAGGAATTAAGATAAATGAAGAAGGACAAAAAGCGATTGAAGATAAAATGCAACAAGCATTCGATAAACTAGATCAAGAAATTGATCCTGAATTCAAATACGTTGATCCTTCTAAAAAGTAATAAAAAAAAAGACATAATCTTTTGATTATGTCTTTTTTATTACTTGGCGTTAGCCTTCATACTATTCATCATTTGATTTAACTTCTTAGCTGATGGCTTTTGACCCATTTGCAACATCATTGCTCTTAATTGATCCTTGTTAATTGGGGGATTATCTTTAAGATATTTTTCCATGTACTTACGTGCCATGAAGAATCCACCAAATAGACCTACGATTAAAGCTAAAATAATTAGAATAATCCAAAAGAATGGTGACATAATTCTTCCTCCCTCCGTTTGTTTCTATTATTAATTTTACACAAATTAATAATTAAATTCAAAAGTTTTTTAGTCGTCACGAAGCCCTTTCTTTCTTTGAACCTCTTTAACTTTTTCAGGGGTAACTTCTTTTCCCTCTTTATTAAAGATTTGAACCATTTCGATTTGACTTCTCATGTTTTCTTTAAATCTCTTTAGATATTGTTTTCTAAGATCAGCTCTTTCAGCCTCTTCTTCTTTACTTAATCCTTCATTTTTGGCTTTATGAGCTAATTCGTTAATTCTAGGAATAAGTTTCTTTAAAATTGGATCTTCTGCTTCTGACATTTTATCCTCTCCTTTGCGAACGTTTGTTTTTATTTATTTAATATGCTATATTTAAAGCATTGAAAATACATACAAGAAACGGGGTATCGATTTGACTTTTTCAAAAGAAGAAAAATCTTCTAAACAATTAGCTATTTTAGAATTTATCTGGAAAAGAATCAATAGTCAAGGTTATCCTCCAACCGTTAGAGAAATTGGAGAAGCCGTTGACCTTTCTTCAACTTCTACTGTGCATGGACATTTAAGCCGTCTGGAAAAGAAAGGATTTATCGTTAAAAATCCTGCTAAGCCAAGAGCACTAGAAATTACTGAAGACGGACTAAAACAATTAGGAGTTAATACTCATCCCGGTCAAATTCCAGTTTTAGGTACTGTAGCTGCTGGAGAACCAATTTTAGCCGTTGAAGATACTTCTGAATTTTTCTCCATGCCAGAACAATATGAAAATTCTGATGAAATTTTCATGCTTACCATTCAAGGTGAAAGTATGATAAATATTGGAATCTTAAATGGTGATAAAGTTATCGTTAGAAAGCAATCAACAGCTAACAACGGTGACATTGTTATCGCAATGACATCAGAAAATGAAGCAACATGTAAGAGATTCTTTAAAGAATCTGATCACTACCGCCTTCAACCTGAAAATGACAATCTAGATCCAATCATTTTAGATCAAGTTTATATCATTGGTAAGGTTGTTGGTCTATTCAGAGATAGTGTGTTTTAGAACACTTCTCCCTCGTAGTGATATTCAGGCATCTTTTCAAAGTCAAAAGATTCAACATCGCTAACCTTTGTTAGGTATGATTTAGAACCATTTGAAAGCATTAAATTAACAATTGCTTCTTTTTCATGGAATAAAACAACTGGTTTGCCAATTGCAAAAGCATATCCAATTTCAAAAGCTGTACCGCTATCAACGTTATCGTCAACATAGTCGATAATTGCGATGACGGCATCAGCTTTTTTTATTTCATCAACATCTAATTGAAATACATCCTTTGACCATTGACTGCTACCAATTTCAGTACCATCGTTAACATTGGAATTTCTTGGACTAAAGTAATCAGATACAGTTTTATTTGCATCTAACGCTTTTTCAATTCTTTCAATTCTATTGACTTGTTCGTCATCAAAAAATGGACCTGCTAAATATAATCTCATGTTTACTCCTACTTTCTATCATAAATTCTTTGATGGTTCTTAACACCCTTAAGAGTAAATGTTGAAGCATCTTTACTTGTATCAAAACTAAGTTCTTGATCTTTAATTGGTACCCAGTCATTAAAGATGGTTTCATATTCAGAAACAGATACTTGTTTTCTGTTATTAATGTCAGCATTGATTTGACTTATCAATTCACTATTTTTAAATCCTTTACATAAATTCATTGCAAAGAATTCCCCTTGAGCTCCTGATCCATAACTGAATAATCCAATTCTATCTCCAACCTTTAATTGATCAGAATTGTTAATTAAAGATAAAAAGTTTAGGTACAAGGAACCTGTATATAGGTTCCCAATATTTTCATTATATACTTTTCCGAAACCAAATTCTGTTTTTAGTTTGTCTTGATGCTCTTCACTTGCTTCATCAATGATTGCTCTTAATGCTTTGATTCCCATTTTTACATAGGGTAGATGGAAAGTCATTGCAGAAAAGTCTTCCAAATTTTTTCCAGTAATTTGTTTGTATTCATCCCATGTCTTCTTAAAGAAATCGACATATACGTCATTTGAATAATGACCATCAACCACAGCTTCGGTTCTATATAACGGTCTCCAAAAATCCATTACGTCATCAGAATAGAATGTACTTGTTCCTTCAAACTCTGCAATTGATGGGTTAGCAGATATAACCATGGCAACAGCCCCACCACCTTGTGTTACTTCACCAGGAGTATCGATACCATATCTGGCAATATCTGCCCCGATAACTAATGCCTTCTTTTCAGGATTATTTTCTACATATTCCTTTGCCATTTGTAATCCCGCGGTAGCCCCATAACAAGCTTGCTTAATTTCAAAAGCTCTACCGCGTCTACTTAATCCCAACATGTTTTGTAAATAAATCGCTGCAGATTTAGAATTGTCAATTCCAGTTTCAGTCCCAAAAATAATTAAATCAATTTTATTTCTATCATCATCATCAATTATTTTTAAACATGCATTTGCAGCCATTGTAACTACATCTTGTGTTTTAGGAATAACTGCCATTTTCTTTTGGCCAATTCCAATTAAATATTTATTAGGGTCTTCATTTCTAGCATGTGCTAAATCCACCATATCAAGATACATGTCTGATGAATAAAAGCTCATCTTATCAATTCCAACATTCATAATCATAATCCACACTTTCAAATATATATTATTATAATTGTACTATGAAACTTTTAACTGCTCAAAGATTATAGTAAAAAAAGCGCACTTTAAAAGTACGCTTTACTTGTTAACCATTTTTACTTCATATTGATCTTTTGCATTCAAGGAGTTAATTACCAATCCGTCATAGAATGGTCCAGCATAAACAAACCCTTCATGGATTTGATCAACTGATAAGAATGTCCATTGGATAACTTCTTGTCCGAAACCACCCGTAGGAATTCTAACACCAGTTAGTTGACCAAATGTACCATCAGATAATTTAATTTGTTGATTACCTTGTTTTGCATTAATCTTTAATTTAAGCATTATTAACTCTCCATAAAATAGATGTTACTTCAAATATACCATATTTTATTGATATAAGAAACTTACTTAGTAAATTTATCCTGGGCCTTTAAAAACGTATCAACGTAATAATATGTCTTATTATATGTTTGATCACCAGTATATTGATTTGGATATTCACCCCATATTGATATGGCAGCACCAATATTATTGGCGCTCTTTGTGATATCTTTTGTAGATTCATCATTCCACATATTCATTTTCCATTTTTTAAACTCGGAAGTCCAAATTTTCTTAGATTCATTGGTAAATGATGTTGGATCTGTAATCATATATAGATAATAACTATTGTAGTTAATTGTCTTAAAACCAGCCTTATTTAATTCAGGAAGTGTTGCTCTCATCCTGATGTTGTCTTTTCTATCCTTACTTGAGCTAACTTCACCTGTTAAACTCCAGTAATTAATTAAAATATCTTTATGATATTTACTTAAAACCGCCTTATGAAAACTATCATTCCACATTTCAAGTTTTAAATGATTAGCATTAACATAATCATCAATGGCATTAATATACTTAACAACGGCTTCTTGATCACTTTTATCACTAATAGTTATTTCATCGGCACCTACAATAATGTGGTATCCACTGGGAAGCATGCCAACATATTCACTTAAAAGCTTTTTTGAAAAATCAATCGTAGCTTGTTTGTTGTAGTACATTTCATTGTAACCATCTTTATTTTCTAACTCTTTAACTAGTTTCTTTCCTTCTGAAGTATATGAAAGAAGCTTAAATATAGATTGAGCATGTCCAGGTAAGTCTATTTCTGGAATTACTTCAATTCCATGAGTGTAACCGTATTGAATTACATCTAATAATTGATTTTTACTTAAAAATGCTAAGTGTGTTTTATTATTGTAATAAACACCATCTTTAAGTGTAGCGTTTTGCGTTGTTTGTCCTAACGTTGAACTTTCAACACCATATCTTTCATTGTCATTTAAGTGTAATTGAAGATATGTACCATGATCTTTCTTTAATAAATCTATATACTTTTTGATTGTAGAAGGAGAATAATATGTTCTGGAACAATCTAATGATAGACCAATTCTTTTGGTATCGTTACTTGTATCGGCAAGTGTCTTTTTCGCTAAACTGCCTAATTGTATAAACATTAAGACTAAAAACAATATCATTCCAACGATTATAAATCGTTTATTTCTCATAATCACCACTCTTTTCTTCGCGATTATTATATTAGATAGTATAGCATTAAATTAAGGAAAATCTATTGCTTTTATCATTTGTAATCATTATGAAATAGTTACAAGTTAATAATGCGTTTCGAACCTTAAATTAATATAAAAACGCAGTCATCAAATTATGTTCTTGCTAGAACATTTTATTTGTGACTACGTTTTATTTTTTATTTAATTAAAAAATAAGGAGAGTACAGGTATCGACCTACTATTTTAGTAATTTGCTATAAAACCAGTAACAATGTATATAATAGGAAGAGTTTTCAAATAAGTGAATGCCCTTTTGACTACCCTTTGTTATAATTATTCGTGGGGGCAATACATAATTTAATAACAATAATGTGCTTCCTAATAATAGGTATATAAATTCTATAATCACAATACATTTTAATGATAGTTAGGAGATAATAAAAATTAGTGTTCAACATAATTTAAATAAAAAAGTGGAACAATTAATAGTTCTAGGTAACGGTTCGGATTTACATAATAGATTAAAATCAAGCTATGATAATTACGTTACATACATGGATTCTAAATATAAAATTTTTTCTAAATTAGAAAATTTTAAAAAAATTTGAAGAAAAATATGATGATGAATTAAAATATGCTCGCGAAAACACGGATGTGAACAATTTAAATTATGGTAATAAAATATTCTCAGCTGCTTTAAATAAGACAACTGACGATTTATTATATGCTTCCAACTTGCTTGATAATTCAAAAACGCTTGATAGTATTAATTTTTGGTTATTTTTGTTAATTTGGATAAATTTCAAAGATGAAAAAAACAAAAATTGGTACGATATAGAAAAGTGTATTAAAAATTTTTTGACTGATGAAGCATCAAGCATTTTTAGATACAAAACAATAAAATTAGAAAAATATAAATTACTTATAAATTCCTTGAATAATAATGTTAATTGGAATAATCCAGATACAACAAATAATGTTGATTTAATAATTCTTGTAGCTATTTATAACAAGATTAAAAAAGATGAAGATCTTTTTGCTTTTCTATTTAATCAACTAAATGAATTTGAAAAATCGTTTTCAGATTATATCCGTGAACAAATAGAACAAAAAGATTATTTCTCAAAAAATAGAAGATTTATAACAAATATATGTAATAATCGCTTAAGCAACATCTTAAGTTTTAATTACATTCCCCTAACAGGAAGAAGCTTTGAAGAAAATAACTTGAGTGATAATACTGAATTAAAATATATTAATAATTACGAAAATATTCATGGGAACGTATATAATGAAATAAATTATAGATTTGAAAGCCCAATAATTTTTGGTATAGATTCTAATTATGATAGTAAAAATAAAATTGATGAAAAATATAAATCACATATCAATAAATTTACAAAAACTAGCAGAATACTTAACTTTAGTAATAGAAAAACTAGTAAAATATTAGATAAAAATATTGATACAATCATTTTTTTTGGTCATTCTTTAGGCGACGCCGATTATTCTTATTTTCAGTCAATTTTTGATTACTATCATATATATGATTCAAATATAAAAATTATTTTTTTATATTCTCTTTATAATAGTGAAATTGACGAATTACACAAAATTAAGGAACAACACGATAAGGCATCTGATAAAAGAAATAATCAGTTATTTGATAATGCAAAGACTCAAAAAATCAGCAATCATTATGAAGATAGATATAATCAAATGGATATTAACAGAAAAGAAAAGCAAGAAAAGCAAGTATTTCAGTTAATAAATAATTATGGAGCAACACTAAATAATAAAAATCATGGAAAAAATTTATTAAATAAATTAATATTAGAAAATCGTATACAATTACTTAATATTGACGAATTTACTTTAAAATATAAAAACTTCTATCCAAAATCAGGTGACTATAAACAATGACCGATAATTCAATGAAGATATACAAAAATTTCTCGCATTCAACTGTAATAGCTTTAACGAATATTGTTATGCTTTCTATTCTGTATACAATATATTATATTTTTTTGTGAAAATAATAAATTTAATTTAATGAATCCTATTTTTATATCCTCTACTAGTAGCATGATCGTCTTTTCATCATTAATTAAGAATAAAGATTTCTTAATTAATGATGAAAAAATTCAACATAAATTCTATGCTTTTTTTGTATTTTTATTAATTTGTGACATTTTCACTTGATTTATACTAAGAAATAACTTCAAAATTAGCTTTCATATGAACGCATATTTTCCATTTAAAGGTCTATTTGTTAGCTTACAAAATTATTTGAATTTTATAACTCATGCATTAATAAATTTAATAATGTTTTTTTCATTTTCTTTAACAGTTCATCTAATATTGATTCCTTTATTAATATATATTTGTAAATATATATTATCAATTACAAAAAAGTAAATAAAATATTTAAAGAAAAAGACCTACCAACTAAATTAATAGCTGGTAGGTCTTAATTATTTTATTCTATATGTCCAAGCGATATTACCACTAATATATCCAAATGCATCAATTCGTTTTAATCTATATACACCCTTTTTACCAAACTTAACTGGTTTAGCAGCTACAACTGATCCTTCATCTAAGGTATCCCCTGTCCAGTGTTTGAATTGCATATCAGCATATACTTTAACTGACTTGGATTTTATTTTAAATTGTTTTCCTTTATACCAATAAGTTGGTTTTTCCATTTGTTCAGATGGTCTAGTAAAGTGATCACTATAATCAATGCTTTGATCAATGCCATGCCAACTATCTGTATATTGCCATGCGTTGTATCTTTCAACACCAGGTTTAGCAACGCCATAATCAGCCACCCAAATTGAAGCATGATGAACAATATTCTTTAAATTAATCTTACCAGAATTCATCCAGTAAGCAGAACCATATACAGCTAAATTATGATATCCAGCATTATATAATTCATCTAAAAATTTGTTAATCAAACTAGTTGGATATGCTGGTAAACTTTGATCTTCCACATCAATCGCTAAACGAGTAGTTTTATCAATACCATATGCTTTTAGATAATGTAAAAAGAATTTACTTTCTCGAACTGGCATCCCTAAAAAGTAATGATAAACGCCAAATACTTTAAATACTTTTAATGCACTACGCATTTGTGGACCAGCAGAAGGATTAACATAATTAATCCCTTCCGTTAACTTAACCATTGCTCCCCGTGAACCTAAATTATGCAATTGTTGAAAATATGCTTGTGATGTACCTTGAAATACTGAAAAATCACCGAATTTTAACATGTAATCACTTCCTTATTTGTTATCTGGATTTAAATTAGGCATATTTTGATTAGGTTCATCATTGTGGTTACCTTTATCATCTAAATTAACCTTAACTACTTGTTCATCTGAGTGTTGTTGTGTATGAATGTCTCCGCCACCTTGTTTGTATGCTTGATAAGCATTTTCTAGTAAGGCATTAATAGTAGTATCCAAGAAACTCATTCCATGTTTATCAGCAATCGAATTTAAATATTGTCTACCCTTTTCAAATCTTTCTGAATTAGATAAAGATACGTTTTGCGCATTTAACGCAGCAATCCAATCTGCACCTTGTTTTAATAAATTAATTACATACTTGTTTTTCATATTCTTTTTTAACTCGTTCATTACTAATGATCCAAATACTGTTAATACGACCCATGCCACGTTTAATAATCCATTGTCATTTAAAAATTTAATAAATTCCATAATTTATCTCTCCTTATTTTTTAGTTCTTTCTAAATTGCTAATTCTAATTCCTTGGTTTTCTAATTCAGCATCGTGCTTTGCCAACTTCACATCATGTTGTTCCAAATGGTCTTGCTGATGTTGATTAACTGAATTGCTGGATTTACGCAATTCATCAATTGATTCTCGAAGTGCTTGCATTTGATTTGATGTGTTTTTACTATTTTCATTAGCTGGATCAGTAACTAACTTTTTAAATCCATAAAAAATAGCCGAAATAAATCCGGCTATCACGGTTATTAATGCTGCCCATTCGGTAACGTCAAAACCAAATAAGTACATACATGCTTCACGCTCCTTTCTAAAAAAGTGCAAAATAAAAACGCCTAATTATTAGGCGTTTGAGTATTAAAGATTAAGTTAAAATCATTCTGAGAAATCATAAAAGGAACCAATGATTGAATATCTTGTTGCATCATATTTCCTTGTTGGTATTCATATTGCACATATTTAGCCATTGGACTTAAATTCATTATTTAACGCCTCCATTGTTTGCATTTTCTGCTGTTTGTTGACCATTACCACCCAAATCATTAATCTTTTTAATCAATGCATTAATAGCTGTGCCTTGCATTTGATTTTGTTGTTTAACATCAGCAATTTTTTGATTAGATTCATTCAACTGATTAATTAAATCTTGATTATTCTGATTAGCAGTTTGTAAAGCTTGTTCAGCTGTTTTTGCAGAATTAGAAGATAATTGAACAGCGTTATTTGCATCTGTTACTTGTTGTTTTAAGTTATCCATATATTGTTCTTGTTGATTTGCAGGAACTTGATTAGGGACAACTAAAGCATTATCTGAATTTAAATAACACTTATTAGTAAAATTTTGTAATTTAATTAATTGTTCATTATCTGGCCAAACTTGTACATAACTATCGTCATCTTTACTGGTTGACCATTTTGAAATATATTGTGAATTTTCTTGCTTTTGTACATAAATATTTTGCATTTCATTTTCTCCTTTTTGTATAAAAAATACACTAATCAAGTTTATTAGTGTTTAATTGGATATTTTAATTATCGTATATATAGGTATTGTTTCTTGAAAGTTAATTGATAATGATTTGTAATCAGAATTTATTTTTAATGTATCAGATGATGTATCTTCAAGATTACTAGATGAAATGACCCCATTGTCTTCAGAAATATTTATATTATTAGGAAAATAAATATTTGCATTAATATTTTCTCCAGGAGCAGATATAAATCCGAGCAATGTCACTGTACCATTATTGTTATTATGCAATAGTATTTTTGAAGTAACTGGTACTGTTCCATAACCACCTTCCTGAAAATAATAACCGTATCCCGATTTATCATAATCTAATGTTATCCATTCGTTATCATCATCATAAACCTTTAGAGGAGGTTTAGTACCCCCCCCGAAATATACGCTTTGCCTATTCTAGAGCCATTCATAAACATTTTCATGCTAATTACCTCCTGTATTTATTAAATATTATTATGGCCTGGTAACAGGTATTTTTTTATCTAAAAAATATCTTGTAGTCGTTCCAGAAAACATCATGTGCAAATTATTTTGATAGCCTCCCATAGTAGAATTTCCTTCACCCTGCCAATTAATGTTTCCAGATAAAACTAAATTATTATTAACAAATTCAAAATCATTACCATGTTGTATATACCCAGATTCAACATCACCTGTTGTATAGTTAATTCCAACATCATCATCTGATGGGAAGTAAAACGTTCCAGCTGTTATTTCTGTAATGTTTACCGGATAAATGAACCCAAACAATAAAATATTACTATTATCAAGCCATTTATACATCATATGGCCATTTGCTCCTCCAGCAATTTTTAGCTTTTTCCATCCATCAAAATCGTCATATATCTTAATTAGATTACTTCCATTATTGAGAATTACTTTTTTTGCATTTTTGATACTTCCATCCAACATTTAATCGCTTCCTTCTGAAACAATAATTAATGAACCTGGGTTAGCATTGCTTACCTTCTGAACTTCATCATCAGAATCTACCATTATTACACTTGCAGATTGTAGCCATTGTTGCCAACCTTGACCACCATTTTTACTTCTCGTTAATGTCGAGTTACCCGCTGTACCAGCATTATTGTTCCATACCATTGTTAGAACTTGTTTAGTTGTGTTACTAGCATTGTCATTAAACACAGATAAGCTATAAATGCCTGGATATGGTGCATCCTTTGGATTACCTGTATAAATACCAGTAGTCGTAAAATTATCTAAGCTCTGACCATCTAAACTACCTCGATAACGCATTGCATCATTGGATACAGAATTAGCTGTATTCTGTGTGTTAGATACATCACTACGGGTTTGATTAACTTGTCCCTGAAGATTGTTAATTGAGTTATTATTTTTAGTAACACCGTTTTTCAAATTGTTAATATTTTGATTAATTGATGATTCTGGATTAGAAATACTGCTATTAATATTATCTTGCAATTTTTGCAAATCATTTTGATTAGCATAATTACCGTTAGGTTGCTTAGTATCAATGTTAGCCTGTAATTCTTTAGCTTTGTTATCAGTATACTGATTAGCATTATTTTCAGTATCACTTAAATTTTTAGCAGTTAACGTTTTAAAGTTATTAAAGTCTTGTAGAGTAACTGGTATATTACTCGTATCACTGAGTGTAATGTTCTCAGTTCGATCAAATTTGATATTAAAACTGTATGCAATTTCATTAGAATTACCAGTTGACTTAGCAGGAATATAATCTGCATTCTGTGATACCGCCACAGAAAATAGAAATTCATTACCATTTTTATCTTTAGCATAACTAGCGTATGTTTTGATATAAAATCCACTGTCAGACGATTCATTTTCTCCATATCCTAAAATCTTGGTTGAACCATCATCTGTCATGCTTACTTGTGGCACCACACTAATTTCTTTGTTATTCAATGCAGTTAATCCTTGAATTTGATTATCAGTAAAACTGGAATAATCATCAGAACTAAATACGATTTTAGAATAAGTAATCGTATCCTCATCAGCATTTGCTGCATTGATCATTTGGTTACCTTTGTCGGTAACAATTGTTGCATCATAAGTTGCCATTTAACATCTTCCTTTCTTTTAAGAATGACTTTGTACTGCCAATTGCATAATAATTATTTCGGTAAGCTTGTTTTGATTTAGAAAAGTGATGTAACACCTGCATGTGTTTGAAAATAGTTTGTGTATTATAAATGGCATAGTACATATTTCCGCTAGATGATTTACTGTATTGAATATCTTTTAATTTCCAACCAACAGGTAATACAGATTGAATAGAATCTGATAAGATTTTCCGTTTTAAATCATTATGACTACCGGAATTAAAATCAAATGGGATATTAACAATTTCAATTTCACGAGGTCGATCAGTTGATTTAATATCGAAAACTGATAGAGAAATATTTAATAAAACTGATATTAATTTCTTCAATCCATTCATATTTGTAACTGCATTAGCTTTTAAAATCTGCCATTTAATTTGAAATCTTAAAAATTCGTCATCATCATCAATCCGATTTACTGAATAATCATTAGCAATATCAGTAAGAACCTGACCTGTTGCATTATTTATTTTGCTTAAATCATTTATAGAAAAAATATTATTTTTCTGTTCATTAAATATATCTGCAACAATATTTAATACTTTTTGATTATTACTATCATCTTCTGAATTTCGGTAAGCAGGTAATTTATTTAAAATACTGTTTTTAACAGCTGTATCGCTTATATCAATACTAGTTTTCAACCTACTCACCTACCTTATTATTAATAATTTGAATATTATCTGCAGTAACAACAGGCAAATCAAAATTATCAACATTGATGTTAGTATTTTCTTTTAAATCAGATGTGCTTTTGCCTAATTTAATATCAACAGAGGTAACTCCTTTAACCGAATAAATAGGACCATAAAGTTTTGTAAAATTAACCGAATCTCCCATGTTAAATGAATTAAAATAATTAATAATATTATTTTTTATATTATTTTCTCCACTGTCTGTATCAAAATTATTAACGTCAGTTGAAATAGTAATGCTAAGAAATATTGGCACATTATTTGCATGATCAAAATAAATAGTGTGTTTTTTATTACCTACATCAATCACATCTTTAGAAATACTACCAACTGTTTTTTCTAAGGGTGGTAAATGCTGAAAATATGTTTGAGCAACCTCATCGTCATTCCCACCAACAACATATAAATGACCTGTTAACGGTGGATTACCATACTTGTCAGCAGTCATTTCATTATTATCAATCAATCTAGCATCTTTAACAGAATCAATATTTTTAATAGCGGTTGTAATTCCGTTAAGCGTATTATTAGGTTTACTAATTCGATTCGACAAAATTCTTTTACGTAATGAATCATCACTTTCCGTATCAGCTCCACCAACAGCTGCTCGTGGATTTGTAACTGAATAAAAACCATCTACTGATTCCTCTGGAGTAATAATTGTATTGGCCATAACATTATTATCTGCACCGGTTTCTTCTGAAATTGCTTGAACATTAACTTGACCAAGAACATTACCATCTTCATCAGTCAATGTAGATCCATCATCTTTTTTCGCTGGTTCTGAAATCGTAACATCGGATAAAATTTGGAAAATATGACCATCTGCCGTGCTAAATTCACCTTCATCAGTCGTAATAACAGTCTGGGAATCATCATCAACATATCCTTGAATTTGCAATTCTACATATGAGTTAGTTGCTGGTTTTCTAAATACATTTTCGTCAGCACCATCATCATCTAGTTCTGTTCCCGTAGAAGTTAATGTATGTCTAGCAGCATAATTTGCTTGTGAAGTAGCTTCAAAATCATCAATAATTTGCGCATTAATATTAGCAAATCCACCTAGAATTGATGTATCGCTTAAATCAATATCCGACCCGAATTGTTTAATATACATAGATTTAACTTTATTTAAAATATCTTGAAAATCAGGTCTTACATATCCATATTGTGGATCAATAGGCATTTAATCACCTCCTAATGTTGTTTTAATCGATTGACCATTAATCATTTTTATTTCTGCGTTGATCTGAATGTTTCTATTTTGTTGATTCATATCAATAACTTTTAATGTGTCAAAGTTAGTTAAATTACTTCTTAAATAGTCATTCAATATTGATTGAATCGCATTTTTATCATTAGCACTGGCCAGTAATTGCATTTGATTTAAACCTAATTCTTCGTTCCAACTTAGCTCACCAACAAACGTATTTAATAATGAATAAATGTGTTGTTCTAATTCTGAATCACTGGAAATCATTGAGATATCTCCTGATTCATTGTCAATAACAATGTCGCCAGAATTATCCATTTGTACATCTTTCATGGCTTAATCACTCCTAGCAAAATCGCATCATTTAAAGAATGTTTCCGATATGATTCAATTTTAAAATTAGATTTGCCACGAAAATTATCAATTTCTGTATCAAAAAATCCCACTGAAACTACAGAACCAACTTTCATCGGTTTATAGTCTAGTGAGATTTTTTCTTTTATCTTTTCCATTGCTTTATCCGTTTGCCAAATTGTTGATGGAACAATAACTTCAGGAATTGGAGCCGTTTTACTATTATCATGTTGCAGTGGAAGTAATTGAACAGTACATGTATGCGCAGATTTATCATATTTAGTTATCTTACCAATATTCATTACTTTAATTTTGTTAGAAATAAAATTTGGATATGAATGTAAAATAAAATTACTAAACTTATTTTTTCGGTCAACAACATGTTTATTTACCTTTACCATAAACAATTACCTCCATTTCATAATTATTTTGATGTGTATGCTTAACTGATTTAACACGAAATAATCCAGTAATAATCTTAGATTTAATTTGTACACTAGAACCAGCACTTATCCGAGGATCATCCCAACATTCTAGAGTGTAAGTTTTACTATTATTATCGTCATTTAAGTTAGGTTCTTGAAATAAACCACTTTCTTCACTCAAATATAAATGTTCATGATATGGATTATCAGTTTTTTTATCATCAATTACAAATTTACCCTTACGTTCATACATAACTGACTTACAATCATTAACAATCGATTTAATTGCTGTAAACGCATTATTTGAAACTGTATATCCACGTTTATATTTTTTTTTTTTGCCAACCTTAAATGATAAATTTTAATGCCACTTACTTTAGCAGTTTTCATTATAATTGCTTTAGCGCTAGTACCTTTTTTAAACGATAAATTAACTTTATTCTTCTTAGTCTTACTCTTTTTACTGTGCTTGCTACTTTTAGTAGTTTTGGAATTGTTTGGTTTACCTTTTAATTTAGTTTTCGAATAATCTTTACCTTCTGTAAAAGTAATCGTTGTTTGTCGATCCTTACCATCTGAATTAGTAGTTTGAACACGAACAATATTACCTTCACCTGCAATACCAAATAAATCCGTAGGACCAGAATATACAGTTATATGATCATCCTTAGCAATCTTATTTACTGTTGAATCAGCTAAATTATAAATAGTAACAGTTGATTTATCAGGAGTTGGTGAATCATCAGAATTAATTTCATAATCAATATTATTGGCATCTTCTAAAGTTAATTTTTCTGATTTAGATTGAATAACAATCGTTGTTCGATAACCAAAGTAATAACCACTTGAACTAATATTAATTCCCGTTTTCATCATCTCCTAAATCATCTATACATAGCTGAACCGTAATGCCTAAATTATCGGCAGTAATTTCGGTGGCTAAACCACTTTCATCAATTGGAACAATCGTCTCAGCTGGTAAAGTATCATCACTTATATTGCGCCACAATGGTTGATTTAAAACTAATGGCTCGCCACTTCGGATTAAATTACCATAGTAGTCATACAAATCTACATAAAACTTATCATCAACTTCGTTGTAATAGAATTTAAAAATAAAACTGGTTTCTAATAACTCAATTTCTTGTGAATAAGGCATATCATCAACATATATTGGAATATAATCATGTTGCATTATTGCCACCTCACATTCGCGTAACTAGGCACTTTAGTTGCTGACCATTTATTAATTCTTTCTAGGTCAGTAATTGATGTTCCTGTTTTACGGGCAATTACTGCATAACTCCAGCCTGGTTTAATTCGCATATATCGTTTGCTACTATTACTATTACGTGAACCACGTATTTTACCAGCAGGAGCCTTTCGTTTAGCTGTTAACTTTGCATATTGGATTTGTGCTTGTTGTGCATAGCTAAAAGATATCTCTATACTCATTGCATTCTTATTCATAGTTTGATCGGTAGATTTAGCTATCGAAGTTATATAAGCATGTTGCCAATAAGCAAAGCCATCAATTGTAAATTCATAATGCCTTGACCACAGCATTAATTTCTTAAATTGCTGGTCAGCAGATTTTAAATCATCAGCTTCTAATATATAAGTTCCACTTAATTCTCGACTATCTAATGATACATAATTAGTTTGAGCGACATTACTATCAGTTGCATGTGTTGCGACTGTATTACTGTCAGTTTCAGTTGGACTAGTTTCATATAAATTAAAAACTGTATCGTCCATCAAATCAGTTCTATATAATACTGATGCACCATTACTTTTAGCATCTTTAATTTTTTGATTAATAACAACCGAATTCTTTTTCTGTGTTCTAATCCGTTGCCGAGTTAGCATCGTATTTCGATAATAATTATACTTATTTTTAGCTTTTGCCTTTTGCTTTTTCAAATCACTAATTAATTTATTTATATGCTTAATATTGGCCTGTTTTCGAACTTTGCGACTATGAATACGATAGAATCCTTGTTCTTTCGCTAAACTAGCCATCTGCGACGAATATTCAGACTTTTTACGCATTAAATTATTTAATTTTTCATTAATTGAACTTTTTTTATGTGAACTTTTACTCTTATTTAATGTGTCTTTGAGTTCCTTAACTTTATCATTTTCATTATTGTATGCACTTTGAAATTTATTATATTGACTATTATTAAGCTTTTTATTAATACCTTTTAAAGCATCATTTAATAACTTTGCTTCTTCATTTTTACGCCTGATTTTATTTGCATAAGTTTTGACTTGATTAGACCAGTAATTTGTTGCTGATCTAATTCTTATGTCTGACAACTTAGTAGAGTATGCCAAAGCTTTCGCCTCCATCTTCATCATGAATTAGTTCATTTAACATATCTGATAATTCATCACGATTATTTTCTAATTCATCATGTAGTTTATTCAAATTATTATTATCTGTACCTGATATCTTAATATTTGGGTGATAATCAACATGAACTGGTCGATTACGATGATTAATAATATTTTTACTGCTTTCATGATTAATAACATTACCGTCTTTTTTAGGTTTAAATAATTCATAACCATCTTCTGCAACATGATAAATATCATTAGCTTTAACCGGTCCACCATTTCTACGAGCACGATGACCTGAAGGACCCCAGCCACCATTATTTGCAATATCTGACTTCCAATTAGAATCGTTAAACATAGCGGTTAATTGGTCGAATCCATTTAATAGATTTTTATGACCATTAACTGCCCAAGATGCAAAAGTTGAAGGAACATACTGCAATAATCCTTGTGCTGGATGACCAGCTCTAGAATTAACATCTTGTACCTTTTGCATAATCTTAGGATTACCGCCAGATTCACGAGCTATTCGTTTCAAAATTAATTGAATGTCATTTCCATTAACTGCATCATGCATAAAAGCAGCGGCTTTTTTAATTATAGGAATCCAACGATCTACACTTGATCCACCAGGATTTCCAGCGCCACCAGAATTATTATTAAAGAAGTGAATAGCCATGTCTTTTACCTTACTTAAAACACCACCACCGAAATCTTTAAAAAATTCAGGCAGTTTAGGTAAATGACCAAATAATCCTTCAATAAATTTAATTGGATGAGCAATTGCACCAGCAGCAGTTTTAATACCATGTCCGATATCTCCAACAACATCCTTAGCACCATTCCAAAAATTAGATATTGTTCCTCCGCTGTAACGCTTGATTCCACGTAGCTCCATTAGCATCTTAGTTTGAGTGGCGTTAAAAATCCGACTTCCTTTTGGAAGATATCCAATCCAATTTGGCTTTTGTGGAATAAATTCTCTTCCATTCGGCAATTGAACTAACTCTTTATTTTGCGTACTTGGTGAATCATGACCATCATTTAACATTGCCATTGTGTTTCTTGGTAATTTTCCATCCATGGTCCCACCAGCAAAATGAACTTTAGGAATGGTTCCAATAGTGTGGCCAGAAACACCCATTTTAGAAAGGAGCCAATTAAGCCCTTTAATGCCTTGATTAATAATCCATGTAATATCATTAATTCTATCGGCAATATCATTTTTAATTTGTTTCCATAGCTTGCTAAAGAATCCAGCAACATCAGAACCCCATGATTTAAATGTATTCCACATTCCTTTTAGGGCATTTCCCGCTAAATCTTTAACGAAATCAAATCCACCGGAAAATAATCCTTTAAGCGTCTTCCACATATCTTTAATTAATTTGGGAATATCTTTCTTTAAATTACCAAATCTTCCATGAAAAATATCGGAGAAAACTTTTAGTACATCTTTGATTGATTTCCAAGCATTTTTAAATGTTCTTGTTGCATTTTTCCATGTACTCTTAAAATGAGATTTAACAAATCCTAGTACCTTGCCAATAGTTTTTTTAATCACATTAAAGCTACGTTTAATTATATTGCCAAACCATTTAGCACTTTTACCTGCCATTTTAAAAGCACCATTAACAATTTTCCTGAACGGCTTAAAATGCTTATACAATTCATAAATACCTCCAACTAATCCTGCAATTGCAAGAGTAGCAATTCCAATTGGATTAGCATCTAAGGCAGCATTAAAAGCCCATTGGACAGCAGTGAATGCTTTAGTAATTCCTGACCATGCTTTTTGAGCTATCTTTGCAACATTAATAGATTTAACAAAAGTTAAAATATCTTTACCTACTGATAAAGCTTTACTACCTAAGAATGAAAAAGTAGTTTTTCCTACCGAATATATCTTTTTAAAGCCACCAGCTATTTTTGAAACTTGTTTAAAGGCCGTAGGATGCAAGAACTTAAATGTCTTACTTATTTTTCCTGTTCTTCTCAAGACTGTTGATACTTTTCCAATTCTTTTAGCAACTTTGGCAATAGGAGAAGACATATCATCAATTATGCTAACAAAAAATCTTTTAAACTTAAGAATTTTTGAAACAGCAAAAACAGAAACTAAGAGCTTACCAATTGTTTCTAATCCTTTTTTATGTTTACTAATATTTTGCAATGATTTAGCAACACCATTTAATCCATGTGAAGCTTTTCCAGAATTACCACCTAAAACATTTAGAACACCTTTGATAGTGTCCCATGCACCAGCAGATATAGATTGAACTATTGACCAAACAGCAGAACCAATCTCTTTTAATGGCTTTCGATTCTTAGTTATAAATGCAACTGCTTTTCCAACAAAATTGCCAACATTTTTACCCAGCGAGGCACCAATACCTTCAATCATTTTCTGAATTTTCTGTAAAGATTTACCTTTTCCAACAATCCTCTGAATAGATTTAAATAAATTACCAGAAACACCCGTATCAAATCTCTTTTTGGTACTAGCAATTGTCGAATTAAGCATGTCCATTTTTCCACGATCGGTACTAAGATACTGATTCCAAGCTTTCCCACTATCTCTCGATGCAGAAATCATATAAGAACGCAATTGATTTCCCGTAAATTTACCAGAATTGAGCATATTGTTAAATGCATTAGTACTTAGACCGGACATTTTAATGATTTCATTTCTAATAGGTCCTAATGCAGTTTTATTAAACATCCCTGCATTAACTTTTTGATTAGATCCCATCATTCTGTTCATCATCTTATACTGACGATCACCGAATTGTGAATCTTTACCAAATGATGTTATAGAGCTGGTTAAACTCTGTGCTTGCTTAACATTTCCATTGGTTAATGCTAAATAACGTTTTTGCATATTAGTAATGGCATTACCTGATATGTCAGCATGCTCTCTAATAGAACCTAATTGTTGTAACATGCTGCTCGTATCACTTTTATTTAGTCCTATATTAGCCCAGTTTCTTTTAGCATCCGCACCTGCAGAACTAAACTTAAGACCTTGCGTAACAGATTCTTTTAAGAAATTAGGAATGGAACTAACTACATTAGAAATAGCATTACTTGCCAAAGCTACTCCTAAAGTATCTCTTAATTTATGAGTATCTTCGTCTGCTTTTCTTATACTTCTGCCAGCTTTTTTACTAGATTCATCAACATCACTAATACTTTTACCTTTAATGCTATCAATTGATTTTTGAAATTCTTTAACTTTACTTATATTCTTGTTTAAACTTTCATTATTCTTGATAAATTTATCATTAACAGATTGAACAATATCTCTTGAATGGCTAAAACCATCAATAGTCTGCTTAAGCCGATTAACTTCTGTATTGTCATCCATCAAAGATTGACGAACATTTCTCACAGATGAATTAACTCGATCAACTTCTGTTATCATTTGTTGATAAACACTGGTTGAATTATGAATATTTTGTGTCATTTCACGCATACCAGTATTATTACCAGTTAAATTACTCATACTTTTGCCAGCAGTTTTTGCAGCACCAGTTAAGCCTTCCATTTTGTCTCTTAACTTATCCACTAAATCACTGGCCTTGAACAACTCATCAATTCCAGACACTGTAATGTCAGTATTAATTGCTGCCTGTCTAAATGTTTCTGTCATACTTATTCACCACCCTTTTTCATTGATTTATTGATTGCATTAATAACTTTATAAAGTGCATTCTCGGTTGCAATTGAATGTAATCTAATATTTTCAATATCTACTAATTTAGATTGTTCTCTTGCAACGAAAAAATCATCTAACGGCATCTTTTTAACATCTTCAATCGGAATTTTTAATGTTTGCGCAATTTTTCGATAAATTAAACGTTTTTTAGCAACTTTAGTTATTCTTTTATAATCTAAGTCATCTTTATCTTCATCATAAAATCGACTATTTGACTCTTTGTAAAGTATTGACAGCGTATTGAAACGCTTCACCTAAAATAGCACCAATCCCCTTATAATTGATTGGTCCAGATAAAAATTCCAAGACTTCTTCCATAACTTTCATGGTTAAACCAGAACCATCTTGGCATCGATCAAAGAATGATAATTGAACTTTTTTACTTTCACTATCTTGTAAAACTTCGTTACAAATATCTAACATGACTTTTTTAGTATTTAATCCACCATTGTTCTTTCTAATTTCGTAAATTAAGCCAAAAGCAGTTCGATAATCAGGAAAATGTAAATTAATTTCCACTTTTTTATCTTCAGCATTTGTCATATGAAGTGTTTTCTTCTTAAATTTAGCTGGTAAATCTTTATTTAATGATTCATAACTCATTTCAGGATCAACTAATGCATGTTTCATAGTTAAATCATATGCTTCAGCTATATCGTTTTCTTGGTTACCAATACTGGTCAAATCTAGAATATCTAATGCAACGGATGTTCCTGGATCTTGCACAGTAATCTTTTTAGATTGTGTCTTACCATCTTCCTTCCATTTAACATCAACTTTCTTTTGTCCTTGAATCATATTTTTTAAATCTAATTGTTCTTGTTCTGATTTTGTAGTCATACTTTAATTCCTCCTTATTTTTTAAAAGTATGTATTAAAAAAGCACTCATTAAGAGTGCTTAAATATGTTAATCACTTAATAATTGTTGAACATTGTCTGATACACCATCAAAGTCATTATCTACTTCTTTACTCAAGAAAGCATATGCTTTTTGCGCTTGGTTATTAGTCATTTCTTCTTGTGGCATACCTTGAATCACACAATAAGTTCCAGTAGCAGTTTCACCAGTTGCATTATCAATATAAACTAAATTTGCTAATGGTTTACTACCTGTTGGAGCACTTGATTGTGCTTTACGCAATTTAGCAAAAATTACATCTTGAGGTGACCCAGCTAAAACGTTAACTGTAACAGTTCCACTTTTATCGCCTGATTGAAAGAAATGTGCTTTACTATCATAGTCAGAAGTATTTGTGAATTCTTGGGTAGCTCGTGCGAATGATGCAGCAGTACCATTAACCAAATCAGTACATTTATAAGTCATCCCATAAACATTCAAATATAATGAACGTTCCTTAGCTGAATTAACATCATAATCTTTTTGAAATGCCATTCATATCCCTCCTTATTCAACTAAATCTAAAGTGACATTGATTGACTCAATTGAACTCATCACAGTAGCTTCAATTGATAAGCCATTGTAAGTTCTTGTTGATTTTTCAATATCACTAGTTTCTGCAAAACTCTTCTTGTTAACATCAGTTTGAGTATCTAAATAACCTTCACTGTACAGTCTTTGTGCAGTCATTTTGGCATTTTGATATAACAAATTAATTCCAGCATCATCTAAATGCATATGCTTATTGTTATTGAGTAGTTTTTGTAAATCATATTGGAAAGCATCTTTAACGATCTTAGTATTAATGAATTCATCAGCCCAATTACTACCAAATGTCATTCCAGATAACATCATCATGTCATCAGCCTTATCAATGACTACTGAACCATTTTTTGCATTGATAGCATCAATATCTTCTTGTGCTAAATTAGGATCTTCAACAAATTCAGATAAATTACCAATCTTCATTAAATCAATTGGTGCATTCATGGTTGCGTAAGTTGCTACTTGAATGTTGGGTAAATGCCCATCTGTTTGCACAATTGCATAAACTGGGTTAAGTTTTGTGCTAGTCATGGGTTGATTTTGACTAGAATATGCTTGCAAGTTATTGAATGCTTCAACTGAATTTAATTGAGCGACTAATAATGCGTTTTGTGTGTTATATAAGTAATCTGATACTGCTTCTAAGTCTTTTTCAGCTAAATTATCAGTAACTACATAGTTAAATCCATCATTAACTGCTTGACTAAGTGCATATACATAACGATTAGTATCAGATGTGCTTACACTTGCTCCAGAAGAAGTTGGAGTTGCACTAGCATTTGCTGTTTTAGCCACATCATTTTGTGGAGCAGAAATGACTTCGACCACTCCACGAAAATCTGGTACCTCAAAAGCTTTTTCAACTAATTTATAAACACTGGTAGTTTCATCAAATTTTGTTGAAACATCATCACTAATGCCGAAAACATCGATATGAGCTTTGTCATCATTGCCACTAGTTAGCACAGCAACCGATTGTTTGTAATTAGTTAACTGCATTTTTGACAACTTGAGATGTATTTTTACGTCTGACATTGTTTTTAATGCCATATTATTCCTCCTTGTAATTCAAACGGGCATCTTTAAGAATTCCGCCTTGCGTAAAATCTTCTTCATGGTGTCTAACATCCAAAGTTAAATCATATCCACCATCATAAATAGTCATATTTTCTATATATGATGCTGTTGATGGATTAGCTTCAATATTAATTACACCAATACCCTGTTTTTTTAATTCATATGTTGGTTGTTGCATAAAGAACAATCTCTGAATATAACTTAATAAGCTATAATATTGCTTTTGATCATCTGTAACTGCTTTAATTTGTACTTTTAAATTAAAATGGTCAGATACTGGATCAAAATCAACTTGAATAAATGGATCAGGTACATCAATGGCAAAATAAGGATAATTAGGACGTCTACCAGCAATATTATTTTGAACAACATCTATATCTTTATATTTTTTAATCTGTTCAATTAAAACTCTTGCTACAAATGTTGAAACACTATCACTCATTAATCATCAATCCTTTTTATTGTATAAAAAAAGAGCTTTGGTAATACCTTAGCTCGTCCCGTTACTTTATATTCTCCATCTTCTGATTTTACTTGATCTTCTTTGGTAAAATCCCCATGTCTTGAAATCCAATATAGTGTGTCGGTAGAATACTGACCACCATCCATACTTGGAAATGTCATATTAGGATTTTGTGAATTAACAATTGGCTCATTTACTTGTAATGATTCTTGACTGGTTTTAATGGGATAACCAGCATCATCATAACCATTTTGTGAATGTTTAGTAATTGTTAATGGCTGTTTAAGTCTATTAAACATAAATTTATATGCGCCAAATGTTTGAATCATAACTATTCACCTTGATTGGAATTAATTTTTACAGAAGCACCATCATTAGTTCCTTGTGCAGTAACATTATCCACTTTTGCTTCACCATTTACAGTAAAACCTGGAACTGCTACTAATGTTGAAACAAAATGATTAGTTTCTTCATTGAATTTACCTACATAATATTCACCATTTACAACAGTATCACCAGATTCACGACCTGTGATATCAACATCATTAGCATCTGTACCTAAGAATAATAAATTATCCTTATTAAATTTTGTTACATCAGGTGCAACAAATACACCATTTTCATTTTTTACTCCATTTACAATTGCAGCTTTTAACATTAAAAATTCCTCCTATTTTTTTATTACCATGTACGTAATTGAATTACGTAATCTTTTTGTGTCAATCAAAGGATTATTAAATCCTTTCCTATTTTCAGTTAGTGGTGCATTTTTAGGATCGCTAAAATTATCTAGCGTCTTTTGCATATCAGAAACCATTTGTTCACCTAAAACCTTGTAAACATCTTTGGGCGTTTTTCTTTCCATTAAAATATCCATTACACAATCATTTAACAAAGATGTCCAATTATCTTGATAATGATCTTGAGTGTAACGAATAAATGGTCTAGATGGTATATCAACACTCTTTTTAAGCACAAACATTACTTTGAAACCATATGGTTGACTATCATCATCAATTCCTAGAGCATGACCACGCCTATATAAGCCCACTATTTCACTTGTTTTACGACCTTGGGCGTTGCCAGTTGGAATTACCAAATATGGATATTTTTTAGATTGAATATGCTTTCCCATTTCTTGAACTAGAGCAATCATATTTAAAAAATCGTTATCAGCTGGGATCCCAACAATTACTTGATGTGCATTAAGCTCATTTAAGGCGTTTCTTGCATTTACAAGATGATTAATATTTGTTGTCATAACAACATAAAGCTCCCATCCCCACCATTACCATAATTTTGAACGGTGGTTAGATATTGATTTAAATATGGATCATTGCTAGTTTTATCGGAAACGGTTTCGCTAACTCCTAACATTGAACTAGAAGTTACACCACCATAATTCATAAAGTAATCAACGTATAATAGATGCTTAGCATATTCAGTTACAGCTGTATCAAAAGCAATGTCAACCACACTATCATTTTTAGTCTGTAATGTAGCTCTTTTTATCGCGTTATTAACATGACTCTCACTAAAATCTTGAAACATTTCTATATCATCGGTTACATCATTAATTGAAACAGTCATTTAATCACCTGATTATGATTTTTTAGCAGATGAGCCAGAACTGGATGAACTAGAACTAGAATTTGAACCTTTACCAGTGTTACTTGATGAATCATCAATTGGATTTGAGGCTTTATCACGGTTTGCTTGGAATGAAGCCACATTATTGATTACATACACGCCATCAATCATTTCAAAGGATGGAATTAATTGTTGTGATGCACGAATCTTCTTATTAACTGGATCTCTAGTTAAATAAGTAGTAATTGCAACACCATCTGTAACTGATACATCAACATCTTGTGCTGAAAGTAAGTCTGCTTGTTCAGGTGTAGTTGAGAAGTAAGTACTACCTAAATCACCATCTGGCATAATAATAACTTGACCATCTTCAATATACTTATGCATTTGACCATCATAACCAAGATATTGTTTATCATATGTTTGCACTGCTAATCCTAAATCACTTAGATAACTATTAATCATGGAGTTAGATACACTAACAGCACCACTATTAATAGCAGGATTTAAAATTGTTTGTTTTACTTTGTCGTTTGATTGCAATGCACGATAAGTAACTGTATTCATTAAGATTCTTGTTGGTGTTAAACCAGAATCAGCATTAATAGTGTCCATAGCTACTTGAATATCATTATATGGGTTAGATTTATCATCTGTCCAAAGAGTGTCAGAATTGTTGATATGTGATTGCTTCATTTGATAATCAACATCCATTTGAACACCATTGCTTCGGAGATTAATCTTACCAGTCTTTAGCATATTTAATCGCATTAATTCTGCAGTGGTTTGAGCACCTTTAATTAAATTATCTGTATCTTGAAATACGTGATTTAATAATGCGTCTTTTTGTGCATCAGTACCGCTTGCTTGCACTCTTAACAATTGTTGTCTAGTTTTTTCATCAATATAAAAGCTATCTTTTGAATATTGAGTATTAGTGGATATTTTTTGTAATCCAGAACGGTCTCTAATATGAGATTCTGTATCAAAACTGGATAAAGCTAATGGTGCTACCGCAGTATTTTGGCCACGATACCATTCTACTTGACTGTCTGTTTGAACTTTTTGTGGAAATAATACTTCACCAATTAAAGGTTCTCCTGTATTAGCTTGATTTGTCCAGTGATCAACAATGTTAGAAGAATCAATATCACTGAAAATATTTTCTGAATCCATTTATGTTTCCTCCTTATTTCTTTAAAAATGTAATGTTTGATAATGCTTTTTTAGCATCATCACTAATAGGTGGAATCTTATTTTCATTAATGTAACCTTCAACAAGTACGGTTCCATTGCCGTTACCATCAGTTACATCAACATCATGTAATAAAATTCCTTGTGCAGTAGAATCATTTGCAACATTCAAGTTTGCATTTTCATCATCAGCCAACTTGTTAGGCCCGCCAACCGGTGTACCAGCAGGAACAATTTTCTTGCCGTTTGCACAATCAACATTTGAATCAGTAATAATTACGTTTAAACCGACTTTGTTGGCAGTATTTGCAAGTATTGTATTTTCAACAGTTAAATTAGTAATATCAACTGACATTTAATTCACTCCTTATTTAAAATAATGATTTTCTTTATGAGTATGGTTTTGCTTAGCTAAGCGAGCACCAACAGACTCTGTTTTATTGTGTACTTTAGAGCCATTTGTCTTTGGTGGGTTGCCTTTAAGCAAATCTGCCTTTAAATGCTTCTTTAAACGATTGGTGTAACGAGATAACCAATCAATATTAGACTTAGTTGTATCTGCATCAGAAGTTACAATATGCTTAATATCTGAACTATTTAATTCAATACCAGCATCTTTAGCCATACCGCGTGCTGTATCTTGCATATGATACTTAGCAAGTTCCTTTTTACTTTCCTCAGCTTCTTTTTTAGCTTGGTCTAAAAGAAACTTATTTTTTTGATCGACAGACATTTTTTCAAGCTTTTTGGCATTATCAGTTTTTTCTTGCCATTGTGCTTTCTTATCTTCGACAATTTTTTTCAAATCATCTTCTGTATAAGTTTTTCCAGAGCCAGTTTTACTGTCATTTTGTTTTTGACTATTATCACTTGAATCTGGATTACCTTTACCATCTGCTCCATCGTTTGGATCAGTATTTTTGCCATCTTCAGCTGAATTATCTTCAGAGCCATCAGCAAAATATTGTAAATCCATGCCTAATTTATCTTTTGTTTCCATATTTACGCCTCCAATTTAGATTAAGTAGCTTTTAATGACATCACTTTGTTGGTCATTTTGCGTACAAAAAAAGCAACCTAATATTAATTAGATTGCTTGAATATATTTAATTTGGATCAAATGCTAAATTGCTATCACCATCATGTGGAATTAAATAACAATAACAGTTCGGATGAGTATCTTGTGGAATTTCAGGTGCATCATCAATGGACCATGGCCCTTGATTAGATAAATCAACGCAATAATCACAAGCAGAAGGTTCGTGATGCAAATCAACAGTTGTAATATTGGACGTTCTATAAGTAATTTTGTTTACTATATTAACTAGTCTGGAGCTTTCCGTTCTGATAAGCCTTTGAGCATTATATTCAGTTTGCTTAATACGGTCAGCGATTGATTTTTTGGGATTAAATTGATTCTTATTAGTGTGTTTAATCAACATATCTTTTAAATCATCTAAACTCATATTATGCCTAATATGCTGATTAACTAAATTCTCAACATCATTAGTCATTTCATCCGATTTATTCCACAAATTATTGGACCATAACTTAGTATTTTTGTCCTCAGTAACCAGAGTTTTACCTGTTTTAACATTAATTCCTGTATTGTAATGTAAACCATTTAATCCCAACGAATTTCTAATATTATTAATCCCTGCATCCGCTGAATTGTCTATTTTTGCAAAAATCAACTTAGAAATATCTCTAAATTTTGATGATACCTTAGCCAAATGTTGAATTTGTGATGTAACTGTTTGTGTTTCATGAGTGGTAATAATATCTTTTTGTTTATCGGTTAAATAAACCAAAGTCATTGCGATTATTGCATTTAACATTGCCCCATGATTCATACCAGCTTTAACTCCTAAAACTTTGACACGCTGTTGTGCGTCATAACTTAAATCATTAACATTTAAATCATTCAATAGTTGCTGAAATTGTTGCTTATCCCAACTATTAATCATTGCATTGGCCTGACTAACTGTTAGCTCATTATCAACAGCATAACGATTAAAAAATTGTGTTAGATATTGTTCAATCATCCCAATTGTACTGTTATTTAACATGTCCAAAGTGTCATTAGTATTTTTATCATTTTGAATTAACTGATTGATACGATTATCAACTGTTTTAGATAAATCCATTGCTAATCACCAACATTTCCATTTGAACTATTATCGTTATTAGGTTGATTTTGTACCATATTGCTAGTTAATTGCATATTAGCTTGTTTCTCATTACTTTCTTCAGCAAGTTCACCCTCAATATCGTTAGTTAATCCAGTAACCGACAATAATAATTTCTGCGACAATTTACCATATGCAGAATTAATAAATGACCCAATTTCAGTCAAATTTCGGGGAATATTTTGTGTAAATTTAAAATTCAATAGTTGCCAAGCATCATTATCAATACCTTCACTAACATTAAATAGACATTGAAATACTTGTCTCAATGATGACTGCATATAAATAGATTTAGTAGTTGCCATGTTCTTCATAGCACTAAATTTAATCTGCAACGATACACCAGATGGATTCCCGGCAAATGCTTGGTCATTAATATTAGTAATTCCAATAATTTCATAAACTGAATTAACTAGTCTATCAATTAAATGCTCTTGCGTTGCATCTGCATCCGGTTTACCTAAAAATCCAATATCAGGTGCTGGTTGACCATTAACGCTATTTGCATTAATAGTGCGATCAGATTTAATTTTAACCAAATTCTTTTGCTTTTCCTTTTGATCTTTACCAGGAATACGAACATTAACTAACTTCAAATATGCGTCAGCAAAATAATCAACATCATTAGCCTTCTCAGACATTGATTTATCAATTGCATCAAATACTGTATACAAATCTTTACACATTGCCATTTTTTCATCATTTTCAGCTAATTCAATCACTGGAATGCATCCATATGGATTAATGCTTGCATTACCTACTTGTGTTAAATATTGGTTATTGCTTGGATCATCTACGTACGTCCAAGAATATTGTTCACTAGTCAATGTAATTTCTAGTTGATTTTGATAATTATTAGTAAATTGTACAGCATACAGTGGATTAGTAGCTGGTGTATCATCATAAATTAAGAAAGTATTTAATGGACTAGCATATGTTAGCTGAGTATCACCATTTTCATCTTGATAAACATAGTAATAAGCAATTCCGTACATACTAGCTAATTTTGATACTTGTAAGTTAACTTTTTCTAGATTAACTGTATTACCCCAGCGATTAATTAAATCATTAATACCATCCGCATTATTAATTTGATTATCGTTATCTGGAACATTAATATTAACCGGATTAGAAATAAAGAAACCATTAAAATCATTAATGGCTTTTTTAGGAAAATTAATTAATATACGGTTATCTGGTTTGTAAATCTCTTTATGTGGCATATTAAAGATTTTATGCTTACCATCATAATAATTCTTGTCCATTTGAAACTTAGGCAGCATATTATTTTGATAATATTCAACAGCATCTAATAAATCACAAGTTGTAATATCAACATTACTTGGCATAACAAATGTATTACTTGGCGTTACTTGAATATTACCCGCCATAGTATTTTGTAACTGATTATCAACCTCTAATGGCATCTCAACACCTCCTCATTTTTCTAAATCTACATTGAAATAACTTTTACATAGAACTAAATATTATAATTTTCAACAGCACTTTCTCTTTCTTTAAAGTATTCAAAAATAGCATATCTAAGTGCATCTAAAACGTGATCATGTTCTTTTACTGGAGCATCTTTAACCTTTTGCCATACATATTCGAAGATTTCATGTAAAAACGTTTCTGAACTATCTTCATCAGTATCTGTAGTTGTTTTTGCTTCATCTTTTGCAACTAGCAATCGTCTAGATTTAATTAATCCAGCTAACTTTTCAATACCAATCAAAACAGACTTATCAGCATTAATAGCATTTAATCCTTCTTCTTGAAATCTAGCAACATGCTCAGGCCTTGCAGAATCACAATAGAATGGAATATCACCATATTTATCTTGAATTTTCAATGCTACATCAACCCAGTAATCAATTTCTTTATATTGATGTGTATATTCATTCAACATATATACTTTTTTAGTGTTTTCAGAATATCCACACAAAACGATTGAACCATAGTGAGAATATCCCCAATCAACTCCACAGAAGTAATCTAAATCTGTTGGAATATCTGCAGGATCAATCATGTTTTTATCTTTAGAAAAATCAGGATAAATAACACCATCAGAACTTGACCATTTTCCTAAAATATACCTATCAAAAAAGACGCCAGAATACATATTCTTAGCGTCTTCAATCTCTTTATTAGTAAGTATTGGATTATCATACATATTAAAAGTTACTCTAACAGCATCTTTATCCTTTAAATCATCTATCCAATGTAATTTAAAGTAATGCATTGGACCAGCCGGATTACAATTGAACCAATATTTATGATTAGGCACAGTTAAAGCACGACCTGTAGCCTGATTAACAAAGCTTTCAGGCATTAATGCTACTTCGTCAAAATAGCAACCTGCAGCAGTAATTCCTTGAACTAAATCTTGTCTTGACTCATCTTTACCACCAAATAGATAGAAATAATTCGTGTGATTGCCAAATGTAATCGTTAAGCAGTTATCTGATTGCTTATCTTTAACTCTATAACCTAAACGTACTAAACGATTAATAAGTGGCACAATCACATTTCTACGTAGTGAGGCGATAGTTTTACCAGCCATAATGAAGTTTTGCCCATCAAATTCATGTGTTCCCCATTGTACGAAACCTAATGACATCCACATGGTTTTACCTGTACGGATTGATCCATCAGCAATAAGCGTTGTTTTATTTTTATATTTTGGATACAACCACCAAAATTCAGAAAATAGCTGTTTTGAACTTGGTGGAGCAATTGTCACTGTCATTTTATTATCATCTCAAATTCTTTTTTATATAAAAAAAGAACTCTAATAAGAGTTCAAAAAAGCTTTCAAGTTATTGCTTTTTTAGTAATTATCTTTTAAAAATTTGATAATATATTCCAAGTACTATGAGTACGTCTAACACAAAAATAACAAATTTTACTAAAAAATTATCACCAAAAATATAAAAAGCAAAAAAATTAATTATAAAAGAAACTAAAACAAAAATAACAAGTAAAATAATGAATTTTTTCATTTTATTATTGATCACCTGATTTCGTAACACCTAGTACATAATTATAATTATAATATCTGCCAGAGCTAACATGTTGCATACCGTATTCTGATATCATAAATTGAACAATTCCAGCACCAATAGCACCAAGTGAAACTCCTCCTACTACAGAAGGAGCACCTATTGCAGCACCTAATCCTGCACCTATTGAGTCCTCTGAAGCGTGTCTAGCATCAATAAGTGAATTAACGGTCTTCTTACTTAAATAAATTTTAGCATAATTCCAATGGATAGAAATTCCATTATGTCCATATCTTAGTGAAGAAGCTAATATTGGATTAATAACTTTTCCATTATAAACATAATAAGAAGCACCATTAGCAGGATTTACAACAGTTATAGTATTATTAGTGGATAAGCTTTTAATAGAAGAATTACTTATATTAACTTGTTTTTGTACGTTTAATAATTCCGTTTTTGATAAATTTTTACTTGCAGCATTACTTACTGTATATTGTGAAGATTGATCATTAAATGAAACATACTTTCCTTCCATACTGTTATCTTTATTTGAACTATTACCAGGAATTCCGAAAGTATTTCCACCTAAATTAAAACCATTATTTGTGTTCTTTGGAACATTAAAAGTTTGTGTTGAACTAGCAGAATTGTTGTTTTGACTAGCAAAAGCAGCTGTTCCAGGTACCACAGTAACTCCTAACATTGATGCTGTAGCGGAAATTAATCCTAATTTAACCATATTTCTCTTTAGAGAATTTTTCAAAATATATACCACCTTATTAAAATTTATCATACACAATGTGCATGACACTTAGTACATTATCATTTAATTAAAATAAAATCCAAATTTAATTTTTATTTCAATTTTATATTGACAAATTTCAAAATACTGTATTTTCGGTTGTTTAAGATGAATATAAATAAAAGCTAATATGATAGATATATTTTACTAAATAAAATTATAGTTATAATTAAATTACCTGGTAATCATTAAATTAATAGAATTTCAAAATTACATATAAACAATTTTTATAGAATAATAAAAATTGTTTATATGTAATTGACTTTTTTGGATAAGTTGAAAAAACATCACAATAGGATGAATTTATTTCACAATCTTCTAGTATATTTAAGAATTTCTCAATGATTTTCTAACAGCATTAATCATTGGATCGTCTTTACTATCTGTTTTTGCTTCAGGTAATCGGTCAAGTAATTCTTTCATTGCTTTTTGTTTATCTAAAAGCTTAACAACAAGACCATCTTTACCTTTATGAACTTCGGAAACTAGCGACCAATCCATTTCATCTGGATTTTTAACGTAAATTTCATTGTAGTGGTCTACAATCGGTTTCCCATCAGAATCAACCATTGGCTTGTCATGTATATCAACACGATTTTCTGCAATTGTATCAATTTTCAAATAATCATAAATGTTAGAATGCATAATTTTTAAATCTTGAAGCAGAACATCATTAGCATTTGCAAATAATTCAGTTTGCTGTTGCTTTTTTAACCCAGCAAGAAGCTTTTTAATTCCATTATCTTCCATAAGCTTATATGCATTCGCAGCAGCTGTCTTATAACTTACTTGATAAGCTTCTTGATATGCTTTAGTGGCATTGTAATATCTTAAATACAATAAACAGAATTTCTTTCGTTTATCATTTGCAGTTTTCTGAGTACTTAATTTTGCTTTGGAAACGATTTTGGAAACAGTACTATTTTTAGTACTTATCTTAGTACCATTTCTAATCCACTTATACTTTTTCTTATATTTAGATATTGTTCCTTTTGATATTCCATATTTACTAGCTAGTTTTGAATAGCTAATGCCTTTCTCAAAATCATCTTTTAATTTATCTAGATACATTATTACATTCATCACACCTCGCTTATTATTTTATTTAACGCACATAACAAGAATCGAACTCATTTCAATATACCAATAATGTGCTTATTTATGATTTATAATTTCAATCAAATCGTTATCTTTTAATACTTGGTATAAAACATTCCCGAATGCCACAATTAATTGCTCATTGGCATTTAAATCATCATAACCTGTATTCCAAAGAATTATATGTGTTATTTCATGTACTAAAGTTTGAAGCTTATTTTGATCATCTTGATTATCTTCTAACTTAATTAAACTATTTGCATAATCACTAAATCCAAGAACTTTATTATTTTCATCAAATAATTTATTTATCACTAATATTTTGAAATTTATACCCATGATATTAATCACTTTGCCATCTAGATTAATTGTTAGCATCCCTTTCTAAGACTACACTTTACATGGAGGTGATAATTTGACACAAGAACACAGGAATTATCCTGCTAATCCACATAAGCCAGGTCCTAAGACTGTAACTGTAAGGCCATCTAAAAAGCAACCTGGTTATAAGCGTACTACAAGGCGCAAATAATAAAGAGCCCTTTTTTATGGGGCTTTTTATTTATGATTTTTGCTGCATTCATGTAATGCCATACGAAATAACTTTATCCTTCGCTCTACAGGATAAGTATGAACATAATATACAAGTTCATTAACTATTGAATTATCTTGTTTGGCTTTCTCTGCTTTACCAATACGGCCAACAATATTGTTTTCAATTCGATTTTTAATATTAACTGAATTTTTCAATTGATTACTCCTTTCCATAAATTTTTATGTATTAAAAAACAGCCGATTTCTCGACTGCTTGCTTGATAATTGCATAGATAAAGATAAAGATCCTGAAAAGTTTACTTTATTTAGATTATTAGCTTTCACTGGTATGCGTCGTGGTGAATGCCTTGCACTAACTTGGAATGATGTAGATTTTAACAAAGGTACTATCCGTATTAATAAAAATCTTACTCAAGGTATGCATGGAGAACAAATCATCCAACCTCCTAAGACGCAGAAAAGTAACCGAACTATCATTATTGATAATCCAACGTTACATTATCTACAGAATTGGAGACTGAAACAAAAACAATTATTTCTAACTTTTGGCTTTAATACCTTTAAAAATAATCAATTAATATTTGCATCTTCAAAGAATAATTACAAATCTTTAAATCAACCTGGCAAGTGGTTAAATAAGATAATCAAGGATCATGATTTAAAGAAAATCACCGTTCACGGTTTTAGACATAGCCATGCATCAGCATTATTCGCAGCAGGTGCAACGATAAAAGAAGTTCAAGAGAGACTTGGTCATGAAGATGCCCAAACAACTATGAACATATATACTCACGTTACATCTAAGCAAAATAAAAATGCAGTTAAAAAATTAAGTAGTTACTTAAATTTCTAACTGCATAAAAAATGACGTAGTTTATAGTTAATAATAACTAACTATAAATGACTGATATGTACACCACAAATGCTTATAAACACCGTCACGTTAACGACCATTAACAGTAATTGAACGGTATGACATTGTGGTTAAAGGAGAGTACAGGAGTCGAACCTGCCCGCCGGTATTACCGGGTCGTCGGATTTCGAGTCCGATGCATTACCGCTCTGCCAACTCTCCATATCAAAGGGAAAAATCCCCTAATAATTAATATTTTAATAAACTAAGGATATCGTAATCCTTAATCTTTTCTCGTCCTTTAAGTGCTTCAATTTCTACAATGAAAGCAGCTCCAACAACGATTCCGCCAAGTTGTTCTACTAACTTAATTGTTGCTTCGATGGTTCCACCGGTAGCAAGTAAATCATCAGTAATTAATACTCTTTGTCCTGGCTTAACAGCATCAGAGTGAAGGTATAATGAAGATTTACCGTATTCTAGTCCATATGAGGCACTTACAGTTTCGCCTGGTAGCTTACCTTTTTTTCTAGCAGGAACAAATCCAATTCCTAAATCATAAGCCACTGGACAACCCACAATAAATCCTCTAGCTTCAGGGCCAACAATTAAATCAACTTTCTTTTCTTTAGCATATTTAACAATTTCATCAGTTGCTTGATGATATGCTTGTCCATCTTCCATCAATGGTGAAATATCTCTAAATAATACACCAGGTTCTGGAAAATCTTGATAACTTGCTATATAGTCATGCAAATCAAGTGCCATTAGTTAATAACTTCCTTTCATTTACCCAAACAAATTCGAATAGCTTGTTTAAACTTTTCCCTACTAATAGCTAAAAGTTGCTTTTCAACTTCAATTTGTTTTTCTCGAGACTGGTAAGCACGACTATTTGATAAATCGCTTTTTACCAGATCAGGATTATAATTCATAATTCCATTGTCAATGAAAACAAAATCTAACTCATTAAATACATTAATCATGAATATTAGGTTTTGAAGATCAATATTCAACTTCTTACTAATTTCTTTGATATTATCATGTATTTTAATATCATTGTTCATCATAACGAACTTAAATAGTTTAGCATATTGTGCTCTATTTGGCATCCCTTTTGAACCAATATAATTGTTCTTAAACAGATAAAAGGTTATCGATTCACTACTAATTTTAGTTAATAAATCTTCTAAAATGCCCGGTTCATCAGGACAATCAACTACTATTATATTATCAAATTTATCAATTGAAGACAAATCAGGGTATAAACATGCAACTGATTCGTCATTAATGATATTGTTCAATTTATCGAATAATTTTGCATTAAAAAATACATATCCGGCGGTTGGTTCAAACATCTCTTTGACAATCACACGGGTTCTTTTATCGATTATTTGAACTCCACTGCTGTACATATCATCTATCATAACTTGAATAGTGGTTCTTCCCTGCCAAGTATTCTTTTCTAAATGTCCAGCAATCTTCATGTCGTCAAAATTAGCACTTAATTCATCTGCTAAGGATCCATTTTTAAATGCTAATACATTAACCTTACTGCCATTATCTACCATTTGAAAACGCAAATGGCTATTGTCTTGTCCCATGGTTTTTATATTGGCCACCATTTGAGGTTTAAATTCAAAAATAGGATATTCATTATCTGTTCCAAACGGTGCTAATAACTGTAATTGATTAAATAGTGCTGCATTAACTTGAGAACAGTTTAAAACGCTAGATATTTTTAGAGTTGGTTTAGCGATTTGATCTAAGTTATGAGTTGCTGCAAATTGATCTAAATGATTAATCAATATATCAACTTTAGATTCTTCAACGCTTAATCCAACCGCCATTTCGTGACCACCAAAAGAAACTAATTCATCTCTAATTCCGTTAATAGCTTCAAATAAATTAAATCCTTCGATACTTCTTCCAGATCCTTTTAAAATTCTAGTTGTAGTATCTAAATTCATCACAATACTAGGCTTTTGGAATTTTTCTACCAGTTTACTAGCAACAATTCCGACTACCCCTTCGTGCCAATTTTGTCCATATACAACAATTACTTTACTGTCTGGCTGTGTTTGAGCTTGAATTATTGCTTCGGTACTAATATCATCAACAAATTTCTTTCGTTTTTTATTTTGTTCGTCAGTTTCTCTTGCTAGTTCTTCTGCTTGAACATCATCAAATGTCGTTAATAGTTCTACCCCAGATCTAGCACTACCCATTCTACCTAAAGCGTTCAAACGTGGACCTAAACCAAATCCGATACTTTGTTCATTAAGTTCACCTTTTAAACCTGAAAGCTTTGATAAACTGGCTAATCCTGGTCTTTCTGTATTTTCAATCATTTTAAGACCAAACTTAACAATTACTCTATTTTCATCAGTTAAAGAAACTATATCAGTAACAGTTCCAATCGCTGCTAAATCAAAGTATTCTTCTGGAAGTTCTCCTAAAAGAGCGGTTGCCACTTTAAACGCTATTCCCACACCAGAGAATTCCCCAAATGGATATTCATCCCCAGGATATCTGGCATGCACAATTGCATACGCATTAGGAAGTTTTTCAGGTAATTGATGATGATCAGTAATAATAACATCACAATTCATTGAATTTGCTAAATCAATGGCATCATTTCCAGAAATTCCATTATCAACTGTAACGATCAAAGTCGTTCCCTCATTGATTATTCTTTTATAAACTTCTGGATTAGGTCCATATCCATCTGTAAAACGATTAGGGACGAAAAATTCAACATTTGCTCCAATATTAAGTAATGTTTCATACATCACTGATGTACTTGTTATTCCATCGGCATCATAATCACCATAAACAGTGATTTTTTCACCATTTTCAACAGCTTGATTAATTCGTTCGCAAGCTTTTTTCATATCGTGTAACAAAAAAGGATCCCTTAATTGGTCTAAGCTAGGATTCAAAAAATCTCTAATTTTTCCAATGGAATCATAGCCTCGTTGAATTAACATTTCAACAATAGAATCATTAATAGATAATTCCTTCGCAAATTCTTTTGCTTCAGAAGATATTTCACTGCTTTTATATTGCCAATCAAAATTTGCTGAAATCATTAAATCAATCCTTTTTAGTTAAGTTTTTTAAACGGAATTTCTACAATATCAAAATCTTTTACAACCCTTGTATTTTCAAAAACACTACGTGCTTGATTTTGTAATTCATGAGCCATCTTACCAGTGTATCTTGCTGACACATGAGTCAATAGTAATTTACCAACATTTGCTTTAGTTGCTAATTTAGCAGCTTGCATATTTGTAGAATGATAATAGTTATGAGCTAATCTACTTTCACCTTTGCCAAACGTACTCTCATGTACTAAAACATCAGCATCTTGAGCTAAATTGTAACTAGTAGGATTGCTTCTAGTATCACCGATAATGGTTACTGTTCTTCCCTTTTGAGATGGACCAATAAAATCTTGACCATTAATAGTTCTTCCATCATCTAAAGTTACGGTTTCACCATTCTTAATTTTTCCATATACAGGTCCAGATGGAATATTTTCTTCCTTTAGCTTATCAACGAGTAATTCACCTTGGTGATCTTTTTCTTCAATTCTAAACCCAAAACATTTAATTTGATGATCCAATTCACCCATCACTACCTTGAACTTATCGTCTTCAAAGATAGTTCCTGGGGTAGATAGTTCTTCAAAATTAATTTTATATGAAAGTTTAGATTGAGATACCGCTAGACTAACTCTAACAAAATCTGCAATACCCTTAGGTCCATAAATGGTTAACGGGGTGTCTCCACCTTGAAATGATCGTGAACTTAGTAGTCCTGGCAAACCAAAAATATGATCACCATGTAAATGAGTAATGAAAATTTTATTAATCTTTCTTGGCTTTAGATTAGATCTCAAAATTTGTTGTTGTGTACCCTCACCACAATCAAATAACCATACTGAATTACATTCGTCTAATAGTTTTAAAGCAGTTGCTGCCACATTTCTAAATTTTCCTGGAACTCCTGAACCAGTACCTAAAAATTCTAATTGCATAAAAATAGTTTCCTTTTCTTTTTCGTCAATAAATCCTAATTAAATTGTAGCACATAAAAAAAGACGGGATTCCCCCATCTATTTTTATTAGTCAACAAATGTAAAAGTAAAGTCTAAAATAGCGACTAAATCACCGTCTTTAGCTCCAGCTTCTCTAAGTGCTTCATCAACACCCATTCCTTTAAGCTGTCTTGCAAAGCGCAACATACTTTGATCATGTGTTGTATCAGTCATTTGGAATAATCTTTCAATCTTGTTACCAGATAATACCCAAACGTCATCTTCATCCCTACTAATTGTGAACGGTGCTTCTTCATCAGAAGCATTGTATTGGACTTCTTCATCCACTTCTTCGACATCAGTAATTGGGAATTTAGGTGTTGTTTCTAATAAGTCAGAAGTCTTACTAATTAGTTCAGTTAAACCTGCATGGGTAACGGATGAAATTGCTAACACTTCATGTGCTAATTCATCATCTTTAATTTGTTTCTTAAATTCTTCTAGATTTTCTTCAGCATCTGGCATATCCATCTTGGTAGCGACAACAATTTGTGGTCGTTTTAATAGGTTTTCATCATATTTAGCTAGTTCTTCATTAATTTTTTGATAGTCAACATAAGGGTCTCTACCTTCTTGTCCAGACATATCAACTAAATGTAAGATGACACGAGTTCTTTCAACGTGACGTAAGAATTGGAAACCTAAACCAATTCCAGATGATGCACCTTCAATTAGACCAGGTAAATCAGCAATCACGAAATCTCTTCCATCATCTAATCTTACCATTCCTAAGTTTGGTACTAATGTCGTAAAGTGATATTCAGCTACCTTAGGCTTTGAACTAGTAATGGTTGATAATAAGGTAGATTTACCTACTGATGGGAATCCAACTAACCCAACATCAGCTAACACTTTAAGTTCAAGTCTAACGTTTAGTTCTTCTCCTGGTTCCCCGTTTTCAGCAATTTCAGGTGCTGAGTTTTTAGCAGAAGCAAAATGAGTATTTCCTCTTCCACCACGACCACCTTTTAGTGCAACATATTCATCATCAGGATTAACTAAATCGAATAATAGTTGATTGGTATCGTCATTATAGACAGATGTTCCTTCAGGTAAGTAAATATATAAATCGTCAGCACTTTTACCTGTCATTCTCTTGTTACCACCATCAGCACCATTTTTGGCAGCAAATTTTCTTTTATATCTAAAGTCCATCAATGTGTTCATCCCTGTGTCCACACCAAAAATAATGTTTCCACCGCGGCCACCATCTCCACCAGCTGGTCCACCGTTTGGAACATATTTTTCTCTTCTAAAGGCAACGATTCCGTTACCACCTTTTCCTGACTTTATGTTAATTTTTACTTGATCAACAAACATGTTATCTCCGCTCTATCTTTTATTTTATAACTATTAGTATAACTTTATTTTAAACATCAGTAAACAATCCATATTTACTTTTCAATATTATTTAGATAATATTTGATGTTTTTGACTGTTTGGTCACTTATTCCTAATGCCTTTAGTTCACCAACTGGTGCATCAGCAATTTTCTTCATTGTTTTAAACTTATTTAATAACTTAGTTCTGGTCTTAGGACCAACACCTTCAATATTATCCAACTCAGAACTTAGTGAGTGTTTAGTGTGTACTTGTCTATGGAAATTAATCGCGAACCTATGCACTTCATCTTGAACTCTTTGAACAAGGTAGAAGGCCTGGCTTTTTGGATTTAATGAGATATGTTCATCTAATTCTCCAAATAACAAATCAGCCGTCTTATGTTTATCATTTTTTACCATTCCAGCAACAGGTATTTCCAAACCTAGTTCGTTTTCTAAGACATCTTTAACCGCATTTAACTGAATTTCTCCACCATCCATCAAAATCAAATCTGGCATATCAGCATGCTCTTTTAAAAGTCTTGTATATCTTCTTCTTATAACTTCTTTAGTGCTGGCTGCTTCATCGGCATGATCTTCGTTCTGCAACTTATATTTACGGTAAGCATTTTTGTTAGGTTTACCATCAACAAATTGAACCATTGCAGATACAATATCTGCTCCTTGAATATGTGAATGGTCAAATGCTTCAATCACATGCCCACGACTTATATTTAAGGCCGCACACAATTCATCCATTGCACCCTTAGTCTTAATATTGTCCAGTTCCATTAATCTAAACTTTTCATCTAGTACTAGCTTGGCATTCTTTTCAGCCATGTCAATTAAATCTTTCTTCTGTCCTCTTTGTGGAACTCTTACTGGAGTATCGATGGCTTCAGATATTAAATCAACATCTAATGAGCTCGGTACTAATACTTCTCGAGGAGTTTGATGATTTTCTTCAGAATAAAATTGACCAATAAAATCTTCCATCGTTTCAACTGGATCATCAACAATTGGAAAACTTCTCTTTACTCTTTTTAATAACCTAGCCTGTCTAATAAAGAATATTTGGATAGAAATCCATCCATGATTAACATAGTAATTAAATACATCTCGTGGTGTTGTATCGTTAGAAATGATTTTTTGTTTTTCTACAGTGATTTCAATATATTTTAATTGATCTCTTATTTCAGCAGCTCTTTCGTATTGCATTTCTTCAGCTGCTGCTTTCATCTTTTCGGTTAACATTTTCTTAGCAATGCTAACGTCACCATTTAGAAATGACTTAATTTGTTTTATTTGTTTATCATATTCTGACTTAGGAACTTTTTTAAAACATGCCCCTAAACATTGTCCCATATGGTAATACAAACAAGGACGGTGTTGGTATCCGTTACATCTTCTTAGTGGATATACTTTTTGAAGGAAATGAAGTGTTTCATCAGCCGCATACACATTTGGATAAGGTCCAAAGTAATATCCACCATCTTTTTTTATTGTGTTCACGATTTTTAATTGTGGATCTGTTTCATTAGTAATCTTAATATAAGGGTATCCACCATTCCCCTGTTTCAATTGGATATTGTAGTAAGGACGATGCTTTTGAATCAATGTAATTTCTAAAAGGAAAGCTTCTTTATCGTTAGTTGTGATAATAGTTTCAAAATCTCTAATCTCAGAAACTAATTTTGCAGTCTTTCCTTCATGACTACTTTTGAAATATGAACGAACTCTATTTTTTAAGTTTTTGGCTTTTCCAACATAAATAATTTTTCCTAATTTATCTTTCATCAAATAACATCCAGGTAAATCAGGAAGTAAAGTTAGTTTATGCTCAATATGTGATGTAGCCAATTAAATCACCTCGTTCAAAAATCAATATGACAAATTCCGCTTAATTTGCTATTATATAGCTAAAATAAGGAGATGCATATTATGGGATTAAATATTCAACGTAATAACGATTTAAATGCAATGTTTGATAAGTTTGCTAAACTTGATACAAACGATAAAAATCGCGATAAATTTCTTAAAAGAAAAGATAAAAAGACATCTGACAAGAAAAAAGATAAATAAACGTAAAGCAGGCTTCACAATATAAATTGTGAAGCCTCTTTTTATTTCTTCTTATTTAGGCGGTTAATGTTAAATTCAGCAATTTCTTCGAATTCAATCTTATTCCATTCTGCTATTTGTGATAAATACCAGAGAACATCTCCCATTTCTTTCACAAGTTGTTCTCGATCTAAATTATCACCATGAAATGTGTACTTTTTAACTAAATCAACAACTTGACCAGTTTCACTAGATAAACCTAGTGCACAGTTTGTTAAAACTTGTTCATTACCGTGTAAAGTCTTATTAGCAGCTTTTTGATATTCGTTAAATTCCACTTATTTTACCCCCGTTTTACTTTCAATCCAATTCCAAACTTCTTCTTTACCGTACTTACTCAAAGCAGAGAATAATTGAATTTCGTCTCCCTCTGCTAGATCAACAGTCTTGTTTAAAACACTAATTTCTTTATTCCATTTGCTCTTTGGAGTCTTATCCATTTTAGTTGCTAATAATAATGTTGGAATTTCATAGTATTTCAAGAATTCATACATTTGAATGTCATCTTGACTAGGTTCACGACGACCGTCAATTAATAAAACAACCCCTTTTAGTTGTTTTCTTGTGGTTAAGTAGGTTTCAATCATTTGTCCCCACTTAGCACGTTGTGCCTTAGAAATCTTGGCATAACCATATCCTGGGATATCAACAAAGAATAATTTTTCATCAATATTATAAAAATTAAGAGTTTGTGTTTTTCCTGGTTTGTTAGATGTTCTTGCATATCCATTACGATTAATTAAAACATTGGTAAGTGATGACTTCCCAACATTAGATCTTCCAACTAAAGCAATTTCAGGATATCCATTAGCTGGATATTGCTTTGGCTCAACCGCACTGATATCAATATTAACATTGTGTACGTCCATTTAATTCACTCGTTTCTTTTTTGTATACATTAATTTTAACATAAAACAGGACTATTTAATAAAGACAATCCCATTAAATTATGGTTATTTTTCAATGTTAATAATAAAAGACCTTACAGAAATTAATCTGCAAGGTCCGCTATTATTTAGGCTTTTTTAATGATGTTTGGTTCACCATTTTTTTGAACGGCATCCTTAGTAATAACAACTTTTTCCACATCGTCTTCACTTGGAATTTCGTACATTACGTCTCTCATAGTGTCTTCCATGATTGATCTTAATCCACGAGCTCCAGTTTTTCTTTCGATAGCTGTATGTGCCATTTCCTTCAATGCGTCTTCATCAAATTCTAAATCAACGCCATCAATTGACATCAACTTAACATATTGCTTAACCAATGCATTTTTAGGTTCTGTAAGAATTCTAACTAAATCATCTTCTGATAATTTGTTTAGAGCTGTTAAAATTGGTAATCTACCGATAAATTCTGGAATTAAACCAAATTGAAGTAAATCACTTGGAATAACATGTTGCATAATATTATCTTCGTTCACTTTTGCAGCTTCACTAGAATCAGTGCCAAAACCAATTGTTTTATCGCCTAGTCTGTGCTTAACGATATCTTGAATACCATCAAAAGCACCACCTACGATGAATAAAATATTCTTGGTATCAATTTGAATCATTTCTTGTTGAGGATGTTTTCTACCACCATTAGGTGGAACACTAGCAACTGTACCTTCTAAGATTTTTAGAAGTGCTTGTTGAACACCTTCACCTGAAACATCTCTTGTAATAGAAACATTTTCGGATTTCTTAGCAATCTTATCAATTTCATCAACATAAATGATTCCTTTTTCAGCTCTTTCAACATCAAAATCAGCATTTTGTAACAGCTTTAATAAGATGTTTTCGACGTCTTCTCCGACATATCCAGCTTCAGTTAATGTAGTTGCATCAGCGATTGCAAAAGGTACATTTAAAATTCTTGCCAATGATTGTGCTAAATAAGTTTTACCAGAACCCGTAGGTCCAATAATTGAAATATTACTTTTTTGTAGTTCAGTATCGTCATCACTATCTAAATTATTTACACGTTTGTAGTGATTATATACTGCCACCGCTAATGTCTTCTTAGCTTCATCTTGACCAATAACATAATCATTTAACTTAGCCACAATTTCTTTTGGACTAAGTGATTTGAAAGTAGTATCGGCATTTTCTTGAGCTAATTCTTCATCAACAATATCTTTACATAAATCAATACATTCATTACAAATGTACACGTCTGGTCCCGCGACGATTTTCTTTACTTGATCTTGTGATTTTCCACAAAATGAACAAGTAATGGGGCCTTTTCCTTCACTATCTTCAAACAAATGCTTCACCCCTAATAATTACTATATTATATAAAATAATACCATATTATAGCTGCTCTTAAAATTATAAAGTCTTTAAAACAAAAAGGTCCAATTAACATTTTGTTAATTGGACCTTCTATATTAACAATAAAATTTAATTATTTGTTAATTTTTGACTTTGGTTCTTGTTTAGCATTGTCAGTGATTAACTTAACAGCATTTTGAATTGAAATATCATGTTTCAACATGTCTTCAGTTAATGCACCACGAACAGCTTCTTCCTTCATACCGTATTGAGCAGCTAAGTCCTTAACTTGTTGGTCAATTTCTTCGTTTGAAGGTTCGATGTTAGCATCCTTAACGATTGCTTCTAATACAAGGTTAGTCTTAACACGTTCTTCAGCACCGTTAGCAAATTGTTTCTTCAAATCATCTGGGTTAGTTCCAGTTAATTGGAAGTACATTTCTGCATTAATACCTTGTTGTTGCATACTTGCAAGGTATTGGTCCATTTGACGTTGGATATCTTCATCAATCATAGCTTGAGGAATATCCTTAACAGTAGCGTTAGCAACAGCACCCTTAATAGCTTCGTCTTCTACTTGAGTGTCGCCTTCAGCCTTCTTTTGTTCTTTTAGTTGTTCTTTGATCTTGTTCTTTAGTTCTTCTAGACTATCAACGTCTTCATCAACGTCTTTAGCAAATTCATCGTCTAGTTCAGGCATTTGTTTTTCCTTAACTTCGTGAATCTTAGTCTTGAAGATAGCTTCTTTAGCAGCTAACTCTTTAGCTTGGTAATCTTCTGGGAATGTTACCTTAACATCAACATCTTCACCAGCTTTGTGACCAACTAATTGATCTTCGAAACCAGGAATGAATGAACCTGAACCTAGTTCTAGTGAGTAGTTAGTAGCTTGACCACCATCAAATTGTTTGTCATCAACGTAACCATCAAAATCGATAACAACAGTGTCACCGTTTGCAGCAGCCTTGTCTTCTTTAAGAACTAGTTCTGCTTGGTTTTTACGCATGTCTTCAATTTTAGCGTCTACATCTTTTTGGTATACACGAGTGTTTGGTTTTTCAACTACGATTCCTTTGTATTCACCTAATTCAACATCAGGTTTAACTGAAACTTTAGCTTTTAAAACCCATGGTTTGTCTTTTTCTAAGCTATCAACATCAACTTCTGGTTGAGCAACTGGTTCGATACCAGCTTCTTTAATAGCTTCACTGTAAGCTTCTGGTAATAAAATGTTTAAAGCATCTTGGTATAGAGCTTCTTCACCATACATTTCATTAAAGATTTGACGTGAAACTTTTCCTTTACGGAAACCAGGAACAGTGATGTTGTTCTTGTTTTTGTTAAAGGCTTTGTCTAGACCTTCTTTTACTTTATCAACACTAATTTCAAATGTTAATTCTCCGTCGTTAGTGCCTTTTTTTTCCCATTTAGCTGACATTATTTTCCCTCCGAAATGAAAATATAATTTTTACAATTTTTCTTCTAATTGCGCACCTCTATATTTTAACGTAATGAAGGTTAAAAGTAAATAATTAAAGGTTTATCCGTAATTTTATGTACAAAAAAAGATTCAGATTAGATCTGAATCTTTTTTAATCAAATATTAGTCTTCGATGTCTGAAACAACACCGGCACCAACAGTGTGTCCACCTTCACGAACAGTGAACTTAGTTCCTTGTTCGATGGCAACTGGTTTAGTTAGTTCAACGTTAAATTCAACGTTATCACCAGGCATAACCATTTCAACACCTGCTTCTAGTTCGATAACACCAGTAACATCGGTAGTATGGAAGTAGAATTGTGGGCGGTAGTTTGAGAAGAATGGAGTATGACGTCCACCTTCTTCTTTACTTAGAGCATATACTTGAGCCTTGAACTTAGTGTGAGTCTTGATTGAACCTGGAGCAGCAATAACTTGTCCACGAACAACTTGTTCACGGTTAACACCACGAAGTAACATACCAACGTTATCTCCGGCTTCACCTTCGTCAAGAGTCTTACGGAACATTTCTAGACCAGTAACAGTAGTCTTTAGAACGTCTTCAACAAGACCGATGATTTCAACTTCATCACCAACAGCAACTGCACCACGGTCGATACGACCAGAAGCAACAGTACCACGACCAGTGATAGTAAATACATCTTCAACAGGCATTAGTAATGGTTTTGAAGCATCACGTTCTGGAGTTGGGATGTATTCGTCAACAACATCCATAAGGTGTAGGATAACATCTTTTTGTTCTTGGTCATCTTGTAGAGCTTTTAGAGCTGAACCACGAACAACTGGAATATCGTCACCAGGGTAATCGTATTCTGAAAGTAATTCACGTACTTCCATTTCAACTAAGTCAACTAATTCGTCATCGTCAACTAAGTCAGTCTTGTTTAAGAATACAACGATGTATTCAACACCAACTTGGCGAGCTAGAAGAATGTGTTCACGAGTTTGTGGCATAGGACCATCAGTTGCGGCAACAACAAGGATGGCACCATCCATTTGAGCGGCACCAGTGATCATGTTCTTAACGTAATCAGCATGTCCTGGGGCATCAATATGAGCGTAATGACGCTTTTCAGTTGAGTATTCAACGTGAGCAGTGTTGATTGTAATACCACGTTCACGTTCTTCTGGAGCAGCATCGATTTGAGCGTAATCAGAAGCGTCTGCTAGACCCTTTTCTGAAAGCACTTTAGTGATAGCTGCAGTTAAAGTAGTCTTACCATGATCAATATGGCCAATAGTACCAATATTTACATGGGGTTTTGTTCTTTCATAATGTTCTTTTGCCATTTATGAAAACCTCCTATAAATTTCGAAAGATTTACATTAACAAAGCTAATGTATTCTTTATGATTTATTATACTACATCTTCTCAAAAAGACAAAATCACAATATCAGTCTCAAGAAGAATTCCTTTAATATTATAGCCACTGTCTTTTTATTTGTAAATACATTTAATGACTTTTTATTTTATTTAATTAAACTAAATTCTCGCTTAATAATTTCAATGTATTTTTGATAGTCATCTTCACCCGATAAATCATATTTTTCAGGTGTTAAATATGACTCTAACGACAGTCTATACCATCGTTTGTAATCAGATATTATTTCATCATTAAATGGATACATCAATATTGATTGATGTTGGAAATAGCTTCCCAATAACATCATCTTTTCAGGATCACTCATGTAATCTTCAATTAACTTATTATGGATGTATTTATACGATTCCATTTCATCTAAAGATTTGACATTAGATAATTCAACATTTCTTGTTGTTTTATCAATCCACAACATCTCAACACTATCTTCACAGCCGATTTTTCTTAACGTATCAATTACTTCTGATTTAATGATTGACTGTACAAATGGATCCATAAGAACAAACCTACTATACTTAACAAATTCTACATATGGTAAATGCTGTCCCGCTAAAAAGGCCTCTTTTTGCCAGTATAGAGTCTGTTTGCTACTAATATGATAATACTTTTGTGCTTGTTGTCTTACTGATTCAGCAGAATTCATTAGAATATCTTCTTCTGCTTTTTTAATTAAGTTCATTCCAGTATTAAAAAACGATTCTTCATTTTTTAAACTTACAACTATTTCTCTAGATTTAATAAACTCATCATTTTTAATAAGTACTTTTAGCATTAAAGAAAAATCTTTTTCATTTTTAATAAATGCATTGGGAAACTCAATCACTTCTTTTTTAGCCTCAATATACTGTTTCAATTGAAAAAGAGATTGAACTAATAAAACTTCAATCTCTTCGTTTGGTTTAATTTCCAAGTAATCTTTGGCTTGATTAGCTGCTAATTGATATTTTCCATCACTAATATTTTTAGTGATTTCGCTTATCAATTGTGAATTATCTTCATTCATCAAATCACTCCGAATTTATACCGATTTATTTTTGTGGACGTTTCTTTTTATGGTGTTGATTTACTTCCATAATAACTGGAAGAATTACTGGTCTTCTCTTAGTCTTATCGAATAAGAAATGACTGATTTTTTCTCTAACTGATTGTTTCAAATGACTCCAATCAAATTCCTTATTATCAAGATTCAATTGAATTGTGTTAGAAACAATTTCAGCTGCTTCATTCATTAAATCTTTATTGGATTTAACATAAATAAATCCTCTTGAAGTAATTTTCGGACGAGAGATAATAATTTTTTTCTTTCTATCAATAGTAACAACTACGATAAAAATACCATCTTCAGATAAAACTTTTCTATCGCGAAGAACAATATTACCAATGTCACCAACACCGATACCATCAATCATTGTGTTCCCTGCTTCAACAGCAGTTCCATGGTGGAACTTACTTCCGTCATATTCAAGAACTTCACCCTTGCTAACAATTAAAATATTGTCATCAGAAATTCCCATGTTCATAGCAGCCTTTCTGCTTTCATTCATCATCATGTATTCTCCACTAACAGGAATGAAGTATTCAGGCTTTAATAAACTAATTAGCATTTGTACGTTTTCAGCACTAGCATGATCTGACATATTTAATTCGTTAGAGATAACTTTAACAGTTCCGTCTGCTTGATATACCATGTCATCAGTTTTTGCCATAGCATTATCCATTGCTGGTGATGGTGAAGTAGCAACTAAGACAACATCACCAGGTTCAATGTTAATGTCCTTTTCTTGTTGAGCAGCCATTCTTTGAATTACCTTGATTGGTTCACTGATAGGATTACTTTCTAGAACAACAATTTCATCACTTTCAAGATTATCCAAATCTTTTACATCTTCAATTAGTAAGTCTTCAGCAGCTGTTACATATCCTAAGTCCATTGCAATTTTAATCTTTGGATCTAAACTATGACCAACATATACTTTTCTTTCAGAATTCATTGCAGAATCAAAAATTTGTTGAATACGTAATAAATTGGCAGAGTTTGCAGCGACAATTACACGGCCCTTACTATCTTTAAATGTATTTAAAATAGATTGTTCAACTTGAATTTCGTTAGCCATTGGGAAAGGATTATCAGCATTTTGTGAATCTGATAATAAGGCAATTACTTTTTTGCTACCTACCTTAGCAATTGAACTGTAGTCGGTCGCAAAACCATTTCTTAATGCTGGGTCGAATTTAAAATCTCCAGTGTATACAATTTGACCTTCTTCAACAGATAAAGCAATTCCCATTGAATCGGGTACTGAGTGACTAGTTTTAAAGAAGTTAACTGTCACATCATCAAAGATAATTTCGCTTTTTTCATTAATGACATTGAAGTTATTAAACTTTTTAGATTTTTCATTATTTTTAACTTCATATTTAGCCATTTCCACAGTAAGCTTTGAACCAAATACAGGAACGTTAAATTCGCTTACAAAATATGGTAAAGCTCCAATAGAATCCATATCACTATTTGATAGAAATACACCAATGATTTTATCTTTATTTTCTTTTAAGTAAGAAAAATCAGGAATAACAACGTCAATTCCTAACATATCATTTTCTGGGTATTTTAAACCACAATCTAAAACATAAATGCCGTCATTAATTTCAACAGCATACAAATTCTTACCACTTTCCCTTACTCCTCCTAAGGGAATGATTTTTACACTATTTTTCATGATTCACCTCATATTATATTTATGTACTTTTTATTATGAAATAGTTTAATTTCAATACGATCAAAATAACTAACTACAGTGTATCATACTTTTAAATTTATTTATAACTCTTAAATGTTTATGTATAAAAAAATGGGGCTGCTCATAAGCAGTCCCATTAGATATTAACGACGTAGACCTAAACTCTTGATTAAATCACGGTAACGTTGAACATCAGTGTTACGTAAGTATCTTAGTAAGTTACGACGGTGACCGATTTTCTTTAACAAACCACGTTGTGAATGAAAATCCTTCTTGTGTTCTTTCATGTGACCATTAATTTCATTAATGTCAGCAGTTAGTACAGCAATTTGTACTTCAGCAGAACCAGTATCACCATCATGTCTAGCATACTTCTTGATGATGTCGTTCTTTTCAGCTTGTGTTAGAGCCATTATGTTTCCCACCTTTCAAAATTGAATATACCAAATACTGAGTAAAGCGTCGATGAGAATAACGACAAAACTAAGTATAGGTACTGTAGTATCTAAACTACTTTATTAATAGTACTCTGATTGCTTTTAAATATCAAGACAATCATATAATTATTCACCAAACTTTGGATTTATATAATTCTATTGCTTTTTTAAGTTGTATTTTGTATAATTAAAGGCGTTGAAATTTAAGGATTTTAAATAAAATTCGACTTTTTTGGAGGTGAATTTCATGCCTGTTATTAAATCTGCTATCGAACGTGTAAAAACTAATGAAAAAGCAAACAAACGTAACGCTTCTCAACTAAGCAAGATGAGAACTGCTGTTAAGAAGTTTGAAAAAGCTGATGTAAATGCTGACAACCGTGAAGAATTATTCAACAACGCTGTTAGCGCATTAGACCATGCTAAGTCAAAAGGCTTAATCAAAGCAAATACTGCTGCACGTAACAAATCACGTCTAGCTAAATTAAACAAATAAAAAACTCAGTTCATACTGAGCTTTTTTTATTCAAAAGGACATCCCTGTTGTGGGATGTCCTTTTTTTGTTTAATTAATTTGATTATCAACAAATTTAAGCGTAAACATTTGGAATAATAATTCCGGAGATTCTTGAGTAGACTTCAATTTAGTTTCTAAATCAACTAAACCTAAATATGCATCACTTAAAGATTTAAAACTATACTTTCTTATGTTCTGCATCGCTAGTTTTGCACGATAAGGATGAACTCCTAACTTGGTAGCTATATTTCCTTGACTATACCCCTTATTAGCTAATCCCATAACTTGAATCAACAAGCTAAACTGTGAAACTAAAGCTCCATTTATCTGTAGTGGTTCTTGATCTTCCAGCAACAAATTACGATACAAATCAATAGCTTCTTTTGAATTTTTTTTCATCACTAAGTTAATTAAATCAAAAACATTTTGATCCAACGATTTAGCAACTAAGCTATTAATTGCATCAATAGTAATCACCTTATCATTTTGACAATATAGTAGCAGCTTAGGAATTTCATTCATCGCTTTAGATAAATCTCCTGAAACTCTTTCAATAAATGATTGTAGGGTTGCATTTTCTATTTTATATCCCGCATTTTGAATAAAATTACTTACATATGTTGTGACTGCTTTTTCATCTATCTGACTAAAATCAATAAACTCAGCTGTTTTCTTTAACTCTTTTGTTATTTTCTTTCTAGCGTCCAATTTATTATATGGAGCAATTATCACCATAACAGTACTGTCAACAGGATGGCTAACATACTCTAAAAAGCTTTCTAAATCATGATCAACAGAATTTTTGGTATTATCTCCCGTTAGAAAATATGGATTAGTTATGAAAACAAGTCTTTTTTCACCAAAGAAAGGAAAAGATGCAGCATCTTCTACAGCCACAGCAACATTTTGACTTTCCATATCGTAACTAGCGAAGTTCATTGTCTTTTCTTCATCAGGAATAATTTTATAAAACTCTTTTTTTAATTGTTCAATTAAATATTCTTCTTGACCTAATATTAGGTATATCGGTTTAAGTTTATTATTTTTGATATCTTGTTTTACTTCGTTAACATTCATTGTACTTCTCCTTGCAACTCAGTTATCCAACGGTTGCCTAATAATCCATATCTATATGATATCATACCCTGATTTTGTGTGTTTAAGTAACCAATATGATTTAATTTTAATCTATTAAGAGTTTCCACATTTGGATGGTGATATCGATTGTTTCTTCCCGCTGAAATAATTGCCATTTGTGGATGAATTGATTTTAGAAATTCGTTAGAACTAGAATTTTTACTACCATGATGACCTAATTTTAAATAGTCTGCCTTTATGTTCTTATACTTATTTAAAATATCTAACTCCCCTGTTGAAGGTAAGTCTCCCATAAATAGCCATTTTTTGTTATTTATGGTTGCCCCTAATACGATTGAATCATCATTGGAACCTAATCCTGGTTTAAACGGATGATATATATTAAATGGAAAATTATTAATATTTTTTTCTGCCAAAACCAATTGCATTTTTGTATTAGCCATATCCTTCTTGATTCTATCCATCAATTGTTTATTATTTTGCATTCCAGATCCAATGATTAATCTTTTTACATATAGTTCCGATAAGAAAGCACCAGCATCTCCTGTATGATCAAAATCTTGATGTGTAAAAACAAGATTGTCGATATGACTAATTCCAATGCTTTTTAAATAATTAATAGACGTTCTTGGCGCTTGATAATGAATAGTATTTTTATCATTAAAATTTATTTTTCCGCCAGTATCAATGACTGTTATTGATGTATTGTATGGTGTTCGAACTAAAATACTATCTCCTTGTCCAACATCAAAAAAAGATACCTCTCCTTGTATTGGATAATGAATCCATAAAAATGATCCAACGTATAATAATATTAATAATAAAGTCTTTTTACTCTTGTGGTTATCTAACACTAGTAAAGTTATAAAAAAAACACATGCTGTCACAAATATATTAGGCTTACCAAATACAATTTCTCCTGGTAAATTACCTACTAAGTTTAATCCGTTATCAAATAGTGTTAAACCAGAAGATACGACTTGTGAAATCGTTTCGGTAATTGGATATGTTACTATCGCAATCAATATTGCTGGCATTACAATTATTGAAAAAATTGGAATCACTAAATAATTTGCAAACATAGTTAACAGATGCCATTCATATAGTTTATAAATTACAAATGGCAAACTGACCAAATTCATCATAATAGTTTGCTTTATAGTACTCATCCCACTGGTATATATCAATGCAAATGCAAGTACATAACTCAACTGACTGCCAAACTGAGTAAGCATCATAGGTTGAAGAAATAAATTAACCATCAAAGTAATACTATAAGTATCTAAAGAAGTAATACTTCTTTTAAACAAAGCAAAAATCATTCCAATTTCCACAGATAAAATCGATCTTAATAATCCAACGGAAGAACCAGCAATAATAAAATAAGTTGGTAAAAATAGACAAGTAATTATCAGCCTAGTTTCTTTTGTAAGCTTTAACCTTTTTAATATTAATGATATTAACGAAACAATATAAAAAACATGAAGGCCTGAAATACTGAATAAATGGATTAATCCTAGCGTCTTTACTCCGATTAACTCATCATTAAAGGATGAATCCATTGACCCTAAAAACAAGCTTTTGGTGTATACGTCTAGCGGACTAGGTAATTTATCAGAAAAATCCATCATTTTCTTTCTGATATAGTGCAACCAATCTATAATTTTATTATCATGGGACCTTTTAAAGGTTTTGATTTTATCTATAGAAAGCTTATTCATAACCCCTAAACTTTTATAATAATCACTCGAATCAAACTGATTAAAATTACGTGGCCCATCAATTTGAGTAATTTGTCCATCAACAGTTATTTCACAAGCAGAAGATTTTTTTAATAATCTTTTATCTTTTCCAAAAGCTAAATACTTTTTACCTCCTTTTAATGATTCAAATATTCCATAATAACCTTGGTCTGTTTTTTTAATTTCATCAGGGTATATCATCAAAGTCGTACTAATGGATTTAGGTTGTTCTACAAAATTATTTTTTAATGACAAACTTGTATAAAAGCATATAAAAACAAAAATAACCACTATTAAAGTGGTTATTTTACTTACGGTGATGCTTTTTAACTTTAGAATTCTTATTATGCCCATCATTACAGATGGAAAAATATATAAATTATCTATTTATTTTGGTAAATAAGAGCCAAATTCAATTTGTTTGATAGTTTCTTCATCCAAGGTAACTTGGTTCAATTCAACATTATTTTGTTTAATTAATGAAACTGCATATTCATCATTATGGTAGTTTCTAAGGTAATTAATCTTAGTAATACCTGCTTGAAGTAAAACCTTTGTACATGGCAAACATGGAAAATCAGTTACATAAATTTCCGCTCCATCTGTAGATTCTCCAAACTTTGCACACTGAGATATAGCATTCATTTCAGCATGGATTGTTCTTAAACAATGTCCATCCCTCATATAGCAACCTACATCTATACAGTGCTCATCTCCAGCAACGGAACCGTTATATCCACCAGCTATGATTCTCTTATCTCTTACAATTGTGGCACCTACAGATAGACGATTACAAGTTCCTCTGGTAGACAAAAGGACTGCTTGTAACATGAAATATTGATCCCATGGAATTCTATGCTTTGTCATGATTAGATTCTCTCCCTTGTTAATCTATTGTTATATAGTATAACAAAAATTAGATTGTTAAAGAATCTTTTAATCTTTCAAAAGTTTTTTCACCAAATCCACTAATTTGTTTTATTTCATCAATTGAATGAAAACCATTGTGTTGATTACGATAATCGATGATTTTTTGGGCCATTTTCTCTCCAACTCTATCTAATTTTTGAAGTTCATCAGAATCGGCTTTATTTATATTAACTTTTTCTACATCATCCGTTTGATTAGCTTTAGGTCCTTGCCCTACTTTATAAACAACAATCATATCTTGATCTGCTAACTGTTTGGCAAGATTAACCGCAGTTTGGTCTGCATCTTTTTTGAATCCACCAGCGTTTCTAATTAGGTCAGTCACCCTACTACCAGCTTTCATCTTGTAAACGCCAGGATTATTGACTTCTCCTTTAACGTCAATATAAATTTGCTTATTACTGTTTGTAGATTCAATATCACTACTATCTACATTTGTATTATCAATAGTAGATATGTCGTTTTGTACAATATTCCTATCATTTTGCTTACTTAAAGCAACTACTAAAAATAGTCCCATACTGAAACAACCTAGTAACAATCCTATTAATATCTTATATAAATGTTCATCAATTATTTCTTTTAAATGCGTTGAATATTCTATTATCTTATTCACCTTTTCCTCCCTCCATATTTTTATGTACGAAAAAAGGATGTAAATATTTTACATCCCTTTTATCTTAGCTAATTTATTTAGTGCGTCCTTAAATGATGTTACGGGAATAACTTTCATGTTAGGAGCATATTTACGAGCAGTTTTAACTGCCATTTGATAATTTGTCATATGTTGATCTTCATACTTCAAGACATCTTTAGTTGGCTTTACATAAGGTGCTAAAAAGTATTTTGCCCCTGCATCTCTAGCAGCAATTATCTTCTTATCAATCCCACCAATTTCGCCAACATTTCCTTGGTCATCAATAGTACCTGTACCGGCAATATTTTGGGACTTTCTTATGTTCTTACCAGTCAATTGTTGATAAATTTGTAAGGTAAACATTAATCCAGCAGATGGTCCACCAACGGCACCAGGGTTAACATTTATTGGTAATGACATTGAAACTTGGTTATCATCTTGTAAAATAATTCCGATACCTGCTTTATCAGTTCCGGCTAATTTATAAAGCTTCTTAGTGATTTGAATTTCTTTTCCATTTCTATAAACGGTTAAAGTCATCTTATCGCCAATTTTTTTAGTTTGAACATACTTTCTGAACTCAGCTGAGTTTTTAAACTCGTGATGATTTAACGAAACAATTAAATCACCTACATTAACGTGCTTATAAAAATTTGACTTCGAATCGACATCTAGAACATAAATCCCACGATAGGAAAGAGAAACAGATTTATGTGCTGCTTTAAAAGCATTATAAACGGCGCTATTTATAGCACTTTCCATATAAACAGTTTGAAGGTTAAGGTAACTTTGCTGATCTTGATTACCAGTAACGTCACCGATACTTTCAATTTCTTCATGCGGATTGAATTTAGCTAATAAATATGTAACAACAGAGGCCTGGGATTCACTAACGGTGGTAAACATAAATTTACCTTTATATTTATCATTATGATTTGGAATAGAAACCACATGTTTTAAATCGGGTGCCGTTCCAGGACCTTCAATATAATTCGGTAGTATTGGTAAATTAACTAGTATAGCTAGACCAATTAGTGCCACTATTACGGAAAATATTTTAAGCTTTTTGTGTTTTTTAAACATTTATTTCATCTTCTTTTTTAAGAATTTTGAAACATTAGACGGAACAAACTCAGATATATCTCCATTAAAATGGGCTATTTCTTTGATTAAACTGGATGAAACAGATTGATACTTTGGCTTAGTGATCAGAAATACTGACTCAATTGATTTATCTAAATTATGATTCATAGTAGCAATTGCACTTTCGTTATTGAAATCAGATGAATTTCTCAATCCTCGGACAATTACTGTTGCATTCATTTTTTTAGCTAAGTCTACGGTCAATCCTTCTGCCATAGTAACAGTTACATTATCTATATCTTTAACGTTTTCTTCAATTAAATTAATTCTTTCTTCAAAAGAAAAAATACCATTTTTGCTGGTGTTCTTTGCAACAGTCACAACAAGTTCATCAAACATTTGACTCGCTCTTTTAATTAAATCTAAATGTCCGTAGGTAATCGGATCAAAGCTCCCCGGAAAAATTGCTTTTGTCACTAGTATCACCCCTTGATCTTATATATAGAAATAATTGTTATTCCATATTTCTTTTGTTTAATTAAACTATATCCATCTACATCATCTTGAAGATTAACATTATCGTCAGTCTCACAAATCACAATTCCATCTTCTTGTAGAAGACTACTGTTTTTAATGTATTCTAATTGTTCCACCATTTTTTGATCCTTGTATGGAGGATCTAAGAATATAAAATCAAATTTAGCATTGTCATTAGAAAATTTTTCTAGCGCTAAATCAGAATCCATTTTGTATACTTGAAAGCTATCCTTTTCTTTAGTCATTTCAACATTTTCTTTAATTGTTTTAATTGCTAAATATTGATGATCAACTAACGTAGCTTTATCGATTCCTCTGGATACCGCCTCAATTGCAACTGAACCTGATCCAGCATACAAATCTAAAAAGGTCCCACCATTAAAAAATGGTCCAATCATGTTAAATAGAGATTCTTTTACTTTATCGGTTGTTGGTCTAGTTTTACTACCGGGAACCGGTTTTAAACTACGGCTACCAAATTTTCCAGATACCACTCTCATCATAAATACTCCTTAGTAATCTTCGTCATCATCAACTTCATCGAAGTCATTAGATACAGCAAGTTCATTTGCTATTTGTTCGTATGGAGTTTCTTCTACTTTTTTGACGATTCTTAATGAACTGATCTTTTCTTTTACCCATTCGTAATTGTCAGCATTCACATACATAACAACGTAGTGCATCTTTTGAGATACATAATATATCAATCCATATTTTTTTAATTGTCGAACTTGTTTTGTTGAATATACATAAACAATTAGGCTTTTTCTATCTTCAATTGCTTCTGACAAAACATTACCTCCGTGTAATTACTTTAATTTATGTTTTCTTTGAATTTTTTGTTTTGCACTAATAACTAATAACATTCCGATACAAAGGGCAAGAGTTAACATACTTGAACCACCATAACTAATAAATGGGAAAGTAACCCCTGTAATTGGTAATAGACCAATTACTCCACCAATATTGAAGTATGATTGAACGAGCAAGTAAGTTCCCACTCCATATGATACTAACGCATCATATGTATTATTTGCTCTAATTCCCATTTGGAAAGCTTTCACGATAATGATAAATAATAAAAATAAAATCAACAATACTCCCACTAAACCTAATTCTTCGGAAATAACTGACATAATAAAATCCGTGTTGGGTTCAGGCAAATAACCTGTCTTTTGAATACTGTTACCTAATCCAACACCAAAAATCCCACCATTACTTAGTGCGTAATACGAATTAACAAGTTGATGTCCGATTCCTTGTTCATACTTAAATGGGTTACCATAAGCTAATATACGTTGAATTTGATAATTGGATGATCCATTTCTAAAAATAAACAATGCTGTTTTTAAAACAATCCAACCACCAAGAATCATGCTGGAAGAAATTAATGTAGCACCCTTCCAGTTCATTCCTGATGCAAAAATAATCACCACGAAAATTAATGCATTAATGATAGTTCCTCCCAAATCTGGTTGGATTAATATCATACAAAGCATAAAGAAAACAAATCCACTTTGGACTAATACCGGTTTTCTTATTTTATGAATTAAATCATTTTCATGATTAGCTAAAATATTCGACATCACTAAAATTATATAAATTTTTGCAGTTTCAGCAGGTTGAATATGTAATGGTCCAAGCGGAATCCATCCAGCAGCACCATTAACTGAATGACCAAAAAATTTTAACCAAATTAGCCCCCCAGCCATTGCGATACAAAATAAACCTAAAAACGCACCTTTTCGTACGAAAAGATTTTGACCACATAAACATATTAGTACGATGATCAAACTAATTACAACAAACATACTTTGTCTAATTAGATATCCAGTTGGTGTTCCCCCTATTTGAGTAGCAATATTAGAACTTGCAGAATACACCATTATAATTCCAATTACAGACAACATAATATAAGGAATAAAAATGTAATAGTCCATTGCATCTATATTGGATTTTAAAATTTTTAAGTGTTTATTTAAATTTATGTTTTTAAAAAAATTTATAACGATTTGAAAAGCAGCCTTAAGCATAAGTACATCTCCATATTACCCATTTGAATATTACTAATATTATAGCATACCTGTTTGTGAGCTTATCATAATTTCAATGCACAAAAAAAGGATGAACATTAATGTTCATCCTTTTAAGCGTATTAGCTGTTATGACGTCTACGCTTAGCTTGTTTTTCACGTTCGTTAGTGTTTAGAATTTCTTTTCTTAAACGAATGTTTTCAGGTGTAACTTCACAAAGTTCATCTTCATTTAAGAATTCTAGAGATTCTTCAAGAGTTAAGTGTTGTGGTTCCTTAATCTTAGCAGTTTCATCCTTAGCAGAAGCACGAACGTTAGTCATTTGCTTACCTTTAGTGATGTTAACTGAGATATCGTTGTCACGACTGTTCTTACCAACAATCATACCTTCGTAAACTTCAGTACCTGGATCTACGAAGATAGTACCACGATCTTCAATACCCATAGTAGCGTAAGTGGTTGTCTTACCTTCGTTAATTGAAACTAAGGCACCATTTCTTCTACCTGGGTTCCAGTTCTTGATAACTGGTTGGTAACTATCAAAAGTATGGTTCATAATTCCGTAACCACGAGTGATTGAAAGGAATTCAGTTGAGTAACCAATCAAACCACGTGAAGGTGCAAGGAATGTCAAACGAGTTTGACCGTTTCCAACACTTTCCATGTTTTGCATGTTACCTTTTCTTTCTGATAATGTTTGAATGATAGTACCAGAGTATTCATCTGGAGTATCGATTTGAACTGATTCAAATGGTTCACATTGTTGTCCATCAATTTCTCTAATGATAACTTGTGGACGTGATACTTGTAATTCGTATCCTTCACGTCTTAAGTTTTCAATTAAGATTGATAAATGAAGTTCACCACGACCAGATACAGTCCATGAACCTGGTTGGTCAGTTTCGTCAACACGTAGAGAAACATCAGTGTGTAATTCTCTTTCTAGACGGTCTTGTAATTGACGAGCAGTAACAAACTTACCTTCTTTACCAGCAAATGGTGAAGTGTTTGTACCGAATGTCATTTGTAGAGTTGGTTCGTCAATTCTTAGAATTGGAAGTGCTTCTTGAGCTGAAGGATCAACTACAGATTCCCCAACGTTGATTTCTTCCATACCAGAAATGGCAATTAAGTCACCGGCTTTGGCTTCTTCGATATCCAACTTCTTAAGACCAAAGAATCCCATAAGCTTAGTAACACGGAAGTTTTGTGTAGAACCATCAAGTTTCATAACTGTAACGTTGTCACCAACCTTGATTGTACCTCTAAAGATACGACCAATACCGATACGACCAACGAAATCATCATAATCAAGCATAGCAACTTGGAATTGTAGTGGTTCGTCTGAGTTGTCTTCTGGAGCTGGGATAGCTTTAACAATTGTGTCAAAGATTGGCTTCATAGTGTGTTCTTGAGTTGATAGGTCTTCGTCGTAACTTGAAGTACCGTTCATAGCAGAAGTGTAAATAACTGGGAAGTCTAGTTGATCATCATCAGCACCTAATTCAATAAATAGATCTAATACTTCATCAACAACTTCGCTAGGACGTGAACCTGGACGGTCAACCTTGTTAATAACAACAACAGGTGTCAAATGTTGGTCTAGGGCTTTTTTCAAAACAAAACGAGTTTGTGGCATAGTACCTTCAAAAGCGTCAACAACCAAAAGAACACCGTCAACCATTCTCATAATACGTTCAACTTCTCCACCGAAGTCAGCATGTCCTGGTGTATCCAAGATGTTAATTTGTTTATCTTGGTATCTAACAGCAGTATTCTTTGAAAGGATTGTGATACCACGTTCCTTTTCAATATCATTAGTATCCATGGCACGATCTTCAATTTGAACGTGTTCATCTAAAGTATCTGATTGCTTTAGTAATTCGTTAACCAAAGTTGTCTTACCGTGGTCAACGTGGGCAATAATAGCAATATTTCTAATATCGTCTCTTGTCTTCATTATGAGTTTCCTTCCCTTCGAAGCATAAATATTTGTTTCTATAATACTTAGCAACTCGGACCGAGTTTATTACGTTAAATAATTAAATTTGCATAAAAAAACTGTGACAATAGTCACAGTCGGAACTTAACCAAATGTTAGAAAAGTTCTTTTGTGCAATCTTCGTCGCTACCAATACAGTTACTGATGATACCACACAAAAAGTAACTACGTCAATATTAGCAACCTTAATGCAATGCTTAATTATTAACGTTTGTTTACTATTCTAATTTGATTAATATTTATACATTATAAAAAACTAATTTAATCCATTTTTATATTAGTTCTTTTAACAGATTGAGCTGCCTTATAAGTTTTAAAAAGGCTATATCCGGAAATACTTTGAAAATCACGATCAATTTGTTTTTGCTCCATCTTAGATGGATTAATACTTTGAAATTGAATATAAAGGTCGATAATTTTTTGAGCATTAGAACCATTTGGATTTTCATATGCTTCCTCAACTGAATTATATAATTGCATCATAATCATTAATTCTTCTTTACTCCAATCTTCAAAAATTGGATATGAGTAATTATTCATTTTGTTCTCTACTACCTTCTACTATTAAATTAATTATGTCGATAACTTCTTGTTTAGATTCTAAATAGATGTGATTTTCTTTATCAGAAAGAACCATTTCTACAGTGGATACCATCCCTGTATGGTTTAACATCACCGGTTCACTAACGGCAGTAACCTCATCATGAAAATTAACGACGTGGCCTACACTTGCTAGGCATGGCTTTTCCATAAATATTGCATCCAAAATCATCAAAATCGCCTTCATCTGAACAACTTCATCAAAATGATTTTGACTTAGAATTTCTTCTGCCTTGGCAAATATTTCTGTACTAAATAAATTATTTGGATTTGCTAAATACGAAAGAATTGGCGATTGTCCAATGTACGCTCTACTCCAGGTAATTAAGTTAGTTGATTGATTTCCCACAACGCTGACATTAATATCTGACAAACTAATATTAAAATATCTTCTTAATAGATGTTTCAATAAAAGTGTTTTTCCTAGTAATCCTGTTGAAATAACAGTATTTGGATCTTTACCAGAAAACTTAGTGGCAAAATAGTTAAGAATTTCATCATAGTAACCATTAATTAGAATTTTACCGCTAAAACCACCTTTGATAGCTAGGTTTAGTGAGGTTCTGAACTGATCTAAATATGGAGAAAGAAAATTAACAATGTCTTCTTTGTCATCTAAATCATCTTCCGGAAATGGATATAAATACATAAATCCATCAAAATCATGGTAATCAGCATTATCATCATCTATTGAAACGTCAAAATTTTCGCACAATAAACGAGATTCTATATTAGTTATAAAATCATCCATATTATGATTAAGAATCGTTAATTGGACTGGATAGTCTATAAAAAGCATGCATTCAACTAACGCTTTTATTCTATCTTGATCTCCATCAACTACTAAATTAGTATTCATAATCTGCCTCCGAAATAATAAGTACTGTAATTATACCATGAGTCAAAAAAGTCATCCTTATTATCTTCCGTTTAATAAATTGGTTTTGATATATTATGTTATAATAGATTAATAAATAACTGGGAGGTCATTCACGTGATATTAATGAAAGACATCGTTCGTGATGGTAATAAAGTACTTAGAAAACAAGCCGATAAGGTTGAGTTTCCGCTTAGCGATGAAGATAAAAAATTAGCTGAAGACATGATGGAATACTTAGAAGTAAGTCAAGATCCTGTTCTTTGTGAAAAATATAAACTAAGAGCTGGTGTTGGTCTTGCCGCACCACAAGTTGGTGTTTCAAAAATGATGGCATCTGTTCTTGTTCCTAACGACTTTGAAGGTGACGGAGAACCAATCTTTAAAGATGTTATTATTAATCCTGTTATTTTATCTAGTTCTGTTCAAAGATGTGCTATCACTGAAGGTGAAGGCTGTTTGTCAGTTGATGAAGATGTCCCTGGATTTATTCATCGTGCAGCAAGAATTACATTAAAATACCAAGATGTTAATGGTGAAGAACATACAATTCGTTTGAAAAACTACCCTGCAATTGTTTGCCAACACGAAATCGATCATTTACATGGTACTTTATTCTATGATCATGTTGATAAAGAAAATCCATTCTCAAAAGTTGATAACGACTTATTCATTGAATAATAAAAAAGCACGGACAATATGTCTGTGCTTTTTAATTTACATCTTTTAATTTTTCCATATCCAAAACATATTCGTAAGTAGCCAGGTTTAATAAATATGCTAAATCAATATGAATATAATTGTCACGAATATAATAATCAGTCATAACAATTTTATGATTCCATCTCCCCGACTTATTTATTAAATCGATTTCATCAGTAATTGTCCGAACTAATTGATTGTCTGATTCAATCACATATTCAAAAACATAAATATTTCTTTCCCATATTTCAGATAAATCGTTAATTTTAAAAATTTTGATTTTAGATTTTTTTCCTGCGGATTCCATTAAGTCATTTAACACTGATATTGTTTCACTTTTACCCGCATCTTTAGGTTTTGTTATAAAAAAATAATGTATCACGTTATAACCAACAACGGCGATGATAAATCCAAATAATATTTCCAGAAATAACTCCATCATATTTACCTCCCCTACCCTTTATTTCTTTTAATTCTATCATTTATGTTCCATTATTGGTTACTATACTTATCAATATTAATATGATAAAATTAAAACAATTAGTTGTGTACCACACAATCGCACGGTTAAAAAACATAGAAGGAGATTGTATTTTTTATGATATTTAAAGTTTTATACCAAGAAGATAACAAAGCAAATCCTAAGAGAGAGTTCACTAAAGCACTATATGTGGAATGTGATACAGAAGTTGAAGCAAGAGAACTTGTTGACCAAAACACTGATCACAACATCGAATTTATCGAACCTCTAGAAGGAAACCACTTGGCTTACGAACAAAAGAGCCCAGATTTTAAAATTACGGAGTTTAAATAATTATGAACAAACTAAACGTCAAAAATAACGAAACTGCTATTTATGGCGTTGGTGGACTTGGTGAAATTGGAAAAAACACTTATGGTGTTCAATTTCAAGATGAAATCATTCTAATAGATGCTGGAATTAAGTTCCCAGAAGATGATTTGTTAGGGGTAGATTACGTTATCCCTGATTACCAATATCTAGTAAAAAACAAGGACAAAATCAAAGCTTTAGTAATTACCCACGGACATGAAGATCATATCGGTGGTGTTCCTTACTTAATTCGCGATTTAAATGTTCCTATTTACGCTGGTCCATTGGCGTCAGCACTTATCAAAAATAAATTGGAAGAACATGGATTATTAAGAAGTACTGAAATTCACGAAATTAATCCAAAAACAGTTCTAAAATTTAACAAAACAAAGGTATCATTCTTCAGAACTACCCACTCAATTCCAGATACTTTAGGAATTGCAGTGCATACCCCTTCTGGAGTCATCGTCGAAACTGGTGATTACAAGTTTGACTTAACACCAGTAACGAGACAGCCGCCTGATTTACAAGAAATGGCTAGATTAGGTCAAGAAGGTGTCCTTTGTTTAATGTCTGACAGTACTAATGCTGAAAGACCTGTCTGGACTAAATCAGAAAGTTGGATTAGTTCAGCTGTTGAACATATCTTCGATGAAGAAACTGGTAGAATCATTTTTGCCACTTTCGCATCTAATATTTCTAGAATCAAAACCGCCTGTGATGCTGCTATTAAGCATGACAGAAAAATTGCAGTGTTTGGTAGAAGTATGGAAGCTGCCATTGTCAATGGACAAGAATTAGGATACTTAAACGTTCCTGAAGGTACCTTCGTTGATGCTTCTGAACTACAATCACTACCAGCTGAAAAAACATTGATTCTATGTACTGGTTCTCAAGGTGAAACTATGGCTGCACTATCTAGAATAGCTAACGGTACTCACAGACAAATTGCTATTCAACCAAATGATACTGTTGTTTTCTCAAGTAACCCTATTCCAGGTAACACCGTTAGTGTTAATCGTGTTATCAATGAATTAGAAGAAGCTGGTGCTAAAGTAATTCATGGTAAAATCAATAAGATTCATACATCTGGACATGGTGGTCAAGAAGAACAAAAACTAATGCTTAGTTTAATGAAACCTAAGTATTTCATGCCTATTCACGGTGAATTTAGGATGCTTAAGATTCACACCGAGTTAGCAGAACAATGTGGTGTGCCAATGGAAAACAGCTTCATCATGAAGAATGGTGATGTTTTGGCTCTTACCAAAGACTCTGCAAGAATTGCTGGTCACTTCGCTGCTGGAGATGTTTACATTGATGGTAACGGAATTGGTGACATTGGTAACGTTGTTCTTAGAGATCGTCAGTTACTATCTGAAGAGGGTTTAGTTGTTGTTGTTGCAACAATAAATCTAAAAGATCAAGAAATTCAATCAGGTCCTGACCTACTATCCCGAGGTTTTGTTTACATGAGAGAGTCAGGTCAATTACTAGATGAAGGTAGAAGATTAGTTTTCAGAACAATTAGAAGAGCTATGCGTAACAAAAACGCTAACGAATCTAGCATTAGAAATGCTATAATCGATGACTTACAAGAATTCTTATACAATAAGACTGAAAGACACCCTCTAATTTTACCAATGTTAATTATGAACAAAAAATAATTTGCAATTGATAATTATTAAAAAAACGAATTCTTAGTAGAATTCGTTTTTTTATTTAAAAGAAAGGAGAATGTTAATTGAGTAATTACTTTCTAGTTGTTTTAAATCCTGTTGCTAATAGAAGAAAAGCAAAAAATCAATGGCCAGAAATAAAAAAACAATTAGACAACCTAGGCCTTAATTATAAATTAAAAATATCAAGGCACCCTCTTCACTTAGTTTCAATTGTATCTCATCACCTTATTACAAACGAACGTATTAATAATCTCCCTAATGCTATTATCGTTATCGGTGGCGATGGAACTGTTCATGAAACTATTCAGGGAGTTAGAAAAGCACAAGAAGTTGATGAAGGTATTGTAGATATTCCAATTGCAATTATCCCTTCTGGTTCTAACAATAATTTCTTTAATCATTTGAAAAAAGAATTTAATGTTAAAGCTAACATTGAAGATACTATGGATGATCCTAAAATTTTAATGCATGATGTCGGACTATTCACAGAGCATATTAAGAAACAAAAAGGCCTCTTTTTAACCAATTTAGGAATTGGATTAGACGCCAATGTTTTTAGTTTAAAAAATAATTTTAGAACTCATAAAATAAATTTAAAAACTCGTTTTCAATACTACTTATCAATCATTCCAACTATATACAACCTAAGTACGTTCCCAGTTGTTATTAAAGCAAATGAGAAAAAATATGAATTAAAGAAAGTTTTTATGGTTTCTGCAACTAATAATGATGCTACACGTGAAATTGATCTAATGGTTCTAAAGAGAAAAAATATTTTTCAACTATTTTTCGTATTAATGAAAGTTATATTTAAGCATCATTTAACTGTTAAGTCAGCTTTTAAGATACACAGTTCTAATATTAGAATTGAAATCCCTTCTCTAGAATACGGTCATGCAGATGGTGAAACATTAGGTAGTAGATTCTATGATTTAGAATATTATAAATTTAGATACCCATTTTTAGTTTAAAAAAAGAGTGATATTTATCACTCTTTTTTTAAAACGTTATTTTACCTGTAGCAATCTCATAAATAGCTAAAATAGCTAAAATTAGAAGAATAAAAGCAATTACTGCTTCAATCTTTGTAAAGACATGTTTATTTTTATTATCGTATTTTTGTAGGTAATAATATACTGGGATTCCTAGTGCGAATAATATTGTTGTCATTAAAATATAGTTTAATCCAGCAGCATATAATAACCAACAAGCATAAATACTGGAAACAATTCCTAAAAAGATATTTCTCTTTCGATCATTTAAATCTTTGTTTAAGTATGAATACTTAACTTGATAAAATGCTGAGAAAGCATACGGAATTAATACCGCTGCACTAGAAATAGATAGGAATAGGTTATAAGCACTAGATGCAACGAAGAATGAAATCATAAATAATTCAACTAATACGTTAGTAAAAATCAGTGAATTAATTGGTGTTCCATTCTTATTTTCTTTCGCAAATATCTTAGGAAATGATCCGACCTTAGCTGCTTCATAAGGAACTTCCGCAGCAAACATTGTCCATGACAACCAGGCACCTAAAACAGCAATAATTAAACCAACATTAACTACTACTGCTCCCCATTTACCTACAAGGTGTTGAAGTAAATCAGCCATTGCTGGTTGTCCTAAACTAGCAAGTTGTGCTTGATGCATAACACCAAATGAAAGCAAAGTAATTAACATGTAAATTAAAGTCACCGTGATAATTCCTAGAATTGTAGCTCTTCCAATATCTTTTCTTTTTTTAGCATATCCAGAAAAGATAACCGCCCCTTCAATCCCAGAGAAAACAAATACAGTAACTAACATTGTACTTTTCACTTGAGATAAAACGTCAGAAAAATTAAATGGTTTATTTCCGGTTAACCAAAAGTCGCTTGTGAAAACATTTAATTTAAATGATAGAAATACTATTAAGATAAATAATAGTATTGGAATTAATTTGGTAATTGTAATAATTGTGTTAATGAATGAAGCAGAATGAATTCCACGTGATACTAGGTAGTGACCACCCCATAAAATAATTGATGAGGCAATAAATGAAACTAAGTTGTGACCATTATCAAAAATAGGAAAGAAATATGTTAGTGCACTCATCAATAAGATTGCATAACTGATATTACCTAACCATACTGATAACCAGTATCCCCATGCGGAATTGAATCCAATATAGTGACCAAACCCTGCATCTGCGAAACTATAAATTCCAGCCTGTAGGTCAGGTCTTTTGTTAGTTAAATTTTGAAATGTGAAAGCCAAAGAGAGCATCCCAATCGCTGTAATGATCCAACCAATAATGACTGCACCTACACCAGCTTGTGATGCCATATCGTGCATAAGGTTAAAAATACCTCCACCAATGATTGAACCAATTACTAAACCAATTAGTTCCGTTAAATTAAGCTTTTTAGCGGAATTATTCATTATATCTCTCCTTTAATATATTTTTAAAACAATTAAATATTATACCGTATTTAGCCCCCTTTTGTCATATAAAAAGAAGCGACTCTTTAAGTCGCTTCTTTTTTATTTCTTCAAAATTTCGTTAATCTTAGCTAATTCATCTGGTGAAAATTCTAAGTTATCTAATGCTTTTAAGTTAGATTCTAGATGTTTTGGATCTGATGCTCCAGTAACAACACTGGTAACAACTGGATCATGAAGTAACCAAGCTAAACTCATTTGTGCTAATGTTTGATCTCTATTCTTGGCTAAGTCATTTAATTGGTTTAATCGTTTTACTACTTCATCCTTATTTTCCATCATAAAGCTATTGGTAAAGTGTAGTTTTAAATCATCAGGTAATCCGTTTAGATATTTATCTGTTAAAATCCCTTCAGCTAAAGGACCGTATGCAACTAATCCATCGTTATTTTCTTTCAATGCATCAATTGTGCCATCTTCTTCAGCTGAGCGATTCAACATGTTATATGAAGCTTGGTTCACAACAAAAGGTGTGTGAAGTTCTTTAAAGTACTTAATGATTTCTCTTGTTTGTTCACCATTGTAATTAGAAATACCAACATACAACGCTTTTCCAGATCTAACAGTACTGTCTAGTGCTTCAGCAGTTTCTTCTAAGCTAGTGTTAGGATCAAAACGGTGACTGTAATAAATATCTACATAATCTAATCCCATTCTCTTTAAAGAGATGTCCAAAGCAGCAACAAGTGTTTTTCTAGAAGAAAATGAACCGTATGGTCCAGGCCACATGTGGTATCCAGCTTTAGTAGTAATAATTAATTCATCACGATATGGTTTTAAATCTTGATTATATACTTGGCCAAACATTCTTTCTGCGGCACCTGATCCAGGTCCATAGTTGTTTGCCAAATCAAAACTGAAGATTCCTTTATCAAAGGCATTTAACATTACTTCTCTACTATCTTGAAAATTAGCATCATCACCAAAACTATGCCACATTCCAAATGATAGAGCGGGTAATTGAAGACCAGAGTTCCCTGCTCTTCTAACTTTCATGTTATCGTATCTTTCATCTGAAGCTTTATACATGATTACACCTCAATTTCTATTATTATAGTTTCATTTTAAGTTTTCTGAATTATGAAATCAAGAAATCAATTAATAAAAAAGTCCTAATTTTCATTAGGACTTTGGATATTATCTAAATAATTTTCCAACTGATTTATTGTTATGAATTCTTAAAATTGCATTACCCATTAAATCGGCTACTGAAACAATATCTAGTTTATCGATTTGCTTTTCTGGTGCAATATAAACAGAATCAGAAACAATCACCTTTTTAATCGGCGCATTGCTAATCTTATTGATTGCATCCCCTGCAAAAACACCATGAGTAGTAACTAAATATACAGCTTTTACACCATTATTGGCTAATACATTGGCTGCTTTCACAGCTCTAGAAGCGGTATCAATCATGTCGTCTGCAACGATTGCAACCTTATCTTTAACATCCCCAATAATAAATGTTGGCATATGTTCTTCATTTTCTGGATCACGATTATCAATAATCGCAATTGGAGCATCGATTAGTCCAGCAAACCCACGAGCGCGACCAACACCACCATGGTCTGGTGATACCACCACAGCATTTTCTAAATCATAATTATCTAGCATGTGTTTTGCCATTAGTTTGTCTGCTTTTAGATTGTCTACTGGTTTATTAAAGAATCCTTGGATTTGAGCAGCATGTAAATCTAAAGTAAGCACTCTATCAATCCCAGTATTTTCGAGAATTCTAGCAATTAATTTAGCAATAATTGCTTTTCTTTCTCTCTTTTTAGCAGAATGTCTAGCATATCCATAGTAAGGAATGACAACGTTGATTGATTTGGCACTGGTTCTTCTTACAGCATCAATCATAATAAATAATTCCATAATATTAGCGTTAATTGGATCCGTTAATGATTGAATAATGTAAACTGAATCTCCTCTAATACTTTCATCAATTTTGATTTGAATTTCACCATCACTAAAACGATTAATGGTTGCTTCTCCCAATTTGATTCCGCAAACCTCAGCTATTTTTTCAGCCAACGGTCTATTGGAACTCAAAGAAAATATTTTCATATTTTTATTACTCAATGATTCCACTATGAATAATGCCCCTCTCGAAGTAATTGATAATTAGATTTTACCATAAACTTCAAATTTTTACTTGTATTTTAAGGTTTAATCCCTTCCATTCCAATCATTGGATCAATTTGATCTGAATTGATTAGACTTGAGGTCAAACGATAGGATTTAATTGTATTATCGGTATCTTCTTCAGTAGATACTTTCTCTTCTACTTGATCATTTTTATTTGTATCTACAGGCTTATCTTTTTCATTATTTGTTTCAACAGTTTGTTTCTTATCAGTTAATAGTTCAGTATTAGATGGTTTTATCTCACCATTTAATAATGACTGAATTCTCTGCATTAAACTCGTATTTCTGTTATCAGACTCGCTTTGTGCACAGCTTAAAAATGAATCATAGTCACCAATCATAATTAACGTATCACTGGCACGGGTAATCGCAGTGTATAAAAGATTCTTTTTCAACATTTTAGTAAACTGTGGCACAATTGGTAAAATTACCATCTTGAACTCACTACCCTGTGCCTTATGAATTGTTGTACAGTATGCTAACGTTATTTGAATCCAATCTTTTCTTTGGTATGTGACCTCACTTTGATCAAAAGCCACTTTGATTTTATCTTGTGTAGATTTTTCTCCATGGATGACTTCTATAATTTGACCAATGTCACCGTTAAACACATTATCTTCAGGGCTGTTAACTAATTGAAGAACTTTATCACCCAATCTAAAATGAATTCCTCTATATTCTAATTGGTCTTCCTTATTACCAGGATTCATAATTTCTTGAATAACATCGTTCAAATGATTAACTCCTGACATCCCTCTGTACATTGGTGATAATACTTGAATATCAGTGGCACTAAATCCTTTTTGTTTAGCTCTTTTCACAATCTGTTCAATCACTGAACTCATTTGATTAGCACCACATGGAATAAAGCTTCTATCTGACTGTTTTTCATTGAAATCTTCTGGTAATCGCCCTTGTTGAATGCTATGTGCCAATGGAATAATTGTAGAATTACTATCTTGTCTATAAATAGTACTTAATTGCATGCTATTTATTCTTTGTGATCTTAATAAATCAGTGAATACTTGTCCCGGTCCTACTGATGGTAGTTGATCTTTATCACCTACTAAAATAACCTTCATTTGATTAGGAACCGCTCGCATAAGTGCCTTAAATAAGTAGGTATCAACCATAGACATTTCATCAACAATTAGTAATCCACCTTCTAAATCTTTGGTGCCTTCATTGTTATCATCATAACCACTTAGACCTAATAATCGGTGAATTGTACTAGCAGGAATCCCTGATGTTTCTTGCATTCTCTTAGCGGCGCGTCCTGTTGGTGCCGCTAGTAAAATTGGAAATTCATGTTCTTTATATTTATTTATGTCTAAAGAATAATCATTTAAATACGCATATAAATAAATAATCCCTTTAATAATCGTTGTTTTTCCAGTTCCAGGTCCACCTGTTAGTAAGAACATTTGTGATTTTATCGCTTGTTTTAAAGCATTTGTTTGTGACTCATCGTAAGAAATATTTAATTTTTTCTCAATCAATCTAATCTTCTTATCGATAGTTTCATCATCAAATGTCTTTGTATTTGGATTTTTGATTATACGATTGATATGTTCAGCAATTCGCCATTCATCATCATATAAATCTTTTAAATAAACTCTATCTTCTTCTCCAACAATCTTTTGAGTTTTAGCTAACTCCAAAAATTGTTCAGATAAATCATCACCTGTTATATTTTCTGAATTTCCATTATTTAATAACTTTAAAGTTTCATCTAAAATTGGTCCGGTTTGAGTATAAGTATCACCATTCTTTAATGATAGTGACTGTAGTGCTGAAATTAGCCCCGCTCTAATTCTTCCAGGATTATTGGCTGACATCCCCATTTGTTTAGCGATATCATCAGCCTTCTTAAAACCAATTCCATCGATATCTTCAACTAATTGATATGGGTTTTCTTCGATTACTTTTAAGGTGTCTCCCTTATACTTATTATAAATGGCAGAAGATAAGCTACTTCCAAAGCCATAACTATTAAGGCCAATAATAACTTGTTCCATTCCATTATTTTTTTGGAGCGTATCAATTACTGTTTTGCGCTGCTTACTTGATAGTCCTACCTTGTCTAGTAAGGATTCATTATCCAAAACATCCGTAATTAAATTAACACCCAAAATATCAACCATTTTTTTGGCAGTTTGCTTCCCTACCCCGGCAAAGTTATCTCCTGAAAGATATTCAACTAATCCTTCTTTAGAGGTAGGTACTGTACTATGATAATTATCAGCTTTAAATTGTTTTCCGTATTTTGGATGATCTACCAACACTCCGAAAAATTGGTATTCATTTTCTTCAGCAATATCTGCAAAATTACCAGTAATGACGATTTCATCTTCATGCCAATCTGAGATATTGGTTTCGCTAATTTTTACTAAAAGCACCTTAAAAAAACTGTCGTTGCTTTCAAAGAAAGTAGCCGCAACTTTTCCATTTATGAATAACTTTTCATTTTGTTCATTATTATTTTCCATTGAAAATAAATCTATCGATTCGGTCACGGCAGTTCACTTCCTTACTTTTTATTTTTGACCTGAATAAATTTTTCAATATCAGCCAATCGTTTTTGACCTTTTTCAAAGTATTTAGGATCGTTTGATTTAGCCTTGTCAAAATAAGTACTAAAATCTTCTTCTAACACCATTGCAACGATTCCACGATCAAAGTTAGCTTTACCATCATTAGGCTTAGCTGCAAGCACTTTATCATAGAATTCGGCTGATTCTTTAAAGTTACCTAGTGCTAATAAACTACTTGCTAAGAGATAGTTTATTTCTGGATCTTGTCTTCTAAATCCTTGTGCTGTTAAAGCGAATACTACTGCTTTCTTATAATCCTCTTTAGCCATATAACTTTGTGCGAGCATAATATATGCGTCTGTCTTCATATCACCGTCAGATAAGCTATTAAATTGTTGGATTGCCTTATCATATTCACCGGCAGCGTAATATACGTTTCCTAGTCCATAGGTTAAAGTTTCTTTAGCCTTTTTACTTCTGTCAGCAAATAATCCTAAAGCTTTCATCATTAATTCTTCAGCTTGAGTATAGTTATGCAATTGAACTAAAAAACTACATAAATCATAATAAGTACGATAGTCGTCTGGATGATTATCTATATCTTCAACTAACTTATGTAAAGTCTCGTCAGCTTTTCTTTGCTTTTCTTCATGTTCCTTTTCAATTGCTTGTTGTCTATTTTTTATTTCTTCGGACTTTTGATCCATAATAATCACCTACAAATTAAATTACGTCTGTTTGATCAATTTCTTTTGATAAATATTCAGTATCATTCCACTTAACTAAATCAAATGTTTTACCATTATCATTTGTTTCTATAATAGTTGTACTAGTATTGGCCAATCCACCACGTTTTCGTAAATCCTTAATTTCAACTCCTAATAATGAGTTAATTAAAGCATTCAGAGCCGCTCCATGGCTAAAAATGACAACATTACTATCATTAGGATTAGCGTTAACAATGGTATTTATTGCATATTGCATTCTATCAATTACATCGCTAAAGCTTTCTCCGCCGATTTCTGTTGCATCATATTTTTCCGGATGATTTCTAAAGTTATCATAACTTTCAGGGAATTGTTTTTTTACATCCTCGAATTTTTGTCCTTCCATTTTACCTAAATGGAATTCTTCCAAACGGTTCCATAAAGACAGTGGTGGTCTTTTCTTAGAATGTTGTAAAACTCGATTAGCTGTTATTCTTGCTCTTTTAATGGGACTTGAATAAGCATGGTTAAATTCAATATCTTTTAAATACTCACCTAACTGGTTCATTTGTTGGTAACTCTCTGGTAGTAACTTAGAGTCACCACCAGCTCCTTGATATCGACTTTCAAGATTCCATTCAGTCTTACCATGTCTAATAAAATAGATTTTCACTTTTATCCCTCGTTCATTTCGATTTATCTCTATTATCTCAATTAATGACCTTTTTTTCAAAACATATATAAAAAAAGATGCTTATTTTCATAAG
>NZ_KQ440396.1:340973-379807 GCF_001281175.1 Apilactobacillus apinorum
ACTAGTCGTTCCCATTGATATACTACGCAGGGGGAACTGAGTTTAAAATGCCGTGAGGCATTTGTTAATGATTCATGATTCCTTAATCGCCAGTTTATGACCTTTATTTTAAACGAATATTCATAATAAGTCTTAGTATTTTTAGAAAAATATTCAGAACCAAACTGATCAAACTTTCTAATCCATTCGTAAAGGGTCGCAGACCCTTTAATACCATACTTCTTAGTTATTTTTGTAAATCCTAAACCATTATAATAATCTTTAATGGCAGCTAATTTTATTTCTCTGCTAAACATAAAAGAACCCCTTGAGTTAGATTTCTCCAATTCAAGGGGTTCAGTTCAAAGCATCTTTTTAAAATTTAAATGTATTGTAATTCTTTATCGTTTTGATATGCAGCATCGATGATAGCTGAACCTAAACATTCATCACCATCATAGAATACAACAGCTTGACCAGGAGTTACTGCTCTTGCTGGGTCATCAAATTCTACCTTTAATGACTTTCCATCATCATTTAGATGCACGCTAACACCAACGTCTTTTTGACGGTAGCGGAATTGAGCTGTACAACGGAAGTCATTGCCACGATCACTGATATCGTTAATCCAGAAAATATCTGAAGCAACTAAATAATCGGCATATAGATGTTCATTTTCGTATCCCTTACCAACATATAAAATGTTCTTTGATAAATCTTTTCCGACTACGAACCAAGGACGATTATCTTTACCGTCTCCACCAATACCTAGACCTTTTCTTTGACCGATTGTGTAATACATTAATCCATCATGTTGGCCTTTTACTTCACCTTCAAAAGTCATCATTTTACCAGGTGTTGCTGGTAAATAATTGCTCAAGAATGATTTGAAGTTCTTTTCACCGATGAAACAGATTCCCATTGAATCCTTCTTTTCAGCAGTTGCAAGACCAGCTTCTTTAGCAATTTCTCTAACCTTAGGTTTAGGCATATCTCCTAATGGGAACATAACACGATCTAATTGGTCTGCTGATAATTGACTCAAGAAGTATGTTTGGTCCTTGTTGTCATCACTACCACGTAATAAGTGGTTATGACCATCTTCATCACGTTGTAGTCTAGCATAGTGACCAGTTGCAATATAGTCAGCACCTAGGTCTAATGCGTAGTCTAGAAAAGCTCTAAACTTAATTTCTTTGTTACAAATAACATCGGGATCTGGAGTTCTACCTTTTTTATATTCATTCAAGAAATAAGTGAAAACGCGATCCCAATATTCTTTTTCAAAATTAACAGAGTAGTAAGGTATTCCGATTTCTGAGGCCACTTTGGCTACATCTTTGTAGTCTTCAGTAGCTGTACAAACACCGTTTTCATCGGTATCGTCCCAGTTCTTCATAAATACACCTACAACGTCATATCCTTGTTGCTTCAAAAGGTAGGCGGTTACGGATGAATCCACTCCACCTGACATTCCGACAACAACACGGGTATTACTATTGTCTGCCATTTTAAATCACCATCATTTCTTTTAGATTCTTAGAACCTACGAGTTGAAGGTCGCACATTCCATAAAGAGTATGATACCTATTTCTGCGACAAAATGCAATTAAGAAGCAAAAAAGGAAGCCATTAGGCTTCCTTTCTATTTTTTAATAAATACGTTTCTTTCAACGAAATTGTTCATTAAGAAATTGTATTGTTCTACTAATTCATCGGATTGTTTGTTAGTAAAAATATTAACTTTATTTAAACCATTGCTTGTAACGGCACTCAGTTTAAAAGAACTTAAATCACCTTTAAAAACAATCTTTAATTTAACACCATTATATGGGTCGTTAGGATCTAGGGTTCTTTCAAAAGAATAGTTACCCGCTTTAGTACTAACAAAACCCATATCGGTTAATGTATATTTCTTTACTTCTGGACTAACAGCATACACTGTATTATCTCCAAGTAATTGATTACTAATTTCAAAAGCCATTTTAGTCCACCCTCTTAATTCTTTTTATTACTTTTACTAATGCTTCACTAAACAAATCAATTTCTTCACTCGTAGTGAACTTACCAAAACTAATTCGAATTGATTCTGATGATCTGTTTGTTTCATTGCCATACATTGCTACTAACACATGTGATGGTTCAATGTTACCTGCTGTACATGCTGAACCTGCAGAGATTGCAAAACCAGCTAAATCCATATTAGCTAGAATAACATCAGATGCAATTCCTTTTATCCAAACATTAAAAACATGTTGTAGTGGATTATTATCGACAGTGCCATTAACTACAAATTCAATGTCATTATCATTTAATTCACTCATAATTTGTTTTTTGAAACCCAAGTATCTATCATGTAGTTCTTGCTTTACTTCAGGTGTAATCATAGATACAGCAGTAGCAAATCCAGATATTGATGGAATGTTTTCTGTTCCTGCACGACGTTTCTTTTCTTGTTCTCCACCCTTGATAAAACTAGGAAAATCGACACCAGTTCTTTTATAAAGAAAACCAGTCATTTTGGGTCCATTAATTTTATGCGCTGAAGTAGAAAGCATATCAATGTGATCCTTTTCAACATCAATATCCAATAGTCCATATGCTTGAACAGCATCTGTATGGAACCATGCTTGGTGGTCTTTTAGAAGTTCACCAATTTCGTGAATCGGCATGCAAGAACCAACTTCATTATTACCTGTCATAATAGTTACTAAGATAGTTTCATCATCTAAAGCTGACCTTAAGTCCTCAATATTAATGACTCCATCAGTATTAACTGGTAAGTATGTGATCTTATAACCTTGGCCTTCTAAATATTCCAATGGCTTTAATACTGCTTCGTGTTCAATTGCGGTTGTAATAATATGTTTACCTAATGATTTTCGAGCTTCAGCAGTTTGTATAATTGCTGTATTATCACTTTCACTACCACCGCTGGTAAATATTATTTCGTCTGGCTTAGCGTTTATGCTTTTAGCAATAATGTCTCTACTATCTTCCAATACTGTATGAGCTTTTCTACCAATTCCATAAAGTGTGGAAGCATTCCCATAAACATTTTGCATCTTATCATACATATCATCTAAGACGTTTTTATCGATGGGGGTTGTAGCGGCATTATCCAAGTAAACTTCTCTCAAATATACCTAAACCCTTTCTATTTTTGATTTTCCAACAAGTCTAATAGCATTTTGGCTGAACGTTTCCCAGCTTCCAAAATAAATTCATCGAAGCTCTTATCAGCATCCCCATTAGCATTATCTGACATTGCTCTTACAACAACATAAGGAATGTTAAATTGATTTGCAACTTGTCCAACTGCAGCACCTTCCATTTCACATGAAAGTGCGTCTGGGAAATTCTTTAAAATGCCATCAATAACTGATTGATCAGCAACAAATTGATCACCAGTAACAATTAGTCCTGATTTAACATTTAGACCAACTTCTTTAGAAGCTTCGGTAATTTCTTTAGACCATTTTTCTGATGCTTTAAATCTAGCAGGTTGACCTGGAAGTTGTCCATATACATATCCAGCTGCAGTAGCGTCAACATCATGGTATGCAGTTTCGGTAGAAACCACGACATCTCCAACATTTAAGCCTTCACCAATACCACCAGCTGATCCGGAATTAATAACGATATCAACGTTAAAACTAGTGATTAATTGAGCTGTTGTTAAACCTGCTTCTACTTTACCGATACCAGATCTTACTAGTACCACTTCTTGTCCAGAAATGGTTCCTTCATAAAAAGTCATTTCTTTAATATTAACTTCATTTTTATTTTCTAATGATTCTAGCAATGTTTTAATTTCTTCATCCATTGCACATAAAATTCCGAATTTCATTTTGTTTTCTCCTATGGGTTAACGTAAATTAAAATTAAATATACTACGATAATCAGTAAAACCAACAATACAATGGCCCAGTTTAATTTTCTAGCCAATTTCTTGATTTTATCATCTTCGCTTATTGTATTATTTCTAGAAATTTCTTCTTGATTAGGCATATCTTCATTAGATTGACTTCTTGTGATAAATTCGTCATCTAAATGTTGTTTCTTTTTATTACTTTGATACTCTTTTCTAGTTATCATTAAGGAATAACCCCTTTTGCAATTAACGACCTATTTGATCATGTAATTTCCAATAATAAATTGCAGTAATCGTCTTAGCATCTTCGATTTTGCCATTTTCAATCATTTCCAACGCTTCATCTAAAGAATATTCTTTAATATTTAAATACTCTCCTTGATCACGTGGTAATTCATCTTTAACTGGCTTTAAATTAAATGCTAAATACAATTCCATATATTCATCACAAAAGCCGACACTAGAATAAAATCCAGTAATTCTTTTGATATTTTGTGCTTCTAATCTTGTTTCCTCATTTAGCTCTCTTTTTACTGTATCTAAAGAGGAATTATCTCTATCATCTACTTTTCCAGCAGGAATTTCGATGGTCTCTTTTGCAATTGGTGCACGCCATTGAGTTTCTAATAGCATTTTATTATTCTCTGTTAAAACAAGAATACCAACAGCATTAGAATGATGGACAACGTCTCTAGTAGAAGTTTCTCCGTTTGGTAATTCAACGGTTTGTTTTTCAACGTTAATAATTGCACCGTTGTATTTAGGTTCTACTCCTAAAACTTTCTCTTCAAGATTCATATTATCAACCCTTTATGATTTATATATTCATTCTATATACTTTAAAAGATTTTTTCAATTATTCTCTAGTCAATGACACGAATTTTTACCGCTTGTGCACCTTTCATCCCTTGAGCAATTTGATATTCAACCTTTTGACCAATTTCAATTTCGTTTCTAGTTTTATTTTCGACTGCAGATGCATGGAAAAATACTTTATTCTTATCTTCACCTTTTAAAAATCCGAAATCATGTTCTGGATTAAAATTGTTTACTTTACCTTTTATCATTATTTTTCTCCTTAAAATAAAAAACTGGGATAATCCCAGTTTTTTATTGTTTATTCTTCAAAACCTTCAGTTGCAGTTTCTGGGAAGTTATCACGTACAATCTTAGCACAACGTGCACAGAATTGTGGATAATCAGCATCAGAACCAACATCAGTACTAATTAATCGACAACGTTCACAAACGTCACCTTCAGCATGTTTTACTACAATTGAAAGGCCATCATTAAAGTTTTGTGCTTCGCTTGGAGCACTACTTGCGTCGTTAATTGATAGTTCAGATACCATTAGGATTTGAGCAACGTCAGTATCCAATGATTCTAACTTAGCTTTAACGTTATCATCAACGTATAATTCTAGGTTAGCTTCTGAAGCTTTACCGATTAACTTGTTATTTCTAGCTTCTTCTAATGCCTTTAAGACGTCATCTCTTAATTCCATAAAGTTATGCCATTTTTCAGCAATTTCTTCGGCACCTGGTAACTCAACAGATTCTGGCATTTCTGATAGTTGAACGAATTCTTCTTCTTCAGATAAGAATGGCCAAATTTCTTCAGCAGTGTGTGGTAATACTGGAGTCATTAGCTTAGTTAATGCAACAGCAGCTTGATATAAGACAGTTTGCATTGATCTTCTTTCAGCACTATCTTCAGCATAAATATATAAAATATCTTTAGCGAAGTCTAGATAGAATGCTGATAAATCAGCATTGATAAATGAAAGTAGTCGACGGTTTAAGCTAAGGAAGTCGTAGTTATCATAGTCAGCTTTAATGTCTTTGATAAATTGGTTTAATCTAACCATCATGTATTTATCTGCTGACTTCATGTCATCAAATGAAACACTGTTAGTCTTTGGATCGAAATCTGAAGTATTAGCTAGTAAGTATCTCATTGTATTTCTAATTTTCTTGTATGAATCAGAAATTTTTACAAAGTTTTCCATTGATACTCTAACATCAGCTGAAGTATCTACAGAAGTAACCCATAGACGAACGATTTCAGCACCCATTTGCTTAATAACTTCATCAGGAGCAATTGTATTACCAAGTGATTTACTCATCTTGTGGCCTTCACCATCAAGTGTGAATCCTTGTGATAATAGTTGTTTGTATGGAGCTTTACCGCTAAATGCAACACTAGTAATTAAACTTGAGTTGAACCAACCACGGTATTGGTCTGAACCTTCAAGATATAGGTCTGCTGGATAAGTTAGGTAATCACGTTCAGCACAAACACCTTGGTGTGATGAACCAGAATCGAACCAAACATCCATAATGTCGTGTTCCTTAGTGAATTTACCGTTTGGTGAATGTTCACTAGTAAATCCTTCAGGAAGTAAGTCCTTAGCTTCCTTTTCAAACCAAATATCAGAACCATGTTTAGCAAATAAATCTGCAACATGATCAGTAGTTTCCTTAGTAATAATTGGTGTACCATCTTCAGCATAGAAAATTGGTAGTGGAACTCCCCATACACGTTGTCTAGAGATTACCCAATCACCACGGTCTTTAATCATATTGTAAAGACGTTTTTTACCCCATTCAGGTTTAAATTGAACATCTTCAATGGCATTTAAAATGTCATCTCTAATCTTATCAACTGAAGCAAACCATTGGTCAGTAGCACGATAAATTACTGGCTTCTTAGTTCTCCAGTCAAATGGATAACTATGAGTAATTGGTTGGTACTTCAATAGTAAGTTCTTTTCTTTTAACTTGTTTAATGAAATTTCATTAGCGTCATCATAGAAAACACCTTCGAAATCTGGACCAGCTTCTTTTGTTAAGTATCCTTGTGCATCTACATCTACAAAGATGTCTAATCCATATGATTTACCAACATAGTAGTCATCTTCCCCAAAACCAGGAGCAGTATGAACTAAACCAGTACCAGTATCAATTGTTACGAAATCACCTAGCATAGTTAGTAATTGTCTATCCATAAATGGATGTTGTGCTAACACGCCTTCTAATTCTTGACCCTTTACGGTCTTAACGATTTCGTAATCTTCCCAACCAAATAGTTCAGCATCTTTACCAACTAATTCAGCAGCAAGAACAAACTTACGATCATCGTTAGATGGTTTTACAACGGCGTAATCGAAACCGGCATCAATAGTAATACCCATAGATGCTGGAATTGTCCATGGAGTAGTTGTCCAAACAACCATGTATGTGTTGTCTTCGTCTAATACCCCTTTACCGTCAACAACCTTTTCAGCGTAGAATGCTGAAGGTGATTCGATATCATGGTATTCAACTTCTGCTTCAGCAAGAGCTGATTCAGATGACCATGACCAAATAACAGGCTTTTTACCACGGTAAATTAAGCCTTTTTCAGCCATTTTACCGAAAACTCTAATTTCAGCAGCTTCAAATTCTGGTTTTAATGTAAGGTATGGATTGTCCCATTCACCTGTAACTCCAAGACGTTTGAATCCTTCTCTTTGACGATCTACTTGTTTCAATGCATATTCATGACATAACTTTCTAAATTCATTAGTATCCATCTTTTTACGATCGTAACCAGCTTGAGTTAGTTTTTGTTCGATTGGTAAACCATGAGTATCCCAACCAGGAACATAAGGGGCTCTAAAGCCATTCATTGACTTATATCTAACAATAAAGTCTTTAGAAATTTTGTTTAAAGCATGTCCCATATGAATGTCACCATTGGCATATGGAGGTCCATCATGTAATACAAAAGAAGGCTTACCTTCATTTAATTTTTGTCTTAATTGATAAACATTGTTATCTTCCCATGCTTTTTGTCTTTCTACTTCTTTAACTGGCAAATTACCACGCATTTTAAACTTGGTCTTACCTAAATTTAAAGTATCTTTAACTCGCATCAAAATCACTCCTTTTCTAATAAAAAAAGACCTCATCACAAGGGACGAAGTCTTTCGCGGTACCACCCAATTTAGAACGTAAATACATTCTATCTTAATTAACTAATTTATGAGATAAACTGAGGTGATCTGCAATAAATGATTTACAACTGACCTCTCACCAATCATCAGCTCGCTTTATTGTATCAATTTATTGTTTTCTGTTCTCAATCTCGTTATTTAATTTTCTTAAAAGAACCATCAGGATAAATCTTTACAGTTGCATCCTTAGGCATCTCTTTACTATCAGATTTTACTACTGTGTCTTTAAAAGTGTCAAGGTTATTAATTTGTTTGCTAACCTTTTCTTGATTTGCATCTACACCTGAAATGATTTTATCCCATTCAGAACTTGAGATCATTTCCATTTGACTCTTTAATAAAGTTTGTAGTTTTTCTCTAAATGATTCTGTAGTCTTTCTTAAATCATCATTAGCTACCAATAGTGCTTTAGATTGACTTGAGATGTTTTCAACGATTTCCTTAGCCTTAACACTAGCATCGTTTAGAATTTCATCTGCTTGCTTTCTTGATTGTTCAGTTACATCATTTGCTTCATTTTGAGCATCAATTTTAACTTGATCAGCAGCATTTTGTGCAATGATAATTGATTGGTTCAATGAATCTTTCATACCGTTAAAGTATTTTAGTTCTTCTTCTGTTTCTTTCAAACGATTCTTCATTTCAATGTTTTCTGAAAGAGTTAGTTGGTAATCCTTAATAATACGATCTAAGAATTCATTGACCTCGTCAATATTGTAACCTCTCATTTTTACAGAAAATTCTTTGTTGTGAATATCTTGTGGGCTAAGTACCATGAGTATCTCTCCTCCAACCTATTTTTTTAGAACAGAAATCACTGCTCTATATTTACCTTTTTTTGTTTCTCCATCCTGTCTCTTCAACTTAAGTCTACCATATCTTCTTACAGAAACAACATCATGTGTTGTAATTTCATAATCAGGTCGAATATTAACGGCCCAATTAAGATGAACCTTCTGGTGACTTACTAATTCTTTAGCATCGTTTCTAGAAATGTTAAATCCCTCAGAAATTAAGGTGTCCATTCTAAATGATGAAACTGTTGTTGATTCATCTTTCCACTCATTTTCAGGGACAATAACTTCTTTTAATGGAGTTTCAATTAAAGTAACCTTTGTTTTTCCAATTGAATTGATTTGCATCTTTATGAAATCAGCAATTTCTTCAGTGCAGAAGAACTGCCATTGAGTTCCGTCCGTTAATATATCACCAATAGTTGTTCTCTCAATTCCAGAACCTAACAAAGTACCTAATATCTTACTGTGTCTTAGTTTGGAAAATTTAACTGGATATCTAATTTCAAACAATCGTAGCTTAAAATCATCATCCGTAGGAGTAAAATAATCGGGATAAATTAAACATCTCTTCATCTCTGCATTATCGTATCCACCGAAACTCTTAACTTGTAAATCGGGTTGGCGATTAACTAAAGTTGTTAAAATATAAACTTGTCTAGGGTTTAAAAACTTTGTAAGAATTGGTCGATACTGATTTATAGATTCATCGATTAAATCAGCACAGGAATCAATAAATGGAACTTCTTCTTTTCTAAAATGCTGTTCAATATTCTTATCCATTTTTATCTCAATCTATCGTTCATTTCTTTTCTAATATCTCCGTCAACTGAGTAATTGTGTGGGGTGAAAAGAAATACTAATTCAGAAATTCTTTCGATATTTCCATCAATTGTAAAGATAACACCATTTAAAAAGTCAATGATTCTACGAGTAGCTTCGTCACTAGCAGCATCAAAATTAATGATAACTGCATTGTTATCAATCAGTTTTTGACCAATTGTCTTAACATCAGCATAAATTTTTGGTTCAAAAACAGCTATTTTACTATTTTCATGTCCCCTATTTTTGCCAATAGATACGACTTTATCACTAGTTTCAACTTGTGATTCATTGTCATAGTATTCTTCATCTTGATCATAATCTGTACCGAAAAATTTACTAATATTAAATTTAGCTGTCATTTCATTTCATTCCCTTCAAAGAAATTTACAAAATATTATTTGCGACGGAATTTGAAAAATGGTGGTAAATCATCATCATTAGAGCTATCATCTGCTTGGTTTTCGCTAGCATTGTTAGCATCAAATGGATCAAATTCTTTCTTTTGAACATTTTCAAATCTTGCATCAGTAGTTTCTGATGATGCTGATTGTTCATTATTAGTTCTTACATTGTTATTTGATTCGTCTTCTTTGTGACGTCTTGGAGTAGCAACACGTCCAGCGTTATCAGCACTTCTAGCACCTCTGTTAACTTGGCCGTTAAGTAATTCTTCTGGACTTGTTTCGATTCCAGTTGCAATTACTGTTACCTTAATTGCATCTCCTAATTCTTCATCGATTGAAGTACCAAAGATGATATTTACATCACTAGTTGCAGCTTGAGCAACAATATCAGAAGCATCTTGTGCTTCAAATAGTGACATGTCTGGACCACCAGTAATATTTAATAGCACTTGTTTTGCACCATCGATTGATACTTCAAGTAATGGTGATGAAATAGCCTTCTTAGTAGCTTCAGCAGTTCTGTTTTCACCAGTTGCAGTACCAACACCCATTAATGCAGAACCTGTGTTTTGCATTACAGTCTTAACGTCAGCAAAATCCAAGTTAACGTAACCAGGACTTGTAATTAAGTCTGAAATACCTTGAACACCTTGTCTTAGCACGTTATCTGCTTCTTGGAAAGCTTCCATCATTGGTGTCTTCTTGTCTACCATTTCTAATAAGCGGTTATTAGCGATAACAATTAATGTATCAACATTTTCTTTAAGTGCTGAAACACCTTCAGCAGCATATTTGGACCTTCTTGGTCCTTCAAAAGTAAATGGTCTAGTTACAACACCAACAGTTAAAGCACCTGATTGCTTAGCAATTTTAGCTACGATAGGAGCAGCACCGTTACCAGTACCACCACCCATTCCGGCAGTTACAAATACCATATCTGCGCCTTCAAGTGCTTGAGCAATAGCTTCTTCACTTTCTTCAGCAGCTTTAGTACCGACTTCTGGATCTGAACCAGCACCTAAACCACGAGTTAGTTTAGGTCCTAATTGAATTTTAGTTTCAGCTTTTGAAGTGTTTAGAGCTTGTACATCTGTATTAGCTACGATGAATTCAACACCCTTAACATCTTCTGCAATCATACGGTTAACGGCGTTACTACCACCGCCACCTACTCCGATGACTTTAATTTTTGCGCCTTGACTTTGTGTAGAATCTAATGAAAATTCCATTTTAACTTCCTCCGTGTATTCCTGTTATTTTATTCGAAAAAGTCTTTATAGAAGCGGCTAAACATCCCTTTAGTATTTTTAGCAACTTTAGAAACAGACTTTTTATCTTTACGAGGCTTTTCAGTGATTTCAGTTTCGTAATTAACATCTTCTGTAATCATATCATCATTATAATTATTCCCAATGAAATCATCATCATTTTGTTGTGCAGTCACAACGCTCTTGCCTTCAAGTGAAGATCTAACTAACACTTGAATTTCACTCATATTTGCTCGATAAGTAACTAGCGATAGTGCTAATGAGAATGATGGGTGTCTCAATCCCATTTGGTCTGGAATATATACTCTAACGTTAGTATCCAATCGATCTGCAGCTAAGTCTGATATTCCTGGTAATGCAGCCACACCACCTGTTAAGACTACCCCTCCAGGTAAACTTAAGGCTGATATACTGCTTAAGCTCTTATCCATTCTAGTGAAAATTTGATCTAATCTAGCTTGAATGATTTCAGCTAAATATTTTTCAGAAATTCTAACTGGTTGGCTTTGTCCAACCACTTCAATAGGAAATTCGTTATTTTCTGAAGCGTCGATTTCATCGGCGTATCCATAATCACGCTTAATTTTTTCAGCACTTTCCAGTGAAGTGTTTAAAACAACTGAGATATCTTTGGTGATGTATTCTCCACCTTCGCTATCAACGGTTGTGAATTTTAATTGGTGATCATGAATAACTGACGCTGTGGTTTGTCCACCACCAAGATCAATTAAAACTGTTCCAAAATCTTGTTCGCCATCATCTAGAATTGTCATTCCTTGTGCTAATGACATATTAATCACAGCTGCAGGATTTAACCCGGCTCTTTGAACTGCTTTTTTAACATTATGAATGATTGTCTTAGGTCCAGTAATAATACGTCCCTTCATTTCAAGACGTACACCTACCATACCACGTGGGTCTTTAATACCATCAAATCCATCAACGACAAATTCGTCAGCTAAAGTATCCACAATTTCTCTTTCAGGTGGTAAATTCTTAATCATCGCAGATACAGTCACATTTCTTACATCTTCATCAGATATTTCTCTGGATTGATCTGAGATTGCAACCATCCCACTACATGGTTCAATTTTTAATTGATTTGCTGGAATCCCAACGATTACATCATTAATTTGAATACCAGCTTTTTCTTCTGCCTGGTTTACAGCTTTTCTTATTGATTCAGAAGCCTTGTCAATATCAACAATGATGCCTCGGCTAATTCCTTCTGAACGTTCATTTCCTAAACCTAAAACGTTCATTTGTCCTTTAACCTTTTCAGCAACAATCACTTTAATTGACGTGGTTCCTATATCTAATCCAACATACATTTCTGAATTCATAATCTAGGGGAACCTCCAATTAAGAATAATTATTCTTAGATACTCTTATTTCTATTTAAGTTAGTTATATTTTAATTTTAACACAAGAATCTCTAACTCTAAAGAACCATTATTGGTTTCTTTTAGTGTTTGCTTTTTTTGTTTCTTTATTCACTTTAAGTGTTGTTTTTGTTGTGCTTTTTTTAGTTTCAGTTTTTTGATCCGAAATTGGGTATGAATAAGCCCCTACTTCGAGATTAATAACACTCTTGGTTTTTAACTGAGTTGCAATCGATCTATAAAAGCCCATTTTTTTATTGAAATCGCTCATCAAAATGATGATTCTATTTCCATCACGCATGTATACATGCAATTCATCAGTGTAAACCTTCGTAGGTGAAAATGAAATCACTCTTACGTTATCCCTAATATCCTTAGGTAATTTCAAATACTTTTGAATCATTTCACGCAACTTTGAACGATCATTGAACTTAACAATATATGGCATCTTATCGTCTTTAGGGTTTTTAACAGCGATATTTGTAACATTACCATTTTCTAAAATTAGATATTGCTTTTTTCCTTTAGTTTCATATCCAATTTCTCTATATGGTGTCACTTTAATGCTTAGATTATTAAATCCATTAAAATGAAAATCAATATTTTTAATTCTGTGGTCCTTTTTAGAAACATTTTCGTTAATTCGTTTCTTATGACCAATAATTTTAAATACGCTATCTCCTGAGCTAAGGCCTAAATCATTCTTGATTTCATTAACAGGAACATAACCGTTTCCCAGAATCTTGATTTGATTAATTTTGCTAAGTGGAGACACCAAATAGATTAAAATCCCCAACACAACTACAATAGGTAAAATAATATAAGCTGACGAATTTAATTTATTTTTGATTTTTTGCTTATTTAATTCAACAAAATCATCTGATATTCTCGACTCTTTATTGGAGAGCTTCGAAGGCATTTTTAATTTCATTTCACCCACTCCAATTAGTGACAAATAGATTTAGCTAAATCTAACAATCTTGTGGCTGCATCTCTACATCCCATGTTTCTTGCATTTTCAGCCATTTTTAAACGTTTATCTCGATCATTCATAATAAAATCAGCGTTTTCAACCAATGTTTTTTCAGTTAAATCATCTTCCGTAATAATAACGGCAGCATCATTTTTAACTAAGCTCAATGCATTTTTAGTTTGGTGATCAGCAGTAACATAAGGACTTGGAATCAATACAGAAGGAATCCCCAGCGCTGTTATTTCAGCTAAACTAGTTGCCCCTGCTCTTCCGACAATTGCATCTACTTTAGGTAGGACATTTGGCATGTCAGCAATGTAGTCTAAAATAGCTACATTATCATTAATAGTTTGTCCTTTTAACTGTTCCATTACATCATCATATCTCTTAGGACCGGTTACAAATACAACTTGGTAATCTTTTCGATTGAATAAGTGAATACTTTCCGCTGTAACTCGATTGATTTTTAGAGCACCTTGACTTCCACCAAAAATTAATAAGGTTGGTACATCATCTTTAAGACCATATTTAGTCCACGAGAAATCAGATTTCAAGTTAGCAACCTGTTGTGCCCTAGGATTACCAGTGTACACTGTTTTGTCTGCAGGGAATTGACTGATTGCATCTTCAAATCCGACTGCAATCTTATCAACATGCTTGCTTAAAAAACGATTGGTTAAACCAACAACACTGTTTTGTTCATGAATCATGGTTGGAATCTTCATTTGTGCTGCAGCATAAACAACTGCTCCAGATACATATCCACCAGTTCCAATAACGATATCTGGTTTAAATTGTTTTATTAATTTTTTAGCTTTATGCAAGCTCTTCATAAATAAGGCTACTGTCTTTACGTTATATAAAGATAGTGAACGTTTAAAACCTTGAATTTCTAATTCTTCAAAATCAATATTATGCTTAGGAACAATGTCCTTTTCTAATCCTCTGGTAGAACCAACATACAAAACTTCAGAATCTGGATCTACACGTCTTAATTCTTCAATTAAAGCTAGAGCTGGATAAATATGTCCACCAGTTCCTCCGCCTGAAATCATCAGTCTCATTTTGTTACTTCCTTTCTACCAGTTTTTTGTTCAACGAACTTAATAAATTCGTCCCCTCTTTGTTCAAAAGTATCATATTGGTCCCAACTTGCATTCGCAGGTGATAGAAGGATTACATCTCCTTCATCACTCATTGACCAAGCTTCGTTAACCGCTTGTTCTAAATTATCAACAACTTTAATACTCTTTATCCCTGCATTGGAAGCAGTTTGAGATAGCAATTGCTTGGTTTCTCCAAATAACACAATTGCCTTCACATGATTTTTAAAGTCATCTTCTAGTTTTTCGAAAGTGTATCCACGATCCAGACCACCTGCGATTAAAACAACATTATCGTTAAAACTTCTTAAAGCAACTTGGGTTGCTTCAATATCAGTGGCCTTAGAGTCGTTATAAAAATCTCTGTCCATATATGAAAGTACATATTGAACACGATGTCTGACTCCGCCAAAACTACCTAACGCCTTTTTAATTGCGTCATTTGATTTATTCATTATTTTAGTAACAGCAATTGCTGCTAATGCATTTTGTACGTTTTGTTGCCCGGGTACTTTAATATTCTTAACATCCATAACCTTTTCATCTTTGAAAAAGATTTGATTATCTAAAACATATGCACCTTCTTTTGAAACTGCATCGTAAGAAAATGGCACTACTTTGGCCTTACTTCTTTTACTTAATTCAACCCATTCAGGATTATCAAAATTAACAACAAAATAATCATTTTCAGTTTGATTTTCTGTTATGCGCATTTTGGCGTTAACGTAGTTTTCTCTAGTCTTGTGATAATCCAAATGATTTGAAAAAACATTATTTAATACCGCAATATGTGGATGTAATTCTGTAATTCCTTGCAACATGAAACTAGATAGTTCTAGGACAATATCATCTTCTTTTGTTGCACTTGGAGTTACTGTGCTAGCTGTAACTCCGATATTTCCAGCCACATAGGAATGTCCATTTTTTCGATCAACATTCAAGATGTCGTTAATCATGGTTGAAACAGTTGTTTTTCCATTACTTCCTGTAACACCAATTATAGGAGCTTCACTTACTTCAGTTGCTATCTCTACTTCAACAGTAACTGGAATTCCTTGATTCATCGCTTCTTGAATCAATTCATTATCATAAAAAATACCTGGGTTTTTAACTACTAAGTCAAAGTCTTCTTGATTTAATAGTTCAGCAGATTGTTTTGCTTCAATAACATTTACATCAGTGTTTAATAACTCACTTTTAACATTTTCTGCTAGCGGTTTAGCATCATTAAGCCAGACATCGGCTCCTAACTGTCTTAAAAGTTTAGCAACATTGATTCCACTTTTCCCAGCACCGACAACTAATATTTTTTTGTTTTTATAATCATCAATATTTTTCATAGTTTTTTTGCTCCCAAAATAAGTATTACATAATAATAGCTAACACACCTGTAATTGCTAGTAGTGCACCCGATATCCAGAATACAATATCAATTTTCCATTCAGACCAACCCAGCATTTCAAAATGATGATGTATTGGTGACATCTTAAAAATTCTTTTTCCAGTTAATTTAAATGATGCAACTTGGATAATTACACTTAATGTTTCCATTACAAACATGAATCCAATCCAAATTAATGATAATTCATGATGAACTAAAATTGATACAGCAGCTAGTGATCCACCTAAAGCAAGTGATCCCATATCTCCCATGAAAATTTTAGCAGGTTTGTGGTTATAAATCATAAATGCACATAGTGCACCAACCACTGCAAAACAGAAGATAGCTACATCCATTTGATGTTGATGAATTGCTACGATTGCGTATGCTAAAAACGCAATAATTGATAATCCACTAACTAATCCATCAAGACCATCAGTTAAATTAACAGCATTAGAGAATCCTGTTAAGTAGAAAATGATAAAAATAGCGTAGAACCAACCTAAATGAAAATCACCTAGGAATGGTAATTTTAGAGCCATTGGAAAATGATTAGCGTAAACAAGTGTGAAAATTAATCCACCAAAAACTTGTCCAGCTAATTTTTGCCAAGCTTTTAAACCTTCATTTTGGCGTCTAAATAGCTTAATGCTATCATCCCACATTCCAAGTAGTCCGTATAAAACAAGGATAAAAATCAATATCAATAGTGTTGGATTGATAAAATGGGTAATCGCTCCACCAACTATGCTGGCAATAATAATTGCAATTATAAATAGCAGTCCACCCATTGTAGGTGTTCCTGATTTAACTTCATGCCATTTAGGTCCTTCTTCTCTAATCATTTGACCTTCATGTTTTCTTCTAAAATATCCAATTAAAGATGGCATAAACACAACTGTAATTATGAAACTAACTAAAATTGGCCACGCAATATTTATAATCATCCTTTTTTCCATCCCCTACTTAAATTTAATTGTTACTTTGGTAGCACCATTAATGGCTACACCAGATTTAATACTTTGCTTATATGCATATCCATCGCCTTGTAAATCAGCTGATATACCAGTCATTCTACAGTATGTTGCAACATCATATCTTGACCATCCTTTGAGGTCAGCCATTGACTTGCTACCATTTGTTTGAACGATCACTAGACGATTGCTAGAAACCTTTTCATTTGCATCAATTGATTGATCAAGCACTTTATCCCCGTTACCTGTAAAAATGTACTTTAGACCAGCTGATGATAATTCTTTTCTAGCAATACTGGTTGATTTATCAACTACATTAGGAACTTTTAGGTTATTCTTGTTTTCAGCATTCTTATTTTCTTCAAGTGCTAATCTCATCACTGGGTTGAAAATTTCAGCCATTAATTGTGATGCTGTCTTAGTTCCCTTTAAAGTTGGTTGTTTCATTGTAATGTATAAAATATATTTTGGATGATCTGCTGGTGCAATTCCGGCAACAGAATATAGATAACTATCGTCACCAGATTCATATCCAGCTTTTCCATCACTAACTTGGGCAGTCCCTGTCTTAGCAGCAATCTTGTAACCTGGAATCTTGTATGCTCCACCAATTCCATAAGATTTGTAAACAACGTCTTCCATATGTTGAATTACTTGTTTAGCAGTACTTGCAGTAATTGGATGCCCCACTACTTTTCTAGGATATGATTTAATTACTTTTTTAGTCTTAGGATCCACAATTTTGCTTACTATTCTTGGTTGCACCATTGTACCATCATTTGCGATTGATGATAATGCCCTCATCATCTGCATTGCGTTCACAAGAATCCCTTGTCCAAAGGCAGTATTAGCTTGTTCGATTGGATAAGTAAATTGAACACTACCAGTTTCTTCTCCTGGGAAACCTAAATTAGATGGTGTGAAGAATTTAAATCTATTCATGTATTCTCGCCAAGTTTTGGCACCCATCATTTGTTCCAAATGTGCCATGGCAACGTTACTAGATAGTGCAAAACCTTTATTATAAGTGATATTCCCCCAACCACTTGGGTTCCAATCGGGAACTACTCTACCATTAATCAAGTATTTACCTGAGTGATAAGTTGCGTTCCCATTGTAATGACCACTATTAATAGAAGATGCAACTGTAAATATCTTCATAGTTGAACCAGGTTCATAAGCATCTTGAATTAAAGTATTACGCCAAATTTTATCCAAACCTTGTTTAGTGGTGGCGTTGAAAGTTGGTCTTTGAGTAGCGGCTAGAATGTCACCTGTTTTAGCATTCATTAATACCGCATTCATGCTCTTTGGGTGAACTTCATTATAAACATTGGTCATTTCTGTTTCCATTAATGATTGTAGTCTGTAATCCAATGTTGTATAAACATCATCACCATTTTTAGCAGGTTTATCAACAGTTTTACCTGTTTCGATTTGTACACCTGAATTATCAGTTTGAGATGTCTTGTATCCATCTTTACCAGTAAGTAATTCGTTATATACTTTTTCAATTCCCATTTGTCCAGTTAGACTAACTTTGGATGTCTTTGGATCAGATTGTGCTGAGGCATATCCAATTAAATGAGAAGCGAAGACACCATTAGGGTATAGTCTTGATGGTTGTTGTAAGAAGTTCAAACCAGATATATGGTATGAATCTAATTTTTGTTTTTGTGTTAATGAGATGTTGGTGCCAGCATTTCCAAATTCAACTTGGAATGCATTCGTACTTGGATTCAAATCATTTAAAGCTTCCTTATATGTAATCGGAAGCACACTGGAAATCGCCTTTGCTGCTTTTTCCTTATTAGTAATGTATAAAGGTTCATTGTCTAAACCGACTTGTTTCTTATTTAAAATTGCATACATAGTATACACATTAGTATCTTCCGCTAAAGGTTGGCCATTTGCGTCATAAATAGTTCCACGCTTAGCAGAGATAACATTACTTTTTGTGTATAAACTTTGGGCCATTTGGGTTAAATTAACACCACGAACTGTCTTAAAAACAGATACATATGTAAATCTTAATACCATACACAAAAAAACGCCTAGACATAGCAACAATAGAAATTGCCCATAGTGACTACGGTTGTTTCGGCGTTTTTTTAAGATTTCCCGATTATTTAACTTACTCATTTGCTAACATTCCTTACGTTTTTATTAGACAAAGATAAACCGGCTTGTTTAGCAATTTTTTGCAATCTATTAGCACTTTGCAATTCACTTGCTTCTTGTTTCAAAATACTGTTACTATCTTTGACCTTCGTTAGTGCACTGGTTGTCACTTGTAGATTAGCTGCTTGATTACTTAGCGCAATTTTTTGACTAACCAATGCAATCATTAAAAAGAATACAACTGAAAGGCCTAAGATTACAACTGTTTTTTCAAACTTTGATAGTCCTAATTTTACATTAATTTCACTTTCTTGATTTTGATATGTTTGTTGTTCCCCAGCAGAATAATAACCGGGTACCGCATATGTGTTATTTGCTAGATTATTTTGTGCCATCAGCTTACTCTTCTCTCTTATTTATTAATTCTCTCGATAACTCTCAATTTTGCACTATGTGAACGATGATTTTCTCTCAGTTCATCATCACTAGGTAGAATTGGTTTTTTATTAACCAATTTATAATCCGGTTTCATATCATCCGGAATAATCGGCAATCCACTTGGTAAATCACCAATCGTTGTTTTTTCTTTAAACATTGTTTTAACTAATCGATCTTCCAATGATTGGAATGTAATCACGCTAACTCTCCCATTAACGCCAATTAAATCAATTGCTTTTTCTAACGATTCTTCCAAAGCACCCAATTCATCATTAACCGCAATTCTCAATGCTTGGAATACTTTCTTTGCAGGATGACCTCCATGTCTTCTTGCAGCAGCAGGTATTCCCTCTTTAATTACATCAACAAGTTCTTCTGTGGTATCTATTGAATGAGATTCTCGGTTTCTTTCAATAGCTCTTGCAACTTGTTTAGAAAACTTTTCTTCACCATATCTGAAAAAGATTTTTACTAACTTTTCATATGGCCATTCATTAACGATTTGCCAAGCATCTAATGGATTTCTTTGATCCATTCTCATATCCAATCTAGCATCATGTTGATAACTAAATCCTCTACTAGCATCATCGAATTGTGGAGAAGAAACTCCTAGGTCATATAAAATTCCATCAACTTCATCAATGCCAATGTTGGCCATTTCTTCTTTAATATTACGAAAGTTGTTTCTGATGAATGAAACTTTTCCTTCGTCTATGTATTGCTTCAAATTGTCTTGATTGTAGTCAATTGCTACTTGATCTTGATCAAAGGAATAAAGATGTCCGGTGGTTAATTGTGAGAGGATTCTAGCACTATGTCCTCCCCCACCGAGGGTACAGTCAATATATACACCTTCAGGATTAATATTTAATCCATCAACAGCTTCTTTAAGTAGTACTGTTTCGTGTTTAAATTCTGTCATAATTACTCCCCCTCTCCTTTTAAAAATCAATTAAGTCTTCAGCAATGTCATCGAATTCTTCTCCAGCAGTCTTAGAGAATTCATCCCACTTATCCTTGCTCCAAATTTCAATACGAGTAGATACTCCCACAATCACACACTTTTTATCAATTTCAGCATAGTTTAATAGTGTATCGGGAATGTTAACTCTCCCTTGGCTATCAATCTTGCTTTCATCAGCAGCTGAAAATAGAAAACGTGAGAAAGATCTAGCCGACTTCTTGCTTACTGGAAGTTGGTTTATTTTTTCTTCCACTTTTCTCCACTCATTCATTGGGTAACCAAACAAACAACCATCTAGTCCCCTAGTAATAATGAAAGTTGTACCAATTTCTGATCTAATTTTGGAAGGAATGATCAAGCGTCCCTTTGAATCAATTGAATGTTCATATTCACCCATTAACACGCTCACTTCACTCCTTCCAATTTATATTATCTTGATTTTACCACTATCCACCACTATGTACCACATTATTATCAAATTTATTTAAAAAAATGCCATTTTATACCACTTTAGTTGATAATCATGGCAAAAATGACAATAAAAAAAGAGTCATTGCAATAGCAATAACTCTTGATATTAAAGGGTTTTGGCCGCACAAACTATAATTGTGGAGGCCCATCCCACAAAAATGAAAATTACAGAGAATCTCCAGGAGATTTTGTAAAAAATCCCCACTTTGGCGTTATCACGATTAAAGACGTAATAAACTCCATATACTAACAAAATTATAAATAGAACTAACAGTATATATGGCAAAAAAGATATTCCATGTTTATTAACTGATAATTCATAAATATAGATACTTAAAATAATCGGATAAAAATCACTAGATCTAATCGGTATTGTAACTAATTTTCTTATCGATCCTTTTACAACGTTGAAAGATAGCGAAAATAAGAACACTGTGACTATTTCAAATAGCACCGATGTAAGAAAACCAAATGCGGAAATGGTAATCACCTCAATATTAATTAGTTTGCATTATTTCTCAATGAACTGTAAACTCTAACTATAATATCCATTACAGAAAGTGGTGTTTACATGGCTAAGAAGAAGAAATCTAGATTTCAAATCATTACTATGATTTTCGTTTGGATAATGATTATTTCAACCGTTGGTGGCTTGATTCTTGGTGCAACATACCAATTACTAGCTAATTAATAAAAAAGGAACCTATCTTAAAGATGGGTTCCTTTTTTATTACTCATCCTCTGGTTGCTTATATACTTCTCTTGGTTTGCTACCAACTTGTGGTCCAATGTAACCTCTTTGATATAAGTCATCAATAATTCGAGCAGCCCTATTGTAGCCAATTCTAAAATTACGTTGTAACAATGAAGTACTTGCCTTTTGTTCACTTACTACAAAATTTAATGCATCATTGAACAATTCATCTTGTTCTTCATTGTCTTCTTCAACTTGAATTTCTTCATCAGTGACAATCATACTGTCATCATAATCAGCCGGTTTCTGTTCTTTGATGTAGTCCACCACATTTTCAACATCTTGATCCGATATAAAAGCACCTTGTAGTCTAGTTGGCTTATTCTTATCAATTGGTAGATATAACATATCTCCTCGTCCCAACAGTTTTTCAGCACCGTTGGAATCTAAGATGGTTCTAGAATCAATTCCACTTGAAACAGCAAAAGCGATTCTTGATGGCACGTTTGACTTAATTAAACCTGTGATAACATCAACCGATGGACGTTGGGTGGCTAGAATCATATGAATTCCAGAAGCTCTTCCCATTTGAGCTAATCGAATAATTGCACTTTCAACATCATTTGAAACTGTCATCATTAAATCTGCTAATTCATCAACAACAACGACAATGTATGGAAGTGGTTTTAAATCCCCACGTTCTTCTTCGCTCAATCCATTTACATATTCATTAAAAGTACTAATCTTTCTTTGATTATGCTTGGCAAATAAATCATAGCGATGTTCCATTTCAGCAACAACTTTGTTCAAAGCTCTAGCTGCCTTTTTAGGTTCTGAAACTACTGGTGATAACAAATGAGGAATGCCATTGTACACACCTAATTCAACCTTTTTAGGGTCAATCAACATCATCTTAACTTCACTAGGCTTAGCGTTCATTAAAATGCTCGTAATAATCCCATTGATTGCAACGGATTTACCACTACCTGTTGAACCAGCAATTAGTAAATGCGGTAATTTAGTCAAGTCTGTAGAAATCACATCACCACTAACATTTCTACCAAGTGGAACAGTAAGTAATCCATGTTTATTAGATTGTGATTTCACAACGTCTTTGAATGAAACCATCGCAACTTTTTTATTAGGAACTTCAATTCCAATCAATGATTTCCCAGGGATTGGTGCTTCAATTCGAATATCCTTAGCAGCTAAAGCCAATGCTAAATCATCTGCTAAATTAACAATTTTACTTACTTTAACACCAACAGCAGGATGTAATTCATATTCTGTAACTGATGGTCCTAAATTAACATTTTTAATTTCAGCATCAACACCGAAACTATTTAGTGTTTCTTTTAGTACCTTAGTATTACGTTCGATATTCTTGTATTCATCACTTTGATCGTTAACATCAACACTAGTTAAAAGTCCAAGTGGTGGTAATTGATAATTGGAATCATCAATATCTTTAATTTCAATTCCATCTTTATCACTATCAATATGGCTTTGGATTACTTCAGATAACTTGGCCTTATCACGTGTTTCATCGTTATATTCAGCAGCTGTCTTATAATCTTTATTACTATCATTATAAATAGCTGGTTCATCGTCAGGATGTTTATCCATCCAACCAGATAAATTAATTTTTGTTTCTGGCTTATCCTCAGAAACAGGATTTAAATCGCTCTTTTCAACAACATCTATATCATCGTGATCTTCTTGTTTTCTTTTATCACGGTTTTCTTTTATCTGCTTTAATTGTTGTTCAATTTTGATTCTAGCTTCATCCATGATTTTATTAATTGGTAGGTTGAACAATATAATTAATCCAATCACCATTAGCAAAACTGATAAAATTTCAGATCCAATAATTGATACTAAAAAGTTAAACACTACTAATAAAATTGCACCAATCATCCCTCCACCAACGGCAGAATTAGAAGATAAACCGATAAAGTCATGGCTCATCAAAATAAGGGTTTGACTAATGTATGAATGCGTATTGGATTGACTAAACAGTATTGCAGATAAAAACAAACATAAACCCAAATAAAAGATAGTTCCACCGGTAATCCAGCGTTTGTTATACTTCATTTCAGGTCCTTTAACAATTAATATGGCCCCTACAACTATCGCAACTATCAATCCTAAAGGACTACTATCACCAATAAAAAATCTAACAATATTGTTCAAAGTAACGCCTAGAAATCCTAGTTGGAAAAAACTAAAAATACTAGCTAAAACTATCAAAAAACCAGTTATATAATTATGATATTTGCTATCAATGTCAAATAAACTAGTTGTTTGAGTTGTTGTTTTTTTCTTTTTGCGACTAGTGTTTTTTTTCTTGGCCAAATTACTCCCCCCTCAATTATTATTTTAATTTATCGTATTCGTATTTATGTGTTCTTTCAAGATTAGGAAATGATTGTTGTCTTAACGCTTCATAGATAACAATTGCACAAGTATTAGAAAGGTTCAACGCTCTAATATGTGTATCATCTTGCGGAATTCTAATTGCTTTTTCTTCATTATCTCTCATAAACATTTCTGGTAAACCAGTAGTTTCTTTTCCAAACATAAAGAAGTAGTTGTAATTATCATCTGTATAATCACGATCTGTGTAATCATGGTTGGCAAACTTAGATACTAAAAATAGTTTATCTTTATCAGTTAAGGTATTCATAAAGTCTGGTAAACTTTCATGATAATTAATATCTACTTTATCCCAGTAATCTAAACCGGCTCTTTTTAAATGTTTATCATCCACTGAGAATCCCAATGGCTTAATTAAATCAAGTACTGTATCAGTACCTGCACATGTTCTAGCAATGTTACCAGTGTTCGCTGGCATCAATGGTTCGAATAAAACAATATGGTTTGTCATTTTAATTTCCTCACTTTTTAAAATCTATTATCTAGAATTGTTACATCAACAGTAATCTCTGTTAACGTTTGAATTTCTGTTTCTGACAATTGCTTTGCATTATGTCCCCAATGCAATGGTGTCATTATCATTAAATCATTTCTCAATTCAGATGGTAGCTCAAATTTATAGCTGACAGGATATGATTTAGCGTTGGGATAATGTTTCATAAATAGTTCAACAACATTTTTATTATCATAATTACTGTTAGGATTATCATTTCCATACAGTAACTTTCTTAATTCAAATAAGTAATGTGAATTAGGAACAATCTTAATCAAATGCCCCCCGTTAGAAGCAATTCGATTAAATTCATTATAAGCTGATGGTGAAAATAAATCTAAGATTACATCGATACTTTGATCATTAAATGGTAAATTCGCTAAATCAGCAATACAAAAAAATCTGTTTTCTGTTAATTCACTGGTTGATAAGTTTACCCCTGGCTTTGAAATATCAAATCCAATCGCACTATCAATGTTCTTTCTAAATTCCATTAACTTTTTTAATGGCATGCCTTCACCACTACCAACATCAATAATGTTTTGCGGATTAGCATCCATTAGTTCGGCAACTTTATGTAATATCCCGTCAAAAAAACCAGCTTGAATAATTCTTCGTCTGGATTCTAACATTAAACCATCGTATTCCGTACTAACTTTGTGGTTAATAAATTGAATCGTTCCCTTCTTTGATATATCAAGAGAATGATTATTGGGACATACAATCGAATTATTAGTTTGTTCAATAAAAGAATTATCACAAACCGGACATTTAAATAAATTAATATTCTGTTGTAGAAAAGATTTTGCTATATCGATTTTTTTCATTTGTTACCACCATTTCATACCATTCAGTATATAAGTATATCATACTAATACATATCTATTTTGAAACTAAAAAAGGTTCTAACACTAGCTTATTAGAACCTTTTTATTATTTGTTGCATATCTTGTGGAATCTGAGACTGACATAGGACTTCTTCTTGCGAAAATGGATTATAGAATTTCATTTCGTAACAATGTAATGCCTGTCTATCCATCAACTTATTATCAGGGTTGTATAGCCAATCCCCGATTAACGGATGATTAATTTCTTTAAAGTGAACTCTGATTTGATGAGTTCTACCTGAATGTAATTTTATTTTTAATAAGGTTAGATCTTCACTACTTTTATCAACCCAAAATTCTGTCCACGAAGGCTTACCTCCATTTACAACGGAGCGTTCAATAAATGAACCTTCTTTTCTACCAATAGGCAAACAAATGTCAACATGCTTATGATTGATTTTACCTTCAACAATCGCAATATATTTTTTACTAATTTCATGATGTTGCATCTGCATATCCAACAACGAGTGTGCAAAATGATGCTTGGCAAAAATGACAATGCCACTCGTATCCATATCTAATCTATTAACTATATGAATTTTTTGGTTACTGTAACCCTGTCGAATGAAATATCCTTTAACACGGTTAGCAATCGTATCATTTTTATACAAATGTGATGGCAAACATGCTACATGTGGTGGCTTATCAATCACAAGAAAATGTTCATCCTCATAAACAATTGTAATTTCCTTATCAGAAACCTGAATTACATCATTAGCTGGTTCAGGTGGTAAGGTAATTTTAACGACATCTTTATCAGACAACATGTAATTAACTTTCTGTATTTCATCATTAACAACAATCTTTCCGCCTTCAAACTTAATTTGTTTTAATAGCGTTCTAGATATGCCATGCTGTCTCAAAAAATTTCTCAATCTTATTGGGCTTTCTTGATTATTAACCCAGGAAAAACTAGTCATCTTCATGAACTCCGATGAATGAATTACTTACTCGCTTCCAAAAGTGGGTATGTCTGTATTGGGCGAAATAGATTCTATCATTACATATTGAATATGAGATAGATTCAATTGGTCTATCTGCGATTAATAATTGATCACAAGTTAAAATATTATGATCCTGGTTATCAGGAACAATTGTAATTATTTCATCAGGCGGAATAATAATGGGTGAACCTAAAGTTCTAAAAACTCGATTATTAATTGAGGCCATTTCAGAAACTTGAAGCGCATTTAATTGCGGATTAATAATTGCGCCTCCAACCGACTTATTATAAGCAGTTGATCCTGTTGGTGTTGAGACACAAAGTCCATCTCCACGGAATTTTTCAAAGAATTCACCTTTGATATATATATCAGTCACCATAGTGCCATTAATTCTTTTTAAAGTAGATTCGTTTAAAGCAACGAAACTATCATCTGGACCGCCATCACTATATTTAACTTTAATGTAAAGCAATGGGTAGCTAACGCTTTGGCCGTTATCATTTTCCAGACTTTCAACTAAATCGTTAACTTCATAATCACGCCAATCAGTATAAAAACCTAGATGACCTGTATGAATCCCGACAAATCTAATCTTACTTACTGCATCATTATAGTGATGAAAAGCTGAAAGTAACGTTCCATCTCCACCAACTGAAATAACGATTTGGGGATTTAATCCATCATATTCTAATTTATCAGAAGCTTCAATTTTTGCTTTTAATTGTGATGCTACTTTGTTAGAAGTAGAACCATCATTACTGTAGATTGCAACTTTCATACCTAATCATCCCTATTTCATTGGTTTTTATCATTCTTTTCCTGTGTTTCAATTAATTCTTTGCGAATTTCAGACATTCCTTCATCTAATTTAAATGCAGTTTCAGCTGCTTGCTGTAATCTGCGTTTTAAATCTTCTGGGAATTCACCATCATATTTATAATTAAGTGAATGTTCAACAGTTGCCCAAAAGTTCATTGCTAATGTTCTAACTTGAATTTCAGCTAAGATTTTTTTCTCACCATCAACCATTTCAATTGGATATTCAAAAACAATATGATATGAGCGATATCCACTAGCCTTTTCACGATTAACGTAATCGCGTTCTTCAAGGATATTAAGGTCACTTCTTTTTCTTAAAATATCAACGACCTCATAAATGTCATCAACAAATGGACACATAATTCTAAGTCCCGCAATATCTTCCATATCTTGGGATAATCGATCTTCAGATACTAATCGACGATTCATTTTTTCTTTGATACTTTCAACTGGTTTAACTCGACCAGTTACAAATTCAATTGGACTTCTTTTGTCGAATTGAATGAATTCCTTACGAATTCCTCTTAATTTAACTTTTAATTCCGCAACAGCTTGTTCATATGGGAATAAAAAGTCACTCCAATTTTTTATCACTAGGCCAACCTCCTTGTTAAACCTAATTTACTTGACTATTTTACCACAATTTATCATTTCAATAAAAAGCTTTCCTTTTTTTACTAATTGTGAGCGAAAAGCTTGTATTTACCGCCTAATTTGGTATTCTAATTATTGGAATTAATAGTACGATACAAAAATCTTAATGGAGGGGTAAAATTGTTCGAGTTATTTCTGTTCATAGATCCGTTGTGTAAGGCTTGCAGGAACTCAGAAAATACTGTTTTAAAAATTTCTGAAGACGTTGATTCAAAGTTTAAATTGCAGTTTATTCCAATATATAACTTAAAAGTCGTTCAGACCGACTACTGTAATTCAAATAATCAATTGAAGAAAAGGTTATCTTCTGAACAACTGGCTGACTTATATAAAAATGTGGTCTTGGATTATAAAGCTGCTTTATTCCAAGGTATGAAAAAAGGACGGAAGTTTCTTACTGAAATGCAAGATTGCCTACTTACAGACGCATTATCATACAGTGATGAGATGGCAATATCCATTGCTGAAGATTGCGGACTAGATGTGGATATGTTCATTGAGGATAGACGTTCTAATTTAGCAAAAAACGCCATTAAAAAAGATCAAGAATTAGTGCAAAACATGAAAATTGAAAAACCTGCTTCTGCAGTTATTTTCAATTGCGAAAACAGTAAAGATGGTATTCTAACAGATAACATTGAATATTCAACATTGTTTAACGCTTGTTGTGATAAGAACTTAACAACTGAATATTTACAAGATGCTCTTAGCGAAGACAACTTAAACGAAACTAAAATGAAGCATTTCAGAATTATTAAATAAAAAAAGATACTAGCAGAAGCTAGTATCTTTTTTGTTTTAAACTAATTTTTCTAATTCATTTAATCTTTCTTCAAACACCTTAAATGCATTATCTAAGTAATCGGTGCTGGTCATATCAACGCCAGCTTTCTTCATAACATCTAATGGATATTCTGAACTACCCGCTTTCAAGTAGTTTAAGTACTTATCAATCTTATCTTGATCATTAGCACAAATACCATCAGATAAATCAATAGCAGCAGCGAATCCTGTTGCATATTGGTAAACATAGTAATTCATGTAGAAATGAGGAATTCTTGACCATTCATAAGCAATTTCTGGATCAGATACAACCCCATCACCATAGTATCGCTTATTTAATTCAAGATAGAAATCACTTAGCATTTCAGCATTTAATGGATTTCCTTGTTGTTCTTGTTGGTGAGCAAAATCTTCAAACTCAGCAAATTGAGTTTGACGGAAAATGGTTCCCTTGAAGCCATCCAAGAAATGGTTTAATACATATTTCTTAACTTCAACATCATCAGTATGTTTTAACAAGTAGTCAGTTAAAATATTTTCATTAGTTGTAGATGCGATTTCGGCTAAGAAAATTGAATATCCACCGTATTGGAATGGTTGATTATGCGTAGTGTAATAACTATGCATACTATGACCTGATTCGTGAACCAAGGTAAATAAATTATCTAAATTGTCTTGCCAATTTAATAAAATAAATGGGTTGGTATCATAGACACCTGAAGAATACGCCCCACTTCTTTTACCTTTATTTTCAACAACATCAATCCAACGTTGGCTGAATTCATCTTTAATATGTGAGATGTAATCTGGTCCCAAAACGTTTAATGCCTTTAATGATTCGGCTTGCGCTTCTTCATAGTTGTATGAAATTGGTGATTTACCAAATAGTGGAGTGTATAAATCATACATATGCATTTCATCTAAGCCAAGTAATTTCTTTCTTAACTTAACGTAACGATGTAATAAAGGTAAATGTTTGTTTACTGAATCAATTAAGTTTTGGTATACATTTTGATCAATATGATTACGGCTTAACGCTGCTTGTTTTGCAGAATCATATTTTCTCATTTCAGCACTAAAGTTATGTACCTTAACTTCACCAGAAAGAGTTGATGCTAATGTGTTTTTAAATTGATCATAAATAGAATATAGTTTTTGGAATGCTTCTTTTCTAACACTTCTGTCAGTAGATTCTAAAAGTTTGCTATAAACACCATTTGACAATTCTACTGAATTGCCATCTGGGTCCTTAACAATTGGAAACTTCATATCTGAGTTAGTGATAATTCCATAAACGTTTGATGGAACTTGGAAAATATTACTTAGACTAGATAAAATCTTTTCATGTTCTTCATCTAAGATATGATCTTTTTGACTGAATAATTCGTCAAAGAAATGTTCCAATTGCTTTAATTCATCATTTGAATTAACCATGTTAGCTACTTCTGATTGGTCTAATTTTAAAATAGCTGGTTCGAACCAAGATACAGCTTGTTCAGCCTTTGAAGCTAAATCGCTACATCTTGAATTCATGCTTTGATACTTGTTATCAGATGTATCAGCATCACTCTTTAATGATGAATATACATAAAGTGTTTCAACATGACGGTCTAATTTTTCCATCGCCTTTAAATCACTTAATAAAGAAGCAGCACTAAAAGATTCTGAACGTAGTTTTTTAACTTCTTCAATTTCAGCTATGCAATCTTTAAAAGCTTTTTCGAAAGCTTCATCATTTGGGAAAATGGTAGTTAAATCCCATGTTAATTCTTCCGGAACATCTTTTCTTGCTGGTAGTTGTTGTACTTCTGTCATAAGAACACCATCCTAATAAATATCTAAATTCTATCTACAAAAGCGCCCTCGCATTGGCTAATCTTTTGAATTTTTTGATAGTAATCATCGAACCAATTTAATGATTTTATTATCTGGATTCGATCCCCAATAATCCTAATATACCCTTTTTTACTTAAAATTGATAATAAATTGGCATATTCTTTTAAAATAAATTTTTGCGGGTTATTTATTAATGGATAATGTACTTTTAACTTACAAATATCATTCGTCCTATCTAGTAATTCTTTGTAATTAATACCATCTACTAATTCATTTAACAAAATTATTTTCCAAACTAGATATTCTTTTCCTAACACTGGATTACTAGTGTGACTGTAATGGCACTCCACAGGAGCTCCATTTATGTTGTGTCCATGTAAATAGCAATTATTTTGCAACTCAAGTGCCTTCTTATTTTGATAAAATAATTGATTTTGTAATTTGCGCATTTCCTCAAGTAAAGAATGAATATTAATTGGATCATGTGAAATCATCCCTGGATTATTTAAAAATTGAATTAATTCATGTAAACTACTAACTTCAATCTTTTGATATTTAATTTTTCCATATACATATCTACAGTTATATCTTATTTCTAGTTTATTTTTACTAGTTAACCAAAAAAACATTGTAAAACCTAATTTTTTAAAATAATAATAAAACTTATTTGTACTAGGTTGTCCGAAGCGTTTTTTATATCTTGAACCTAATATCCATAATGACTTAATTTGTTGCTTTTCATATCCATGAATTCGATGCTCTAATTTATTAATATTTATTGGACTACATTGAAATTCGATTGCTAAGTTTTTATATAATAAATCCGGTCTTTGCTTAATTTCTGGTAAATAATTTTCGACTAAAGTCTTGTTGCTTCTAGTAAAAAAATATAATTGTTGTTTCCCTAATAGGTGTTCTTCAGTCTCCCCTTCTTCAATCAGCGTTATGCAATTAGAATTTTTTTGATGAGAAAAGTGTGGACTCATAATTGTCCCTTTTTTTAAAACTACTTTTTCCTTACATACAGGACAACTAAAATTATCTGATTTTTTCGCATTGTTTGCATTTATTAACTTATCTTTAAAATATGCCATTATCATGATTATCACCATGCATATATACGAAAAAAAGACTGAATAAATTCAGTCTTTTTTATTTGAAATGCTTTTTAATTTCCAACAATGCTAAATGCGGAATAATTACTTTCTTTCTGGCAATTTTATCGAATTGTCTCCAATGAAGTTTGGAACCATATTCCATAGAAGCACTAGCCATATTAGTGAAGTTTTTAAATTCAATATCATTTTCATTTCTAGTAGTAGTAAATCTAACTACGTAATCGTCATCACACTTATATAATGTTGTATCAACATCATCATATTGTGTTAATTCATCTGATAATCTAATTACATTTTCAAAGTCACTTATCTTTAATAACATTTCCCATTTGTTAAGCTTAGGATTGAAACTTCCAATGTTATCAATTTGACTATCTTTTTCGTTATCAAGGAATGGATTATCTGATTTCAAATGTCCTGTTGAATCTAATTCTTCCCTCTTACTTCTTGCTTCATTAATTGCAGCAATCATTTCTAATTTGTAACGCGGAAATTTATCGCTTAATTCCACAGTATCGATTAAACTCCCCAATGTATCTTTTAAATAGTCTAATAATTCTTGAGTAGTATCATCTAGTTCACGTTCTTCATCATCCTCAAAATCAATCAGACGACCGTACATATTCTTTGCTTCAATCAAAGCAAATAAAGTATTGGTGTCAGCAAACTTTTTAAATTCGTCCATTTCTGGTAAATCTGCTTTATCATCATCACTTCGATTTTGTGGTCCTTCAAATATGTTAAACGGATCTTGTTGATTTGTATTTTCATTATCATCAACATCTTCTTCATCTTGATCACTTTCATCCATTGGTTGAATATGATTTTCAAAAACATTCTTATTCTTAATAAACATATCTAACCCGGACTTATTAGGAACGACTTGGAATGAAACAGCACCCGTGCTCTTAAATTCATCATCAACATCAATTTCATCTAGAATTGAGTATAAGAAAGATTCGATTCCATCTTCATCACCTAATAGTGATAATAAATCAATTCCTCTTTCATCTAATTCTTGATTAGTAATTGTAACCTTGATGGTTCCAGAATTAATTTTTTCCATTCTCATTAAAGACACCTCTTCTCGTAATCAACTGATTTTATAATACCCATATTTTAACCCAAAAAGACTAATCAATTCAATGATTTAACGTCTTTTAAATCAATTACTAATCCTACTGAAGGTAATTTCACATTAATATTGTTACCACACTCTTTTTGAGTCTCTTCTAACAAATCATTTAAATTACCATATTGTGGTAAATGACTGATTAAAACTGATTTCACATTTGCATTATTTGCTAATTCTCCGGTTTCTTTAGAAGTCATATGCCATTTAGTTCCTTCTTTATCGGCATAAAAATTAGTATCTGTAATTAGCAAATCTGCACCTGCACAAAACTCTGATAATTCACCAAAATACTTTGTGTCACCTGTATATACGATTGTTTCATTACTTTTAACATCCTTGATCTTTACAGCATAGGTTACAACAGGGTGTTGTGTTTTTTTGAAACTTATTTCTAATCCGCCCATTGATAACACTTGATTTTCATCATATGGTTTTCCCACAGTAACATCAAACCAAGACAATTTATTATAGTTATCCATATCTTCTTGGTGTCCATAAATTGGTAACACTCTTTCATCTGGCTTATTAGGAGCTAATTGCCAGTAATGTTGAAGAACACCAACATCGGCGATGTGATCACTATGATAGTGTGTAAGTAAGACTGCATCTATGTCATAAGGATTAATATATTTTTCTAGTTCTAATAAAACACCACTTCCACAATCAAGTAGTAAATTAAAATCATCATTTTGAATCAAATAACCACTAGTACCTATTCCATTTGCAGGATATCCACCATAGTAACCTAAAACTGTTATTTTCATATTAAACCTCTTTTACTTGTTTTTAATTAACTTTAGTGTAAATATATAGTTGTAATTTGTAAATGCTTTTTACTCGGAGGGTGTCTTTATGAATAATCAAATCAGTATGACTTTTGGTAACAAATTTATTGTCGATAAATTAAAGAAGGCTAACCCAGAGTTAGACCTCTCTTTATTCAATAGCGGTGATGGTCAATATCAAATTATTGATTTTCAAGGTAACCACGATATTTTCAAAAATAATATCATTTTCGACGTTATCTTTAATCATGATTTTTTCTCAAATATAAATTTTGTAAATTATTCTTACTTTAACCTTTCCGATGATGACAAAAAAGTGTTTGACGCCATCATCGAAAAAATTAAAAACGATGCTTCAATTCATTTTCTTCTTTTAAAAGAAACCAGAGATAAAAAACGTTTTGTGTTAGCATCAAGTTGGAAAAATTATTTCGATTTTAAGAGCTGGCAAAAAGATAATCAATTATTAAATTTAGCGGAATTATCATTAAACTATAAAAAAGCATAAAAAAGCGATGCATAGATGCATCGCTTTTTATTTTGATTATTTAATTCTCAATGTCATTGCGTTAATAGCAACAATAACAGTACTTAGTGACATAATTACTGCACCTAACATAGGACCAATAATAATTCCAATTGATGATAATAAACCAGCAGCTAATGGAAGTGCAATGATATTATATCCTGCTCCCCACCATAGGTTTTGAATCATCTTAGTTCTTGCTTGCTTAGCTAATTTAATTAAATCGATCACATCAGCAGGGTTACTGTTAACTAGAACAACATCTGCTGAATCAATAGCAACATCAGTACCTGAACCAATTGCTATTCCTAAATCTGCTTTAGTTAAACTTGGTGCATCATTCACACCATCCCCGATGAACATTACACTACCAGTTTCTTGGTATTTTGAAACCAGTGCTTGTTTATCTTCGGGAACTAATTCAGCATTTACTTCAGTAATACCTAATAAACTAGCTACCTTTTCAGCCGCTTTTTGATTATCCCCAGTTAGCATAACAGGTGTAATGTTTTGACTGTTTAAATATTCAATCATATCTTTAGCACCTGGCTTGATTGAATCCCCTTCAGCGATAAATCCAATTACATTATCATTATTAATAACATAACTTAATGAATTTCCTTGCGTCAAATATTGATCCGTTTGAGTAGTATCAAAAGCGATATTATTTTTAGTTAAATATGCACTTGATACAACTGCATATTTATTACCGTTAATTTCACCCTTAATTCCCGCACCAGAAATTTCATCGATGTTTTCTGCAGATAGCTTTTCCATGTTTAATTCATCAAAAGCTTTAATAATTCCTTCAGCTAATGGATGTGATGAGTTTGCTTCTAAGGTAGCAGCAATTTGTAAGACATCATTCTTTTCTACATCATTGTCCAATGAATCAAAAGCATTTACCTTAAAATCACCTTGAGTTAAAGTACCCGTTTTATCCATTAAAGCGTATTTAACTTTCTTAATACCTTCAAGTGATGTCTTGTTTCTGATTAATAAACCATGTGTAGCTGCAATTGCAGTTAATCTAGAAATAATTAGTGGAATTGCTAAACCTAAAGCATGTGGACACGCAATAATTAACACACTAACTGTAATTGGAATTGCGTAAGCAACATTATGAATAATGCTCCAAGCTACGAATGCAATTACCGCAACAATTAGTGCTGCATAGAATAAGTATCCAGCAACTTTGTTAGCTAAATCTTCAGCTTGTGATTTAGATGCTTGAGCATCACTAACCATCTTCATTACTTTTGAAAGGTAACCACTTTCACCAGTACCAGTAATCTTTACCTTAATAGTTCCGCTACCATTAATTGAACCACCAATAACTTGATCATCAACTTGTTTGTTAACATCTCTTGATTCACCAGTAATTAAAGATTCGTTGACTGAAGTAGTTCCATCAATAATAGTTCCATCTGCGGGAATCTTTTCACCTGACTTAATTAAAATAGTTTGGTTTTCAGATAATTCATTAACTGAAACATCTGTAACGTTACCGTCTTCTGAAACTAAATGAGCGTTATCAGGTAGTAATGCTGCTAACTTATTAACGGCAGAACCCGCACTCATCACAGAATTCATTTCAATCCAGTGTCCTAAAAGCATGATAACGATAAGAGTTGATAATTCCCAGAAGAAGTCATTAACCATTGGTGTTGCTTTAAGGATATCGTTAGCAATTACAGCGTAGACACTGTATACATAAGCAACTGAAATACCCATTGTGATAAGTGACATCATTCCCGGTTTTTTACTGTTCATTTCACCAATGCATGATGTAAAGAATGGATAACCACCATAAATGAATAGGATAGTTCCTAGAATTAATACTACGAAATCAGAACCTGGGAAAGTAACTTGGAATGGCATCTTCATTCCCATCATTGGTGACATTACGATAATTGGAATTGTTAATATTAATGAAATCCAGAACTTAAGTTTTAGATTTCCCATATGATGCATGTGCCCCATATCATGACCCATATCCATACCACAGTGGTCCATACCGCCATGATTCATGTGACTCATATCGTGTCCCATATCCATACCACCGTGATTCATGTGCATACTATGATCCATATGTTCGTGATTCATGTCGTGATGCATATAATCATGACCATGCATTTCTGCTCCATCATGATGACAACAGCTACCTTTTTCATCATGTTTATGGGCTGATTCATCCATATGCATGTCACATTGTTCCATTTTTTGATCACGGTCATGATGACAGCATTCTTTATGATTCATTTCTTTATGGTCGTGGTGCATACCACAATCATGTCCTTCTTCGTGATTATGATTCATGCAGCATTCCTTTTTTTCTGACATTATAAATTCATCTCCGTGATTTTAATTTTCAATACAATGACAATGAACCTTTTCAGGTGCATTTTCTTTTTTATCATTAAGTAATTTGATTAAGGCATCAATATCATTTCTATTTAACTCAACATCATTAATAATGTTGTAAATAGTTTTGCCATAATGCATACAACACATATTGTTAAATACCCTTTCAGCGGAATAACTATATGCATCTTGTTCATTAATTGATGAAACATATATATTTTTTCTTCCATCTTTTCTTACATTCAAAAATCCTTTATCCGTCAATCTAGATAACAGCGTTTTGATTGTAGACGAACTCCATTCCTTTTTCTTAGACAAAATTTCAATCATTTGACTACTGGTAGTTTCACCTAATGTCCAAACAATTCTCATTACTTCCCATTCTGAACTAGAAATTTCTGTCTTCTCCACTCACTTATCACTCCTTTATCTCATTTAGTATTATTAGTCTACATTTGTAGACGTAAAAAGTCAAATAAAAAGAACTACAAATGTAGTTCTTTTTTATAAGGAGAATGAGAGATTCGAACTCTCGCGTGGTTTGACCCACCTAGCGGTTTTCAAGACCGCCCCCTTCAGCCACTTGGGTAATTCTCCATATTAATGACCCGTACGGGATTCGAACCCATGTTACTGCCGTGAAAGGGCAGTGTCTTAAACCACTTGACCAACGGGTCATAATCTAAAATAATTATGACAATAAAAAAAGATTATCCAATGTGGATGATCTTTTTTACGGTTCGTACGAGACTCGAACTCGTGACCTCCTGCGTGACAGGCAGGCGTCCTAAACCGACTAGACCAACGAACCATGATTGCGGGAGCCGGATTTGAACCAACGACCTCCGGGTTATGAGCCCGACGAGCTACCAGACTGCTCTATCCCGCGATAATTATAATAATGTAATGTAAATGACCCGTACGGGATTCGAACCCATGTTACTGCCGTGAAAGGGCAGTGTCTTAAACCACTTGACCAACGGGTCAGTCAAAAAAACGGAGAAGGAGAGATTCGAACTCTCGCGCCGGTAACCCGACCTACACCCTTAGCAGGGGCGCCTCTTCAGCCACTTGAGTACTTCTCCAATGGGCCTAGGGGGACTCGAACCTCCGACCTCACGCTTATCAGGCGTGCGCTCTAAACCAACTGAGCTATAGGCCCATATAAAAGCGGGTAACGAGAATCGAACTCGCGACAATAGCTTGGAAGGCTATGGTTTTACCACTAAACTATACCCGCATAATATAAAGAAAATATTTAATTAAAATGGCGCGGGACAGAATCGAACTGCCGACACACGGAGCTTCAATCCGTTGCTCTACCAACTGAGCTACCGAGCCATATGAAACGGTTCGTACGAGACTCGAACTCGTGACCTCCTGCGTGACAGGCAGGCGTCCTAAACCAACTAGACCAACGAACCATATAATTGCGGGAGCCGGATTTGAACCAACGACCTCCGGGTTATGAGCCCGACGAGCTACCAGACTGCTCTATCCCGCGATAATAAAAAGGAGAATGAGAGATTCGAACTCTCGCGTGGTTTGACCCACCTAGCGGTTTTCAAGACCGCCCCCTTCAGCCACTTGGGTAATTCTCCATAGTGAATGTGAAACAAAGTCCACGATGGACCTTGTAGGACTCGAACCTACGACCGGACGGTTATGAGCCGTCTGCTCTAACCAACTGAGCTAAAGGTCCAAGACCAAATCGCGGCAGAGGGGATCGAACCCCCGACCTCCCGGGTATGAACCGGACGCTCTAGCCAGCTGAGCTACACCGCGATACGATGACTACTTCGAGTATTATACTCTATCGGGAAGACAGGATTCGAACCTGCGACCCCCTGGTCCCAAACCAGGTGCTCTACCAAGCTGAGCTACTTCCCGTTAAAATGCACCCAGTAGGAGTCGAACCTACAACCTTCTGATTCGTAGTCAGACACTCTATCCAGTTGCGCTATGGGTGCATATGGTGCCGAGGACCGGGATCGAACCGGTACGGTTATCACTAACCGCAGGATTTTAAGTCCTGTGCGTCTGCCAATTCCGCCACCCCGGCATATATATGAATTGGCAAAGCGGAAGACGGGATTCGAACCCGCGACCCCCAGCATGGCAAGCTGATGTTCTACCACTGAACTACTTCCGCAAAAGTGCCGACTAGAGGATTCGAACCTCCGACCCCCTGTTTACAAGACAGGTGCTCTGCCAGCTGAGCTAAGTCGGCATAAATATTAAATTAATGAGCCGTGGCAGGTTCGAACTGCCGACCCTCTGATTAAAAGTCAGATGCTCTACCGGCTGAGCTAACGGCTCGGATATATGGAGGATACAGGGCTCGAACCTGTGACCTCCTGCTTGTAAGGCAGATGCTCTCCCAACTGAGCTAATCCTCCGATAAGCGCGGCG
>NZ_KQ440396.1:383776-430435 GCF_001281175.1 Apilactobacillus apinorum
TTTTTAATAATATCAAATTATCAACACACTGTCAATAACTTTTTAAATTATTTTTTGTCATAACCTTTGCAACAACAACGGTTGCAGCTGATTAACAACAATAAATATTATGCCATCTTCACGACTCAAAGTCAACATGTTTTTTTATTTGTTTTCAGAAAAAATCTTTTCTCTTAAACAGCAATATATATCTTATCAAAATTAATTATCCTCGTCAATGCAAAATAAAAAGGATGACTTTCGTCATCCTTTTTTTTATTTTAGTTCAGGAGCATCAGTTTTATAAAGATTTAAAGTATCTTTCTTATGCAATTTGTTTAATAAGTCGGTCTTTTTCTTCTTGTCCATTTCTTTTAGAAGTTTCATACCGTCTGCATATTTGTAACTGTATTCCTTCTTATTAACTTTTGTAAATCCTTTTGGTGTGTAGAATCTTAATAGATCACCAAGTACTACTTTGTCAGATAATGATAATTCTGTAGTAACGTGGTTTTGCATCTTCTTAATTTGTGCTTGTTGTTTTGCGTTTGGTGTAATTACAGCACCTGTCTTGGTATTGTATACAGTTCCACTAACAACAGTGTATTTTGGAGATACAAAGTCCCCATTTCTAAATGCAACTATTTGATTACGTTTCTTAGATAACAAGTCGTTACCAAATTGAACAGTATTATCATCTTTCACACCTAATAAGTGTAGAAGAGTTGGTAATACGTCAATTTCTCCACCATAAGTATGATTAATTCCACCCTTTAGTCCTTGCATATGGATCATGAACGGAACCTTTTGGAATTGTGCTAAATCATAACTAGTAATGGTTTGTTTGTGTAGTAATTGCGCAATTGCTGGACGGTGGTTGTTTGAAATACCATAGTGATCACCATAAAGCACAATCATACTATTCTTAATTAGACCAGTCTTAGTTAGGTAATTTAAGAATTCACCAAAGGCTTGGTCTAAGTAATGAGCTGTTTGTACGTATGGATCAACTGTGTTATCTCCAGTCTTAGTTGCTGGGAATGAAACATTTTGTTTATCCAATTCGTATGGGTAATGGTTAGTTAAAGTAATTAGTTTTGCATAGAATGGTTGTGGTAATTGTTGGATGTACTTAGCAGCATCCTTAAAGAAAATCTTATCCTTCAAACCATAACCAACACTGTATGATGGTTTTTCAGTGTAGTAGTTTGAATCAAAGAAGTATTGGTATCCCCATGACTTGTATGCATTATCTCTATTCCAGAAACTTGGAACATCCCCATGGAATGCAGCTGTACTATATCCTCTTTGAGCTAAAATAGCAGGAGCTGCTTGATAAGTGTTTTGAGTACCATAAGTAACCATTGCTGATCCTTCTGGTAAACCGAATAATGAGTTTTCTAACATCATTTCGGCATCAGATGTCTTACCTTGTGCTACTTGGTGATAGAAATTATCAAATGAGATAGTGTTTTGGTTATGGTAGAACTTATTCAAGTTTGGAGTAACTTCCTTACCATCGACCTTATAATCAATTAAAAATTGTTGGAAACTTTCCAAATGGATAATGAAAACATTCTTTCCTTTGGCTTTTCCATAGTATTCAATGTTTGCTTTACTACGATTCTTCTTCAAGAATGAGAAAACATCATCTAAATCAGAGGCTTTTGCCTTTGCTCTAGTTTGACTTTCTTTGTGGGTTTGATATGCATTAAATGCAGCGTATTCGTTTAATCCCAAATACTTAACAATATAGTTGTTATCAAAAGTTCTAGTTAATAAACCAGATCTATCTGCATTGGAAATACCAAATTCAGCGAACATCAATACAAATGACAATACAGTTATTGCCAAAGCATTCTTCTTTTTAAAAGGTGTGTAATCAACCTTAATCACTTTGAATAGTAATAATAAAATCAAAATGATGATATCAGCAAACACAAAGAAATCTAGTGGATGTAGAATTTCAGCTAAACTCTTACCCAGGTTATTTTGAACTGTTCCTGATCCTTTAATGATTCCAAATGATAGGAAGTCAGAAAATTCTCTGTAGTATAGAACGTTTGCAAAAATCCAAATAGATTCAATTAGGTCAATGATTAACATTAACCAGTATGCAATCTTTCCTCTAAAGTATAAAGCAATCCCAAAAATTAATAGTGCAGCCGGAATTGGATTAACTACTAATAAGAATTGTTGTAATCCACCCTTTGCTCCCAATGTAAAATCAATACGGTATGAAATATATGTTTTCAACCAGAATAAAGCAACAATTAATACAAAGAAACCAAACTTTGTATTAAAAAACTTTCTAGTATTTTTAATATGACTAGACATTATCTATGCCTCCAAAATATGAATAAATGTTTTTATTTTACTTTTCAATTTTCTTAGGTCGAATGCAAAAAGCAATTACACCCAAAATCATCCCTAAGTAATAAGTTATCAAACGCCAAATAATTAACGCTAGAATTAACTTCGTATTGTTAGTGATGAAGCTTTTGAATAACGCTTCGAAACTGTATTCAGCTCCACCTGTCCCACCTGGAATGGGGAATAATGAAATAATCATAAATATCAATACATGTAAACTTACAATCATAATGATATTAACTTGATCAAATCCAAGTGCCAATATAATAAAGTATGGAATTAAGTAGTAAAACGCTAATTGGAAAAATGTAATGATGATGATTTTTAACATTAACTTCCATTGTTTAGCAATTCGAATACTTTCCATATAAAAAGTGTCAATTTTGTTATCAAGCATTGCTTTAAACGAATTGAACTTGTCATCTTTTATAAACCATCTAACTGGCTTAATAATATTATTTACTAAACTCTTAGTAAATGTATACCAATACATCACTAATAACAAGGCAATTATTACGAATAGATGGATAAAAAATCCAAACAACACTAGCCAAGCTAAGTAATGGAGCTTCTCTTCCACATATTGGAAGCCGACAATTAAACTCAAAATAAAATTAATTACGATCATTGTTTGAAAAACAACGAACTTCATTAGTAACGTTGAGCTCGCTTTTCCTGCATCCACACCGGTTTGAACCATTACATATAGTTGGCCTGGTTGACCTCCTGATGAGAACGGTGTTATCCCGTTAAAAAGTTGTTCTACCAGTGGAACTCTAATCGCATCTCGAAAGGTAAAATTATCTACCTGCGTATCAACGATTGTCTTAGTCACCACCGCTTCTAACCCTAAATAGAGGAACATGCAACCAAGGGCTACAACAATCCACCACCAGTTAATGGTAAAGAAATCGGACACTAAAACATTAATGTTGATATCTCTTATAAAGTACCAAAAAATCAAAATGCCCACTAAAAACATCGTAATAAATGTAATTATATTTCTTTTTGACATTACTAACCCTCTTTTGCTTGTTTTTGATAAAACTCATACCAAATTGAAGCGAGATGTTCTTCTGAGTAATAATCAGAAGCCGCCAATGATTTCTTTGATAGTTCAGCTAATTCTGCTGGATTATCAATCAATCGATGTAAACTAGCATTCATTTCATCATAAGTACTGAACGGTTCATAATATCCACTGATAATTTCTTTATATAGATCCAAGCTTCTTAACATTACGGGTGTCCCACAAGAAAATGACTCTAGGACAGACATTGGAAATAGTTCGTTGAAGGATGGTAGCAAGAATAAATCAGCTACGTTGTAGTACTTAACTAATTTATCTCGATCTACGATTCCAGGAAATTGAAGATTCTTAGGCGGATTGTCCACTAATAACTTCAAATTTTTGTATCCATCAGTAATTTTACCGAAAGAAAATCCTCCTGCCCAAATGAATTCAACGTTAGGATTATCTTCAGCTAACTTAGCAAAATCTAAGATTCCTTTTCTGGTTTGGACTTGACCAGTCCCAACAACGACAAATTTGTCTTGATTGATTCCTAATTCATTTCTGGCTTGAACTTTTTCTTCATCCGTTAAAGGATAAAATTCTTTTTTACTAACGAAGTTTGGAATATATGTGATTTTTTCCTTTTTAATTCCATAAGCTTCTAACTTTGGAATGAAGGTCGGGTTTACCACTACAATATGCTCCATTCGCTTATAAAAAGCAATCACATATTTGTAAAAAATCCATTTAATTGGTTTTGGTAAATCTAAACTACCTTCTAGTGTTTCAGGCAAGAAATGTACATATCCAATTCTTCTTCCACGTTTCTTTAAGAAAGTTGAGAAATAATATCTCAAGTTAATGGTGTGATAATGAGTGATTTCGGCAGACTTAGGGTCATTTATGACAATATCAAAGTCATCAGGGAAATGTTTCTTTAGCATCTTAACTAGTTCTAAATAAGCACTCCCTACTCCTTGTCCTTTCACCTTATCCGCGGTTGAAAACATATCTATTTTTATCATAAATCCTCCTACTCACTTACTTCGTCATCATCTCTGATTTCTTTGTTGTAATCTAGTTGGGCACATCTATAAAAATCCACAATTCTATTAGCAAAATTCTCTGATGAAATTTCGTGTAACTTGTTTGATCTTAATTCCATATCTTCTTGAGTATCATTTTGTTGAGTTGCATTTAAATACTCTAAAACTTTTTCAATATATCCCTCTGGAGTACTAAACGTCATCCCTAATGATTTATTATCTAATAATTCTTCAGTATATGGACTGGATGATACTACTACTTTCACTCCAGCAGCCATTGCCTCAATATATGTTAGACCTTGTGATTCCGAATTAGATGTTGATACAAATATATCAGCTGAGTGATAGTATTTATAAACTTCATCATTATTAATTTCTCCAACGAAATGCACGTTGTCATTTAAATTCATATCATTAGTTTGTTGCTTTAAGTCATCCTTAGCTGGTCCGTCACCGACAATCACTAAATGAGTGTTAGGTTGATCTTTCAGGATGTCCGGCATTGAATTAATCAATTCCTTGATATTCTTTTCATAAGCTAATCGACTAACTGACAGCAAAATTTTAGCATCTGAACTAACACCTAAGTCAGTTCTTAAATCAAAATCACTGTCGGTATTAAATTTACCAATGTTAATTCCAGTCGGAATAATTCTAATTGGACTCTTTACACCATATCTAACTAATGTATCTAAAACCTTAGTACTTGGTGCGACCACTCCAGACATGTTATGGCAAAAGGCCAAGGTTGCGTCCTTAACGTGAATCGGTCTCAAAATTTTTCCTTTAGCAACATAATGTAAATAATCCTCATACATTGTGTGGTATGTATGAACACATGGGATTCTTAAAAATTTGGCAACCACCTTACCAATAATCCCCATTGAAAATTCTGTTTGAGTATGAATAATATCTAAGTTTAATTTTTTAGCAATTTGGTACGCTTGAATCATACCTCTAACTGCGATTCTACGATCTGTAAAAGAGATGAATGGAATGCTGGAAAATCTAAAAATATTCTTTTCACACGCTGATTTATCAACATGCGGATCAGTTGTGGTAAAGATGTACACTTGATGTCCATCTTTTTCTAATTGGTCTTTTAATGTCTTAATTGAAGTTGCGACTCCACTAACCTGTGGAAAGTAAGTATCCGTAAAGATTCCAATATTCAAATTTACACCTCCTAATTTTCTTCATAGTTATTTGTAATTATATTTGTTTGTCGCCGCCTTTGCAAATTTTGCCAAGGATTATGATAATAAAAAAAGCCAGAATCTAATTACGTTCTAGTTGTATTCATATGGGATCAATAGTGAAAAATGAACCATTATGACAACTAAACATAAAATAATTCTGACTCATTATTTAACAAAATTAACTTGTTGATGATTATTCAGTTAATCCTTCATCGTTAAATGATTTTGCAACAGCTTCGATTGCTTCTTTTTCGTCTGGGCCTTCAGCAATTACAGTTACTTCAGCATTTTGACCAACACCTAGTGACATTACACCCATGATTGATTTTAAATCAACAGTGTTGCCTAAGTATTCTAATTTCAATTCTGATTTGAACTTAGTAGCAGTTTGTACTAGTAGTGTAGCTGGACGTGCATGAATTCCTGTTTCAGAAATAACTTTAAATTGACGTTTTTCCATTTCGAAGATCTCCTTTTTTCTTATACTAATTTTAGAATATCAATTAATATGATAAAATACAACATTTTTAACTATTAGTCTTTTCATCAGAGAGGTAGGTATAGATGACTTTACCATTTTGTTCTGCCCTACCGGTGATTCGTTTTCTGGTTTCAAAATTCATGTATGCAACTTGAAATTCAGCAAACTCCTCTGGTGTAATTACTAATTCTTCTATTTTGTTATCTTTTAGGTCATTTAATAACTCAGTATAGTTCTTATCTGCGATAATAATATTCCCTCTTTCAATATATATTATAAACGATTAGGACTAATTTAAACATATAAAATGAACATTTTATTATAAAAAAGCAAATCTCTTGCAGAAACATTTTTATGCGTTATAATATTTTCTACAAATGGTCAATAAAGGTCAAAACCATTTAGTTGTTTTCAGAAAGGAGCAGTCATATGAAGTGTGAAAACTGCCATCAAAATGAGGCAACCATTCATTTACTCGTTAATATTAATAATGAGAAAAGACATATCGATATTTGTCAGGACTGTTACCGTCAATTAAGCAAACAATCCGATCAATATCGTAATAATGGAGGTGTTGATATGATGCAAGATCCATTTGGATTTGGAAATTTAGATGATTTATTTAACGCAATGAATCAAAGTAACCAAAATAACCTTCGCAATCGTGCTACCAATAAGCAAAATAATCAAAATCAAAACTCTGTGTTAGCAAAATATGGATATGATTTAACAGACTTAGCTCGTCAAAATAAAATCGATCCTGTGATTGGTCGTGATAAAGAAATTGATCGAGTAATCGAAATTCTAAACCGTCGTACCAAGAACAACCCCGTTTTAATTGGGGAAGCTGGTGTGGGTAAGACTGCTGTTGTTGAAGGTTTAGCCCTTAAAATCGCCAACGGTGATGTCCCAGATAAGTTAAAAAACAAGCGTGTGATTCGATTAGACGTTGTTTCAATTGTGCAAGGTACATCAATGCGTGGTCAATTCGAACAACGCATGCAAGAACTAATCGATGAAGTTCAAGCAGACCAAAACATCATTTTATTCATTGATGAAATTCATGAAATTATGGGTGCTGGTAACGCTGATGGTGGTATGGATGCCGGTAATGTTTTAAAGCCTGCTCTAGCAAGAGGTAGTTTCCAATTAGTGGGTGCTACTACCTTAAACGAGTATAGAAATATTGAAAAAGATTCTGCTTTAGCACGTCGTTTCCAAACTGTTTCAGTCAAGGAACCAAGCGTTGAAGCTGCCATCGATATCTTAAATGGAATTAAGGAACGCTATGAAAAGTATCATCGTGTAAAGTACAGCGATGACGCAATTAAATCAGCCGTTACTTTGTCAAATCGATACATTCAAGATCGTTTCCTACCGGACAAAGCCATTGATTTAATTGACGAAGCTGGCTCTAAACTAAACATCAAATCAGATGTGACTTCACCAGAAGAAATCAAAAACACAATTAATGCTTGCGAAAAAGAAAAGCAAGATGCATTATCCAAGGAAGATTATGAAAAAGCCGCTTTCTATCGTGACAAGATTGAAAGACTTAACCATAAATTGGCTAACATCGAAACTGTTGATGTCCCAACAATCACCACTAAAAACATTCAACAAATTATTGAATCAATTACCAACATTCCAGTTGGTCAACTAGAGCAACAAGAACAAGATAACTTAAAGGACCTAGATCGTACCCTAGCAGGTAGTGTCATTGGTCAAAATGAAGCAATTGAAAAAGTTGCCAAAGCTATCAAGAGAAACCGTATTGGTTTTAATGGAACTGGTCGTCCAATTGGCTCATTCTTATTTGTAGGGACTACCGGAATTGGTAAGACTGAATTAGCCAAACAATTAGCTCAACAATTATTTGGTTCTAAGGATGCAATGATTAGATTTGATATGTCTGAATATCGTGAACCTCATTCAATTTCAAAACTAATCGGTTCACCTCCTGGATATGTTGGATACGATGAAGCAGGTCAACTAACTGAACAAGTTCGTCGTAATCCATACAGTTTACTTTTATTTGATGAAGTTGAAAAAGCCCATCCAGACGTACTTCACGCCTTTTTACAAATCTTAGATGATGGTAGATTGACTGATTCTAAAGGTCGCACCGTTTCATTTAAAGATACTGTGATTATTATGACAAGTAATGCTGGAACTGGTGATTCCACAGCAAGTGTTGGATTTGGTGCAGAATCAAACAGCAAAACCCATTCCGTCATTGATAAATTAGGTAATTACTTCAAACCAGAATTCTTGAATCGTTTTGACGATATTATCGAATTTAACCAACTATCTAAGGCTAATTTAAAACAAATTCTAGATCTAATGATTAGCAACGTTAACAATATGTTGGCTTCTCAAGGATTCAAGATTGACGTTTCAGCTGCTGCTAAAGATGAGTTAGTTGAATTAGGATATAACCCTGCTATGGGAGCCCGTCCTCTTCGTCGTGTAATCCAAGAACAAATTGAAGATAAAGTTGCGGATTATTACCTAAGTAATCCAACCAACCGACAACTATTGATTGATGTTAATGAAGATAAAAACATTTACGTTAATGCTCAATCATAATCAAAAACCGCTAAGATTCTTCTATTCTTAGCGGTTTTTTTATATTTTAAATTCGAATTATGTTAATATAGTTTATATGAAAGGAGGAATCAGTATGTTCAATTTTATTAAAGACATGTTTAAACTGTTCAATAAACCAAATCAAAAAGAAAAAGATATTGATCAATTTGATGTTGATAATTTCCAATCTGAAGATTTGTTTTATGAAGACAACCCTACTATTGATAATGAAATCCATGCTGATTCTCCTGAAGCTAAGATGACTGTTTACTATGTTGATGTGAATGGACACCCATTAGCAGACTTTAGTGTTTTACACGGTCATGTCGGTGATGATGTTAATTTAATCATTCCGGACTTTAAAAACTACGTGTTATTCAAAATTGATGGAATATCAACGTTTATGCAAACTACTGATAATCATGTTGTTATCCACTATCATAAACTAAATGGAAAACCACTAAATATTTTCTTTATTAACTATGATACATATGCCATGATTCGTTTACCACAAATCGCAGTTGGTAGTTATGATGAAGCTTTTAACATTAATTTTCCAAAACTAGACGGATTTAACCTAGTCACCTATTCTGGTAATCAAACTGGTCATTTTACTGATAGCATCCAACATCTAGTTTTATACTATCGTCGTAGTGACTGGAAGAACGTTATCAGAAGTAACTTCTACGTTAAACTGCGTGAGTACACCCCCGCATATACTGATACTACCGGTAATCAATTACCGGTAATTATTCCTAAGGGAAGTATTTGGAAGGTATTCTATCAAGTGGCTACCGATAAAGGAGTTTGGCTAAACATCGGTCCAAATCAATGGATTGTCGATCGCAACTTTAACCAAATGAAATATCCATTTGCGAAAAAACTAACCAACACTGATTCTTGGGTGATTAATAAATTAAATCAAAGCGCAACCTTCGAATCTAACGTAAGTGTTCCGGTATACAATTATCCTGGTGGTAATTGTCTCTACTTCCGTCACAAAGGTGATACCGTTCACCTAACTCAATCAATTCAAGTCGCACCAAATAAACATTGGTTCGAAATCAATAACTTACATTACATTGAAGAAAAATATATAAAATAAAAAGGATTAGATAATCATATCTAGTCCTTTTTATTTTATAGTTTAGAAGTTAATTTAACATCTGGATACTTATCTTCGAACCAACGTTCAGCGAATGAATTTTCGAATAAGAACAATGGATCTCCATGACCATCTTTTACCAAAATATTTCTTGATGAAGACATCTTTTCATCTAATTGTTCTGGGTCAATCCAACGTGCAGTCTTGCTACCCATTGGTTCCATAACAACTTCAGAGTTATATTCATTTTGCATTCTGAATTGGAAAACTTCAAATTGAAGTTGACCAACGGCACCCAATATATAATCACCTGTTGCATAAGATGTATATAGTTGAACGGCACCTTCTTGAACTAATTGTTGGATTCCCTTGTGGAATGATTTTTGTTTCATCACGTTTTTAGCAGAAACCTTCATAAATAGTTCTGGTGTAAATTGTGGTAACTTAGTGAACTTAACATCTCGTTTATCTGAGTAGATAGTATCACCAATTTGGAAGTTACCTGTATCGTATAGACCAATAATATCTCCGGCAACGGCGTTTTGCACGTTTTCACGGGTATTAGCCATAAATTCAGTCACGTTAGATAAACGTAGTTTCTTTTGATTTCTTTCAAGGGTAACGTCCATCCCTCTTTCAAACATCCCTGAACAAACTCTTACAAACGCAATTCGATCACGATGCTTAGGGTTCATATTAGCTTGAATTTTGAAAATGAAACCAGTAAATTGGTCGTCTTCTGGTGCAACTTCAACGTCATTTTCAGTTTCGTGTTCACCTGGCTTAGGTGCAAAGTTTAAGTATGCATCTAAGAAAGTCTTAACCCCAAAGTTAACTAAGGCAGAACCGAAAAAGACAGGTGTTTGTTCACCATTTCGGATTTTTTCTTCGTCAAATGGATTACCAGCTTCGGTAATTAAGTCCATACTTTCCTTTGCATCTTGGTAGACACTGTCACTTGCCAAACCAGCATCATCTAATAGATTGCCATCTTCATCAAGTGGTAAGTATGGATTATTTTCATCTTCTGGACGGTATAATTCAACACGTTTGTTGTAACGATCGTATAGTCCTCGTAAGATTTTACCTGAACCAATTGGCCAGTTCATTGGGTAACCTTCGATTCCTAGAACTTCTTCCAATTGACTAATTAGTTCCATTGGATCTCTACTATCACGATCCAACTTGTTCATAAATGTGAAAATAGGAATTCCACGCATTTTACAAATTTGGAATAATTTCTTAGTTTGTGGTTCAATCCCTTTGGCCGCATCAATAACCATGACAGCTGAATCCACTGCCATTAGTGTTCTATAAGTATCTTCAGAGAAATCTTGATGTCCTGGGGTATCCAAGATGTTAATTCTTTTGCCTGCATAGTCAAATTGCATCACTGAACTAGTAACAGAAATTCCACGTTTCTTTTCAATTTCCATCCAGTCAGACTTAGCGAAGTTACCTGACTTCTTGGCTTTAACAGTACCGGCTTCTCTAACAATCCCCCCGAACAATAGCAATTGTTCTGTAATAGTAGTTTTACCAGCATCCGGGTGAGAAATGATGGCGAAGGTACGTCTTTTTTCGACACCTTCACTAATTTGTTTATTAACCATTTTTCGAATCCTTCCGTAATATAATCTATTGTTTTATTGTAACATATTCTTTTTTGCTTAAATACGATAATTAAAAAACATCCCCTAACAAAAGAGGATGTTTTAATAACTATTTTTTCCAGTCGTCTTCATCAGTTAGACCAAGGTCTTTTTTAATCTTAGAAGTTGAGATACCTTCAGTTCTTGGTAGGTAAACTACTTTACAGTAATCCTTTAAGAAGTCAAACTTACCTTCCCAATCGTCACCCATCACAAAGATATCGATGTTGTTATCAACGACATCTTTAATCTTTTGGTCCCAATTGTTTTCTGGTATTACTTCATCAACGTATCTAATTGCTTCTAAAACAAACTTTCTATCTTCGTATGAAGTATAAGCTTTTTTTCCTTTTTCAGCATTAAATTCATCTGTTGAAACACATACTGTTAGGCTATCACCTAATTCACGTGCTCTTTTTAAAAGTCTAACATGACCTTTGTGTAAAAGATCAAAAGTTCCGTATGTTATTACTTTAGTCATAAAAAATCTCCTGTGTTTTATTACTGTTTATTTTGTATGTTTTTTTGTGACTGCTCAATCATCCAAATACTGTATACATATTGGACTATCACTTTAATTACCGCATATAACGGAATTGCTAAAATCATTCCCATTAAACCAGCGATATTTCCTGCAGCTAATAAAATAATTATAATCGTTAGCGGATGAATATTCAAAGACTTTCCGATTACATTTGGATAAACTAGATTTCCATCTAATTGTTGCACAATGATAACTACAATTACCACCGCAATTAGTTTGCTAACACTATCAGATAGTGCCACAAAGACAGATGGCATAATTCCGATATATGGTCCAACATAAGGAATGATATTACATACCCCGGCAAATACCCCTAATAATAGAGCATAATTTTGACCAATGACAACGTATCCAATTGAAGTAAATACTCCAACGAATAAACATTCAATCATTTGGCCACCAATATAATGAGAAATCGTATCGCTCATCTTTTCTAATAGCTTGATGGTTCTACGACGGCTACGACGTGGTAGAACTTTAGCGATATTTGGAATCATCTTGTGCCCGTCTTTTAGCATGTAAAACAAGACCACTGGAACTGTCACAATAATTACAACAGCAGATGTTGCAGTAGAAATAATGGCACCAACACTTTGTGTGATACCACCCAAACTATTTTGGACATAGTTATAAACATAGCTTTGGATTTTTTCCATAATACCAGATGAATATAATGTCTTAAAGATACCTTTTTGCGAATGCGCTTGCGCATATTTGGTAATATCTTTTGCAATATCTGGTAAGTTACTAATTAAATTAGTTACCTGATTAAACAAACGTGGTAAAAATGATGAAACGATGTAGACGATGATTCCTAATAACAATAGGTAAACAATCGTGATTGCAAAGTTTCTAGAAATGTTTTTAGTTTTAGTAATTTTTACTTTCATAAGTAGGTTCACAACTGGGTTTAACATGTAAAATAAAACTCCAGCAATTAAAATTGGCATAAACACTGCCGATATGAACATCCCAATTGGGGTAAAGATAAATTCTAATTTAGTACATACCCATATAATACTTACAACTAGTAATACTTCGATAGTCCATAAGATTAATGAGGAATTTTTAATTTTATTAAACATAATATGTAACCTCCAATGACTATTATACCATTTATTCCTCTAAGTTTTTTTGATCAATAAAGCTACTAATATCATCCATATCAAAACCTTTGCGATACAGTGCTTGTTTGGTTTTCGTCACTCTTTCCAAACCACTATACTTGCGGTTTCGTTGCCAGATTTTATCACCTTGTTGTCTTAATAATGCCAATTGATCATCTTCATCTGGTTGAAAGTCTAACTCTTCCATCACTTCTAAAATTGCGTCCATGGAGTAACCTTTTTGCATCAATGAAATCTTAGTTTTATCTAAACGATTTTTGAACGCGTCACGTTTATGCTTATTGAAAATTTTGGTTGCTTGGACGCGACAGTTTTCAATCATTTCATCATATGAATAAAAATTGCTCAAAGAGTTATTGATAATATTTTCATCAATTTTCTTTTCTTTGAGTTTAAAGAACACATTTTTAGGGCCCTTATATTGCTTCTTAACTTCCGTTCGCACATAACTATCCGCGTATGATTGATCATTGACCAAGTTTAGTTCGACTAATTTAGCCATAACCGCAGCAATATGTTCTTCATCTTCACTGAAGTCTCGTAACTTCGCTACCACTTCATTTTCAGTTCTCAACTGATGGGATAAAAAGTTAATTGCTTTAGTATAAAGTTTAGAAATCGAGTCAGCATTAATTAGTTCATTTCTAAGCTCATCATCGACTGCCATCCCTTTAAAAATACGATACTTTATCATGACGTTTTCACTAATTGGAAAAGCATACTGACCATCTATATATACATTAAAGCGCCCTTTTCTCTTTTGCGCTTCAATCATTGTAATTTTAGATTCCATTGTATTCACTCCTTTAGTTAACATCTTTTTTTCAATTTGTTATAATTAGTTATTAAATCGTGAAAGGACGAAATAATTTGAAAGCACATGTAGTTTTTGCAACTATTACCGGTAACAACGAAGACGTTGCCGATATCGTTACTGAAGGCCTTGAAGATTTAGGTTTAGATGTTACTCAAACTGAAATCTCTCAAACCGATCCACAAGATTTAACCGATGCTGATATTTGTGTTGTTTGCGCTTATACCTATAATGAAGGTCATCTTCCTGAAGAAGGATTAGACTTCTTTGAAGACCTAGCTGATCTTGATTTATCAGGTAAAGTTTTCGGGGTTGCTGGTTCAGGTGATATATTCTATGAAGAATTCTTTAATACCGCCGTTGATGATTTCATCAATCAATTCAAGAAAACAAATGCCACTCAAGGTTTTGAAGGAGTTAAGATTAACCTAGAACCTGATGAAGATGACATAGCCAAACTAGACGAATTCGCTGCTGGTTTAGTTAAAACATATCAAGACTTAAAAAAATAATCGTTGATGATATCAACGATTTTTTTATTTGTCTTTTTTAGGCATAAACGATTTGAATGTTGGCTTTCTATCCTTAATTTCGGATTTTGACATATCTTGAACCGAGGCATTGATGACTGCCCCAATTAATAACATCATCCCAAATATATATAGCCATAACATTAAAATAACAAAGGTCCCTAAAGTCTTATATGCATCCACACTACGAGAAAAGTAGTGTAAATAAATTGAGAATCCTTTGGATAGGATAATCATTCCGATTGTTACGATTAGTGATCCCATCCATACATAACGCCATTTAGTAGTTACTGTTGGAACAAAGTAATACATCAATAGCAATAAGCCAAATACCCCTAAGATTGTTAATGGATATCTTAGGAGAATAAAGATGCTAACGTTTACCTTCGATAGCCCCATTAAGTATGCAGAATAGCTGATAATCACTTTACCAAAGCCAAAGAATAGTAAAAAGATTGCCAACGAAATTACTAATAGTAACATCCAAACAAATGAAACAATTCTATTCATTAAGTTACTTGGATTTTGAATACCATACGATGAATTAACTGAACGTTGAAAGGCAGCTAATGCTCGACTGGCTGACCAAATAGCTAAAATTAATCCAATCGATAGCTTACCGGTATTACCCCCATCAAGTGCCGATACAATAATCGGACTAACCGTTTTAAAAACTGTTGGTGGTAATAATGGTTGTAAGTAATCTAAGATTTCATATTGATTGACTTGCAATAGCTTTAATAAATTCCCAACGATAATCGCTGCTGGAAATAATGACAACAATGAATAAAAAGCAATTACTACTGCTGAATCAGATACATTTGATTCCTTATAGTGTCTTTTTACAATCAAGAAAAAACGTTTTAGTCGTTGAATTCGTTCCCTATTCATTATTATCACCACTTAACTTGTTGTTGTCGAAGATATCTTTAATGGCATCTAAAATTTGAATGGATGCTTTTCCATCACCATAAGGATTTTGGGCAGTTGCCATGTTTTTGTATAGTTGGTCATCATCAATTAATTCATCAAATGCTTTACGAACAGTATCTTGATTGGTACCAACTAATTTTAATGTTCCCGCATCGACTCCTTCTGGTCGTTCTGTAGTATCTCTCAATACTAGAACTGGTTTGCCAAGTGAAGGTGCTTCTTCTTGGACACCACCAGAATCAGTCATAATAAAGTAGCTACGCGCTGCCATATTATGAAAATCAACAACGTCTAGTGGTTCAATCAAATGAACACGGTCAATCCCATCGAAAACATCATGTGCTACATTTTGCACCGCTGGACTCAAATGAACGGGATAAACCACTTCGATATCATCACGTTTTAAAACTTCATCTTTGATAACTTCGAAGGTACGACGCATTGGTTCACCTTGGTTTTCACGACGATGCATTGTTAATAAAATAATTTTGTGTTGATCTGAAATATCATCTAAAACATCATGGTGATAATCCTTATCCACAGTTTGTTTTAAGGCATCAATCGCGGTATTACCTGTAATATAGATTCTGTCTTGGTTAAGATTTTGTTTTAATAGGTTTTCTTTACTTAATTCAGTTGGTGCAAAGTATACATCTGACAAAATATCAGTCATTTGGCGGTTCATTTCTTCAGGATATGGAGAATACTTATTCCAAGTTCTAAGTCCCGCTTCGACGTGTCCTAGTGGCACTTGGTGGTAAAACGCACTAATTGCAGCTGCAAAAGTAGTGGTGGTATCACCATGAACTAAAATAATGTCTGGTTTTGCTCCTTCAATAATACTATCTAATTTATTAATTACGGTTGTAGTAATTGAGCTCAATGTTTGTTGGGCTTTCATTACGTGTAAATTATAATCTTCTTGAATATTAAAGATGTCCATTACTTGATCCAACATTTCTTTATGTTGACCTGTTAGGACTGTAATTGGTTCAAATTTATCTGAACGTTTTTTCATCTCTAATATGATAGGCGCCATCTTAATTGCTTCAGGACGAGTTCCAAAGATGGTCATCACTTTTATTCTTTTGTTCAAGATTACGCCCCCACTTAAAAGTTTATTTCCTTAATTATAACAAAATAATATATCTTTTCCGATGTAAATAGCTAACTTAATTGAAATTTAAACTATATCTATTCATTTTTTTATGTAGTATTATGATAAAATAAAAATAATTACGGATAAAAAAGGAGGTTGCAATTATGCAAACCATTGGTTTAATTGTGCCCTGTTATAATGAAGAACCATCTATTAAGATATTCTATGATGAAGTTGAACATGTATTTAGCGAAATGCGTTCAAATAATATGGATTATAATCCAGAATATTGGTTTATTAATGATGGATCATCTGATAATACATTAAATGAAATTAAAAAATTAAGAGAAAATGATAAAAACGTTCACTTCGTTTCTTTCTCAAGAAACTTCGGTAAAGAATCAGCTATGTCAGCTGGTTTAAACAACGTTGGTGGTGACTATGTTGCTGTCATGGATGTCGACTTACAAGATCCACCTTCGTTATTACCACAAATGATTAAGTACATAAAAGAAGATTACGATGTCGTTGGTTGTGTACAAAAATCAAGAAAACAAAACTTCGTCCGTGCATTTTTATCATCTAGTTTCTACAAGGTGATTAATAAAATGTCTGACGTAGAGATCAAACAAAATGTGCGTGACTATCGTCTAATGACTCGTCAATACGTTGATAACGTTTTGGAACTAACTGAATACAATCGTTTCACTAAAGGAATCTTTAGTTGGGTTGGTTTTAAAACTAAGTATATTGAATACGATGGCGTTCAAAGAGCCGCTGGTGAATCACATTGGTCACTTTACCAACTTCTAGAATACTCATTAGAAGGAATCGTTGATTTCTCTGATGTTCCATTAAAAGTTGCTACTTGGGTTGGTGGAATTTCATTCTTCTTCTCAATTATAGGCATGGTTTTTGTAATATTAAGAGCTATTTTCTTCGGTGATTCTGTTTCTGGATGGCCTTCATTAGTTTCTATCATCTTATTAATTAATGGTATTCAATTATTCTGTTTAGGAATCGTTGGTAACTACATTGGTAAGATTTACTTGGAAACTAAGCATCGTCCAAAATACATTGTGAAAGAGAAGGAATAATGAAAAATCTTTTTGAAAAATATAAACAAGTAATTGCATACTTATTTTGGGGAATATTAACCACAATTATTGATATCATCGTCGCCCTTTTATTTCATAATTTATTTCCCAACGTTGATATCATTTGGAACACCATCATTGCTTGGATTGCCAGTGTTTTATTCGCATATATAACAAACAGAAAATGGGTTTTTAAATCTACAGCAACAACCGTTAAAGACCATATTTCAGAAATAATTTCTTTCTTCTTAGGAAGATTATCATCATTAGTTTTAGAAGAAATCATTTTAATAATTGGTGTTTCAATTATTAACGTAAATGATTTTGACTTGCTAAAAATTTTTAGTCAAGCTGTTGTAATAATCTTTAATTTTTTCTGGTCTAAATTTATTGTATTCAGAAATAGAAATAAATAAAAAAGCATTGAGATTTTTATCTCAATGCTTTTTTATTTATCAATTATTAGTGAATGAATAGGCTTAGAAGTAATACCATTAGTAGTCCAACTACAGAGATAACTGTTTCTAAGACTGTCCAAATCTTCAATGTTTGTTTTACGTTTAGGTCAAAGTATTCCTTAAACATCCAGAAACCAGCATCGTTCACGTGTGATGCGGCAAGTGATCCGGCACCAATAGCTAGTGCCATTAGCACTGGGCTAACACTTAGTGAATGCATTAAAGGAGTTACTAGACCGGCAGCAGTCATACCAGCAACAGTTGCTGAACCTAGTGAAACACGTAGGATAACTGCGATTAACCAAGCTAAGATGATTGGTGATAAGTTAGCGTGAACCATAACATCTTGAACGGCTTTACCAACACCACCATCAATTAATACTTGCTTGAATGCTGATCCACCACCGATAACCATTAGTAGCATTGCAATTGACTTAATAGCTTCAGTAACAGTGTTAGTAATGTCTTCCATCTTCTTACCACGGTTGAATCCCATTGACCAGATAGCAAATAGTAAAGTAACAATCATGGCGATAACTGGGTTACCTAACATAGCAACAACAGCACCGATACCATGTGGATTTTCAACAGCTTTACCACCGTTAAAGACCATGTCATATACAGTAGCGATAGCCATTAAGATAACTGGTAGTAATGAAGTAAGTGCTGCAATTCCAAAGCTTGGAGTATCTTTTAAATCATACTTCTTCATTTCACCGAAAGCAGGAAGTGACTTCTTAACAACAAATGTTTCTGGAGCAATTTTTCTAGCAATCTTTGTGTAAACGGGACCCGCTACAATCACACAAGGGATCGCAACGATAATTCCTAATAGAAGAGTTTGTCCAATGTTAGCACCAAGTGCAGTAGCAACAGCAGTTGGCGCTGGTTGTGGAGGTAAGAATCCTTGAGTTGCTGATAAAGCAGCAGCCATTGGAATTCCTAGGTAAACAAAAGGTACGTCAGCTTCTAGAGCAACGGCAAATACGATTGGTGTTAATAGAACAAGTCCTACTTCAAAGAATAGTGACATTCCAATAATAAATGAAGCAACTACAATAGCAAATTGTAACTTTCTCTTACCGAATAGGTTAATTAAAGTTCTTGCGATTCGGTATGAACCACCAGCATCAGCAACTAAACGGCCAATCATGGCTCCGAAACCGAAGACAATTACTAATTCACCTAGTGAACTACCAATTCCGTTTTTAATCGAAATGGCGATATGTGCTGGGTTCATTCCTAAACCTAAAGCAACAACAACAGATGTAACAATTAATGAGATAAATGTATTTAATTTACATTTAATAATTAAGAATAATAGTAATAAAATTCCTAATACTAATACAACAAATGGCATTATTTATTCCCCTTTTTCTATTATAAAAATTTTATGTTTTATATAAATGTAAGCGCTTTACTTTTCTATGAATTTAATATAACATACTTTATAGAAAATGAAAACGATTTCATTACATTTTTTAAAACAAAGTCCCTACTAAATATGTTATATTACTTTGGGAGTTTTAAACCTTAATTTTTTGTTAAGTTTGTATGAAAACGTATTATTTTCTACTACATTTTAAAAACATGTGGTAAATTGATAATTAAATATATAGTAATTAGAAAAGGAGGACACGCTTTGAACGCTGTTGCTTTACTAGTTGGACTAGGTCCACTACTTGGTTGGGGTCTATATCCTACAATTGCTTCATTATTTGGAGGAAAGCCAACTAACCAAATTTATGGTTCCACTTTAGGAACACTTATTTTCGCTGGTATTTTTGTATTAATTACAGGTTATTCAATTCCGACTGGAATGGAATTTGTATTAGCATTACTTTCAGGTGCTGGTTGGGCTTTTGGCCAAATCATGTCATTTAAATCATTCGAATTAATCGGATCATCTCGAGTAATGCCAATTACAACTGCCTTACAATTAATCGTAACTGCCCTTTGGGGTGTGTTTGCATTAGGAAACTGGCACACTGAAGGTCATCGTACCATTGGATTTATTGCACTTATTGTTATCATCATTGGTGCTACTATGACTGCTTGGCAAGAACACAAAGATACACAAGGTTCAAGCAACTTGAAGAAAGCTATTGTACTTCTAGTTATCGGTGTAATTGGTTACTGGGCATACTCAGCTGCTCCTCAAGCAGCTCACTTAGATGGTATGCACGCATTCTTCCCACAAGCTTTAGGAATGTTCTTAGTTGCCGTTATTTACTGCTTAATTAACGTTAAGAAGAATAACGTATTCTCAACTAAATCATCATACCTACAAATCATCTCAGGTTTCTTCTTCGCATTTGCTGCATTAACTTACTTAATTTCAGCACAACCTGATATGAATGGTTTAGCTACTGGTTTCGTTCTATCACAAACATCAGTTGTATTAGCAACATTAACTAGTATCTACTTCCTACACCAAAACAAAACTAAAAAGGAAATGGTTATTACTATCTTCGGATTAATCTTAATCATGGCTGCCGCTGCTGTTACAGCATTCCTTAACTAGTAAAAAATACCGTTAAAGAATTAATTCTTTAACGGTATTTTTTTATTTTAATACATATCCAAAACCACGAACGGTTTTAATTTCAACGTCATTGTCAGGTAGTTCTTTTAACTTATCACGAACATGACTAACGTGCATATCAACGATTCGAGATGATATAAATGCATCCCCATCGTCTCTATCTTCACGCCAGACACCGTTAAATATCTGTTCTCTGCTTAGAACTTGATCATGGTGTCTTACCATGTAATAAAAGATATTAAACTCCTTAGGCGTGAAATTTAGCACTTCTCCTTTATATTTAACTTGGAAATGCTTCAAACTAATTACAAAATCTTTAAAATGTTCTTTACGTTTATTATTACCAGTTTCTTCGGCCAATGCATCGAAAGCGCTAATCTTATGCATTGTTCTTAAAATAATCCGATTAGCATCAATATTGTTACTAAAGTAATCCGTAACCCCTAATTTAAAACAATCCTCTTCATCATCGGCATCATATTCTTGATCAAAGGTTATCACAGGTCCTACAAAGGATTTAGTAACTTGGGCAATTAAATTTTTAACCCGATTAAAATCATCAAAAACAGACAAGTCAATAATGACCGCAAAAACGTTGTCTTTTTTGACAATCACATCAATATCTTCATCATCACTAATACTGTTGACGAAGTATTCATGTTGCAAAGCTAATTGGCTCACTTGTGCAGCTAATTTTAATTGTTTAGTTACTAGCAAAAGACTTTGCATTCCCCGAGTTCCTCCCTATTTTGGATTGTTCTTTAGTTCTTTGGCGATTAATTCTGGTTCAATTTTACCAGGGTTTAATTCGACAATCTTACCAGTTGAATTATATACAATCCATTCTGATAAGTTAACAATATGATCCCCAATTCTTTCTAGGTAACGAACAACCATTAGATAAATAGTTGCTAACTCAATTTTATCACTATTCTTTTCCATTTCAGCAACGATTAGATTTTTAGCTAAAACGAACTTCTTATCAATTAAGATATCTTCTTGAGCTACTAGCTTAGCAGCTTCTTGATCGTTGTGAACGTATGCGTCTAGTGATGATTCTAGCATTCCTCTAATCTTTAATCCCATTTGGTTAATGGCGTCATTAACTTCTGGAATACGGTTATCGGTGTTGATACGTAGTGTTTCGCGTGCAATTGATGAAGCATGGTCACCAATTCTTTCCAAATCAGAACTAGCTTTTAGCAAAGTAATGATTGAACGGAAGTTAGATGCCACTGGTTGACGCAAAGCAATTAAGTTCAATGCTTCTTTTTCTAGGTCAACTTCTTCATCGTTAACCTTACTATCACTTTTAACTACTTCATTAGCAAGCTTTTGATCATTTTCAGTAAAAGCTTTAATTGATTGATAGATTTGATCAGAAACATTGATTCCCATCTTCATGTAGGTCTTTTGTAACACTTTAAGTTTGTCATTGAATGTTTGGCTCATAATCAGGTCTCCTATCCGAATTGTCCATTCAAGTAATCACTAGTTTCTTGCTTATCAGGATTTAAGAACATCTTAGAAGTCTTATCGTATTCAATTAAATCTCCGTTAAGCATAAAGGCTGTTTTATCAGCAATTCTAGATGCTTGTTGCATGTTGTGAGTAACAATAATGATTGTAAAATCTTTCTTTAATTCTAACAAAGTATCTTCAATTTTAGCACTAGAAATTGGATCTAGGGCTGAAGTTGGTTCATCCATTAAAATGATTTTAGGTTTTACAGCTAACACACGAGCAATACAAATTCTTTGTTGTTGACCACCAGAGAATGATAATGCATTCTTGTTCAAGTCATCTTTTACTTCATCCCAAATGGCAGCTTGTTTTAAACTAGTTTCCACGATTTCGTCTAAAACTTTCTTATCTTTCACACCGGCGATTCTTAATCCGTAAGCAACATTATCATAAACTGAGAATGGGAATGGATTAGGTTGTTGGAACACCATTCCGATTTCTTTTCTTAATTCAGTCATGTCAGTAGTTGGTGCGTAAATGTCTTGGTCACCCAATTTAAAGCTACCAGTCACTGTTGTATTGTTTCTTAGGTCATTCATGCGGTTTAAACATCTTAAGTATGTTGATTTTCCACATCCAGATGGTCCGATTAATGCAGTGATTTGATTTTCTTCAAATTCCATATCGAACCCATGTAATGCTTCTTTATCACCATAGTACAAATGAACATTTTCTGTTTTTAAAATGGAAGTCATCTAATTCACCTACCCGAAGTTTCCTGAAATATAGTCTTCTGTTGCTTGCATTTTTGGTCTTGTAAAAATGTGTGAAGTCTTATTGAATTCGATTAAATGTCCTTGGTGGAAGAATGCAGTGTAATCACTCATACGAGATGCTTGTTGCATGTTGTGCGTAACAATGATGATAGTGTATTTTTCCTTCAAACGATTTAATGTGTCTTCAATCTTAGATGTTGAGATTGGATCCAACGCACTGGCTGGTTCATCCAATAGCAATACATCTGGTTTCATCGCAATCGCTCTAGCGATACATAGACGTTGTGCTTGTCCACCTGATAGAGAAAGTGCGCTTTCGTCTAGTTTGTCTTTAACTTCATCCCATAATGCAGCTTCTCTTAAACTAGTTTCAACACGTTCATCTAGTTCTTTTTTGTCCTTGATTCCATGTTTTTTCAAAGCGAATGTGATGTTATCACGGATTGATTTAGCAAATGGGTTTGGACGTTGGAATACCATTCCAATGTGTTTTCTTAATTCGTATACATTGATGTTGTCATCGTTAATGTTAACGTCACGGTACATGATTTTACCGTCCACAGTCGCAATATTATCATTCATACGGTTAATTGAACGTAAGAATGTTGATTTTCCTGAACCAGAAGCACCAATCATCGCAGTTACCTTAAATCTAGGAAATGACATTGATACATCAAAGATTGATTGATGTTGGCCGTATGAAACGTTAACGTGTTTTGCTTCAATCGCGTTTTCAACCGCAAAATCACGAACATATTGTTGATCTAAATTATATTTTTTCATAATTGATCCCTTCCTACTTGCTAGAAGTCATTTTCTTGTATAAACGATTTCCAATCCAATGTGCTAATACGTTGAATAGTAAGATTACAATGATTAACACGGCTGATGAACCACTTGAAATTGCGTTAGCATCTGGTGTAATTCCTTCTGAGTTAACTTTCCAAATGTGTACCGCTAGTGTTTCAGCAGGTCTTAATGGATTTAAGAAACTGGTGTCTGAGAAGATGTTCCAGTTACTGTAATCAACGAATGGCGCGCTTTGTCCGGCAGTGTAAATTAATGCGGCAGCTTCACCGAAGACACGTCCAGCACTTAAGATAATCCCAGTGATAATTCCAGGAACGGATGCTGGTAGGATAATACCAGTAATGGTTTTCCATTGTGATAATCCTAATGATAAACCAGCTTCTCTTTGTAAATCAGAGATCGATTCAACTGATGTTTCGATGTTTCTAGTTAGCAATGGCAAGTTGAAGAATGTTAATGCAATTGCTCCTGATAGGATTGAGAAACCAATTTTCATTTGAACAACGAATACTAGGTAACAGAATAGTCCAACTACCACTGAAGGAAGTGAACTTAAAACTTCGATTGTAGTTTTGATAATTTCAGTAATCCAATTTTTAGGTGCATATTCAGCTAGGTAAATCCCTGCTCCTAATGCAATCGGGAATGAAATAATCAATGTTAGTACTAATAAGTAAATAGAATTAAATAGTTGATCACGAATCCCACCGCCTGCTAAGAATGATTGAGATTGTGTTGTTAGAAAATGCCATGAGATATGTGGAACACCAGTTACTAAGATGTATCCAATCAAGGCTGCTAAAATCGCAATTACCACAAGAACTAATCCGTAGATAACTCCGGTAGCAATTTTATTGGCTAATTTTGGATTAATCATTTCAACTTACCCTTCTTTCCAATCAACTTAACTAAGATGTTAAAGAATAGAGACATTAATAGTAGAACTAGGGCTAATGACCATAGAGCATTATTTCCTAAAGTTCCCATAACTGTGTTTCCAATTCCAGTAGTAAGTTGACTAGTTAATGTTGAAGCTGGAGTAATTAGGTTCTTAGGCATTAAGATGGCGTTACCAATTACCATTTGAACCGCTAGTGCTTCACCGAATGCTCTGGCCATCCCAAAGATAACCGCTGTTAAAATTCCAGGAGTAGCTGATCTTAAAACTACTTTGTAAATAGTTTGCCAACGAGTTGCCCCTAGTGCTAATGAAGCTTCTGATAGATGTTTTGGCACAGCATTTAAACTATCGACAGTAAGTGATGTAATTGTTGGTAGCACCATTACGAATAACACCATGGTTGCTGATAAAATCCCAAAACCTGTCCCACCGAATAATGTTCTTACGATTGGAACGATAATTGTTAAACCAATGAATCCGTAAACTACTGATGGAATCCCAACTAGTAGTTCCACAACTGTTTGTAAGAAACCGCGGCTCTTCTTAGGGCCAATGATGGTCATGTAAATCCCAACCGCAATCGCGAATGGAGTTGCAATTAATGCGGATAAGAAAGTAACACTAAATGATGTCACAATCATTGGTAATGCTCCAACCTCTGGTTTACCATCTTTACCGATGGTTGAAGGTGACCAATCTTGTTTACTGATGAAATCCCATAAGTTAACGTGATTTTGAGTAAATGTTGAAACACCCTTTGAAATGATAAAGTATAGAATTAACGCAACTAAAACAACAATTGCTGAAATACTAATAAAACTTAAAGTACGACCAAATTTTTCTTGGCGTGTTTCCTTTGATGGCATTAATATTTTCTTATTAATTTCCATGATCTTCCCCCATTTAGTGGACTATTTGATTTTTAGCATCACGCTTAACTTTCATATTGTGAATGCTGATATAACCCAGTTTTTTAACAAGTCCGTCTTGAACTTCTTTTGAGTCAATGTATTCTAAGAATTTCTTGGTATTTTCGCTAATCTTTTTGCTAGTGTACATATGTTCATATGACCAAATCTTCCAAGCGTTTGTTTCAACGTTTTTATCTGTTGGTTTTACATTATCAATTGATAATGGTTGAAGTGTCTTATCAACAAATGAGAATGAAAGATAACTAATTGCACCAGGTGTAGTTGCGACAATGCGGCGAACAGTTCCGTTTGAATCTTGTTCTTGTGCCTTCACAGCAGTTTCACCATTTAACACATTACTTTCAAATGTATTTCTAGTTCCGCTACCCTTTACACGGTTAATTACTTCGATTGGTGTATTCTTACCACCTAATTGTTTCCAGTTAGTAATCTTTCCTGTAAAGATTTTACGAAGGTTTTCTAAACTAATGTTTTTAACACCAGTTTCTTTATTAACAACTGGTGTAATTCCAACTACTGCCACTCGGTGATCGACGATATTTTCAGCTTTAATCCCCTTTTGATTTTCAGCAAAAACATCTGAGTTACCGATGGTTACGGCGCCAGCTTGAAGTTGACTTAATCCAGTTCCAGAACCCCCACCTTGAACGGTTATGGAAAGTCCTTTATTTTTAGCTTGATATGCATTGGCTGCTTCTTCAACCAATGGTTGTAAGGCAGTTGAACCAACAACTGTAATTTTATTATTTGATGCGGAGTTAACTCCACAAGCAGTTAACACTGATCCCGCCATTAATACAACGGCTGTCATTAACGACCATTTCTTAATTTTCATCATATTAAAATCATCCTTTTTTAATTTACATATAAAGTATAACAACCGTTTGTAAAGCTATTTGGGTTTTTTTGTAAATTTTATGTAAATTTAAGATTTAATAAAAAAAGCCTAAATTTAACATTAGGCTTTTTGGATGATTTTAATGATGAATTTATTTTACGTTGTTGGCACTATCCTTAGTAACCTTCATGTCTTTGATACTAATGTAGCCTAGTTTTTGCACTAAACCATTTTGGACTTTGTCTGATTGCATGTACTTAATGAAAGCATCTGCTGCTTTACTTGAATCTTTTGGTGTGTACATGTGTTCATATGACCAGATCTTCCATGCATTAGTTTCAACATTCTTGTCAGTTGGTGCAACCTTATCGATCGATAGAGCTTGTAAACTCTTATCGATAAATGAGAATGCTAGGTAACTAATTGCACCTGGAGTGCTTGAAACAATATTTTTAACTGCTCCATTTGAATCTTGTTCTTGGGTTTGAATAGCAGTTTCACCCTTTAAGACATTTGATTCAAATGTCGCTCTAGTTCCACTACCTTTGACACGATTGATAACATCAATTTTTAGATCTTTTCCGCCGACTTCTTTCCAGTTAGTAATCTTACCTGTAAAGATTTTACGTAGGTTGTCTAAACTGATGTTAGTAACACCTACTCCTTTGTTAACTACTGGTGCCATTCCAACTACGGCAACTTTGTTGTCAGTTAGTTGTTTAGCGTCGACACCATTTTGATTTTCAGCAAAGATATCTGAATCACCGATGGAAACGTTCTTTGATTGAACTTGGCTTAAACCAGTTCCAGAACCGCCACCTTGTACTGAAATGTTTACCTTTGAATTTTCATCTTGGTAATTTTTCGCAGCTTGTTCAACTAATGGTTGAAGCGCAGTTGATCCAACAACTGAAACATCTTGAGTACTTTCTGAAGAACTTTGTGAACTTCCACATGCTGCTAATAAACCACCTGAAACTAAAATAACTGAAGCAATTGATACTATCTTATTCATTTTAATCATATCAATATCTCCTATCCAAAATTTATGTTACAAGCTTAGTGTAGGAGTACTTTGTAAATTTAAAGTTATTTTAAAGTAAAAGTTATGTAAATATAAAAAAAGATACTAACCAATGTTAGTATCTTTTTTATGACTCCACTCGGAATCGAACCGAGATCAGCCGCTTAGGAGGCGGTCGCCCTATCCAGTTGTGCTATGGAGCCATTAAAAGCAACAAATAATATTGTCGCATTTTAATATTTTAATGTAAAGAAATTATGATTTTTCAGCGTTATTCTTACGCCACTTATTACGCATCCCTTTATTTTTAGTATGCTTATTCTTCTTTACACGTTTTTTTGGTGCTGGATTAGAAACGACTTTCTTAGCCTTCTTAACATTTGTTTGTTTTTTTTGTGTGTCTGAATTAGATTTACTTTCTTTAGTAACCGTTTTTTCTACATTATTAATGGTAGCTTCTTTCGGCACTTCATGGACAATCTTATTCTTATAGAAATGAACTGTTTGGAAATCAAAATCATAATCAGATAACAAGTTACGTAAATCTCTTAAATCATGGTCATCACCAAAGTTGATTACCATTCCATCTTCACCCATTCGACCAGTTCGACCAACTCGATGAACGTAATCAATGGATTCATCTGGTAAATCGTAGTTAACAACAGCAGGTAATTTGGCAATATCCAAACCACGTGCTGCCACGTCAGTGGTAAGCAATAGCTTGATGCGACCTAAACGGAAATCATCCATCGCCTTTTGACGTTTCGTCTGGTTTTGATCAGAAGTTAATTTGGCAACACCTTGATAATGGTTGTGAACAAAGAAACTGTAAGTTTTATTTAAATCAACCGTTTGATTGAAAAAGACCAACGCTTTAAAACCTGCAACGTGTTGTAAACGTGCCAACATCTTATTACGGTTCTTTCGTAACACATTCATCAACCCATGTTCAACATGCCCTTGGGTTTTATCTTCATCACGCACATCGATTTTTTGAATGTTAGGTTGGTTAAACCAACTTCCTAATTCATCTAGAATTGGTGTGGCTGTGGCTGAAAAAAACTCTAGTTGGACATCTGACATTAATGAACCCACGATTTCTCTAACTACGGTTAAGGTTTCACCTTGTAGTAAATCATCAGCTTCATCAATAATCACGGTTGAGAAAAGATGTGTTTTTAGTTTTTTGTCATCAATTAAATTTTTAATTCGACCAGCAGTTCCTACAATTACTTCTGGATGCTTTTTCAAACGTTCCATTTGACGTTTGATATTGGCACCACCAGTTAGAGCTAGGACCTTCATACCACGTAAGTTAGCCCAATTACGAGCCACTTTGGCAGTTTGAATCGCTAATTCTTGTGATGGTTCAATGATAAGTAATTGAGAACCACCTTCTGGTTCTAGAATTTCGATACTAGGAATTAAAAAGGCAACTGTCTTTCCAGATCCAGTTGGTGATAGTCCTAAGACGCTATCGTGGTTCTTAATAATTGGATATACGCGTTCTTGAATCAACGTTTGTTTGTCGTATCCTAATTTATCGAAATATTTTTGAAATTGTTCTAGCATGCTTTTCCCCTATTTTTCGTTTCTTCTATAATATTATATTTTACCAAAGTTATATCTTAATTACGATTATCGGTCTTGATTTTTGACTAGGTAATGACGCCATCCGGCGGTCGTACCATTAAAGGCGACTTGATTCACTAAAACGTTGGAACCATCAATGTTAATTTTTCGGTTATTTTTAACTTCAATAAAGTTAGCTCGTTTATTGTTAATATTTTGACTGAAATATTGCACATCATGAGATACCTTTTCATCTAAATGGGTAAAAATATGATAGCTACTACGGACAACCACATTAGTATCATAATAACGATGCAACAAGAAAATAAAATTAGATAGTTGTTTGATTTGTGATGTTGATAAATCACCTTGAACATCTACCATTGGTGGTAAGGTTCCATAATCGGTTCCAACCTCTTTGGTGAAGTTCTTTAACTGATCTTTGATATTACTTTGCGTACTAAAGACGTGATAAGACCCGACTTGTAGCCCGGATCCTTGGCTTCTTTGAAAGTTGTCACTAAAATCATCATCAGTATAAGTAGCCCCTTGGCTGGCACGAATGTAGACAAAATTTTGCCCACTTTGTGCTAGGCTAACGAAATCAATATAGGCATTCGATTGACTAATCATGATTCCTTTGACTTCGTACTTATCAATTAAGTAGTTTTGATAGTTTTCATATTGAACATATCCTAAAACACTAACAAATAATACCGCGATAATTGCGATAAGCCATTTGTATTTTTTGACAATTTTTTGCCAGTTATTATTCTTTTTTTGATGATATAAACTCATTCGGGAATCCATTCGATCACCCCTTTATACAGTTATCTTTATTATAAGCATAATCACATCAAATTACTATAAAACATGTTAAAAGACTTGAAAGAACTACAGGTTTTCCATATAATGTAAGCGGTAACTAAATAAATTTAGTGATGACTTTTTATGCGGATTTTATTATAATAGTTAACATTATTAAAAATAAATTAAGTCTCTCTTTTTAGATTGAAAGGAAGTTATGTTATGAACTACATCATTGGTGTTGATATTGGAACAACCAGTGTAAAAACTGTTTTGTACGATACCGATGGAGAAGTTAAGGGATACTCAAACGATGGTTATCCTTTATACCAAGATACTCCAGATATGGCCGAAGAAGATCCAGAAGAAATCTTCTCTGCCATGCTTGCAGGTTTAACCGAAGTTTTACGTAAGGCTGACCTACAACATGGTACATTAAAGGGTATTTCATTCTCATGTGCTATGCACAGTTTGATTTTATTAGATGAAAACCACAAGCCATTGACTCGTGCTATCACTTGGGCTGATAACCGTGCCGTTAACTACGCTGACCAATTAAAGGAAAGCGGTAAGGCAAAGGAATTATACGAAAAGACTGGTACCCCAGTTCATCCTATGACTCCACTTACTAAATTAATGTGGCTAAAGAACGAAAGAAAAGATGTATACGACAAGGCTGCTTACTTTGTAGGTATCAAAGAATACATCCTATACAAGCTATTTGGTGAATTGAAAGAAGATTACTCAATTGCCAACGCAACTGGTATGTTCAACATCTTCAAGATGGATTGGGACGATGAAGCACTAGAATTAACTGGTGTATCACGTGACCAACTTCCTGAACTAGTTGACACTACTTACCAATTCAAAGGACTAAACAAAGCTTACGCTAACGTTATTGGTATCGATGAAGATACTCCATTCGTTATCGGTTCATCTGATGGTCCATTAGCTAACCTAGGGGTTAATGCTATTAAACCTGGTGTGCTAGCTGTTACTATCGGTACTTCTGGTGCCGTTCGTGTCGTTACTGACAAACCTGTTATTGATCCTAAGGGTCGTGTCTTCTGTTACTACCTATCAAAAGACAAATGGGTTGTTGGTGGACCTGTTAACAACGGTGGTATCGTCTTCCGTTGGGTAAGAGATCAACTATGTGCCCCTGAAAAGGTTACTGCTGAACAAATGCACATGGATTCATACGACCTATTAACAGAAATTGCTTCACAAATTCCTGCAGGTTCAGATGGATTACTATTCCACCCATTCTTAGGTGGTGAACGTGCTCCTATCTGGGACGCTAACGCTCGTGGTTCATTCTTTGGTTTAACTCGTATCCACACTCGTGCACACATGATTAGATCAGCTCTAGAAGGAATCGTATTTAACTTATACACTGTTAGTCTTGCACTAGAAGAAGTAATTGGTAAGCCAACAAGCATTCAAGCTACTGGTGGTTTCGCTCGTTCAGAACTATGGCGTCAAATGTTAGCTGATATCTTTGAACAAGATGTTACTATTCCAGAAAGCTTTGAAGGTACTGCTTTAGGTGCTGCTACTTTAGGTATGTACTCACTAGGTATCATTGATAACCTAGAAAAGGTTAAAGACTTCGTTGGTGTAACAAACGCTCACAAGCCAAACCCTGACAACTACAAAGTTTACCGTGAATTAGCTCCTATCTACATTCGTTTGAGTCGTCAACTTCAAACTGAATACAAGAACATTGCTGAATTCCAACGTAAACATGATGTTGAAAACAACGATTAATTTAATTAACGTTATTTAACAAAAGGATGGGCGTCTTAATTTTGAGACCCCTCCTTTTTTTATGTTATATATTTACTAGGAGGATTTCGTCATGCAAAACGAAGAGTTAAAACGTGGAATCGGCATGATGGCTGCCCTATCAACAGTTATGGGAACTGTTATTGGTGCTGGTGTGTTCTTTAAAACCGCTAGTGTTGTTAACAGTACACACTCATTTACTTTAACTGTGCTAGCTTGGATTGTTGGGGGATTATTAACAATCTGTGCTGGTTTAACTGTTTCAGAATTGGCAGCTGCGATTCCAAAGACCGGTGGTGCAATTAAGTATCTTGATTATACTTATGGTCCACTAACTGGTTTTTCAATGGGTTGGGCCCAAATTTTGGTTTACTACCCTGCTAACATTGCCGCAGAAGCAATTATTTTTACTACTCAATTAATTAACCTATTCCATTTGGATCCTAAGCTATTAAATCCAGTTGCGATTTTAGTAGCACTAAGTGTGTTATTCATTAACTTCTTAGGTTCTAAGTTCAGTGGAAACGTGCAAACTGCTACTTTAATTTTTAAATTAATTCCAATTTTCTTAATTGCTATTTTTGGTCTATTTATTCCAGGTGCAGTTCACGTTTCATTCCTACCAATTAGTCCAAGTGACCATGCAAATGTTTGGACTGCCTTTGGTTCAGGTCTTCTAGCAACTATGTTTGCTTATGATGGTTGGATTGGGGTTTGTGACGTTGCCGGTGAAATTAAGAACCCTAAGAAGAACTTGCCAAAAGCAATCATTATTGGTTTAAGTGCGATTATGGTAATTTACACATTGGTAAACGTTGCCTTCTTGAAGACATTACCAATTGATCAAATTGCTGGTAACCAAAACACTGCTTCAGAAACTGCCATTAAGCTATTCGGTGAATTTGGTGGTAAGTTAGTTACTATCGGTATTTTAGTATCTGTTTACGGTTCATTAAACGGATACACACTAGCCGGTATGAGAATCCCATATGCCATGGGTCAAACTAAGTCACTTCCATTTAGTGATTGGTTCTCAAAACTATCAAAGAAAACTAAGGTGCCATATACTTCAGGAATTTTCCAATTCGTAATTGCCATCTTAATGATTTTCGCTGGTAGTTTCGACCTATTAACTGACATGTTAGTGTTCGTTATGTGGATCTTTAACTGTCTATTATTTATCGCTGTATTCAAACTACGTCGTAAGGAACCAGAAATGATTCGTCCTTACAAAGTTCCATGGTACCCTATCGTCCCAATTATCGCGTTAGTCGGTGGTATCTTCATTCTTGCTGAAACCCTAGTTACTCAAACGGGATTAGCATTAATTGGATTACTATTAACACTAATCGGTATCCCGGTATACTACCTACAACAAAGACATTTAAAAAACAGTAAATAATAAAAAAGCATTCAATTAATTTTGAATGCTTTTTTTGTTTGTTTTAGCGATTTTAATTTAGTAACGTCTATTTATACAGGTTATCTATTAAACGGGCTAATAGGCGTTTATTTCCCTTCAGAAATGAAATCTAAAATGGTATACATGACATCTTTATTTTCTTTTGGTACTTCTCTAGCTAAAATATCTTCTTTAGTTTGTTTCAAAACTGATCCATCAATGTAGTTAAAATCGTTGGTAACAATTTCTCTTACGTTATCAGTTTGTAATTCAAAATGGAATTGTAATCCAACAATGCGATGACCAATCACAAATCCTTGATTAGCTAGTAATTCACTAGAGAATAATAATTCAGCATTGTCAGGAATTTCGAATGTTTCTCCGTGCCAATGCATCGCAGTTAATTCTGCTGGAATGCCGTCAATGACGTCAGATTTTAAGTAAACTGGTGCCCAGCCCACTTCTTTAACTGGTGAATCGGTGATTTTACCACCAAATGCTTTAGAAAGTTGTTGCGCACCAAAGCACGCTCCAAAAATTGGGACATCTCTTTGTGCCAACTCTTTGATTAAATCACGTTCAAATTCGATCCAATAAACATCATCGTTAACACTCATGGGTCCACCCATAATCACTAACATATCGGTTTCGTCTACTTTAGGAAGATAGCCAAATTGATATGGATGATAAATATAAACATCATGATTTCTATCATGTGCCCAATCTAAAATCGATCCTGGTCGTTCATTCGGAGTATGCTGAATAATATTAATACGCAAAACTTTTCGCCTTCTTATATTTAATTTTTGATAATAGAAAGTAATATATACCTAAAATGAATTAGATGCAAAAAAGACACCTCGCGGGGTGTCTTTTTAGTTATTATCTATTTCTTTTCAAATACAGTCACTGATTCAACGTGAACAGTTTGTGGGAATTGATCAACCGGTTGAACTGGTTGAGTAATTTCATAACCGTATTCTGCTAGACGACGCGCATCACGGACTAAGGTTGATGGATTACATGAAACGTAAACAATCTTCTTAGGTGCCACTTGAACTGCACTATCAATGAATGATGAAGCAAGTCCCTTACGTGGTGGGTCAACCATAATAACATCTGGTTGGAGGCCTTGTGCTTGCCATTTTTCCATTTGTTCTTCAGCACTACCAGTAACAAATCTAGTGTTGTTGATATGGTTCTTTTGGGCATTCACTTTGGCATCTTCAATCGCTTCTTTGACGATTTCAACACCGTAAACCTTTTTAGCATGTTCAGCTACTGCTAATGAAATTGTACCGATTCCACAATATGCATCGATTACAGTTTCACTACCATCTAGTTCAGCTTTATCGATGGCTAGTGAGTATAATTTTTCAGTTTGTTCTGGGTTAACTTGGTAGAAAGAGTTCAATGAAATAGCGAACTTCAAGCCAAGTAACTTATCTTCAATGTATTTCTTACCATCTAAACAAACAGTACTCTTACCTAATAATCCGTTACCATCTGATAGGTTGATGTTTTGCATAATGCTCTTAACTTCAGGAAGTGCTTCTTTAATTTCCTTAACGATCATTTCAACCATTGGTAACTTCTTAGTTCTAGTAATTAAACCAATCATCATTTCGTTAGTGTAGTGACCTCTTCTAACCATGATGTTTCTAATTACACCCTTATGATTTCTTTCGTCATAAGGTTCAACATGGTACTTACGAAGAATATCTCTCACAACTACAATTGCCTTATCAATTTCAGGGTCTTGAATGTAGAAATCTTCGATTGGGACTAAATCATGTGAATGTTTGCGGTAGAAACCAGTTTCTAGTTTACCGTTAATTAAACGAACTGGAATTTGGGCTTTATTACGGTAATGAGTTGGGTTATCCATCCCAATTGTAGGTAATACTTCCACATCCATCTTCGCTTTATCAAACAATTCTTGGATTTGGTGTTGTTTGAATTCTAGTTGAGCATCATATTTTAAATGTTGTAATGGTGCAATCCCAGTACGAGTGTAGTTCTTATCGATATTTTCAACACGATCTGCTGATTTTTCGATTAATTTTTCTAACTTGGCGAAACCAAAGTTTTGGTTCACTTTAATCACTTTGATTAATGCCTTTTCGCCTGGAAGTGTATCTTCGATAAACAAAGGATAATCTTGAATCTTGGCAACTCCAAGGCCTTGATAAGTTAGATCAATAATATCTACTTCGTATTCTTCGTTCTTACTTACTGGTGCTTTAAATTTCATGTTTTCCCCTTTTATTAAACAAAAAAGTCTTGTTGTAATCTTCTAAAATAATCATACAACAAAACTTTTCTGTTTTAAATTCTATTATGATAATTTATCAACTTTATCGACGAATTCTTTTTCAGCCTTTTCAGCATCCCTACTAATTGACTTCTTAGGCATTTCATCAACATTCGCAAACATTTCAATATGTTGCTTCAAATCAATAAATGTCATTGGTGCGTCGCCACCATATTCACCATCTAAGTTAATTTGCATCTTGTCACCGACAGGATTAGCAACTAACTTACTGGTCTTTTTATAAATAATTCTTGGATCGTTAATGTGTCTTCCACCACTAATGACCTTCGCTAATAATTGAACGATTTCGACAATATTACTAGTTTTAACAATAATCATGGTAAATTTACCATCATCCAATTTAGCGTCTGGAACGATTTGTTCCAACCCACCTATTGAATTAGTCATTGCTAACAAGAACATTGATGCTTTCCCTTTGAATTCTCCGTCATCAAATTCCAAATCCATATCGATTGGTTTAATTCTTGGTAGTAACTCAGCCCCACGGACTAAGTATGCAAGATAACCAAAAATGGTCTTTAAATCTGATGGAACATCATAAGTTAATTCGGTTAGTAAACCACCACCTGCGATGTTCATGAAGTATTTATCGTCAGCTTGACCAATGTCCATTTTGAAAGTTTGACCTTTTAAAACAACTTTAGCCGCTGCAATTGGGTCTTCTCGTGGAATATGCAATGCTCTTGCAAAGTCATTAGTAGTCCCTGCAGGAATAATTGCCAACTTTGGGCGTTTTTCTAGTGGAGCAATCCCATTAACAATTTCGTTAATGGTACCGTCCCCTCCAGCAGCCACGATTAAATCAAATCCATCTAGAGAAGCGCGTCTTGCTTCATCTCTAGCTGAGTTAGGTTTAGGAGTAGTTGCATATGCACTAGTTTCATAACCAGCTTGTTCGAAAACGTCGAGTATATCAACCAGTTTCTGTTTTAATGCTTCGCGTCCAGATGTTGGATTGTATATTACGCGCGCTCTTTTTTGCATTTCATGAATCTCCTAGCAATTATTTATTAATGGATTCCATCAATAATTTATTAACAACTTGTGGGTTCGCTTTACCACGAGTTGCTTTCATGATTTGACCAACTAAGAAACCAACAGCACGATCCTTACCGTTATGGAAGTCTTCTACTGATTGTTGGTTGTTAGCTAAAATGTCATCAATGATTGGTTGTAATTGAGCAGGGTCTGATAATTGCACCATTCCATTTTCTTCAACGAATTTCTTAGGTTCTTTACCTTCAGTAATTCCCTTGAAGACTTTCTTAGCCATCTTAGATGAAATAGTTCCATCTTCGATTAACTTAATCATGTTGGCTAAGTTTTCAGGTGTAATTTCAGTTTCCGACAAGTCTTTTTGTTCATCATTTAGATAAGCATTAACGTTAACTTGTAGGTAGTTTGATGCCATCTTAGGATCTGCGCCTAATTCGTTCATTTGATCGAAGAAGTCAGCCATTTCCTTAGTTTGAGTTAGCACCATTGCATCGTATTCAGTTAAACCAAAATCTTTAACGTAACGAGCACGACGGCTAGCTGGCATTTCTGGCATTGATTCGTTAATTTCGTTAATCCAGTCATCTGAGATTTCTAATGATGGAAGATCTGGTTCTGGGAAGTATCTGTAATCATCTGCCCCTTCTTTAACACGCATTAGAACAGTCTTACCAGTAGTTTCATCGTAACGTCTAGTTTCTTGTTGGATTTCTCCACCAGACATAATTACACGTTGTTGACGTTTTTCTTCGTAAGCTAAACCTTTACGAACGAAGTTAAATGAGTTTAAGTTCTTTAATTCGACTTTAGTTCCGAATTCTTTTTGACCATAAGGGCGAATTGAAACGTTAACGTCGACACGCATAGAACCTTCTTCCATCTTCACATCAGAAATACCTGTGAATAAGATGCGTTCACGAAGTGCTTCTAAGTATGCGTATGCTTCATCAGGTGAAGCGATATCTGGCTTAGAAACAATTTCAATTAGTGGAGTTCCTTGACGGTTTAAATCCACGTATGAAAATTTAGTTCCGTGAGAGTTCTTACCGGCATCTTCTTCAATATGCATTTCTTCGATTCCGATTTTCTTCTTCTTACCATCCACTTCAATTTCAATCCAACCGTCATGAGCGTCTGGAGTATCTTTTTGAGTGATTTGGTAAGCTTTAGGGTTATCAGGATAGAAGTAGTTCTTACGATCAAAATGAGGGTGTTTTTCAACTTCAGCATGTAGTGCTAAAGCAGCCATAATTCCTGATTTTACAACCCCTTTATTGGTAGTTGGTAAAACCCCAGGATAACCCCAATCGATAACATTGGTGTTTAAGTTAGGGTCAACCCCGTATTGTACGGGAGATGGACTGAAAATTTTAGAATTTGTCTTTAATTCAACATGGACTTCAAGTCCGATTGTAGTTTCAAAGTTCATTATTTGGCTCCCCCCATCTTTGGATCTTCTTTATGAAAATCAGTGTTTTGTTCGAATGCGTATGCAGCTTGGTAAAGTGTTGCTTCATCAAATGGTTTACCAATTAATTGCATCCCAATAGGAAGTCCATTTGAGAAACCAGCAGGAACTGACATTCCTGGTAAACCAGCCATGTTAACTGGAATAGTTAAAACATCATTCATGTACATAGTAACAGGATCTTTTTCATCATCTAATCCGAACGCAGTGGTTGGAGCAGTTGGTGTAAGAATTACATCGTAATCCTTAAAGACCTTCTTAAAGTCATTAATAATTAAAGTACGAATTTCAGCTGCTTTCTTGAAGTATGCATCAAAGAATCCAGCAGATAGTGCGTAAGTACCAATCATAATACGACGTTTTACTTCGTCACCAAATCCTTCTGAACGACTCTTAACGTATAATTCTTCCAAGTTCTTAGCTGATTCTGAACGGTATCCGTAACGAATTCCATCAAAACGTTGTAGGTTAGATGAAGCTTCTGAAGGTGCGATGATGTAGTATGCAGCTACACCGTACTTACTGTTTGGAAGAGATACTTCTTCAACAGTAGCACCCATTTCACGGTACTTGTCAGCTGCTTTCATAATGGCATCTTTAACATCTTGGTCAACACCATCACCAAAGTATTCTTTTGGTAAAGCAATCTTCATGCCTTTAACACCTTTATCGATGTTAGCAGTGAAATCAGGAACTTCTTTGTCTGAACTAGTTAAGTCATGTTCATCTTTTCCAGAGATTGCGTTTAATGCAGCCGCGTTATCTTTAACAGTTCTAGTCAATGGACCAATTTGGTCAAAACTAGATGCAAAGGCGATTAGTCCCCATCTAGATACACGACCATATGTAGGTTTCATCCCTACAACCCCATTAAATGAAGCTGGTTGTCTAATTGAACCACCAGTATCTGAACCTAGTGCTACTAGTACGTCACCGACAGCAACTGCAGCGGCAGCTCCACCAGATGATCCACCAGGAACCTTTTCTAAGTTCCAAGGGTTCTTAGTCTTACCATGGAATGAAGTTACCGTAGAACTACCCATTGCGAATTCATCCATGTTAGTTTTACCAATGTTGATAGTTCCAGCAGCCTTCATCTTTTCAACTGCAGTCCCGTCAATAATTGGTTTGAAGTTTGATAACATCTTTGAACCAGCAGATGTTAATACACCCTTAGTTAACATGTTATCCTTCATTGCTACTGGAATTCCAGATAAAACGTTATCTGGGTCGATACCAGCTTTATCAATTTCTTGAGCTTGTTTGATTGCATTTTCTTCGTCAAATACAACGAATGCGTTGATATCTTTATCATTTGCTTTAGCATTTTCAATCACTTGTCTTGTTAGTTCTTCAGCGGTAAATTCACCGTTAACTAGACTTTCATGAATGCTGTAAATATCTTTTCCTAAAAAGTCCATCTTAACTATTCCCCGCTTTCATCAATGATTGTAGGCGTTCTAATTAAACCGTCGGAAACGTCAGGAGCATTATCCAATAAAGCATCTCTTTGTCCCCAATTATCAGCAACATCTTCTCTCATAACGTTAATTTGATCAGTAACACTAAATGTTGGTTCGACATTGCTAGTATCAACATCATTAAAGGAATCAAAAATTCCCATGATACTACCTAATTGGTCAGTAAAGTAAGGAAGTTGTTCATCAGTTAATTCTAGCTTGGCTAATGAAGCAACGTGACTTACTGTTTCTTTACTAATTTTTTCAGACATCGTTGTTCCCTCTTTCTCTATTTTTATTTTCTTTACTGTTACCAGTATTTTAACACAATAATATTAATAGCTGGTAAAAACGTGTGAATAGAAATTCTTCGCACCAGTCTTACGAGCTAAGAAACTTTGAATTCCTTCAGATGAACTAATTTGAACATCGATTGGAATACTGTTTGGTAGATACTTCTTGGCAGTAGTTTGTACATATTGAGTGAAACTAATAATTTCACTTTGTCCATAGAATTGAGTAGTGATATTAATGTGCATACCACGTAGAGTTCCATCAACATAGTGAGCTTGCGCAGTTACTCCACTTAAATTAGGGAAGAACTTTTGCACTTGGTTTTTAAAGTTTTCAAATGCATCTTCATCATTAGTGTTTACTTCGCTACTAGTTTCATCTGGTAGGACGTAGTTTTTAATATCTAATGACTTCCAATTATCAACACTTGTGGCACCATCTTTGTTAACTGAGTAAGCAAAGAAATTACCACCAACTAGACTATCATTTGAAGCTTGTTTGTATAAGGCGATTACGATTGGAATATTCTTCAAGTCTTTATTTTTTCTTAGACGTTGTAATACCTTATCAGCAATTGCTTTACCTTGTTTAACAATTTCTTTGTCATCCAAAGTCTTTTGGTAAACAGCACCGTATGCTTCTTTTCGGTAGTAGTATACAGAGTTAATTCCTAAACCAATTGTCATCCCTTTAATCTTTAAATCTCCATGGCTTTGTTCCATAAAGTCTTGTTCATCCATTTGTTGTAGATATAAAGGAACTTCAGTATCTTTACCAGATGGGTTTAAACCATCTGGATGACTTTTACTCTTACGACCTAACCAATTTTCAGCAGTGTTAGTGTCAATGTATTGGCCTTCTTGTAGGATGTAGGTATCAGTTGGGAATTGATCCTTTGAGATACTCAATAAACCATTTTCAAAACCTTTAAGGTTAAGTTGATTATCATTTTGTTGAACTGAAACCCCACGAGATTTACTAGTTAAATAATGACCATTCTTAATAACCCCTTGGTAGTAGTTATTACTGGTTTGAGAAATAACTTGAGTTCCAGATGAACTGCTACTACTATCATCATTTCCACAGGCAACTAAGATAATTGCACTGAAAAATGCGATAAATAAAACGCTTAATTTTTTCAATTTGCTTGCCTCCACAAATTATTCAGTTTCATTAACAACTGAACTAAATTCTTCTTCTGTCCATATTTCAATTCCTAGATTTTGTGCTTTTTCTAGCTTACTTCCAGCATCTTCTCCAGCAATTAAAATATCTGTCTTCTTAGAAACACTACCAGTGACTTTGGCACCATGATTTTCTAACCATTCTGTTGCTTTTGGACGAGTCCATACTGATAATTTACCAGTCAAAACAACAGTCTTATCATTAACTGGTGAGTCGGATAAGTCAACGTTATCTAACCTTGCACCAAGATATTGCATATTAACGCCAACCGCTTTAAATTCTTCGATTAACGCTTTGGCCTCGGGATTGTTAAAGTAAGTCACAATGCTATCAGCAATTGTTTGTCCCATCCCATCAATCGCTGCGATGTCTTCAGAACTGGCACTGATTAGATGATCTAAATCACCAAAGTGTTCTGCAATAATACGGGCTGCTTTAGCACCAACATGTCTGATTCCTAAACCAAACAATAATCTTTCGACTGAATTACTACGACTGTTATCAATTGCAGATAATAAGTTGGTAGCTGATTTAGTGCCGAACTTATCTAAGGTTTCTAGTTCCTCTTGCGTTAGTTTATATAAACTAGCCGCATCATCTAACATATCTCTATCGAATAATTGTTGAACAATACGAGGTCCTAGTCCATCGATATTCATTGCGTTTCTGGATGCAAAGTGATTAATTTGTTCACTTAGTTGAGCAGGACATTTAGGATTGATACATCTTAATGCCACTTCTTCATCTAAATGAACTAACTTATCGCCACATGATGGACAGGTAGTTGGGATTACATATTCTTCACTGTCACTTGGACGTTTGCTTGGAATGTATTCAGAAATTTCTGGAATGATATCCCCCGCCTTGTGAAGTTTAACAGTGTCACCAATTCTGACTCCCTTTTCGTTCAAATAGTCAGGATTGTGAAGTGATGCCTTAGACACTTTAGTCCCGGCTAGTTGTACTTCGTTCATCACGGCGGTAGGAGTTACCACCCCGGTTCTACCAACAGTCCATTCAATGTCGATTAACTTAGTTTCCACTTCTTCAGGTGGGAATTTATATGCGATTGCCCATTTTGGGACTTTCACAGTTGTTCCGATTTCTTCTTGAAGTGCTAAATCATTTTCCTTGATTACAATTCCATCAATTCCATAACTCAATTCATCACGACGTTGTGTGTAATATTGAATGTAGTCGTTAACGTCATCCATGTTTTCAATTACTCGATAAGTCGGATTGATTGCAAATCCAAGGTCTTTTAATTCTTCCAATAAACCATCTTGAGTGGTGGTTTCTAAGTCATTGTAATCCGCAACGTTATACATAAATGTACTTAGTTTTCTTTCGGCTGTCACCTTAGAATCTAATTGTCTTAGACTTCCAGCTGCGGCGTTTCTAGGATTAGCAAAAACTGATTCCCCGTTTTTTTCACGTTGATCATTTAGTTTTACAAATGAAGCTTTTGGCATGTAGCATTCTCCTCTAACTTCAATTGTGACCGGACGAGTTAGTTTTTGTGGAATTGATTCAATCGTCTTTAAATTAGTGGTAATATCTTCACCGATTGTCCCATTTCCACGGGTTGAACCTTGCACTAAGATTCCATCTTCATAACGAAGCGAAATTGCTAAACCATCAATTTTCAATTCACAATTGTATTGCTTAATTTGCGGATAATTATTATTTAAGCGATTGATAAAATCACTTAATTCTTCTTCAGAGAAGACATCCCCTAGCGACAACATTGGAATATCATGATTTACTTTATTGAAACCAGATAAGATTTGGCCACCAACGTTTTGGGTTGGTGAATCTTCTGCTATAAGTTCTGGATGAGCTTCCTCAATTTCTTGTAATCGGCGGTAGTTTTGATCATAAACATTATCTTCAACGCTTGGTTTATCATTTTGATAATATTCGATACTCCACTGCTTAATTTGATTTTTTAACTGATTATATTCAGTTTGAATATCTGTGTTTTGTTCAGCCAATTAACTCACCTCGATTAAACTTTTTTGATTGGTGCAAATGCAGCTAATAATCTCTTTAATCCTTTGTCTGGGAATGCAATATCTAATTCCATATCTTCACCAGCACCATTGACTTTGACAACTGTTCCAGTTCCCCACGCTTTGTGTTCAACCTTATCACCAATTGTCCATTCTTTCTTATCGGCACCAGTTCCTTGAGGCTTAGCAACACTACTAGTTGTTGGATGGTATGCCTTTTGAGTGGCAAATTGACGATTTCTTTGTGTGCGGTTGTTATCAAATGGTGTTTTTAATGCGTTAGCTTGAGAGAAGTCATTTGCTGGTGCGATCAATTCATTGGAAATTTCATCAATAAAACGAGATTCTGGATTAGTTTGACGACGTCCATAAAGCATTCTTGAAAATGCATTAGTGATGAATAACTTTTCTTGCGCACGGGTAATTCCCACGTATGCTAAACGACGTTCTTCTTCTAATTCTTTTTCATTATCAGATGCACGACCTAATGGGAAAATTCCTTCTTCCATCCCCATTAAGAAGACTACTGGGAATTCAAGCCCTTTGGCAGCATGTAATGTCATCAATGTTACTTGTGGTGAATTTTCTTCGACATCATCTTGTGCAGAAACTAATGCTAAGTCAGCAAGAAAATCAGTTAATGGTTCGTTGTCATCATCACTATCTTCTTGGGCACGATTAGTATCAAATTGTTGAGTAACAGAAATAAATTCTTCAATATTTTCGATTCTAGCTTTGTTTTCTAGAGATTCAGTCTTCTTTAATTCAGCTAAGTAGCCAGTATCATCTAAAACGTGTTGAGCGATATCAGTTACTTCACCATCAACAGCTACTTTTTGAATCTTAGCCATGACATGACCAAAATCAGCAATCGCATTTCTAGCACGACTTGATAATGTATTGTTAATGTCGATGTTTTGGGATGCTTCTAACATTGACCAACCATTGTCTTGAGCGAATTCACGAAGTTTTTCAACACTAGAAGCACCAATTCCACGTTTAGGTTCATTGATGATTCTTTCTAAACTTAATGAATCACTTGGGTTCGCAACCAATGTTAAGTAAGCTAAGATATCTTGAATTTCCTTACGATCGTAGAACTTGTGACCTCCAACGATTGTGTATGGAATATTTGATTTTAGAAGCGTTTCTTCAATGATACGAGATTGTGCGTTAGTTCTGTATAGAATTGCAAAATCACCGTATGAGTATTGATGTTCTTTGATTTGGTCTTGGATTTGACCAACTACATATCTAGCTTCATCAATTTCACTTTGACCACGGTAATAAGAAATTTTGTCTCCTTCCTTATTTTCGGTCCAAAGTTTCTTGGCTTTTCTAGCAACGTTATTTTCAATAACGTCATTGGCAGCACTTAAAATGTTTTTAGTAGAACGGTAATTTTGTTCCAATAAAGTAGTGTGTGAATCTGGATAATCATCTTGGAAGTTCAAAATGTTATTCATGTTGGCACCACGCCAACCGTAAATACTTTGATCAGAATCACCTACTACACAGATGTTACGGTATTTTTCCGCTAACATGGTAACTAGTTTGTATTGAGCTTCGTTAGTATCTTGGTATTCATCAACGTGAATATATTTAAATTTGTTTTGGTAGTATTCCAAAGTTTCTTTTGATTGTTCAAACAATTGAATTGTTAACATAATCAAATCATCAAAGTCTAATGCTTGGTTCCCATGTAGACGGTCTTGGTATTCTGCATAAACCTTGGCTACAATTTCTTCAAATGGACTGTTGTGATCAATTGATTCACTGTATGAAATAGGGTCTTTCAAGTCATTTTTCGCATTTGAGATTGCAGATAAAATTGATCTGGGATCATTTTTCTTAGGGTCGATATCAAAATCTTTTAAAATTCTTTTTACTAAAGTTCTTTGTTCACTACTACCGGCAATGGTAAACGCTTTGTTAAAACCAATCTTGTCGATATGTCTTCTTAAAATTCTGACACATAGTGAATGGAATGTTGAAATCCAAACATCATTACCACCAAATTCTAGTAACTTACCGACACGTTCATTCATTTCACGTGCAGCTTTGTTGGTAAATGTAATCGCTAAAATGTTCCATGGTAGTACTTGTTTTTCTTCGATTAAATAAGCAATGCGGTGAGTTAACACTCTGGTTTTCCCACTACCAGCACCGGCCATTATTAATAGAGGACCTTCGGTACATAATACTGCTTCTTTTTGTTTATCATTCATTCCTGAAACTAAATCATTTACTGGCACAAAAAACACAATCCTCTCAATTTATATATAGTTTAATTATATCATAGCTGGCCGTATTTTCATTTACGTCCAAATAAAAAAATCGGCAATAATTGCCGATTTTATTAATCATTTACAAAAGTAACTTTACCGTCTTCTAATGACTTAATTTCTGCTAGTGATTCTAAGTGAATTCCAGTTTCAGCAATTAAATCATGACCCTTTTGGTAAGTCTTTTCGATTACAATTCCAATTCCATTCACATCTACATTGGCTTGTTTAGCAATATCTAGCAAACCTTGGACGGCTTGGCCGTTAGCTAAAAAGTCGTCGATGATTAATAGCTTGTCATTTTCTTTAATAAATCTTTTATCGATACTAATTTGGTTACTAGTTTGCTTAGTGTATGAGAACACTTCACTAGTATATACGTCATCAGTAAGGGTTAGACTTTTATGTTTTCTAGCAAATACGACTGGGACATCCATGTATAGACCTGCCATTACAGCTGGTGCAATTCCAGAAGATTCAACAGTCACAATTCTAGTGATGTCATCGTCGGCAAAAAGTTTTGCAAATTCCTTACCCATTTCTGCCATTAATTTTGGATCTACTTGATGATTTAGGAAAGTATCAACTTTTAATACATCCCCAGGTAATACGCGACCAACTTCTCTAATTTTATCTTCCAGTAGTTTCATTTGAACTTCCTCCAGTTGTATTAGTTTGCTTGTCATATTGATATAATTTATATTTCTTGATAATTTCAATGATTTTGCTTGTATAAGTTGGGTCGGTAGCATATCCGTCAGCTTGTAATCCTTTAGCAGCAGCTACATAGTTATCAGAATCTAAGACATCCTTATATTGATTATGGTTCCAATCGGTTCCATTTACCAATAATAAGGCGTGACTTTCCACTGATTCTGACCAACTATCATAAACTCGAAAGCGACCTGTAATTGTGATAAATTCACCGTTTACAAACTCTTGAGTAGATAAATTAACTGATGGCACGTTACCAGTTGCTTTCACCCCATATAAATTATTATATTGGCTGGAAAGTTGACTAGTTCCCCAGTTTGATTCAAGGATCGCCTGAGCTAAACTTATACTAACTAAAATATTATATCGTCTTTGCACATCGTTAGCTGCGGGTAATAAAGCATTGATAAATTCACGCTGCTTTTTCACCACATTCCGTTGTGAATATGAATCATAAGTGTAAATATAATTGAATACCTTTAGTCCACCAGCAAATAGCAAGACCGCGATTATTAGAATGAACATTAGGCATCCAAAATTAGACCTATTTTTTCTTCGACGACGTCGGTATCTTCTTTTACTCACAATATCGCTCCTTATATTATGTAATATTCTAAACTATCTACTCTGAAAAATAAAATTAAATTTTAATATTAAACATGTTTGTTTGACAAATAACTTATTTTTCTGTAATTTTAAGATATAAGATTGGAGATGTATGCTTTTGGTAAAAGACAAATTAACTAGCAATGACAAATCGCCTTTTGATGTTGGTGACCAAGTTTCATTTATGCTAGAAAAGAAAAAGTTCCAAGGAATTATTGAAAAAGGATACAATAACTCATACATGATTAGTTTCCAAACAACTGATCCTGCATTAGAGGATAAGTACCACGGTAAGATTGTTATTAATAATAAAAACATTACCATGGTCAAAGAAGGTCCTCATAACTCAAAAGGTAAAGAAAAAGACACTGAAGAATCTGAAGACTAATAAAAAAAGCGTTAAT
>NZ_KQ440396.1:431605-457647 GCF_001281175.1 Apilactobacillus apinorum
TAACGATTATTTAATCGTTGACGCTTTTTTCTTTAATTTTAATAATGCAGATCCAATAATTGGCACTAATGACGCTGATAGCGCTGCTTCAATTAATCCATTAGTAGCTGCCACAAATATTAGATATGGTAATAGTTCTTTCACATCAATGTGGTATAACTCAAAGGCATGCCCTCTATAAAATAGATAAATCAAAGTTAATAATACGATTGTATTAACTAATGCACTGAAGAAACCAGTCGCAGCTAGTAATAATCTACTTCTCTTTTCAGGGTCATAAAAATGATTAAAAATTAATCCCGCAACCAATCCGACTAAAATTCTTGGCAAAATTGATACTAGTGGGTTTGTAAATACATAAATAGCAATTGGACTGGTTGGCCACCAAAACGCTCTTAAAAACGTAATTAATCCCCAAATTCCACCTACTAATGCACCAGACTTAGTTCCTAACAGAACAGCCGCTAATGCAATTGTAATTGGAATAATAGTCACGCTAAGTGGGCCAACTGGAATATTACCTAATCCTGGAATACTTGTTTGTACAATGATGATCGCGATAAAAATGGCTAGGATATTCATTCGATATACTTTATTTCTAATCGTCATCATCTCCTTTTTTCTTTATAAAATAAATAACAATTAACTATTAAACACTATTTTAAATCATAAGTCCAATTCATGAATAAAAAAAGAACTTCCACAAGGGAAGTTCTTTGAAACATAAAGATAAGTGTATCTTAACGTTTTGAGAATTGACCAGCTTTACGAGCTTTCTTAAGACCTGGTTTCTTACGTTCTTTCATACGAGCGTCACGAGTTAATAAACCGGCACTCTTTAATGAAGCACGGAAGTCAGGATCTACTTCTAGCAATGCACGAGCGATTCCGTGACGAGCTGCACCAGCTTGTCCTGAGAAACCACCACCGTTAACATTGATTAAAGCATCGTAGTTACCTGATGTTTCAGTAACATTGAATGGTTGCATTACCACTGCTCTTAAGTTAGGGAATGGAATGTAATCTTCAATATCTTTCTTGTTCATAACAACTTTACCAGTACCGGGTACTAAAATTACTCGGGCTACTGAGTCTTTACGACGGCCTGTGCCGCGATATTGTACTTGAGCCAATTAAGTTTCCTCCTTAAATTAGGTTACTAATGTCTAATACTTCAGGGTTTTGAGCTTCGTGAGCATGGTTAGCATCAGCGTATACGTGTAAGTGTAATAATTGCTTGTGAGCTAAAGTTCCACTTGGTAGCATACCTTTAACTGATGTTTCTACTAACTTGTCTGGAGTATCATTTAACATTTGACCAGCAGTTTTTTGTTTTAGACCACCTAAATAACCTGTGTGGTGGGAGTATAGCTTATCGCTAGCTTTACGACCTGTTAATGCAACTTTTGAAGCATTAATAACAATAACGTTATCGCCAGTATCTACATGAGGTGTAAATGTTGGCTTGTTTTTTCCTCGTAAAATAGAAGCAACGACAGTTGATAGACGACCTAAACTGATATCAGTTGCGTCAATGATGTACCACTTGCGTTCTACTTCACCTGGTTTTGCCATATATGTTGTACGCACTTTAATCTTCCTCCATGTTTCTGTGTTTGTTCGACACCAATATAAGTTTCCGGGGCTTATTGTGGGGCAAACAATACCATGCTCAATATTACAATCTTTTAATTATAAAGTCAACCTTAAATCATCTTTGATGATGAGGTAATTTAGTTGGATGTTGTGGGTCTTCACCTTCATAGTATACATGCTTTAGATAAAGTCCGCTAGCAGGTACTGTTCTTCTTGCTTGGGTTCTGTCTTTAATTTCATATAGTCTTAAAATATCATGGACATCCCTTGATCCGGAACCAATTTCAACCAGTACTCCGACCATGATTCTAACCATATTATATAAAAATCCATTACCGTAGAATTCAAATATTAATTCATTTTCTTTTTCATCGATTTCACATTTGGCTTCATAAATTGTTCTTACGTTTGTTCTAGCTGAAGAACCTGAGGCAACAAAACTAGTAAAATCATGTTCACCAATTAAATCTTGTAGAGCAATGTTGATTTTATCGATATCAACAGGGAATCGCCATTGAGCAGTATATCTGCGTTTAAATGGGTTTCTGAATTCACCCATGTCCATACGATACATGTATCTTTTACCTGATACATCGTAGCGCGCATGAAAATCCGGCGCTACCTTTTCAACCTTCTTAATTTGAACGTCTAATGGCAACATACTATTTAGTCCTTTAAGCATGTTAGCTTCTGGTAAATCATATGGAAAGTCAAAATGAGCCACTTGTCCTAATGCATGTACTCCTGCATCAGTTCTACCAGAGCCATAGACAGTAATTGCTGGATCCGGATTTTTGGCCATTTTATTAATGATTTTAGTTAATATTCCTTCAATGGTTCTTTTCTTAGGTTGGCGTTGAAATCCATAAAAATCAGTTCCATCATAGGCTAATGTTATTTTATAACGATATGCCATTTACTTAACTCCTATACATAAATGTAACGATTGTGATAATCACAATTAATGATATAAAGCTATAATCTTTCGTCTGCCACTTATAACTATGGTAGTGAGATCTTAGCTTACCAGTTTGATAGCCTCGTGCTTCCATGGCCACACTTAAATCATCAGCGTGTTTAAATGCACTAACGAAAAGTGGAATTAGTAGCGGAACAAAGGCCTTGGCTCTTTTTATTAGTCCCCCATCACCGAAGTCCACACCACGAGATCTTTGTGCATCCATGATTAATTTAGTTTCATCTGTTAATGTAGGTACGAATCTTAATGCGATTGAAATCATCAATGAAAATGTTTCCACTGGGAATTTAAATCTCTTAAGTGGTTTTAGCAACATACTAATGCCATGTGAAATTTCCAATGGAGATGTCGTTAATGTTAAAACTGTCGACATAGCGATAATCAACATAAAACGAATGAACAATAGAATCGCATTATAAATCCCAAATGAAGTGATTCTAATAATTCCTAGGGAATAGTAGACATGGCCACCAGCGCTAAAAAACACCTGAATTAGGACGGTAAATATAATCACCCATAATAGTGGCATAATTCCTTTTAAAAAGAATGATAATGAACATTTTGACAATATAATGAACACTACAACGGTTGCAGCTAATAATAAATATGTCGCAACGTTATTTGCGAAGAAAACAACGAAAATATAAATAAAACATAACAGAATTTTGGCTGCTGGGTTTAGTTTATGAATTATTGAATTGCCTGGAAGATATCTTCCAAATATAAAATTATTCATTTTTTTCTTCATTCCTTAATTTATTGATGATTTCGTTTATTAACTCGTCTTCATCTAAAGATAGCTTATCTAAGTTGAACCCTTTTGCTCCCAGTTGTTTAGTAATTTTAACAGTCTCCGGCACTCTTAAATCATATTGATCTAAGAATTCAACGTCAGTAAATAGTTCATCTGGATAACATTTTTTGACGATTTCACCTTCACTCATAACGATTACTCGTTCTGAATATTTAGCAACATCATCCATTTGATGACTGACCAAAATAATTGTCATGCTATGTTCACGATTTAATCTTTTGATTAAGTCTAAAATGTATTCTTGTCCTTGTAAGTCCAAACCTGCTGTTGGTTCATCAAGAACTAGAATTTCTGGTTCCATTGCTAATACTCCTGCGATAGCGACCCTTCTCTTTTGTCCACCAGATAAATCAAATGGGGATTTATCAAATAGTTTGGGATCCAATCTAACTGTATCAACTGCCTTTTGAACCTTTTGTTCTAATTCAGCACCTTCGATGCCAAAGTTACTTGGACCAAAAGCGATATCTTCTTTCACGGTTTCCGCAAATAGTTGTTGTTCAGGAAATTGGAATACCATCCCAACCTTTTGTCTTAATGGATTCAAATGCTTGTTATTAGTTTTATTGTCAATTTTAAAATCATCAATTCTAACACTACCATTAGTGGGTTTTAAAAGCGCATTAATATGCTTGATTAATGTTGATTTTCCACTTCCAGTTTTACCAATAATTGAAACAAAACTGCCTTTTTTAATCTTCAAAGAGACATCTTTTAACGCATGATATTCTAGTGGTGTATTCGGTTGGTAAATGTGACTTACATTTTTGAATGATATTGCGTTATCCATTCGATAATCTCCTCATCATTTAAATACTTGTCTGGAACGTTAAAACCACTGTCAGCAAGTTTTAGTCTTAGCTTTTCTGAGAATGGTAATCTTAATCCATATTCTTCGACACTCGCCAATTGAGTGAATAATTCGCTTGGTGTTGTATCCAAAATCTTTTGACCGTCTTTAATTAAGATAGTACGACTAGATTCTTGGATCTCATTAATGTCATGTGTAATTGATATGATAGTTAAATTATACTTGTTTCTAACATCATTAATCAAATTTGTGATTAATATTTTTGCTTTTGGGTCTAGCATACTAGTTGCTTCATCCAAAATAATAATCTTAGGTTGCATGGCTAGGACGCCTGCAATCGCTATTCGTTGCTTTTGTCCCCCAGAAAGTCTGGATGGATCATTCTTCGCATATTCCAGCATATCAACATCTTTAAGAGCTTGATATACCTTTTCATGCATTATGTCTTGGTCTAAATTATGATTTTCTAATCCAAACGCGATATCGTCTTCAACAGTCGATGCGACGAATTGATTACTTGGATTTTGAAAAACAATTCCAATTTTGTCACGAATGCCGTAAACATTAGAAGCGTTTAAAGTATCTCCATCAATGGTAATTTCACCACTATTTTTTTCAATTAATCCATCCAATAAGCTGATTAAGGTAGATTTACCACTACCATTTTTACCGATAATAGATACCCATTCTCCTTGCTTAATAGACATTGAAAAATCATTAACGGCAAATTTATCTGATTCATCGTATTTATATTTTAAATTAGATACTTCGATAATGTTTTGAGACATTCATGTCACCTCATTTAAATTTATGTATAAAAAAATCACTAATAGGCTATTAGTGCGAAGCAATGCTCCATTCAAGCTAGACTTGGGGCTTGCCCATCATCATAACGCTTTATACTAATAGCCCTAGTGATTTGTTGTTACTATTTAATTATGTTTACGATTAATTAGTCAACTAATTGTAAAATAACCATTGATGCACCATCACCACGACGAGGCATAGTCTTTAGAATACGAGTGTAACCACCGTTACGTTCTGCATACTTAGGAGCAATTTCATCAAATAGCTTTTGTAATGCAGTAGTAACAGTTACGTCATCACCATCTTCTTTAGCATCAGCAACTACGTTTTGTAAGAAAGCAGCAGCTTGACGACGAGCATGAAGATCTCCACGCTTACCAAGAGTAATCATCTTTTCAGCAGTTGAGCGTACTTCTTTAGCACGAGCTTCAGTGGTTTTAATTTCACCGTTTACTAATAAGTCAGTAGTTAGGTTACGTAGTAATGAACGACGGTGTGCACTAGTACGTTGTAATTTACGGTAACTCATAAATGGATGTCCTCCTTTATACTAATCTTCTTTACGTAATGACAATCCAAGGGCTTCTAACTTATGTTTTACTTCAACAAGAGACTTACGTCCTAAGTTTCTAACCTTCATCATGTCAGCTTCACTTTTGTTGGTTAATTCTTGAACAGTGTTGATACCAGCACGTTTCAAACAATTGTATGAACGAACAGATAAGTCCAATTCTTCAATTGTCATTTCTAGCATTTTTTCTTTATGTGTTTCTTCCTTTTCCACCATAACTTCAGTGTTCTTGGCTTCATCAGTAAGATCAATAAACATAGCTAGGTGATCATTTAGGATCTTAGCAGCTAAACTAATTGCTTCACTTGGAGTGATAGAACCATCAGTCCAAACATCAAGAGTTAGTTTATCAAAGTCAGATCTTTGACCAACACGTGCATTTTCAACTTGATAATTAACACGTTCGATTGGGGTATAAATGGAATCAACTGGTAAGACACCGATTGGCATTCCATCATTACGAGCCTTATTCTCATCCGCAGAAACGTATCCGCGACCCTTATTTGCAGTCATTCTCATATGGAATGTAGAACCTTCAGCAACTGTAGCAATGTGTAGATCTGGATTTAGAACTGTTACATCACCGTCAGCTTGAATGTCACCAGCAGTTACTTGAGCTGGACCTGTAACATTGATTTCCATTTCTTTGTCTTCGCCATCTTCGGCTTCCAACTTCAATGAAATCTTCTTAACATTTAAAATGATTTGTGTTACATCTTCTACAACACCAGGTACTGTAGAAAATTCATGTAATACATCATCGATTTGAATGCTAGTTACGGCTGCACCAGGTAAAGATGAAAGTAAAATTCTACGCAACGAGTTTCCAAGAGTTGTTCCGTATCCACGTTCTAGTGGTTCAACAACAACTTCTCCATAATTATCAGTTTCATCAATCTTATGAATATTAGGTTTTTCAAATTCAATCATTCTTATCTTCTACCCCTTTCAAAACGCTCTGAGTTAATAATTAATTATTTCTCCATACAGAGACGAGAATAAATTAAACTCTACGACGCTTTGGAGGACGAGATCCATTATGTGGAACTGGAGTAACATCACGAATAGCAGCAACTTCTAAACCAGTTGATTGAAGAGCACGGATAGCTGATTCACGACCTGAACCAGGACCTTTAACTGCGACTTCAACAGTCTTCATACCATGTTCCATAGCTGTCTTAGCAGCGGCTTCTGAAGCCATTTGAGCAGCAAATGGAGTTGATTTACGACTTCCACGGAATCCTAAAGCACCAGCAGATGACCAAGCAATAGCATTACCTTGCATATCGGTAATCATAACTAATGTGTTATTAAAAGTAGAGTGAATGTGAGCAACACCGGCTTCGATGTTCTTCTTTACTCTACGTTTACGAGAACCTTTCTTTTGAACCATGATTTACTAACCTCCTTTATTTATTATTTTTTCTTACCAGCGATAGTTACTTTTTTACCCTTACGAGTACGGGCGTTGTTCTTTGTGTGTTGACCTCTAACAGGTAAACCACGACGGTGACGCATTCCACGGTAAGAACCAATTTCTTGAAGCTTCTTGATATTCATTCTTACTTCACGACGTAAGTCACCTTCAATTTTGTAATTGTCAACAACTGCACGAATCTTATCTTCTTGGTCTGGAGTTAAATCACGAACACGAACATCTTCTGAAACGCCAGCCTTTTCAAGAATTTCAGCAGCTCTACTTTGACCAATTCCAAAGATGCTAGTTAGACCAATAACGATACGTTTATCACGTGGTAAATCAATTCCGGCGATACGAGCCATTCAAACACACCTCCTGTTTTATTAAAATTACTTACCTTGTCTTTGTTTATGTTTTGGATTTGAACAAATGACCATAACACGGCCTTTTCTTCTAATTATTTTACAATTTTCACACATTGGTTTTACTGATGGACGAACCTTCATTATATAACCCTCCTATACTTCAAGACAGTATCCTTACTTATAACGGTAAGTAATACGTCCCTTGCTTAAATCATATGGTGACATTTCAACAGTGACACGGTCACCAGGTAAGATACGAATGTAATGCATTCTGATCTTTCCGGATACGTGAGCTAAAATTTCGTGACCATTTTCTAGTTCAACACGAAACATAGCATTTGGTAAAGTTTCACTAACTTTACCTTCAATTTCAATAACATTATCTTTAGACAAAGAATTTCCTCCTCGAAAAATACGATTCTACACGGTTAGCCATATGCCAAGATATCAAGACAAAAGCCCGTTGTATAGCAATCGCAAATACACATGGGTTAGTTTATCACACAAATATACTTACGGCAACAATACCAGTCACCTCAACGGTTTCTAGAATTGTTTAAGTATTTTGTCAATGTCCTTAGTAACATCATTAATATCTTGACTACCATCTACAGTAAATAGTAAATCACGTTGTTTGTAAAAATCGATTAATGGTGTATTCATTTCGATATTTACATCTAAACGGTTCTTAACTGTTTCAGGCTTGTCATCACTACGTTGATAAAATTCATGGCCACCACAAATATCACAAGTATCTTCAACTTTAGGCATTTTGTAAAGCTTGTGGTAAGTAGCACCACAGTTCTTACAAATAAATCTACCTGATAGTCGATCAACAAGAACTTTAGGGTCAACGTCAATATTTATAACAGCATCCAATGGTCGATCAAGTTCTTCACAAATTTCTTGTAAAGCATTTGCTTGTTCGATAGTTCTAGGAAAACCGTCTAACATATAGCCTTTTTTAGTATCATCTTGTGCAAGACGATCTTTAACAATTCCACATGTTACATCATCAGGAACTAAATTCCCTTTATCAATATATTGTTTTGCCTTTAATCCCATTTCAGTTTGGTCTTTTATAGCAGCACGAAAGATATCTCCAGTAGAGATATGTGGAATTCCATAATTTTCAATAATGGATTCTGCTTGTGTACCTTTACCAGCTCCAGGAAGCCCCATTAAGATTAAGTTCATTGACATTTTTAATTACCTCCATACACACTTTTATAAATCATTTGGTCGAGTTGATTGAATAAATCCAACATATTCTTGTTTCATCATCAATCCACGAATTTGTCTAATTGTTTCGATGGCAACACCGACAACGATTAGTAAACTAGTACCACCTAAACCGATGGATTCGTCTAAACTCCAAACGTTTTGTGCAATTAAAGGAATTAATGCAACAACCCCTAGGAATAAAGCACCGACAACACTTAGTCTCATTAATACTTTAGAAACATAAGTTTGAGTACCATTCCCTGGCCAAACACCAGGAATGTAACTTCCTTGCTTTTGTAAGTTTTCTGAAAGCTTTTCAGGGTTAACTTGAACAAATGCATAGAAGAATGTAAAGACAACAATTAATACAGTATATAGGGTAGCACCAGATAGAGTTTGCATATTGAAGATGCTACTCATAACTTGGTACCAACCATCACCAGAATGTTTACTTGCAAAGAAAAGCAAAATAGCTTGTGGTGTTGAAATAAACGAACTGGCGAAGATAACAGGGATAACACCAGCAACGTTAACCTTCAATGGAAGGTAACTGTTTTCGCCAGCTCCTGTTTCTCTTCTTGTATATTGAATTGGAATCCTACGTTCAGCTTGTTGGAACCAGGTAACAAAAGTAACAATTATCAAGATTACTAAGAATAGCGCAACTAAGAATAAGATAGATGGCCATAATTGTGAAGAAGTATCTCCAACGATGTATTCCTTATATAATTGTTGAACTCCTGTAGGGATTCTTGCGATGATACCAGCGAAAATGATCATTGAAACACCTTGACCAATTCCTCGATCTGTAATCATGTCACCCATCCAAGTTGTTAACATTGAACCACCGGTTAAAATTAAACCGATACTCAAATAAGTAGCAGGACCAGGATTTTGAACAAGGTTCAAACTGCTTAAAGTGTTAAATCCGGCTGTAATTCCAATCGACTGCACGAAAGCAAGGAATACTGTAAGTACTCGAGTAACTTGGTTCAACTTACGTCTACCAACGTCACCTTGCTTACTCCATTCAACAAAACGTGGGACAATGTCCATTTGTAATAGTTGAACAATGATTTGCGCAGTAATATATGGTGAAACACCCATAGCAAATAGTGAATAATTAGTTAATCCACCACCACTAAAGGTGTTTAAAATGCTAACTAAGCCAGATGAAGCAACGCTTTGGAGTGCTTTAGCGTTTATACCAGGAACTGTAATATAAGCACCTAGTCTAAATACAATCAATACTCCTAAAGTAAACATGATTTTATTTCTAATATCTTTCACTTTAAAAGAGCTTTTCAAGGCTGATAGCATTAGATCACCTCGATCTTACCGCCAGCATTTTCGATTGCTGACTTAGCAGCATCAGAAAACTTGTTAGCTTTAACAGTTAGCTTCTTGTTAAGTTCACCGTTACCAAGAATCTTGATACCGTCTTTAGCGTTCTTAACAATACCAGCTTCCATTAGGCTTTCTGGTGTAACTTCAGCACCGTCGTCAAATAAATCTAGAGTAGATAAGTTAACGATAGCATATTCCTTACGGTTAATGTTAGTGAAACCACGTTTTGGAATTCTACGGTAGAAAGGCATTTGGCCCCCTTCGAATCCTACACGTGTCTTACTACGAGCCTTTTGACCCTTTTGTCCACGACCAGAAGTCTTACCTTTACTTCCTAATCCACGACCTAGACGTTGTCTTGATGAGCGTGAACCTTCGGCAGCTTTTAATTCATGTAATTTCATTTGAAGTGCACCTCCTTGTTATTTATTACTTAACTTGTTCAACTTTAACTAAGTGTGCAATATGGAACAGAGCTCCACGAGTTGCTTCGTTATCAGGTTTAACAACAGTACTGTTAATACGACCTAAACCTAGCGCCTTAACAATTTTACGTTGTTTGGGGAGACGGTGTTCTGCACTGTGAGTTAAAGTAATCTTTAATTGAGCCATCTTCTAACCCCTCCTTATTCTGCTAAATGTTGAGCAGATACGCCACGTAAAGTAGCAACTTTGTCTGCACTCTTCAATGCTTTTAGTCCTTCGAAAGTAGCACGAATTGCATTGATTGGAGTATCTGAACCTAAACGTTTACTTGTAACATCGTCAATACCAGCTAATTCCATAACTGAACGAACGGCACCACCAGCGGCAACACCAGAACCTTCTTCAGCAGGTTTTAACATGATCTTACCGCCACCGTAAGTACCGATAATTTCATGAGGAATAGTAGTACCAACCTTGGGAACAGTAATTAAGTTCTTACGACCATCTTCAACAGCTTTACGGATTGCATCTGGAACTTCTTGAGCTTTACCAGTACCAAATCCTACGTGACCGTTTCTATCACCAACAACAACTAATGCAGCAAAACGTAGACGACGTCCACCCTTTACAACCTTAGTAATACGGTTGATTGATACGACAGTATCTTCAAGTTCTAATTTATTTGGATCAATAAATTCAGCCATTGTGGTTATTCCTCCTTTTATTAAAATTCTAGTCCGTTTTCACGTGCAGCTTCAGCAAGAGCTTGAACACGTCCGTGGTATAAGTAACCACCACGATCGAAAACAACATTTTTAACATTTTTTTCAACGGCACGTTTTGCGACTACAGCACCAACAGATGCTGCTTGTTCAGTCTTGTTTGAACCGCTAACTTCTTTATCTAGAGTTGAGGCACTAGCAAGCGTAACACCCGCTACGTCATCAATAACTTGAGCGTAGATGTTTTTGTTAGAACGGTAAACGTTCAAACGTGGGCACACAGCAGTACCAGAGATTTTGTTACGGACACGTAAATGACGACGTTGACGTGTCTTATTTTTATCTGGTTTATTAATCAAAATAGTCACCTCTTAAATATTAATTAAAATAGTTAAGCAACGAGATTTAACTCATTACTTACCAGTCTTACCTTCTTTACGACGTACAACTTCGTTTTCGTAACGAATACCTTTACCTTTGTAAGGTTCTGGTGAACGTACGGCACGAACACGAGCTGCAAAGTCACCAACGTGTTCTTTGTTAATACCGCTAACAGTAATAGTTAAACTGTCAGGAGTTTCAACTTTAAGATCTTCGTTGATTTCCATTTCAACAGGGTTAGAGTAACCAACGTTTAATTCTAGGACAGAACCTTTAGCTTGAGCACGGTAACCAACACCGACTAGCTTAAGTGTCTTAGTAAAACCATTTGATACACCTTCAACCATGTTGTTTAAGTTAGCACGCATAGTACCGTGCATTGCACGGGTCTTGTTATCGTATCTAACTGCTGGTTCGAATGATACGACGTTTCCGTCAACATTCATCTTGATGATTGGTGAGAATTCACGAGTTAGTGAACCCTTAGCACCTTTAACAGTTACGTTGTTACCTTCAGTTGATAATTCAACACCTTCAGGTAAAACAATCTTTCTGTAACCAATACGACTCATTTCATTACACCTCCAGTTCAAGCAAAAAGTATTACCAAATGTATGCTAATACTTCTCCACCAATTTTTTTAGCACGAGCTTCTTTATCAGTGATAACACCTTCAGAAGTTGAGATAATTGCAATACCTAAACCATTTAATACCTTAGGAATTGAATCAGATTTTACGTATGAACGTAGACCTGGTTTTGAGATACGTTTCAAACCAGAGATAACACGTTCGTTGTCTTTACCATATTTTAGGAATACGCGGATAACGCCTTGTTTGTCGTCTTCAACGTATTCAACGTCGCGTACGAAACCTTCACGTTTTAAGATTTCAGCGATGTTCTTTTTGATTTTTGAAGCTGGAACTTCAACAGAATCGTGACGTACCATGTTGGCGTTACGAATTCTAGTTAAAAAGTCAGCGATTGGATCTGTCATGGACATTAACGTAGACCTCCTATCTAAATGTAGTTAATTTTACCAACTTGCCTTCTTCATACCAGGGATTTGGCCTTTGTGAGCAAGATCTCTGATACATAGACGGCATAAATGAAATTTCTTGTAAACTGAATGAGGTCTACCACAGCGTTCACAACGAGTGTAATTTCTTGTTGAGAATTTGGCAGGACGTTCACTTTTTACAACTAATGCTTTTCTAGCCATAGTATTTATACCCTCCTATTATTTTGCAAATGGCATACCGAATTGAGTTAACAATTCTTTGGATTCTTCGTCAGTGTTAGCAGTTGTAACAATAACAATGTCTAATCCACGTACACGATTAACGTTATCGTAGTTAATTTCTGGGAAAATTAATTGTTCACGAATACCTAGAGTGTAGTTACCACGTCCATCAAATGAACGCTTGTTAACACCGTGGAAATCACGAACACGTGGTAATGAAACGTTAACTAACTTGTCTAAGAAGTCGTACATACGTTCACCACGTAAAGTAACTTTCGCACCAATTGACATACCTTCACGTAAACGGAAACCAGCGATTGATTTCTTAGCTTTGGTAACAAGTGGTTTTTGACCAGAGATTTGAGTTAATTCAGCGACAGCTTCGTCTAAGTTCTTAGCGTTAGTAACAGCGTCACCAACACCCATGTTAAGAACGATTTTTTCGATCTTTGGAGCTTGCATGATTGATGAGTAGTTAAACTTATCAACTAATGCTTTTGAAATTTCAGTTTTGTATTTATCTTGTAAACGGTTTGACATGGAAAGGTATCCTCCTTTCAATTAAATTTTAATCGATTGATTTGTTTGATTTTTTAGAAATACGAACTTTCTTACCATTTTCAAATTTGAATCCAACCTTAGTTGGTTCGTTTGTTGATGGGTCAATTAACATAACGTTTGAAACATGAATTGGAGCTTCAACTTCATTAATGCCACCTTGTGGGTTAGCTTGAGAAGCTTTTTGATGTTTCTTTACGATGTTAATACCTTCAACGATTACGCGATCTTTTGAGGCAATAGTCTTGGTAACAGTTCCTTCTTTACCTTTGTCTTTACCACTAATAACGCGAACTTTGTCACCAGTTTTAATAAACATTTATTGGCACCTCCTTGGTTGACATTTGTTAATTAAAGTACTTCAGGGGCTAGAGAAACGATCTTCATGAATTCGTTGTCACGTAGTTCACGTGCAACTGGTCCAAAGATACGAGTTCCCTTAGGACTTTTATCATCTTGAACAAGTACGGCAGCATTTTCATCGAAACGGATGTATGAACCATCTGCACGACGTGATACTGACTTAGTTCTTACGATAACAGCTTTAACAACGTCACCCTTTTTGACAACGCCACCTGGTGTTGCTTGTTTTACAGTAGCAACAATAATATCACCGATACCTGCATATCTTCTGCTTGATCCGCCTAAAACTTTAATAGTTAAAAGTTCACGAGCACCTGAGTTATCAGCAACTTTCAAACGACTTTCTTGTTGAATCATAGCTAATACCCTCCTTCCGGTATTTACTCAGAATACGATAAAAATTAATCACTTATATTAGATAATAACGGCTTTTTCAACGATATTAACTAAACGGAAATTCTTAGTAGCTGATAGCTTACGTGTTTCCATAATTTCTACAATGTCACCAATTTTTGCTTCATTGTTTTCATCATGAGCTTTGTACTTCTTTGAGTACTTAACACGTTTTCCGTAAGTAGAATGTGTTTTGTAAGTTTCAACAACAACAGTGATGGTTTTGTCCATCTTGTCAGAAACAACACGGCCTCTGTAGACCTTACGCATATTACGTTCCATATTACGTTGACCTCCTATCGTATTCTATTTGTTTAGTTCTTGTTGACGCAATGCAGTTTTGATACGTGCAATGTTCTTACGAACTTGTTTCAATCTTGCAGTGTTTTCCAATTGACCAGTAGCTAATTGAAAACGAAGGTTGAATAATTCTTCTTTGTAGCTTTGTTCTTTTTCATGCATTTGAGCAGTGGTTAGTTCATTAATTTCTTTAGCCTTCATTTGATTCGCCACCTACTTCCTCACGTTTAATAATCTTTGTTCGAACAGGAAGTTTAGCTGAAGCTAAACGTAAAGCTTCTAGAGCAACTTCTTCTGAAACTCCACCAACTTCGAATAGGACTTTTCCACGTTTAACTGGAGCAACCCATCCTGCTGGAGTACCTTTACCATTACCCATACGAACCCCTACACCTTTTTCAGTGTAAGATTTGTGAGGGAAAATTTTAATCCAAACTTTCCCACCACGCTTCATGTGTCTTGTCATAGCAATACGACAAGCTTCGATTTGACGGTTAGTGATCCAATGTGAATCAGTTGATTGTAAACCAAATTCACCGAATGAAACAGTGTTTCCACCTTTTGAAGTACCGCGTAATTTACCACGGTGTTCACGACGGAACTTAACACGTTTTGGTACTAGCATGTTTATTTCCCTCCTTTATCATTTTCTTGAGCATCGTTAACTGCTTGAGGTAAAACTTCACCACGGTAGATCCAAGTTTTTACACCAATTGATCCGTAAGTAGTGTGAGCTTCTTCCCATGCGTAGTCGATGTCTGCTCTCAATGTGTGCAATGGAACAGTTCCTTCAGCGTATGCTTCCACACGTGACATATCTGCACCATTTAGACGACCAGCAACTTGAGTTTTGATACCCTTAGCACCGGCACGACGAGCACGTTGCATTGATTGACGCATTGCACGACGGAATGCTACACGGCCTTCCAATTGACGAGCAATGTTTTCACCAACAAGTTTAGCATCTAAATCAGGTTTCTTGATTTCGATGATGTTGATGTGAACTCTCTTACCTGTTAAATTGTTTAATTCGTTACGAAGATTTTCGACTTCTGATCCGCCCTTACCAATAACCATACCTGGTTTAGCAGTATGAATTGAAACGTTAACACGCTTTGCAGCACGTTCAATAACAACTCTTGATACGGAAGCGTCAGCGAGTCTCTTACTAATGTATTCACGGATTTTAAGGTCTTCATTAATATTGTTAGCAAAGTCAGCTTTTTCAGCGTACCATTTTGCGTCCCAATCGCGAATAATTCCGACACGTAATCCAGTAGGATTTACTTTTTGACCCACGGCTAATCCCTCCTATTTTTCTGAAACTACAACTGTGATATGACTAGTACGTTTGTTGATTGGAGAAGCAGAACCCTTTGCACGAGGACGGAAACGTTTTAGTGTTGGTCCTTCATTAACAAAAACTTCGCTTACTACCAAGTCTTCACGATCTAAATCAAAATTATTTTCTGCATTTGCTACAGCTGACATTAAAACTTTTGAAACAACTGGTGAAGCTCCTCTTGGAGTGAACTTCAAGATTGCAGCTGCTTCTGAAACGCTTTTACCTCTAATAAGATCAACTACAAGGCGGACCTTACGTGCGGCGATGCGAACAGTTCTAGCAGTAGCTTTTGCTGATGTAACTTGTTCAGCCATTTGTTATCCTCCTTGCTTAAACAGTTTTCTTATCGTCATTTCCATGTCCATGGAAAGTACGAGTTGGTACAAATTCACCTAGTTTGTGACCTACCATATCTTCTTGAATATATACTGGAACGTTTTTTCTTCCATCATAAACAGCGATAGTGTAGCCAATGAAACTAGGGAAGATTGTTGAACGACGTGACCATGTCTTGATTACGTCTTTTTTATCTTGGTCTTTTTGAGCATCGATTTTCTTTAAAAGATGCGCATCGGCAAAAGGTCCCTTTTTTAAACTACGAGACATTATGAAACCTCCTCTTCAAAATCAGTATAGGGAAGTATATACCCGAAGGTATAACTTAGTTTATTACATCTTTGATCCCTTACGACGGCGAACAATGAACTTGTTAGAACGAGCACTCTTACTACGAGTCTTCTTACCAACAGTCTTCTTGTGCCATGGTGATAATGGTGATGGGTAACCAACAGGAGCTTTACCTTCACCACCACCATGAGGGTGATCGTTAGGGTTCATTACAGAACCACGAACGTGTGGACGTTGGCCCTTGTAACGGTTACGACCAGCTTTACCAACATTAACTAATGAGTGTTCTTCGTTACCGATACTACCGATAGTGGCACGGTTAACTGAAAGAATCATACGAACTTCTCCAGATGCTAGACGAACTAGTACGTATTTTCCTTCCTTACCCAATAGTTGAGCTGAAGTACCAGCAGAACGAACTAATTGTCCACCCTTACCTGGTTTTAATTCGATATTGTGAATAACGGTACCTACAGGGATATCCTTCAATGCTAAAGCATTACCAGGTTTGATGTCAGCGTTTGGTCCTGATTGAACCTTATCACCAACTTTTAGACCCTTAGGTGCTAGAATGTATGACTTGATACCGTCAGTGTAAACAACTAACGCAATGTTAGCAGTACGGTTTGGATCGTATTCGATTGACTTAACGATACCGTCTACATCATCATGGTTACGTTTGAAATCAATAATACGATATTGATTCTTGTTACCACCACCACGGTGACGAACAGTCATGCGACCAGAGTTGTTACGACCAGCTGAGTGTGACTTAGAAGCCAACAATGACTTTTCAGGCTTTGTCTTAGTCAAACCGCTGTAGTCAAGACTAGTCATGTTACGGCGACCATTGCTGGTTGGTTTGTATTTTTTAATAGCCACGGTGTTTTCCTCCTAAATTGATATTTTATTTATTGCTAAATAAGTTAATTTCTTTTGAATCGTTTGATAAAGTAACGATAGCCTTACGACGCTTCTTAGTGTAACCTGAGAAACGACCTTGGCGCTTTAGCTTACCTTTTAGATTCATAATATTTACATTTGCAACTGTAACATCAAAGATGTCTTCGATTGCGTTTTTCACTTGTGTTTTAGTTGCTCGTAAGTCAACATCAAAAGTGTATTTCTTTTCATCCATCATTGCAGTTGATTGTTCTGTAATTACAGGACGTAGGATAATATCACGTGATTCCATTATGCGAGCACCTCCTCTACTTGAGAAAGAGCAGCCTTTGTGATGACAATCTTGTCACTGTTTACTACGCTCAAAGTGTTTAAACCTTTAGCTGAAACGATTTCAACATTCTTAAGGTTACGAGCTGATAAAGCAGCATTCTTGTTGTCTTCTTCCAAGACTACTAATGTCTTAGTTGAAGCATTTAGCTTGTTTAGTGCTTCTGAGAAGTCTTTAGTCTTAGGAGCATCGAAACTTAATGAATCAACAACTACGAAGCTGTCGTTAGCAACCTTTTCTGATAAAACAGACTTGATAGCTAAACGGCTAACTTTCTTTGGTAAGTGGTAGCTGTATGAACGAGGAGTAGGTCCGAAGACGATTCCACCTCCACGCCATTGTGGTGAACGGATTGAACCTTGACGAGCACGTCCAGTACCCTTTTGACGCCATGGCTTCTTACCACCACCTCTAACAGCGCTTCTGTTCTTTACAGCGTGTGTACCTTGACGCATTGATGCTCTTTGCATCAAAACAACGTCAAATACAACACTGTCGTTTTGTTCGATAGCAAAAATTTCATCGTTTAATTCAACGTTACCGTTCTTGCTACCATCTTGTTTGTATAATGCTACGCTTGTCATTTATGGTTCCTCCTTTCTTATTTTTGTGATCCGCGAGCTGCAGATTTAACAGTAAGGAATGACTTGTTGGCACCAGGAACGTTACCTTTAATTAAAAGTACGTTGTTGTCAACGTCAGCCTTAACAATTTCAAGATTTTGAATTGTAACTTGTTTGTTACCCATTCTACCTGGTAATTTCATACCCTTAGTAACACGGTTGATAATTACACCAAGTGAACCAGGACGACGGTGGTATCTAGAACCGTGAGTTTCAGGACCTCTAGCTTGACCATCCTTATGAATGTTACCTTGGTAACCATGACCCTTTGTGATACCTGTTACATCTACGATGTCACCGGCTTCAAAAATGTCTGCCTTGATTTCGTCTGCTACATTGTAATCGCTAAGCTCAACATCTCTGATTTCTTTAATGAAGCGCTTAGGATTTGTATTTGCTTTTGCTACATGACCCTTTTCTGGTTTGTTACTTAAAACATCACGTTTATCTTCGTAACCAAGTTGAATAGCATTGTATCCATCAGTTTCAGTTGATTTAGTTTGTAGAACAACGTTAGGAGTTACATCTACAACAGTAACTGGAACTAATTCACCGTTATCAGTGAAAACTTGAGTCATTCCGATTTTTCTACCTAAGATTCCTTTTTTGGTCATGAGTACACCTCCGATATATTGTAATTTTGATTAATTATAGTTTAATTTCGATATCAACACCACTTGGTAAATCAAGTTTCATTAATGAATCAACTGTTTTTGGTGTTGGGTTTAAGATGTCGATTAAACGCTTGTGAGTCAACATTTCAAATTGTTCACGTGACTTCTTAAACTTATGTGGTGAAGCTAGAACAGTATAAACAGTTCTATCAGTTGGCAATGGAATTGGACCAGAAACACTAGCACCAGTTCTTTGCGCAGTAGCCACAATCTTTTCAGCTGATTGATCTAAAGTACGGTGTTCATATGCCTTTAAACGGATACGAATCTTTTGTTTTGCCATTATTTTCCCTCCTCGTCTGTATTTAAAATACGACTAACTCCGTGGAAATTACCGGCACGCCCCATCATGGCAAAGCGGCCGGGTGTGTCGCAACCTCCCACATCAACGCTACTCTCGTATCTGCTTGAGAGCATACTAATCCCTCGAACAGGTACTTGTCTATAATACTAGAATTTCCAAGTCTTTTCAAGGGTTTTAGCTCTTTTTTTGAAATTTTTTTCAAAATATTTTTTCGAAAACTTTTTTAATTTTTTTATATTTTTCCAAAAAATATTTAAAATTTCTTTTTTTGATTGCAAAAAAAAGAAACGTAATAAAAATTACGTTTCTTTTTGAGGAAACTATTAAGCGTTTCCACCATTCTTTTCAATGATTTCAGTTTGTACTGCAGCAGGAACTGGTGAGTAGTGATCGAATGTCATTGAGAAAGTACCTCTACCTTGAGATGCTGAACGCAATGTAGTTGCGTAACCAAACATTTCTGATAGTGGAACCATAGCATGGATAAGTTGAGCTTTGTTTCTAACTTCCATACCATCAACGTTACCACGACGAGCAGTAACTTGTCCCATAACGTCACCCATGTATTCTTCTGGAACCACGATATCAACTTTCATGATTGGTTCTAGAATAACAGGACCAGCTGACTTAGCAGCTTCTTTCAATGCGATTGATGCAGCAACCTTAAATGCGGCTTCTGATGAATCGACATCATGGTAACTACCATCGTATAACTTAGCCTTAACGTCAATCAATGGGTAACCAGCAAGAACACCGTTTTCCATTGATTCTTTAAGACCTTGTTCTACTGAAGGAATGTATTCACGAGGAACAACCCCACCAACGATAGCATTTTCGAATTCGAAACCTTTACCAGTTTCGTTAGGAGTAAATTCAATCCATACGTCCCCGTATTGACCTTTACCACCAGATTGACGAACGAATTTACCTTGAGCCTTAGTTGGCTTAGTGAATGCTTCTCTGTAAGCAACTTGAGGTTGACCAATTGTAGCTTCAACCTTAAATTCACGTTTCATACGGTCAACAATGATGTTCAAGTGAAGTTCACCCATTCCGGCGATAATAGTTTCACCAGTTTCACTATCAGTTTCAGCCTTGAAAGTAGGATCTTCTTCAGATAGTTTTTGTAGGGCAATGTTCATCTTGTCTTGGTCAGCCTTAGTCTTAGGTTCAACAGAAACAGAGATAACTGGATCTGGGAAGACCATTGATTCTAGGTGTAGTGGGTGCTTTTGATCAGTTAGAGAATCACCAGTAGTAGTGTTCTTCAAACCGATAGCGGCAGCGATATCACCTGAGAATACTTCATCAATTTCAGTTCTATCATTTGAGTGCATTTGTAGTAAACGACCAACACGTTCACGTTTGTCCTTAGTTGCGTTAAGAACGTATGAACCTGATTCTAGAGTACCTTGGTATACACGGATAAAAGTTAGACGACCAACGAATGGGTCAGTTGCAACCTTAAATGCTAGGGCAGCAAATGGCTTTTCGTCATCAGCTTTAAGTTCGATGTTTTCACCACTGTCAGGGTCAGTAGCCTTGTATGGGCGAACATCTAGAGGTGATGGTAGGTAATCTAAAACGCCGTCCATTAACATTTGGATACCTTTGTTCTTGAATGCAGAACCAGCAAGAACTGGGTAGAATTCAAGGTTCAAAGTACCTCTACGGATACCAGCTTTGATTTCATCCTTGGTAACTTCTTCACCTTCAAGGAATTTTTCCATAACGCTGTCATCAATATCAGCAATTGCTTCAATTAAGTCAGCACGAGCTTGTTCAGCTTTTTCTTTATATTCTTCTGGAATTTCAACGATGTCATATTCTGAACCGTTTTCATCTAGATCGTAGATGTATGCTTTCATTTCAATTAGGTCAATAACACCTTCAAAGGTATCTTCTTTACCAATTGGTAATTGAATAGCATGTGCGTTAGCATCTAGACGTTCGTGTAATGATTCAACAGATGCTTCAAAGTCAGCACCTAGCTTATCCATCTTGTTAGCAAATACGATACGTGGAACTTCGTATTCTGAAGCTTGACGCCAAACAGTTTCTGTTTGAGGTTCTACCCCAGCGGCAGCATCCAAAATAGTAATTGAACCATCTAGAACACGAAGTGAACGTTCAACTTCGGCAGTGAAGTCCACGTGTCCTGGTGTATCGATAATGTTGATACGAGTATCTTTCCAACGAGCTGTAGTAGCGGCTGAAGTAATAGTGATACCACGTTCTTGTTCTTGAACCATCCAGTCCATTTGTGAAGCACCATCATGAGTTTCACCAATCTTGTGGATTCTACCAGTGTAGTACAAGATACGTTCTGTAGCAGTTGTTTTACCAGCATCGATATGCGCAGTGATACCGATGTTACGAGTTTTTTCTAATGGGAATTCACGTTTGTTAGCCATTATAAAAAATTTCTCCTCTCAAAATAAATCACTTTTGTAAAAAAGTGGCTAATACCAGTTCATTAGCCACTAATCAAATGTACGTTAGTCGTACGGTTATTTTACCAACGGAAGTGAGCAAATGCACGGTTAGCTTCTGCCATCTTATGAGTGTCTTCACGTTTCTTAACTGAAGCACCTGTATTGTTAGCAGCATCCATGATTTCACGACCTAGGCGTTCAACCATTGTGTGTTCACCACGTAGACGTGCGTAGTTTACGATCCAACGTAAACCAAGAGTAACACGACGGTCTGGACGTACTTCGATAGGAACTTGGTAGTTTGATCCACCCACACGACGAGCCTTAACTTCTAGTACAGGCATAACGTTGTTCATAGCTTCTTCGAATACGTCAACTGGTTCGTTACCAGTTTCTTTCTTAATAAGATCGAATGCACCATATAAAATTTCTGATGCAGTTCCTCTCTTACCATCTAACATCAAACGGTTAATTAAGCTTGTAACTAACTTTGAGTTGTAGATTGGATCAGGAAGAACTTCACGTTTTTGAATGTTTCCTTTTCTTGGCATTTAAAAATCCTCCTCGTTTTTTATAGCGGAATTAATGTTTTAGTCCTTAGGTTTCTTAGTACCGTATTTTGAACGACTTTGACGACGATCAGCAACACCGGCAGTATCTAGAGCACCACGGATGATGTGGTAACGTACCCCAGGTAAATCCTTAACACGACCACCACGAATTAAAACAACACTATGTTCTTGAAGGTTGTGACCAATACCAGGAATGTATGCAGTAACTTCAATCAAGTTTGATAGTCTAACACGGGCATACTTACGTAGAGCTGAGTTAGGCTTCTTTGGAGTCATAGTACCCACACGGGTAGCTACTCCACGTTTTTGAGGAGCAGGGTTGTTAGTTTGCTTCTTCTTGTAACTGTTATACCCATGGTTTAAAGCTGGGGCTTTTGATTTAGAACTTCTAGAATGACGACCTTTACGTACTAATTGGTTAATAGTAGGCATCTAAAAATTCCTCCTTCCAATAAAATTTATTTTTAAGTCCACACATCCAGGTGGTTCTTTTTTATGTAAAAGTTCACCGGATGAATAAGCACTTAATAATATTATCACGCTGGCAAAATAGTGTCAACGTTTTTCCGAATTCTTTCGTATTTATTGTCGAGGTGCTTTTCATGTTAATTATTTCTTTTTTAGGTGCTTGCGTTGGTTCTTTCATTTCCGCCCTCTTCCATCGATATAAACATCAACAAAAACTTACTGGAAGATCACATTGCGACCATTGTAATCATTCATTAACCTGGTTTGATTTGATCCCAATTATTAGTTTTATTTTACTGTTTGGAAAATGTCGCTATTGTCGTTATCCAATTTCTTATTTCTCTACACTTATAGAAATAAATTTATTCATTTTGTTTCCATTGATTTATTCATTGACTCATTCAATATCATTATTGATGGTTGTCTCGATTTTATTATATCTATCAATTCAAGATATGGAATCCCTAACGGTTTCAATTAATCCATTAATAGTTTTATTATGTTTTACTGTTATACACAGTAATTTCCTATCTATATCAATCGCCCTTCCTTTTTATTTATTGCTTACGATATTAAATGAACGGATATCTATGTTCGGACAAGCTGATATAGATATTTTATGCTTACTATATTTATTATTTTCTACGGCAATCCTATACATTATTATTATCGCTTGTATATATGCATTAATCTATTTCTTGATAAACCGATTTCAGGTTCATTATATTCCATTTGTTCCATATATATACTTAGCCGTTTTAACTTTTATATGTATACAAAAATAGCAACCACAAAGTTGTGGTTGCTATTTTTTAAATATTATTGATTTACATCGTCTTCGTTTTCGTGCATGCGTTGTTCAATATCGCTTAGCGTGAATACATCGTTTGAACCTACTTTTGGTGTTTCTGGTTCTTCGGCTTTAGCGTTAATTTCGCCGTAAGTCTTCATACCAGTACCAGCAGGGATTAGCTTACCAATAATAACGTTTTCTTTAAGACCAACTAATGGATCGTTCTTACCACGGATAGCAGCATCAGTTAATACACGAGTAGTTTCTTGGAATGATGCAGCTGATAAGAAACTGTTAGTTTCTAGGGCAGCTTTAGTAATTCCTAAGATAACTGGACGTGCAGTTGCTGGAATCTTACCAGTAATAACTGCTTCAGCATTAGCTTCCTTAAAGTCATTAATATCCATTAAAGTACCTGGAAGAACATCAGTATCACCTGAATCCATAATTCTAACCTTACGTAGCATTTGACGAACCATGATTTCAGCATGCTTATCACTAACTTCTACCCCTTGCATACGGTAAGTCTTTTGAACTTCACTTAGCAAGTATACTTCAGTTGATAGTGAGTCACGAACCTTGATAAGTTCCTTAGGATCAATTGAACCTTCGTTAATAGCTTGTCCTCTGTGGATGAAGTCACCTTCAACAACATTCATACGAGCATTAATTGGAACTTTGTAAGTTCTAGTATCAGCGTCACCTTTAATAGTAACTTCTTTAACTCTTTCAGCAGGATTTTCTTCGATCAAGCTTACAGTACCAGTAACTTCGGTAATTTCAGCTTTACCTTTAGGATTTCTTGCTTCAAAGATTTCTTGAACACGAGGAAGACCTTGAGTGATATCGGCGTTACCGGCAACCCCACCAGTATGGAAGTTTCTCATAGTTAATTGAGTACCAGGTTCACCAATTGATTGAGCAGCAACAGTACCAACTGCTTCACCAACTTCAACAGGTGATCCAGTTGCTAAGTTACGACCGTAACATCTTTCACAAACCCCGTGAACTGTGTTACAAGTGAATGCTGAACGAATTTCAACTTCTTCGATACCAGCAGCTTCAATTGCTTTAGCTTCTGGTTCGTTGATCATTTGATTATGCTTAACAATTACTTCACCAGTTTCTGGATGTTTAACTGTCTTCATAGCATATCTACCAATGATACGATCGTATAATGGTTCAATCATTTCGTTACCTTGAGTCAAGGCAGCAACGATAACACCACGATCAGTACCACAGTCTTGTTCTCTGATAATAACGTCTTGAGCAACATCAACCAAACGACGGGTTAAGTAACCTGAGTTGGCAGTCTTCAAGGCAGTATCAGTCATACCTTTACGGGCACCGTGGGTAGAAATGAACATTTCCAAAACAGATAGACCTTCACGGAAGTTCGCAGTGATAGGAAGTTCCATAATTTCACCGTTAGGAGCGGCCATCAATCCACGCATACCAGCTAGTTGAGTAAAGTTAGAGATGTTACCACGAGCTCCAGAATCACTCATCATAAAGATAGGGTTTTGAGGGTCGAAGTTCTTCAACAAGTCGTTTTGAATTTCATCCTTAGCATCACTCCAGATACCAATAACTCTTTCATAACGTTCTTGATCAGTAATCAAACCACGACGGAATTGTTTAGTAACGTTTTCAACTTTCTTGTGTGATTCAGCAATAATTTGAGGTTTTGATTTCAAATCAGTGATATCAGTAACCCCAACAGTTAAACCAGACTTAGTTGATTCGTTGTAACCTAAATCCTTCATTCTATCTAGTAGTTGTGAAGTTTCAGTTACTTTGTATTGTTTGTAAACTTCAGCGATGATATCTGATAAGAAACCTTTCTTAAATGCACCGTTTAATGGAGCATTCTTTAGGTGTTCATGGATATCTTCACCTGGTTCTAGGAAGAAACTATCTGATAAGTGACCATGTAGGTTAGTATCAGTTGGTTCATTCAAGTATTGGAATGAATCAGGAAGAATACCGTTAAAGATAATCTTACCAATAGTTGTTACTAGAATCTTGTTCTTTTGTTCTTCAGTGAATGGCTTTTCACTCATTGATGAAGCAGCGATACCAACACGAGTGTGCCAGTGGGTTAAACCACTTTGGTATGAAAGCTTAGCTTCTTCAGGAGTGTTAAAAATCATACCTTCACCTTCACGACCTTCTTCTTCCATAGTTAGGTAGTAGTTACCGATAACCATATCTTGAGAAGGAGCAACGATAGGATTACCGTCACGAGGTGCAAGGATATGAGTTGCAGCAAGCATCAATAGTCTTGATTCAGCTTGTGCTTCATCTGATAAAGGAACGTGGATGGCCATTTGGTCACCATCAAAATCGGCGTTGTAAGCTTCACAGGCTAATGGGTGAAGACGCATTGATTTACCTGAAACCAATACAGGTTCAAATGCTTGAATACCTAATCTATGCAATGTAGGCGCACGGTTAAGTAATACTGGATGTTCCTTAATAACATCATCTAAAACATCGAATACTTCTTCATCTTTACGTTCGATTTGACGTTTAGCAGACTTAATGTTTGATGCACTACCACGTTTTACAAGTTCTTTCATAATGAAAGGCTTGAATAATTCCATGGCCATTGGAACAGGAAGTCCCATTTGGTTGAACTTCAAGAA
>NZ_KQ440396.1:457770-530879 GCF_001281175.1 Apilactobacillus apinorum
AGGTCCAACATCAATAACTGAACGACCAGAGTAATCAACACGCTTACCAAGTAAGTTTTGTCTAAAACGACCTTGCTTACCCTTAAGCATGTGTGATAGAGACTTAAGTGGACGGTTACCAGGACCGGCAACAGGACGACCACGACGACCGTTATCGATTAAAGCATCAACGGCTTCTTGTAACATACGTTTTTCGTTTTGAACGATGATACCAGGAGCATGTAGGTCTAATAGTCTCTTCAAACGGTTATTTCTGTTAATAACACGACGGTACAAGTCATTTAAGTCAGAAGTAGCAAAACGGCCACCTTCTAGTTGTACCATCGGTCTTAAGTCAGGTGGAATAACAGGAATTGCTTCCATTACCATCCAAGATAAGTCATTACCAGATTGTAAGAATGCTTCTAGAATATCTAGACGTCTAACCGCTCTAACACGTTTTTGACCAGTAGCTTTCTTAAGTTCATCTTTTAGTTCTGCAACTTCTTTATTGATATCAACATTGTTCAATAAAGTTCTAATTGCTTCAGCACCAATTTGTGCTTGGAAACGATTACCGTATTCTAGTTTCTTATCACGGTAATCTTGTTCTGAAATTAGTTGCTTGTTTTCTAGTGGAGTATCACCAGGATCAGTAACAACGTATGAAGCAAAGTAGATAATTTCTTCCAAAGCACGTGGACTCATGTCTAATACAAGACCCATTCTACTTGGAATACCCTTGAAGTACCAAATGTGTGTTACTGGAGCAGCAAGTTCAATGTGTCCCATACGTTCACGACGTACTTTGGCACGAGTAACTTCAACTCCACAACGGTCACAGACAATACCTTTATATCTAATACGTTTATATTTACCACAAGCACATTCCCAATCCTTTGTAGGACCAAAAATTCTTTCGTCGAATAGACCGTCTTTTTCTGGTTTTAAGGTTCTGTAGTTAATAGTTTCTGGCTTTTTAACTTCACCAAATGACCAACTACGAATCTTATCAGAAGAAGCTAATCCAATTTGCATGCTTGAAAATTTATTTACATCGACCAATGGATAGTCCCCTTTCTTTATTCCTTAAAGTTGGTGTTTGCTTTATCATCTTGTTCAGACTTTTCTTCGTCTGTTTCTTCCTTGCCTTGTCTTTGCTTTTCAGCTAGTTTGCTTAAAGCATCAGTGTTTAAGACATTGTCATCGTCTTCACTATCTAAGTCGCGAAGTTCGATTTCTTCATTGTCATCATTTAGAACCTTCATGTCTAATCCAAGAGCTTGAAGTTCTTTAACAAGAACACGGAATGATTCAGGAACACCTGGCTTAGGAATTGGTTCACCCTTAACGATTGCTTCGTATGTCTTAACACGACCAACAACGTCATCTGACTTGTAAGTCAAGATTTCTTGTAGTGTGTATGCGGCACCATAAGCTTCTAGGGCCCAAACTTCCATTTCCCCGAAACGTTGTCCCCCAAATTGGGCTTTACCACCAAGTGGTTGTTGAGTAACTAATGAGTAAGGTCCAATTGAACGAGCATGGATCTTGTCATCAACCATGTGGGCAAGTTTCAAGTAGTGCATAACCCCAACAGCGACACGCTTATCAAATGGTTCACCAGTTCTACCATCATAAACAACTGATTTACCGTCTGAAGCCATACCAGCTTCCTTAACAGCATCCCAAATATCAGAATCACGAGCACCATCGAATACCGGAGTACTTACGTGGATACCAAGTTTTCTAGCAGCCATACCTAAGTGAAGTTCAAGAACTTGTCCGATGTTCATACGTGAAGGCACACCCATGGGACTCAATAGGATATCGATTGGAGTACCATCTGGTAAGTAAGGCATATCTTCTTCAGGAATAACAATAGATACAGTACCTTTGTTACCGTGACGACCAGACATCTTGTCCCCTACTTGAATCTTACGTTTTTGAGCAATGTATACTCGAACCATCTTGTTAACACCTGGAGCTAATTCGTCACCGTTTTCACGAGTGAAGACCTTAACGTCTTGAACGATACCGCCACCACCGTGAGGTACACGTAGTGAAGTATCACGAACTTCTCTAGATTTTTCACCGAAGATAGCATGTAGTAATCTTTCTTCAGCTGATAATTCTGTTACACCCTTAGGAGTAACCTTACCAACTAAGATGTCACCATCATGTACTTCAGCACCAATTCTGATAGTTCCTTCTTCATCAAGGTTTCTTAGAGCTTCTTCCCCAACATTAGGGATTTCTCTAGTCATTTCTTCAGGTCCAAGTTTGGTATCTCTAGTTTCTGATTCATATTCTTCAATATGAATTGAAGTATATACATCTTCTCTAACTAAACGTTCTGAAATACCAATGGCATCTTCGAAGTTGTAACCTTGCCAAGTCATAAATGCAACAACAGGGTTTTGACCTAGGGCCAATTCACCATTTTCCATTGATGGACCATCAGCAAGAATTTCATCAGCGTCAACCTTGTCGTTTACACGAACGATTGGACGTTGGTTGTAGTTTTTACCACCGTTTGAACGTTGGAATTTCATTAGTTTGTAAGTATCTAATGAACCGTCTTCTCTTCTAACACGAATTTCGTCAGCGTCAACATATTCAACAGTACCTGGGTGTTTACAGATTAGAGCAACCCCAGAATCATGTGCTGCCTTGTATTCGATCCCAGTTCCAACAAGTGGAGCATGTGGATTTACCAAAGGAACAGCTTGACGTTGCATGTTGGCACCCATTAGGGCACGGTTTGAGTCATCGTTTTCCAAGAAAGGAATACATGCAGTCGCAACAGAAACAACTTGTTTAGGTGAAACGTCCATGTAATCGACATTTTCAATCTTAGTTTCGATGTTATTTGACTTATATCTAGCCATAACAACGTCGTTCTTGAATGAACCGTCTTCATTTAATGGTGAGTTAGCTTGAGCAACTACGAAGTTATCTTCTTCGTCAGCTGATAAGTAATCAATCTTATCAGTAACTTTGTGAGTATCCCATGAAACACGACGGTATGGTGTTTCCACGAAACCGTACTTGTTAACTTTAGAATAACTTGAAAGTGAGTTAATCAAACCAATGTTAGGTCCTTCAGGAGTTTCAATAGGACAAATACGACCATAATGCGTGTAGTGAACGTCACGAACTTCGTATCCAGCACGGTCTCTAGTTAAACCACCAGGTCCCAATGCGGATAGACGACGTTTATGAGTTAATTCACCCAATGGGTTAGTTTGGTCCATGAATTGTGATAATTGTGATGAACCAAAGAATTCCTTAATTGAAGCAACAACAGGACGAATGTTAATTAGTTGTTGAGGAGTAACAGTAGTAGTGTCTTGAATTGACATACGTTCTCTAACAACACGTTCCATTCTAGCTAAACCAATTCTGAATTGGTTTTGTAGTAATTCACCAACGGAACGAATACGACGGTTACCTAAATGGTCAATATCATCAGGTTCACCAATTCCTTCTTGTAAGTTAAAGAAGTAGTTGATTGAGGCAATGATATCTGCCGGAGTAATGTGGTGGAAATCTTCAGGAATGTTATCATTTCCGATCATGTTAACAACATGGTCTGGATCAGTTTCTGATTGTACTTTAATGATTTGAACAGTCATTGGTTCAGGAACTACTGATTCATCTGAAGGGTTGAATGTGTATGCTTTGAAGTCTTCACGATCCAAGTATGGAGCTATTTCCTTCATAACATTCTTATCAACAACAGTACCCTTCTTAGCAATAATTTCACCAGTATCTGGGTCAGCTAAAGTTTCAGCAAGGGTTAATCCAAGTAGACGAGTCTTTAAGCTCAACTTGTTGTTGGTCTTGTATCTACCAACTGGAGCCATGTCGTAACGTTTTGGATCAAAAAATCTAGTAGTTAATAGACTACGAGAAGAGTCAGCAGTCTTAGGTTCACCCGGACGTAGACGTTCGTAGATATCTTTTAGGGCTTCTTCAACACGTGAATCAGTGGTGTCTTTGTGAACATCCTTTTCAAGAGTTAATGAAAGGCTGTCATTGCTACCTAAAATTTGAGTAATTTCATCATCAGAGCCAAAACCTAAAGCACGTACTAATTCAGTAATTGGTAGTTTTCTAGTTCTATCAATACGTACGTATGATAAGTTCTTTGCATCAGTTTCGAATTCCATCCATGCACCACGGTTAGGAATTACAGTAGTACCGTAACTGATACGGCCGTTCTTGTCTTCTTCTTTATGGAAGAAAACACCAGGAGAACGAACTAATTGTGAAACAATTACACGTTCTGCCCCATTGATAATAAAAGTACCTTGATCTGTCATTAATGGGAAATCACCAAAGAAAACATCTTGGGTCTTGATTTCACCAGTTTCATGATTAGTCAATTTTAATGTGATATGAAGTGGAGCTGAGTAGTTAGCCTCATGATCTCTTGCTTCATTAACAGTGTACTTAGGTTCTAATAGTTCGTAATCAACGAATTCTAAGGATAGTTTTCCTTGGAAATCATCAATTGGCATAATGCTGTTAAACATTTCACGCAAACCTTCATCTAAGAACCACATGTATGAATCGGTTTGAATTTCAATTAAATTAGGTAAATCAAGAACTTCCTTGATTTGTGAGTAACTTCTACGAATACGGTGTTTACCATATTTAACTAAATGTCCTGCCAAGTTCTTCACCCCTCCAAAAAATTCTACGAAAATGAAATATTACAATTGTGTTACAATTGCACTTTTTTACTGATTTTTACTAAAAATGAGCAAAAAAAAACCAAAACAAGCAATCTCGATTGACGCTTATTTTTGGTTGATATAGGCGCATCTGACGGACAATAGATCGCCGACACGCATTTCATTTCATAGTTATATACCCAGTATGATACTCTAAAAGCATAGTTAAGTCAATGTTTTGCATAAAAAAGAGAGGATTAAATCCTCTCTTTTTTATGCATTAACAGTTTCTTTTTTAGTAACTGTAATTTTCCCTTTGGAAGCTCCGATTGAAACTTCATCCCCTGGTTTAATTGAACCAGAAAGAATTTCTTCAGAAATTTTATCTTCCACATCATTTTGTAGTGCTCTTCTAATTGGACGAGCACCGTATTCAGGATTAAAACCATTCTTAGCAATCAATTCAATTGCGGCTGGTGTCATCTTAATGTTGATACCTAGATCATGAACTCTCTTCAATAAATCATTTGTCATTAACTTAACAATTTCTTGAACTTGCTTTTGATTTAGTTCATGGAAAATAATTGTTTCATCAATTCGGTTTAAGAATTCTGGTCTGAAGAATCGTTTCATTTGTTCTTCAACGGTCTTCTTCATTAGCTTGTAGTTTTCATCGTCTTTATCTAATTCAGCACCAAAACCAACTGTCTTCTTATCACGAAGTGCAGCAGCACCTAGGTTAGAAGTCATAATTAGTACTGTGTTTCTGAAATCAACGTGACGACCCTTTGAATCAGTTAGGTATCCATCATCTAGTACTTGTAGTAACAAGTTGAAGACATCTGGATGAGCCTTTTCTACTTCATCGAATAAAACAACTGAGTATGGATGTTGTCTTACCTTTTCGGTTAGTTGACCACCTTCTTCGTATCCAACGTATCCGGGAGCTGAACCAACCATTCGAGAAGCTGATTCTTTTTGCATATATTCTGACATATCAATTCTGATAATATCATCTTTTGAGCCAAACATTTCTTCAGCCAAATCTTTAGCCAATTCAGTTTTACCAACACCAGTTGGTCCCAAGAAGATAAATGAACCGATTGGACGGTTAGGATCTTTAATTCCACTTCTTGCACGTCTAATTGCTCTAGATACTGCAGAAACGGCTTCATTTTGACCAATAATTTTCTTGTGTAAAATGCTTTCTAAGTTTACCAAGCGCTTGCTATCTGTCTTAGTCATCTTAGTAACTGGTACACCAGTCCATTCAGAAACAACCTTAGCAACATCTTCACCAGTTTCTGAAATGTTGTACTTATGTTCCTTTTGTGCCTTTTGACGTTGATCAGCAATCTTGTCACGTTTATCAGCTAATTCTTTTTGTACTGCTTGTTCTTTTTCTCTTAAACTAACAGCATCTTCAAAACGTTGTTCTTCAATTGCACTTTCCAGTGCTTTACTGTATTCAGCGATTTGATTTTGTAATTCATCCAATGGATCTTCATCGTCTAAATTATCAATTCTAATCATAGCAGCTGCTTCATCCATCAAATCGATGGCCTTATCAGGTAAGAAACGATTACTAATGTAACGAGATGATAAATCAACCGCTTGTTCAATTGCATCATCTGTAATTTTAACTTGATGATGAGTTTCGTACTTAGGACGAATCCCCTTAAGAATTTGAATTGCTTCATCTCTAGTTGGTTCTTCAACAGAAACCGTAGCGAAACGACGAGCCAAAGCCCCATCTTTTTCAATGTACTTTTGGTATTCGTTCAATGTTGTAGCTCCAATTGTTTGTAAGTCACCTCTAGCTAATGCTGGTTTTAAAATGTTAGAAGCATCAATTGCCCCTTCAGCTCCACCAGCACCCATTAAGGTGTGTAATTCATCAATGAATAAAATAACGTTACCAACTGATTTAATTTCGCTGATAATCTTCATTAAACGTTTTTCGAATTCACCACGATACTTAGTTCCAGCAACTAAAGTTCCCATTTCAAGCATCATGACACGTTTGTTTTCCATATCATCCGGCACTTGACGGTTAGCAATCTTCAAAGCTAATCCTTCGACAACAGCGGTCTTACCAACCCCTGCTTCACCAACTAGAACTGGGTTGTTCTTAGTACGACGACTTAGAATTTGGATAACACGTTTGATAACGTCATCTCTTCCAATTGTAGGATCGATTAAACCGTCTTTAGCAGCCTTAGTTAAGTCGGTTGCTAATGAGTCAAGCGTTGGAGTTGTTCCATTTGTCACTGCTGGTTTAGCACCTGGCAATGGAATGTTTTTGGCATTTGGGTTGGGATTTGATGAAAAGCCCATTTTACGTAATAGCACTTTTTTAATAAAGTTCATGTCTCTTACGTTCATGCTTTCTAGAATTCTAGTAGCGACAGTTTCTGGCGTATCCAAAATAGCGATTAATAAGTGTTCTGTACCAATTCTGGCAGCACCATACTTCTTAGAAACTTGCCCTGCAATGGTAAGAATTTGTTCAGTCTTTGGTGAATATGGTAGGTATGAATCTTGATCATATTCATGCAAATTACCATAACCAACTAAGATTTCGATTTCACCCTTAATATCTTCTTCATTGATATCGCATTGTTTTAATGCTGACTTAGCGATTCCGTTAGTTTCCATCGCTAAAGCTAGTAATAAATGTTCAGTTCCGATAGCCTGATGGCCAAATACTTTGGCTTGTTCTTGCGCTATAATTAAAACGTTTTTCGCACTAGGAGTAAAAATGTTATCCATGTTATGCCTCACTTTCTAGCTCTTGTATCTCAAATGATCTAAAATGGCGATCATTATGTTTGCTCTAATCTGATTTTCAAGTAATGTATTGCCGATTGCTAGAGTTTGTTTAGTAATAGATGCTAACACTAAATCAGCCTCATTGTCAGTAATTAGCTCATTTACAACTAAAGTATTAATTAATGCCTTCGCTTCTCTTTGCGTTAGGTCTGTTCCAATTGCATCTATTAATGTGTCTAGTATTTCAATATTGTCTAATAACTTCACTTTTTCAATACGGATGTATCCTCCGCCACCTCGTTTACTTTCTACTACATATCCATTTTGAATAGTAAAACGAGTCTTAATCACATAATTAATCTGTGATGGTACAACATCAAAGTGACTGGCAATATCAGATCTACTAATCTCAACACGTTCATCTTCAGCAATCATTTCCTTTAGATATCTTTCGATAATATCGGAAATGTTTTTTCCTTGCATGTTACCACCCCAATTCTTTGACTAATCTTGACTATAATTATACGTAATTATAGCCGAAATGCAAAGATTTTTACCGAAAATAAAAAGAGAAAATGAATTAACATTTTCTCTTTTTCATCTATATTATCGGGAAGACAGGATTCGAACCTGCGACCCCCTGGTCCCAAACCAGGTGCTCTACCAAGCTGAGCTACTTCCCGAAATAAAAAAAATGCACCCAGTAGGAGTCGAACCTACAACCTTCTGATTCGTAGTCAGACACTCTATCCAGTTGCGCTATGGGTGCATAATAAATATTAAATTAAAAATAATGCCGAGGACCGGGATCGAACCGGTACGGTCATCACTGACCGCAGGATTTTAAGTCCTGTGCGTCTGCCAATTCCGCCACCCCGGCAGAAGTATGCAAAGCGGAAGACGGGATTCGAACCCGCGACCCCCAGCATGGCAAGCTGATGTTCTACCACTGAACTACTTCCGCATAAATGCCGACTAGATGATTCGAACACCCGACCTCTTCATTACTAGTGAAGCGCTCTAGCCAACTGAGCTAAGTCGGCAGCATTTTTGCAAATAATGCAATGCGGGCGAAGGGATTCGAACCCCCACTTCCATAAGGAAACTAGAACCTAAATCTAGCGCGTCTGCCAGTTCCGCCACGCCCGCATGGTGATATTAAAATGTATATGGCATTGAGCCAATGAGCCGTGGCAGGTTCGAACTGCCGACCCTCTGATTAAAAGTCAGATGCTCTACCGGCTGAGCTAACGGCTCAATGGAGGATACAGGGCTCGAACCTGTGACCTCCTGCTTGTAAGGCAGATGCTCTCCCAACTGAGCTAATCCTCCATGAGGTCAATCAAGTCATCTCTTAACAAGACAACTATTTAATATTATCATTTGTAGCAATTCATGTCAACAAAAATTTTAATTAATTTGCTTTGAATTCATATTTGTAAGCCGTTTTATAACTCAACAAAAAATATTATATCGAAAAATACATTCCTCGTCTACCTTTTTTTGCAAAAAATGAATAGCAATTCTGTTTTGATTGATTTCATTATCATCCCTTCCTATAAGAACATCTTATTTCTATATATAAAAAGAACCTCCTAAGGTATCATCTTAGGAGGTTCTTTTCAGTTTTAGATATAATTAACCTTCTTTAGTAATAGTAGTACGACCACCCATGTAAGGTTGTAGTACTTTTGGAATACTGATTGAGCCATCTTCGTTTTGAAAGTTTTCCAAAATAGCTGCTACAGTTCTACCAACGGCTAAACCTGAACCATTCAATGTGTGAACGAATTGAAGCTTTCCATTTTCATCTCTGTATTGAATGTGTGCACGACGAGCTTGAAAATCAGTCGTGTTTGAACAACTTGAAATTTCACGGTAACGACCTTGAGCAGGCATCCAAACTTCAATATCATGGGTCATTGCTGCAGTGAAACTCATATCACTAGTAGTTAAAGTAATTACGTGGTATGGAATTTCTAACATGTCTAGTAATTCTTCAGCATGTGCAGTAATGCTTTCTAGTGCATCCCATGAATCTTCTGGTTTAGTGAATTGAACCATTTCAACCTTGTTGAATTGGTGTAAACGAATTAAACCCCTAGTATCACGTCCGGCACTTCCGGCTTCTGATCTAAATGCTGGTGAAAGTGCAGTAAACTTAACTGGCAACTTGTCAGCATCCATTACTTCATCTCTGTAGTAATTTACTAATGGAACTTCGGCTGTTGGAATCATTGTTAAATCACTATCTGCGATTTCGAAACCAGCTTTAGTTTCTTTAAACTTAGGAAATTGTCCAGTTCCAAACATTGAGTCTGAGTTAACCATGTATGGAGGAAGTACTTCTTTGTAACCTGCTTTAGCGTTTTGGTCTAAGTAGAAATTATAGATAGCACGTTCTAATTGTGCACCTGCTCCCATGTAGTATACAAAACGGCTACCAGCAACTTTAGCACTAGCTTCAAAATCTAGAATTCCTAAGTCTTCACCGATTTCCCAGTGGTTCTTAGGTTGGAAGTCAAACTTACGTGGTTCACCATGTTTTCTTAATTCCACAGCTCCTTCTTCAGTTAAACTGATTGGAACTTCATCCGCTGGAATGTTTGGTAAGTGGGCAGCTAAATCTTGTTGATCTTGTTGAACCTTTTCTAGTTCAGCATCTAAATCTTTAACTTCCTTACCAACTTGTTGCATTTCTTCAATTGCTGAAGTGGCGTCTTCTTTGTTACGCTTTGCTTCGGCAATCTTCTTTGAAACATCATTCTTCTTAGCTTTTAGGCTTTCGCTCTTCACAATTAGTTCACGACGTTTTTCATCGTAACCTAATAGTTCATCGATAGTTTCAGCTTTAACATTTCTAGTAGCTAACTTTTCTTTTACCCAATCTGCGTTTTGACGAATCATTTTCATATCTAACATAATACATACCTCCTGAAAATAAAAAGAAGACCTCCATCCATTGGGACGAAGGTCTTCTTTTCGCGGTACCACCCAAGTTCTTAGCATAAGCTAAACACTCGTATGGTGATAACGGTCACTAGCCGTGTAGCATTACCTACCCGCTTTTACGTATGCTGGAATTTCGACTTGTAATTCACACCAACCATTACATCTCTTAAGTGTCTACTTAAAACATACATTGCGTTTATTTGTTGATTTAATAGTATTACAAAAGTTTTAAATTGGCAACTACTTTAATTGCAATTCTGCAATTTTTTCATCAATTTGTTTTAATACTTCTGCTAAATCGTCTTCACTTTCAATGAAATCTAACTTATCACCATCAATTTCCATCTTTGGTGATAAATCATAATTTGCATACCAATCATCATAACGTTGGTTTAAGTCTTTGTAGTAATCATAAAGTTCTGGATCTTTATCCACTTGTTCATAACTACGACCACGTTTTTGAATTCTCTTTAACATTGTTTCGAAAGAAATATTGATGTGGATTAATAAATCTGGGTTCTTTTGATTTGGTGACCCTGGAATTTCTTCCATCATATTATCCAATAATGAATCATAGATATCTGCTTCAGTAGAAGTCGCACGTTTCATGTCAGCATTCAAACGGAATAATAGTGAATCTTCATAGATTGAACGATCCATTACGCTTAGTTTTTCATTTTGCGCTTTTTCAATGTTGTTTAAACGAGTATTTAAAAAGTAGATTTGTAGTAAAAATGCATACTTTTTAGGGTCTTTATAAAATAAAGGTAGAATTTCGTTATCATCAACTGATTCATAGTAACCAGTTGATTCTAAGTGTTCTGACAATAATTTAGTTAAAGAGGTCTTTCCCGCTCCAATTGTTCCAGCAAGTACAATCATATTAGTCTCCTTAAGTTGAGTTTCTTCTATATATTATTTTAATACATCAGACTATTTTTGAATACGGCAATATGGCTGGAAAATAAAAAAGATGCTAATTCTTAGCATCTTTTAATCTTATTTTTCTTGTTCTCTTAAATCTGATGGTGAAACATCGACTTCGTCTAATGGAATTAGATGAGTCTTGTACTTAATCTTGTATCCAATGTATAGAATTAATACAAGTGGAACTGAAATGTAAGTAATTCCAATTTGTTCCCAATCTAAGTTAGCAAATGAAGTAATATTTTGACCACATATAACAAGAATACATAGAATTAAAGTAATGATTGGTCCAATTGGGAACCAAGTTGCAGAGTACTTCAATTCATCTAAACTATGACCTTGCTTGATAAATGCTCGTCTGAAACGATAATGAGAAATGGCAATTCCCACCCAAGCAATGAAACCAGTTAAACCAGAAGCAGCCACTAACCATAGGTAGATTTGTGGTCCTTCGATACTAGTGATAAATGTGAGTAATGCAATCGCAGTAGTAACAAGTAATGCACCAACCGGGATTCCGCGACGGTTAGTCTTACCCATGATTTTAGGTGCGAAACCTTGGTGAGCCATTGAGTATAACATTCTAGTAGATGCGTACATCCCTGAGTTAGCTGAAGAAATAACAGAAGTTAAGATAACAGCGTTCATAACAGATGCAGCGGCAGCCAATCCAGCACGCTTGAAGACAATTGTGAATGGACTGATTGCAACATCAGTAGCACTTGAACCTAATAAATCAGGACTAGTGTAAGGAATAATTGCTCCAATAACAAAAATAGCAAGAATGTAGAATAAAATGATTCTCCAGAAAACATCACGAATGGCTAGTGGAACAGCTTTTCTGGGGTTATCTGATTCACCAGCAGTAATTCCGACTAATTCGGTTCCTTGGAATGAGAAACCAGCCACAACGAATACTGCTAGGATCATTGGAAGACCACCAACAAATGGTGCCTTCTTAAATGTAAAGTTAGATAGACCAACGAAGTGACCACCCATGATACCGAAAATAGTTAAAATTCCGACACCTAGGAAAATAAAGATGGTTACCACCTTAATAATGGACATCCAAAATTCGGTTTCACCGAATGACTTAACTGATAGAGCATTGATGGCTAAGATCAATACCAAAGTAACGGCACTAAAAATCCAACTTGGGAAGTGTGGTAACCAGAACTTAACAACTAAAGCTGCAGTACTAATATCAACCGCAACTGTAATTGCCCAGTTAAACCAATAGTTCCAACCCATCGCAAAACCAAGCGCAGGATCAACGTACTTACCGGCATAGGCAGCAAATGAACCTGAAATTGGTGTATTAGTTGCCATTTCACCTAAACTAGTCATTAAAAAGTAAACCATTAATCCCATTAATAAATATGCAACTAATGCTCCACCCGGTCCAGCTTGACTAATTACTGAACCTGAGGCAACAAAAAGACCAGTTCCGATTGAACCCCCTAAGGCAATCATTGAAACATGACGGGTCTTTAAACCTCTCTTCACTGTGTTATCTGAATTTTGACTCATTGACTTCACCCTCTTTTCTTATTTCTAAGAGGTACTAATGATAAATAACTAAAAAAGTCCCGTCCTGCAAAACGCAAGAAGAGACCACATAATCAGTAACTTTAATTATCGATCATAAAAGCACTCCGTGATAAATTATCACGACAGTCCCTAGTCTATTAAACTAGAGCCCAACGTACAATCCATAAAGTGATTGCTTGTTTCGGCAGTCCTTCCCTTTCACTAATCTTCATCACTGCTTTATCAGTTCAGATTAGCTACTCTTGTTAGCTGCGCCTCTTCTTAGATTTATGAGAATAATTATATCCTAAGATATCCCCAATTACAACATGATTATTTTAATTTTTGTGAATAAACTAAATTGTCATCGTACTTATCCACCTGTGTAAAACCTAACTTTAATAGTAAGTGCTGTGATGCAATGTTATTAACATCAACGGTGGCTTCTACTATTGATACGCCATCCATCCCCTGTTCTAGCACCCATTGTAATGCATAGGTCATATATCCGCGTTGTTGATAACTTGTGTTGATAAAATATCCTAGTTCAACATTTTCAAAATCGGGTTCAAAGTTATCCCCAATTTCTGGGAAAATGTTAATAAGTCCCACTAATCTGTGGGTATCTTTTAGCCTAATCGCGTAGGTTTTATTTGTATCATTTTCGGATTCAAATAACATTTTAGCTTTTTGTTCATCTTCTACCGGTTCAAACCCGGTCTTTTGAGCCATCACTGGATCACTCATCATTTCAAAGTAGGCAGGAAAGTCAGTATCATATAATTCTGTTACTTCTATTTCTTTATTCATATTTTTATCCACACTTATTGCTCCTTGCGTTAAAATATAGTTAATTATTTTTTAGTAAACGAGGTCCGTTCATGAAAATTATTAGAGAATCAATACGCGAAAACTCAAGTTCATTTATTCAAGGATATCTTAAATCAGCAGATGTACAAACTAATCAATATAAATATCCAGCAGTAATTATTGTACCTGGTGGATCTTATACCCATATTTCACTGCAACAAGCTGAAAACTTTGCGCTTAATTTCTCAGCGCAAGGTTATCAAAGTTTCTATTTAAGATATACCTTTGAACATGAAGCGTTACCATTAATGCCTAATCCGCTAGTCGAACTAGCAAACAGCATTAAGTTCATTAAAGAACATGCTAATGAATATAACATTGATACCGACCGTATCGTCATCGCTGGCTTTTCAATCGGTGGCCACATCTGCAGTCTCTATAATAACTTTTACCATGAACAATGGCTAATGGATTATGCACATGTGGATAATTCAGATATTTTAAAACCAAATGCAGTTATCCTCAGCTACCCTGTGATTAACTTACACGATGGTTTCCCCAAAGATCCTGAAAGCATCTTAAACTGGGTCAATGATGACAGACAAATTGAAGCCGATAAATATGTCAGCAAGAAAAACGCCCCCACTTTCATCTGGCATACTGCTGACGATCCATTCGTCCCAGTCAAAAACGCATTGAAATATTCAATGCGTTTAAACGAAGTCGGTGTGGATAACGAATTACACATTTTCCACCACGGCCCTCACGGAATGGGACTGGCCAACTCTACAACAGCATGGAATGATGATTCAAATAACGAACGTGTCGCTACTTGGTTTGACTTAGCAATTAGCTGGTTAGCTGAAATTTGGCAAAATAAAAAGAACTGATTATATCAGTTCTTTTTTATTTTATAAGTATGAATGTAAAACTGGACGCCAATTTTGCTTCAATCTTGGTGCGTATTTTACGTAGAAAATTTCTGAAATTTGAACCCAAGTGTAAGCAATTAATACTGCTCCAATGGTATCTGTTGGGTAATGCGCGTTTAGGTATACTCTAGACATCATTACCATTAATAAGAAGATAACAGATAGAATTTGAATTGCAATTCTCCATCTATCACTCTTCATTACTGGAATAATAATAATCCAAATAATACTAATAACAATAAAGATTCCTAATACGTGACCTGATGGGAAACTAAAACCAGTATCTGAAGCACTGTGTAATGTTGGTCTAGCTCTTCTGACAATTTCTTTGAAGACGAAACCAACTACATCCCCACCAATAATAGTAAAGATTGCCCAAAGTGCTTGCAGTTTAAACTTAAAGCCCCACATGAAGAATGCCATGATTAAAACATAAATAATATCAAATTTAGGACTGGCCAATGTAGTACTTAAGTGCATTAAAGCATCCTTAATTCCTCCATCAGACTTTTGGATTGCTCCAATCATTACTGAATCTAAAAATCTTAAATACCCTGAATCAATCATTACAGATAGAGTCACAATTAGTGATAGTACAGCTCCACCGAAGATTCTAAAACCACGGGTATAATCTTTATCGATGATCATAATCGCATCGATCCTCCCTAATCACTTTTTAAAATTATTATAACATAGTTCCAGAACCTAAAATAATTAAGAATTGCTTTATTCAGTGCAATGATTCTAATAATTGTTATAATATTAAATGATTTTAATTTTTTAGGAGGAAAATATTTTGATTGAAACAGCCATACTAATGATCATCATCGGTATCGTTGCCGGTATTGGTGGTGCTATTTTAGGACTTGGTGGTGGAATTATCGTTACCCCCGTCCTAACACTCTTCTTCCATATGGACATTAAATATGCGATTGGGGCTAGTATCATCGTAGTTATCGCTACTAGTTCTGGTTCTACAATTGCTTATCTAAAGGATGAAGTTTTAAATTTACGTGTCGCAATGTTCTTAGAAATTGCTACTACCATCGGTGCTTTGTCTGGTGCTTTACTTACTGGCGTGTTAGAGCCTAAATACCTTTACATATTATTTGGACTTTTGCTATTATTCTCTGGTTTCAACATGGTTAAAAAACTATTAAACAAAAGTAAGTCAAATCTAAGTACTAAAGATGATAAACTAGCTGAAAAGCTTCGTTTAAACTCTTCATACTATGATAAGTCAGAAAAGAAACAAATTGATTATAAAGTAGAAAACATCCCCCGTGGACTATCAGTAATGTTTGGTGCCGGCCTAGCTTCTGGTTTATTAGGAATTGGTTCTGGTGCATTTAAAGTTATCGCCATGGATACTTTCATGAAGATGCCTTTAAAACCATCAAGTGCTACTAGTAACTTAATGATGGGAGTTACCGCTGCAGCTTCTGCAACAGTCTACTTCTTCAACGGATCAATCCTACCTCAAGTCGCAGTTCCACTAGCATTAGGAATTTTAGGTGGTGCTACTGTTGGTTCCAGAATTATGCAAGTGTTACCAGCAAAATGGATTAGAATGATTTTCGTTCCAATCATTGTCTACATTGGTTTCAACATGCTAATCAACGGTTTTAAAGGATTCTAGGAGGTAAATTATGAATAAAGAACAACCTGCAACTAAAGAAGAAATGGGTCGTATCGAATTAGTAATTGGTAAGATTCTTCGTGTCGGTGTTATTATCTCCGCAACCATCATGATTCTTGGTTTACTATTATTTTTAATTACTGGTAAGTCCGGTTATCCTACCAATGTCTTTCCTACTAAGTTCCATGATATTTTTACTGGAATTGCCCACGTTAAACCATATGCGATTATGATGCTTGGAATCTTTTGCTTGATTCTAACTCCAGTATTACGAGTAATCGTATCTATCTATTCTTTCTACAAAGAAAAAGACATGCTATATGTCTGGATTACCACTTTCGTGTTAATCGTCTTAATCATTAGTTTCTTCTTCGGATAAAACAAAATAAAAAGAGCAATGAGAATTATCTCATTGCTCTTTTTTCTTTCATGTAAGCTTTAAAACGATTATATAATTGGTTTAAGAATTCAGAAAATAGGAAACCAGAAGCAATTCCTCCAGCAATAAAAATGACCTGAATTAAATTTGCTTTGGCTAATGCGTAGTTTCCAATCGCCAAACACTTCATAACTTGATATGCTTGTCCTCCTGGCACCAATGGCACTAGCGCTGGAATATTGAAAATAATAACCGGCATCTTTTTATATCTTGATGCGAAGATACTCAAAAAACCGACTGTAAAAGTTCCTAAGATATCGGCAAAAAGATAACTATTAAGGTGCACATCAACAATATGATAAACTAACCAGCCACAAAGACTTACGATTCCGGCAACGTTAAGTGCTTTTCTAGGTAGATTAATTAAGATTCCAAAACCAATAGTCGCAAAGTACACGCATAAAATATTTATTATTAATGGAAAAATGATTATCACCCCAAAATTTTAATTGCCATTGACACACCGAAACCTAATGCACAGGCACTCATAATGGCTTCGATTCCTCGAGATGGTCCAGATACTAAGTTTCCGGATAAGACATCGCGAACCGCATTCGTAATTGGTACCCCTGGTACCAATGGCATTAGTCCCCCGATAATCAAATCATCGGCTGAGATTGCAATCTTTGCACGAATTAAAAAGATTGATACGAATCCAATACAGATTGCGGCAATGAATTCATTTAAAAATCGAATATTAGTGTACTTATCGGTTAGTGAGTAAACAAACCACCCTAACATCCCCACAATTCCAGCTGCCCAGAAATCGTAATAGTTACTTCTAAAGACAATTTCTAGCGTCGAACTAACCATAAAGGCACCAATTAATTGCAACCAGAAAGGAAATGGCAGGATATCTTTATCGATTCTTTTTAAGCGACGGTAAAATTCGCCCAATGAAATTTTCTTATTGGCGAACTGGCGAGAATAGTCATTAACTGTCGACACCTTTTCTAAGTCAAAAGTACGCTTATCAATTGCGGTTACTTGCGCTCCCATATCTGGACTCCCCGACATGATAATCCCTGTAAGCGTAACATACGATCGTGCTTCTTTCGCGCCAGCATTAATTGAAATACGGTCAATTGTGTCAGTCACTCTGACCATTTCAGAACCATTTTCAATCATTATCTTTCCAGCTAGTAAACAGGTCTCAACTAATAACTTACTTTTTTGTCTTTCGTTCAACCATCTCACCTCTCTTTAAGCGTAATTTTTTTTATTATAACATTTAACGATTAGAATAAAACAGCCCATTTCGGCGTGAAGCCAGCAAAAAAACTCGTTGAATAACGAGTTTTGAATTTATTGATTAAAGAAGACCTTTTTAATTTTTATTCCAAAATTATAAAAATCGCCTTCGAAACCAATATATTTATCTTTATATTTACCCGCAAAGTAAAATAGTTTACCTGAACCTTGATCATCAGTAATCCCGGTTAATTGATGGTCATGATTATCCCGAATATATTGATATACGGCATCATTTTCCGCAACTTTTCTTAATTCTGTTTTATTTCTAGTTAATTGGTTAAATTGTTGCGCAGCATAAAAACTTGATTGGCGGTACATCCAAAAGGCAAACACCGCAATCATTACTACTACCACTGCGACAATCACTGATATAATTTTCTTCATTTTGATACCATCTTCTTTATGTATGGATTATTTAACTATTAGTTTAGCACTAGTAGTTAAGCATGTAAAAAAGGACTGAATTTTTCAACTCAGTCCTTTGCTTTATTCTGCAACTTTGCGGATAAACACGTAATGTGATGCTTTGTAACTAATATCGCTTTCTTGATTATCAGTTAGGTTTTGCACCGTTACCGGTCCTTCAAATGGCGAATGCTTAATCACCTTTAATTTATCACCAATATCCAATTGGATATCACCTAGATAAGTTAATAGGTCATGGTTATCGATAAAACGATCAACAACCACCATTTCACCATCTTCAGCATCATTTAATAGTCGATGACTATCTTCTTTGTAATGGCCTGACATGTTAGGAATTACTCCACCATGCGGGCAATGTGATGGTTCATTTAACTTTTCATACATTGATTCTAGTAAATGTCCACTTGTGACATGTTCTAGAACTTCAGCTTCCTTATCCACATCAGGTAGTGGATAACCTAATTCGTTCACTAAGAAACTTTCCCAAATACGGTGCTTTCTAACTAGCACTTCTGCTAATTTAATTCCGTCTTCGGTTAAACATACCCCAGCATATGGTTCGTGTTCTACTAAACCTTCATCTAGTAACTTATTCACCATTTCGGTTACAGATCCAGGTGCGATATCTAAGCTAATCGCGATGCGTTTGTTGGATACCTTTTCCTTGGTTCCACCTAGTTCAAAAATAATTTTTAAATAGTCCTCTTTTTTTGGGGTCATCTCTATATCCATGTCTCCTAAATAAAATCTACTAAAGAGTATCTTACAACTTTAATATCTATTTTACCATTTTTATTTCTTTTTTTTGAGGAAAATTATATAATTACGTCGAGATATTGAATATTAATATCTACGATACGAAAGTGAGGCATTTTTATGGGAGAGAAGTTGTACCATTTTAGTGAACTTAGCGAACAGGCCAAAGTTACTAGTATCAACGCATTTAGTAAGTTTTATGTCATCTGCTATCGCAGCGAAAACATGGAGATATTAAGTCAGGTTCCTGACCAATCCATGCTATGGCAAATCAATCAGGAGGTATATCGTAACAAGTATGAATCGGTAGATCATGCTGCTAAAGATACAATCATCTATTGTAGTCATAGTTATGAAAAACTACTAAATGAAATCGATATGAGATATCTTGCTAACGGTAGCACCGAGTTCCCTTGGGAATCTTGGTACCAGCAAAAATACGCTGCTCTACCACACGGCGTATAATTAAAAAGACGTTTTTCCAATTACAAAAAACGCTTTTCCGAATTGGAAAAGCGTCTTTTTTTATTCTATATCTGTTTTGGTATCAAAATATAAATCTTCCTGGGTTCCCCGTTTTACTTCAGCTTGCAGTGTGACGTGTTCAATACCATATTTATCGTGCAATAATTTCGAAACTGGATCATAAATCTTTTCAGCTTCAGAAATTAGCATATCGTCCATGTTGACGTGCGCTGAGAAAATAACACTATTTTCATCTACAGACCAGATGTGAACATGGTGGACACCGGTGATCCCATCAATTTGCATCATGTCCTTTTGGATATCATAACAATCAATCATTGGTGACCCTTGCATCAAAATCTTAACGGTCTTCTTTATGATTGGATATGCTTCTGCCGAAATATAGATTGCCACAATAATGGTTACAATTGGATCGACTAAGACCCAGTTAAATAATTTAATTAAAATCCCACCGAAAATAACACCTAGTGATGCCAATGTATCACTCAATAAGTGTAAGTATGTAGCGCGAATATTTAAATTATGTTTAGAACCACGACTCAACATGACAGTAGAGATCAAATTAGCAACCGTCGAAACCACAGCAACTATTAACATCAAGTTTCCGTTAATCTGTTCTGGTTTAAATAGTTTTTGGACCCCTTCAACAATCAAGACAACTGAGATAATCACTAAGAATAGTGAATTTAAAAAGGCTGAAATAATTTGTGCTCTTTTATATCCGAACGTGTTCAATTGGTTTTGTGGTCTTTGACTAATTTGATGAGCATAGTAACTACCAACTACTGATGCTGAATCAGCGAAGTTATGAAATGCATCTGATAGTAATGACAAACTACCTGATAAAATTCCACCAACGAATTCCACTAAGGTAATCAATGTATTTAAAATCGTTACAGTAAAAAATCGTTGTTGTGACATTGCTTCATCATGATTATGTTCGTGCATATGTTTCACCTCCTGATGATAATTATACCTTTATAAGAGCAACAAAAAAAGCTGATTTAAAAAAATCAGCTTAAGCAATTAACATTGGTTGTTTGATAACTCTTTCGTATGCGAAGTTCATTACTACGTTTGTAGGGTCAACTGCAGAAATTGGAACTACTCTGCCAGTTTCAACAAATCCAGCTTTTTTGATGACATGTTGCATGCCTAGGTTCATTGGATTTGTGTCGATGCGTACACTTTGAACATCATCCATCTTTTCAACAGCAGCAAAGATTCCTTCAAATAGTTGTTGAGCTAGACCTCTGCCGTGGTGTCTGTTTGAAACGGCCACACGATGAATTGATAGGTAAGGGCCGTTAGATAACCATTGACCATCAAGGTTTTCATAACTAGTGTCTAGTCCTGGAATAACAGCTGCTGTGCCTAGAATTTCGCCATTTTCTTCTAGTACGACAGTCCATCCATTGATGATATCGTTCATTAATGATTCCGCATTTGGGTAACCTGTTTGCCATTGGTTAACACCCTGTTTGGCGAGCAATTCCTTCCCTTCGAAAATAATTTGTTCAATTGCGTTAAAATCTTCGATTTGTGCTCTTCTCATTAACATGATCTAAGCCCCCCTTTTTGTGTTTGATTTAAAAATTTAAAAGCATTTTAGCGACTTAAAAATATTACCACCATTTTTCCAAAAAGCAAAGCTTTTTTTACAAAAAAATGAGCTTTTACAAAAATGCTTGTAAAGCCCATCATGACGCACGTTGAGAAGTCCTTTAAAATCAATGATTTTTAGTCTTCTATCATTCTCCAATCACCTTCATTAGCTTTGGAAATTTGATTCAAAAAATGTAGAACTGAAGCAGCTGATTTTTCATCATGTGCATTCAAAACATTTAAACCATTTCCAGAAACCATGGGTTCACTTAATGAGAAATTACCATCACTCATTTCACCTTGTGAAAACGCGATAACGGTTTCACCACTTTCAATCTTAGTTAGAATGAAGAACATTGAAAAATCATCGTCTTCTTTCATGTATGCAGGCATTGCCCATACATCTTCAGCAATTTCTTGCATTTCTTCATCATTAAATTTGTAGTACTTGTGGTTGTCATCAGTAATCGGTGACTTTAAGACGAACATCATCTTATCAAAAACTGGTTCTCCCAATGAAATATTATCTTCCATTTTTAATTCTCCTTTTGGCGTAACTTATCTTTTAGTTTACTATTTTCCTCACGTAACTTGGCTAATTCGGTTCTCACTTCACCTAAAATTTCTAGTTGTAGTTTTTCGACTTCCAAATCATGTGGCAATTGATTTTGTGTTAAGTGGTCTAATTTAGCATGCAAAATTCTTAATTCATGTTCTGACTTTAAGTTAACATGGAAATCATTTTCATAATCCAAACGGTCACGTTCAGCCGCTCTATTTTGACTCATCATAATGATGGGTGCTTGAATTGTTGAAAAACAACTTAAAAACAAATTCAATAAAATATATGGATATGGATCAAAATGAACACCAAATAGCGCCATCCCATTAATTACCATCCAAACAATCAATAGCACAATGAAAATGAAAATAAATGGCCAACTACCACCGAATTTGGCCACTGCGTCAGAAACCTTTTGGCCGAAAGTCAAACTTTCTTGTAATGAATCATTAACGTCTTTAATGTCGTAATTATCATCACGGAGCGCTCTCGTTAGCTTACGGTTAATTTTTTGACTTTGTTTTAAATCGGCATTAATTAAGTTATCAACGTGGTTCACACGATATTTTAACAAGTGATGCGCACAAATAAAACTAGTTACCTTCGCCTTTGCGTAATCAGCTTTAACGGCATTTGAAATCGGTTGGCTTAATTCTTGCAGATAAAACCCTTCATCCGATAGCATTGGCTCATTATCAACTAAACATTTTACTTCATGAATTTCTTCATTCATTACTTTTCCTCCTCAATGACTGCTGTCATATCATTTGGCAATTCAGTCTCAAACGTTCTGATTTGATTGGTGATTCCATCATTAAATGATAAATAATAGGCGTGAAGTGCCTGTCTATTAATACCTTGATCTAGCGGACCACCGTATAGTTCATCCCCTAATAGCGGATGGCCTAGTTCGGTCATATGCACTCTAATTTGATGTGTCCGACCAGTATGTAGTTTTAATTTAACTAAGCTGTAATTACTAAAATTTTTTACAATCCAAAATTCAGTATTAGCTGATTGACCATCTTCAATTACTTCTCTTCTAAAGTTGTCACCGACTCTCCCAATTGGTAAATCAACAATGTCGTGATCAGGTAAGCCGGTACCAGAAACAATCGCATAGTAGTATTTATCAATCTTGTGTTCTGCTACTTCTTGATTAGCTAAACTATTGGCCAAACGATGCTTAGCTACCAATACTAAACCGGATGTAAATCGATCTAATCGAGTAATTAAATGTGGCTTTAAATCTACCGATCCTTGTTGTCTTAAATACCCTTTAATTCGATTTACCAAGGTATCTTCTCTGTTAGCAGGTCCCGGAACACTAGTTAAACCAGCCGGTTTATTAATCACTAACCAATTATCGTCTTCGTAGACCACGTCAATTGGTTGATCACTGAAAGCCACGTCATCATCACTTTCTTCTGGTGGAAAGATAATCGTGATTTCATCACCTACTTGGAGTTTATAGTCTAGCTTAGTTTCGTTACCATTGACCATAATTGTACCGGATTGCTTTAAGTCGTTATACATCCGATGAGAAACGCCATGAACCCCTAAGAAATGCTTAATTCCAGCGTCTGGTTGGTCTTGATTAGTCCATGTGATTTGCAATTTTTTCATCTCCGAATTGTTTTTCTATGTATGTTATATTAACATATTAAAAAACCAAACTCATATTAATATGGAAAGAAGATCATTATGTTAGATTATAGTGAACAAGCTAATTGGGAAAACGGCTTTGGTCAGATTCAATCACCAATTAATTTATCAACCAATGACAATCAACATCTTGCTGATTATCTGCCAATTCATGCCGATGAGTTTTACCAATTAAATACAGAAATTGACGACCACACCACGATTAGATTACTTGGAATGGGGAACGCTAGTATTTTCGAGCGTCCCTATCATTTCCAGCAAGTTCATTTCCATGCACCTGCTGAACACGTGATTGACGGCCAAGTTAATCCGATTGAAATTCATTTAGTTCACGAAAATGATGTTGGGCAAACCGTAGTAGTCGCATTATTCCCACAACTGGGCAATGCTAATCCCGACATTCAAAACATCATTAATAATTTTGAAGGTAATCACGACCACAGCGTGTCGCTAAAAATTCATCACCAAATCAATGATTTCCAAACTGGATTTCACTACCTGGGATCGTTAACGACCCCGCCACTTACTGAGGGGGTTGAATGGATTGTGATTAATAACTCGACACTGACAGTCAGTCAATCTCAAGTCGACTGGTTTATTCAAAAGTTCGGTAAAAATAACCGTGCTTGCCAACCAATTAACCAAAGAAACATTCAATATTACCACAAATAAAAGGAAGCCATAAACGGCTTCCTTTTTTAAATTGAATTAATTTCGTCTAACAATGCACGCATCTTTTGGCGTTGTTCTTCAGTTGGGTTTCCTTTCGACATCTTTAAAATATCTAAAATTTGTTGACCATCATTAATAACATCTTCTGTTTTAGAATTCATATTCTTTAAATAAGCGGTGGTTAAGATGGTACCTAAATGTTCTAAGGCGTCTTCTTCCCCATCCATCGCTCTTTTACTCATTCGACGAATTAACATCTTAATATTGCGCAATTTACGCTTATTTTCGACATGTTGGTTATAGTATGGCAAGAATAATGCAACTACGACTGATAGTGCTTCGGCAACTGCTGCCACCCATTCTGCTGCTTCTCCGCTATGCATAATTGTTCCTCCTATTGTTCTTGAATGTATTTAAAGATTCTTTGTCCTGCTTGACGACCAAAGACGACCGTTTCAGCAATTGAATTCCCACCAATACGGTTATTTCCATGTAAACCACCAGATGTTTCACCAGCTGCAAATAGTCCGTTAATAGCTTGATCATCTTGGTTTAAAACTTGAGTATAGTGGTTAATTTTAATTCCACCCATTGTGTAATGAACTGCTGGTGCAATGTGAATTGCCATAAAGTCTGGATGGTTTAATTGACGATTCATTCCTGTCTTACGGCCAAATTGATCATCATGGTTTACGACAGCTTGATTCCAAGTTTCAATTGTTTTCGCTAAGTTGTCAGCATCAACATCTATATTATTCGCTAATTCATCAATAGTTTGACCGTGAACTACCATCCCGATTGAATCGTAAAAACGAACAGCTGGCGCGTGGTCAACTACTTCCGCATCCAATATTAAATAGGCATGCTTAGTATCTTGTTCATTAATCGCATCAGTTACTTTTTGTCTCGTATCTAGTTCGTTCACAAAACGATTTCCATCGGTATTAACCAAAATCGCTCCTTCTCCACGAATTGCTTCACCAATTAAAAAGGCGTGATCATTATCTTGTTGAACAGTTGGATGGACTTGAATTTGATCCATATCCACTAAAGCAGCACCGACATCTGTGGCTAGTTTTAAACCATCACCGGTTGCCCCTTCTTGATTAGTAGTACGATATATAGTTAAGTCTTTGCGATATTGACCGATTAATTCTTTATTGGCACCAAAACCACCAGTAGCTAACAGAACCGCCTTTCCAGCTACTTGATGCTGATTGCCATTAACATCAGAAATAACTACGCCGGTAATCTTTTCATCATCTCGAGTAATCTTATCTACAGAAACATTGTTATATACTTCAATGCCCATTTTTTCGATAATTTGAAGGAAACTAGTTACCAAATATGCACCGATTGGAGCTTGTGAATTAGGACGATGCGTTCTAGTCGTATTCATTGCACCGGTAATGGTCAAATCTTCTAACTCAATACCATGTTGTTTTAGCCAATCGATAGTTAATCCTGCATGACTAGTGAAGTACTTTAATAATTCGACATTATTTTGTTTACCCCCACCAATGTATGTATCGTTATAAAAGTCTTCAAAACTATCGACAACATGGTGATTTAATTGCACATAGGTTTCAGCGGCATTCATTCCAGAAGATGCTCGAGTGGAATTACCACCTAACTTATCCATTTTTTCAAAAACAACTGGTTTTAAACCTAGTTCTGCAGCTTGAATTGCACTGATTAATCCAGTTGCACCAGAACCGACGATAATCACGTCATATTCTGATTTTAAGTCAGCAATTTGGTTAGGTTCAAATACATATTTTGCCATTGTAATTCCTCCTCATTTCCATTTATTTTTATTTTATTACAAATAAAAGCATTGTCCAAAAGACAATGCTTTGTTTTACTCAATTAATTCATTTTTATTCGGTAGTGATTGCAATAATGCCATCCCTAAAATTAAAACCGCCCCGACAATTTCGATTAAATTAAAATCGATATGTAAAAAGACAATCGATAAAATGGTGGCGGTTAATGGTTCAAATGATCCCATTGTTCCGGTCACTGCTGGTTTTAAATAATTCAAACTAGCTTCATAAAAAAGATAAGCGAGCATTGTCCCGACAAGTGTAATAACAATTAATTCAGTTACTAATGTCGGATTAAAATGAATTTGATGCGCATTAGCAATGACAATTGGTTGGAGTGGTAAACTGCCAACAATCATCGCCCAACCACAGACTAGTTTTGCATCGTATTTATTCAATAAATCAATCGGAATAATCGTACAGTTGGCATTAGCTACTCCCGCCGCAATACCGAAGAATAAACCTAATGCCGAAATCGAAAGTGAATCAAAATGGCCCTTAGTCGCTAATAAATATGTACCGATAACTGCTAAGACAATCGAGATAACGTCTAATCTGATCGGCCATTTTTTTCTCGTAATTGCATAATACCCAATGATAAAGACTGGTGCTGTAAATTGAAGCACTGTCGCCGTTGCAGCGTTCCCATAATTGACCGCTGATAAGTAGCAAAATTGTGACATTAACATCCCAAACACTGAAAAAATTAGTAATTGAATGATGCTTTTGCGGTCATGCCAAATTGTGAAAATTGATTGATGGTTCATTAATTTATATGTAAGTAATAGTAATATGCCGGCTGATATCATTCTGACCCCCACTACCCAAATTACTGGGATATGTTGAGTTAAAAACATGTAATCAGCGACAGTCCCGGATGCTCCCCAAGCAACACTACCGATAATTACCAATAGTAGTCCGAGAAATTTCTTATGTCCTGCCATTCGTCGTCCTCCGATATAAAATAACTATCACTTACAATACATCTAATACTCCTCTAAGGCAATTCTAATTTTAATCTTTTTGAACAAAAATAAAAAGAGCTCAACATAAACGTTGAGCTCTTTTTAGTGAGAATATTATTCCCATTCAATTGTCGAAGGTGGCTTACTTGTAATATCGTATACTACACGGTTAACCCCATCTACTTCGTTAGTAATCTTAGTTGAGATATCAGATAATACATCCCATGGAATTTGTGCAAAGTCAGCAGTCATTCCATCGATTGAATTAACGGCACGGATTGCAATAGTGTAATCGTAAGTACGACCGTCACCCATTACACCAACACTTCTAAATCCAGGAAGGATAGTGAAGTATTGCCAAATATCTTTATCTAAGCCAACTGCGGCAATTTCACGACGAAGAATAAAGTCACTATCTCTAACGATTTGTAACTTATCTTCAGTTACTTCACCAATAACACGAATTCCAAGACCTGGACCTGGGAATGGTTGACGCCATACTAAGTAATCTGGCATCCCCATTTCTTCACCCAAACGTCTAGTTTCGTCTTTAAATAGTGAACGAACTGGTTCGATTAGTTTGAATTGTAAGTCTTCTGGAAGACCTCCAACATTATGATGAGACTTGATAGTTTCAGCGGTGTTAGTACCACTTTCAATCACGTCGGTATATAGAGTACCTTGTGCTAAGAAATCAACATCTTTTAGCTTAAGAGCTTCTTCATTGAAAACTTCAATGAATTCGTTACCGATAATTTTTCTCTTTTGTTCAGGATCAGTAACACCCTTTAGCTTATCTAAGAAGCGTTGACTTGCATCAACTTGGATAATGTTTAGGCCAAACTTACCTTCTAAACTATCCATAACTTCTTTTACTTCATTTTTACGTAGTAATCCATGATCAACAAATATACAAGTTAATTGATCACCAATTGCTTTGTTCAATAGAACACCAGTAACACTTGAATCTACCCCACCAGATAAACCAAGGATAACTTTCTTATCGCCAACTTCTTCTCTAATTTGGTCGATTTGTAAGCCGATGAAATCATTCATTGACCAGTTAGCTTCTGCGCCACAAACGTTAAACACGAAGTTCTTTAGGATGTCAGTACCGTACTTGGTATTTCTAACTTCCGCATGGAATTGAATTCCATAGAACTTTCTAGCGGTATCTTGCATTGCAGTGATAGGACAACCATCAGCGGTTGCCACATTTTCGAATCCATCTGGAACCTTTCTTACAAGGTCTCCATGACTCATCCAAACTGGTTCTTCCTTAGGTAAATCCTTGAATAGTTCCGCATTATCAGAAGTAATGTCGATGTCAGCATGACCATATTGACCATGTTCTTCTCCATCAACTCGTCCTCCACCTAGGTTATATGCCATTAGTTGCATACCATAACAAATACCTAGAATTGGAATATTCATTTCAAAAATCTTAGGGTCCACAGTTAATGCGTCTTCTGCATATACACTGTTGGGACCTCCAGAGAAGATAATTCCCTTAGGATTAAAATCTTTGATTTCGTCGATTGTCATATCATGAGGCTTTAATTCAGAGTACACTCCGAAATCACGAATACGACGGGTGATTAATTGGTTGTATTGACTTCCGAAGTCAAGAACCAAGATTTTATCAAATGATGATAAATCCATTTCAGCCAAACCGTTCACTCTCCAATCATTAAATTGTATTAATAATACCGAGAAAAATTAATGGCGTCAAATTAAATCTAGTACTTTCTAAGTAAAATTTGGTCAATTAAATGCTCATCAGTCTTATGAATAATCAAGTCAGCCCTAGTCCTAGTTGGTTTTATATTTTCTAACAGGTTAGGTAAATTAATTTCTTTCCAAACTTCTTTCGCTTTTTGAATCGCCTTTTGACGATCTTTGTGCGCCATTTCGTAATAGTAGTTAGATGGCTTTTGGAATGCAGTATCCATCAACTTTTCGAAACGCTCTAAGTACCATTTTTCAATTAAATCATCATCTGCATCGATATAGATTGAAAAATCGGTAAAGTCACTAACATAAATTTGTTGATTACTTGGCAACTGCAAAGTATTAATTCCTTCAATGATTAAAACATCTGGTTGGTCAATCACATCAAATTTATCAGGAATAATATCATAAACGTCATGTGAGTACACTGGTGCCAATACATTAGGCTTACCAGATTTAACTTCATTTAAAAAGTTAATCAATGATTTCATGTCATAACTTTCCGGGAAACCTTTGCGATCCATAATATGACGACGGTTCAATTCGGCAGAATTGTATAAAAATCCATCGGTGGTAATTAATTGAATTTTCTTATCTTCGAAGTAACGACTCAATAATACTTCTAATAGTCTAGCGGTAGTTGACTTACCAACAGCCACACTTCCGGAAATTCCAATGATAAATGGGACTTTGCGATCTTCTTTCGCTAAGAAATGGGTCTTCGTCTTTTGCCACTCATTAAAGCTTTGAGTACATAAATCTAATAAATGCACAATTGGGACATAGACGTCGCGCACGTCTTGCATTGAAATTTCATCATTAAAAGCCTTAATTTGTTTTAGACTGTCCTTGGTTAAAGGCACTGTTTGTAGTTTGTATAAGTCTTTCCACTCATCTTTTTTAAATGCGTAGTAATTGATTAAATCAGCCAATTTTACGCCCCCGTTCAATAAAAATTAGTACACCCATCATACCACCGATTAAACGATTTATTCATAAAAAAAGCACCTATCCTTGATAGATAGGCACTTTTCGTTGTTACTAATTGCAATTATTGTAAATCATATAAATCTGTTGGAACCACATCAAACAAGTGACTTGTCTTGTTTTCAGCGATAATAGTTAATTCATGCATTGCACGAGTACAGATTGTGTAAACCAATTGACGGTCTGATTCATCTCCATAATGAACGTCATCCCCATCAAACATAACCACAGAATCAAATTCTAGCCCTTTTGCGAGGTATGCAGGGATAATTAGGGTTCCAGTAGCCAAGCGTTGGTTTTCGGTCTGTATAAGCGTATTTTTTTCGTTCTTAGCGTCTAATTGTTCGGATAATGCAACTGCATCGGCCAAAGTTTTAACAATTATGGCAGTTGTATCATGTTTTTGCTTATCATCATTAATTTTTACAATTAATTTATCTAATGCAGCTTCATGATTATCCACCACTTGCATTACTGGTTTATCACCAATTCTAGCAAATGATTCGATTTGACTGCCACCTTCTAAGATGTGCTTAGTAAAGTCAGTAATTTGTTCAGTTGAACGGTATGACTTGGTTAATTGCACAACGTTTGTCTTTTCTGGATCAAACATTGTAGATAGTTCAGTCAATAAAGTATGACTATTTTCATGAGTAAAGATAGCTTGGTTTAAGTCTCCCAATAATGTAAAACGAGCACGTGGGAAAGTGAACTTCATGAATGCCATTTGGAATGCGGTGTAATCTTGCACTTCATCAATGAATAGATATCTAATATCTGTCTTAGGACGTTTACCAGAAATCCGGTCAAATAGATATAGATAAATGGAAACATCTGACATTGAGATGTGACCGCTCTTCATGCGAGCAATTGAATCATCGACTGATTGAATCCATTCTTCCTTATTGACGTTGAACTTAGATAAGTCAATTAGGTTTGGTACGTTTCTTAAGAAATGAACAAATTGGTTGTTAACCCCGATGAAACGGCCATGGACGATTTGTGATCTGATACGTTTGAAGGCACCGATAACAATATGTCTTGCTAAGAAATCAAATTCTTTTTCAGCATTTTCAAATTCATCAGGATGAGCATTTTGAATTGCTTGAATTTGTTCACGACTTAAGTCTTGAACAGCTTGCTCTACCCATGGTTTCTTCATTTCAGATTTAACACGACGGTTCAAAATCTTGATTAATCTTTCCTTGGTAGCATCCAGTCTATTTCTTAAGTTGTAGTTTTCATTGAAACTGTAATAAATTTCTTCGATTTGTTCTTTAGAAATGAAGACATCCCCTTGGAATTTAAGGTTCTTGAACTTCATATCTTCAGTATTCAAATGGTTAGTGTAGGCAGTTTCAGCCTTAAAGAAATCTAGTGAGTTCTTTAAATTATTAATGTTTCTAACGTACTTATCTTCAGAATTATCTTCTTCAAAACGTTCTGATAATGTTTCCACCTTAAACTTAGGTACACGTAAACTACTGTATTGGTAGTAAGTCATTTGAACCATGTTTTGTTCACCTAATTCAGGCAACACTTGGTTAATGTAATCATTAAACAATTGGTTAGGTGAGAATAATACCACTTGAGCAGAACTTAGCTTGCCTCTGTATTGATACAATAGGAAAGCAACTCTTTGAAGAACCGCTGCTGTTTTACCTGAACCAGCAGCCCCTTGAACGAATAGTAAGTCTGACTTAGTATCACGAATAATTTTATTTTGTTCTCTTTGAATGGTAGTAACGATACTCTTCATCTTAGTATTGGATTTACCATTTAGGTTATCCAATAGCATTTGGTCCCCAACGACTTGATCAGTATCAAAAATGGTTTCAATCTTACAATCTTTAATTTGGAATTGACGTTTTAAGGTCACATTCACAGTTTGTTCACCCATTGGAGTTTGGTATGTTAATTTACCAATCTTACTATCATAGTAGATACTAGAAATTGGCGCACGCCAATCATAGATTAAGTAATGATCTGGACTATCCGCAAAAGAACCTAAACCAATGTAAATAGTTTCGGCTTTATTTTCACCCGCTTCTTCAAAATCTAAACGAGCAAAGTATGGTCTTTCTTGCATCTTTTGTAGCTTGTCATATTCACGGGTAGCATGTTTCCAACTGTTTTCTCTTTCTTCCAACATTTGTTGTTGTTGACGAATTGAAACAGAAGTTTCCATCATCCCTGAATAAGTACTAGTTTTTAGTCGAACATCATTATAAAAGTTCTTATTAATATCATGTTCATCTTTTTCAGCACGATTTATTTTTTTAACAGCCTCCGCCTTTGCAACTTCGACTTTGCTTAAAATATGATTTAAGTGTTTTTGTTCCGTTTCTTTAATTGAATCAGACATACGAGCAACGCTCCTATCTTCAAAATTTAGTTACCAATTTTAGCACATAAAATGATGAAAGAAAAGCTCTTCTCATCTCTATTGATTTTATGACTACCCCATCTATGATAAAATTAAGTCAATAATTATGTCAGGAGGATTTTTTATGATTAACATCTATCTTGTACGACATGGACAAACTTACTTAAATAAATATAACCGTATTCAAGGAATCGCTAACGCACCTTTGACTGAAAAAGGAATTAACGATGCGATTGATGCCGGTAAACGACTAAGCGCAATTCATTTTGATCACGCTTATTCAAGTGACATGCCCCGCGCATTTGATACTGGAAAATATGTATTAGCGCAAAATTCTTCATCACTAGAAGAACCCATCAAAAAAGTGGCCTTTCGTGAAGAGAACTTTGGCTATTTCGAAGGAAATGATGGCGATGCTGCTTGGCATCAAATCGGAGGACCAGATGGCCTCGACTCATATCCTAAAATGATTGCAAAACTTGGTATGGGTGGTACAGCTGACTTAATTGCCAGTCGTGACCCATACGGTGATGCTGAAAACAACGAAGATTTATTGAATCGTTTTATCCCTGGATTACAAGAAGTAATTAAGAACGCTAACGATGGTGAAAACATATTAATCGCTGCTCATGGAACTATCATTAGATGGGCTGTTGACCAATTTAAGGATGATTCCATTGATGTTTCCGTGCCAATCCAAAACGGTAGTGTTTCAAAATTAGTTGCTAGTCCGGACGGCAAACAAATTTCCGTTGAATACTATAACAACGTTTCAAAAGACGTCTAGTCTTCTTATAAAAATAACCGTTACAAATAGTAACGGTTATTTTTTATGTTCAATTAACCTTTTAGACGACTCTTGTACATTTCAATTTCGTCTTCAGCAGCACGAACATAGTGATTAGGCGCAATTTCTACTAACTTACGTTCCTTACCGTCACTTTCAACGCTAGCATCGTAATCAACGATTTCACGTTGACGTTCAAATTCTGGATCCGGAACCGGAACAGCAGAAAGTAAACTTCTAGTGTAATCATGTAATGGGTTAGCGTATAGTTCGTCAGCGTCAGCAATTTCTAACATACGACCATAGTGCATAACACCAATACGATCACTAATGTATTTAACCATTGATAAATCATGGGCAATAAATAGGTAAGTTAATTTGCGTTTCTTTTGTAAATCTTTTAGTAAGTTAACTACTTGTGCTTGAATAGAAACATCCAAAGCTGAGATTGGTTCATCGGCAATAATAAACTTAGGTTTAACTGCTAATGCACGTGCAATCCCAATTCTTTGACGTTGACCACCTGAAAATTCATGTGGGTAACGGTTAGCATGTTCCTTATTTAGACCAACAGTTTCCAATAGTTCTTCCACTTGGTGATCACGGTCTGCTTTATCTTTGGCAAGATGGTTAATATCAATACCTTCAGCAATGATATCTTTAACCTTCATACGAGGGTTTAGAGAAGCATATGGATCTTGGAAAATAGTTTGGATGTCGCTTCTAAATTCTTTTTCTTGCGCTTTAGTCTTTAATTTTGAAACATCTTTACCTTCAAAGATGATTTCGCCATCAGTTGGTTCGTATAAATGACTAATGGCACGTCCCGTAGTGGTTTTACCAGAACCAGATTCTCCAACTAGTCCGAAAGTTTCACCTTCGTAAACATCGAAAGTAATGTCATCGACGGCTTTAACAACTTCTTTTTTACCAACATTAAAGTATTGTTTTAAGTTTTTAACTTCTAAAATCTTGGGTGCATCTTTATCTAACATACTTTCACCACCTATCCTTGTGTTTGATTACGGTTCTTAAAGTGTTCTTGTCGTTTTACAATGTCTGCTGGTGGTGTCACCTTAGGTGCACGTTCATCTAACAACCATGTTGCGGCATAGTGAGTATCTGACACTTTGAAGAAAGGTGGTTCTTCGATTGTATCAATCTTTAATGCATAACTATTTCTAGCTGCAAAGGCATCACCTACAGGTGGCTCCAATAAATCTGGAGGAGTTCCTGGGATTGAAGGCAATACGTCTTCGTTAGTATCTAAAGTAGGCATTGAACCTAATAACCCCCAAGTGTATGGGTGTTGTGGATTGTAGAAAATTTCATCAACAGTTCCATATTCAACAATCTTACCAGCATACATAACAGCAACACGATCAGCCATTCCAGCAACAACACCCAAATCGTGAGTGATGAAGATGATTGATGTATTAATCTTTTGTTGCAATTCTTTCATTAATTGTAGAATCTTAGCTTGGATTGTAACATCCAAAGCAGTAGTAGGTTCATCAGCAATTAAGATTTCAGGGTAGTTAACCAAAGCAATTGCAATCACAATTCTTTGTCTCATCCCACCTGAAAATTGGTATGGATAATCGTTAATACGTTCTTCCGCATTAGTGATACCCACTAGTTTTAGCATTTCCAAAGCTTTTTCCATCGCTTTTTCGCGACTTAAACCTTGGTGGATCATTAGTGGTTCAGCAACTTGACGACCAATCTTCATAGTTGGATCCAATGAAGTCATTGGGTCTTGGAAGATTTCCGCGATACTCTTACCACGTAATTGTCCTAATTCTTTTTCGTTCTTTTTAAGGATGTCTTCACCCTTAAAGTTAATACTTCCACTAACAACATCAGCATTTGAGGCGTTTAATCCCATAATACTTCTTGTTGTTACTGATTTACCAGAACCGGATTCCCCAACGATTGCTAGGGTTTCACCCTTCTTTAAATCAAAACTAATATCTCTAATTGCTTGAACTGTTCCAGCGTAGGTTTGGAAGTTAATAGATAGGTTTCTTACTTCTAATATGTTTTCATTGTTTTCCATTCTAGTCACCTACTCTCTTGATTTAGGATCAAAGGCATCACGTAAACCATCACCTAAAATGTTAAATGCAATCATTAATAATGAAAGCACGATGGCTGGTACCCACATTTGATATGGTAGGAATTGGAATGACTTTTGACCGTTACTAATCAAAGTACCTAATGAAGCAGCTGGAGCAGGAACTCCGATACCAATAAATGATAGGAATGCTTCGAAGAAAATAGCACTTGGAATTGTAAACATTGTATTAATGATAATTACAGATGTTAAGTTTGGTAATAAGTGTTTGAATGCAATCTTCAATGAGCTTTCACCCAATGATCTAGCTGCTAACACGAATTCTTGGTTCTTTAATTCAAGTGTTTGTGCACGAACTAAACGAGCCATGTTAATCCAACTAGAGAATGCAATCGCAATAATGATTGCGCCGATACCTGGTTTTAATACCAATAGTAATAAAATCATTACAACTAAGTTAGGAATTGAAAGTAGAATTTCAATCACACGTTGCATGAAAGTATCAACTTTACCACCAATCCATCCAGAAATAATTCCGTAGGCAACCCCGATAGTTAAATCGAAGAATGTGGCAACAACCGCAATAATTAATGAAATACGAGTTCCATATAATGTTCTTGCGAATAAGTCACGACCTAAGTAGTCACTACCTAACCAGAAGTAATGGTTAGCGGCAGCACCAGTATAGGCGTTAATACGGTTTCCACCTTGAACTAAAGTTCCGTTAAAACCAGGAATGTCGATTCCAGGAATACGTGGTGGTAAGTTGTTCAATGTTGGATGAGTAGCAATATTTCTAATTGATGGGAATAATGCTGATCCAAATGAAACAACAAATAGGAAAATTAAAATATATAGCGAAATCATCGCTGCTTTATTTTTCTTTAAACGACGCCATGAATCTTTTACGAAAGTTAATGAAGGAGCGGCAATTTTTTCGTTATCTAAATGAGCTCCATCAGATAACATTTCAAAGGCATCTTGTGGTAGTTCTTTTGACTTATCTGCCATTAGTTCTTACCTCCCGCAATTCTGATTCGAGGGTCAATTAATCCATAAACAATGTCAGTGATTAATAGAACCACACATAATAGGAAACAATACATAATTGTTAGTCCCATGATGGTTGGGTAATCATTAGTTAAAACGGAGTTAACGAATTGTTCCCCAATACCTGGAATCGCAAAGATGTTTTCAACAACTAGTGATCCAGTCATAATGTTAACTGCCAATGGTCCAATGATTGTAACCAACGGAATCAAACTATTTCTAAGTGCATGGTGATAAATAATCCCAAACTTACTTAGACCTTTTGCACGTGCTAATTCAATGTAGTCTGAACTTAGTACGTCCACCATTTCAGTTCTCATAAAACGAGCTGATTCAGCTAAAGGCATTGCGGCAAGCGCAAGTGTAGGTAGAATTGTGTATGCAAATCCACCCCAACCCGCAATTGGTAGTAGTCCCCACTTCAAAGCAATTACATATTGCAATAGAACTGAGAAAACAAATGAAGGAATTGAAATTCCTAAAATTGAAATAATTGTAGTTGAAGTGTCAACCCAAGTACTCTTCTTGATGGCACCAATAGCACCAACAACGATACCTGCTAATACACCCACAATCATAGCTTGTAAACCAATTAATAGTGATGGTCCCATACGACTTGAAATCAAGTATGAAACTGGTTGGTCACTAAATTGGAATGAAGTCCCAAAGTTACCTTGAACAGCATTTACGATGTAACTGATATATTGTTGCCATAGTGGTTTATCTAGACCATATTGCTTCAATACCATGTTACGTTCAGCCACAGACAATTTAGCTTCATTAGCTAAAGGTGTCCCAGGCATGATCTTCATTAAGAAGAATGTAACGGTCACAACGATAAATAGTGTCAATAAAAGATAAAAAATTCGTTTTGACAGATACTTAACCATATTTTTATTCCTCGCAATCTTAGGAGTGGTTTTCTCCTTTTATGTACGGAAGAGTTTTAAGCCCGACTAATATTATTATAGTCAAAACCTAAAACTCTTCTCAATTATATTTCAAAAATTATAAAATATTTAATTATTTGTTTGTGATCTTAGCATCTCTAAAGTCATATGGAGAACCTGTAGGGAAGAATTGAACACCACTTACACGAGATTTGATAACACGTGATTGTACTGAGTGGTATAGAGGAATAATTCCTTGGTCGCTCATAAGAACTTGTTCTGCTTTAACCATGTCATCCCAACGTTTAGCTGCATCGTTTGCATCTTTACCGTCAGCGTTCTTGATTAGTTCGTCATACTTAGCATTTGACCATTTACCATTGTTGTATGAACCATCAGTAGTAAATAGTTCTAAGAATGAAATTGGATCTGGGAAGTCAGCGCCCCACGCACTCACTACCATGTCAAATTGACCAGATTGTGAATGAGCTAATCTTAGCTTAAATGGAATGTTTTGTGTTGAAATATTTAGACCAGGTAATTTTTCTAGAGCAGTTTGTAGGAATTCAGTAGTCTTCTTACCGTTATCAGTATCATCTGATAGGATTGATAGACTTACAGATTTCTTACCAACTTCTTTTAGACCCTTAGCCCATAACTTCTTAGCTTCTGATAAGTTGTATGAAACACCAGTTGTAGTACCAGCGTCAGCAGTGAAATCTTTACCATTTCTTTCTGACATACCTGGTGATACGTAACCTACAGCAGGAATTGAACCGTCACCTAAAGTGTTACCAGTGTATTCTTTACGGTCAATTGCTAATGAGATAGCTTTTCTGATGTTAGCGTTCTTAAACATTGGATCTTTCTTTTCGTTTAATTCAATGTAGAAAGTTGATGCTTGTTTCAATGCATGGTATTCGCTAGTACCCTTGTACTTACCAACTTGTTGTGCACCTGATAGAACTGCTTCGTCTAATGAACCAGTTTCGTATTGGTTTACAGAAGTGTTTGAATCGTTTTGAGCATTGAACTTAATACCAGCAACTTTAATCTTGCTTGCATTGTAGTAGTCTTTGTTCTTAACTAAAGTCCATGAGTTGTTTGTACCAGTCCATCCTTCAATCTTGAATGGTCCGTTGTAAACCATGTCTTTACTTGTAGTACCGTAAGCTGAACCGAATTTCTTAACGGCTGCTTCGCTTTGTGGCAAGAATGGTGCCATAGTTACTAAGTACTTGAAGTAGTTTTGTGGTTTGTCTAATGTAACAACAACCTTGTAGTCACCGTCGGCTTTAATACCTAATGATGATACTGGAGCTTGACCCTTACCAATTGCATCAGCATTCTTAACATCTGAGAATAGGTATGAGTATTGTGATGCAGTCTTAGGATTTACAGTTCTTTGCCAACCATAAACAAAATCCTTAGCAGTAACAGCTTTACCGTCACTCCATTTTGAATGTCTTAGGTTGAAAGTGTAAGTCTTTCCATCTTTTGAAACAGTGTAGCTTTCAGCTACCCCAGGCTTAACCTTGTTGTCAGCTGCATTGATTAATAGTCCTTCATTACTATTGTTTAATGCACCAAAACTAACAGTGTCGGTTGCCTTTGAGGCATCCAAAGTAGGCAATTGTGAATTTTCTTGCCAGTTAATATACTTGCTTGTAGATTCCTTTGATGAGTTACCACAAGCTGCTAATAGGAATGCAGATGCTGCACCTACAATCCCTAGCTTTACTACGGATCTAAATTTCATTTCCAATACCCCCAATTTCAATTAATAAGAAATGATTATTCTTAATAAGGATTGTGAAAATAATACCACCCTTTTATGATAAATTGCAAGACTTTTTCTAATTTAATTTTAATTTAGTTGAAAAAAAGTACACAATAATTGAATAAAGAGCATTGATATCACTGATTTTGGTTTATACTTACCATATTTTAATAATGCTCATTTTATACAATTGGAGTTTATTAAAATAAATCTAATATTTCATATAACTTCTTATTAAAGATTCCAGATAAGACCTTCATTAATGTTATAATGAATGAAATGAATTGGAGGGACGCGAATGGATACAGAAAACTTAAAAGCCATTATCATTGGTTTGAACTTAGATAATGAACAATTCGAATATTCTATGACTGAATTGGCCGCTCTAGCGGAAGCTAACAATTTAGATGTAGTAGATCGTTTGGTTCAAAAGTTAGACCATCCAGACAGGGCTACTTACTTTGGTAAAGGAAAAGTCGAAGAACTAAGACTAAGTGTTTTAGACCACGATGCTGACATGGTAATCGTTAATGATGAATTATCACCTAGTCAAATTAGAAACTTAGAAAAAGCTGTCGAAACAAAAATCATCGATAGAACTGGTTTAATTCTAGAAATCTTCGCTAACCGTGCCAGAACACATGAAGCCAAACTACAAGTACAGCTTGCTAAATTGCAATATCAACTACCCCGCTTACATACCAGTGCTAGTCAACGACTAGACCAACAAACTGGTAGTGGTGGTGGCGGATTTACCAGTAGAGGTTCTGGTGAATCTAAAATTGAATTAAACCGTCGTGTAATTGAAAAAGATATCGCGCATATCAAACAAGAGTTAAAAGATATTCAAAAGTCTGACTTAACTCAACGTAAACAACGTGATTCTAAATCAATTCCGACCGTTGCCTTAGTTGGATATACCAACGCTGGTAAATCCACTATTATGAATCAACTAGTTAATCGTTACGGTGAAAATAACGAAAAACAAGTCATGGTTAAAAACATGTTATTCGCGACTCTAGATACGAGTGTTCGTAAGCTAATTTTCGAAGATAATAAGACGATGTTACTATCTGATACTGTTGGTTTCGTAAGTAAGTTACCGCATCAATTGGTGCAAGCATTCAGATCAACATTAGCTGAAGCAGCTAACGCCGACTTATTAGTCCAAGTAGTTGATGAATCTGACGAAAATAAAGAATTAATGATGAAGACAACTGAACAAACATTAAAAGAAATTGGTGTTGAAAACATCCCAATGATTACCGTCTTCAACAAAGCTGATATCTTGGATGAGCCTCGTCCTCAACGTGCCGGTGATAACTTAGTCATTGCTGCATTAGAAGATGATTCCATTGACGAACTTGTAAATGTGATTAAAGAAAATAGTTACAATGATTACGTGATTAACGAATTTTTAATTCCTTTTAATAAAGGTGAAATTGTCAATTACTTAAACACTAACGCTAATGTGATTAGCACTGAATATGTCGCTGACGGAACCCAAATCCAAGCTGAATTAACAGCTGTCGACAGTGATCGTTTTAAAGATTTTATCGTTACCAACGAATAATATATAAAGGATGTGTCCAGCATTAATAATCAACTGACTGTTAAAACTGCAATTTTCGAAAGCATCCCCACAATGTTTGGCTACATCGGCATTGGTTTGCCCTTCGGTATTATTGGAAAAGCGCTCGGATTTAATCCATTGTGGGTTACTATCATGTCCCTAACCGTTTATGCTGGATCAGCGCAATTTATCTTAGTTTCGATGTTAGCCCTAAAAAGTCCAATTTTCTCAATCATTCTGACGATTTTCTTAGTTAATTCCAGAATGATATTAATGAGTATTACGACTGCACCATATTTCAAACAAGATTCAATGTTGAAAAATATTTTAATTGGTTCCTTTTTAACCGACGAAAGTTTTGCATTAGGTATGAATAAACTAAACTACACAAACCATCAATTATCATTTGAATGGTTCAATGCCGCCAACATCGTTTCTTACTTTACCTGGGCTGCTGCTTCAGGCGTCGGTGCATTGTTAGGTAGCTTTATTCATAATCCTTATGCGATTGGGTTAGACTTTGCGATTATCGCGATGTTCATCGGGTTGTTATATTTACAATTTACTGCAGACAATAATATGGATAAAAAATTAAAATTAGTTATGATTATTCTCACCCTATTAATGGTTTACTTAGGCTTAATCTTTATTCCAAGTAGTCTATTAATCTTAATCGTGACATTAATTACTTGTGCGATGGGAGTGATTATCAAACATGCCTTCTTTTAATTTCGTATTATTAACCATCATCGGTTGTACCATTGTTACTTGGTTATCTCGAGTAATTCCATTTGTACTATTAAAGAAATTCCAACTATCTAAACCAGTTGAAGAATACTTAAGCTTTGTACCAATTGTCATCATGGCAAGTCTATGGTTCACTTCATTATTTCACCAACATTTAGGTAGTCTTCCCACCATTAACTGGGAAAATTTCTTAGCATCAATTCCAAGTGTACTGGCTGCATTTATTTCTAAAAGTTTATTAGTGGTAGTGATTGTGGGAATTCTTTCACTAGCGATTATCAGATTAATATAAAAGAAAAAGACCTAACGTTTTGTTAGGTCTTTTTTACATCAATTTATCGACTTGAGCTTGAGCTTGTTGCCAGTCGTTATTTTCAATAATAATTGCAAAATCCTTTAGTTCATCTGGAATTTGAATATCTCGTTTGTATTCATTGCTGGCAATTCTTTGTTCCACCTTAGTAATGTCATCACCACGGTCAATCATACGTTGTTTTAAGATGATTGGATCATTAACTTGTACGAACCACACATCAACGCAATCACCCAATTGCTTCTTATAAGTGGCTGCCCCTAGGGTATCTAATACAATTATCGCAATCGGTGACTTTTGCCATGCTTCATTTACCCCTTCTAATGAAGACCCATAATGGGCATGTGAATATTCCACCTGTTCTAATAGGTGGAGCTTTTGAAATGATTCTGGAGTTTCAAAATAATAATCGATTCCGTTTTGTTCATTACAACGTGGTTTACGAGTAGTATGTGTAATCACTTTCCCCGCATGATATTTTTCAATCACATAATCCCGAATGGAAGTCTTCCCACTTCCCGCGGGACCGGTTATCACAATTAGCTTCTGTTCATTCATTGGCTATCCCAGCTTTTCTACAATATATTGATTAGTCTTGTCTAAAACTTGTTTTAGGTTATCGTACGTAATTACGTTTCTTGCCTCTTCATAAGGTGCCCAGACATAATCGCTAATTTCTTCTGGTTGTAGCGTTACTTTATCACTATTAACTTCAGAAGTATAGAAAGTGATAACTTTATGATGACCATTTTTCATGTCATACTCGGCATCGATGCTAAATGTTGTATCAATTTGCGCATCAATCCCGGTTTCTTCTTTAATTTCACGAATGGCCGCTCGTTCCAATGTTTCACTACCTTCAACGTGGCCCTTAGGAAAACCCCAAAAGTCACTAGTAGCACTTTTTTCTAATAAATAAACCGGTTGATTATCGACAACGCGATAAACAATTGCCCCACCATCAATTTCTGTTGTCATAATAATCCCTCCACAATAATTTGTAATTATTATAGCACCTTGCAGGGACGATATTAAGTTTTTCATCAATCACTTTCTTGATTTTATTTGGAATCTGATATAATGAAGCCATACATATACGTTAGGAGGATGATTATGAAAAATCACCAATATGCAATTGCCAAATACAATTTAAAAATTGCACAAAAAGAATTACGTTCTATTCATTTCTTAGACGAAGAAACTGACAAGATCGACAATCCATCCGCTTTATTAAAGCACTTCTTAATGACTGCTTTTCTAGATTCACAAAGCATCGCTATTAGAGGCCAAAAGATTTCTCAAATGATGGCTAGTTTTGAAGAAGATGCTCTAACATATTTAGATAAAAACGCACCACTATCAAAAATTGCTTTCTATAATATTGCCCTTCAATTACTTCACTTTGAAGTTGGCGAAGACTTTTTAATTGATAACTCAATTACTAAGATGAAAACTTTAAACCTACCAATCGCTGACGTTAACGATCCGATGAACCTATACGACGTTACTTGTGCTTGGTACCTACTATTAAATACTAGAACTAAGCATGGTATTACTTTGATTGATGATTTAGCTAACGAAGGTTACTTCGCGCAAAACTACAATTCATTTGATAATCCATTAATTTTCAATGGTAAATCCATGCCTGTTTACGATACTAGTAACTTAATTCGTGAAGTGGTCTATGTTGAAGCACCGCTAGACACTGATCATGACGGCAAACTAGACTTACTAAAAGCCGAAATTATCCGTCCAAAAGAAAGTAATAAACAAAAAGTACCAGCCATCTTAACTGCTAGTCCTTACAACCAAGGAACTAATGATGCTGACGGTGAAAAATTAACTCATAACGTTAATTATGGATTAAAACATAAGACTCCTAACCAAACTTCTCTTTCTGAATTAAGTACGAAAGAAAGCGTTGATTTACCAGCACCTCGTGAAGTCGAAGGTAAAACTAGAAAAGCTGAACAAACTTTTAGCCGTGAACAATCATACACTTTAAATGATTACTTACTAGCTCGTGGTTTTGCAATCGTCTACTCTGCAGGTGTCGGCACTTACGAATCTGATGGTGTTAGAACTACTGGTGATGCTAGCGAAACTATTTCAGCTACTGCTGTGATCGAATGGTTAGCTGGTAATCGCGTTGCTTTTACTAATAAATTCGATAACAACCAAATTGAAGCTTACTGGTCAAACGGTAACGTTGCCATGTCTGGAAGATCATACCTAGGTACCCTTCAAATTGCTGCAGCCACCTCTGGTGTCGAAGGCCTAAAAGCCTGCCTAGTTGAAGCGGCAATTTCTAATTGGTACGACTACTACCGTGAAAATGGTCTAGTGATGGCTCCCGGTGGTTTCCAAGGTGAAGATGCTGACGTCTTAGCTGTTGAAACTTACAGTCGTCAAAAATCAGCGGCAGAAGCCATCAAGAATAAGGAAGTTTGGGATAAGCAACTAAAAGCTATTACTGAAGGACAAGACCGTGAAACTGGTGATTACAATGCCTTTTGGGACGCTCGTAATTACTTAAATGATGCCAAGAAGATTAAGGCTGATATGTTCTTCGTCCATGGACTAAATGACGAAAACGTTAAACCAATCAACGTTGCTAATATTTGGAAAGCAGTAGCCCCACTTAAGATCAGCAAAAAAATGATTTTACACCAAGGCCAACACATCTACATCAATGCTTTCCAATCAATTGATTTCTCTGAAATGGTGAACTTGTGGTTTACCAACAAATTATTAGAAGTCGAAAATGATGCCGACAACTTAATTCCAAATATCTTAGTTCAAGATAACGCTTCAGAACAAAGCTGGTATGAAGTAGACGATTTTGACGGTCGTGAAAACGTTGAATCAGTTAGCTTAGGTACTCCTGAAGACGGTACTAGAGTTGAAAATAACCAAGTATCATTCAAAGATAATCTATCCGACGATGACTTTAACAAGTACTGTCACAATGCTAAACAATGGCAACATGACTTAGTGCTAGGTGATAGTCAATCTACAATGACTGATAATCGTGTTATCTTCAAGTTAGACAAACTAGACAACGATATCACCTTAAACGGAAGCGCACGTATTAAAATCAACGCCGCTTCTTCTCAAAACTTTGGAATGTTAAGTGCCCAATTAGTTGATCTAGGTGAAGACTATCGTCTAAGTGCTAACCCACTTCCAGTTGATAACAAACGAATTAGTTTAGGATACCTATGGCGTGAAGATTACCTTCGTGAATTTAAATTTGAAAAAGCAAAGTCACCATTCAAGAAAGTAGCCGAAGGTCATATCAATATGCAAAATAGAAATAATGCTTACCAAGTATCAGAATTGGAAGCTGGTCATTTCTATGACATCGAATTTGATTTACAACCAAATGTATATCGTGTCAAAGCTGATCATCAACTAGCTGTAATCATCTATGCAACAGACTTTGATAAGAGTATTCGTGGTAATCAAGATGTTCAATACACCATTAATTTGGAAAATTCTACTATTGAACTACCAGTCAATAAAGATTAATATTAGAATATGATTAAAATGAAATGAGGTATTGAGATGAAGCAACAAACAAAAATTATTACTTTAGATAACGGATACCATTTATGGACTCACACTTCTGGAGAAGGTAAGATCAACCTACTAGCATTACATGGTGGCCCTGGTGGAAACCACGAATACTGGGAAGATGCTGCAGATCAATTAAAGAAACAAGGACTAGACGTTGCCGTATCATACTATGACCAATTAGGTTCATGGTACTCAGATACTCCTGACTTCTCAGATCCTGAAGTTGCTAAAAAAATCCTAACTTACGACTACTACGTAGACGAAGTTGAAGAAGTTCGTCAAAAGCTTGGCTTAGACGACTTCTACTTAATTGGTCAATCATGGGGTGGTGTATTAGTTCAACTATACGCCCAAAAATATGGTGACCATCTAAAGGGTGCCATCATTTCTTCAATGGTTGATGAAATTGATGACTACACTAAGCATTTAGATGAAATTCGTGAAAAAGAATTCTCACCTGAAGAATTAGCATTCATGAAGGAATGTGAAGCTAACAACGATTACGATAACGAACGTTACCAAAACGATGTTGACCAACTAAACAAGGGATACATTGATAGGAAGCAACCTTCAAAACTAGAACATTTAATCAGCGTTTCAAACACTGACATCTACAATGAATTCCAAGGTGACAATGAATTTGTTATCACTGGTAAGTTAGGTGAATGGCACAACACTGATCATTTATCAGAAAACCATGTCCCTACCCTAGTTACTTTCGGTGAACATGAATCAATGCCTGTTGAAACTGGTAAACGTATGGCTGAAATGATTCCAAACGCCCAATTCGTTTCAACTCCAAACGCTGGTCATCACCACATGATTGATAACGCGCCAGTTTACTACGATCACCTAGCAACTTTCATTCGTGAAGTTGAAAGCGATACTTTTAACAAATAATGATTGTTTAAGAATCTATTAAAAAAGACCCAATGGGTCTTTTTTTTATATCTTTTTAAGTTTTTCGTGGTATAAATAAGGTATTGAATAAAGGAGTTCAAATACTATGCAAAATGTTTATAATATCGTCATGAATCGAACCAACAGTAATAGCGTGGAACGATTCATCAATCTATTCAGAGAAGGCGCAATTATCCTTGTTGTCCTTGAAGTATTTGGGTATCGTGTCCCATCATTTCTAACCCCTGCTATGAACAACTTCTTATTAAGTGTTTTCTACTTAATTACTAGTTATAAAATCCCACTAATTTGTTTAATTACTGTTATTATCTTATTCTTAGTATCTGAAGCATCGATGCATCATCGCTATTTAGATAATTTACACCGCAATTTTTTCAGGCAGTTAATTAAACTATACAAATATGTATGGATTATAGTATTCACAGTTTGTTTATTAGCTACGAACCTAGAAAGTTTAATCGACTTCAAATTCATTATGGATGCCAAAGCGCTAAGTACACAATCAGTGTTTTGGCCAACATTATTTAGAAATTGTTTCGCCTTATCATTATTCTTATTAAACGTTTATTGGTTTGCGGTTTACTTCTGTCAAAACGACAATGCATTGGCGGAAAAACATCCCCGTCAATCACAACTTAATTCTAAGAATTACATTAAGTTAGCGAAACGTGAACTGGTCTTTTCAGATCAACACATTTACCTACAACTATATGTCCGTAATAACGAAGAAAAGCCATTAGACGAAATCAAAGAATACTTTTTAGTTAAACAAGTAACCCACCGCAGCGACCGTTCGCATCGCCCTGACATCTCCATCGTCAGTCAATTCGCAACCTATGGTGATGCCAAAAACTTCTTAGAAGATTATGCTGACGAACCAGGTAACTTTATATAGTAAAAAAAGACTAGTTGATAACCAACTAGTCTTTTTTGTTTTAGTTATTAACTTGACCTTGGGCTTTGGCAATCTCATCGGCATCTCTTAGACTAAGTTTTTCAACATCTAAGACCTTATCGACTAGTCCATTATAGAAACTAGTTTCATGGGAGACGATAATTGCGTTTCCTGGGAAGTTATTAATTGCATGCTTTAATGATTCTTTGGTTTCATCATCCAAATGGTTGGTAGGTTCGTCCATGATTAAGAAATTAGATGGTGTAAATTCTAGCATCGCTAACTTAACTTTTGTTTGTTCTCCCCCAGATAGTTCGCCAATTGGCTTAGAAGCGTTAGCAGCGTCTAAGCCACACTTAGCTAACTTAGTTCTAATTTCTTTTTGTTCCAATTTAGGGAACTTATTTTGGATAATTTGCATTGGTGTTTCATTATTGTTGCTCCAAACTAAATCTTGACTGAAGTAGCTGACTTTAGCTGATGGTGAGAATGTTGCTTTTCCACCCTTTGGTTTTAATAAACCTAAAATCGACTTGATTAGAGTAGATTTACCCACCCCATTAAATCCTTGGAAACCAACCTTTTCATCAGTATTCACTGAAAAACTAACTGGTTTTAATAATGGTTTATCATAACCAACTGATAGTTCATCAACCACCAATGCATTTTGTGAACCAGTATCTTCGTATGGGAAATTAAATGATGCATGAATATTAGTCGAAGGTGGATCAACCAATTCCATATGTGATAACATCTTTTCTCTTGATTTAGCCATGGTAGATTTTGAACCTGCCTTATTCTTACGAATAAACGCTTTGGCTTTTTCAATTTCTACTTGTTGCTTATCGTATTCTCTTTGTTGAACCATTTCACGTTCAGCACGTTGTCTCATAGCTGACTTAAAGTCACCACGATACTTGGTAATCTTACCGAATGCGATGTTGACGATACAGTTCGTAACATTTTCCAAGAAATCATAATCATGGGAAATTACCATGACTGCACCTTCGAAGCCATTGATGTAATCTTCTAGCCACGCAATGTGTGCCACATCAAGGTAGTTAGTAGGTTCATCCAAAAGAATTACATCTGGATTTTCCAAGATCAATTTCGCAAGGATAATCTTTGAACGTTGCCCACCAGACATGTTAGTGATTTGTTGATCTCTTTTGACATCATCTAAACCTAAACCAGTGATTACTCGTTCAATTTCAGTTTCAATGTCATAGAAGTTATTAGCTTCTAATTCTTCTTGAATCCGTCCAGCTTGCGTTAATAACTTATCATCAAAGTTTTCTGCGTATTGTTCATATAGTTCTTGCATGTGCTTAGATTTATCATATAAATCTTGGTAAGCAGTATGTAAGAAATCAATCAATGTCATTCCTTCTGGAATATCAGCGTATTGATCCAAATATCCAACGCTGACGTTGTTTTGCCATTTAACTGAACCGGAAATTGGTAATTCCACTCCAGTGATAATCTTAATTAGAGTTGATTTACCCACTCCATTTTGGCCAACGATTCCCATGTGTTCACCCTTATTCAAAGTGAAACTTGCTTCATCGTATAGCATCTTATCAGCAAAGCCCATGCTTATATCTTTTACATCTAATAAGGCCAATTCATATTCTCCTCTTTCTACCGTACTTATATATAATTATAAAATTAACATATTTTTGCCATCAACGTCAATTTTTCGGCGTCTTTAGAGATATTTAAACAATATTTTATTTCGACAATGGTATAATTAATTAGATAAATAAAAACAAAGGAATGATCATAATGAAGGTAAAAGATATTGATAATATAACCATCTTTGCCGCTGATTTAAAACTTTGCATGCGTTTTTACCATGAAGTTTTAGATTTACCTATCATTGAAATGACTGACACTAAGTTAGAATTTCAATTAGGAAAACAAAAACTAATCTTCCTTCAAAATGATAGCGATGATAACGTCCCGGAAAATCTTACTGCGGGTTCAGCTAAATTCTGCATCATTGTGAAGGATTCATTAAATGATTTAAGCTCACATCTTGCCAATTATGGGGTCAAAATCATTGACGGTCCGAAAAAAATTAAGGGCGCTAACGGTATGATGAACTCAATTTTCATAAATGATCCAGAAAACAATGTGATTGAAATTTGCGAATATTAATCAAAAATTATCAACAATATCACACTTTTTTTAATAAATTTTAAGTGCTAACAAACGCTATTATTATGCCCGATAAGCACCAAAAGCTTTGCCATGACAGGTCTTTAAACATTTTACATGCAAAGTGTTTTTTGTTAGTATACTCAAAGACCATGAAAGGAGTTTTATGAAAAAAAATAAGAAATCAAGAAAAGTAGGTTTATTTCAAATTGTAATGTTAGGACTTAGTTCCATTATTGGTTCTGGTTGGTTGTTTGGTTCATGGGAGGCTTCTCGTGTTGCTGGACCAGCTGCCATTATCTCATGGGTTATCGGTGCCATTGTTATTGCTTCAATCGCCTTTAACTACATCGAATTAGGTTCAATGTTCCCCGAAAGTGGTGGAATGAGTAAGTATGCTCAATACACCCACGGGTCATTATTAGGATTTATTGCTGCCTGGTCAAACTGGGTTTCATTAGTTACTTTGATCCCAATTGAAGCCGTTGCTGCTACTCAATACATGGGTTCATGGCCTTGGAAATGGGCTCACTGGACTCACGGATTCCTAATTAATGGAGAAATTTCTAATCTAGGTTTATTTGTCGTTTTTCTTTTCATATTAGTCTTCACGCTATTAAATTATTGGTCTGTTAATTTACTAGCTAGATTCACTAGTTTTATTTCAATTTTCAAACTAGGAATTCCGCTACTTACTATCATTATGTTAATCTTGTCAGGTTTCCACAGTGGAAACTTCACTTCACAAGGTTTCATGCCTTATGGTAGTGCCGCTATTTTCTCAGCAACTACTGCATCCGGGATCATCTTCTCATACAATGCATTCCAAGTAGTTATTAACATGGGAAAAGAAATCAAGAACCCTAAGCGAAACATCGCATTAGGTATTACAATCTCACTTGCAATCAGTATCGTTATCTACGTTGCACTACAATTCACATTTATTAGTGCCGTTGAACCATCAGTGCTAGCCAAAGTTGGTTGGCATGGAATTAACTTTGAATCTCCATTTGCCGACTTAGCGATTATGTTAGGTCTACACTGGTTAGCTGTATTGCTATACTTTGATGCATTCATTTCACCATTCGGTACTGGGGTATCATTCGTTGCTCAAACAAGTCGTACTCTTGCTGCGATGGTTGAAAATGAACATATGCCTAAATTCTTAGGTAAAATTAATTCTCGTTGGGGTATCCCTCGAATTGCGATGGTCGTTAACATGATTATCAGTGTGCTATTAGTTGCTTTATTTAGAAGTTGGGGTACACTCGCTAGTGTTATCTCTACTTCTACTTTGATTGCTTACTTAACAGGTCCTGTTACTGTAACATCATTGAGAAAGATGGCACCTAACTTTAAGCGTCCAATCCGTATGAGAATGCTACAATTTATGGCACCATTTGCTTTTGTATTAGCTAGTTTAGCTGCTTACTGGGCAATGTGGCCTACAACTGTAAAGGTTATTATCGTAATTCTATTGGGTCTACCATTCTACTTCTACTTCGAATGGAAAACTAACTGGAGCAAGACTAAGAACCAATTTGCCGGAAGTTTCTGGATGATTGGTTACCTAATCTTTATCTCAGTGATGTCATACGTAGGTTCTACCCCATTTGGTGGTCAAAACTGGATTCCATATCCTTTAGACTTCGTTGTTATCATCATTGTTTCTCTAATCTTCTACAGATGGGGAATCTCCAGTTCAATGGTAAGTACTGATCTTCACAATGCAAAAATGGTCAATGACCAAATCAACTTGGATGCATATGAAGATGAACCAACTAACGAAAATAAAGAAGACAAATAAAGCAAAAGAACACCATTTGGTGTTCTTTTTTATTTTATTTCTTGACAATTAAATTTGATAAACTTAAAATAAACTTAACTTAATTGAAAGGAGAAAGAAACCAATGAAGAATATGTTATCATCAAGTTTAAGTTCTCGTTGGCAAAGCTGGTGCCTATAAGTCGCATGCCCTATCACAGATGCGACTTATATGATGCAATCATTAAGCGCATCTGTACCGGCTTCTTTCTCACGAAATAATAAGCCTGTGCGGATATGATTCAGACACCACAGGCCAAAAATGTATCGGATAACCTGTTGTGTTTTGGGTTATCCGTTTTTTTATTGCATTAATAACCATCTTAACCAAAAAGGAGAATCTATTATGAAGAGACTATATACAGTCATTTGTATCCTAGTTGTACTATTAGGATTTGGTTTTTACCAAGAAAAACAACCACATAAAATTAGCACTAATCATATTCCTACTGTTGGAATTCTACAATTAACAGAACACCCTGCCCTAGACGCGATTCATGCTGGAATCATTGCTGGTCTAAAACAATCTGGTTACACACCAGGTAAGAACATCAACATTGATTTCCAAAACGCTGAAGGTGATCAAGGCAACCTAAAGACAATGAGTTCTAAGTTTGCGACTGAAAATGTTGATTTATCAATCGGAATTACCACACCGTCAGCACAAGTCTTAGCAAACACTGTTAAGAACACTCCATTAATATTAGGTGCCATTACAGACCCTAAATCAGCTGGATTGGTTAAATCAAACGAACACCCTGGTGGATTGGTTACTGGTGTGTCCGATTTCCCACCAATGAAAGAAGAACTAGAACTAATCAAAAAAATTATGCCTAACCTACATACTTTAGGGGTAATCTACACATCAAGTGATGATTCAGCAACTTCTCAATACCATCAATTCGTTGCATTATGTAAAAAAGAACATATTAACGTTAAAGGTTACTCAATCTCTAACACTAACGACTTGAACCAAGTAGCAACTCAAATGGTGCAAAATGTTGACGCGGTATATGTACCAAATGACAACACTGTTGCATCAGCAATCCAAACATTAGTTAACGTTGCTAACACAAAGAACGTGCCTGTCTTCCCTACTGCATCAACTGTTGTTAAACAAGGTGCGCTAGCTACAATTGGTTTAAACCAATACAAACTAGGTGTTCAAACTGGTAAGATGGCTGCTAAAGTTCTAAAGGGTGCTAACCCAGCAACTATGCCAATCGAAAAATTAGCTCACGGTGACTTAGCAATCAACCTAGCACAGGCTAAACGCTTGGGTATTAAAATTCCTGATTCACTAATCAAAGAAGCCAAAAGAAATGGAGTGATCTACAAATGAGTTTAATTATATCTGCAATCGGACAAGGCCTATTATGGGCTGTCATTGGAATTGGACTATATCTAACATTTAGAATTCTTGATTTCCCTGATATGACTGTTGAAGGAACTTTCCCAATGGGAGCTGCCACTGCGGTAACTGCCATCGCTCATGGTATCAATCCACTCTTGGCAACACTACTAGCCTTTGTGGTTGGTTGTCTTGCTGGTCTAGTAACCGGATTACTTTACACTAAAGCTAAGATTCCTGTTCTATTAGCCGGAATTCTAGTAATGACTGCTTCTTACTCAATTGATCTTCGTATCATGGGTAAACCAAACTTATCATTATTAAACCTACCTACTTTATTAAGTGGTAAATTCCTAAAATCACTTCCTGCCTACTTTGATGGTGTTGTGTTAGGACTAATTGTTATTACAGTTGTGACTGTCATTTTAATCTACTTCCTACAAACTGATTTAGGACAAGCTTTCATCGCCACTGGGGATAACGAAAACATGGCTGAATCACTAGGAATTAACACCGATAACATGAAAATCATGGGTGTCAGTGTTTCTAACGGATTAATCGCCCTAGGTGGTGCCCTAGTTGCTCAAAACAACGGTTACTCTGACGTTAATATGGGAATTGGAATTATCGTTGTTGCCCTAGCTTCTATCATTATCGGTGAAGTTATCTTCGGTGATTTAACTATGAATCAACGTCTAGTCGCTGTCATTGTGGGTAGTATTTTGTACCGTTTAGTATTACTACTAGTGCTTCAACTAGGCTTTAACGCCAACGACTTGAACTTAATTTCATCAATCTTATTAGCTATTTTCATGGGAGTACCTGCTTTCGAATCACGCTTCCATCTAAAACATGTTTTAAAAAGGGGGCTAAAAAATGACTAAGACAATCTTTCAATTAAAAGATGTGGTTAAAACTGTTAACCCTGATACTCCTGAAGAATTAAACATTTTAGATCACGTCAATTTAGACATTCATGAAGGTGACTTCATTACCATTTTAGGTTCTAACGGTGCTGGTAAGTCAACTTTATTTAATACCATTGGTGGTAACCTTCGCCCTACTTCCGGCCAAGTTATCTACAAGGATAAAGACATCACTAATATGTCAGTCGTAAAACGCACTTCATTTCTAAGTCGCGTCTTCCAAGACCCTAAATTAGGGACTGCCCCTCGTATGACCGTTGCCGAAAACTTATTACTAGCTGAAAAACGTGGTGGTCATCATCACCTTATTCCTCGTCGTTTGAAGACCCAAATGAAACACTTTGCGGAAATTACTGCTAAAATGAATAATAACCTAAATCATCGTTTAAACACCGCCACTGGTAGCTTATCTGGTGGTCAACGCCAAGCATTGAGTTTCTTAATGGCTACCATCAATCGTCCTGGCATCTTATTATTAGATGAACATACCGCTGCATTGGATCCTAAAACTTCTCAAAAGTTAATGGACATCACCGATGAAACCATCAAAGAACAAAAACTAACTTGTCTAATGATTACTCATCACCTAGAAGATGCCTTAAAATATGGAAACCGCCTATTGGTATTACACCAAGGTAAAATCTCATATGACATCTCTGGAGAAGAAAAAGCCAAGTTAACAAAAGAACAACTAATGACTTTCTTCAATGAAATTCAATAAACAAAAAACACCTTTGAATTAATCAAAGGTGTTTTTTAATTTTTACCATTTAGTATTTCTGTATAAATATTGTAATGAAGCAACATCATATGGCGATAAAGTGGTAATACTTATGTCCTCGCTCATAACTGAATTATCAATATTGTTATTATCTAAGCCAACTGCAGACCCTAATCCCAACATAACTACATTTAAGAAACCGGTGTCGCTTGAACTTTGACCCAAATCAAGCCACGTAGTTAAGAAATTGTTGTGGGCAACTGATGAGTCCATAGGTATTTTACTTGAAAGTTTAAATGTAATATCTGCGTGTTTCTTGTTATTAACTTTAATAAACTTAATTACACCAGTATCGTTAAACTTGCTAGTCGCCAAATCAATAGTAGCTTCATTCTTTTTTTCACTTGGGGCAATATAGTACTTAATTGTTCGTTTGCTTTGCTTAAAATCATAGTCGTAGTGGAACTTTTGACCATTATATGAACTTGGAACATTACTTTTTACTGCCTTTTTCGCATGTTTCTTTACAGTTTTCTTAGCTTTTTTGTGAGTCTTCTTAGCCGCATTAGCAGTCACATTAGTGCCATTAATCACTGATTGGTAACTAACCCCAGTAAATAATAATAAGGTTCCTGCCATCCCCGCTAAAATTAATTTATTCATTTTCATGTCACTGCATCTCCTATTATTTTTTGCAAATCTCGTTCGAATCCGCTCTTTCTTTGAATGTACAACTAGTTCCACTAGGGTGAGCCCGATTAATAATACATATATCTTCATTCGGAAATTCAATTTTATTTTGTTCACATAATCGTTCAAAACAATCTTGAACTTTATTTCCGAATAAAACAATTTTTTTAGGCTTAATTAAATTAATTTCAAAGTTTAAGACTTGCAAATATTCTTTAGTCTTATATTTAGATGTTTTGGATTGTTCTAATCCGTCCATAAATTGCTTAACAGTAATCTTACTCGAGTCTTCAGAAAAACCTTTAAAAAGATCTGACATATAACATCCATTTAAACAGTCGTTATTATATCTTTCAAAAAGAAATGCCCTGTCCCTAGTCTTACCGTCGTTATCGTGAAAATTAGCCCAATCAGAATAGTTCTGATTAATCCCTCTAGATGAAGGATTTAGACCATATACAATCACATCTGTAGTAATCACCTTAGCGAGATCATCATCATTTTGATATTTAGTAGGAAATAATAATTCATCTCTTTGGATTTTCTTTTTTCGATTAAAATAATCATCTATTCTCTTGGGGTCATTAAGTGCGTATCCTTCTGATTGATATAGAAACCAAGAAGATACTCGGCTTAAGCTTAATTTTTCGCCGTTTTGATTATCAACTTTTTTGTCTCTAATTTGTCGGATAATTTCTAAATTACTATTCTTCATCAATATTCAGATTCCTCCGTTTTTACTTTATGTAAAACAAGTCTCGCATAAATTGCGAGACTTGTTTATTATCAACTTTATGCCGTTTTGATTTTAAAGTTTTTGTTGTTTAACAATTTTGTTAAATTCAGCTTTTGAAATACGAACAGCTCCATCGCCTACAAATTGAGAATCCTTAATAGCCTTGTGTTTAATGTTTGTAAATGTTGCGTATGAGGCAAATGAGGCAACAACACGACCGTTTGGCATTGTTCCAAAGTCAAGTCTTTTGTTTTTGACAGAATATCCCTTTTGAGAAGCAATAGAAACGCCCCACCCAAGTTGTAGTTTATCATTAGTCATCTTAGGGCTTTTTGCGACAATTTTAAAGTATTTAGTTGCATGACCCTTACTTACTACCTTTTCTAAGAAAACATATTTAACAGATCTCTTTACTTCTGTTTTCTTAGCAGCCGCATTTGAGATTACTGGAGTAACCGCGCTTGTAGCAGCGGCAGCTGATGTTGCGAATAGGGATAAAGCTGTCATCCCTGTTAAAATTCCTTTATTAATCTTCATAATACAAGATCTCCTTTGAATAAAATAAAATAATTGCAGATATACTTTCTATATCTTAATTAGATATTACCACTAACTTATATATATATATATATATTCTTATAAATTAAAAGAAAATTAATATTTAGCTCTGAAATCAAAAAAAGATTGTGATTTTTTCATTCAAATCACAATCTTTTTTATTTACTTCTTATAAATTTTCACTAGTCCTTGTGTTCCATCATCGCCTAAATGGTATTCATCAACCATCTTTTCGTAGAGTTCTTTTGCTAGCTTAGTAGCAGGCAAATCAATTTGCATTTCTTCCGCTCCTTGAAGAGCAATGCGTAGATCCTTTAAGAAGTGCTTAGCTGAAAAACCAGGTTTAAAATCACCCGCTAATACTCTAGGTCCATAGTTGTCGAGACTCCAGTTATCAGCACTTCCGCTAGAAACAGTATCCATCATCGAAGCTAAGTCCAGTCCGGCGGCTTTACCATATTCGAACATTTCAACCATCCCGGTCATCGTCCCAGCAATCATGATTTGGTTCGCCATCTTAGTATGTTGGCCTTTTCCGGGACCACCAAATAATTTCACTTGGCTTCCCATCACTTCTAAGACTGGTTTGACTTGATTAAAGGTAGCTTCATCACCACCGACCATAATGGTAAGCGTACCGTTCTTAGCGCCAACATCCCCACCAGAAACTGGTGCATCTAATGTTTGAATCCCGCGTTTTTGTCCTTCTGCATAAATTTCTTCATCTAGTTTAGGAGTACTTGTCGTCGAATCAATTAAAATGGTCTGATCATCAGATCCAGCAAATAATCCGTGGTCGCCAAAGTAAATTTCTTTAACGTCATCTGGAAAACCAGCAATAGTAATCACCACTGATGAATTTTTAGCCACTTCTTCTGGTGTATCATACCATTTAGCTCCATCATCTAAAACCGTTTGTGCATGTGCCTTAGTACGGTTAAATACGTTCACCTCGTGGTTAGCTTTCAATAAGTTTTGAATCATTGAAGAACCCATTACTCCGGTTCCAATAAAACCAATTTTCATAGTTGATTCCTCCTTTTCTTATAGCCTATAACTATTATCACTTTCTCGCAAACTTTCTGCTTAATTCCTATCGCAGGCAATTTTTGTTATAATAGATAAGTAATACTATTTTTCCGAATGGAGGATTATTTGTATGAATAATGGTGATAACGACAGTAGAATCCGTAAATACACGTTTGATGATACTGTTACAAATGCTAATAAAAGTCGCCAAAACAATAACCGCATTTGGCCGATCATAATTTTTATCGTCGTAGTGGCTGGATTAATTCTAGCTGGTGTTAAAACCATCACCTACTTTACTTCTAATAGCCACTCAAACCAGTCAACCGAGATGAGTTCACAAGTTAAAAATAAACAATCTCAAACCGATTCACAGAATCAAAATGATAGAAATCAATATGCCATGCCAACTAAGAAATCTGGCAAGAAAACGATGTTTGATCGTACCCATATTTTCAGTTCAGTTGCTGATGCTCAAAACTATGCTAAGGCAACTCAAGACCAATGGTTAAAAGCTGGTTATACCAACTATACCGTGTCAGCTGATTCACAAGGTTATTATATTTTGAAATTTATTAAATAGGAGGTTTGTACTATGAAGATTGAAGTTAACTTAGATAATAATCGTCTTCCAGATAAATATACTAGGCACGCTGCTGTTGAATATATGGAACATGATTTTCCAGTGGTATCATTCCCATTTTCAATCAAAGATGTCCCTGCAGGCACCAAAGAAATTGCCTTTGCATTAACTGATTTAGATTCAATTCCAGTATGTGGTTTTGAATGGATTCACTGGTTAGTCGCTGGTTTAGACGGCCACGATGTTGACGTCCCAGAAGACTCTAGTCGTAACAACCCATTAAATTGGACACAAGGTTACAACAGTTCCGCTGGTCACATCTATGACATGAAAGACCAACCTATCAGTCAACATTACATGGGACCCAAACCACCTAGTGGTGTTCATGACTACACCTTAACTGTCTATGCATTAGACACCAAATTAAATTTCAATGATGGCTTTTGGTACAACGAACTAATTCATAATATGGCTGGTCATATTATTGAAAAAGTCAAAATCGACTTACCTGTTGAAAACAACTAAAAAAAGGAACCGATATTAATCGGTTCCTTTTTTTATAGCCTTGCGATTCGTTGGGCTTCATCTTCTAATCTGAAACAAAGCTCTAATGCATCATGACGAAAGTCTTCGACAAAATTTTCTTTTGTCGATTTAAATTCTGCGATTTGACTACCGCTAATCCCAGTGACAGTAAAAGTATCACCATTTAAATGAGAAGTGTCATAGTGGCCTTCTTCTGCTTCTTCTAGGTAATCTTGGAATAAATCAGCAACCGCTTGATAGATTACTTCTTCTTCAGTTACTTGATGACCGTCAATTAGCATACGTGCCATTTTTAATTTTACTTCGTCCATGTTTTCAGGAATTAATTCACTCATTATTAACACCATCCTTATGCATTAATTTTATCATATCCGTAAAAAATTTTGATAATTTTATGCGTCAAACCCAAATCAGTTTTTCAATCATGTTATTATCTTATTATAAAGGAGTGTTCGACATGCAAATTGGAATTATAGGTGCTGGCCCTCGTGGCCTATTAATGTTAAATAACCTTATTTTAAATCATGATGCTGATCATCAAGAAGATATTACAATTCACTTATTCGACCGCTACATTCAAGGTGGCAGTGTGTGGAAAGTTAATCAACCCATCAGTCTAATCATGAATACCCCGGCAAATGAATTATCACTTTTCAATGATAATCAAGCCAATGCTTACTCCATTTCAGAATGGTGTCAATCAGATGAATCAATTAAATTCATCAAACAATTAGACGTTGATAACCGCGATGAACTACTAGACGCACTCAAAAAAATAAACGACCGTTCATACGTTCCTCGTGCAATCTGTGGTGCATATTGTCAATGGTTCTTCTCTCTTTTAGAAGATCAAATTAATCAAAATGACCATATTAATTTAGAACTACACTTCAATCAAAATGTGGATGAAGTCAAAGCAAATGATGATGATACATACTCAGTCTTTGCCAACCAACAACAATACAATGTTGACCGTTTAGTATTTAGTTTAGGCCAACAAGAAAATAAATTAACTAAGGATCAAGAATCACTATTGAAGTATTCCAAGGATTACGACTTAACTTACATTTTACCTGGTGAAGCCGACGAAGCTGACTTAAGTCATATTCAAGCTGACCATAACGTCATTATTCGTGGAATGGGCCTTAGCTTTAATGATTTTGTATCACGTTTAACTGAAGGCCGTGGTGGAACTTTCACTGATAATGGGGATAATACCTTAACTTATCATCCAAGTGGCAAGGAACCAACCATTTATGCCGGTTCACGCCGTGGTGTCCCTTATTATCCTAAAGCGATTAGTCAAAAGGCATTTAACGAAAATTATTCAGCTGTCTTTTTAACTAACGACAATGTGGATAAACATGTGCATAACGGCCACATTAGTTTTGAAGATTTCCACAAACTACTTCGTTTGGATATTGAATACAGATACTATTCTTTCTTATTCGCTTTAAAACATCCCGAAATTAATGTGGAAGAATTCCAACAAACTTTTATTGATGCAGATGATCACGATGCTTTAATTGCTAGCTATCATCTAGCTGATGATGAAATCTTTAACTGGGACTTAATTTTAAACCCAGTCGCTGGCATTAAAATCTCAACACTAGATGATTACCAAGGTCACGTTAAAAAATGGTTACAACTAATTGTTGATGATGCTCTATTAGGTTCTAAGACTGCACCAATTACTGGGGCGATTGAAATGCTAAGGGATTTAAGAGACAATATCCGTTACATTTTATCTAACCACCTATTTACTAACGATGACTTTGCTAACAAGTACCAAGGTCAATTCTCTGCCAACATGAAGTTCCTATCACAAGGCGCTCCCGCTGTGCGTAGTCAAGAAATTATTGCGCTAATGAACTCTGGTGTTGTGAACATTATTGGCCCTCAAATGCAGGTAATTGGTGCTAACCATAAGTTCATTACTCGTTCTGCTTTCTATGGTGAAGAAATTATTCAAGCCGATGCTTTAATTGAAGCCAGAACAAATGCTCCTGTTACTAACGTTTCAGCTAATCCGGCATTAACTAGTATGTTGGATAGCGGAATTGTGTCTGCTGAACAAATTACTTTATCAGATGGCAAAGTCGTGGCTAACTCTTCGGTTGATATCGACTTAGCTACTGATCGTGTAGTTGGTCAAAATAACTTATACACATGGGGATTAAATACTGAAGGAGTTTACTTTGTGACTTCAGCGATTCCTCGTCCGGGTGTAAATGATTCAATTTACGCTGCAGCTGATAAGATTGCTAAAGAAATTTTTGATATCAAAGTGGATAACCCCACTATTTATATGTAAAAAACGATAATACTACAAAATAAAAACGCCCCCATTGGGGCGTTTTTTAATATAGCTCTTCTTTATGCTCAACGATAAAGTCAACAAAATATTGACTCGCAATTGGCAATTCTTCTTTATTTTTATACACAATTGCGACCGGTCTAGTTACATCTGGGACTATTGGTTTGCTGACAACCTTAAAATCGGTTCTTTCAAACACTAATTCAGAAAGAATACTAATGCCAAGACCGGCTTCAACCATTGCCATGATTGTATAATCATCTTGAATGATATATCTGACATCTGGAGTTAATCCAGCTTGCTTAAAGGCTTCAAGTGGTTCACTGTAGCCACCACCTTCAACTAATATGAATGGATCATCCGCTAGTTTTTCAATCGGAATTTGATCCAATTGAGCTAGTGGATGATTTTCAGGTAAGAATGCATTCATGCTGGTCTTATGTATTAATGTCTTATTAAAACCAGTTCCAAATTCAGCAGTCATGATGGCAAAATCAATTTGATCATTTTTAAGCCATTCTAGAATGGTTCCATAATCACCTTGATTTAAAATGAAGTTAATTTTAGGGAACTTGGTTTTAAATTCTTTGAATAATTGTGGTAACCAATAACAACTAACACTGGTAATCGCACCGATTCTAATTGTACCGGATTGCAGCCCATTAATTGATTCAGCTGTATCTAATAATGAACGATATTGTTTTAAAGTTTGACGAATAAATGGGTATAGTTTTTCCCCATCAGGGGTTAATTCAACTCCCGAACGTGATCTTTTTAAGATATGCATATTGAATTCTTTTTCTAAACTAGCCATCATCTGACTTACTGATGACTGGGTGTAACCTAGTTGTTCTGCAGCTTTGGTAAAGCTTTTATTTTGCAGCACTGCTTCTAAAACCAAAAAGCGGTTCATTTAATATCACCTTTTCTAATGCAAACATTTTAAATATTAATTTTACTTATGTTGCTTTTCATTATATAGTGTTAGCAACTTATAAACAAGAAAAGGTGATGATACTTATGCAAATTTTTAAGAAAGAATCGGTTAGCAATTATTTAGAGGCTGACTCACGATTAGCAAAGTCATTAAACGCAAAAGACTTAGTTGCATTGGGTATCGGTGCTGTAATCGGAACTGGGATTTTTATTCTTCCTGGTCATGAAGCTGCCAGCCATGCCGGTCCAGCTGTCGCAATTGCCTTCTTGATGGCTGCCATTGTTTCTGGTTTAGTTGGAATGGCCTACGCTGAATTTTCATCAGCGATGCCAATCGCTGGATCAGCATATTCATTTGGTTCAGTTGTCTATGGTGAAATTATTGGTTGGATTTTAGGTTGGGCATTGATTCTAGAATACTTCTTAGCGGTTTCAGCTGAAGCAACTGGTTTTGCTGCTTACTTTAACAATAATATTTTAGCCGCTTTTGGGATTAATATTCCAAAGGCCTTCCAAGCCAGCCCCATGGAAGGTGGAGTGATTAATATCACTGCCGTTATCATTGTGTTAATTATCGCAGGAGTCCTTCTAAAAGGAACCGAAATGTCAAAGAAAGTTGAAAACTTCGCAGTAATTGTTAAGGTTGTTATTATTATCGCATTTATTGTTATTGGCGCATTCTACGTTAAAACTAGCAATTATGTTCCATTCTACCCTTCACAATTCCACTCAACTCCATTTGGTATGGGTGGTATCTTTACTGCAGCTGCTACTGTATTCTTTGCTTTCATCGGATTTGATGCACTAGCATCTAACTCAGCTGAAACTATTAACCCCGGTAAAAACGTGATTAAGGGAATTTTAGGAACTGTTATCTTCGCTGTAGTGCTATACGTAGCATTCTCATTTGTATTGACTGGAATCGTTAACTACAAAGAACTAAACGTTGATGACCCCGCTGCTTATGCCCTACAAATTATTCACTTAACTGCATTTAACAAACTAATTACTATCGGTGCTTTATTCGGTATCTTTACCGCTATGGTAACCATGTTCATCGGTGGATCAAGACTAGTTTATGCATTGGGTCGTGATGGATTACTTCCTAAATTTATCGGTCGTGTTAGTGAAAAGCACTCTGTTCCAAGAAATGCGATTATTATCGCTACAATCGTTCAAGCTGTTTTCGCTGGTTTAGTTCCCCTATCTGAACTAGCTTCACTTATTAATGCCGGTACATTGATTGCCTTCGCATTTATCTCATTTGGTGTTATCAAACTACGTCATCGTAAAGACATCCAAAATGACGGTTTTAAAATGCCATGGTACCCATTCCTACCTGTGATTGCCGGAATATTCAGCATCTTCTTTATTGTCATGCTTCCAGATATCACTAAGATTTTCGTAGCGATTTGGATTTTGATTGGATTTATCTTCTACTTTGCTTATGGTGTTCACCATTCCAAACTACAAAATCAAAAATAATAAAAAGTCTTCACTGTAAATAGTGAAGGCTTTTTTGCTAGTCTTTATTAAATAAAATAACGATAAATTGAATCGCAGTGATAACTGCTAAAAAGAATATTGCGACCGCAAAGCCAACAACCGGTTGATGAATATTAACTAGATTAACTTTAGTAATAATCGTCGCCACAATCACAGTCCCAATTGCTCCTGCGAATTGTTGAACCGTTGTTAAAATCGCGTTTCCATCTGCTTTTCGTTCATTTTGTAAATAGCTTAATGCTTTAGTCATGATGTTTCCATATGACAAGCCAATTCCAATCATAATCAGTGTGTATGTGATGATAAAGAATAAGTCACTCACATGTGCTGAATTCATTGTTAACGCAATTAATGATATCAAGATTAAACCTGATCCAGATAAAATCGGTTTCTTTGCGCCGACTTTATCCAATAAAATACCGGATAGAGGTGAAATAATTGCACCTAATACAGCACCAGGTAATAAAATTAATCCAGCGACGCTGGAGTCACTATGGTTAATAATTTGCACGTAGTTTGGTACTACAAATGCTAACCCTAAAATGATTAATTGGTTGATAAAAAATGCTAATAAAAAACGACTGTATGAGTGATTTTTCAAAATCGATACATTTAAAATTGGATTAGCCAATTTATTTTGTCTAGACATAAATGATATTAAGGCGATAATCCCAATTAATAATGGTAACCAGACATTCACGTTTAAGAGTTGATTGGTACTAATATTACTAATTCCGATAATTAAACCGGCAAAAGTAAATACTATAAATGCGAAACTAGCAAAGTCAAAGCGACTAGGTTTCAACTCTGGTTGGCTTAATTTAGGAATGGTTACCATCCCTAAAATCATTGCCAATATTAGTACTGGAATTAAAAAGATAAAAATATAACGCCAGCCAAGTGTATGCACAATAATTCCACCAAATGTGGGTCCTACTGCAGAAGCAGCAGCTGTAATCAATGATCCAAATCCCATCATAAAGCCGAGTCGACTAAGTGGGACGTTATCTAAAATCAAGTTAAACATTAATGGTAATGATATCCCCGTTCCAATCCCTTGCACTAGTCTACCAATAATTAAAAAGGTAAAGCTGGGGGCAAATGCATCGATTAACAAACCAATCAAAAACATTAACCCGGAAAAGATAAACAAGTGCGTAGTCTTGAAGTTCTCTTTTAAGAACTTAGATAACGGAATCACACCGGATAAAACTAATAGATAAATTGTAGTAATCCATTGAACCACATTCAGTCCAATATGGAACTCGCTAATTAACGTAGGAAAGGTAATATTCATTGATGTTTCAACGATTACCCCACTAAAAGTCATCACGCCAACTGCGATAATTGATAATAATACACTTCTCGAAATTCTTTCTTTCATTATATAAACATTATATTTCGTCTCCTATAAAATTTGGTATTAAGATACGAAGTAAAATTATATAGATTTTAAAAATTCCTCGCAAACGAAACGACTTACAAAATAAAAAAGTGCTGAACTATTCAGCACTTTAATTATCGTTATATATAAATGAACTATCTGGAATTCTAATTAATGTGTAGCTAGTATATTGTCTACCTGCACGCATCCCAATGCCGTTCAATAAATTGTCTTTATACGTTGCGGTTACCTTAGCAACCCACGCTTTTTGGTATCTTTGATCTAACTTATTAGCTTGACGATCATTCCATCTAACAGCTGACTTTTGCACATTAATCTCATTGTTAGTCCCTACTAACACACTAGATTGTGAACTAGAGACTGAAAGTCGGCGTCCGTTAACCAAATATGAATAAGACTGATTCAATGATGGATTGCTTTCACTTTTGACTTTCACATAGTATGAACTATTCCCATTAGTATCTAATATTAGTGGTTGATAATCGCGCTTAATGTTAACATTTTCCCCGTCAGCACTAACATTTGTATGGAAAGATTCAAATGACATAAATCCCACCCCAATGAACAAGATCACAATCTGGATCGTGGTCTTAACAAGATGGCTAAGTGAAAAGTCGTAGTGCCCATTTATGATTAACCTACTTCTTCGAACCGCGATGTTATAAATAATAAAAATAGCATATGCTAGTAATATAATCCAAAGAAGGAGGCCAACTATATTCCAGGCCGATTTCATAAATCTACTCCTTTTTATAGTAATCCAATATATTATCTATCATACACTATTGTAACACATCTACCAAATTCTTATAGAAACCATTAATTAAAGTACTTTGATTTGCTATTAACCAATTTGATTAATGATGCTGTATCAGAAAATTCTGTGTAATCGTTAACGGTAACTGTAATTAATCGATTTTTACCTGGCTTTTGTGCAGTAGCCACTAAACATAGTCCAGCTGCAACCGTATAACCTGTCTTTAAACCATCAACATGTATGCTTGGGTCATAAAACGGTTTATTTGGTAATAAGCTATTTTCATTGATTAAAGTCTGACCATCAACAGTTTCAGTGGTTTGTTTGGCATCATCCACTACTTGTGGGTAGACACTTAAGACGTGATCAGCGATTTCGGCTAAACTTCTAGCAGAAACCATGTTAGCGGCATCACTACCGCCTACTTGAGCGTAACCGAATTTTTTCAAATCACTATTTTCTAGTCCCGATGAAGAAACGAAAGTAGCGTTTAGGTGCCATGCTTTGGCTTGCTCATTCATCATCTTGATAAACTTAACATTATTCCCTGCAACCCAATTACCTAGCGCGATTGCTGAATTATTGGATGATTCAACCAACGCCGCCTTATATAAATCTCTAACAGTATACTTGTGGCCCTTCTTAAATCTAAAACCGCCTAATTCACTATCTTCCCCTAAACGGCGTAGGCCATCATCGTCAGTGTTTACAATTTGATTCCAGCCCTTCGTCTTTTCAGCTTTTTGAATTGTTAGATACAATGTCATCAACTTCGCTAATGATGCGACTTTAATTTTTTGATCTGCATTTTGCATGTAGACGAATTTATTGTTAGTCGCATCCAGCGCCACTACAGCACTGGCATTACCGAATTGGTTGTTACTTGCCTTAATTAAATCTTTGCTATAAGTTTGTTTATCTGTATTGTAGTTAGGTTGATATTCTTCTTTTTTAGTTTCATATTTTTCGTAAACTTGCTTTACTGCGTAGAATGGATTCCCGAATTGTTCATAAATGCCGATTCCAATCGCTGCTACGAAAATGATTGTTAATCTTTTTACTGATTTTTTCATTTAAATAATACTTCCAGTCTAATTATGTACCATATTAAAGTACCATGAAATCACGGATTCAACAACACTTTAAAATTGAACTTGCTTTTAATTTTGAAGAATAGTATAGTTATCATAAATTGATAATTAATGTTTGGGGTGCCGTTATGGCTGAGAAAACACCCATTGTACCTGATTCAGGATAATCCCTGCGAAGGAAAACAACCCTTTTATTTTTTAACATAAAATAAATTGGACTCCAGACTAATAATAGTTTGGGGTCTTTTTTTCTGGAGGAAACTATGAAAAACACATGGTCACTTAGAAACATCATTTTACTTACATTAATCTCAATTATCTGTGGAATTATCTTCTTTGCCACAGGATTCCTATACAACGCACTAAGCCTAGCACTTACTCCATCTGGATTAGCACCATTAGCTAACGACTTACTTCTAGGTCTTTGGATTATGGCTGCACCTTTAGCTGGCTTCATCTTTAAACGCCCTGGTGCACCTTTCTTAGCTGAAGTTATTGGTGCAATCGTGGAAATGTTCTTAGGTGGACAATGGGGTGTCGGTGCTGTCATCTCAGGAATAGAACAAGGTATCGCTACAGAAGTTGGTTTCGTAGCAACAAAATACAAACATTTTGACTGGATTGGGGTTGCCGCAACTACTATCTCAACTACTGTTCTTACATTTATCTGGGACTGGTTCAAGAGTGGTTACAATGCATACTCAGTTAACATGCTCATCCTATTATTCTTTGCACGCCTATTATCAATCTTCATCTTTGGTGGCGTTTTATCAAAATTAGTAGCTAACATGCTAGAAAAAAGTCACGTTATCAAGTAATCATTAGGAGTGTCAATTTTGAATACTTTAAACATAAATCATTTGGCTTATCAGTACGCTGATGCACAAAAACCATCTTTTAAAGGGGTTAGTTTGGATTTTAATGCTGGTCAAATGAGCTTGATTTATAGTCCGTCTGGATCCGGTAAATCAACGCTTTTAAAAACTATCGCAGGTTTTTATCCACAATATAACAACGGTACAATCGAAGGCTTTATCAATTTTAACGAACACAATCTTTTTGATTTATCTCAACGTGAGTTAAGACAGACAATCGCAATGATGTTCCAAGATCCATCACAACAATTTTGTATGGCAACGGTTTTAGATGAATTTATCTTCACCCTCGAAAATCTTCAGCTAAAACCGGAAGACATGGAACAACGCATTGATGAAGCGTTATCTTTTACTAACTCGATCCATCTAAAGAATAGAAGTTTTAAAACGCTATCAGGTGGAGAAAAGCAAAAGGTGGCGCTAAGTATTGTTGTCGCAATTGATGCGCCGGTCATTTTGTTAGATGAACCGTTTGCCAATGTTGATATTGATTCTCGATTTGAACTAATCAAACTACTGAACCAATTAAAACAACAAGATAAAATTATCATTGGAATTGATCATGATTTATCTGGATACGAACATTTTGTAGATCAATTTATTGGTTTTAATGAAACTAACCAGGAATTTGTGCCAATGGATAAAGCACTAGTCACTAAATTGTTCGAACAATTTAACCAAACTAGTCAACGTCCATGCAAGAATCATCCAGTTGGTGGAGAAATCTTAAAACTACAATCTGTTTCTATCCACAATCATGACATGGAACTAATTGATAATTTAACCTTACCAATTTCCAAACAGGCAACTACTTTAATTACCGGGCCTAACGGTTGTGGTAAATCAAGTTTATTTAAAACATTAATCAAGCAACATCAATTTACTGGTGATATTTTATTCAACGATAAATCAATTAATAAGATTCGTTTGAATAAGTATTTAACCCAAGTTGGTTTAATTTTCCAAGAATCCAACAAACAATTTATTAAAATTACTGTCGAAGATGAGATTAACTTATCCATTAAAAATGCCATTAACCAATTTTTAACAGAAGATGAAATTAATCATTATCTACAAGAATTAGGCTTAGCTGATTTGAAGGAACGCGTCATTTACTCATTAAGTGATGGCCAAAAGAAACGCCTACAAATCTTATCCATGGTCTTGATGGGTCATTCATTATTATTATTAGATGAACCATTTAATGGTATTAACATTGAATATATCAATGTGGTTTGTGATTTATTACAACAAGCTAAACAAGCTGGTCAAACTCAAATCATGATTTCTCATCAAACCAACGGGATCGATAATCTAATTGATTATCACTTGGCATTTGAAAATCATCAACTAACTTATCAGGAGGCGTTTTAATGAATCCATTTCTTAAACTATTGATGATGTTAGTAATCGCTTTAGAAATCTCGTTTACTACATCTATTCAACTAAACGTCGTCATCTTTGCAGTTAGTTTGCTTTATCTAATCTTTTTTGCAACTTGGAAGCGAATACTATACCTGCTACTAGTTACCCTAGTGCCCGCTTTAGGCATTTATTTCGCCCAAAAAATTAACGGAAACTATCAATACGGAATCTTATTAGTAACGCGTCTATATGCGTTTGTATCACTTGGTGCAACCTACACTTGTAAGACTACGATTGAAGAACTAGCCGCTAGCTTAGAACAAAATTTCCACGTTCCTAGTAAGTTTGCTTACGGTGTCATGGGTGCTTTTAATTTAGTTGATACTATTAAACAAGAAGTAGTTGATATTAAGTTAGCTGCAAAAATGCGCAATGTTCATCTATCTTATGCATCCCCTACCCTATATTTCAAAGCAATCTTGGCAGCCATGAATTGGTCAACTTTATTGGCACAAGGCATGAACTCCCATGTCTTTGTTGATAACGAAGCTCGCACTCATTTTGAACATATCTCAATTAGAGCCATTGACTATGTGATTTTGATTGCCGTAATTATCGCAATTCAACTGATTTTAATTTATTAGCAAAATATTCTTCTCCTAATAGTAAAATAAGTTATAATGTAGATGTCGGATGGATTTTGTTAGGAGGGTTCTTATGAATCGTAATTTAAATAAGATTGCTGAAGAAATTGTCAATTATCAAAAAGATCATGATATGCCTGATACACAATTGGCATTCAACTTGCACTTCACGGTAGAGGAACTACATGATATTAAAAGCATGCGACGTTCCCCTAGTCCAGAAGAAGTAAACATTATCAAAAAAACTTTAGGATAAACAAAAAGCTCCGTTAAGAAAATAACGGGGCTTTTTTTACATATCGCCATTGGCTTTTAATCTTTGTTCATCCAAATATGCATAAATATATTCAAATCCAATTTCAACAACATCACTTAAAGCAATTTCCTTGCCGTAAATAAAGAAAGTCGTTGTTTCGTCTAAGAGGTTAAACTTCATAGTCTCATCCATAATCTTACTAGGATATCCTAGGTAACTAGTCCCAGACTTTAGTTGAATTCTGATTAATTGCTTTTTATTCATCGATTGTGATAATACAGCAATCATATTATCTTCAGTACTATCAAATTCACGAGAATCATTCAATACTGGTTGGGCAATTCGATTATCAACAACGTTTTGTTGTCTCATCAATTCAACTAATTCTAAGTAATCATTTCCGATAGTAACTCGTTCAATCCCATTCATCTTAATGTAGACATACCCACCAAATTGACCTGACATATCAACCACTTTTAGGATGATGCCATCATCATTTAACATAATCACTTCGCCAACATAAAAGAAATGATCATTGTATCGACAACGGACTTCAATCAATTGATGGTGATGATATGAAGTCGCTAAAATATCAATAATATTATTGATAGATTCGGCGGTATGAGCGATGTTATTTTCGCTTACCTTATCCACGACTTTGCTCATCACACTTAATTCACGACCTTGAAATTCAATAATCATACTTTGATTAAAGCCCATGGTAGCAACTTGGTTATCGATAAAATTAAATTTATCTAAGCGGTAAAAATCAAATGATTCATTATTAATCTTTTGTACAATTCCTGTGTAGAAACGACTTTCATCATTGTCATGAATTAAAATAATTTCATGATTAATATATGCTTGAATAATAATTTGTGGAAATAAGTTAATATCACTATCGAATTGCAAATCAGTAGGTCTGGATTCAAATAGTCCGACTTGATTGGCAATCGCCATCTTTTCTTCAATACTACTTAAATCATCACTTGACGTTTCGACGCTTTCAATCAAACTAGTTTTTATTGCGACATAGCCATCAGCTAGCCCACTTGATTCGTAGGTTGCGATTACTAATTCGTCATTATTTACTTTTTGAACATAACCAGTGTAGAAAATATCTCCAGAATTTAAGTAAATATTCACTAATTGGTTTTTATCTTGTGCTGAACTCAACTGTGCAATAACAGAGTTCATAAACATCCCTCACTCTATGATATTGCATTGCTCATAAATCGTTGTAATTCTTCTCCTGATTTATTGGCACTCAATGCAATGATTAATTTTATACGTGCCTTTTGTCCGTTCAACCCATGACAAAAGGTTAATCCCATTTCTTCTAATTGAATTCCGCCACCTTCATAGGCATAAATATCTTGGGCAACCCCACTTAAACAACGGGAAACCAAAATAATCGGAATGTTACGATCTACTAAACGTTGAACTGAAGCTAGTGTTTCTGGTGGTAAATTCCCAGCACCAAGTCCTTCAATAACCAAACCATTAGTTTTATCGTTATCCAATGCATCAAATAAAGTGCCGTCCATTCCAGCAAATGCTTTAATTAAGTAGACATTTTCGACGATTGAATCAATATCAACTACTTCACTTTGAATTAATTCTTGGAAGAATGTTGGTTGATGCTTTGAAATAATACCGATTGGGCCAAATGTTGGTGTTCTAAAAGTTGCCACATTAGTGGTATGCGTTTTAGTAACATATCTAGCGGTATGAATTTCATCATTCATTGCCACCAAGACCCCTTTGTTAATTGCTTGAGGACTTGCAGCAGTTGCCGCTGCATTTAATAGGTTATATAGCCCATCTGAACCAATTTCATTAGATGAACGCATTGCTCCGGTAACTACCACTGGAAAATCATTGGTTAATGTTAAATCTAAGAAATAAGCTGTTTCTTCCAATGTATCAGTTCCGTGAGTGACAACGACACCATCGTATCCTTGTTCACGCGCTTTTTTAATCCGATTGGCCACTTGAAGCATTCTTTCTGGGGTCATATGAGGTGATGGTAAGTTAAAAATCTCCTCATTCACAATTTCAATACCTTGATCCAATAAATTATCTTTTTGAACAGCAATTGGATTCTGCTCATTTTGGACCACTTCGCCACTTTCATCCTGTGACATGGAAATGGTTCCACCTGTATGAATCGCTAATATTTGTTTCAAGATAATTCCCCCTCAGTTCATAAATAGTACCTTTTATTGTACCTTATATTCGTCATAGATAACAATTATATTCATGATAAGGATTGATTTTTTTATTAAATGCGACTAAAATTGAGTATACAAAATTTTAAAACGTTATTGCCTATATATTTACCATAATAAGGTTGGTAAGTTTCTACCCGAAAGCCGTAAACTTCGGACTATAAGCAAAAAGATGATTGGTCTCTTTGCTTTTTTGCATTGGGACTTTTTTATTTTTCAGGTAATAATTAATTTAGGAGGAATTACAAATTGGATAATCACGAAAGCAGTTTAAAACAAGTTTCTCAATTCAAAGCTGCCATTTTAGGTTTTCAACATTTATTAGCAATGTATTCTGGTGACGTTATTGTTCCGTTACTTATTGGTGCATTTCTACATTTCAATGCAGCTCAAATGACTTACTTAGTTTCTGCTGATATCTTCATGTGTGGTATCGCAACTTTACTACAATTAAAGAAAACCCCATTAACTGGGATTGGTCTTCCCGTTGTTTTAGGTTGTGCGGTACAAGTTATCACCCCACTTGAAACAATCGGTGGCACTTTGGGAGTTGCTTACATTTACGGTGCAATTATTTGTTCAGGATTATTTGTCTTCTTAATCTCTGGTCTATTCGCCAAACTACGTAAGTTCTTCCCACCAGTTGTTACTGGTTCATTAATTACCATTATTGGTTTTTCATTAGTACCAGTTGCGGTACAAAACTTAGGTGGTGGTAACGCTACTGCTAAGAACTTTGCTGATCCAAAAGACTTAATCGTTGGATTAATTACCATGGCTATTATTATTTTAATTAACGTCTTTGGAAAAGGTTTCTTCCGTTCAATCTCTGTACTTGTGGGTATGGTTATTGGAACCATCATTGCTTATGCAATGGGTATGATTTCATTTTCATCAGTTGCTCAAGCTAGCTGGTTCCACTTCCCACAACCATTCTACTTTGGTACTCCTCACTTTAGTTGGTCAGCTATTATCACTATGATTTTAGTATCATTAACTACCATGGTGGAATCAACTGGGGTATTCCTAGCTTTAGCTGATTTAACTGGTAGAAAACTAAGTGAAAAAGACTTAGCTAACGGTTACCGTGCTGAAGGTATCGCTGCCATGTTAGGTGGATTATTCAACACTTTCCCATACTCAACTTTCTCAGAAAACGTGGGTGTGGTTCAACTTTCAGGCATTAAGACTAAACGTCCAATTTACTACGCCGGTGTCTTCCTATTAATCTTAGGACTACTTCCTAAGGCTGGTGCTATTGCTACCGTGATTCCAAGTTCAGTTCTTGGTGGTGCCATGGTTGTGATGTTTGGTATGGTTGGTGTTCAAGGTATTCGTATCTTACAAAACGTTGACTTTAACAAAAACGCTAACTTATTAATCGTTGCTCTATCTGTTGGTACTGGTATCGGTGTTACCGTATATCCTCAAATCTTCAGATCATTACCACAAGCTGCTCAAATCATCTTAGACAATGGAATCGTTGTTGGTGGTTTCCTTGCTGTACTACTAAGTTTCTTATTTAGCTTAAGTGGTCAAATTGATTTAGACGATTAATTATGAAACTCAATAACCCTCATGTATAATATACGTGAGGGTTATTTTTATGGAGGTCATTATGGATAACAACGAACGTTTTTACGAACCAAAGAATTCAAAGGACGCCATGCGTTTTATTGAACGACTATTTAATTCTTATAAAGATTCACCACTTACCCAATCTTTATTGGTTTACCACCAAAAATTAATCAATCAACTTCGTGATAATATCGAACCAGCTGCCAAAACAGAAGGCATTGAAAACCGTGTTAAAGCAGCGCAAAATATGCAAAGAATCATGAAAGACTGGGTTCAAATCAAGATGTCTGGAAAACCATATAATGGCCGCATGCACCATTTTGATTTCCAACCTGATGGTGCCCAACAAAAATTCAAACGTAATAACATTAAACTTTCTAATAATGGTGGTCATCAATCAAGTCGCCACTAAAAAAAGCCGTTTAATA
>NZ_KQ440396.1:531770-555679 GCF_001281175.1 Apilactobacillus apinorum
AAATAACGGCTTTTTATTATGCTTTCTTTTTCTTCATGCATAGGAAGATATAACATAAGATTCCAGCACCAATAAAGATGAATCCATTTGTAATCGCTAATCGGTCAATTCCTGAGTAAAATGCACTGTGAACGATGGATGCAATCCAATCGCTGTGCATCTTAGCAGTAATGTCACTAGCTGAGAATGGACCGGCATTTTCAAATAAATGCATTAACTTATCTGGTAGTTTGGAAACAACTAAGCGATCGTTATATGAAGATGTTAGTGCTAAACCTAGCACGACAACCCCTAAACTAGTTCCAAATTGTTTACCAACATTTAGCAATCCAGATGTCATCCCGATTTCCTTTGGTTCCACTGAACTAACGGCAATGTTAGATGATAGCGGATTTACAAATGCATTTGCTAATCCAAGTGTGATAAAGGTAGGAATCAAACCAAACCAGTGGTTAGAACTTCCTAAGAACACTGGTAAAACAAACATTCCAAGTCCAGCTAAGACAAATACCAAACTAATAATTAATCCTGGATTTATCTTAGTGGCAATCTTGCCTGAAATAGGTCCAATTACTAATGAAAATGCACTAATTAGCATTAATTGCGCTCCACTTTGTAGTGCAGAGTATCCCATGTAATTTTGCGATAAAATAATAATATAGCTAAATGCTGAATAAATAGATACCCCTAAAGTTAAATTAGAAATGGCGCTACCGACTACATAACGATTAGTTAGTAGTTTTAAATCTAACATTGGACTTGAGAAATGATGTTCCCAAAGGACAAATACGATGATCAATACCACTCCGATTGCTAACAATGCGAAGACATGGTAGTTGAACCATGAGTATTCATAGTGGGTTTCTTTTTGAATTAAACCTAAGATAATACTGAACATAAATGCGAATGATAATAACATCCCCAAGAAGTCAATCTTACCTGAATTAAAGGTCTTAGAAATTGGAATGTATTTAACACTCATAAATAATGCAATTACTCCAATTGGAATATTCATTAAGAAAATTGATTCCCAACTAAAGAAACTAAGTAGGATTCCACCGAATAATGGTCCTAGTGCAGTTGATAATCCAGCGACACTTCCCCAGATACCAAGTGCTAAACCTCTTTGAGATCCTTCAAAAATATCGGCGATAATGCTCATGGAAAGACTTAACATTCCAGCTCCACCAATACCTTGAATTCCTCTAAAAATGATTAAATAAGTAATACTTGGCGCTAAGCTACAAGCAAGTGAGAAAACAGAAAATAATACCAATGAGATGATAAAAATTCTTTTTCTCCCTATTAAGTCCCCTAATTTAGAAATTAGGAACAATACCGCAGCAAACATTAAAGTATATGCATTAATCACCCATTGTAATTGGCTAAAACTACTGTTAAAGCTACTTTGAATGGTTGGTAATGCGACGTTTACAACGGTTACATCTAGTAATCCCATAAAGAAACCTAGACAGACGGCAACCAATGCAAACCATTTATTACGACTTTGCATAAAAAAGTCTCCTTCGTCTAAATATTTCCTCCGTGCCTATCTAACACGAGACCCACCTGCTGACTATGCAATCAGCTTTTACCCGCCAAGGAAATAAATTTGAACACTAATTTTCAACTATACTATTTTAAAAAATAAAAGCAAGCAAAATCTTTTTGCTTGAATTAGAAATCATATATTAAGTATAATTCAAATGACTAAAAGAGGTGGTATTTTTGAACTACAGTAAATACTTAGACGACTTAAAATACGAAAGTCCAGATACAGTTTTAGGTAGTATTATGAGCCAAGCTGGTTTTCCTGAATTAGATGACATCAAAGATGCCTGTGACATTTTATATTTAACAGATGATCCAGATGATCATGAAATAATTAATCAACATCAACCCATGTTTTATAATATTAAGGAACATCGTTTAGTGAATAAACATGATATTATTGATATCATTGCACAACTTGAAAAAACAAAAAAGTGAAATCATTAAAAATGATTTCACTTTTTTTACTTTATAATTTCAATTTTTAGCTAATCAGTGGTAGTCTACTACTTGTATACATTAAATAGGGAGGGTTGGCTATGAAAATATTATTAGGAGAATTCATCGGAACATACCTAATGTTATCGCTAGGCTTAGTTACCAGTGTCATTATTAATTACTTCTTATTTCCCAATGGTCAAAACCGTTTTTTAACTGGTTTTTACTGGGGAATTAGTATTTTAATTCCATCCCTCTTAACTAACTTTTTCTTCGGCACCGCTGAATATAATCCGGTAGTGTCATTAACGCTAGCTATCAATCATCAGATTAACTGGTTATTAATGATTGGTGCGATTATTACCCAAATCTTAGGAGCCTGGTTAGCATCATTAACCGTTAAAGCAGTTTGGTCAAAATGGTTAGCCAGTTTACCAGTAAATTTGAACTTCTACGCAACAGTTCCACGTGACGTCAATAACTGGCGCCGTAACTTTAGATGGGAAATCATCGGAACATTCTTAATTATCGTTAATACTGAAATGCAAAGTAACATTAATGCTGTTTGGTGGATTAAAACGATGTTTTCATCACTATTAATGATGGTCATCATTAGTATTGTAGCTCCGATTACTGGAGCTGCATTCAATCCCACCCGTGACTTAGTGCCTCGTTTCTTCTTCTCTAGAACCTACGACAAGCGCTTATCACAATGGCAATATGCGATTGTTCCTTTTTTAGGACCTATCATTGGTGCCGTTTTAGGAATTATCTTTACACTATTGTTTAATCGGCTTGTTTACAAGTCATAATCGCAAAGGCATTTTCACCTGTGTGAACTGACACAATTGATGAAGTGTATTGAACTGAAACTGTAACGTTTGGGAATTCTGCTTCCAAGCGTTTTTTTAGTTCATTTGGATATTCGTCACTACCGGTGTAACTAATCCCAATAAATTTGTATTGGTTACCCTTGTTTTCTTCTAAGTATTGGTCAAACCATTTTGAGATAGTCTTCTTACCGCGACCTTTTAGTTGTAACTTTAAGTCATCTGGAAGCAATTTGAAAACAACGTGTAAGTTCATCATCTTAGAAATGATTCCAGTAGCCTTACTAATACGACCACCCTTCATTAAGTTTTCTAAAGTTGACACACCGATGTATAATTCTGAGTTTTCAATGTCTTTATTAATTTGGTCAATAATTTGATCACGTGTAAAATCACCTGATTTAGCCATCTTTGCAGCTTGAACAACTAAGAAGCCTAAACTTTGGTCGATGTAGTGAGTATTAACTACTTTAACATCACCATCAGCAATTTCACTTGCTTGCATTGCTGCATGCACTGTTCCGCTTAATAGGTCAGTCATGTGTAGTGATAAAACAGTATCGCCATTTTGAGTTAATTCGTTGTAAACTTCAACAAATTGGCCAATGGAAGGTTGACTTGTGGTTGGAAAATCACCTTTTGGATTGTCCTTAATGTATTGGATTAATTTATTACCGTCCATATCAATGCCATCCTTGTAGGCATCGGTACCAATATTGACGTTTAATGGAATTACCTTGATATCAAATTCTTTTAATACAGCATCACTTAATAATGCAGTTGAATCTGTCACAATTTTGATCATGTTATATCTCCTCAAATGGTATTTTCTATCTCAATAATAACGGTATTTGTCTTATTTTTCACTAATTATTTATAATAAATTATAATTATTCATATAATTTAAAAAAACAGCCATCTAAATGACTGTTTTATCAACTATTAAGCGTCTTTGCTAGTTTGAAATTTCATCAACAAAAAGCGACAAATTGGCCCAACTATCACTAATTGAAGTGGTAGTGCGACAATCAAATTCGTTAACCATGCGTGTCCATATAGTCCCCATGATAAGTTATTAAAACCAAAAGTAACAATAATTCCGAAAACAGACATTAAAGTCACCATTCCTAACACCATCATAGTAGAAATACTTAGCGCAATTTTGATTGGTGTTTGTTTCCATTCCGGCTTAAATATATAATTAAAAAAGATAAACTTAACGAGTGGTCCAACTAGGGCCAAATCTAAAATCGCAGCAACGATTAACGCAAGTGGGTATCCCTTTAGGATTTCCATTACTAATCCAACCTTGATTCCGCTTGATAATACGATGTTATAAGTTTCCATTACGATAACCATTAAACCAGCCATCATTGCTGTAAATAGTAATTCTTCCTTTAAATTTCTAGGCATATTAATTCTCCATTTCTTTAATCTACATATTTTAGACTAGCATATTCAAAATTTTTTCATAAGTTACAATTTGATTACAAATTCAATCACGTCAGGAGGTGATCGTATCAATCATATCGGCATTCGCGACTTAGTCGAATTCACATTAAGAAGTGGTGATTTAAACGCTAAGTTAAACAGTAATAATACCGCCAAACAAGGTGCTAAAATCCATCGCAAGTTACAAAACAGTAAGTACAAAGCTTTTGAAACTGAATACTATCTAGACAACACTTTAAAGATTAATGATATTGATTTTAAAATCGAAGGCCGTGCTGACGGTGTATTAGTCAAAGATAACACCGCTGAAATCATCGAAATTAAGACATCGGATGTTCAATACGAGCAACTTTCCGAAAGTATGACAACGCTTTATTGGGCACAGGCTAAAGTCTATGCGCACTTTTTGATGTTAAAAGAACCTATTTTAAAGAGTGTTAAATTAACTCTGTGCTACGTCCAAACTCCTGATGAAGACATTACGACTGAATCGATTACGATTAGTAAAGACGATGCTAAAACCTTTTTCAATGAGTTAATTAGTGAATACGAAGAATGGCTGAAATTAAGAACCGACATTATTAAGCAACGTAATCAAACTGCTAATCAAATGCCCTTCCCATTTGAACAATTTAGAGATGGCCAACGTCAATTTAGCGCCGTCGTATATAAAACAATTGTTAATCATAAACATCTATTTGCCCAAGCTCCTACTGGAACCGGAAAGACGATTTCGACTCTCTTTCCGTCAATTAAATCAATGGGTAAAAATATCGCTAACCGCATCTTTTATTTAACAGCTAAGCAAAGCACTCGTGTTGTCGCTAGTGAAGCAGTGGATTTAATGATGGACAAGGGATTATTCATTAAAACGATTACCTTAACCGCAAAAGATACAATCACATTTGATACGGAAAGAAACTTAAAACCTGAAGATAATCCATATATGATTGGCTATTACGATCGACTCAAACCAGCCATCAAGGATATCTTAACCAATCACAATCAAATCACTCGTGCAGTGATCGAAGAATACGCTGAAAAATATAAAATTGACCCATTTGAATTTTCATTAGACGTTAGTCAATTTTGCGATATTATCATCTGTGATTATAATTATCTCTTTGATCCACAAGTCCATCTACAACGTTTCTTTACCGTCGAAGATCCAGATAATATTTTCTTGATTGATGAAGCCCACAACTTAGTTAATCGTTCTCGTGATATGTATTCAGCTGCTGTTTCAAATGAAAAGTTAGATCAATTAATTGAGGAAACTGATGATAATGAAGACATTGAACGCTTACATAAAGCCTTTAAAAACTTCAAACAATCATTTACCATTAACGCCAAAATTCTCACTGATAGCGACGAAGAATACATTCATTTAGATAATCCATTAAGTGCTTTTGGAAAACAGGTTAATAAACTGTGTAACGTCATCAATGACTGGTTAGGTCGAGATGATCGTGATGAGGCCCTAAGTGATTTGGTAGTTGATTTTTACTTCTCGCTATTAAGTTACCAAAGAATTGCCGAACTTTACGATGATACGTTTAAGACCAGATTATTTTATGACCGTAATCACAATGTCATCATCAAATTATTTTGTATGGATCCAAGTCCATTTATTGGTGAATCACTGCAATTAGGCGGTAGTGCAATATTATTCTCAGCCACACTATCACCAATGGATTATTACCAACGTGTCTTAGGAGATGAAGAAGATAGCATCACCTATGAAATTCAATCACCATTTAATCCCGTTAATCAACAAATAATCGTGACTAATTACATTGAAACAACTTATGCTAAACGCCCTGCTAGTATTCAGCCAATCATTAATACGATTGATGCAATGATTGAAAGTAAACCCGGTCATTATTTAATCTTCTTACCTTCTAATCGTTACCTATCAGACGTAGTTGAAGCATTTCAAAAACAACATCCATTAGTAGAAACTGCGATTCAAACTGCTGATATAACTCCTGAAGAGCGCCAAGATTATATTGATAAATTCAAAGAAAATTCCGATACAACTTTAGTTGGTTTTGCACTTCTCGGTGGTATTTTCTGTGAAGGAATCGATTTAAAATACAATCATTTAATCGGTGTCGGCATCGTTTCAGTCGGCCTTCCTGGTTTAAATCCGGAAAACGATTTAATTCGTTACTTTTTCGATGCGGAAAATGGTCATGGATTTGATTTTGCATATCAATTGCCTGGTCTGAACAACGTCTTTCAAGCAGCAGGAAGATTAATTCGTACTAATCAAGATATCGGAAACGTTATCTTAATGGATCAACGTTTTAGCCAAAATAGATATCAAAAATTATTCCCTGCTAATTGGCATGCGGGCAATCTAATTAAATCATTTAATCAAAACCAAACTAAACAAGCATTAGACAATTTCTGGAAAATGCACAAATAAAAAAGAGCCGAACGGCTCTTTTTTTATTTAATTTGCATCCCTTTTTTCATCTTATCAACCATTTCATCGATTTCTTCATCGGTCACAGGTTCTTCTTTTTTACGACTAAAGAACGCTTTTACACAGTTTTTAAAACCCTTTGGTGATTTAGATGTATGAAAGTGAACTTTACCTGTTTTATTTTCTTCCTTAATATGAACTCTTAAATCTTCAGCAATATTATCCAATTTATCTTGAACTTGATCTTTCACTTTGTTTTGCATTTCTTCACTAATCTTTTTTTCCATATCCTCACCGATTTTATTTTCTGACATATATAACACTCCTTTTTAATTGAATGAATCACTTGGTGATAAATAATTTTGCTTAATGCTAGTTTTGCATTTTGTTTACTTTTACTTTATTTCTAGTATACATAAGCATTCCTACTAAGGATGTAAACAATAAAATCATTCCTAAAACACTAACAATATTTATCAAAGAAGTAATTTTTGAAAATATACTTATACAATATGACCCTATGGTTAAAATTATTGATTCACATAGCGTAGCCATCGATATTGCAGAAGCTCTCGCATTATCGTAAGCCAATTCTTGTATTTTGTTTTCAAATAGTATGTTCCACATTTCAAATATTATATTAACCATAATTAGTCCAACTAAAACAAAAATCATGTTTCCGACTAAAAAGAATGAAAAGATTCCTAAACTGAACGTTTGTAACAACACTATTAATTTATCTTCAGATATATATTTTGTTATTTTATATAAAATTAAAACCAATACAGCAGCTACCAAGGATATGCTTCCAAACACTGTAGATATTAATTGTGTAGAAATATTAAAATTCCTCATAATTAATGGTCCGTATTGATAACTTATAGTAATTGCTGCAGATGAAAAACTCATCGACAATACAATCCATCGGAAATCTTTTTCTTTATATACGAATGATATAAATGTTTTAATTACGCTTTTAAATGTATCATCACTGCTAGCAGATTTAATATCATCTTTATTAATACTTAAAATAATTATTGCCGATATTATTCTGATAAGAATTGCTATTATAAACATTAATGACCACGAATAACTTGCAATCCATCCACCCGATGCATTACCAAGTGCCATGGCTAAAATACCTATAAAGTTAAAGTATCCTAAGTATTTTAAATATTTTTGTTTTTCACTTTCTTCAACAGATTCATACAAGATGGAAACATCTGATCCTGAAATCAATGACAATCCTAATGCAAATAATATAAATCCGACATAAACCAGAATGTGAACATTAGCAAAGAAGAACGTAATCAAATACAACACGCATATAACTTCTCCTAATACTAAAGCATTTTTATGGCCAATTTTATCCGAAATGATTCCTGAGGGAAATTCAAATATAGCTTGTGAAATTGTGAATATCCCTTCTAACAATGCTATTTCAGCAATAGACCAGCCCTGATTTTTTAAATAAATCATCCAAACAATGACTTCTAACATTATGTTAGAAAAACCATTGTATAATAATATTTTTTTCATTTTTTACTCCTAATTAATATGCTTTTCACGATACTTAAACGAAATTACATAATTAAAATCATACCGACTACTTTTTAACTTAATGCATTAAAGTCAATCACTTGGTGATAACGTTTCAAGTCTTCATCAGTGTAATGATGAATAATTTAGCTAATTGAACAATCCCAAATAATAAGAATTGCACCATATGGATTAATGACTTACTAACTGACATATTAATTAAATTAGATAAAACAAACGCCGCCACAAAATCAGTTAAACTAGCTCCAATAGCAAATACGTTTAACAGCACAAATCAAATTTTTGAATAATATTTTAATATAATATTATCCCCCTATATGTACTTGAATTGAACCTTATGTATAGTTGATTCTAATTGAATTATAACTTATTTTTAATGTTATTAAAAGAAATAAAAAAGCCGTTACTAAAATAGTAACGGCTTAATAGTTAAATTATTTTTCTAAAGTAACGCAAACCCCTTCTGGAACAAAGAAATCTTTTTGGACAACTGATAACTTACCAGTCTTAACATCTCTTTCATATAGGGTAGCATCATTTGTGTTTTGGTTAACCACAACGACAAAAGTTTCGTCTTCGTTGAAGTTAAAGTCACGTGGGAAGTCTCCTTCAGTACTAATCAATTGGATTAATTCGACTGAACCATCATCGGCAACTTCAAATGCTGCGATTGAGTTGTTACCACGGTTAGATACATATACAAACTTGCCATCATTAGATAAACGAATTGCGGCAGCTCCGTTATGGGCTTCCCAATCATGTGGAATAGTATCAACGATGTGTTTTACATCCATGTGAGCAGTCTTTTCATCATAACTTAGAACAGCTAATTTACTGCTTAATTCACCAACAACAAAAGCAACGTGTTTTTGAGCATCAAAGACGATGTGACGAGGTCCAAATCCAGCTTCCATTTTAATAGTAGAAGCTTGAGTTAAACTACCATCATCTGCAATATCATAAATGTATACACGATCTTGACCTAAATCAACAACCGCTAGACGACCATCTGGAGTTAAATCAGCATAATGAGGGTGGGCACCGTTTTCTTGTTCTGGTCTAGGACCAACGTCTCCGGAGTGCACCACTTTATTTTGGTAAGCTAGCGAACCATCAGATTCAATCTTGTAAACCATCACTTCACCAGTGTGATAGTTAGCAGTGTAAACAAATTGTCTGCCTTCATCAACTGTAATGTATGCTGGGTTAGTATCTTCATTCAAGCATAGGTTAACTTCAGTTGCTGGACGAGAACTATTATCCAGTGCCATTGCGCCACCTTTACCGTCTGCACCCTTGTCGACAGCATATAAGCGATTAGCTTTTGAAACAGCAACATAAGTTGGGTTGCCTGCTTTAGCAACTAATTGTAAATTTTGTAATTGTTTTTGGTCTTTATCCAATTCGATTTCATAAATTCCTTCACTTGCATCTCTGGTATAAGTACCAACTAAGAATTTTTCAGTCATCATTAAATCTCACTTTCGTTTAAAATTTAATATTTCTCCTCTATTATTACACACTTTACCACCAATGCTAAATAATTAATTTGTCTTTTTACGGGTTGCAAAAAATAATTATATCGATATAATTAAGAATGCATGATAATAATTAAGTTTTGATGAGAAAAGTACATGATGGAGATTGCAAAGAGAGCTCATGACTGGTGAAATTGAGTGAATTGAAGTCATCGAAAATGGTCTCTGAACTTTCCAAAGTGATTTAATTTAGCCTTGGACGTTAGTGTACGTTACAACACGAAGGAATCAACAGGTTCCGGATAAGATAGTTGATGATGAAGTATCATCTTACTATGAACTAAGGTGGTACAGCGAAGCATTCGCCCTTTTTGCAGGGGGTGGATGCTTTTTTATTTACATAAAAGGAGGATTTATTTTATGAGCAAGCACCATTTTTCCAAAAATTTAAAAACCAGTAATTTAATTACCATGTCACTTGGGGGTGTCATTGGTACTGGTATCTTTATGAGTACCGGTTATTCAATTCAAACCGCCGGACCAATTGGTACCGTCTTAGCATACGTAATTGGATCGGTTTTAGTCTGTATGGTCATGGCCTGTTTAGGCGAATTATCAGTGCATGACCCTAATACCGGAGCATTTCATACATATGCTAGTAAATACATTAACTCCGGTGTCGGTTTTGTTACCGCCTGGATGTATTGGTTAACTTGGACCATCGCGTTAGGTTCAGAATTCATCGCCCTAGCAACGATTGGTCAACAATATTTCCCGTCAATTCCAGTCTGGGGATTCAGCTTAATTTTCACCGTTATCATCTTATTATTAAACATTATTAACATGCAGTTATTCTCATCTAGTGAGTTCTGGATGTCATTAATCAAAGTATTGGCATTAGCTGTCTTCTTAGTGATTGGAATCTTTATTATCTTTAAAATCATCCCTATCCACCATACCCATTTCACACCATATTTCGGTCAATTAACTAAAAATGGGATTTTCCCAAATGGTTTATTACCAGTGATTTCAATCGTTTTATCAGCCAACTTTGCATTCTCTGGAACTGAAATGATTGCCGTTGGTGCTGGAGAAAGCCAAAACCCGGAAAAGACAGTTCCACAATCAATCAAACATACTTTAATTATCTTGGTGATTTTATTTATCGGAACTATCATTGCATTAGGTTCAATCTTGCCACAAAGTGATTCATCACTAGCGCAAAGTCCATTTGTTACCATCTTACAAAATATCAACGTTCCTTACGCTGCTGACATCATGAACTTAATCTTATTCATCACCATTTTCTCTGGTGCTAACTCTGGGGTATATGCAGCTTCAAGAATGCTTTGGTCGCTAGCTGATAAGAAGACCTTGCCACAAGGATTGGCTAAATTATCTAAAAACGGAATCCCCGTTTACGGACTAATTTTGACCATCGCTGGTGGATTATTATCACTATTTTCCAGCATCTATGCTCCTAACACCGTTTATCTGGCATTAACTGCCATTTCAGCATTTGCGGTGGTATTTGTTTGGCTCGTGATTGGTTGGGCGCAATTAAACTTCCGCCGCCAATATTTACGTGCTGGTCATCAATTAAGCGATTTAAAATACAAGACACCACTATACCCACTCTTACCAATCTTGGTAATCATAATTTGTATCTTGTCACTATTCGGAATCGCGTTTGATCCAAACCAACGCATCGCGATTATCATCGGAATTCCATTTGCCATTATTTGCTATATTTGGCACGAATTAATTTACAGAAAGAAGGATTAATATGACTGAATTAAAAAATTGGCTAAACAATCAACAACACATTTTAATCGATAGTTCGATGTCAACCGGACTAGAAGAACGCGGATTAAATTTAAATTCTAAACTATGGACAGCAGCTGTAATTGAAAGTCATCCTGACTTAATTGTTGATGTTCACAAAAAATATTTCGATGCTGGTTCCAGCATTACCACTACCAACACTTATCAAGCTAGCGTAGCTGGTTTAACTAGTAATGGATACAGTCATGATGAAGCAATTACGTTAATTCAAAAAGCGGTCCAACTAGCTGACGATGGTCGTAAACAATCCAGTAACTCTAATCCCAAATGGATTGCGGCTGGAGTTGGACCTTACGGTGCCTTTTTAGCCAATGGCGCTGAATATACTGGTGATTATGATTTATCTGAACAAGAATATATCGACTTCCACCGTGAACGCATTGAAACGGTAATTGAAGCAGGTGCAGATATTTTATTATTAGAAACCTTACCTAATTTAAATGAATTAAAAGCACTGCTTAATTTCGTAAAACCACTAACAATCCCCGTAATCGTCGCTTTATCACTAAAAGATGAACATCATTTAGCTGACGGATCAGATTTAGCAGTCGCAACACAATTACTGGAAGCTAGCGATAACGTGATTGCCTATGGTTTAAACTGTACTCACCCTAATCTAGTTACGCCAGCTTTAAAATATTTAATTCAAAACCATCCAAACCATAAACCATTTATCGCATTCCCTAATTCTGGTGCGTCATACAATCCAGAGATTAAAGAATGGAATCACGATGACTTATCTTTTGAAGCATTCGATGCACTAATTCAAGAGTGGTTCGATTTAGATTTGAAATATGTTGGTGGTTGTTGTTGTATGACTGAAGCGCAAGAAGAACACATTCATCAACATTTCTTCTCCCAAGTTTAAGTAAATTTCTTTCATCTTATTCTGATTTTCTCTATAATAGAGGAATTAAGTGTTAAAGGAGAGTCGTTATGCATAGTTTTGAAGGATTACGTCCAATTATCACTAATCATTTCTACTTTGATTGGTTAACCAAGTTCCCAGTCAAAGATGTGATTGCATTCCAACAACGACAAGATCGAGATGCTGATCTTGATAACACTAGTCAATTTATCAATGCGACGATGAATGATGTTATGAGTCAAAAAGGTCTTTTATGGGGAATTAGTAACAAAAATGATAATCGCTTTATCGGTGTCGCTGGGATTGCTAATCTAAATGATGAGACTGTCACAATCTATGTCAATGTCGTTAATATGGCTGATAACGAAGAACTAGAAATCATTAAACGCATGGTGCAAATGAAGGAAAATTACTTTGCTGACAAGCCTCATAGTTTTATGATTAAACCACTTTCTGATAGTTTAGATAAGCAAATTAATAATCTTAATGCATAATTTATTTGCTTTATTCGCTTTTTAACCTTATTATTAGGATAGAATAATTATAAACTAGGGCGAGGAGGAACTTAATTGTCTGAACAAATGTATGAAAAAGCATTATCTACCTTACGAGAAAATAATATTAGAATTACTCCACAAAGACAAATTATCCTGAAGTATCTAATTAACCATGATAATCACCCTTCTGTCGAAACAATTTACGAGGCGTTAAAAAAAGAATTCTCAAACTTAAGTATTGCTACTATCTATAACAGCTTACAGTTGTTTGAAAAGTTAGATATTATCATCGCATTGCCGGCAGAAGATGGCGGAATTAGATATGACTTTTTCGGTTCACCCCATTTCCATGCGATTTGCGAAAATTGCGGTGAAATTGAAGACATTGAGTTTCCTAACTACAAAAAATTAGAAAAGCAATTAGCCAAAGCAGCAATGCAACAAGCTGGATTTCAAACTAGTAAAACCCATATCGAAGTTTTTGGGTTATGCAAAGACTGCATTGAAAAAAGAAAAAATGAAGACAAATAAAAAGAGAGCAAGAGCTCTCTTTTTTTATTTGCGTAAATATTGTTCATACATGTAGTTATTTTTACTTAAAAAGTTAATTTCCATAATGTTATTAATTCGCATCGTTTTATTCGGATTTTGTTCTTCGTTTAAACCAGACAAATATTCTGAATCATTTAATGTCATCACATGCTCGGTTAATAAGACAATCTTGCCATGTTCAATATAATCATCATCAATTGGCCCGACGCTAATTACTTTTTCTTTTTGAAAGCATTTTAATAAAATCTGGCTCATGCTGTCGGCGTCCAAAGCTTTCCATTGGATTAACAAGTCATACGGATCATATAAGTGATTCAGCTTATTTTGTTCGATATAGTAATCTAACATTTGCGTATATTCGGTTTCAAAACGGACTTCTAAAATATCAGCTTTCAAAAAAGCACTAACCGTATCTAATGAACCATTTAAATCAATCGTTAACACTTCAACAAAGTCGCCAATATCACGCAGAAAATACCCTAGCGAAAAACTATCTAAGTCGTATCCATCCCGGGTTTTAGAATACCATTCACCTAAACGTTGATCTCCAATATATTGGTCGTTAGTTACTATATCCATATTGGCACCTTCTTTATCGTCATTCTTTTTGCTAACTATACTCCATAATTTGGCATTTGTAATTCATCTGATACAATTAAATATGATAAATAATATAGGGAGTGCTTAAATGAACCGTAAACAATTCTTCATCGTCATGTCAATCGCGTTAGTATCCTTCTTGGCTACCGTTGATATGAGCATCGTGAATACCGCGTTACCGCAAATTTCCAATGACTTACATATTCCAATGAACCAAGCCGAATGGATTTCATCGGCGTACTTAATTTTAATTTGTATGTCATTAATCTTATTTGGTAAATTAGGAGATCAAGTTAGTAAATCACGCATCTTTCAACTAGGAACACTTTTATTCACAGTTAGTTCCCTAGTTTGTGGATTATCACAAAATCTGGTCGTACTATTAATCGCCAGATGTTTTCAAGGATTAGGGGCTTCTATGACAATGGCTACTAATCTTGGAATTATTACTGAAACGGTCCCATTTTCACTTCGTGGCCGCGCTTTAGGAATTAATACCACTATTGGACAAGTCGGCTATATCGCAGGCCCTGCGATGGCTGGAATCATTTTATCTTTTGCTAATTGGAACTGGATTTTTCTATTCAATGTTCCAATCGGAATCTTCGCCTACTTCTTTGGTGAATTCGTCTATGATAAGACTAAAATCAAGCCTGAAAAAATTAATATCGATTGGCCTGGTTTTAGTTCATTAGCAGTTTTAATCGGCTTGTTCTTCATCGGTATTTTCATGGGGCAAGAAACTGGTTTTAACAATCCGTTAGTAATCGGCTGCTTTATCTTAAGTGCCATCTTATTAATTCTTTTCATTTACATCGAACAACATGTTGAAGAACCAATCTTAGCGTTGAGCTTATTTAGAAACATTGGTTTCACCATTAGTATTATTGCTTTGATGTTAATGTACATCATTATTTACTTTAATAATGTACTCCTACCATTTTATATCCAAGATACGCTCAAATTTAGCCCGTCTCACACTGGTTTATTAATGAGTGTTCTTCCGGTAGTCAATGTCTTTACCGCTTATCTAGGTGGGGTTTTATGTGATAAATACGGTGCTGTCTTTATGTCAATTCGTGCTTCCATTATTTTCGTGATTGCTGAATTAATTTTCGCGCTAATGCAACCAAATCACACCTTGATGTTAATGCTATTAGGCTTCGTAGTTTTCTCCACCGCGAATGGTTTGTTCCAAAACAACCCAATGGTGATGGAAAACGCCAGCAAGGATCAACAAGGAATTGCCGGTTCAATTTTAGCATTAAGTAGAAACGTCGGATTTACCTTAGGATTATCAATTTCGACTTCAATTTTATACACAGCCATGAGTGTAAAAAATGGGCATAAAATTACCACATACCCTACCGGAAACGACCAACTATTCGTTTTCGGAATGCACTTCACTTACATGATTGCTGCTGTCATCATGGTGGGGGTTATTATCATGTTATTGTGGTTACAGCGTAATAAAAAACAAGCATAGAAAAAAGCTAGTGATTTAAAATCACTAGCTTTTTTATTAACCTAAGAAATGTCTTAGTTTACCCATTTTTTCGATTAGAATCATACGAACTTCAGTATCATCAATACGAACTAAGTCGTTTGCTAATTTAGCATGTTCTTTTTCGTCTTCGTTAGTAGGGCCTGCTTGAATGTCAAAAGCACTTTCAATTGCTTCAACATCTTCTTGGACACCCCTCCAGGCTGGATTCTTTTCAATTAATGATTCAATCGCATCATGGCTGTAGTACTTCAAGACATGTGCGAAATCGTGTTTCATATTTGGATAGTATTGTTTTAATGCTCTGATTTCATCATCAGTTAATTCCTTCAAGACACGACCAGTTCCTAATACTTCAGGTGGGACCCCAACTGAATATAGTGACCCAGTAAATGTAATCGCACGTGGCATCTTGTAGCCATCAACATCACGTGAGTATCCAATGATACCAACGTGTTGATGTCTATCACGACGTTTAGGGAATGAATCAAAGACTGATTGTAAGTCATTTATTAGTGGATCTAGAGTTTCATGATATTGTTTAGCAGCTTTATCAGCGATTGATAATAATGTTTCTTGGTCATCATCGTTAATAATCTTGAATGCGTTGCGTTGTAAACCATCGCGTAACTTAGCAACTGCTGGTTTAACCACTGTTTCTAAATCAAAATCATATCTGAATGCTGATTGAATTGTCGCAGTCTTTAATCCTGGGAATTCTTCTAGGTAACGGTCAACCATTTCAGGTGATAGTCCCCCTCTAAAGATAGCACTACCAGTCCCGGCGATTGGATAAATATCGATACCACTTTCGTGTTCGAATTCACCTAACTTAGTTAGCGCTAACTTGTTCCCAATAATACTGTTCAAGAATCCGTTAGATAAAGCAGAATCGGAACCGGCTAAGAACACACGTAAGTATTTTATGTCTTCACCGAATTCTTCTTTATAAAGTTCAACGTATTTAGCTAAAATCTTTGGTGCATTGTATTGAGCTTCAAAACTTTCGAATAATGGAATCATTCTTAAACGGTCGTTGTTCGCATGACCATTTTCAAATTCCTTTGATTTAAAGTGAGCTAAACTAGAGAACTTTTCTTCCATGTTCACTAATTGTTCAGCGGTTCTAGCCATTGGTAGAATTGCTTCAAACAATGGACGGTCTTTAAATCCTAAGTCTTGCGCAAAATCCTCTGCTAATAAGATGGTCGTCATCGCTTGCATTAAACTGTAACCAGTTTCTTCCCAAATGTTAGGTAAACGGAAAGTTAGGAACTTATCGTTACCTAGTGGGTGCTTGCTGAAGTAATCGTAATGTTCAGAATATAGTCGATCAATTACAGAAGCATCAGCATGTTTTCCTTCCCAATCCCACATGTATTCATCAGCATCTAGTTGAGAGTAATTTTGATATGCTTCATTAATTTCGTTAAATGCAGACACAAACTTGTCGTTGTCACCCTTAAAGAAAGGCACGTTCGCGTTATCTGGATGTTGTGTCCCCATGATGTTCGGTATTCTTCTGTCCATAATAATTACCTCGCTATTTCAAAAATTTTTCAATTCGTTTTAGTGCTTCTTCAATTACTTCTTTAGAAGATGCGTATGAAAGACGGATGTAGCCTTCCCCACCAGGGCCAAACGCATTTCCTGGAATTACACCAACTTTAGCTTCGTATGCTAAATCTAAAGCAAACTTTTCGTCATCCAAACCATATTCAGCAGGGATTTTAGCAAACATGTAAAATGCCCCTTTGGGTTCTGGCATGCTGAAACCAAGTTTAGTAAGACCATCGCGTAAAATATCTCGTCTTTCTTGGTAAATCTTAGCCATTTCGACTGGATCGTTTTCACCATTTTTAAGTGCTTCTGACGCAGCCACTTGTGCTGAATTAGTTACTGATGTAACTACAAAGGCATGCACCATTCCGATTTTTTTAATAATTTCTTGTGGACCACAGATGTATCCAACACGGTAACCGGTCATCGCATGCGATTTTGATAATCCACTGATATAAATTGTTTGTTCAGGAAGCATGCTAGCAATTGAGTGATGTTCAACACCGTAAGTTAAATCACTGTATATTTCATCTGATAAAACATACATTGGGTGTTCTTTGATAATCGCTGCTAACTTGCTTAAGTCATCTTTTGAGTATTCTACTCCAGTTGGATTACTTGGGTAGTTCAATAAAATTGCCTTTACTGAATCGCCATGTTCATCTAAGACAGCTTGTAGTTTTTCAGGTTGTAAAACAAAACCATCATCTGAAGTATCTACTTTAATTACTTCTCCACCTAAAATGCTAATAATTGGGAAGTATAGAGCAAATGTTGGGGTTGGGACAATTACTTTGTCGCCCTTATTTAAGATAGAAGCAAATGTTGAATATAGTGCTTCAGTAGCTCCAACAGTCACAATTACCTCACTATCAGCATCATATTTTAAATCGTACTTATTGGCTAGATGATTTACAATAGCATCTCGTAATTCCTTCTTACCAGTTTGATCCGCATAATGAGAATCATTATTTAAGATACTATCGACACTCGCTTGTTTTACGTGTTCAGGTGTATCTAAATCTGGTTCACCAATTGTTAATTTAATTAATCCATCAACACTAGAAATCTTCTTATCAAAGCCTCTAATTCCTGATGGTGCTAGTACGTTTAGTTGCTGGTTATGCAGTCCAGCAAGGGATGAAGATAAGTTGGGCATTGTGTTTCCTCCTAAATATGCAAAATTGGACCTATCGAAAATAAATTCAATAGGTCCAATTGTCAAAGTGCATCATATTGATAATTATCATAATATAAAAGCGCTAGAATTACAACGTCTTTTTAATGTTTCTCTAATTAAAATCAAATTTTACGGGGTTAAAATTTAAGCGAAGATATGCTTATTTCATCTATCAATTAAATGATTTTTTCGCGGTTTTAAATTCGACTTTACAAGTTTATTTTTATGGATTATACTAATTCTTAATTAATAATCATTCTAAAGTAAGGAAGTGTTCAATCTTGAGAAAACAAAGTTTAGCACAAAAAATCAATATCATTAGAGCTGGTGTTATGGGTTCTAATGACGGAATCTTATCCGTTGCTGGAATCGTTATTGGGGTGGCTGGAGCCACCAGTAATACTTTCGCTATTTTCATTTCCGGGATTGCGGGGATGATTGCTGGAACGGTTTCAATGGCAATGGGTGAATATGTTTCAGTTAATACTGAAAGTGATTCCCAAAAGAAATCCGTCGAACGTCAAGAGTATCTGTTGACTCATAATTACAACCAAGAATTTGCCTTAGTCCAACAAAAATACATTGATAGTGGGATTTCTTCAGAACTAGCCCATCAAGCAACCGCCGAAATGATGAATAAAGATGCTTTAGTGACCACAGTGCGTGAAAAGTACGGCTTTAACGTTAACCAATTCACTAGTCCATATGCGGCAGCGATTGCTTCCATGCTCTCATTTCCGACTGGATCAATCTTACCCTTAGTGGCAATTACACTATTTCCATCCCGCATCAAAGTAATCGCTACCTTCGTTGCCGTTATTATTGCCCTATCCATCACTGGATATGCAGCAGCGGCGTTAAGTAATGCTAACAAGCCCAAATCAACCATTAGAAATATTGCATCTGGTGTGATTACGATGATTGTTACTTATTTAATTGGACTATTAGTCGGTAGTTTAGCCTAGGAGGAATTATAATGAAGAAAACCAAACAAAAACCTACCATGGACGAAAAACTAAACACACTAAGAGCCGGTGTCTTAGGTTCTAACGACGGGATCTTAACCGTCGTAGGAGTGCTATTTTCCGTTGCGGTAGCAACACCAAATATCTTTACCATTTTCATTGCTGGTCTATCTGACTTATTAGCTTGTGCCTTTTCAATGGCTTCTGGCGAATATGCATCGGTTAGTTCCCAACGTGATGCTGAAAGTGCTTCCGTCGAAAAGGAACGTCAACTTTTAAAAACTAACTTCGTAGGTGAAAAACAAGCTGTCATCGATTTTTATATGCAACGTGGTATCACTGAAGGCACTGCGATTCAAATTGCCGATGAACTAATGGCCAAAAAGCCACTGGAAACCTTAGTTAATATTAAATACAACATGGAATTAGGTCGCTACATGAACCCTTGGTCAGCAGCATTTTCATCCCTCTTCTCCGCCGCGTTAGGAGGACTCTTCCCATTATTGGCAATGAGTTTAACTAGTGGTGCTTATAGATGGCCTGCCACAATCTTAGCAGTAATTTTTTCCGTTGGCTTGACTGGCTTTTTGAGCGCTAAATTGGGGGATGGTAAAGTTAAAACCGCGGTTATTAGAAACATTATAATTGGGATATTGACCATGATCATTCACTACATGACTGGAGAAATTATGAATCAATTCTAAAAAAGAGACTACTAGGTAGTCTCTTTTATTTTAAGTAACCTTTGGCTACTTCCTTATATAAATCAATAAATTGATAATATGATTTTAAATCAATGTTTTCATCTGCCCGGTGTGCGGTATCATTCCCTGGTCCTAAGATAAAGACATTCAAATCTGGTTTTTCAGTTTGGTATTGTGAGGCATCGGTACCCATCGATAACACCCCGGTCTCCAATTGCGTACCTAATTGATCTATCGAAGCTGTTTGAATAACATCTACTACTTCAGTATCTAATGGACTGGATACCGGGTTACCACTAAAGTTCACTTCTAGTGATAATTGATAGTTACTATCTTGATTAAACTTGGCGATAATCGCATTTAAATCATCGACGATTTGTTGATTAGGTAATTGTGGAATCGTTCTAACCATCACTTGTTCAAACGCAAAATCAGGAATCGAATTAACCTGCTTACCACCTTGGAAAATGTCGGGAGTATAAATAGTAGTTCCTAGGTCATCGTCGGATTGCATTTTCTCAGCAAAATATTTCTTTTCGGCGCTTCGATAATTAATTAAATTATCAATCGCATCAATCCCTAATTCTGGGGTGGAACTATGCGCTGCTTTTCCGACACTTTTGACGGTGTAAATTAAGGCTCCCTTATGCGCGTAAATCAACTTATGTTGGTTTTCACCCGCTTTTTGAATTCCGGTTGGTTCACCAATAATCATTGAATCCACGTCATCAACTAACCCGTGTTGACACAAATAATGTGCTCCGCCTTGGGTTAACTCTTCTGAAATCGTAGCCATAAATTTCAAGCGGCCATTTAATTTAACCTTCGCTTCCTGGAGTTCAATAATGGCAATCGCCATTGCGGCTAAACCAGCTTTCATATCGGTGACACCACGACCGTACATTTTATCACTAATCACTGTGGCTTCAAACGGATCCTTGGTCCATTCTGATCGATTATTTTCATGAACTGTATCTTCATGACCCGCAAAGGCTAAAACCTTACCACTATCATGCCCGATTTCTGCAACAATATTACTGCGCTTTTCAAACTGATCAATGACTTCATTTTTAACATGATGTTTATCAAATAGATCAGATAAATAATTCGCAATTTGTTCTTCGTTATCGTTTACCGTATTTATCGCTATTAAGTCCTTTAGTATCGATAATTTTTCTGCTTCTTGCATTATGTCACCTCACATCAAACTAATTTTGATAATAAAAAAGTAGAGAATCATCTCTACTAAAAACTATAATAATCTAAAATTTTGTGAATAAAGCAATTGAACAATCAATAATAAAACGTCAACCGCAACAAAGAATCCAACAGCGGAGAAGAAAGTTAATCTAACCACTTGTAATTTCTTGTGGGTAACTTCTTTGCTTAAAGTAGTTAATTTCTTTTCGATGGTTGGTAATTGTAGTGCTGAATAAATATAGAAAGCTTCTACAATAAACATAATAATTAGGACATAACTATTTGCCATTTCTGGGAAAATAATACTAAAAATAAATGTCGTAATTACGATTGCTAAAACCGCAATTTGACTCATCATCAAAAATTGTTTTCTTTGTGATAACTTAATTTGGTTAAGCTGCGTTTTATCATTAGCGACTAACGCTTGAGTTTCTTTATTAACCGCTTTATTCAATTTCATAATTTTAGGTAATGTTTCATAGGCACCAAATAGTAATAATCCAATGACTACGAAAAATAGAATTAAATAGATTAGTGTATTCATATCATTTCCTACTTTCTGTATGTAATATTTTTATTATTACACCAAATCTTTCGGAACAAAAGCGAATTACTCACTAAATGGCGTTTCTTAATACTATTTTAAATATTTGTCGAACCATTCATAAATATCTTTAAAACGTTTCATTCTTAAACTAGGTAACCCATTTCTAGAGAAACCATGGAATGATTGCGGATATCTAATGTAGTCAACATCTGTTCCGGTTTGTTTAATCGCGGTAAATAATGCTTCACTTTGGTTAACCGGACAACGCATGTCCCATTCACCATGCTGAATTCTAGTTGGTGTTTTAACGTTAGGAGCATACTTTAATGGTGAGCGGTCCCAGTAGTATTCCAAGCCGCCTTCATCGTATAAGTCCATCCCTAATTCGGTGCGAATAAAACGAACGCCAATATCGGATGTGCCATATAATGAATGCCAATCAGAAACTGGACGTTGAACAATCGCCGCATTAAAGCGATTGGTATGCCCTACCGCCCAGCCAGACATAAAACCACCATATGAACCACCGGCAATAAAGGTATTTTGATTGTCTAAATCAGCGAATTGCGTTAACGCAGCATCTAAACCACTTAAGACATCATCGTAATCTTCATCCCCGTAATGGCCAATCACCGCAGATTCGAAATCTTGTCCATAACTGGTGGAACCTCTTGGGTTAACATAAACAATCGCATAACCACGACTAGCTAATGCTTGGAATTCGTGGAAGAATGTTTCACCATAATTAGCTTGTGGTCCCCCATGCACGTATAAGATGACCGGCAAATGATTACTGCTGCCGGTGTATTTTAATACCCAGCCTTCAACGGTCGCTTTCCCATCTTTAGATGGCGTTGAAAATGGTGTTACATCAGCATATTCGTGTTGAGTACTGAAGTTTTCATTCGGATCGTATTTTACCACTAATTGTTGGCCCAGTAATTGTACTAATTGACTAGGCACTTCTGGAGTAGAAACATCCAAGAAAATTTGGTCATCAATCACGGTTAAATCGACAATGTGGCAATGACCTTCATATACCTTCGTTAAGGTGTCGCCAGCTTTTTGCCAAACTTGACTGTGACCATGCCAAGTAGTGGTAAAGACGGCTTCGCCATTATCTTTCCAGACAAAATGCTTCCCTGGATTTTGAATAAAGTCGCCGGTAATGCTACCAAAGACTTCACTTTCTTCTTGTGATAATTTAACTAATTTATCTGCGCTCACTTTATAGCTATATAACGCGTTCACAGTCGCATTTGGGAATTGGTAATCGTTTCCGGCAACCACGATTTCTTCATTATTAGGCGCATATGTGGCAAAACTGAAAATTCCATTGGAAATCGCTTTAGTGATATTGGTTTCAGTATCTTTAGTTAAATCAATTTCATAAACCGCTTCGGTATGGTCTGATTTGGTTTTTAAAGTCGGATTAGTTTGTTTAATTACTAACAGATGATTATGCTTGGCATCCCCATCTTGTAAACTTAAATCATATTTGGAACTATAAACCTGATTACCTTGGTTTAATTTCACGTTAAAACGATAAATTAGGTTATCGGCCTCATCATCGACCCAACCGATTCCATCGTGGCGATTATCAAATCGTCTAACGTGTCTGGTATCTGGGAATTGACTAGTCTTAAATTTAGCAGGCACCTTACTATTTGTTCCTTGATAGAAAACAGTTTGATTGTCTTTTCCACTCACAATTTTACTAATCTTTTGATCTTGGGTTAATTGTTGCGCACTTCCACCATCAAGTGGCATGCGCATCAAATCACCATTATGTACATATACTAAGTAATTACCCACGGCGATTGGCGAGGTATTCTTACCGCCATCAGTCCATTTGATAATCTCATTATTTTGGTTAATGCTTATGATATCTGAATAATATTCATTATCGCCCTCATCGACGCGATTTAAGACCGCAAAGATTTGGCCATTAATATTACTTACTTGTGTTACTGATTTTAATTGAAATAAATCAGTGGCTTTAATTTTTTTACTCATAAATAACACCCCTTTCAATTTACTATAGTATCTTTTTTTATCCATTTAATTGCAATAAAAAAGCCCTGACCTGAACCCCTAAAGTTGGAGGATGGTTATGCAATTTTCTGGGAGGAATTAATCCGGTACCC
>NZ_KQ440396.1:556672-563911 GCF_001281175.1 Apilactobacillus apinorum
CTTCTTAGTTATTTTTGTAAATCCTAAGCCATTATAATAATCTTTAATGGCAGCTAATTTTATTTCTCTGCTAAACATAAAAGAACCCCTTGAGTTAGATTTCTCCAACTCAAGGGGTTCAGTTCACCCTAATAATTAGGACTTTTTTTGTTTGTTTAATTTATATTGTTCAGTAATCACTAGTGAAGTAATTGGAATCGTGATAATAACTCCAATTAATGAAAATAAGATAATGATAAATTCGGCATCAAAGACCTTATCATTTAAAATCGATCCAAACGAGTAACCTAAACCATAAAACCATACGAATAAGGATAATGAACCACCAAATAGACCAAAGAACAGAGTATTTAATGTTGTTCCAATAATTTGTTTACCAACTAACACTCCATCAAAGAATAAACGGTCTGGCTTAATTTCTGGATGTTGTTCTTTAATTTCATCTAGTCCTGAAGCAATTGCCATGGTGGCTTCAGCAATCGCACCGAGTGTACTTAAGATAGCCGTGGAAATAGCTACATCTAAAAAGCTAATTCCGATTGGTAATGATAGACCTTCTAAATCATCACTATCTTCTAGTCCAAACCCTTGAACTTGCGCCCAATGTTCTACTGGAATAATTAAAACGACTAATCCTAGTAACACCAAAACAGATGCAATGAAAGCTAGTCGACTAGTTTCATCATCAGTTCCACTAAGAAAAATGGTTAGTGCTAATAAAATAACTCCCGAAATCACAGTGACAATAATAGGCGGAAAATGAAAGGCCATTAAGACGATTGCAAAAAATAAGAAACAAAAATTAAAAATTAATCCGATAAATGATTGAAATCCCTGTTTACCACCAACTAGAACCATCAGAACGAATAAAACTAATCCTAAGACAATAATTGCACTCATTATTTAGACCTTCTTTCTGCGAATAAACTAGTCAATCCACTAGCAACTGGAACAGCTAACACAATTCCAATTCCACTGATTAGACTTTGTACCATCCCTAATGACATGTTCATTGAAAATGAGTATCCCCAACTGTTCCCGTTCTTAAGGAATAATAGCGTCATTGATAATGTTTCCCCCATAAAAATAAAGAATAAAACGTTAATTAGCGGTCCCATAATCGATTTTCCGATATTTCGACCGGATAAAAATAATTGACGGCGGGAAATTTCTGGACGTTCCATTTTTAATGCGAATAATGAAGAAATAATATCTGTAGATTCGTCCATCACCGCTCCCAATGATCCAATAATGGTTTCAGCTAAGAATAGTGGTCGTGGTGGTTGCGTTACGTATTGCATTGATTCGTAAAAAATTCCTTTTTCATGCGTAAAATGAAAGACAATTAGACTAATAATAATTGATAAAAATGTACAGCCAATCGTCGACCCTAATGTGACAAACATTTGGCGATTCCAACCAATTACCAACCAAAGTGTAATTGCTGAGAACAGTACCGCTAAAATAGAGAAAATCCATAAAACGTTTGATCCATTATTAAAGCTATCGAAATATAGTGCAACGAAGAATAAAATCGTATTAATGATGATACTTCCAATTGCAGTAATTCCAGCTGCCTTTAAGAAAATAAACATTAAAGCAACTGCTAAATAAACCAAAAAGACGACTGCAGTATCACGTTTAGAATCCTTAATTGTGGCGCTTAACTTGCCATCTTCCTTATGAATGACAACAAAGGCCTTTTGACCAACCGTATATTTTTTATCCATCGCCTTGGAATCTGTATATGTATTATTGAAGGTGATTTGGCGATTTTTATACTTCCCATTGGTAACTTTACCGGTGATTTGTTGAACATAGCTATGATCAACATTTTGGAAACTATCTACTTCCTTACTAGCACTCACTGCTTTAACCTTTTGTACTTGTAAAATTGGTTGTTGATACAAAAAGTCATCGTGAGAAACAAAAAACATCAAAGATGCCCCAATCACCAAAAAGATTGCGACTAATTTTAGTGGAAATTTCTTCCATAATTTTGTCAAAATAATTCCTTCTTAATTTATAAAATTTGATAAAAAATCCATATTGAAGTAATTTTACCACACAATTATTAAATTTTTCTTAAATCGCTATATCGGGCATGCTTATGCGATTAAAGCCGGCAAATCGGCATTTTGCCGATGTAACTTATTTGACACATAACATTTTTCTTTGTAATAATAGTATCTATGCTTTATAAATACTACAATTTCAAGGAGGAAGATCATGACCAAAAAAGTTGAAGTTAAACATCTAACCAAGATTTTCGGTCGTCATGTTGGTCGTGCTAAAGAAATGATCAACGAAGGAAAATCCAAAGATGAAATTTTAGCTAAAACTAACAGCGTTGTTGGAGTTCATGACGCCAATTTCGATGTTAACGAAAATGAAATCTTTGTTATCATGGGACTTTCCGGAAGTGGTAAGTCAACTTTAATTAGAATGCTTAACCGTTTATACGAACCCACTGATGGTGAAATTCTACTAGACGGGGAAAGTATTACTAAGTACGATAAGAAAGAATTGCGTGATTTCAGACGTAAAAAGATGAGCATGGTATTTCAAAACTTTGCTCTATTCCCTAACAGAACCATTATTGAAAACACCGCTTACGGTTTAGAAATCCAAGGTGTTGATAAAGAAACTAGACATAAGAAAGCTCATGAATGTCTAGAACTAGTTGGCCTACACGGCTACGATGATAGATATCCTAACGAATTATCTGGAGGACAACAACAACGTGTTGGATTAGCTCGTGGATTAGCTAATGACCCAGAAATTCTATTGATGGATGAAGCATTCTCCGCATTAGATCCACTTAACAGAAAAGAAATGCAAGACGAATTGCTTGATCTACAAGCTCACCTAAAGAAGACTATCATCTTTATCTCACATGATTTAAATGAATCACTACGTATTGGTGACCGTATCATGATTATGCGTGATGGTGAAATCGTTCAAATCGGTTCACCTGAAGACATCTTACAACATCCTAAGAATGAATATGTTGAAAGATTTATCGAAGGTGTTGATAGAACTAAGATCCTTACTGCTAGTCGCGTAATGATCAGACCTGATGTTATCAACATTGAAAAGGATGGTCCAAGAACTGCCCTTAGATTAATGAAAGATAACCACAACTCAAGTGTCTACGTTGTTGATTCAAAACACCGTTTCAAGGGATTAATTGATGCCAAGGACGTTATCAACCAAATTGAAAACGACCAACGCGATTTAGAGTCAATCCTAAAGACCGATGTGCCAACAACATCACCTGACACACCAATTAAGTCACTATTAAATGACATTTCCAAGACTTCAGTACCATTTGCGGTATTGGACGAAGAAAGTCGACTACTAGGAATTATCATTAGAAGTTCCGTACTAGGCGCAATTTCTGGAAACGAGGTGCAACATAATGACTAGTCTATTTGCTCTAACAATGCAACCAATCCCTTTTGCTGATTGGATTAATAAATTTGTTAACTGGTTAACTCAATTCGTTGGTTTCTTTAATGGTATCACTGATTTTATCGGTGCCATCGTTACCTCATTCCAATGGGTATTTGATTTATTACCAGTTTGGTTATTCATTGTCTTAGTTCTAGGTATTACCTACTGGGCACTACACGACGCTAAGCATTGGGGATTAATGGTCTTCGAATTAATCGGATTGTTATTAATCTACAATCAAGGTTACTGGCGTGACATGACTCAAACATTAACACTAGTTTTAACTTCTAGTTTAATTATTGTTGTTATCGGTATTCCTCTAGGAATTTGGATGGCAAAGAGCCACACTGTAAAAGTTATCGTTAAACCAATCCTAGACTTTATGCAAACTATGCCTGCATTCGTTTACCTAATTCCAGCCGTAGCATTATTTGGAATTGGAATGGTTCCAGGGGTAATTGCTTCAGTTATCTTCTCACTACCTCCAGTAGTTAGAATGACTAACCTGGGAATTGAACAAGTTCCAACTGATTTAATCGAAGCTGCTGACTCATTTGGTTCAACTGGTTGGCAAAAACTAATCAAAGTTGAATTACCTATTGCTAAAAACACATTAATGTCTGGTGTAAACCAAGGTATGATGTTAGCACTATCAATGGTTGTTATCGCTTCAATGATTGGTGCCGTTGGTTTAGGTTCAGAAGTTTACTTCGCAGTTGGTAGAAATAATGCTGGTTCAGGATTTACAGCTGGATTTGCGATCGTAATTCTTGCAATCATCCTAGACCGCGTTACCCAAGCATTTAACAAAAACAAAGAACACTAATTAGGAGGACTAAGATGAGAAAGAAAGTTAGATATGTTCTTGCAACATTAACGATGTTTCTTCTTGCGACAGTTTTAACTGCTTGTAGTAGTTTAACTTCACCTTACAATCCTCATAAGAAGTTAGGTCCTCAAATTAACTACACAATTACGGGGATCGATGCTGGTGCCGGAATCATGGCATCAACTCAAAACGCGCTAAAGGAATATCCATTAGCACAAAACAAATGGCAACTACAAACTAGTTCAACTGCCGCAATGACTTCGACTCTTGCAAAAGCAATTAAATTCAAACAACCTATCGTGGTAACTGGTTGGCAACCACACTGGATGTTCAAAAAGTTCCCACTTAAGTTCTTAAAGGACCCTAAGAATGTTTACGGTTCTTCTGAAGAAATTCACACTATTGCTCGAAAAGGTTTAGCAAAAGACAATCCTGGAGCCTACAAGATTTTGAAACAATTCAAGTGGAATCCAGCTGAAATGTCTGATGTAATGCTTCAAACCAATGCAGGTGTTGATCCTAAGGTCGCAGCTGATAACTTTATTAAGAAAAATCCTAAGTTATACGCTGAATGGACTAAAGGTGCACCTCGAGGCAACGGTAAACCAGTTAAGTTAACTTACGTTGCATGGGACTCAGAAATTGCTTCAACTAACGTTATGGCTGAAGTATTAAACAAGATGGGTTACAAGGCAACTATTCAAGCTCTTGAAATGCAACCAATGTGGGCATCAATTGCTACCAACGCTGCTGATGCTTCCCTATCAGCTTGGTTACCTAACACTGCTGGTCTATATATGAAACAATATAAAGACAAGATTGAAGACGTCGGACCAAACTTATATGGTGCTAAAGTTGGATTAGCTGTTCCTAAATATATGAAGAACATTAATACAATTGAAGACTTAGTTAACAAATAAATAAAAAGACCTACTCATATATCTTGTGATTAGGTCTTTTTTATATTATGATAAATGATATATTCATTAGAAATTGAGGTGTTTTTTATGAGAAAAGATAATATTGATGAATCATTAATCAAAGATGATTTATATCAAGCCGTTAACGGAGAATGGATTAAGAATGCTACCATTCCTGGGGATCACTCATCAACTGGTGGTTTCATGGACTTAGTTGATAACATTGATAAAACATTAATGAGTGATTTCGATGATTTATTAAAAGGCACCATGACTCCAGCAAATGATGATATGGCTGAATTTAAGAAGTTATATGATTTAGCAACTGACTTTGCAAAACGTGATGCTGATGGCGCAGAACCATTAAAGAAAGACCTACAACGAATTGAAGACGTTAAATCATTTGATGATTTAAATGCTCAATTAGCTGATTGGACTATTTCTGGTTTACCACTTCCTTTTGGTTTTGGTGTGGAAGCAGACATGAAAAATGCTAAATTTAACGCTTTATACGCAAGTAGCCCAAGTACGTTCTTACCTGATAAGACATACTATGACAAGCAAAATCCTGCTGGCGCTAAGTTAATGCCAATCTTCCGTGATATGGTTCAACAATTATTAACAATGGTTGGTTATGAAGAAGATCAAGCAAAGAACATTGTTGATTCTGCAGAAGAATTCGACCGTTCAATCGCCCCACATGTAAACTCAGCAGAGGAAAATGCTGACTTTACTAAGATGTACAACCCTAAAACATATGCTGAACTAGCAGCTAAAATTGATAAATTTGACTTAGTTAGCTACATAAATGAATTAGTGGGGACTACTCCTGATCAAGTAATTGTGACTGAACCAAAATTCTTCGATGCGTTCAATGATATTGTAAACGATGATACTTTCGCTAAGATGAAAAACTGGATAATTGTACGTACTGTTAAAGGTTCTGCTGGTTTATTATCAGAAGAATTCAGACAAGTTGGTGGGATTTTCTCTCGTGCCCTTTCGGGTAAGAAAGAAGCCACTAAACCAGAAAAAGCTGCTTACTACTTAGCTGCTGGCTTATTCGACCAAGTTGTCGGTGACTACTATGGTCGCAAGTACTTCGGTGAAAAAGCTAAGCAAGATGTTCATGACATGGTTGTTAAAATGATTAACGTTTATGAAAAACGTATTCAAAGCAACGACTGGTTAGGTGATGATACCAAGAAGATGGCCATCACTAAGTTAAACTCTTTAGCAATTCATGTTGGTTACCCTGATGAAATCAACCCACTTTACCATCAATTCAAAGTTGTTGGTAAAGAAGATGGTGGTAACCTATATTCCAACGTTGAAGCTATCGATAGAGTTGTTACTAAGCATAACTTCGGTAAGTGGAACAAGCCAGTTGATAAGAGCATCTGGGATATGTCAGCTAATACAGTGAACGCTTATTACTCACCATTAGAAAACGTGATTGTCTTCCCTGCAGCTATTTTACAAGCACCTTTCTACAGCTTAGAACAATCATCAAGTCAAAACTTTGGTGGTATTGGTGCTGTTATCGCGCATGAAATTTCACATGCTTTTGATAATAATGGTAGTCAATTTGACCAAGATGGTAACTTAAACAATTGGTGGAGCGATGAAGACCACAAACACTTTGATCAATTAGCACAAAACATGATTAAAGAATTCGATGGTTTAGAATTTGCTGGCCAAAAAGTAAATGGTAAATTAACCGTTTCAGAAAACATTGCTGATGCTGGTGGATTAAGTTGTGCTCTAGAAGCTGCCAAAGGAGAAGATGACGTTAACCTAGCAGACTTTTTTGTTAACTGGGCAACTATTTGGCGTACTAAAGCAACTGAAGAATACCAACAATTATTATTATCAATTGACGTGCATGCTCCTGCAGAATTAAGAGCTCAAGTTCAAGTTAAGAACTTAGAAGATTTCTATAAGACCTTCGATGTTAAAGAAGGCGACGGTATGTTTATGCCAAAAGAAGATCGCGTTAACATTTGGTAATAAAAAAGACCTGACAAAAATGTC
>NZ_KQ440396.1:565120-648255 GCF_001281175.1 Apilactobacillus apinorum
AGTCAGGTCTTTTTTATTTGCTTATTTTTTAGTATTTCTTAGCATTAATGCCATTGCTAAGCCGACTAATTCGATGATGAAGAAAGTGATAAAGACAACATGGAAACCACCCATTTGGGCAACCATATGACTCATCCCTTTTGCAACGTTGTTATCCATTACATTAGATAAGATTAAAGTTGCAACCAATACACCGGTTGAACCTAAGATTTGTCTAAATGTTGAAATAACAGCAGTTCCATCAGAAATTAAATCTTTAGGCAATGAGTTAGCACCCATTGTTACGGCTGGCATCATGACAAAGGCATTTCCACCTTCAATAACAGCTGCAATAATCATCATTGGCACTAACCCTAAAGTAGCTCCAGTGATACTTAAAACTAACCATCCAGCTAAAATCATGAACATTCCAGTTAGCATAGTTGATTTAAAACCAATCTTATCAGCTAACTTACCAGTTAATGGATTCAATAGACTTAATACTATTGCACCGGGAGCCAATGCCAATCCTGAAACAGTCTTACTTACCCCTAATACATCTTGATAGTATAGTGGGAAAATAATTGTTACCACGATTAAAGCGATATATGATGCCCCAGTTAATCCAACTGATAAATCGTAGTTAAAGTCTTTTAATACTCTTAATTGTAATAATGGTTGATCCATCTTAAATTGACGAATTGCAAACAATGCGACCATTAGAACACTCACAATCAATACAATGATTGCTAGGGTCATATCAATGTTGGTCTTACCAATCATGTTAACAACATATAAAATTCCGATTAAACCAACTGATAAAATTACTGATGGGAAGTCTAAGTGACTTTCCTTTTCAGGCATTACGTTTCTAATAGCAAATAGTGAAATCACAAATAGGATTGTAATAATTACCGCAAAAACGATAAATAGTCCGCGCCATGCTGAGAAATGTAAAACGATTGCTGACAAAATTGGTCCACACGCTAATGCTGAACCCATAATTAAACCAGCGAATCCCATGGTAGTACCACGTTTTTCCTCTGGTGTAATGTATAAAAGCACTGATTGATATGATGGGAATAAAATCCCGACAGCGATTGCTTCCATTGCACGACCTAGCATCATAACTGAGAAGTTAGGTGCTAGTACAACGATAATTGTACCGATATCAAAAATTGCTAAAATCATTAAGAATAATTGCTTAAATTTAACGTTGTTCAATAACCATGGACTTACTGGCATCATGACACACATGATTAGCATAAATCCTGTGGTTAACCATTGAACAGTTGATGCGTCAATTCCAAAAGAACTCATTAATGTTGGGTAAGCAGTTGAAATTGATGATTGACTCATTGACATCGTAAAGCTTCCTAAAAGCATTACCATGACGAATAAGAATCGATTATATGGTTTGCCATTCAAATCGACATTTTGCAAAATAGTCATCCCCTAATTTAGAATCATTATAAACTAATACTTTTAAATTCTATCTTTTTAGCGGAAATAAGTAAACTATTTTGACTTAATTAATTCTCGTCAAATAAGAATCTAGCAATAATATGATCAACGAAAATATTGTGGTGTAAACGACTGTGTTGACCATTAGTACCAGTCACTGGAATTTCATCGTAATTCTTTACTCGTTTGGCAACCAGGTACTTAAGTGACTTCGCTGAAGCAACACTTACAACACCGTCTGAATCATTCTTTCTGTTGTCATTACCATAAATATTTAGAACAGATACGTTCTTAGGGAAGTTCTTACAGTCATTAATTAATGTTTGATATGATGGGAACCATTTATTCTCTTCTGAATATACTGATGGTTGTCCCTTAGAGTTAACGTAATTATCAACCCCATTATTAGATAATTTCATAATGCCATCATATGGTCCAGCAATTGAAACGAATTTTTGTAATTTAGGCATGTCTGAATCATTATTATATTTAGCTGCAGTATCTAAAGCAGTCACAGCTCCAGTAGAATGCCCAACAACATTATAGGTAGTAAATCCATATTGGGATCTTAAAATTTGTAAAATCTCATGGAACCAACTAACTTGTTTATTCACTGATGTGAATTTACGTTGGAAAATAACTTGAATGATTGGTTTTCTAGCACTAGATTTGATTTTTCCCTTGTGTTGAATTTGACCATTTTTATCAACATAGATAATTAAAGAACGTTGTCCCCCATCACGAGAAGCGATAGTTGCTAGATGATCTGTTGATTTAATTGAACCACCCAATCCATGAACAAAAAGTGTTGGTGTGTTAACTACACTTTTATCTGATTTGGACATTAGTAAGTTATCACTTCGAATCGCGAAAAAGATCGCAAAGAAAGCAACAATTACGGTTGCGATAATTAAAATCACATTGGTTTTAGCAGTTTTACTCAAGATGATTCTCCTCTCAATTCTTCTATGTCCTATGATACTAGAAAATCGATAAAAATACAGTAATAATTATAGTCATTAATTAGCCAAAATCATTAATTTGTAGTAGATTATAGATATAGAATAAAATTTGGACTGAACAAAGGAGAACTTATTTTGATTACATTGAAATCACCACGCGAAATCGAAATGATGGCTAAATCTGGTGAAGTTTTAGCCGGTGTTCATTTAGGATTACGTAAAATGATTAAACCAGGATTAGACACTTGGGAAATCGAAGAATTTGCTGATAAATACATTCAAGACCACGGTGCAACTGCTTCCGAAAAAGGTTTTGAAGGTTACAAATTTGCTACTTGTATCTCCGTAAACGATGAAGTTGCTCATGGAATTCCTCGTAAAGGACTAATTCTAAAAGATGGCGACATTGTTAAAGTTGATTTGACCGTTAATAAAGACGGATTTGAAAGTGATTCATGCTGGACATATGCTGTTGGTAATATTTCAGAAGAAAACCAAAAGTTAATGGACGTATGTAAAGAAGCTTTATACCGTGGAATTGACCAAGCCGTTGTCGGTAACCGTTTAGGTGATATTGGTTTTGCTTGCCAAGACTTTATTGAAAACGAAAACCACATGGGTGATGTTCGTGAACTAATCGGTCACGGTATTCAACCTACAATGCACGAACAACCAAATGTTCCTGCATATGGTGAACCTGGTAAGGGTCTTCGTCTAAAAGAAGGAATGACCATTACTATCGAACCAATGGTTAATTTGGGAACTTGGGAAATTTCTGATCGCTATGATGCTAAAGATGATTGGACTTACTATGTATCTTCAGATGGTACTAATTCTGCTCAATATGAACACACAATTGCTATCACTAAAGATGGTCCTAAAATCCTTACTTCTCAAGGCGACGATATCGACGAAAAATACAAACTATAAAATAAAAAAACATCATGAGAATCATCTCATGATGTTTTTTTATTTTATAAACCGTTAACACAATGTTCTGGTTTTTCACCTTTTAGAACAAGGTTAACTTCACTACTAGACATGTCTGAAATCTTAGTAAATGATTCAACTGAGAATCCAGAGTTATGTGGTGTCATAAAGACGTTCTTTAATGATCTTAATTCACTATCCATTGGAAGTGGTTCTTTTTCAAAAACATCTAGACCTGCACCGGCAATGTCACCATTCTTAAGTGCTTCAATTAAGTCAGCTTCGTTGATAACTGCTCCACGAGCAAAGTTTACGATAAATGCTGAATCCTTCATCATCTTGAATGTTTCCTTATTTACTGAACCAATAGTTCCCTTAACAGCTGGCAAATGTAGAGATACAAAATCTGAACGTTTGAATAATTCATCCCATTCTACAAATTCACCATATTCTGATGTACGAGGACTTCTGTTCCAAATTAATGTCTTTACGCCAAAACCAGATAGCATCTTAGCAACTTGTTGACCAATGTTTCCGTAACCAACGATACCGATGGTCTTACCTTTAATATCATGTGATGGGTGATGGAATGCAAATGAATCATCACCTTCATGCATTTTCTTAGAAACTGTGTAAAGATTCTTAGATAAAATTAGAATGTCTGTTACTGCACATTCAGCGACAGCAACTTCATTACCACCAGGAGTGTTAGTTACGTAAATACCGCGTTCCTTACAGTGTTGTAAGTCAACGTTGTCGTATCCAACTCCAAAGCGAGCAATGACCTTTAAATTAGTCATTTGATCAATAGTTTCGTTGTCCAATGGAGTTGCGTTTAATACCATTCCATCAGCATCTTTGTGTTGTAGTAAAGTGTCAGCATATTGGTCTTCAACTTCTACTACTTCATAGCCATAATTTCTCAAAGGTTCTGCCAAATAATGAGCAAATTCTTTAGGAATAATTACTTTTTGTGCCATATTCTATTCATCTCCTAATAATTTATATAATAAATATTATCACAAAAAAAGATGACAAACGGACTTTTTACATCCATTTATCATCTTTTTGGGTTTAATGACGATTAATTGTCGTCTTAGGCCATAATATTAATTTACCTTTAATTGCGCTACGACGCTCTACCGTAGGCTTCTTCTTCAATCTCCTTTGAGTCCATTTTGGATTTCTAATAATGGTTGGATCATTTTTAATCATCTTAAATACTGACATGATAATTAAAATACATACAAACATTAACGGGAATCCTGCTAATGTACAGAAAGTTTGAACAGTTTCAAATCCTCCAACAACCACTAAACTAAATGAGAATAGAATAAATACCACTACCCATGTCATTTTGTTTAAACGACTTGGTTCTTTACCAGGTCTTAGTGGCAAACTGGTAAATGAGGCTAAAACAAATGCCGATGATGAAATGGTTGTCGCTAAAAAGATAAAACATGAGATGAAATAAAATGCGAACATCACATACTTCATTGGTAAGGTTGCTAATACTGCCGAAATAACGGCTGCATTACCTTGCGTGTTTAAGATGTGAGTTAAATTAAGTTCTCCAGTCTTTTGAAGCCATAACGAATATCCGCCAAAGACGGCATAAAAACTCATGCATCCCAACGCTCCATATGTGAGCATCCCCATAATCACTTGTTTGATAGTACGACCACGAGATATCTTGGCAATGAATAGTCCCATAAATGGCATGTATGATAACCACCAACCCCAATAAAAAATAGTTTCTTGTTGGGCAACCGGTGGACGACCATTTGGCACAGTATTCATGCTCATTGAAATAAACTTCTGAATTAATAAACCAACACTATTGGTTTCAGAATTTAATATATAAACAGTTGGACCAACCAATAAAACAATGATTAAAAAAATAATCGCAGTCCAAATGTGAGCATTACTTAATTTATCAATTCCACCGTTCAATCCTTTAAAGACAGTGACGGCAAAAATAATAAATAATACTAAAAACAATCCTAGTTTCATGTAGAGATTATCAGGTAAATGAGTAAGTGAGCTTAGAACTTTAGAAATAATTGGAATTTCTAGTCCAACTGATGCACCTACCCCACCCATAATTCCTAATACAACTAGTAAATTAACAATCTTCTTGGCAATCACTTTCCATAATTGATCACCATCTAAAATTGTTATAGCATCACTTAGTGACTGAATTTTGCGTTTCTTGTTATACATCATATAACCAATAGCAATCGTGGGTGCTGCAAACATCAACCAAGCCATTGGCCCCCAGTCATATTGACCATACATATGCGCTAAATTATACGCAGTTTCTGAATATGGTTTGACGGAGCCTTCTGGATGTTGAACATACATCAACGGATCAACCATGCTAAGCATTAAGATGCTGGCATCGATTGCGGTCGCAAAGACCATTGATCCCCATTGAAAGTTCTTATACACCGGCTTATCATCTGGTTCTCCCAGACGGATATTGCCATACTTTGATAACATCAAATATACAAAAAACAAAAAATTGATGATATAAATCCACATATATCCCCAACCCATATTACTGGTTACCCAGTTCAATATTTGATTGAGAAATCCTTGTAGTGATGATCCACCAATTATCAAAAATACAGAGACACAAATGAATAAAACAACAGTAGGAATAAAGACGAGCTTGTCGATATTTTTACTTTTAAAAATAATAATCCTCCTCTTAGATTAAACACAAAAAGCCGCACATAAAGTGATCCGTATATAACGAATGACTATCTGCACAGCTCTTTTTTAGTTATACAAATTCAATTCGAATTATTTTGTATTTCATTTATATTATACACAAATAACTATTTATGTAAAATGCCGGTTTACCGGGAACATACAAACTAATTATTCAACATTTTTAATTACTCTCACTGGATTTCCAACTAAAACAACATTGTCACCGAATGATTTAGTTACCACTGATCCAGCACCAACAACTACGTTATTTCCTAAAGTAACTCCTGGCAAAATCGTTACATGGCCACCAAACCAACAATTGTCACCAATAGTGATTGGTTTACCTAGTTCAACGTCAGCTAATCGTTGCTTGGGGTCAATTGGATGAACTGGTGTATATAGCCCCACATCTGGGCCAAAGTAACAATGATTACCAATTGTAATTGGGCAAGTATCCAATAGGGTTAAATGATAATTAGCATAAAAATCGTCTCCAACATGAATATTGTAACCGTAGTCAAATTGCACACCGGTTTCAATCCATAAATTTTTGCCCGCATCACCAAACAATTTTGCTAAGCGGCGATTTTGTTCTTGGTTATCATCTAGTGAATTAATACTGTTCAGTTCTTTTCTTATCTCACGACGACGTTGTTGTAGTTCTTCGTCATATTGTTGATAAGGTTCTCCTGCAGTCATTTTTTCACGTTCAGTTTTCATACTTTGCCAGCTTTCGTTAATTATTCACATTTTATTGTAACATATGATTTTATTTATCAAAGAAACCTAAGTCACGTAAGCTCTTTTCGATGTCAGAAACAGATTTGTCCGTATCAATGTACTTGGATACCGTTTCTTTTTCAGCTTTATCCTCAGTGTTTACTTTCGGAATTTCTTTAGTTTTTGGTTTTGTCACCTTGGATTTTGGCTTTGGTTGATAATCCGGTTCCATATAAGTAATCGTGACCGGACTTTCTTTAACCGGACTAATTGGGGTTTTGCCTTCCATCTTGTCCATAGTCTCATTTAATAATTGATCAACAAAATTATTTCCTTCGTTGGTTGCATGTCCTTTAGTCCAACTAAAAGATAGTTTGCTAAATTGGGGTAATAACTGATCTAATTCTTTAAATTCGGCCAAATTCTTAATGACTGTCCCGTCGCTTTTCTTCCATCCACGACGCTTCCATGAGTTTAACCATCCCTTAGTAACAGCATCTAAAACATATTTAGAATCTAAAATGGCATCAATTTCTTCGTTTTGTAACTCACTTTGAATTAACTTTTTAAGTCCGTTAACTAATCCTAATACTTCCATCTTGTTGTTAGTTGCGCCAAGTTCCCCATCTGAATCAAAAACTTTGTGTCCCTTATTGATAATTAAATAAGCCCAAGCAGCCTTATCATCTTTTTTAACGTGTTGGCCTAATTTATTTCCGTGATTTCTAGATCCACCATCAGAAAATAGTTGGATTGCGTTGGATGAAACAGACGTTCTTTTTGTTGATGCAGTTTTTTCGCCCATATAAACAAGCGCTTCGTTTTTAGTTTTAAAACTTTTATACTGCGCACCTGAGAAACCATTAACTTGTTTTTGACAGTCTGACCATGTGGTATAAATACCTGGTTTCTTACCTTTTTTGACCGCATAAAATTTATTTGCCATATTTATTACCCCTTTATGTACAAAAAAAGACCCAGTAAACTGAGTCTAAAAGAATTATTTAGCAGGCTTTGACTTTAGGAATTTTTGTAAGTCAGCAATTTCTTTTTGTTTTTTGTTACGCTTGTTGTTGTTGATTGGACGACGTCCTTGAACACCATTTGGATGACAAATTCTCATTGGATGACAACCCCTCTCTATATCTATAAATTAATTAGTACCATTATAATATAAATATGGTACTTAACGCAAATTAGAATTCTTCACTCATTATTATATCTATATTGTTTACAAATGACAAGTTTGTGTTAAAATTACTTACAATTTCATATTAAGAGGTGGCCATAATGACTAATGATTTTCCCCAAGTACTAACTATTGCAGGTTCAGATAGTGATGGTAGTGCTGGAATGCAAGCTGATTTACATACATTTTTCATGCACCATACATACGGAGCATCAGTAATTACTGCATGCGTCGCAGGTAATTCCTTTGGTATTCACGATAGTGTTTCAATGCCCGTTTCATTTATTGATAATGAATTTAAGGACTTAGCTGAGGACTTTAAAATCCTTGCTTGTAAAACCGGAATGTTAGCTGATGCCGAATTAATCAATACTGTGGTCAAAAATTATAAACAATATGATTTTGGTCCATTAGTAGTAGATCCAGTAATCATGACCAAGCACGGTAACATGTTATTGGAACAAGCCGCCTATGACACTTTAAAAACAGAATTAATTCCGTTAGCGACTGTGTTGACTCCTAACTTCTATGAAGCGCAAAAACTAGCCGACATGGAAATTAACAGTGATGACGACACAATGGAAGCAGCTAAACGTCTTCGTGCCTTAGGAGCTAAAAATGTCATCATTAAGGGTAAACACGTTGCCGGTGAAACAGACGTTGTGAAAGATTACGTTCTTCTAGAATCTGGTAAAGACTTCTGGATTGAAGGACCATACTACCACACCGAACATAAAAACGGTACTGGTGATTCTCTATCAGCAGCCATCACTGCTGAAATTGCTAAAGGTACATCAATCGAAGAAGCTATTCGTATCGCCGATGATTACGTTGATAAAGCAATCAAAAATGAAATTGAAGTTGCACATAAATTTGGTCCTATCAACCATTGGGCTAAGTAATAAAAAAGACTCGCAGATTGCGGGTCTTTTTTATTACCATTTATCAGGACTCCACATTCTTCCATCCAATTCATCTTGGGCTTGTTGGAGTCTTTTTTGTTGTTCAACCACGATTGACTTGCTTTGATTTAAAAAAGCAATCAATTGAAAACTGGTTTCATCTTTTTTTAATTCATTTAATTGTTGGTCTAACCATGAATTATCTTCGTTCATTATTCATCGTCTTCCTTTTTAATTAATTCTATTTCCCATTTTAATTCATCTAATTGATCAATATTGCCTTGAATATAATCAATTAACACTTCCATTTGGAGCTGTTTATCCTCTGATAATGTTGATTTTAAGGCAGATAATTGTTCAACGTACCATGCTTGTTTGCTAGCAAAACTATCAAAATTATCATTAGTTAAATAATTACAATAATCAACCAATAATTTTTCTTTTTGCGCATCCGTCATATATGCAAATTGTTCAATCACAAATGGCTTTAAGAACTCCATATGAGCTTTTTTCGCAATTGCTTGGTATGGCTTTAACAATTCAGAAATACTAAAACCTTCACTACCACCAACTTGATAATCCTTTAATGGATCACCTAAGGTCATGACTATTCCAAACTCTTTTCCATTTAGCCAGCCTTGTTCATCCGCATAGATAAAGTTTCTAGTAAAAACATCATCTTGATACTTTTTCATTAGAGCGGGAGCACTGTACCAATACATTGGAAATTGAAATAAAATACGATCGTATTGTTTCAATCTCTTTTGTTCGGCATCTTTATCAAACGTAAATTGATTTTGAATTTGATCTAAGACTACCCAATCCACTGAATCAATATTAGATTGACTTTGCTTTAAAAACGCTTCAGTCATCGAATTATCATATTCTGGATGTGAAACTAATACCAATGTTTTCATAATCTGCTCCCCTTTTTATAATTAATACCATTATTTTAAATGATTTCACACAAAAAAGACACCATTACGAATGATTCGTAATGGTGTCTTGTTGCGAGGATAAATCTCCTTGTAATCCAGGTATTGGGGGTACCTAAATTACAAGGTCAAACCATGAAAACTTTGTCTAAGAATCCTATTCTGGGTTCTTAGCAGTAAGTTGTAGGCTGCTCCAGAATTCTGTAGCAGTTGGTCTTGCATCGTAACCTTTAACACGAGTGTTAACAGGAGTCCATGATAGAGACATTGTAGTTGGAACATATGCAGCTTGTTCTTGCATGTATGTTTGCCATTCTTTGAATTGCTTTTGTCTGTACTTATCATCCCATGACTTAGCATTGTTCATGTTTGTTAGAAGTTCAGTGTTCTTAGCAGTAACAAAGTGACCCATGTTGAAGGCTGCACCTTCACCGAAAATACCTGTTGGAGTTGGTTCTGAGTTAACTGAGAAGCCACCTTCAAAGACATCCATTTGGTTTTGTTTTGGTTGTTCTAGAATTGAGTAGAACTTGTTCATTTCCATTGGACGACCGCCGGCAAATTCAACATCTAGACCAATCTTACGCCATTGTTGTACGTAGTAGTTGTCTTGAGCTTCTGAAGCAGGAGTTCCTGACATAGCACCGAAGTAAATCTTAAGTGGTTTGCCGTTTGGTTGAACTCTGTACTTACCCTTCTTCTTGTAACCTGCGTCATCAAGTAGTTTTTCAGCTTTCTTGATGTCTAGAGTGTAACGAGGAGATTTAGCGTTGTAGTAATCAGTGTAGTATGGAGAAATCAATGAGTTAGGGTACCATGCCAAACCATTGTTAAATTTCTTTCTCAAAGCACCAATATCTAGAGCGTAAAGCATAGCTTTTCTCAAGTTGATATTGTACATCTTTGAGCTCTTGTCCATAACGTTAACTTGTTTCTTAGTGTCAAAGTGACCTAAGTTAAATGCTAGGTATCCGAAGCTTGTACCCATAGTACCAACTTCTTTGTAATCTTTAAGTTGTTTTAATTGTGGGTATTGAGTTGAGATACCACCACTAATAGCAAAGTCATATTGTTTTGACTTTAGAGCACTGATGAAGTTGTTTTCGTTAACAACTTGGATAGTGATGTGTTGGATCTTAGCTTTCTTACCGTAGTAGTACTTGTTAGGAACCCATGAAGTTGATTCACCAGTAACTTGTTTAGCTAGTTTGTAAGGACCAGCAAAGATAGGGTCTTTACGTACTTGTTTTGATGCAGCAAGTTTTGAAATTGGAACACCCTTGAAGTATTCGTATGGTTCAACACCTGACCACATGATTGAGTTTCCACCAAACTTCAAAGCTGGTGCGAAACGACTGAAGTGGATAACAACTTCGTTTCCACTTTCACCCTTAGGCATAGTAATACCTGAGATAGTCTTTGCTTTACCAGCATGGAATTCAGCCATACCTTTAATAGCAGTCATATCATCTGAGTATTGTTGTGAAGTAGTATCAGGTGCTGCAATGATTTCGTATGGGTATTCAACGTCTTTTGCAGTAACCTTAGCACCGTTTGACCATTTAGCCTTAGGATTAATGGTAATTGTAGCTGTCATAGCTTTCTTATCCAATTTAAGGTTAGCTAAACCACCGTCGATAATATGGTTCTTAGCATCAGTATTGAATAATCCAACTGAACCAGGAGCATAAACGTCACCATCTTCAGCATTTGCTTGTAAAGTTGGTGAAGTAATTCCTGCGAATGGTGAACTGTTAAATTCAGCTACTTTTAATGTACCATTGTTGTATGTAGTTGAACTAGTATTGTCATAGTATTCGGCCATTTTTACAGATGGCTTAAATCCAGATTTAACGTCTGAATTATCACTATTTGAACATGCGGCTAGGGCAACTGCTGAAAACATTGTTAGTCCAGCAACGACCCATTTTTTATACATTTTCATATAAGATCCCTCCATTTTATAAATAAAACTTAATACTTAATCAAAACTCACCTCCTTAAAGTGAATACTTTGATTAGTCTTCACTACGACGTTGAGTTGAATTAGTAGCACGTCTTAGTGCAGCTCCAATGTAACTAATTGCTAAACATAATAAAACAATTTCAATTGTTGCAGGAAGCCATGTCCACCAGTAGGTGGTAATGTTATCAGCATCATTAGCATTGGCAATCAATGTACCAAGTGATGGAGTTCCGTTTGGAAGACCAAAACCTAAGTATGATAGTCCAGTTTCAACCCCGATATTTTCAGCAAATGAAATGGTAGTATCAACTACGATTAGTGATGATAAGTTTGGCATAATTTGTTTGAAAATAATCTTTAGAGTACCAGTACCAGAAGCTCTTGAAGCTGATACATAATCCTTATTAACTTCAGATAGTGTTTGGGCACGAATCAAACGTGATGTACCCATCCAATAAAATAGCGAAAGGATAAGTGTTAATGTAATCGCATTGTATGATGGAATGATGTTAACAATTTCAATAATGATCATAAAAGCTGGGATAATCATCATGAAATCGTAAACTCTTTGCATCGTTAAATCAGCGATTCCACCAAAATATCCTGAGAATAATCCGTAACACACCCCGAAAGTAGATGAGAGAATCGTTAGGCCAATGGCAATTAAGATAGAGTTTCGAGACCCTACGATAATTTGATCGGCAATTGATCGACCTCCAGCATCCCCTCCTAAGAAGTATCCTGGACTTAATGGTCTAGCGAAATATCCCATGATATTTGTTTCCATTGATTTACCAACATTGATAAACATTGATGCAATAATAACGTATAGGATAAAGGCAACAATTGCGATTAATGAAATCATCGCCATCTTATCTGCTTTAAATTCATTAAACATCAAACGTAATGATGATGGTGCTGAATTTTCTTTAGCTTCTTTTTCTAATCTTTCTAAAGTAGCGTCTGTTTCGTTCATTATTACCCCTCCTATTCCACTCTAATTCTTGGATCAATGACGCTTAGTGCAATATCAGATAATAACGTTCCTAATAAACTTAATAATCCATATAGTAAAACTAAGGCTGTCATAACCGTGTAATCTCTAAAGTTAACTGCGTTTAGGAATAATAATCCCATTCCTGGGTATGAGAAGATTTGTTCAGTGAACAATGATCCACCTAATAACCCTGTGATTGAGTATCCAGCAAAAGCAGCAATTGGTAGTAAGGCGTTTCTTAAAATATGGTGTTGATAGATATCATCCATTGAAACCCCTTTAGCTTGCGCTGTCTTAACGTAGTTTGAATTTCTGGCATCAATAACACCTGAACGTAGGTATTGAGTGATCCCTGAAGTAGCAAATAACGCTCCTAAAGTTGCAGGTAAAATCATGTGATAAACTCTAGAAATAAATACGCCGAAGAATCCGCTCGCTTGTGGCGAAACCGAACCGGTTGTTGGGAACCAACTTAAGTCGTATCCAAAAATCCAACAACCTAAGACCAAGACAACGAAGAAAGGAACTGACATAGTTACGTATGAGTAAATACGAACTAAGGTATCTTGTAACTTTCCTTCGTGACGACCAGCGTATAGTCCTAAAGGAATACCAATTACGTATGTCATAATCATTGTTACTAGTGATAACCAGAATGTGTTAATCGCTCTTGAAGCAATGATGGCACTAACTGGTTCCTGGTATTCATAACTGTTACCTAAATCACCGTGGAATAAATGAATTACCCAGTTCCAATATTGTTGGTACCAAGGATCATATAAACCATTAATTTGCATCAAATGATGTAATTGACCTGGTGATGACTTAGGATTGATTGATCCAGTAAATGGATCACCTGGTAATTGTTTTGATAGGATGAAAACCAAAACACTTAAGATGATTAATTCTGGAATCATAATTAAGACTCTTCGTAAAATTGTTTTCCACATATTAATCGTCCCCCCTTACTGCACTTTCAGGAACAGCTGCTAAGTGCGTTTCTGAAACTTGAATCAAAGGAAGCGGTGCTCCATTTTCATCATAGTAATCTTTCTTGTTATCTTCGAAGAATTTTTCAACTTCGATTCTATTTTGTCTGTGTGCTTCTCTGTTATTTACATCAGCTTCTGGAATTGAAGCTAATAATCTCTTCGTATAAATATGTAGTGGATGATTGTAAATATCATCTTTAGTCCCCACTTCAACGATTCGACCTCGATTCATGATCGCAATATGATTACACATATGTTGAACAACTCCCAAATCATGAGAGATGAATAAATATGAAATGTTAAATTCTTTTTGAATTTTCTTCATAAAATTCAAAACTTGAGCTTGAACAGATAAATCAAGTGCAGATACAGGTTCATCAGCAACAATCAATTTAGGATTAGTAGCTACCGCTCTGGCAACCCCAATTCTTTGACGTTGACCACCGGAGAATTGATGTGGGTACTTGTATAAGGAATCTGGACCTAATCCAACGATGTCTAATAAGTTAATTACTCGCATCTTTTCTTTTTCTTTAGATAACTTTTCAAAGTTTCTAAGTGGTTCAGCAATAATATCGTAAATTCTCTTTTCAGGATTCAAACTTAATTCAGGATCTTGGAAAATCATTTGAATTTCACGGTTGTAGTTGATTTTCTTTCTAGCTTTTTTGTCAGTGACATCCAAACCTTGGTAGAACATCTTACCTGAAGTAGATTCTTGTAAACCAACAATCACCTTTCCGGTGGTAGATTTACCAGAACCAGATTCCCCGATTAATCCGTATGTATCACCACGATGAATTTTTAATGAAACTCCATCAACAGCTTTTACATTATCAACTACGCGGTTCCAAAATCCTCCACGAATTGGAAAATGAACCTTTAAATTTTTTACTTCCAAGATAACTGGTTTCTCATTCGCCATAAGTTTGTCCTCCTTCATCTGGGAATTGGAAATTTTGGTAGCAAGTGCAACGAACAAAATGTCCATCTTCTACTTCATGCATTGAAGGATTTTCTTCGTGTTCTTCATCTTTCACCCATGGAATACGTGGGGCAAATAAATCGCCATGATCTGGCATCTTTACTAATGAAGGAACGCTTCCTTGAATAACATAAAGATCATCACCGTTACTACCCTTTTGTGGCATCGCACGTAATAATGAACGTGTGTATGGATGCTTTGGAGTATTGAATACTTGCTTAGCAGTTCCTAGTTCAACAATTTGGCCAGCATACATAACTGCAACTCGATCAGCTGTTTCAGCAACAACCCCTAAATCATGAGTAATTAAAACAATTCCACAATGATTTCTAACTTGAATGTCCTTTAATAGGTCCAAGATTTGGGCTTGAATAGTAACATCCAAAGCAGTGGTTGGTTCATCAGCAATGATTAAGTCTGGTTCACAAGCAATTGCCATCGCAATCACAACTCTTTGTCGCATCCCACCAGATAATTGATGAGGAAATTCATGGAAAATTAATTCCGGATTATGAATTCCAACTTGATCTAATAATGAGATAACTCGTTTTTTTCTTGTTTCAGCATTGTCGTTTGTATGATATACAAGCGTTTCAGCAACTTGTTCACCGATACGCTTTAATGGATCTAAAGCAGATAAAGGATCTTGGAAAATCATTCCAATCTTTAATCCACGGAACTTGTTTAATTCAGCTTCTTTTAAGTTGATTAAATCTGTTCCCTCAAAATCAGCAGTTCCAGAAACTTTTGAATCTTTGGGGTTTAACAATCCCATTACCGTTTGGGCTAATGTTGATTTACCACATCCAGATTCACCAACGACCGCTAGAATTTCATCACGATTGACATTTAAGTCAACGTTTCGAATCGCTGAATAAAAGTTTGCGCCAATTTTGAAATATGTATTTAAATTTTCAATTTTTAGCAATGAAGACCTTAATGCGTCCATATTCGTTTCCCCCAATTTCTTATTGATTGTTTTCAATTCTAATCATTTTCTAATAATAGTCAAGAAAATATTTAAAATTTTATTAATATTTTCATTACTTTTTACTATAATCCTTATTTCATAAGGTTTTGTGAGATGAAAATATTTCACATTTTTGAATGAACTATTTATCCAAAAATGAGATTTCTATCATTTTGGTTTTTAATTTTATTATTATTTTTTCATCAGTTGACATGGGGGTGGATATCGGGTATATTATTACCAATGTGTTACATAGTTTCGATTCTTAGGTTCACTTGTTTTATATTCATATGAAATAACTTCCTTGATTCAGGCTTTATGATACATTAGATTTTAATACGCACGATATGTGCAAGGAGGTTTCATATTATGAAACAAGGTACTGTTAAATGGTTTAACGCTGATAAAGGATACGGTTTCATCACTACTGAAGATGGTGACGTATTTGTTCACTTCTCAGCTATCAACAAAGAAGGTTTCAAGACTCTAGAAGAAGGCGAAAAGGTTACACTAGACGTTGAAGACGGCGACCGTGGACCACAAGCTGCTAACGTTACTCCTGCATAAGGATAACTTCTAGTAAACTTTTAGTTTAAGAGATCAAAAAAGAGCTATCAGATTAAATCTGATAGCTCTTTTTTTAATATTATTAATTAATTTTAAAGTGCATGTACTTAGAAACAAAGATTACTAGCGATTGAATTGGTTCTTTCATCCCATCCTCAGTCCAAGTAATGATAATTTCAGTTAGTCCCCCTGCAATTAATGAAACTAGCATTTTAGAAGACTCTTCACGAGTTTCTAAAACATTTTCATCAATTAAATCAGAGATGTAGTATTTTAGTCGTTCTAATAGAATCATGGATAAGTCATTTTTCATGATCATTTCCATCATATCTTGATCTTCTTTCACTAGTTCAAAAAAGATTGTCGCAATGTCATTTAAATTATGAGAATGACTTGATGCTAATCTTTGTATGAAAGTAGTGAAAGAACTATCAAAACGATAAATAATGATGTCTTTCTTATTATGGAAATTTCGATAATACGTCATTCGTGAAACATCAGCTTGAGCACAGATATCTTTCACATTAATTTCATCGAATGGTGTTGTTTTTAATAGTTCGAACATTCCATTAACAATTTTATTTTTTGTCGCAAATTTATCTCTCATAAACTTATGCCTCACTTCAGTATAGTTATGAATATATACGAAATCGGCTTTAAATGCAAGTTAAGTCAACTTTATGAGTCTTTAAAAAAAGATGAGCATAACTATTAACAAATAAAAGGATAAGAACTAGAATGTAGTTGAGCTTTAAATATAAGGAGGAATTCATTATGACAATGACTGCAGAACAAAAGGTTGACGAAAGAGAAAGAGTATTAGATACACCAATGAACAAGCAATTCACTTGGTCAACTGATACAACCCCCGTTCGTGACGCCATATGGAATTACTATATGGAACATGATGGAAAGGATACTATGGCTACCGAAGCTAAGATGCATCCTTATCTAGATATGAGCAACGAAGAAGTTGCTCAACATGCAGAAGAATTACTCAAAAAATAATTCCATATATTTAGACGCTTAACCACGCTCAACTTACTTATAATATAAGCTCAACTAGTTATAACAACGCCACAAAAAAAGACTTGATGTTTAATCAAGTCTTTTTTTAGCTTCTAATACTTGTTCATCACTTAAATTCTCACTAGTAAATCTTTGTAGTGGTGTATATTGATGACGATTATTAAATTTGACTGGTTCTGTTTTGATCACAGCTACTAACAAGTTATTCTCAGTTAGAAACAATTGACCGAGCTTTTTGAACTTACCCTTAGTGTGTTTTCCTGTTCGCCAGTCGTGAAGTTTAAATTCACCATTTTCATCTTTTTTTATTATGTAATTTCCTGATTGATCTGTATCAACCGGAACCCCAATATATCTAGTTACTTCGTATTTATCTTTCATATCTGACTCCTTCTATATTACTTTATCATATTTTCCATTTTTATAAATACTTATATGATATGATGGATATAGAAACAACCGAGGAGATGTTATTTATTAAATCTGCTAATTCACTGAAAACTAGAATTATCGCGCTAGTTTTTGGACTAGTGCTCAATTCATTAGGAAACGCCCTTACAATCGTTTCTGGATGCGGTTCAGGTATCTGGACTGCTGCTTCCGTTAATATTCATCAATTAATTGGAATTGATGTCGGAATTATGATTTTTATTTTTGGAATCATCAATGCCCTAACTAACCAAATCTTAATTAGACACATTGACGTTTTAAGATTCATCGAAGAAATTATCTTCATTTCATTCTTTAGTTCATTCATTCAAATTTTTACCGATTTTTTTGAATCACTAGGTTGGAATAATTTATCACTATTCTTCAGAATTCCAATGGCTTTAATAGGTGTTTGCTTCTTCTGTACAGCCATCTCATTGTACCAACGTGCAAACATCTTTATGCACCCTAACGATGATACCACCAACATTTTAAGATTTGATTACCTAAAAGGTAACGCTGTTAAGTCTCAATTACTTGATTTTACCCCACCTATTGTAATCATCTTAATCTGTTCTATCTTCTTACACCAAATCTATTCAGTCGGTATTGGAACCATCTTTTCCATTATCTTTAATGGTATCTTAATTCAAAACGCTGATAAATTTGTCTTTCCAAGTTTAAAACACAATCCAAATATTAATGATCAAATCCAAAATAAAAAAGAGTAGCTTATTTGCTACTCTTTTTTTATTTGTATGAATTTTTTTGAATGTTATATAAATCAGCATATTCTTCATTTTCTTGTAATAGGTTCTCATGAGAATCAAAACCACTAATTGAACCATTTTTCATAAACAATACTCTGTCGGCATATTGAACTGCTGATAGTCTGTGAGTAACAAAGAAAATTGTTTTACCTTTACTATTATTTAGAAAAGTTTCATATAGTTCTAACTCACTTCTTGGATCCAGAGCGGAGGTTGGTTCATCTAAAAATTCAATCATTCCATCATTATATAAATCTCTAGCTAAAGCAATCTTTTGCCATTGTCCCCCAGACGCATCGGTTCCGTCAACAAACTCTTTACTCATAACAGTTTTCAGATTAATGTTTTTCGAAACCAGAAAATCCTTTAATCCTACTTTATTTAATGATTCCATAACCTTATCACTTGAATATGGTTTAGCTGCTGAGACATTTTCACCAAGAGATAGCTTAAATTTAGAGAAATCTTGAAAGGTAGCAGACATATTATCTCTATAATCTTCGATAGATATTGAACTAACATCAAGACCATCTATTGATATGTTCCCTTTTGTTACGTCATAAAATCTCATAAGTAATTTAACTAATGTGGATTTACCTGATCCGTTTTCACCAACAATAGCAATCCTCTCACCGCGGTTCACACTAAAAGTAATATTATTCAAAGCGTACTTTTCAGAGAAAGGATATTTAAACGAAACGTTACTGATATTTAGAGCTTTAAATTCTTTTGGAAATGATTGTTTTCCATCATAAATGCTGTCTTTGAAGTTTATAAAGTTATAAAACTTATCTACCCAAAGCAAAGAGTCATATAATAGACTACTATCCTCAACAATCCTAGCCATACTAGATGATATATATGAAATAACTGAAACATACAATAAAAGTACACCTATCTTATTGTTACCAGATATTACAGAATCAATAAACCAGTAGAATCCGTAGCCTATCACTATAGTTACCAATGATAAATAAAGTGTACTAATTAAAGCTTGTTTTCTTCTAATTCCATTCACGTCATTTTGTGTTGAACTAAATAACTCTTTATACTTACCGATTATCGGAGAGAACATGTTGAACAATCTAACTTCTTTAGAATCTTCTCTATCAAGCAACATTGAACTGTAATAATTTAATTTTCTCGCATTTTTACTTCTAGTTACCATTGTTTCGAAAGAATCCTGTTGAATTCGGTAGTAAGAAATACTTTGTGGAATCATAACGAATATAAGAGCTAAAGATAATATTAAATTATACTTAGAAAGGACTGCAAACATTGCAATTAATGTAATAGCCTGTTGTACAACCGATAATCCAAATACAATTAAATTAACTGGTCTCCAAGAAGCATCTGATTTTAACATTTGTAAATCATCAAAGTACTTAGGATCATCAAAAATATTTAGCGATTTTAAATCTCTAGATTTATTCATAAGGGTAATATTAATAAACCCTGTTAATTTATCAGTTAAAACTCCTTGTATCATTAAGGAAATAGTTGGTAGAATTTGAATCAAAAGTGTCGTAATTACCCAAACAACAAACAAAATCCAAACACCACTATGTGAAACAATATTATCAATAATATTTTGACCCACTTGAACAGAAATCAATGGAACAATTGCCTGAATCGGCAATAATACAATTAATAACAATGAAACAACTTTTGCTGATGAAAAAAATAATTTGTATGTTTTAAACAATTGATGTATGTATGAATTAAACGCATCGATTTTTTTGTGCATATAAAATGCCCCCTTTATGTTATGTAATATAAAATTATCATAATAATACTATAAACTTTTATTGTTTGAAAGTACTGTACTTAAAATCCAAAATAAAAAAGAGTAGCTTATTTGCTACTCTTTTTTATTTTTACTATTTTGTATACAAAATAGAAAATTAATAATACCCAACTAACAATGGTTATCCATAGCATGATTCTAAGCATCATGGTTGGTTGATAGTAGATTTCTAATTTATTTTTACCCGGTTTGGCATTCACAATCACACTCCCGATTTGTGTTTGCTTTACCTTACCTAAATGATTTCCATTAAGAATTAATTTAGTATCACTATACTTAACAACCGGTAATTGAGTTGCTTTAGTATCATCAGAAGTATTATGCCAAATCAATTCCAAATGACCATTTGATTTAACAATCTTTTTAACATTCCCAGAGTAATTAATGACTTGATCGCCATAATTACCATATGGATGATAATCAAAGTAATTATATGCGGTCATCTTATATTGAACCGGTAAGTAATCAGGAGTAGCTTTAGTCAACATCTTTAGCACTTCTCCTGGATTATTGATGGTTAAGCTCTTTCGGATTAAATTAGTATTATTTATTTGATATTTTAGATTATAGGTATTTTGAACAACTTGTGGTGAGAAGAAGTCCTTTGCCCCACCTTGGACAGTCATCCCAGCACTTAAAATCATAATAAAAGTAATTACCATTAGGCAGTATACCTTAATCGTATTTAGCATTTCTTTTTTGAAACTATCATTAATCATAATCCCAAAACAAATTAATAATAAAACAAATGCGATGACAACGAATCTTCGTGGCATTTGAATTAAATAAGAAATACTTGGGAATTGCTTATCTAGTGGTCCCCATGGGAACCATACTGATGAGATCCAAAGGAATAACATCCCCGTGATAAAAATAACTCTTCTGTCAGTCGATAATTTTTTGAAATGATAAATGAAATAACCGGTAACGATAATAAACCCGATGGAATAAATTGGTGGTAATACAAAGACGTTGTTACCGAAGAAGGCAATTGAGTCTTCGTACATATTCAATTGTGGCGCCACTCCTAATGCATGGTTCGTAAATGAAATTTGGAACATTCCATACCATACGTTAGCAGTTAAACCGAGTGTTATTAAAACAGCTAAAACAGCGTTCTTTAACATCTGTTTGCGGTTAGGATTATGCATCATTCCGGCGATAAACATTGGTACTAGTGCTAATGCTCCAGTCAAACTACTCAATAAATGAGTTTGCAACATAATCGTCATGGGTAGCGCTAACTTGATAACATTGATTTCTTTATTATCAATCATGTCAAAGCCGGCTGCCATCAACCATGGTAGTATAGCCGCTCCCCAACCGGTGAACTGCATGCCGACAACCCATCCCATAATTAAATAAGATGACATATATGCAATCCCAATAAAGACCGCATAAATTTGCTTGATTCTAGTTCTAATTGCAAGATTGTACATAGTAAAACCACTAACGGTTAACGTTAATAATGACGTTACAATTTGGAATCTAACCCAACTACCAGTGATCAATAGTAAAAAACCACTGAAGTATGCGGTTAAAGGTCCGTACAACGCATTAATGATTCTTCCTGATTGTTGATATCCATAAATGGAAATAAAGTAATTTAAATGACCTGTCTTTAATTGCATCATTGCATCGTAAAAACGATTCATATGAAAAATTGAGTCGACTCCTAAAATATAAGAACCAGTCACAATTTGTGGCAATAAGATTAATACTGCGGTTATAAAAATCGTAATATATGGCCAGTATTTTGATACTTTTTGCATTGCGATTTCTTCCTTAAAAAATATTTTTCCCCATTAGATATCTTACCACAAAAAAAGAAGCACTTTTCTATCAAAAGTGCTTCTTAGTAGTTTTATTCTTCGCTATGTTTATCGATTGTTAATTTACGATGTGACTTTTGCAAAATAAAGATGGCTAAAATCACAAGTAATGCTCCGACAATTTCAATAAAGCTAATTGAGATTGAGAAGAAGATGACACTTAGAATAAATGTCACGATTGGTTGGGTCGCATCGACTAAACTAACCACTTCAGAAGGAGCAAAGTTCAATGCGTGTAGTAATAACATGAATGGTAGGATTGTTCCGAAAAGAATAATTCCTCCTACTCCAAACACGATTCCTGGTGTCATGTGAGGCATGTTAACCCAGATTGGTTGTTTGATGTTGAAAACAATTCCAGCAATCAAAGTACCCCAACCTAGAATAACCATTGGAGAACTTTGACCAACGATTGGTCTTGGTAAGACAACGTAGAACGCTGCGGTTACCCCAGATAAAATTCCCCAGATCAATGAACCAGTACTAATTGATAGTTGTGAAAAATCACCCTTAGTTAGGGACAACACAACCCCAGCTAGTGCGATTACAAAAACCATAACGTCAATTGGTAATGGTTTTCTGTGTTGAAAAATAATTGAACCTAATAAAATAAATAGTGGTGCTAAGTATTGTAGGATGGTTGATGCATTTGCATTTCCCGTTTGCACACTCATATAGAAAGTATATAAGTTCGCACCTAGTCCAAAAATACCGTAAGCCACAATACAAATGAATGATTTCCAGGATTTGAAGACATTAAAAATGTGTCCTTTATAAACAATTGCTGAAATCAATAATAACACAATTCCTGAAATCATTGTTCTGGTTGATAAAAACCAGTTAGCTTCTAGGTGTTCTTGTTGTGATACGAATTGTAAAATTGTACCAGAAACACCCCAAAGCGCTGACGCAACGAATGCCCAAAAGATACCTTTCATGACATTAGTTTCTAAAACGCCCTTTTCGTTTTCCATATTTTCACCCCATAAATCTCTATAATCCAAGTAAATGTTAACTTTTCTTACTTGAAAACCTATCTTAAAAGGATATCATAACTACGCATCTTTTAAAATAAAAAAAGCCAATTTAACTAGTAAATTGGCTTTTTTAAGTTTTAATTATCTAATATCTGGATCGTTTTTTCCCATCTTTTGGTGAGATCTTTGTAGGAAGTAAATTGATACAATAATGATAATTGCACCGATTGCTTCAATTGGTGTTGGAATCAAGTGGAATACAATCATACTTAAAATGATAGTAACAACTGGTTCAACAGCATCAACAATACTTGATACTTCTGATGGAGCAAACTTCAAACTGTATAGAACAGCTGAGAATGCGAAGATAGTACCAACTAAGATAACTCCACCAATACCTAATACGATACCTGGTGTAATCTTAGGAGCGTCAGTCCAGAATGGGTGGTATGCGTTAAAACATACACCGGCAATCAAAGTACCCCAACCTAGAACAACAAATGGTGAGTTTTCCTTTGATAATGGCTTTGGAACTGAGTAGTAAACCGCAGCTGATACAGCTGATAGTAAACCAAAGATAACAGCAGTCAATGGAACTGATAGTTCACCGATGTGACCGTTAGTAATAATTAAGAATACCCCAACTAATGCTAATAAGAATGAAATAACATCAGCTTTAAGTGGCTTCTTCTTCATGAATACTAAACCGTATAATACGATAAAGATTGGTGCTAAGTATTGTAGGATAGTTGCAGTAGCAGCATTACCTTGTTGAATACTTACGTAGAAAGTCGACATGTTAACAGCTAAACCAAAAATTGCATAAATGAATAATCTGATGATTGATTCTTTTGATTTCCAAACATCAAAAACATGTTTACCAACGTGAATTGAACCAATAATTAAAAGTAAAATACCGGCAAATAAAGTACGAACTGAGATGAACCATTGTGTAGGAACAGCTTCGTTCTTAGCAACGAATTGCATGATAACTCCTGAGAACCCCCATAGGGTTGAAGCCATCGCGGACCAAAAGATCCCTTTCATGACGTTTTCCGTCGTAGTGTGTTTCTTGTCCATAATAAAACTCCCCAATTTTTAATAGTCCTCGCGACTATTATTATTTGTTTGAACGGCTATGTTTGACACCATAACCGAAGTAAATTGCTAAACCAATTGCAAACCAGATGGCCGCAGTAACCCAAGTATCTAATGGTAATTGCAATAGTAAGTAGATACATGCAATCACTGAAACGATTGGCAAGAATGGGTATAGCGGAACTTTGAATCCATCGTTTTTAATATCTTTACGACGACGAAGGAAAATAACTCCGATTGACATAAAGGTAAATGCAATCAACGTTCCAATGTTAACTAAACTAGCTAACTTATCTAATGAGAACAATCCACCCATTGCAGCAATGACGATTGTTACAAAGATAATGCTGTGCTTGGGCACATTGCGTTTATCATCAATTTTGCTTAAACCTTTTGGTAATAAGCCATCACGTCCAATTGAATAAATCAAACGTGAACTACTGAAAATCATGTTTACCATCATAGTAAACATTCCGGCCAGTGCACCTACTGAAATTAACATTCCTAATTTGTCCAAGTGAATCAATTGAAGTGCAAATGTCACTGGGTCTGAAACATTTAAATCTTTATAGGAAACAATTCCTGTTAGAACTACTGATACTAAGATGTACAAGATTGTACATACTACCAAACTACCAATTATTCCAATAGGCATTGTTCTTTTAGGATTTTTTACTTCACCTGCTGAGGCTGCAATAACATCAAAACCTAAATATGCAAAGAATACTAAGGATGCTCCATGGAACACTCCACTTACACCAAAAGGCATAAATGGATTCCAGTTCGATGGTTTAACGAAGAATGCTCCTGCAACCACAAACACGATGATAATCGCAATTTTCACAAGTACCATTATATCATTAAGTTTAGCGGATGATTGAACACCTCTTGTTAAAATCCAAGAAATCAAAACAACAACTAAGATTGCGATGATGTTAACATATGTTCCATGACTTGGATCATAATTAGCAGAAAGTGCTTTTGGTATATGAATACCAAAGTTTGCTAAGAACGATTGTAAGTATGCCGACCATCCTGTCGAAACAGTTGCCACTGAAAGCATATATTCAAGAACTAGTCCCCATCCGATAATCCATCCTGTAATTTCACCAAAGATGATATTACCAAATGTGTATGCACTTCCGGCAACTGGCAATGCTGAAGAGAATTCAGCATAACACATTGCACAAAGTGAACATACAATCGTTGCGATGATAAACGAAACAATAATTCCAGGACCAGCGGTAGTTGCAGCCACAGTACCAGGAAGAATAAAAATTCCAGCACCAATAACAGCTCCAATTCCCATCATAGTTAAATCTTTAGTTCCGATAGTTCTTTCAAGGTTCTTGTCCCTATCAATGAATTTAGCCAACGATGTCTTACGATTCACCTTAGACAGTATATTCATAAAAATCCCCCTATCATATGAGCAATAAAAAAATCGCACTAGTTCTAACCAGTGCGATTTTATGATAGCACCAGAAAGAATAACTGTTACCAGCTATTTTTCTAGTGCTTCGAAGTTTTCATAGTGAAATAATTTCTCCTCGATACTATACTAAATAGCTAGTTCAAAATTAAAGAAGAAATTATTATTATCTTGTTGTAATGTCAATTTATAACAAGTCACCATGATGAGACCTCCGTTTTTTATCTGTTCATTTATTTGTAATTATCTTACCGAATAAATCGACATAATGCAAGCTTTTTTTATTTATTGCTTAATGCTCTTTGCTTTAACTCCGCGTTTAACGACTCTAAACGTTTATTAAGAATTAATTGGACCTGTTCGTTTTTTCTAATATTATCGTTGGTTCTTTTAATTAATTCCTCAATTTCGGTGTTAGTATATCCAGACATTTGTTTTTGCATAATGTAAGTATCTTGATATGCACTACTTACAATATCGTACCCACGACGACCTAATTCAAACAATCCACCCGCTGCATTTTGCAAACTAGGTTTCATACTGAAATGATCAATGTGTAGCATTAGTTCGCGACTCAAAGTATTGTTCCAAAAGCTAATTAATGAACCCGCAAAGAAAGCTGTAAAAATAGTCATAAATCCAAATGGTCCTGCAACGACGACTGCGGCTACCATGAATAAAATATCCTGTGCACTTCTAATCTTTTGGTACTTAATGTGGGTCTTATTTGCAATGATTGGCGCAATTGCATCATATGGAGACACCCCTAACTTTGTGGACATGTAAATTGAAGTCCCAAGTGTAAACACTAAAATACCCACGATAGCATCGAAGATCATCATTGGAACACTAATTGCTTTAGGAAAAAACATTGTATAAATCGAACTGAAATATTCAATTTCGAATCCTACTAAAACCATATTGAAAATAGTCCCAATTCCAATTTGTTTTCGATCAAAAATTAAAACAATAATGAATAACACTAGGTTGGCCAATAGTTGGAATAATCCTAGTGAAATACCTAATTTATTAGACATCCCTATGTTCATCGCTGTAAATGGATCAATCCCCACTTTTCCAGAGCGCATAAATGCAGCTCCTAATGCGATAAGCGAAACTCCCACTAACGACATTACTGCACGTAAGAAAAAATCTAGCGGTTTATTGATTACGTTTTTTGAATTGTCATAAGAAATATTTTCCATTGTTTTAACCTTCTTATCTAAAAAATGAATACGCTTACATTATATACCTTTCAACGTTTTTAGCAAATAAAAAAACTATGGAATTTTATCCATAGCTTTCATGTTTTATTCTTGTTTATCTTGTTTTGAGTCAGTACTTGGTTCAGGATAAGTTAATTTGATTAATGCTGATATCAACATTGGAATAGTGAATACTAGAATAATCAAACCAACAATCACACCAATAGCAACTTGAATAAGTGTTAACACTCCTGATGGCATTAATGCTGCAAAAGTACCACCTAGAATAATGGCTGCTGAAATAACAACAGTTCCGATTACAGATGATGCATGTTCAATTTGCTTAGCTGGTGTGCTATCAACCTTGCCAAATTCACGATACTTCATCATTAGGAAAATACTGTAATCAACACCTAATGCAATTAACATCACAAATGTGAAGAATGGTGTATTCCATGTAAGTGTCTTTTGTCCTAAGAATGCTGCACTAATTAGCTTAGTGATACTTAATGAAGTTACGTAAGCAATAATTAGAGTTCCTAGAATGTAGAATGGTTGTAATACTGATCTAGTGATAATCATTAAAGCAATCATAATTCCGACTACCATGATAACGGCAGTTCTAAAGAAGTCGGAACTAGCAATATGGTGAGTGTCAGAAGTAGTAGAAGTTTGACCACCAATAGCGACTTGACTACCATCTAAAGTAGTTCCTTTAATGTTATCTTGAATTTGAGTTTGTAGCTTATCAACTTGATTCATAGCTGCTTCTGAGTTAGGGTCTTTATCTAAGACAACAGTAATCTTAGCAACTTTCTTGTCAGATGATAAGTAGTTAGCAACTGATTGTTTGAATGTCTTACTCTTTAAGACACTAGCTGGAATATAGAATTGGTCTGCTGCCTTAGAATTAGTTAATTGAGCTAAGTAATCATTAGCAGTTCCCATTCCTTTATCAATCTTATCCAAACCTTCGCTAGCCTTCTTTAGCTTAGTTTGAGTTTCCTTCAATTGAGTTGCTAGAGCTTGGGTATTGTTACCAATTCCTTGAGTATTAGAAGCAATTGCTTGAAGTTGTGATTGTAATTGTGTCATAACACTTTGTTGTTTTGCTGATGATTGTTGTAGCAATGCACCAACAATTTGTAATTGTGTTTGGCTCAATGGTTGCTTTGCTGCAACCATTTGTTTTTGTAATTGTTCTAACACTTGCTTACCGTTAGAACTACTTGTTGAACTACTAATTGATTGGATGTTTCTTAAGTATTGACCAATGTTAGTAGCTGAAGTAGCGATATCTTGTAATGGTGTAGTGTTAAATGATGAACCTTTAGCACCGCTATTAATTTGTTTTAGTCCTTTGTTAGCGGTCTTCATCTTCGCATTTAAAGTTGATAATTGATCACTAACATATAGTTGGTTAATTGGCATTCCACTTGGTTGAGTTACAGATGCAACTGTCTTAATGCCCTTTTGCTTACTTAGTTGTTGTGATAAACGGTCGATTTCATTCAACGCTTTTTCATTATCTAACTTATGGTCAGACTTAATGTAAATAGTTGATGGTTCTGCTGTTCCTTTTGAGAAGTGCTTTTGAACAGTTAATAGACCTTGTTTAGCCGGAACACTGTTTTGTAGTTCGACACCATTATCATAGTTCAACTTATTCTTGTATGAAGCCATGAATGGAACTGTTACCAATAGAACTAATACAATTGCTGGGATTGCGAACTTACCTGACTTATTAGATAAGAAACTCCAGAATTTGTTTTCACCTTCACCAGCGAAGTTTTTGGATGGCCAGAAAATATGTTTACCCATTGTAGCCATGAAAAATGGATTTAGAGTAACTAGTACTACTAATAGTACCGCAACACCAACCGCAACTCCGACTGCAGATTGGTAAATTGAGAACTTGGCTAATGCCAAGGTTGCAAAACCAATTAGAACTGAAGTCCCAGAGTATAGAATAGTCTTTCCTGCCACTTTTCTAGCATCAATAGTAGCTTGAATCTTGTCTTTTCCACGACTAAGTTCTTCTTTGAATTGGTTATATAACAAGATGTTGTAATCAGTTCCAATTCCGAATAATACCACGACCATAAATACTCTTGTAAAGTTAGATAGTGGGAAACCGAATGCTTGTACTAGATTCATTACAATACTTAGTGAAACGATGAATGAAACACCAACAGTTAATAGTGAAACAAGTGGAACGATTGGTGATCTAAAGACAATGATTAATACGATTAAAATAAATACCGCTGCAATCACTTCAGTTTTTTGAATTCCCTTTTCTGTAGAAACTCTAAAATCATCATTTAAAATGTCACCACCAGTAACATATGTCTTCACACCAGTAGTCTTAGCTGCTTTTTGTAAATCTGTGTTTACTGATTGAATTGAACGAGACTTAGTAACATGAACTTGGACTAGTTCAGTAGTCTTATCTTTTGAAATTAATTGCTTCTTAGTGGCGTCATTATCCATTGGTGCGGTAATGCCTTTAACGCCATATTTATCCTTGTTATCCTTAATTTTTTGGATAGTATCATTAATTTTAGTTTGTTGTTCAGCTGTAATCTTTTGATTACCATTGTTAAACACGATGACTGCGTCAGTGGTATTACCAATCCCATGACCCCAGTTATCTTGAATTTTTTGTGCAATTTGACTTTGTGAATTTGATGGAATCTTAGTTTGTCCTTTTTGTGCTACCAGATTAGACATGTTTGGTAGGAAAACAACACTTAAGATAACAACAACTAGCCATGCAATTAAGCTGCCTGTATATTTTTTAATAAATTTTGGCATCAAAATATCCCCCTATTTCTTGATGTAAACTAATTCGTTTGGTGAAATGTGTTGTGTTAGCTTAATAATTTTCGCGATTTCTTCTGGTGATTCTAAATCTTCTTTACTCATCCAGTAAACCACGATACTCATTAGTCGATCCAAAATAATTTCCATAATATAGTCCCTTGGTATATTGGGATTAAACTCAATATCATCAGATGAGGCATGAAATGATTCTTTGATGAGGTTTCTAAACATCTCTTTGATTTTATCAATCAGATAAGGATCTCCATCTGGACTTAATAAAGCAGAGAGTAACTTAGAATTTTGGTAAAAATAATCTAGTGTTTTAATTAATAATTCAGAAGGAACTTCAGAATCTGCATTTGAATGAACACTCAATTCTTCAGGAATAACATTATTTAGAACTTGTTGAATTTCATCCATTAGTTGCGCTTCAATTTTATTTAACAAATCGAATTTATCTAAGTAATGAATGTAAAAAGTTCCTCGACCAATTCCTGCTGCGCGCGTTAAATCAGTGACGTTCAAATTATTAAAACCTTTTTCATGAATCAATTGAATCAAAGCATCAGTAATTTGTGCTTTGGTTTGAATTGTTCGACGATCTTGTTTAACCATAATAATCCCCCTCAAAAAATCATTTCCTCTTAGAAATTAACTCCATTATAAAAACAACGTATTAAAAAGTCAACACGTTGTTCATTATCTTTTTTTATTTTATTCATTTCGACTGCCTAAAGCGAGGATAAAGACAGTACTTAAGACTAATAATCCACCAATAACTTCGGCTCCATTAAAGGATGTATTTAGAAATACAATCGCCCCAATCGTTGCTGACAGTGGTTCAAACGTATCTAACATCCCTGCTACCGTAGGTGAAATAAAGCGCAAACTATTGATGAAACAGATAAATGACATCATCGTTCCAAATAAGACGATAAAAGTAACCCCTAAAAATGTTCCTAATGTCATTTTAGGTACATCCACCCAAAACGGATGAACGATTGTAAATAATATTCCACCAATTAGCATTGCCCAACCAACAACTACCAATGAACTAAATTTCTTTAATAGGTTCACCGGTAGCATGGTTTGGATAGATCCTGCTAACGCTAATAATAATCCGGCGGTTAAAGCTGGTGTTGAAATCGCTAATTGAGTTAATTGTCCCTTAGTCACCAATAGCCAAGTTCCAATTAATGCGACTAACACGGCTGTTGCTTCATATTTATTAGGTAATTGATGATAAAAAATCGCTGTAAAAATAACGATTAATACAGTTCCTAAACTTTGTAGCACTGTTGCTGTACCGGCATTACTTAAATTAACTGTGACCAAGTATAGGTACTGAACAGCAGCTAACCCAAAAATGGCATATGCGATGAATACACCGATGTTTTTTGGTTGTTTCCATAATGTCATTACCGGTTCTTTTTTGAAAAACTTGGTAAATAACAGAATTAAGATTCCAGAAATTCCCATCTTAATTCCCATCAACCATTCTGGTGATAAGTGATTATCTTGAAATAAAAATTGTGATACTGGTCCTTGAATTCCCCATAGAATAGCACCTGTGATTGCTAAAGTAGCCCCCAACAGTTTCTCTTGTAATCTCATGCGCTTATTTTCCAAATCGATTCTCCATTCCGCATAGTTATTATCTCCATTATAGGACAAAACAAAAAGCGTTGTCATTAGACAACGCCTTTTTTATTAGTCTTTATAATTTTTAGGAGAATCATCCCATTGGTCAACTGTATCTGTCATTTGACCAGTAGTATGCCATTCAAAATCTGGGTACCATAGACTACGCTTAGCTTGATCTAGTGCATCAATGGCTTGAATGTCTTGATCTGATAATTCAAAATCAAAAATATCTGAATTTTGAATGATTCTTTCTTCATGAGATGACTTAGGAATTGTGACAACCCCTTTTTGCCAATCCCAACGAAGAATTACTTGAGCTACTGATTTGTTGTACTTATCAGCAATTTGTTTAATGGTTGGATTGTTTAGTGCTTCCCCACCACCGAGTGGTGACCAAGCTTCCAATTGAATTCCAGCATGGCTGTTAAAAGCCATAATGTCTTTTTCTTGGTTGATTGGATTAAATTCCATTTGGTTAACCGCTGGAACAATTTCACAGTGGTTAAGTAAATCTTGTAAACGGTCGTTATCAAAGTTAGATACACCAATTGCTCTTACTTTACCTTGGTGATATAACTTTTCCATTGCTTTCCAAGTGTCTAAATATTTACCATCAACTGGCCAATGCATTAGATACAAGTCAATGTATGTTAAATCAAGTCTCTTTAGAGTTCCATTTAATGCGTCTAAAGTACTTTGATAACCTTGATCTCCATTGAAAACTTTAGTAGTAATAAATAAATCTTTACGGTTTTTACCTGTCGCTGCTAAACCTTCTTTGATTCCTTCACCCACACCAGCTTCGTTACCATATTGCTTAGCAGTATCAATTAAATGGTAACCTTTGATGATAGATTCTTTTACTGATTCTTTTGCACTTGTGTTATTAGTTTTCCAAACACCTAAACCTAAACGAGGCATTTCAACACCGTTGTTTAAAGTGGTAGTTTGAACCAGTCCTTCTAATCTGTTCATAGAAAATTCAGCCTCCTATATCTTTAATTCATATCTATGGTAAAACTGAATTAACTATTTTTCAAGAATATAGAAGTGATTCTTATACGATTTTAATCTTCGAACCCATGAGGGTGCTGTTGAGTCCACTTCCATGCACTAGCAATAATATCTTCCACATTATCGTGTTCTGGTTGCCATCCTAAAACTTCACGTGCTTTGGTAGAATCTGCAACCAATGTACTTGGATCTCCTGCTCTTCTAGGTGCGTCGACGGCAGGAATTTCTTTTCCCGTCACTTTACGAGCTGTTTCTAGCATTTCACGGTTGGAGAATCCAGTGGATGAACCTAAATTAAAGGCATCTGAGTATCCACCATCTAATAATCGTTGTAGAGCTAAAATATGAGCGTCTGCTAAGTCCATTACATGAACATAGTCTCTGACATTAGTTCCGTCTTTAGTAGGGTAATCAGTCCCAAAAATTTGTAATTGATCACGGGTTCCTTGAGCAACTTGTAAAATGATTGGGATTAAATGAGTTTCTGGGCCATGGTCTTCACCAATGCTACCATCCATGATTGCACCACCGACGTTGAAGTAACGTAGTGCAGTATATTTAATGCCGTATGCAACGTCTGCCCATTTCATCATTTTTTCCATCATTAACTTACTTTCACCGTAAGGGTTAGTAGGTACTTGTGAATCGGTTTCCTTAACCGGAATACTTTCTGGTTCACCATAAGTAGCTGCAGTTGATGAAAAGATAATATTGTTAACATCGTGATCATGCATCGCTTCTAGTAAAGTGATCATTCCACCAGTATTATTATCAAAGTATTTAAGTGGTTTTTCCATTGATTCTGGAACAATTGAGTTCGCAGCAAAATGAATTACTCCGTCAATATTTTCTTTACTAAAAACTTTATCTAAAAATTCGCGGTCGCGAATATCACCTTGGTAAAATATTGCTTTGGTATTAACACTGTGACGGTGGCCAGTAGCTAAACTATCTACGACAACCACTTCAAAACCTTTTTCAATTAATCTTTCAACTGTGTGAGAACCAATGTATCCGGCTCCTCCAGGTACTAAAATAGCCATATTATTTCTCCTTTAGTATATCTAATACATATATTATCTAACAGCTACCTTAAAGTTTCAATAAAACCCAAAATTGACATTTTTATTTATGTAAACAAAAAAGCTATGGAAATTCCATAGCTTTTTAATATTAATTAGTCGTTTTCGTATTTCTTGAATACAAGAACTGCGTTGTGACCACCGAAACCAAATGAGTTTGAGATTTCGTAATTAACTGGTGACTTCTTGTTGTCTTCGTTAACTAGTTCAACTTCAACTTCTGGGTCGATGTTCTTAACACCATAGTTAACAGGCATTTGTTGGCGTTGTAATGCACCAACCATGATAACTGCTTCAAGAGAACCAGCGGCACCTAGAGCATGACCAGTCATACCCTTAGTACTACTTACCTTGATGTGATCGTTATCCGCGAATACCTTCTTGATTGCTTGTGATTCAGCTGAATCGTTAGCATGAGTACTTGTTCCGTGAGCGTTAACGTAGTCAACGTCCTTAGGGTCAACGTTAGCATCTTTAAGAGCTAACTTCATAGCATCAACAGCACCTGAACCGTCAGGTCTTGGAGCAGTTAAGTGGTACGCATCTGAGTTAGTACCGTAACCTACGATTTCACCTAAGATGTTAGCACCACGTGCTTTGGCGTGTTCTAGTTCTTCAAGAACTAAAGTACCGGCACCTTCACCCATAACGAATCCATTTCTATCCTTATCGAATGGAATTGAACCGCCTTCAACAGTTTCTGAAGTTGAAAGAGCTGAAAGAGCAGCGAAACCTGCGATACCTAGTTCGTTAACTGAAGCTTCTGAACCACCAGTAATCATCATTTTAGCTTTACCAAAACGAATGTAATCAAATGCATCACCAATAGCGTTAGTACCTGATGAACAAGCAGTAACGATAGCTTGAGAAGTGTTTCTAGCATTTAAGTTAATTGAAATGTTACCAGCAGCCATGTTAATGATTGAGTTAGGAACGAAGAATGGAGATACACGACCTGGACCCTTCTTTGACATCTTGATTGCTTGTTCTTGGATAGTTGTTAAACCACCAATACCTGAACCATAGATTACACCTAATTCATCTGGATCGAAGTTTCCTTCTTTTAGTCCAGCTTGTTCCATAGCTTCGTAAGCTGAGTATAAAGCGTAACGTGAAAAGTCATCCATACGTTTTGAGACTTTCTTGTCGATACGTTCTAGTGGATCAAAGTCTTTAACTTCACCGGCTAGTGAAACACCAGTTTCACTTGGATCAAACTTAGTGATTGGTCCGATACCAGTCTTTGAAGCAAAGATATTATCTAAAAATGTATTTGCGTCGTTACCTAATGGACTAACGGCACCAATACCTGTAATAACTACACGCTTTGTCATAGAGTTATCCTCCTTATTTACGTTTAACGTCTGGAACGATAAATGTTAGTTGAGCTGAACAAGCTTTCTTGTCGCCAACGTAAGCAGTACAGTCAACTTGTCCCATGTTCTTCTTTTGTTTACCCATAGTAACTTCGAATCTTACAACGTCACCTGGTTTAACCATCTTTCTAAATTTAGCACCCTTAATTTCACCTAAGTAAGCAGTCTTATCTTTGTATTGTTCACTCTTTAGAATTAAGATTGATGCAGTTTGTGCCATAGTTTCAATAATTAAAACACCAGGCATAACTGGGTTTCCAGGGAAGTGACCTTGGAAATAGTTTTCGTTGATAGTAACGTTCTTAGTAGCTACGACTCTTTCGCCTGGTACTAGTTCGTCAACTCTATCAATGTATAAAATTGGGTATCTGTTTGGAATTAAATCCATAATTTCGGTTGTATTTAAAACACTCACGATAAGCACTCCTTATTTAAATTCAAAATTTAACAATTAAACTTTTTTATTAATCTGATTTATAATTTTAGTTTTAAAAATTATGATTAATCAGCACATCTAGTTTTCATATCTAGATATCCTAATCAACATCGTTCAGTTTAACAATATCGATACTAAGTTACAACGTAGAAGCACTCTTTTCATCTAAAAAAGATGAAAATTGCTGCTATAACAACGTTTTTAATTTATTGCTTTATGTGACATATGCGACTAAGTATATTCATTTAGTTTTAACTTGTAGCAAGCGATGATTTCATTCGTCTACTAATTGTCCCATCGACCCCGGAAAAATCATCTACTAAATTTACTAGTCATCATAAGTAGCTAAAGTTCCAACGTAACCATCTGCTACCTCAATATCGGTTAGTTTAATTTTACGGTCTAGTCTTGTTGCTGATTCTTTAGTATCAACATCAATATCCACACTTTTGACTTTACCAGATAAACCAGTTCCCACTAGTTTTAAAGCTGCTTCTTTAATTGTCCACAATTTCAAAGTTTCATCACCATCTTCTTCTGGAGATAATTGACTTAAATAATTTAATTCATTATCAGTGAAAGCTCTAGTGATACGTTTGTATGTGAACGGACGAAGCTTTTCAATATCAATTCCAACTTCTTGATCAGAAACCGCTAAGATAACTAAATCATAAGAATTGGAAATATTGTATTGGAATTGGTTACTCTTTAATGATGGCTTGCCATGCTTACCATAATTAAAAAGGTCGCCATGTAATAATTCATCGATGCTAATTCCCATATAATCCGCTAACATCAAGTTTCCCACGATAGCTTGGCGTTTATTGTATTTTGTAAAATCAACATCAGCCTTCTTGAAAATTTCTTGATATTTAGGATTTTGGATTGAATCAATAAAAATTTCTGTGTTATTAGGCAAGTAAATGAACACCCTTATCAGCGTAAATCAAGTCACCAGTAACACCTGATGATAGGTTACTCATTAAGAATGTAGCAACGTCACCAACTTGGTGAATATCAACAGCTTCGCCATCCACAGTTCTTGCTTCAGATTCTTTTAGTAGGTCACCGTGATTCTTAATACCAGTAACGGCAAGAGTCTTGATAGCACCTGCAGAGATAGCGTTAACACGGATTTTCTTAGGACCTAAGTCAGAAGCTAGGTATCTTACGTTAGCTTCTAGAGCAGCCTTAGCAACACCCATCATGTTGTATGAAGGAATAGCACGAGTTGAACCCATGTAAGTTAGAGTAGCAATACTACCTTGTGGGTTCATAACACGACTTGCGTAACGTGATACTGAAATTAGTGAGTAAGCTGAAACGTCTTGAGCTAAGTTGTAACCATCTTTCTTAACATCAATAACGCCACCTTCAAGAGTTTCTTTGTCAGCGTAAGCAATAGCATGAATAACACCATCGATGTTACCGAATTTAGCTTGAATGTCTTGGAAAGTCTTTTCAACGTTTGCATCTTCAGCAACGTCACATTCAATCATTTCAGTTCCTTCTGGAACTAATTTATCTAATTGACGTCTTAGTCTTTCGTTTTGGTAAGTAATGATGACTTTAGCACCATTATCCATTAGTGACTTAGCACATCCCCAGGCAATACTACGTTTGTTAGCAACACCCATAACAACAATTGTTTTTCCATCTAATAAGTTTGACATTTGATTTGACCTCCTAAATATACAAATCAATTAAATTACTTTAGTTGAATTTACGGTAACGTTCATGACGTTGTGCCAATAATTCTTCTTTAGGTAATTGTTTAAGTTCATTAATTTTTTCAATTAAAGCTTCTTTGAAGTTTTGCATTGATTTTGCATCTTTTACTTCAGGAATGATCTTATCAATGATTTCATTGTTTAATAATTCCTTAGGTGTAAGTTGCATTTGTTCAGCGGCTTGTGCTGCCTTACTTGAGTCTTTCCACAAGATTGTGGCATATCCTTCTGGAGATAATACAGAATAAATACTATCTTCAAAAGCCCAAACAGTATCACCAACAGCAAGTGCGATTGCACCACCACTTCCACCTTCACCAACGATAACACTGATGTATGGAACTGATAACTTAAGACCTTGTAAGATTGATTGAGCAATCATGTAACCTTGACCTTTGTATTCAGCATCCATACCAGGATAAGCACCTGGTGTGTTAATCAAGTTGATAATTGGGCGGTTAAACTTTTCCGCTTGTTTCATCAAACGTAAAGCTTTTCTGTATCCTGAAGGTTCAGCTGAACCAAAATGTCTTTCGATATTTTCGTCAGTATTATCACCTTTTTGGATACTAGTAATTGTAACGGCTTGACCACCGATAGTTCCGATCCCAGCGTAAACTGCTGGATCATCACTATAAGCACGGTCACCGTGCAATTCGATAAAATCATCAGTTATTCCAGCAACTAGGTCTTGGATACTAATTTTATCAGCACTTCTAGCCGCAAGAACACGATCGTATGCTTTAGTCATAATATCCCCCTAATTCCAAGCCAATAATCTGGCTAAAACTGATTTCATATCTTGACGCTTAACAATGGCATCTAAGAAACCATTTTTAAGCAATGTTTCTGCACGTTGGAAATCCTTTGGTGGACGTTGTTGAATGGTGTTTTCAATTACTCGACGACCAGCAAAACCAATTAATGTATGTGGTTCAGAGATATTAATATCTCCTTCCATCGCATAACTTGCTGTAACCCCACCAGTAGTAGGATCAGTTAATACTGAAATGTATAATAATCCTTTTTCTGCGTGGTCTGAAACAGCTTGTGATACTTTGGCCATTTGCATTAATGAGTGGATTCCTTCTTGCATTCTGGCACCACCAGAACAAGAAAAGACAACAACTGGAAGATTCTTTTCAGTTGCTTCTTCGAATAATAGCGCTAGTTTTTCACCAGTTGCGGTACCTAAACTTCCCATGATGAAACGAGAATCCATCACACCAAGTGCGAATTCAACATCACCGATTTTAGCAATCCCAGTTTGAACACTTTCATTTAAGTCAGTTAGTTCTTTTGATTTCGCTAATTTACCAGCATATTTTTCATCTTCTAAGAAACGTTTAGGAGCAGATACTTCACTGTTAATTGGTGTGAACTCATCAACAGTCATGTCGATTCGTTCTTTAGCACCTAATCTAAATCCGTATCCACAGTTAGGACATAACTTGTATGCGCCTAGCTTTTTGTTATAAAAGTTTTCTTCACAAACAGGACATTTAATAAATAAATGATCTGGAACCTTGTCCATTAGTGCTTGTAAATCTTTAGTTTCTTCTGATTTATTATTCTTCAACGTTTTTCAACCACTCTTTCAAGAATGATTTTTCAATGTATAGATTATTGAAATCTGAATCATTGAAATGTTTGTCTTGTAACAAATCGTTTAGGAATTGACGGTTAGTTTTAACTCCATCAACCTTAAATTCATTGATTACTCGTTTCATTTTTACGACTGATTGAGGTTTATCAGGCATATGTACAATGATTTTAGCAATCATTGAATCGTAGAAAGGAGAAATGGTGTCTCCAGATTCAACTCCAGAATCAATACGAACACCCTTAGTACCAAATGGAAAACTAACATTCTTTAATTTTCCTGGTGCTGGCAAGAAGCCATGAGCTGGGTCTTCAGCATTGATACGACATTCAATCGCATAGCTGTTAACTTGAACATCTTCTTGAGTAAATGGTAATTCTTCACCGGCTGCTACTTGGATTTGTGCTTTGATTAATTGAACTCCAGCAACTTCTTCAGTAACTGTATGTTCAACTTGTAATCTAGTGTTCATTTCCATGAAGTAGAAGTTATTAGTCTTTTCATCTAATAAGAACTCGAAAGTTCCAGTGTTTTCATAACCAATTTCCTTAGTAGCCTTAGCTACTAATTGACCTAAGTAGTCACGTTGATCTTGAGAAACTTCAATACATGGAGTTTCTTCAATAATTTTTTGGTGACCTCTTTGAAGTGAACAATCACGTTCAGGGAAGTACACAACATTTCCCTTTTGATCTGCAATCACTTGCATTTCGATGTGTTTAGCATCGCTTAAGTCTTTTTCCATATATAATGAATCGTCATCATATGAAATTCTTGCTTCACGCTTAGTAGTAGTAAAGATTTCTTTTAATGATTCAGGATCATCACATTCACGGATACCTTTTCCACCACCACCAGCGGCAGCTTTAAGCATGACAGGATAACCAATTTCATCAGCTAGCTTTAATGCTTCGTCCAAACTTTCGATGGATCCATCAGAACCAGGGATAGTTGGGACTCCACTATTCTTCATTGCAGCTTTAGCATGAGATTTGTTTCCCATTAAATCAATTACTTTTGAACTTGGTCCAATGAACTTAATTGAACATTTTTCGCAAAGTTCAGCAAATTCAGCATTTTCAGATAAAAATCCGTAACCGGGGTGAATAGCTTCACTGTTAGTTAAAATTGCAGCATCGATAACCGCAGCCATGTTTAAATATGATTCATTAGGTTGTGGTCCACCAATACATACTGATTCATCAGCTAATTTAACAAACATACTATCCTTGTCGGCAGTTGAATAAACGGCAACAGCTTTAATGTCCATCTCATGAAGTGCTCTTATGATTTGCACCGCGATTTCACCACGGTTGGCAATTAATACCTTTTTAAACATTTCACTCATCCTTTATGAACTTATTCAATTGCAAAGATTAAAGTACCTTCACAAATTACTTCGCCATCACGTGTAACTGTTCCATGACCTTCACCAATGTTTCTCTTTAGTTTTGTCATTTCAACAGCTAGTTCCAACTTGTCGCCGGGTCTAAAGCTGTCTTTGTATGTTGCTTCTTTGATACCACCAAAGAAAACATTTTTACCTTTGTATTCAGGCATTGAAAGCAATGCACAAACTCCAGTTTGCGCAAGCATTTCCATTGCGATAGGTCTTGGCATTCCAAATTCTAGATGTTGTTTTGAGAAGAACCATTCATTAACTGTTAAAAGCTTTTCAGCCTTAGCGCCAACTCCTGGGTTAACTTCAACAATTTTATCTAGCATTTGGAATGGAAATCTTTGAGGAATGAAATCTTGTACGTTATAGTCCAAAATTAGTCCTCCTCAATTTCAAAAATTGGTTGATCGTATTCAACCATGTCACCATTTTCGGCAACTTTCTTAGTAATAGTTCCAGAAACTGGACTTTTTACTTCATTGATAACCTTCATAGCTTCAATTACACAAACTACATCGCCTTTTTTAACGTGGTCTCCAACTTTTTTGAAGACTGGTTTTTCAGGACTTGGTGCAAAGTAAACAATTCCAACAAGTGGAGCTTTAATCTTTGAACCTGCAGCTACAACTGGAGCTGGTGTTCCATCAGTTGATGGAGTTGCTGAAGCTGGTGCAGCATCGGGAGCAGCGGCAACAGCCGGATGTTCTAACTTAGAAAAGTATAGGTTAGTACCATCATCAGCAGTGATTTTAAATTCTTTCATACTGGACTTGTCAAACTTGTCCATTAAATTTTCAATATCTTTTTGTTCCATGATTTATTATCTCCTGTTAATTAAGAATGTTCTTACTTAACTTTGATTACATAGTTAATCCACCGTCAACGGTGATTACTTGTCCATTCATGTATTCGTTCTTGATTAAGAATTCAACAACTTGTGCAACTTCGTCTGGAGTACCAAAACGTTTTGCTGGGATTCTTTCTTCCCAATCAGCAATGTAGCTGTCGCCTAACTTAGCAGTCATGGCAGTCTTAATCATACCTGGAGCAACCGCATTACAACGGATTCCACGTAGAGCACCTTCTTGGGCTGTAGTCTTAGTTAAACCAACAATACCAGCTTTAGTTGATGAGTAGTTGGCTTGACCTAGGTTACCGTGAAGACCGGCAATACTTGAAAGGTTGATGATACAACCTTTACGAGCTTTTTGCATTTTCTTCATAGCAAATTTAGTCATGTTGAAAACACCAAATAAGTTAGTGTCTAGAACTTGCTTGAATGAATCACCCTTCATTCTAGTTAATAGAGTATCTTGAGTGATACCAGCATTGTTAACTAGCACATCAATCTTACCGTGCTTTTCAATAACGCTGTTAATCATTGCTTCAGCATCTTCTTCTGAGGCAACGTCTCCAACAAGCACTTCGATTTCTTTATCGAAGTTAGCTTCGAAGGCCTTTAGTTCTTCGTCACTTAATTGTCTGTGTGAGTTGGCAATTACGATGTTGTTTTCATCTTTAGCTAGACGAACAGCGTCAGCTAAACCTAATCCCTTGGTAGCACCAGTGATTAGGATTACTTGTTTTTCGTTATTTTCCATTATTATTCTCCTAACTTATCTAATAAGGCATCTAGAGTTTCAACGCTTTCTACATTATATGTATCAGCTTTTAGTGTCTTTTTAGCAAGCTTACTTAGCGTATTTCCTGGACCGATTTCGATAAAGGCGTCGATGTTTTTGTCTTCTAGAGAAGCAACATCTTGCATAAAGTGAGTTGGATTGATTAGTTGATTAACTAATGTTTCCTTAACAGTATCCAAAGCAAATGGTTTTACAGTAGTGTTACTGATAACATCTACGTTTGGTTCACTAAATTCAACACTTTCAAGACGTTTAGCTAATTGATCTGATGCTGGTTGCATCAATGGAGTATGAGAAGCCACTGCAACTTGTAGTGGAACCACACGTTTAGCACCCTTTTCAGTAAGTACTTCCATTGCTTTTGCAACCCCTTCTTTAGTACCACCAATAACAACTTGAGACTTATTATTGTAGTTTGCAGGGTATACATCATCAATTTCATCACAAACGCTCTTCACAAAATCAGGGCTAAGACCCAATACAGCAGCCATAGAACCTGGATTTTGCTTACCTGCTTCATCCATGTAATGTGAGCGATCGTGTACTAGCTTTAGCCCTGATTGAAAAGATAGTGCTTTAGCAGCAACTAAAGCACTATATTCGCCTAAACTCAATCCCATCATAGCAACGGGCTTAGCTATTTTATCTTCTAAAATACGATGAATAGCTACACTCATCGTTAAAATAGCAATTTGAGTATTATTAGGATTATCAAAAATTTCCGGATCAGCTAAGTTTAAATTCAATGTTTCTGAGGCCTCGTCAATTGTACGTTTGTACACAGCATTTGTTTTATACAAATCCTGTCCCATTTCCTTAAATTGACTACCTTGGCCACTAAATAGATAACAAATATTCAAACTTAAACACTCCTAATTATTAACTAATTAAATATTAGTCTTCAACTTGGTTTGCAACGTAGTCAACTAGTTGTTGTACAGTTGCGATGTCGTTGTCAGTATCGATTTCGATGTCGTATTCGTCTTCTAGAGCATCGATGATTTCAAATAAGTCTAAACTGTCAAGATCTAGTTCGTCCTTGAAGTTAGTTTCCATCTTGATGTCTTCAGCCTTAACGTCTGATTGATCTACAACGATTTCTTTTACCTTGTCAAAAATTGCGTTCTTGTCTGCCATAATATAATTCACTCCATAAATAAAATAATATAAAAAATTAATACCTTAAAATAATAGTTCCAGTGGTTAGGCCACCACCAAAACCTGAAAGGGCGATAATATCTCCCTTAGTTATTAAACCATTTTCCATCATTTCTGACAACAAAATTGGTTCGCTTGCTGCAGATGTGTTTCCATAAAGATTGATGTTAACAGGGAACTTATCAGCATTTTCGCCTAATTTGCGGGCTACAGATTTAATAATTCGTGCGTTCGCTTGATGTAACACAAAGTGATTTATGTCACTTAACTCGATTCCTGCTTGTTTTGCAGCTTCACGAATTGATGCGGGAACATTCTTAGTTGCGAAGTTAAATACTTCTCTTCCCTTCATATGAAGGTATTCATCTGTATCGTCATCGCTTTTACCAAATGTACCACTACCTGTTAAATGACCTGCAAGTAGTGCCTTGTCTTCATCACCATAGTTCTTTAAGTTGCTGGATAGAATTTCACCATCACCTTGGTTTGAAACTAGCATTCCACCGGCTCCATCCCCAAATAAAACAGCAGTCGTTCTATCTTCCCAGTTAATTAGGTTACTCATTTTTTCAGAACCAATAATAATTCCTAAAGCATTTGGCTTTAAGTTTAATAATGCATTCATAGTATGAGTAGCAAATACAAAACCAGAACATGCAGCACTGATATCAAAAGCAACAGCATTGTTAGCTCCAATCATTCCTTGGATTGCGGCTGCAGTTGATGGCATTTGATAATCAGCAGACATTGTTGCCACGATAATGAAATCAATATCGTTAGCATCAACATCAGCGTTCTTTAGTAATTGAGAAGCAACCTCAGCGCTTAAAGAAGTATTTGTTTCCTTTGTAGCGATTCGGCGTTGTTTAATTCCTGTACGCTTACTGATCCATTCATCAGAAGTGTCCATGATTTTTGCCAAATCGTCATTGGTAACTATCTTTTCAGGAACGGCTTTAGCAGTAGCTAAAATTGAAAAACTGTTCATGATATCTCCTCTAAACCAATTTGGGTTATCTTTTGATAGTACTTGTTAATACCACTAATTAATTCTTAATTAAAATCGGCTTTTTTTCAACCGATATCAGTCAAATTAAAAGCATCTAAATTCGAAAAAGTTGATAATACCAACGTTTTGAAGATGTTTTTTAGGTGGATTTTAATAAGTTACTCTTCATTTATTGTGTAACGCTTATTGAGCGTATCTACCTTATTGAAATAAAAATCCATCCTTTATGGATGGACTTTCTACTATTTAATTACACGGTAAACTTCTTCCATTGGTTGACGACGCTTAGGAGTAATGTCTTGATCACGGTAGCCGAAACCAGCCATTACTGATACGCCCCATTCCTTAGTGTCTAAAATCCCTTTTTCAGAAAGGATAGCTTCAATCTTTTCACGGTTGAAACCTTCAACTGCACAACTATCTATGTCTAATTCAGCAGCTGCGGTCATCATGTTAGCTAAAGCAATGTATGTTTGTTTACATGCCCAATCAAAACGTGATCGATCATCTGTTAATTTAAAATCATTTTCTTGGAAGTCAGTAAACTTCTTTGAAAATGCTGAATCAGGTGCATATTCATGTCCTGCTACATCTTCAGTAATGTGTTGGATGTATGGATGAGTCGCAGTGATTCCTTTTTTTGCTAAAATAATCATAAAGTGACTAGCACCATTTAAACTATTTTGACCACCCCATGCGTAATCATAAATTTCTTTCTTTAAATCGTCACTTTGAATATCTAAGAATTGCCATGGTGAAAATCCGAAAGCACTTGGTGAAAGACGACCAACTTCTAAAATGGTGTCCCAGTCTTTTTCGCTAATTTGTTTATTAGCATCAAACTTCTTAGTCGCATAACGACGGTGCGCAGTTTGAATAATTTCTTCATTCTTATCCATAATAAATCCTCCTTACTTATTATTTAAAAGTAACTTACCACATTTTCCAAAGCAATGACAATTAATAAGCTTTATTTAAGCTCTCTCTTCTATTATAAATTGACTATCAATACAGCATTAACTATACTTAGAAAATGTAATGAAATAAGTTTATTGGAGACTTTATATGAACGCACAAGAATTATACAAAACTTGGGCTAACCAACCCAATTTAAACGAATCTGTAAAACATGATTTAAATACCATTAAAAATAATCCAAACGAAATCAACGATGCTTTTGGCACTAACATGTCATTTGGAACCGCTGGTATGCGTGGTTTAATCGGTGCCGGAATTAACCGTATGAACATCTACACCGTTAGACAAGCTACTGAAGGTCTTGCTTCATACATGGATACATTAAGTGATGAAGAAAAGAAACGCGGTGTGGCAATCAGTTTTGATTCTCGTTACCATTCAGAAGAATTCGCCTACGAAGCTGCTCGTGTTTTAGGACAACATAACATTAAATCATTTGTCTTTGATGATATCCGCCCTACTCCAGAACTATCATTTGCAATTAGACACTTACATGCTTTTGCGGGTGTTATGATTACAGCTAGCCATAATCCAATGCAATATAATGGATACAAAATTTACGGTGAAGACGGTGGTCAAATGCCACCAAAGGCTTCAGATATGATTACTAGTTTTGTTCGCCAAGCCGAAGATGTATTCGCAATCGAGGTTGCCGACGTCAAAGAATTAAGAAAACAAAAGCTACTATCTGTTATTGGCGAAGATGTTGACGCTGCATACTTGGAAAATGTAAAAAATGTTAACGTTAACCACCAATTAATCCAAGAAGTTGGTAAAGACCTAAAATTCGTCTACACCCCTCTTCACGGAACTGGAAAAATCATTTGCCGTCGTGCTTTGGATAATGTTGGTTTTAAAAACTATTCATTAGTAAAGGAACAAGCAATCGCTGATCCAGAATTTCCAACTGTTGATTTTCCTAATCCGGAATTCGCTTCAGCATTCAATCTAGCAATTCAATTAGGTAATCAAGAAGAAGCTGATGTATTAATAGCCACTGACCCCGATGCTGATAGACTGGGTGCTGCCGTTCGTCAACCAGATGGTAGCTATGAATTAATGACCGGTAACCAAATCGCATCAGTCCTATTAGATTACATCTTAACTGCTAAACAAGACGCTAATGATTTACCAGTAAACGGTGCCGTGGTTAAATCAATCGTTTCAACGGAATTAGCTACTAAGATTGCTAACCACTATGGTGTTGAGATGCAAAACGTCTTAACTGGATTTAAATACATCGCTGAAAAGATTAAGGATTTTGAAGAAACTAATGAAAATACTTTCTTATTTGGTTTCGAAGAAAGTTTCGGTTACTTAATCAAACCCTTCGTCCGTGATAAAGATGCCATCCAATCAACTGTTCTACTTGCTGAAGTAGCAGCATACTACAAGCACAAGGGTCAAACCTTATATGATGGTCTTCAATCAATTTACCAACTTTATGGATACCATGAAGAAAAGACCATTTCAAAATCATTTGAAGGTCTTGAAGGTAAGTCTAAGATGGATAACATCATGAACGAATTAAGATCAAATCCATTAACTGAATTCAACGGTCAAAATGTGGAATCATTGGAAGACTTCGATAAGTCTACTAAAACTAATGCTGATGGTAGCGTGGAAAAAATTCAATTACCTCAAGCTAACGTTTTGAAATATTGGTTGGCTGACGGTACTTGGTTTGCTATCCGTCCTTCCGGAACAGAGCCTAAAATCAAGTTCTACCTAGGAACTGTCGATGATAATCAAGAAGCTGTAAACACCAAGCTTGAAAGCTATATTAATGCCGTAGATGCATTAATTGAACAATTAGTTTAATTATGAAAGTGTTATTAGCAAACGTTAATAACGCTTTTTTATTTTTCGTGTTAGAATGAAAGTATTAAATTTACCAGACTCGAAAGGACCCTTCTATGAGAGATCAAACATTTTCAGTCGAAATTGAAGCGAATTCACACGATCTTATCCAGATGAAACATTACATCAACAAATGGAAACCAGACTTCGTATCTATCAGTAACTTAAGTCGGTACTCATACGAAGAAATGATCAAATGTGCACAATACATTCAACGAGATTTAAACATCCCCGTGATCCTTCACTTAACAGGACTATCGCACACAAAAGAAGAAATCAAAAAAGCTTTCACTGAATTTCGCGAATCAGATATCAAGAATTTATTGTTAGTTCGTGGTAATCTTCATCATAATATGGAAGTGCAAGATGATTTTAGTTATGCTAGTGATTTGATTGAATACGTGAATCAACTGGATAAAAATGATACCACTAACATTGTGGCTGCTTGTTATCCAGATGTTCATTCATTTGCCGATTCACTAAAAGATGATGTTTTTTATCTCAAGAAAAAAGTGGATAGCGGTGTTAACAGTCTCATTTCTTTGATGTGCTTTGATAACCATAAAATCTATGACTTTTTAAAAGAAGCACACAAGAAAAGCATAAATATTCCAATTAGAATTGGGATTATGCCAATTACGGATCCGTTTAAGAAACACTACCTACTACACAATGAAATAGACGTTCCCGAATTTGTTGATGAATCAACAGACATGTTAGATGATGGTATTGAATTTGCTGTCGAACAAATTGATGATTTGTACGAACATCATGTCGATGGCATTCATTTGTATACCCAAAACGATTGGGAAGTGTCTGACCGCATTTACGAAGAAATCAAACACAATTTTGAATAAAAAGGAGTCTTTGACAATGGCAAACAGTAACGCTGCCGATGACAAACTAGCTCCCAGTAAACAATTGACCGCAGAGCAAGCAGAATTGGTTGAACGCATCAAACAATTCTCAATCAATCACATCAGTGATGATAAGCATGCGGTCTTTACTATTTATGGTGATGCTGGAACTGGTAAATCAGTGATTTTAAGTAAACTATTTTATGATATTCAACAATTAGCTCATGATAAACAAAGTCCGCTTTACAAGAGTCATAACTATTTCCTAGTTAACCATCCTGAAATTTTAAAAGTATACAAAAAGATGGCAGGAAGTCAGAAAAATGTTTTAAAGAAAAATTTCAACCGTCCTACTTCATTTATTAACCAAAACGATAAGACGCATGAACCAGTGGATATTACGATTATCGATGAAGCCCACTTATTGTTATCTCGTGGTGATCACTATAATAATTTCTACTATGATAATCAGTTGAGCGAAATCATCAAAAGATCACAAATCACGATTTTAGTATTTGACCATCGTCAAGTACTTCGCACTAAATCATTTTGGAATATAGAAAGATTGCACCATATTATCGATCCATACACAAATGACGAGTATCACTTAACCCATCAATTCAGAATGGCCGCTAGCGATAGTTTGGTTCAATGGATTAATCGTTTTACCGATGGAACGTTAACACCACTTCCTAAGGATGCTAAAAAAGATTACGACTTTAGAATTTTTGATAATGCAGAAGAAATGCGGAAATTAATTGTCGAAAAAAATAATGAGGTTGGGTTATCTAGAATCGTTTCCACTTCTGGATACCCTTCTACGTTAGACGGTGGAAAACATTATGTTTTAGAACCGGATTTCAAAATGCCGTGGGATCAATATAACTATACGCAAACTCCATGGGCAGAAATCCCAGAAACAATTAACGAAGTGGGTTCAATGTTTACCTGCCAAGGATTTGATTTAAACTATGTTGGCGTTATCCTAGGACCCATTATCCATGCTGAAGGTGACCAAATTAAAGTCAACTTAGGTAAATTTACTGACGTTGAATCACTCAAGAAACGCGCTGATATCACAGATGTCGATGAATTCAATCGAATTAAACAAGAGCTAGTATTAAATTCCGCTAACGTTTTATTAAAACGTGGTGTGAAAGGATTATATATTTTTATATCCAACAAAGACTTACGTGACAAACTTTTAAAAGATTATAATCAATTATAAAAACCGATAAAATGAGAATTTTATCGGCTTTTTTATTAATTAACTGATATAATTATCCACAATCATATTTTTTAGGAGGCTCACTCATGAAATATTCTTTAAATTGGGATTTAGATTCAATTTTCCCAGGTGGTTTACACGGAAAAGCGTTAACTGAAAAGATACAAGTAATTGGTGAATCAATCAACACTTTCCGTGATGCGATTAACGATTACCATTTTACTGATGACGACGAACACTTTACTCGTTTTACAGAACTAACCGACTTCATTCAAAAGATTCAAGCTGGTATCGTTCAAACTGGTATGTACATTAGCGGTAAACATTCAGAAGATGTTAATAACGAAGAAGTAACTCCATTAATTGATAAGATTCAATCATTAGACGTTAAAGCCGCTCAAATTAGTCAATTACTACAAAAGAAGTTAGCATCATTATCTGACGATGCATTCGAAAAGTTAATTACTGAACCCTCACTACATAAAATCATTTTCTCTTTGAACGAACAACGTCATTTTGGTCAAGAATTATTAGATGACAACGAAGAAGCCATCATCGCTGAAATGAATTTGGAAGGCCTAAGTGCATGGTCAAACCATTACAGCACATTAGTTTCTTCAGTCCAAGTTGATTTCAAAGATAACGAAGGCAATCCTAAGACCCTATCAGCAGGACAAGCTGATAACGAAATTCTAGGAAATGCAGATCCTAAATACCGTGCTGAATTAATGCCTAAATGGGAAGAAGCATGGGGCGACAAACAAAACCTATTTGCTGATACTTTAAACCATGTTTCAGGAAGTCGTTTATTAGACTATCGTTTCCATGGTACTGACGATTTCTTGAAATACCCACTAGAATTAAACCGCATGTCTCAAAAGACATTGGATACAATGTGGAAAGTGGTCGATGCTAATAAAGATGTTTTAATCGATTTCTTAAATCGTAAAGCTCAATTAATCGGCAAAGAACAAATTGGCTGGGAAGACGTTGCTGCACCACTTAATATCGGTGACGGTGAAGTCAAAACATTCACATACGATGAAGCCGCTGAATTTATCATTAAACAATTCAATAGTTTCTCACCTAAGATGGCTCAATTAGCACAACGTGCATTTGAAAACCAATGGATTGAAGCTGAAAATCGTCCAGGTAAAGAACCAGGTGGTTACATGGAAAGCCTTCCAGAAACTGGTGAATCTAGAATTTTCTTAACTTTCACTGGTTCACCTAACGACGCATCAACAATTGCGCACGAATTAGGTCATGCTTTCCACAGTAGCGTGATGAACGAACTACCTTACTTCCGTCAAGATTATGCGATGAACGTTGCGGAAACAGCATCCACTTTCAGTGAATTAATCGTTTCTGACGCCAACGTTAAAGAAGCACAAACTGACGAAGAAAAGATTAACCTATTAAACGCAAAGATGGATAATCCTGTTGCGATGTTCTTAAACATTCATGCTCGTTTTATTTTTGAAAAGAAATTCTACGAAAAACGTAAAGATGGTGTTCTAACTGCCAGCGAAATCAACGACTTAATGTTAGATGCACAAAAAGAAGCGTATGATAACTCACTATCAACTTACTCTACTCATTTCTGGGAAAGCAAGATGCATTTCTACTTTGATGATGTACCTTTCTACAACTTCCCATACACATTTGGTTACCTATTCAGCTTAGGTATCTATGCCAAAGCTCAAGAAAGTGATAACTTTGAAGATCAATACATCGCATTACTTCAAGACACTGCTAACATGTCTACTGAAGAATTAGCTATGAAACATCTAGGTGTTGATTTAACTAAACCAGACTTCTGGGAAGATGGCGTTAAGCTAATCCAAAAAGATGTCGATGAATTTATTCGTTTAACAGAAAAATATGTATAAAAAAAGAGCATCCAATGGATGCTCTTTTAATTTATCCTAGTGAACTAGAACTGCCTTACGACCTTCTTGGTTGTATAGCTTCATAAATTGACTAGTTGAAACCCAAAATACTGGGTTATTCTTGTTTGATTTCATTTGTGATTCCCATGATGATGGATCTGCCATCTTGAAGTAACCACGTTTGTAACCAACAACTACTAAGGTGTGACCAGTAGCTTTTCTCATTCTGTATCCAGTAGCAGCGATAACTGGGTTACCGTGTTCGACTTCGTAAATAATCTTTGATTTAGAAGCACCGGTAATGTTGTAAACACTCTTTCTGAATTGACGACCGAATTTAGCTAGTGCCTTAGGGTAAATAGTCCAATCTTGGTTAGTGTTGTTAACCGCGTATGGGTTACCAACAAATCCCTTGTTTTGGTCATATTTAGCACGAGGCATTCTCTTTAAGAAGTAGTTTAAACCGTGGTTCAAACCAACGCTCTTAGTTGATAGTGCCATCTTTAGGGCTGTAGCTTCACAACCATTTGGTGCATCAAATGGGAAGTGTTGACTAGTGTATACAAATGGTAATTCGTATACGTTAGTAGTACTTAGGTATGTGGCGTTAATCCAACCTAAAGTCTTACCTTGGTAAATTACTTGGTAGTAAGTTCTTTCAGCAGAAGTTGCTACCTTGTTTAGTTGAACTAGTTGACCATTTAAGTTAACTGTCTTTAGTAGCTTAGTTCCACGGTTGTATGGACCAGCAAAGACCTTAACGTTGTCAGTATTAATGATTCGCGCATTTTCAGATTTTGCAGATTTGATTGTAAAATCGACATGATTAACAAATTCTGTTTCAGTATCTGTGGTGTTTGAACCATTAGTTGTACTAGTATTTGTGTTAGTACCTTCTTGACTAGTAGTTGTACTTGTTTGGCTAGAACTATTTGAACTAGCTTCAGTAGTTTGTTGACTACCGTTTTCATCAGCATTAGCAGTTGCATTACCATTAATTGTTAGTGCAGCAACCCCCAAAAACATTACCAATCCCAATGATGATAATATTTTCTTCATAAATTCCACTCCATCCATAAAAATTAATATATTTTATGTTTCTAATATAATACAAATAAAAACCGAATAATAATATTATGCACTCTTGTAAGAAAATCTTAACATTTTGGTAATATTTTTGACACGAGACTAAAAAAAGACACAGTCATGAAAACTGTGTCTTTGCTTTTTAGTAAAGTTCTTCAACTTGCTTTTGAACATCTGGATGATTTACGAAATCATCATAGTGAGTATCGGCTCTTTGAACCATCCCTTTATCAGATACTTCAATAATGTGATCAGCGATAGTTTGAACAAATTCTCTATCATGTGAAGTGAAGATAATTGAACCGTTAAACGGAATTAGACTGTCATTTAATGCAGTAATTGATTCCATGTCCAAATGGTTGGTTGGGTCATCTAAAATCAATACATTTCCTTTTTGAAGCATCATCTTAGATAACATACAACGAACCTTTTCGCCCCCTGACAATACCTTGATTTGCTTTTGAATATTGTCTCCAGAGAATAGCATCCTTCCTAAGAAACTACGTAAGAATGGATCGTCACTTTCTTCTTTAGATGCGTATTGTCTTAACCAATCAATGATAGTTAATGAATCGTCATCGAAGTCAGAGTTAATGTTCTTTGGCATGTAAGTAGCTTTAGTGGTTTGGCCCCAAACTACTTCACCTTCATCAGGTGCCATCTTACCGGCTAAGATTTGCATTAAAGTAGTAGTAGCTAAATCATTTCTACTAATGATAGCAGTCTTTTCACCTGGTCTTAATGTAAATGTGATGTTATCCAAAATCTTCTTACCATCAATTGTCTTAGAAATGTTCTTCACTGAAACTAAATCGTTTCCTAAATCACGTTCTTTTTCAAACTTAATGAATGGGTATTTACGTGAAGATGGTTGAATATCATCTAGTGTAATCTTGTCTAATTGTTTCTTTCTAGAAGTTGCTTGTTTTGACTTAGAAGCGTTGGCAGAGAATCGAGCGATAAATTCTTTCAATTCTTTGATTTGATCTTCTTTCTTAGCGTTAGCATCTTGACGTAACTTAGCAGCTAATTGACTTGATTTCAACCAAAAGTCGTAGTTACCCACGTATAGTGAAATCTTCTTGAAATCAACGTCACACATCATTGTACATACTTGGTTTAAGAAGTATCTATCATGAGAAACTACAATCGCGATGTTTTCGTAATCAGCTAAAAACTCTTGTAGCCATTCAACGGTATGGTTATCCAAACCGTTGGTAGGTTCATCAAGTAATAGAATATCTGGATTACCAAATAATGCTTGAGCTAATAAGACCTTCACCTTTTGACCTTCAGTTAGTTCACTCATCTTTTCATTGTGTAATGATTCATCAATTCCTACGTTTTGTAGTAATTGTGAAGCATCTGCTTCGGCGTTCCATCCGTCCATTTCGGCGAATTCACCTTCTAATTCAGCAGCTTTTACTCCATCTTCATCAGAAAAATCTTCTTTAGCGTATAAAGCATCCTTTTCTTTCATGATCTTGTATAACTTTTCGTGTCCTTGAATCACAGTGTCTAAAACTTCAAATTCTTCAAAGCCATAGTGATCTTGGTTCAAACTAGAAATTCGTTCATTCTTACCGATTGAGATACTACCTGTGGTGGGTTCAATCTTTCCTTCTAGCATTTTTAGAAAAGTTGATTTACCAGCACCATTGGCCCCGATAACCCCATAACAGTTACCTGGTGTGAATTTAAGGTTTACATCTTCATATAACTTTTTACCTGAAAAATGTAATCCCATATTAGTGACAGTTATCATTTCATACCTCCATCTAATCAATTTAATTAAAAACAGCCCTTGGTCCTCAATCGAATCAAGAGCTGCATTATTTTATTGATTCTTTTAATAACTCAAATAACAATATCACATGAAATCAGTTCAGACAAGCTAATTTATACAAACTAACTATTTGGCAGTGATTTCTAAAATTTGGTGAATTGTTTGGTCATTATGAATTGCATCAACAACAAATTGGGCTACATCTAATCTTGCGATATGCATCCCTGCTTCACGTTTTTCAACGACTTGAACTTGATTACTTTGGTCGTCGAAGGTTAAAGCAGAAGGTCTTACGATAGTGTAATCTAGACCACTATTACGCAAATGAACATCTGCGTAATGTTTAGCAATGTAGTATGCGTGTAATCCTGAATCTGCCCAGAAACTACGGTCATCTGCACCCATTGCACTAACCATTAGATAACGTTTTACCCCTGCTTGCTTAGCAGCTAACATTGATTTAATTGCACCATCTAAATCGATAATCATTGTTTGGTCATCTCCAGTCGCACCACCTGAACCAGCAGAGAAGATGATTTGTTCGACTTGATTGTCTTGGTATAGCTTAGCCATATCTTCAATCGTACCGTCTAAATCGAATTCAATTGGTTGAACATTTTCAAATTCAACATATTCACCAAATTGTTTTTCGCTTCGAACACCCGCTAGAACTTGGTCGCCATCTTGTCCTAGTTTTTCTACGATATGAATTCCCACATTACCATGGGCTCCAATTACTAAAATTTTAGCCATAATAAAGCTCTCCTTTTTGCTTACTTATTGTTAGCATTCTATCAAGAATGGATTTAATTTTAAAGTATCTTGAATCGTCAACTAAATTCGATTCAAAATTATACAACAATAAGTTTTTAAGTATAAATGGTTGAAATAATTAAAAAAGAGAATATAATACGATTAACGATTAAGCATTCTGTCACGTGACCTATCAAATCTTATTCGTTAAATTCGAAAAGTAAGGAGATTATCGCATGAAACTATTTTATATTTGGATTAATAATGAATTGTCTAATGTTTCTGTAATCTCGAATTTTATTGCTGATTCAACTAAGGTTATTAGTAAATAATCCATAAACAATCACATTATTATAAAGAGATCACTTTTTAGACAAGTTAGGAATAAAAAACAATTATCGAAAGATTTTTGTTTGATGGTTAACAACAAGATCTTTCCTAATTGTCAAGAAAGGGGATCGCGCTATGCCAATTAACGTAGGAAAATAAGCTCAAGAAGCATAGTCAAATAGACACCGTTTTTTGAGGTAAATAAAAATAAAAAAGCAGATGACCTGAACTACTAAAGTTCATGGATAGTCATGCAATTTTATGGGAGGAATTAATCCGGTACTTAACCGGTAACATTCTTCCCATTTTTTGTTTTAAACGAATATTCATAACTGATCAAATTTTATAACAAATAAAAAAGATAAAAACTATTTCCAACGAAAATAATTTCTATCTTTAATGTTAGTAATTTTTCTCTTAATTAATGGCTTTTTTTAATCTTGTAATTGATAAAAATAATGTATGCCAATAGAAATAGCATGTATATTGCCATTAACTCTAAACTTAGTGTAACTGTCCATATATTCGCAATACTCATGAATATTAGTTGGCCTATAGGTAGTGTGAATGTCATAGTAGTTGAGATAAGTCCCAAAGAGAGTGCAATATTATCTGTTATATCTTGATTCATAATCCATGCATTTAGTTTTGGACCAGCCTTTCCTTGTAAAAAACCAGCTAAAAATAGTAAAACTAAAAATGCATATGTTGATAAAAATAATTCAGCTACAACAACACCTAATAACAAAATAAAGGTCTGTAAACCTACTAAATTTAGAAAAGAAATCTTTTTAAACACAGATAGTGGGAAAAGAGCTCCCAGAACCTCTGCAACTGAAAATACTACTCCGACAAGAGCTATCGTAAAACCAAATGAACTAATTTGTTGTTGTTGATAATTTGCAAAATATAAGGAGAATACATTTTCTAATGCAGATCCTACAATCCCTGCGAAGGCATAAATCGAAATATAACATCCCAATAATGGAACGGAAAAAATCGTTTTTAAAGCTCCTAAAAAAGTAGTATTAGATTTATTATCCTCAGTAGTAGGATTCTTTGTTGAACCAGTATGTCTAGAAGATTCACTTAAGTTACCCAATAATAATGCACTAATACCAAAAATTAGTGCATTAAGTAATGCAAAATATTCATATTTGTAATTGATTAATACTAAAATAGTAGGACCAATTAGTTGAGATACCATTGATAACGTAGAAATACTTCCAGAACTCCAAGAAATTATTTGTTCCCTATCATTATCGTCAACTACCTCTATTTCTTTTTCGTATAGCAATCCTCCAGCATAACTACCACTTACTTTAGAAAATGAAATTATTACTAAAATGAAAATCACAGAATAAATAGATAAACTTTTGGCAAATAATGCTATTAATAAATATATAAACATCTGTACACATCTTATTATTCTTGATATTCTAATTTTTTTGATAGTTTTGTCTGCGTAATATCCAGTTAAAAAATTTAATACAGAAGGAATAATATTTACGAAAGAAGTGGCAGTGATTAACCATCCTCTTTCTGATCCCGTAAAGTTTTCAGCTATCATCATTAATAGTACGATTCCAAAAAGGCTACTCCCAATACTTTCTAATGCACCAGATAAGAATAACCATTTAAATTGACTATGCCAGTATTTTTTTATCAATTTTCTAACCTACTTTCGTTTATTTTATAAAAACAATGAATTAACTTAATTCTTTCGGTTTCACTTTGATCGATAATAGAATGATAACTACCATAATCATAAACAAACTAATGCTTAAAACTGGTGTCTTCCCAATTAAGGTGTATCCACCAACTAAAAAGATACTACCAATTGGTGTAGCAACCGTTAAACTACTATTTAAAATCCCTAAAATGGTACTTAATGATGCTGAATCAACGTTGTCCATTAACATGGCAGATAGTTTTGGATTAATTTTACCTAGCACATACATAATGCTGAACAAAACGATCATAATCACGAAGACACTTAAATTAAACATCAAAATGATAAAGAAAATCCCTAGTAGCCATGCTGCTAGTAGTAATAATTTTTGAATACTAGTATTTTTCAAAAAATCATGGACAATCACAGAACCTAAAACATTTCCTACCACGAAAATGATATTAATAATTAAAATTGTCAATCCAAAGCCTAGTGGACTAACTTGTGGATGTTCCAAAATGTATAGATTTAAAATCCCATCAATACTTGCACCCAGTGCATTTAAGATGACCAATGATCCTAAGATTCGAACGATAGGTAACCCGGTAATATTCCCCAGTGAAGAGAAAGCTTTCTTAAAGCCACGTCCTTTACCAGATTTTTCACTTGCTTCTCTTTTGGGCTCAACATAAGATAAGTTTTTTCTCGATAGGAATAAAATACATCCTGAAATAAAAAAGGTAGTGGCATTAATGAAGCTTCCTAGTATGTAGTTACCGGTTGATGCTATGTATGATAATCCAATCGCTTGCCCGATAGGTTGCATAATCAAACCAATACTGTCATAAAAGCCAATCGTTTGTTGCCTTAGTTCCTTAGGCACTTTATTTTGGATGATTGGTAATTTTAATAGTCCAATCACTACCCCGACAATATCTGATACTAAATTAATTCCAATCGCAATTCCTAATTCACTTGGATTGTGTGAAAGAAAAACGGTGAATAAAACTAGGAAAAATGCTGATTGAGTAAAGGTTAATAAAATCACCCACTTAGCTTTATTAGTTAAATCACCAGCGATTTTACCTAACATCGCAGATAAGACTCCTGGAATCGTTGACGCGATGGATGCAATCGTCACCCATAAGGATGGTTGATTGCTAGACTTCGCCAGGATAAGCAATATCATATTAAAGAGGCTAATTCCTAGCACTTGAAAAAAGGTGCTTCCTAACAGTCCAAAGACCGCTTTATTTTTTAAAATTTTGATCATATACAACTCCCCCTAACTTAGATATTGACATCTATAAAAATGAGACTACAATGAGTTCATAATTAAATTATAATGTGTTTATAATGAGATTATAACAAAACAAAAAAAAAACAAAAAAAAAACAAAAAAACAATGCAAATAACTGATTAATAGCTATTTGATAAGGAGGATATTATGCATTTTAATAAGGCTCAATTTTATAAAGATGTTGCTAGTTGGGAAAATGATTTAAAAAAACGTAAGTTTGTTTCTAAAAATACGGTTAAGGGTAATTTTGCCGATTTATTATCATTCACCAAAATATTGTTGCACTCAATTCAAACCCATTAATCATCAGACATTAAAATAACGACACAAAAAAAGACGACTGAATCAGTCGTCTTTTTTACCCATAATTGTTTTGTTACTTAAGCTTAGTTTTTATAATTGTTTTTAGTTTCTCTTGTCGACTACTGGTACGTTACCGTCGATCATCCCTGAATCACCTTTTAGTACCAATGCATTGTACATTACATCGAACTTCAAGTTTTGTTCTAGGAATGAGCCACTGTAGTCTTTGTAGAATACTGGACCTAAATCTGAGTCCATTTCTGCATTAAAATCTTTGTCGTCTAAATCAGGGTTAACTGCAATGAAATCAAAAGATGTATCAATTGCACATGATCCTGCGTCAGAGAAGTTTCCAACACCATCATCTAAACTCAAGAAGAACTTAGCGTCACCTTGAATCTTGTTTTGAATCTTTTCTTTTGCTGCATCTGTAATAGTTAGTTTCATAAAAATGAACCCCCTTTATTTATATTACAAGATATATAATACTCGTTTTACATCTTGTGTCAATAGTTTGCACACGATTTAATTTAATTTTACGCTATTTTTCTCTATTGACGATACCAATCATACACCTTTTGGGCGTCATTGAAAGGTAAATATTTCGCAGTGATTGTTTTTCCAGTCATTCCACTACGGATAATGACTTCAATATGGGCTAATTGAGTCTTCTTCATCCAAATAGATTGACGAATACGCATCGCTTGAATTTGATGCCATACAATATGATATTGGCGTTTATTCAATAAGCGACTAGTACTGATCATCATACTAGCATCTTTATCATCCCCGGATAAACTAACTTCGGTGCTTACATATTTAAAGTGTGCGTTTCCGATAATGATTAATAACAATAATAAAGCAATTAAAGCTAAAATTATTTTGACTTCATTATCGAAGAACCACATCGAGATTATTGGAACCAGTACTAACCATGATACGTTACGGCTAAATATCCACCATGCTCTAATTTTTGGTTTAAATGTTGCTACATATTGTAATGGAACCCATCCAATGTATTCTTTAAATCGTTTGGCAAAATCCTTCGCAAACAGGTTTGGTAGAGCAATTGCTAATTCTTTACCATTATCATCTTTTGAAGATTCATCAGTCGCAAGCACGATTCTAACGGTGCTGGTGTGAATCCACTTTTGCAATAAGTTTTGCTCTACCAACACGCTTTGAATTCGGTTGGTGGAAACACGAATCTTACTACGTGATAATAATCCCATTTCAATTTCTAAATATTTATCCTTTTTGGATAGTGTAAAATCAAAATATCTAATTACGTTATATACAACTACTAACGTTTGCGCTAATAAAATCCCCGTGATTACACTAGCGATGATTACTGCTACACTCATCTGACTAAGTTTGTTTGCAGCATCGTCAATGGCTGATGAAAAGAAATCACCACCAAGTCTAGATAGTAAAAATACAAACAAATAGAGCAACTTAAGATTAGTAAAGCTAAAAAGAACAATGTCTTTGATTCCAGCAATGTAACTGTTATCTGAACTGGTTGTCTCTACGGCTTGTTGCTGTTTTTCTTCAACTACTGCTTCATCAATAGTTGGGTGAACAAATTCACGGTGCTTTTGTTCTAGGTACTCACCGACTTGAACGTTAACAGCTGTCAGTTCATTACCATCTTCAGACTTTTTACCTGCAGTTTCAATCTTAATTGATTCAATATTGAAAGGTTTTAAAAGAAATAATTGACTATGTTGAATCGATTGAATTCTTGAAAATGGAATGTGAATCGTCTTCTTAACAAAGATTCCTTTTCTAATCACGATTTGATCATCTAAGATGGAATAGCGAAAGTAAAAATATGATAATATATCATTTCCAAATGACAATGATAGTAATAAAACTAGCATTATTGTTGAGCTAACATGAATCCCGCTAGCAATCAAAAAGCTTAACGGAACCATGTAGATGAGGCCACGGAAATAGTAGATAAATGCAAATGGACTTAATAATTTATTGTGCATTGCGCGCCTCCATTGCTAATTCCATTACTCGTTGCTTAATGCGTTTTGATTCTTCCTTAGTCACCGCATCAATTGAATGAGATGATCCAGAAGTATCAATGCTAATTTCGTGTAAATCTTTAATCATCAATAGTGGACCTTGTTCAATATCAACGTTTTGGACTCTCGCAATTGGAATCGTTGATTGACGTCTAAATATAAAACCACGACTGATTTCAATGTGGTCTTCATAAATTGCGTAAGCATGGAATGCATAACGATAAGGAATTAATGCCATTTCAATTGTGGTATATAGAACGAAAATAACTCCCAAAACCAATGGAATGTATTGAACATATGGCCAATCCATGAATTTAACAGCGACAAAAGCACCGGCAAAAACGATTATTTCAACTGCTAACGTAATTAATGCAGCATATAGCCACACTGTTTTAACTGATTCTGGTAATTTTTTCATTATATCCACCTATCCTTGTTCAATATTTAATAGTAATTGATTAAAATCTGCTAATTTTCGGTAACTATTAGAGTAATCAACCCCTAAAATTCGATGTGTTGGAATAATCATAATCAGTGGATTATTAAGAATGGCTTCTTTTACTTCGGCATCATCGAAAGGATGTTGTTGACAGAATTGTTTAAAAGTAATGGTACAACCGTATTGTATTTCTCTAATCGCCTGATAGATTGCACTATATTTTTGACCTGTCATATCTGTTTTGATGGTGAATGATTTTATGTCACCTTCCAAAAATGCTTTTATTTCATCTTTGTATGGACCAGTTACTTGTTTATCAAAACAAAACTCTGCATCCAACTCTGGATAAAAATTGTAAATGTTAGATATTCCAGCATTGGGATTATTAATGAAAGTAATTCCATTACGGGTACAAGTGAAATAGAGCTTTATTTTATTATATTCAACTTGATTCCAATATAATTTATTCATCTTCATCCATCCCTATATGTATTTTTAAAGTTAATTACTTATGTAACTAACTATACTTACTTATTCATTAAAAATCAATATAAAATAAAAAGACATAACCAAACGTTATGTCTTTTTATTAGATTGCACGAGTGTATCCAACAACATGCCACCATGGAGCGTGAATACTTTCTTTCACGACACCTCTATTTTGAGCGTCAATCATCTCACCGTTACCAATATACATTCCAACGTGGTAAATACTCTTAGTTGAAGCTCCGATGAAAACTAAATCACCTTTTTTTAATTGTTTTTTACTAATTTTTTTAGTGGTATTGTATTGAGATTGAGCTGTTCTAGGAAGATGCTTGTTAGCACCATGTTTGAATATGTATCTTACAAATCCAGAACAATCAAAACTACTTGGACCAGTTGATCCGTATACATAACGAGTGCCTAATTTTGAATTAGCAACATTATAAATACTGTCATATTTTGAACTATTAGCACTGGCTGTTGTTTCATTTGCAGGGAATAGCATGATAAATGCCATCGCTACAGTCATAGTCAGTGATATTAATACTTTCATAGTTGTTTTATTCATAGTTAAATCCTCGTCCTCTAAAATCTTTAAACTTTCTTAATGATTGACTTCATTATAGTGACAAAATGCTACATATCAGCAACAGCAGTGTTTCAATATTGTGAAAAAATGTTACCGGATCATTACAAGGCATGGTTTAAAAATTAAAAGCGTCCTATAATAATGAATATACTAATAATAAAAAAGGATATAGGTGATGACATGGATTTATATTCATACAACTATCTAACCCATCCCAACAGTTTAGTTACATATTTATTATTAGCACTCGCTGTTGTGGTTGGATTATTGATTATCTTTAATGGATTCAAATATATGCGCGATCGTACGAACTTAAAGTATCGTGATTTATTTATTACTATGACTTTAGTGGCGGTTTTAGCAATTTCAATTGGTTTTAGCAATATCTTGCAACAAAGAAATTCTTCTTCGCAAAATTCGCAAACTACTGAAATGGTTAAAGCTATCAGTCGTAGCAAACATATTTCCACATCTAAGATTTACGTTAGTTCACCACAATTAACTAACGGAATGACAGTTAAAGTTGGTAGCAAATTCTACCAAGCAACATTTAATGCTAGTTTTAACAGTTACCAACTTCAACCAATTCAACTAATCCCTACAAAGATTAGTTATCACGATGAACCATCAATTACTATCGGTGGTTTGAACTCCGAATACATGGAAATTCTATTCAAATTCTTAATTGGATTTGTCATGTTGGTAATCCAAATTAACCTTTCTGGTAAAGGTAACTTGGCTCCTTCTAACGCCGTTGACCAAGTTCAAAACTATGTATTAGGGGGAATTATTGGGGGTATGATTTACAACGAACAAATCGGTACCCTTCAATTCTTCATTGTTCTATTGATCTGGTCATTGGTTATCTTTACTAGTCGAATTCTTAGTCGTCAGTTCCCATTATTCAGACGGATTTTCGCAGGTGAACCTCAAAACATCATCACTAACGGGATCGTTAATGTTGATACTGCTTTGAAAAACGGAATGTCTGCTGCCGACTTATCATTTAAGTTAAGAACCAAAGGGGTCAGCAACTTCCAAGATGTTAAATCAGCCGTGCTAGAACAAAATGGTCAATTAACCATCACAACATTTGGTGATGAAACATTGAGTTACCCAATCATTACTGACGGAACTGTTAATAATGACGTCTTAGACAGAATGGGTCATGATACTGAATGGATTGAAAACTTAGCTAAAGACACTCATAAGGAAATTTCTCAAATTTACTTAGGTCAATATGTAGATGATCATTTGGTAATAATTTCATACCCTACTCACGCTAAACGTCCTTGGTACTATGAATTACGTCAACGTGTTGAAGATTTCTCTAACAGTCATAATTTAACACCTGAAAGCATTCGTAATGCCAAAGCAATGCAAAGTTTGAAAGAATTATCTAAAAAACGTCATATGGGTAAAAATAGTAACAACAATGATACTCCATCAAACAATAACCCTCGTGGCACAAAAGGAACAAAACAATAATAAAAAAGACTAGGTTTGATTGAACCTAGTCTTTTTTTGGTTTTTATTTATTGGGTTTTAATTATTTAAAAATCTTGAAACGATCTTCGTCACCCATGTAGTCCTTAGCTTGTGCTGGAGCTTCAATTGAACCGAATACCATTTCACCACGTAGTCTCCAACTAGCTGGAATGTCAAATTCCTTAGCAACGTCTTCGTCAATTAGTGGGTTGTAATGTTGTAAGTTAGCACCTAGACCGTTTTCAGCTAAACCAGTCCATACAGCGTATTGAGCGTTACCTTGAGCTTGTTCTGACCAGTCGTAGAAGTTATCAGCGTATGCTGGGAAGTTCTTTTCTAGACCGTGAACAACATCCATGTCAGTGAAGAACAAGATAGTAGCGTAACCGTTCTTGAAACCAGTTACCTTATCAGTTGTTGCTTTAACTGCTTCTTCATCCTTTAGATGTGGTTTTAGGTTATCTAAAACGATGTCCCAAATCTTGTCTTGGTAGTCGTTAAATAGAATAACGGCACGAGTTGATTGGCTGTTGAAAGCTGAAGGAGCTTGCTTGATAGTTTCCTTAATGAAGTTTGATAGTTCTTCTTGGCTTTGTTCAACGTTTCTACCTAAAGCGTAGATAGTACGACGGTTCTTTTGTAAATCTAATAATTCTGTTTTCATGAGTAAAATCTCCTTTATTGTTTGATTGATTATTTTTATTATAACACTTACTTTTTGTAAGTAAACCTTTTTTATTATTTTTTTGATAAACAAACAAATTCGTAAGTGATATTATTTACTTATAAGGATAATATTATTTGAAGGCGAGGTAAATTAATATGTTTTATTATTTATTCTTGTTAATGGCAATCGTAGGAGAGTTAATTGGCACCAACCTATTAAAGATGTCGATGGGTTTCTCTAAATTACTACCCACTATCGGATCATTAATCTCTTTCGCATTATGTTTTTACTTTCTATCTATCGCAATGATTAAAATCCCGCTTAATATTGCTTACGCCAATTGGAGTGCTTTAGGGATTTTAGCAACAACTGCAATCGCATCATTAGTTTATAAAGAACAAATCAATATCATGAGTGCTCTAGGAATAGTTTTAATCGTCGCAGGAGTAGTGATTTTAAATCTATTCAGTGCAAAATAAAAACGCTAAGTTAGTTTACCACTAACCTAGCGTTATTTTTTATACATATAAGTAAATTGAGAAGTACATTAAGATAGTTCCAACCATAACAAACACGTGCCAGATAACATGGCCAAATGGAATCTTTGGAATACTGTATATTAATGCACCTAGTGTAAAGGCGATTCCACCAAATAGTAACAATAGGAAACCATGAACACCTAGGTAATCATATAAATCAACAATTCCTAGCAAGCACATCCAACCCATTACAACATAAATAATAGTAGAAAGTGTCTTTAACTTACCCATCCAAATTGACTTATAGATAATTCCTAAAACAGTCATTACCCAAATTACAGATAGGATTAGCCAACCTAACCAACCACCAATCGCAATTAAACAATATGGGGTGTATGTTCCAGCAATTAATAGGTAGATGGCAGAATGATCAAAAATTTGGAATAACTTTTCCACCTTAGTGAAATATAAACTATGGAACATGGTTGAGGCCATGTAAAACACAAATAATGTCACAGCGTAAATAATAAAACTAGTGATACGCATTGCTCCACCAACGTTAAATCCATGAATGATTAATGCGATTGCACCAATAATTGCTAGCAATGCACCAATTCCATGGGTAACTGCACTAAAAATTTCATTTAGTAAATAGTAAGTTTTGTCTTTTATCCAGTTAAACTTTTGCTTAACTGATTCAGTAGTCTTTTTTGTAAAATCGTTGTTCATATAATAAATACCTCGTTATTGGTTTATTTCATTATATAACCACGTCATCTAGTTTTCAATACTAGATTGTAATTTGCACAAAAAAAGAACCTATTACTAGGTTCTTTTTTATTAATACCAGCTGTGAGCTAACCAAAATGCTTTGGCTGCGACCCATGAGCCGTAACGACTCTTAACATACTTGTCAGCTAGTCTTTCTTGGTTCTTGTGTGAAAAGTTACCATGATAGTAACTAATTGCTAATTGGTATTTACCGTAACAAGTACCATTACTTGCTGTGTATGAACCACCTGATTCATGGCTAGCGATAAATGCTTTGGCTGCTGCATTAGCAGCTGAGAGACGTTTATGTAATCTTGATGAAGAATGTTTTTTGATCTTAGTAGAACTAACAATCTTCTTGCCATGTTTCTTAGCTTTTTTCACGTTAATTGTTTGTGTTTGTGTATTTTCTGTTTCTTGAGTGTTGTTTTGAGTAGTTGAAGTATTAGCTTGTTGATCTGCAACTACATCTGCGTTTGCCTTAGTATGTGGTAATAAAAACAATGTCGCAATCAATAATGAAACCAATACAGTAAAGGTAATCATTTTATTATTCGAATGCATATAATGTTTTCCCTCCTTAAGTTACTCACTCAATGTAACCCAGTTTTTTTACTGTTAGGTTAGAATATTGTTACAGGAATATTACATATTATTTCGATAATGAAACAAAAGTCCTCATACTGCTGTTAATAAAGGTCTTAAGGTTTTATTAATTTTTTACCACTACTATTGACTTTTAAAGTAAAAATACATATAGTTAGCTACATAAGTGATTAACTATCGTTATAAGGAGATACAATATGAAAACACTTGAAGTTAAAAGTTTAGATAAGTTTTTCGGTAGAAAACAAGCTTTATACGACGTGTCTTTTGACATCGAACCAGGTACCATCTTAGGTCTAATTGGACCTAATGGTGCTGGTAAATCAACTATTATGAAGAGTATTGTCGGTCTCACTAACTACTCTTCCGGATTAATTAAAATTAACGGTGAAGTATTGACTACCAACAAACGTAAAAGTCTTAAAAATGTTGGCTCAATGATTGAATCACCAGCTCCATATTTGAACCTAACTGGTAGACAAAACTTAAAACTATTTAATGACGGTTCTACTACTGATGAAGAAATTCAACAGATAATGGAAGAAACACAAATTGTTGAATTTGCTGACAAGAAAGCAAAGAAATATTCATTAGGTATGAAACAACGTTTAGGAATTGCTATTTCATTACTTAATCATCCAAAATTACTAATTTTGGATGAACCAATGAACGGTCTAGATCCTCAATCAACCCATGATCTACGCGATTTATTAGTTAAGCTAGCTAAACGCGGCATTAGCATTCTTATTTCAAGCCACTTACTTGATGAACTATCAAGAATTGCTGATTACTATGTTGTTATTAATCATGGTAAGGTCATTAAGAAAGCTGATTCTGCTTCATTCCTATCAGAAGGTCCTAAGACTATTAAATTTGAAGTTGCTGACTTAGAAGCTGGTAAAGCTGCTTTACAATCTGCCGGATTTGAAGTTACTGTTTATGACAAGAACTTAGAAATCCCAGACAACGAAGATTCAACTGCAATGAACGCTGGACTTTCAGCATTAAACCAAGCTGGAATTGGAATTATCAATGTTTCTAGAAACCAAATTGATTTAGAAGAATCATTATTAAAGCTTCTAACAGATGACAACAATAAGGAGGAAAAATAATGTTAACTTTACTTAGACAAGAATTATATAAACAAATTCATGGTAAGTTCTACATTGGTTGGGGAATCGTGATTCTAGCAATCTCATTGCTTAGCGGTTATTTCTATCACAACGGCAGTGCTGCTATGAGCGTTACTAACTCAAGTGCTCGTATGTTCAGTAACGGTCTTGCAATGGCTTTGGTTGCCATGATTGTTTTTGCTAGTTCCCTATTAACTAGTGACTTCTCAAATAACACCATCAAATACCTATTTGCCCGTCAATTCTCTCGAGGACAAATATTAATCTCAAAATTAATTATTACTGTATTAATGTTCGTTTACCTTGTAATAGTCGCATTTATTGCTGCTGGAATTGGTAATATTTTATTTAACGAAGCTCGTCCATTCTTATGGAGTGACATGTTACCATACCTTATTGGAATGTCATTCTACCTATTTTTAATGATTCCAATCGTACTATTAATTAGTAACATCTTTAAGAGTAATGCAGTCGCAATTGCGATTGGTTTGGTATTTTACTTCGTATCAAACGTGATTAACGTCTTCTTAAATATCTTAATGGACAAGTTTGAATGGATTAAATACAACCCATTAAACTTCTTAAACATTTTGAGACAATACTCGATTCATGAATACTCTCAATTATCAAGACTATCTTTACCTCAATTGGAAGTTGGTACTATTATTTGGGGAATTATCATACTAGTAATTACTTACCTAGTATACAATCACAGAAACGTCTAAAACCCTACGCCCAAAAAACGATCCATTTTAGGATGGGTCTTTTTTTATTGGAATGAACGGATAAAAGTGATAAACTCTTCATATGATAATTAACGTATGAGATTTGGAGGCCAATATATTGGTTGATTTGTTAAAACAAGAAATGAACAAGAAAAACCGTATCATTTTCGCTGGAATGGTTGTTTTCTTATTTATCGTTACTATTTTAATGGCTGTCATTGGTAAAAACACAAAGACCCTTGATGCCTGGAAACTAATGAACTCACTTGGTGGAATTACCACAGTGTTAACATTACTTGCTACTATTATTACTACTACCAGGTTTGCTGGTGTAGATAGTAACAAACAAATTCGTGAAAACATGGAAAAACATAGTAAAATTACCATTTTCTTTTCAAAAGTAATTACTATCTGGGTAAGTTACTTCATCTTACTTGCTGTTGCGGTATTGACTATCCTTTTCATGAAGTACCTAATCTTCCCAGAAAATGCTTTTGCGGGTAAGGTTGCGCTAGAATTACAATGGGCTACTTTAGGAAGCATCGCTTACTTCTTCATTTTTGAATCATTCGTAATGATGGTAATTGGATTTTGTAAGACTTGGTACAGTGCAATTGCCTTTGGGGTATCCCTTACATTCATCACTGAAGGAATCGCCGGATTATTCATGATTTTTATCTACGTTCACCGTGAATTAATCTACAATCCATTCAACTTCTTCTTCGTTGAAATGCAAATCCAAGATGGTATGAAGCATATGATGACTCGTTTAACTCTTAACAAGATTATCGCTGGATCAATCATTTACGCAATGGTCTTCTTCGTGATTGCACTTATCATTTTTGTTTACTTCAGAAAGTTTCCTACTGACGAAGAATTAATTGCAAAACGTGATAACAAAAAAGATAAAAAACAAAAAGTTGCTAATTTAGCATAAAAAAGCATTAAATAAGCACTGTGGAGCAATTCACAGTGCTTATTTTGTTGAATATTTTATAAATAGTGATATCCTTTAATATTGTATACAATATAATCACTTGCTAGACAAACCACCGAACAAACAAATGAAAGGAGCATGTGTATTATGCCAAAAGAAATTACATTAAACGATCAAATTTGTTTTCAAATTTCACGCGCACATCAACTATTTAATAAATTTTACCAAGAACCTTTAGATGAATATAACTTAACTTATGTTCAATACATTACTCTACTATCATTATGGGAAAAAGATGGTGTTACCGTTAATTTCTTAAGCCAAAAGCTAGGTTTATCTAATGGAACTCTTACTCCATTATTGAAAAGACTAGAAAAAGCTGGTTGGATTACTAGAAACCGCGATAAGGCAGATGAACGTCGAGTACTAATTCACTTAACTGAATTAGGTAAAGAAAAGAAAGAACCAATCTTGCAAGCTGTTCAAGGTTGCTTAAACCGTTTGAACTACTCTGATGACGAATTTGCTGCTGCAATGGATACCATCATTGACTTACAAGAAAGACTTGAAAAGACAAACGATAAATAATTGTCATCTTTCAGTTGACACTTGTCTACTCTAGATATACAATAATATTTGTTATTTAGAGACAAGTTAATTTGTAGTCGTCTTCCAGGGAGAACTCACAATAGCTGAAAGTAAGTTTATGACGATCTAATTAATACCACTCTTTATATTCTATTACTCGAAATTTATTAATGACTATTATGAGGGCATTATTATTTAGGTAATGCTAAATTCAGGGTGGAACCACGTTATAGACGTCCCTAACACTTAATTGTGTTAGGGGCGTTTTTGTTTCCACTGCTCAAATATACTTAAGAAGGTGGAAATATGTCAGATAATAATGAAGAAAAGTTAGAAAGAAAGCTTAGCGCCCGTCATATGAAAATGATTGCGCTAGGTGGAACTATTGGGGTTGGCCTATTCATGGGAGCCAAATCAACCATTGGTTGGACAGGTCCTTCCGTCTTATTAGATTACGCAATTGCTGGATTATTCCTATACTTAATCATGCGTGCTTTAGGAGAAATGCTATATGTTCATCCCGTTACCGGATCATTCTCCCAATTCGCCTCAGAATACTTACATCCCGTTTTTGGATACCTAACAGCGTGGAGTAACGTTTTCCAATACATCGTCGTGGGAATTTCCGAAGTAATCGCAATTGGTACTTACATGCAATTCTGGTGGCCTCACCTACCAAGTTGGCTACCTGGGATTATCGCTATTATTTTTCTATGTATTGCTAACTTAGTATCAGTTAGTGCCTTTGGTGAACTAGAATACTGGTTCGCGCTAGTTAAGGTAGTTACTATTATCGCCATGATTATCGTTGGTCTAGTCATCATAGTCTTTGGTTTTAATGGAATTGCCCCTACTGGTATTTCAAACATTTGGAGCCACGGATTCTTTGCTAACGGTTTTAAAGGGTTCTTCTTTGCATTAGCTATCGTAATTGCTTCCTACCAAGGAATTGAATTAATCGGGGTTACTGCTGGGGAAGCTGAAAACCCTAAAGAAACTTTAGTTAAAGCAATTCAAGATACTATCGGTCGTATCTTAATCTTCTACATCGGTGCTATTTTTGTAATTTTGAGTATCTACCCATGGGATAAAATCAATCAAATTGGTTCTCCATTCGTAGAAACTTTCTCACAAGTTGGAATTACTGCAGCCGCTGCAATTATTAACTTTGTTGTGGTTACTGCCGCTCTATCAGGATCAAACTCTGGAATTTACAGTGCTAGTCGTATGGAATTCTTACTTTCTGAAGAAGGACAACTTCCTAAGATTTTCAGAAAACTAAACCGTCACGGTGTTCCTTACGTATCAGTAATTAGTATTTCATTGGGAATTTTATTAGGTCTATTACTAAACGTATTACTACCAATCTTCTTCCCTTCAGCAAATCAAATTTTCGTATACGTATACAGTTCATCTGTGCTTCCTGGAATGGTTCCTTGGGTAATTATCTTGTTATCTCAAATTCGTTTCAGAAAACAACATGCTGATAAGTTAGCAAATCATCCATTTAAGATGCCACTATCACCTATCAGTAACTATGTGACATTAGTATTTTTAGCAATAACTTTGATCTTTATGTTTATTAACCCAGCTACTAGAATTCCTTTAATTATCGGGATTGCATTCCTATTAATTATGACAATCCTATACTTCGTTAAATTTCATTCAAAAGACTAATTGCGACATGAAGTGATAGATGAATAAAATTCACCTATTGTCTAATTACTTGACATCACAGTGAATGTATAATAACATTTCTAAAATAATAAACATTAGAATTACATTTATATATCTTACTGGGGAACCCTCAAAAGCTTGTCAGCAAGATTTTTGACGGTGTTAAGATAGCAATTATTTAAAAATTATTTAAATATATCAGATTTGTTATGTATTTTTAAAAAATCCCTAGTACAATAGACAGTGTAGTACTAGGTTTTTTATTACTCTTTTACAGGATGGTGAACAAATTGGCAGAAGAAAAGCAAGAAAAGAAACTAGAACGTAAATTAAGTTCTAGACAAATGCAAATGATTGCATTGGGTGGAACTATTGGTGTTGGTCTATTTATGGGTGCGAAGTCAACCATTGAATGGACTGGACCTTCAGTCCTACTTGCATATGCAATCGCAGGTATCTTCCTATACTTAATCATGAGAGCATTAGGGGAAATGCTATATGATAATCCAATTAGTGGATCCTTCTCTCACTTTGCCGCTGAATACATGCATCCCGTTTTCGGATATTTAACTGCTTGGTCAAATATCTTCCAATGGGTTGTTGTTGGGATTTCTGAAATGATTGCAATTGGTACTTATATGCAATTCTGGTGGCCTTCAATTCCATCATGGGTTCCTGGAATCATCGCGGTCGTTTTCTTATGTATCGCTAACTTGATTTCAGTTAGTGCCTTCGGTGAACTAGAATACTGGTTCGCATTGATCAAAGTTGTTACCATCATCGCAATGATTATTGTTGGTGCTGTGATTATCGTTTTAGGTTTCAATGGTGTTGGTCCTACTGGAATTTCTAACCTATGGAGCCACGGATTCTTCACTGGTGGTGTTAAAGGATTCTTCTTCGCACTATCAATCGTATTCGCTTCATACCAAGGAATCGAATTGATTGGTGTTACTGCTGGGGAAGCTGAAAATCCAAAACACACTCTAGTTAAAGCAATCCAAGACACTATTGGTCGTATCTTAATTTTCTACATCGGTTCAATCTTCGTAATGCTATCAATTTACCCATGGGATAAAATTGCTAACATCGGATCACCTTTCGTAGAAACATTCTCACAAGTTGGTATTACAGCAGCTGCTTCAATTATCAACTTTGTTGTTTTAACTGCTGCGCTATCAGGTTCTAACTCAGCAATCTACAGTTCAAGTAGGATGTCATACCTATTAGCACAACAAGGTCAACTACCAGATAGATACAACAAAATTAACCGTCATGGTGTTCCTTACATTTCAGTTATTTCAATCGCAACTGGAATTTTACTAGGTGTGATTCTAAACGTTATCCTACCTCTATTCTACAAGGGTGCAGATCAAGTATTCGTTTACGTTTACAGTTCTTCTGTTCTTCCTGGAATGGTGCCATGGTTCGTTATTATCATGTCAGAGCTTAAGTTTAGAAAGCAACATCCAGAAAAACTAGTTGGTCATCCATTTACAATGCCTTTTGCACCATTTACCAACTACTTAACTTTACTAGTACTATTCGTTACTCTAGTATTTATGTTCTTCAACAACGATACTAGAATTCCATTACTTGTTGGAATTGTCTTCTTAGCAGTTATGACAGTTCTATACTTTGTAAGATTTAATAAAAAAGCTAAGTAATTAATAATTAAATTAAAAACTAATTAGCCACCCTGACTATCCAGGGTGGCTATTTTCATGTTAAAATGTCTGAGTGTGTTTTTTTTAGATAAAACGAATAAAGATAAAAAGGACTGTGGGAGGTCTTTTTATCAACAAGACAATTCATTAATTGTTAATTATGGAAAGAGGTAATTATTATCATGGGGAATTTATTCAAACGAATGAATCGTAAAGAAGACCCTAGCGTTTATGAAGAAAAAGACGCTAAAATGAAAAGAACTTTAACTACCAAGGATTTCTTGGCATTAGGTGTTGGAACTATCGTTTCAACCGCTATTTTTACACTTCCTGGAATCGTAGCAGCTAACTATGCTGGACCTGCTGTTACCATTTCATTCTTACTAGCAGCCATCGTTGCTGGTCTAGTTGCCCTATCATACGCTGAAATGGCTTCAGCAATGCCATTTGCTGGTTCTGCTTATTCATGGATCAACGTCATTTTCGGTGAATTTTGGGGTTGGGTTGCCGGATGGGCGCTCCTAGCTGAATACTTCATCGCGGTATCATTTGTGGCCGCTGGTTTATCAGCTAACTTCCGTGGATTAATTGAACCACTTGGTCTTAAACTACCAACTTACTTGTCTAATCCAGTCAGTGCTAAGGGTGGATTAGTTGATATCATCACTGTAATCGTCATCTTAATTGTGATGTTTTTAATCACTAGAGGTGACGAACAAACTTCAACTATCGAAAACATCTTGGTAATTCTAAAAGTACTTGCTGTAATTGTTTTCGTTGTTGTTGGTGCAACTTCAATTCACTTTGCTAACTACGTACCATTTATTCCTGCACATACAGTCAATGCTGACGGAACAAGTTTTGGTGGTTTTAGTGGAGTTTATGCTGGTGTATCAGTCATCTTCCTCTCTTACATTGGATTTGACTCAATCGCCGCTAATTCAGCTGAAGCAAAAGATCCACAAAAGACCATGCCACGCGGAATTATCGGTTCTCTAGCAATCGCCGTAACCCTATTCGTTGCTGTTTCATTAGTACTAGTGGGAATGTTCAAATACACTAACTACGCTAATAACGCAGAACCTGTTGGTTGGGCATTACGTCAAGCTGGTCATCCATTCATTGCTTCAGGTGTCCAAATTGTCGCTGTTGTCGGTATGTTCACTGCTTTAATCGGAATGATGATGGCTGGTTCACGTCTAATCTACTCATTTGGTCGTGACGGTATGCTACCTAAGTTCTTAGGTAAGGTTGATAAAAAACGTAACCTCCCAATTAATGCAATTATTACTATGACTGCAATTTCTGTAGTCATCGGCGCTTTCCTAACATTTACATTCCTATCTCAATTAATTTCTGCTGGAACATTAATTGCTTTCATGTTTGTATCTGTTGGTATTTACCCATTACGTAAACGTGAAGGAAAAGACATCAATATGCCAGGGTTTAAAGAACCTTTCTACCCTGTTATGCCCGCTTTAGGTTTCATCGCTTCCCTACTAGTATTCTGGGGATTAGATAGCGAAGCTAAGCTATATGCTCTAGTATGGTTCGTTATCGGTATGGTAATCTACTTCGTTTATGGAATGAATCATCACAAACGTAATCAATAACAATAAAAACGCAAAATAAAAGAGGACTCGTTTGAGTCCTCTTTTTTATTTACGTTCGTATAAAGCAACTAAACCTTGACGATGACTACTGTAGTTATACCAATTCTTAGAAACAAGCTTGTAATGTTTCTTCAAGAACTTACGATCTTGTTTTGGTAATAGTTCATCTGAATAGTACTTAGTAACGACAAATTTGTATTTTAATGAATGTAAGTACTTACGTTGATATTGTGCCATTGGCGCATATTGTAAGTTGTTTCGGATAAAGAAACGATCCTTACTGTAAGTACCAGTGTATGTGAATATTCCTAAGTCTAATGCATGATAATTAAGAATTGATTTATCTTTAGAAGCATTAATTTTCTTAGTAAATGAAACTTCATACATTTGATGAGGTTTAGCAACAAACATACTACTACGGTAGTTATGGTTAGTCGCAAAAATCCCTAGTAGTGCTAAACCAGACAACGTCCAAATCAAGTACTTCTTATCTGCGATGTAGCGATCAATCAATAATCCTAATACGAATAAGTAGAAGATGATGAATGGTTCACAGGCGAATAAGTAATATGAGAAACTAGCGCCACCAGCTTCGTATGTTAGCACGATATCTAAGAATACGATAAAAGATAGTAGTGCCTTGTTGCCACCATGAACTTCAACTGATTCCATGTATCTTACGACTGAGTAAATGAATAGCCCAATCATAATGTAATATACGGTTCTAATTAGAATTAAGTGGTGGTGGAAACCAAAGGTTGGATACATAACCTTAAAAAGCGTGTATGAGAGCGTTGCGTCTTGAACATGGTAATGAGTCAAGTTCAAGTAGAAGTACGCGTAAAACATCGCTTTTAGGGCTCCTGTGGCTAAGTACAATACAAGGATTGGGATTGTAACCACCAAGAACCCAATTAAAGCATCCAAAATGATGATAAATAATTGCTTGAAACGTTTAGTAATTAAACATGCGATGCCGACAAAGACAAAGAATATGACCCATGGAATAATTAATGAATACTTAATCCAGAATAAAATGGCCACAAACGAACCGTTTACTATGTAGTAACGACGTGGCATATCAAACCAATTGTATTTGATACATGAATAAATCAAAATAAAGACAAATGTCATGGCGTATTCTTCTGGTAGATCACCATAGAAGAAGATACGGCTACTGAATGCTAGCGGAATGAATAAAAAGCTACATAGCATTGCAGTACGACGACTTAGTTTAAATGATAGAATTCGATTAATGTATGCGATGTCTAAGAATAACAACAATGATTCAATGATATAAATAAACGTAAATGAACGATATGAGAAAACGGCATTCACTGAATGAATTAAATAAATAAGTGGACCACGATTATCAAATAGATCCTTATATGGCATTAATCCATGTAAAAGCCCTTTTCCGACTGTATACATTGTATTTGCGTCTAATGAACGGTTAAATTCATAAAAAGGTGACGCAGTTGTTAAAAAGAACATACAAACAAAACTAATCACCAACATAAAAATGTTTTGCGGTGTTAGTCTTTGCTTAATTTTTTGCATTTTCTCACCTCAAGAAATAATAATAATCTTTTAATCTACATTAGGCAATAAAAAAATTCCCTAACAATATGTCAGGGAATTTTAATTATTTTACTACTTTTCTTCTTGAGCTTGAGCAGATTGACCTAAGATGTTTAAGTAGTGGAATGGACGGTCAAAGTTTGGTTGGAATAACATATCAACCATTGCTAAGTCGTCAATTGTGTTTGCGTTTTGAATTAATACTGAAAGTGTGTTTGCTGATTGAGAAATATCGTATTTACTCATTAATGATCCACCTAAGATACGACGAGTTTCTGGGTCGTAAACTAGTTCCATCATAACTTTTTCAGTTGTTGGCATGAATTCTGGACGGTAGTTATCTTCAACAACTACTGAGTGAGCCTTCATTCCTTTTCTTTCAGCCATTCCAACAGTCATCCCTGTTGATACAATTGCGTAATCGTATAATTGTAAACCAGATGATGATTGAGTTCCCATGTACTTAGTTGTTGGTTTAACAATGTTTTTACCAACCAAGATACCTTGACGAACAGCGTTAGTTGCTAATGGAATGTATTCATTAGTACGACTTGGGTTGTAGTGAACAGCAGCACTATCACCTGCAGCATAAATATCCGGGTTTGAAGTTTGCATGTATTCGTTAGTGATGATGGCACCGTAGTCAGTCATGTCAACTTTACCAGCTAATAATTCACTGTTTGGTTGGAAACCAACACATAAAATAGCCATATCAGCTTTGATGTCATGGTCACTAGTTGATAGAGTTAATTCGTCGTCACCTGAGAATTTATCAACACGAACACCTAATTCTAGTTTTACGTTGTGATCAGTGTATAGTTCTTCAATTTTGTCAGTAAACTTCTTGTCGAAGTATTTTGATAAAACATGGTCATCACTGTTGATTAAAGTAGTTTCGTGACCGTGGTTTGAGAATGCTTCAGCTAATTCAGCACCAATGTATCCACCACCGACAACGGCAATACGTTTGTGGTCCTTAGCTTTTTCAAATAAGATTTGAGCATCGTGCCAGTTCTTACAGAAGAAGACGTTCTTGTTGTCGCGACCTTCAATTGGAGGAAGAACAGGACGTGAACCAGTAGTCATAACTAACTTGTCGTATGAGTCTGAGAATACGTCGTGTGAATCTAAGTCTTCTACTTCAATGGTCTTGTTGTCAGTGTCGATTGATTTAACACTGTGTAACATCTTAACGTTAGCACCTAAGTCAGATAGTTCTTTAGGGTTTGAGTAGAATAATCCTTGAGGATCCTTAACTTTCCCATCTAGGTATAATGCAATTCCACATGATAGGAATGAAATGTTGTCATTTCTTTCGTATACAGTAACTTCTGCATCTGGGTTTTCTTTTAAAATTTGTTTTACGGCGAATGTGCCGGCATGTGTACATCCAATAACAATAACTTTCATATTGTATACCTTCTTATCTTTATAATTCGTGTTTGTTTTATATTTACAAGTCTTATTATATGCATTGTGAATAGAAACACAATACTTTTGTTTCACTTTAAGATAAATTTAATATTTTGTCTTTATCATTGGTATCATGGGCTTGTTGGGCTTTGTTCACTAAATCACGTAATTGATATTTGAGACTAAAAAAGAGCGCTAATGCGCCCTTTTTAGTAGAACCAATCTTGTTTTCCAAGACGACGGTTATATTTAATTAGTGTGATGTATGCTACCAGTAATCCAATAATGAAAATCAAAACACTGGTCAAATCAATGTCGTTATATCCAGCAACATTGAAGTAAATTGAATGCATTGAGAAAACTAATGCTGTGTAATCCATGATTGCATGAGCAGTAATTGGTACCCAAATATTTTTAGTAACGTAATACATTGCGGCTAAAATAAAACCAATTCCCATCGCATAGATAATTTGGTTAGTGGTATCCCAGAATGGTTGAGCACCGTAATTCAAGGCGTGCAGACCACCAAAGCAAACACTAGACCAGATAACGCTCTTCATAACAGTGTTCTTTTTAAAAGCCTTTAACATGGCGCCAAAAATAATTCCACGCATGGCGGTTTCTTCAAACATCCCTATAAACAAAGCTTCTAATAAGGCCATGAAGAAAGTTAGGAATAGATTTAATCCATTCATATGATGTAAAATTCCATTCCAAACAATGTCATCACTGGAAATGGTAACGTTTGTTAGAGCAATTAATAGTATCAACCAACCGACAGTGAATAAACTTTTCCATCCGTGTTTAGATTGAAAAATTTTAATATTCCAACTACGTTTTGCAATGGTCACCATAAAAATGACTCCTAATAAACGTATTACTCCGGGATCCATTTGACCTAATAACTTGTGATTAGCGTAAATATTGAAATTAAATGCACCAAATTCAGCAATCGTTAAGAATACAAACATGATTAAAATTGTAAGAAACGATATTACCCACATTCTCTTTAAAGACATACTCCCACCTCGTTTTAATTTATTAGGTTCATTATAACAAAAAAGAGCTACCGTGAATGATAACTCTTTTTTAACCCTATTTTACATATGCGCGAGTGTAGTTCCATTGTGGACCAGCACTGTTATGAATAATATCCTTGATGCTACTTCTTTGTAGGTAGTATGCGTGCACTTGGTAAAGTGGTGAAATACCTTGATCATTATTTAGTTCATTGCTTGCAGCTAATAAGTCTTGCCAACGCTTTTCAGCATTGTTTGCATCAACATTCTCAGCCTTGTTGATTAATTGGTTGTACTTAGTTCCATCATATTTACCGAAGTTATATGGTGTATTCTTTTGTGGGATTTGTAAGAAAGTAATTGGATCTTTGAAATCCCCACCCCAAGTTGATAATGCGATGTCAAAGTTACCATTTTGCGTATTAGTACTTACAATCTTACCTGGCAAGTTACTTAGATTTAGCGTGAAACCAGGAAGAATTGATTCTAATTGTGACTTCAAGAACTGAGTAGCCACAGGTGTGTTAGCATCTTCGTTTTGTGCCAATAGAGTTAGACTAATTTTCTTTAAGCCTAATTCTTTTAATCCTTTTTCAAAGTATTGCTTAGCTAACTTCTTGTTGTATTGTAGGGCATTGTCTTGACCTTGTTGACTAGCGAAATCTTTACCAGTCTTAGGATCATTTGCTAAACCAAATGGCACGAAACCGGTAATATTTTTAGTCTTAAAGCCTAATAGGTTTTGACTTAGTTGGTCTCTATCGATGGCTAATGAGATCGCCTTTCGAATGTTTAGGTTGTTGATAATACGACGGTTAGCGGCGTTTGGATCATTAAAGTTGTAACGCAAGAATGTAGTCATTGCGTATGAGTAATCTTTCATGTCCTTATTATCTTTGTAATTCTTTAATTGTTCAGTAGATAATGCTGTCACGTCAATTTTACCTTGGTTGTATAGGTTCAAACTAGTAGTTGGGTTTGCCACAACAGTGTAGTTAACACGGTTTAACTTAACTTCTTTAGCATCCCAGTAATCTTTATTTTTTAAGTATGACCACTTATCGTTGGTACCGTTCCATCCTTCAATTTTGAATGGACCTGAGTATACCATGTACTTAGCGTTAGTTCCGTACTTATCACCGTACTTCTTAACAGTGGCTTCGTCTTGTGGTCCAAATAATGGATAAGCCATTAAAGTCTTGAAGTAAGCAATAGGCTTAGTTAAATGAATTCTAATGGTACGACTGTTAACAGCCTCGATACCTAATTTGTCTGGACTCATCTTACCTAAGTTAATGGCTTCTCCATTAACAACACTATTGAATAAGTATGAGTATTGAGCCTTGGTACTTGGATCAACAGTACGACGCCATGAGTAAACGAAATCTTGAGCAGTAATCGTCTTACCGTTACTCCATTTAGCATCACGTAAATGGAAAGTCCAAGTCTTACCGTCTTTGCTGGTGGTTGCTTTGTCAGCTAAATCTAAACCAGGTTTTCCGTGTTCACCTAACTTGTAAAAACTACTAAATGCGTTCCCAGTAGATCCATATCCTCCCGATTTTGAAATATCAACTGTATCTAATTGGGAAGTTGCTGCTAAGTTTAGTGTTTGTGTCTTAGCATCGTTGTTGGCAGTATTATTACCACATGCCGCTAAGGTAATCCCCACTAATACTGTCAATGCTGATGTTGCAAGTAATTTCTTCATATCCTCACTCCTAAAAATTTTTTCAACCAAAAGAAAAAGACCACTGTTCAAGATTAACTAAAAAGTTAGCCTCAAACAGTGGTCTCTTATTCGTATGATTCAATTATTATTAATTTCTGTCAAACTATCTCGAATCATACGTTTAAAAAGGTTACCACATTTGTGCTAACGATAGTTTGACAACAACATGAAATTAAAATTACGTTATTCAAATGGATAACCTTCTTTCTTCGTATTGGATTGAATAATGTAAATATACTATCAAAAATATTAGAAGTCAATTAAAACGTTCATTATTTTTTAATAATAAACAAACACAATTAGAAAAATATCTTTCTAATTGCCCTTATGACACATTTAATATATGATTAAAAACAGATGGAATTTATATGAAGGGATTATAATTATGAGAAGTACATTTTCTAAAGTATTATTTGTAATCGTGTTACTATTTATCGCGTTCATTGCTGCAATTAGCATTGCAACACATAACAGCAATGTTGATAATACATTAAAAGCCGTAAATCAAACTGTTGCAGTTAATAAAAAGAAACATCACGTTGGTGATTATGAACTAGAACCTAACAAGGATGAAATTGATCAATATAGTTTCCCTAGACTTGATGCTATTAAGAGTACTAAGTTCAAAAAAGGTGAAAAAATTAAAGCGACTAAGTTGGTTCAAGATCAACAAACTAGTTTCTACCAAATCAATAAAAACACATACGTCTTATCTACTGACGTAACCGTTGTAAAATAAAAAGCTTCCGCTTGAGCGGAGGCTTTTTATCTTTCAACGTGATTCCAACTACTCTGTTTATTAATATTAAATAATATCTCTTTGAAATTCTTAATGCATAAAAGTAAAGATATATAGTCAACTATATTAATTACTTCTAAAAATAAATATGCAAATGGACAAGTAACTATCACCAATAATTTGTGTTTAATGTAACTAGCATCACTAGAAAAAACAGAGGATATTAAATATATAGAGAACAAAATAATTATTGACGATATCGTAGCTAGTGATAGGTATCTTACACTTAAAAACACAACCGCAAAAGTTATAATCGGATCTATTAACATAAAAAATTCTTCAAAAATAACTTTTGGTAATTTCCAGAACGTTAACATTTTATGATATTTAGCATTAACATTAAAAAACAGATTTCTGTATTTTACCAAAGATTTGAATCTGCCGAACTTCCATCTATATCTTTGTTTTATTAAATCATTCAATGTTCTTACAGGCTCAGTATAAGCAATTACGTCACTAGCAAAACTAAATTTATAGTTATTATTACCAAAATAATCAATCATCTTTAATGTAAAATCTATATCTTCAGTTATTGTATCTGTATCATATAAACCAGCCTTTAGCATAAAATCTTTTCTAAAGCATGATCCAACACCACCTATGATATATTGCAACCCTAGTTGATCTTCAGACCCTTTTAATTTATGCCCTAGCAAATACTCAATATATTGTACATACTCTAGTATATTATTATAACTACTTATTTTAACGTTAGAAGCCATTGCAACAACACTTCTATTTCTAAAATATTTCACCATTTTAGAAATAGAATCTCTCTCAATATAAGAGTCAGAATCAAGAACCATAACAATTGAACCATTACAGTAATTCTTAACACCATTATTTATAGCTGTGGCTTTTCCTGAGTTTTTTTGATATACAGGAATAATTCTTTTGTCTAGATTAGATTTATTTTCAATAATTTGTTGCGTATTATCTGTAGAACCATCATTAACAACTATCACTTCAAAATCTGAATAATCATTATTAATTACTGATTCTATACATCTTCCAGCAAACTTTTCTTCGTTATATGCTGGAATAACAACAGATACTTTCGGTTTCAAACTATCATTATTGAAGACGAATTCACCCTGCTCTTTAATCTGATGAACGTTGGATAATATCAATCCAAATATAATTCTAAAAAAGGAAAACATTCCTAATATTAATATTAAATAAAAAAACAAGCCATAATCCCCTTAATTAAAAACATAAAGCTAGAGATAAATATCCCTAGCTCTACTAAACATGAACATTCAATTGTTCCAACTTTTTATTTTGATTTCTTGATAATCAGTATAATTTGCGACACAAATAGTACCGTTAATAAAGAAATTCCAATAAAAGTAAGCAAATTATTCATCATAAGATTACTACCTAGTTGTGGTAAAACAGCTGCTGATGCACCTGCAGTTGAAATTGTTGCTGCTTTTGCATACATAATACATCCCTCCTCGTTATATAAATTATAAAATAATTTATTGCGAAAAAGGTTGATTTAATCGAATTATTACCATTAAATTATACACATATAATTTAATTAAAAAACTCCTAAAAAAGTATTCTTAAATTGTTATTTTTATTTAACTTTAAATTATATCAGTCTTAATTTTAACTATGATAAATGTCATTAAAACCACAAAAGCACTAACATAAAACACAACGTCATAATCCCAAATTGAAGAAATGATACTTCCCATTAATGATCCAATACAAATCCCAACAGCTTGAGCACCTTGGTTTAAGCTAAATGCCATTCCTGTTGATTCAGATGGTGTTTCCTTAGCTAAAAGTGTTTGAACGGATGGGAAAATTGCAGCGTTAGAAACCCCAGTTAAGAATCTAAAGACTCCAAAGAATAATACTGTTGGAGCAAATCCTTGTGGGAAAATAAATAAAATGGCCATAATAAATCCTAAAGTTAGAACTTTATTAGTTCCATATTTATCTCCAAATCGACCAAACCATGGTGATACTAATACCATTCCAATACCAGGCATAGCAGCAACAAGTCCCGACACAACTGATACATTCCCGCTGTTACCCATTAATTCTTTAACATACAATGTAATCAAAGGATTAATTGAATTATTCATAATTTGTAGTGACACTGAAATAATTAAAATCCAAACAATAAATTTGGTATTTGGGAATCCCTTAATAATCTTGATAAAAGATTCCTTTTTAGCTTTAACTTTAGATGGATCAGGTACAAAGTGTTCTTCCACAAAAAAGTAAGTTAATAGGAAGAAAGAGAATAATAATAGTCCTGTAACCATAAAAGAAACCCTAATATTTAAAATATGAACAAGAAATCCTCCAAAAATTGGGCCAACTAAAAATCCACTTGTGTATCCAGTTGATAACCAACTTAGAGCATAACCCGTCTTTTCTCTTGGAGTACTAGTAGCAACTAGTGCAATTGAGTTTGGAATAACTCCATCAAAAAATCCTTGTAGACACTTTAAAATTAAAAGTTCCCAGACATTGGTACAAAAAGCCATTAAAAATAAAGTAACCGCAGAACCGAATGAAGTTTGCAAAACCATTCTTTTTCTACCGTGTCGATCAGCAAATCTCCCCCACATCGCCGAAGTAAAAATAACTACAACGAATGACGAAGCATATACAACTCCACTCCATAGTGCTAATTCACTTTTAGAAAAATTACCTAGTTCTGATATATATAGTGGTTGAAAAGGAATAACCTCACTAAAAGCAATCCCTGTTAGAAACGTCCCAAATAAAAGAATCCATAGATTCTTTTTCCAATATGAATTATTATCCAAACTAATTTCTCCTCTCAAATAAACAGTATATATAATAATAACTCATAACAAAGAGTTTAAAAAGAAAATAAAAAAACAAAA
>NZ_KQ440396.1:649509-690640 GCF_001281175.1 Apilactobacillus apinorum
AAAACCCGAAGGTTTTGTTTTTTTATTTCAAACTGTTGTTAATTACATTTGAAATTCTAGTTTGTTCACTTCCAGAAACATCTTGGAATGATACCCCGTCTTCATTATCGTTTGTACCATGAGCATAGTCACTCTTAATGTTTTTGTTAGTGTCACGGTAATGAAGAGCTAATTGAAGCATGTCATTCATAGTTAAGTTTGTCTTTAAGTTTTTAGATAGTGAATCTAGGAAGGCTGTATTTAAAACTGTCTTATATGAAATGGCTTTTTTCATTAAGGCTGTTAAAACTAATCTTTGACGTGCTTGACGTCCATAATCACCTTGTGGGTCTTGTTCTCTCATGTTTGAGAACCACATTGCCTTAGTTCCATCCATATGTTCTAGTTGACCTTTAACATAATTTTCACCTTTAAAGCTGAATGTCAAAGGAGATACTACATCAACACCACCAACTTGATCAATCGCTTTTTTAAGACCACCTAGACTTAATACAACATAGTAATCAATAGGAATATTAAAATGTTCTTGCATTGCGTTAATTGCTTCTTTTGCATCCCCATAAGTATATGCGGCATTGATCTTTGATGGAGAATATTGTGGAAAATCAGGTAGGTTAACCTTCATATCACGAGGAACACTCACCATTGTAGTAGTCTTAGTTTTTGGATTTAAAGTAATTACCATCATACTATCAGTACGACCTTTATCACTTCTACCATCGAAATCAGTATCCGTTCCCATAAATAAGATGGATACCGGTTTCTTTTCTTGCAGGATCTTATCAGCATTTCTTACAGACTTAGCTCCAGACGCTTTATAAACATCATTAGCAACTTGATTAGCTTTATAGTAAGCAGCGAATGCCCCTACACCAATTAAAATAACTAATATTCCAACAATCCATAACGTAACTTTTTTCCATGTTTTCATACGTTTCTTTGGCTTTTTATTTTTGTTTTGTTTGCTTACGCGACTCATTTGTTCGTCGTTGTTCACAAGACTCACTCTTTTCTGTTTTTATTTTATATGTATAACATTGTTGGTATTATACAATAAAAAATCACACTCTGCCTTTATATATCGGTACCCTTCATTTTATGAAAGCACATTCATAGTTATTATGTCGGGCACGATATAAAAATATTACATTATTGTTACTAAAAAGGTAGCTAACTTAAAGTTAGCTACCTTTTGCTTGTTTTTTATACATATCAACATTGACGTTGTCAAAGACTCCGTGGAATAGTGCCTGGTTATTATTACCAACTAAATGCCCGATATCAAAATTCTTAATAATGACTTCTTTGTTAATAGATTTAATGTAAACAATTTTTTCAACAATTGTGTTAACACTTTGTTTTGGATTAACATGGATTGCTTTATTAGGATTTTCTTGATATCCCTGAACTGCTTGAGATAAGTTAACAACTGGTAGTACGTAGCGTGTGAATTGATTAGTAGCCAAAAATCCGACATTAATTCCAATCAAAATTGTAAAAGCAGTTAAAAGTAAGTAACTGCTATATTGATTTGATAATCTGGCTTTATATCGACTAATCATCTGTGCCACAATCGTCATCACAAAGAAAATCAACATTGCATAAACCGGATATCCATATCTTGCAATATAAATTGGTTTAACCAAGATTGACACAATAATTCCAGTAAGTGTGGTTAAGATAAATATTGATATAACCATCGTTAATCCAATCTTAAATTGTTTGGACATATTAAAGTAAGCCCAGATCACCGGATAAACACATAATACTAAGAAGGCAATCGCATAAATACTGCCTCCATTTTCGGTAAAAACATCTGCGAATAAGTTGGTAAAATTACCAGAAACCGTTCCCCAAGTTACATCCGGAATCCAATAAGTGCTTTTAACTTGTTGGACTTGGGAGTATGCGACAACACCCCAAGGAATAAACATGATTAAAAAGACCATAATAGATGATAATAACGCATGTGTATCATGACGATTTAGCTGAAACTTAATGAAGTACAAAAGCAGCATCCAACCTGCAGCAACAGCCGCAAAATAATGAGTATATGATGCCAAAGAAGCAAATAATACGGCCAAGACAATATGGCCAGATTTATGCGAATGATCATAATGTTGTAATTGGTTAAATAGTAACGCTAATAATAATGCTGCCAATGCGTACATTCTAATTTGAGTGGAATAACGCATGATACTTGGCGCTAAGAAGAAACCAATCCATTGAATTGCGTGTGATCTTGGCACTCCTAAATTCTTAACAGTTCTAGACAATGTAATAAAAGTTAATATTGCTACGAGATATGAAAATACACGGGCGAACACAACTTGAGTAAATAATGAGTCAGTCCAAAAAGTAGTTACATTTAAAAACGCTTTTAACGAAAGGTAATAAAAAGGTGGATGGACATCCATTGCATCTAGTCTAATAATATCGCCAAAATTATGACTGATTAATGCCATGGTAAAACTTTCATCACGCCACATCGTCGGATGCATGAAAAAGAGCATATAGACAATTGATAATAAGAAGATTCCAAGTGTTAATTTGGCTTTTTTACTCATCCACCATTCACCTTTCGTTATTTGTTACTATCCATTATAACAGAAGTATTTTAGACTTTTATCTATTTACTATTTAACGATTAAAATTTCTGCCATCAACACAATCATTTCAGTTGTATCAACCAATATAGTTACTTGATCAGGTTGTAGATTAACCACAATCCCATTAATAACTTGTTGTTGATTTTCGACGTTAATCAAGGTGATTTCAACAGGTTGTTTCTTTTTTCCTTTTAAATCTAATTGCTTATAAATTTCCTTTTGACTCATATATAAATAACTATCATCAATTGATTCACGCTGTTCTTTACGCAGTGCGCTCACGTGATCGGATAACATAAATCCCTGCCATTTCAGCATCCCTCTATCATGATAGTAATAGTCAAAGAAATTTTGTACTGTTTGATCATCAACATTATGATTCATCTATTTCTCAGTCCCTTCTTTTAGGTCGTTGAATATAGCCTTTCTTACTTTCCCATTTAATTCCTTCAAATCCAGCAAAAACTACGGTTAACTTAAGCTCTTGTTCTATTAAAGATAGTAGTTCTTCTAAATCTAAAATGTTAGTGCTTTTAACATGATGAAGCGGTGTCACTCTAGTAATATGACCTGGTTTAAATCTAATCATGTAGAAATTAAATTGGTGGTCATATGGATCCAACACGACTTTTAAACGGTATTGAACGTTATATTCTCGCTTAAACAGAGGAATTGCACGGTCTAATATTAATCTAGCTGTTTGTTGATTAGTCATAATAAGGGAACCTGTTGTAATAATAGTTTTCTATAATTTTATAGTGCTGATCATTTATTAGTTTAGGAAGGTTGTCTAAGCTAAAATATTTTAAATCCAGTGTTTCATCGCTTAATACACAATTACTTTTACTATCCTTTTTTACGATAAAATTAATAACTACGCACTGCGCCTTATCCCCATTAGGATATTCTTGGATTTGATTTGTAGACACTCCTAAAAGTTCTTGAATAATTACATTAATTCCGGTTTCTTCTTTAAATTCTCTTACGCATGTCTCCCTAGCCGTCTCACCAAATTCCATAGCTCCGCCAGGCAATCCCCAAACGTTAAAATCAGATCTCTTTTGCAATAAAACTTCATTCTTTTCATTCGTTAAAATTCCGCCTGCAAAAGTTAATATAATTGGATAATTACCAATTTGACTTCTAATATCTTTAATGTAATCTGCCATAACTTTTTCGTCCTTTCTAAGTTTTAAACAGGATTATAATCCGTTTGAATTACATTATCTATGATTAGTCATATGCATTTCCTCCATTATGACCACCGACTAACCCGGAACGCTTGAGCATTGTGGCACCCTTTTCTAAACTATGGCCTTTAAAAATGGCGGTCGCACCAAACTTGTCACGAATTTCATCAGTTACTTGGTCTAACTTTGACTTTTTGATTTGAACTTCTGGATTAGAAAAGATGTCTAATTGCTGTGCATTACTATCACTTAATCTGGTATATGAAACGCCGACATTTCTAATTCGTTCGCCGTGCCAATGTTTATGGAACAAGTCCAAAACCGCTCCAATTAATTCCCGATTGTCAGAAGTCGTCGCAATCTTTTGTTCATGCGAAATACTTGTCCGTTCACTACCTTCGCTTTCTACGTATGAAAATCCCAAATATAAATGAACGCAACTAGTTTGCTTTTTACGATGACGTAATCTAGATGCTACTTGTTCAGCAATTTCAGTAATAACAACTTCTAGTTCATGCTTATCTTTATAGTCCCTAGGTAGAACTTGCGAATTTGATAGTCCCTTATCTTTAATCGGCACCTTTTGGTCTAATTGAGCACGATCAATTCCCCATGCAATCGCAAACAACTGATATCCCATTACGCCTAAATGGGCTTTTAATTCGTATGGATCAGTTCGAGCCAATTCTCCTAAATTATGAATGCCGAGTCTTTCTAAGTGTTGTCTAGTGTGCTTACCGATGCTCCAAATTTTATCCAACGGTTGAATTGGCCACACTAATTCCGTAAAGTTTTGATAGCTTAATTGACCAACTAAATCACGATTGTGTTTGGCAAATAAATCCAATGCTAATTTAGCCTGAACTGGGTTATCACCAATGCCGACTGTAGTATAAAGACCAAGTCTTTTTCTAACGGTCTTTTGAATTTTACGGGCAACTTCCGCTGGTGAATTACCAAACAATTGCCATGAATGCGTTAAATCTAAAATCGTTTCATCGATTGAATATGGAAAGCAGTGCTTTTCATCTGCAAACTCATGGAAAATTTGATTAATTTCTAAGTTCTTTTGGATATACAAGTTCATTCTAGGAGGAACTACAATCAATGAATCATCCCAAGGTAAATCGCGCTTTCTAGTAACGTTAGTAATATGGAATCTTTTCTTAGCAGTTGGAGAAGATGCTAAAATCAATCCACCGTTAGTATTATCCTGATCAGACATCACCACTAAACTTGCGGTTAGTGGATTCAATCCTAGTTGAACACACTCAACGCTGGCATAAAAAGACTTATTATCAATCACCATAAATACACCTTTGGGTTCTTTTGAATAATCCATTTGCAGTTCCTCCTTTCGATAAATTTATTATACGAACAAATGTTCTTTTTGGCAAATAAAAAAAAAAGCAGACCGACTTCGATCTGCTCATTAGGCTCTTTATTAATGTACAAACACTGTTACCAGCGTTACTAAACCAAAAATAACTCCCGGGACATTTGAAATAATTAAAGGCCAATCTTTATAGGTCTTAAACCAACCATATAGTGTCCATAATGTTGCGTTAATTGTTGCAACGAATGGTTGAATTGGGCTAACTGGTGTTCCAGAAAAGTTTTGAATAATTTCTGGAATGTATGCAATGTACATAAGTGATGAAGTAAAGATAGCCACTTTACTCATAATTTTTAAGTTTTTGATTCTTTGATCAGAAACTTCTCTTCTTTGATTCTTTGGAACATAATTATCAATCTTCATGTATATATCTCCTCTATCATACTAAAAAATTGACAGCTATTTATTGGTTTATAGTATAGTAATATTATATCACTTGTGAATCAAGGGATTTGTTAAGAAAAGTATAAGAATTATTATTTTAAAAATACTGTTGACATTATTCTCATCAAGTTTTAATATAATGTAAAATAAAAGATTGCTATGAGAAAGTTGAGTAACAACTCACATTAATTTAAGCGAGCTTCGTCTGGTGGAAGGAAGCATTGATTCGGTTGCGAAAATCCCTTTCGAGCGATGTACTGAACTAAAAGTAAAGTGCATGGGGAACGCCCCTTACAGCGTCAGCGTATGTTAGTACGTCAAGGTAGCTTTTTTAGCTACGAATGTAAGGTGGTACCGTGTCGAAAGACGCCCTTAGTCTATGAAAATAGATTAAGGGCGTCTTTTTTTATTCCCGCAATCAAAAAATAATAAAGGAGATGATGGCAATGGATAGTCCGATTGACATTTTACCGATAACAAACATAACTACCACAATTAGATTATTAAAGGAGTCTTACTATGCAAGATTTAAATACCAAACCACTATCAACCAAACAATACTTAGTCGTCAGTTCACTGCTATTTGCCCTCTTCTTCGGAGCTGGTAACTTAATTTTTCCAATTCACTTAGGTCAATTATCCGGATCGCATTGGGTCTTAGCGATGCTGGGTTTTCTATGTACCGGAGTCGTTTTACCACTACTATCAGTATTAGCAATCAGTGTCACTAGATCCAAAGGAGTCTATGACATTGGGGTCCCACTAGGACCTACCTTTGCACTAGTCTTCATGGTCTTAATCCATGCTACAATTGGACCACTATTTGGAACCCCTAGAACTGCTACTGTTCCGTTCGCAGTTGGTGTTCAACCATTCTTACCAGACAAATATGTCCACGTGGGACTACTAGTATTTTCATTCTTATTCTTCTTAGTTGCCTTCCTTCTTTCATACAAGGAATCAACTATCATGGACAGTGTCGGAAAACTATTAAACCCCGTCTTTTTAGTGCTATTATTCGTTGTTTTCTTCCTAGCTTTCCTACACCCAATGAGTTCAGCAGCTGCACAACCCGTTACTGCAGCTTACCAAAACGGATCATTCTTTAACGGTTTCTTAGAAGGTTATAACACTATGGATGCCCTAGCTGGTTTAGCATTCGGGGTAACCGTCGTTACTGCTGTTAATCAACTAGGTAAAACTAATCCTTTTAGTAACGCCAAGGTCACTGCCAAAGCTGGTTTTCTAGCTGAAGGTTTAGTCGGATTAATCTATGTTGTCCTAATCTGGTTAGGTGCCACTACTTTAGGTCATTTCAAACTATCTGCTGACGGTGGAGTCGCATTTAACCAATTAATGGGTTACTACTTAGGAACTACTGGTCACGCACTTTTAGCTACACTACTTACATTAACTTGTTTAACTACTGCAATGGGCTTAGTTGCTGCATTCGCACAAGATTTCCACAAACATTTCCCAGTATTAAGCTATGTTCAATGGTTAGGTCTAATGTGTGTTGCATCATTCTTAACTGCTAACTTCGGTTTGGACACCATCATCCAATGGTCAACACCAATGCTAATGTTCCTATACCCATTTGCAATGGTCTTAATCCTACTTTCAGTATTCTCACCACTATTCCAACGTGATCCAGTCGTTTACTTCTGGGTAGTATTATTTACCACTGTTCCTGCTTTAATGGACATGTTGGCATCATTCCCACCAGTCGTATCACAAAGTGCATTTGCTAAAGTCGTTGGTGGTTTCCAACAACACTACCTACCATTTGCATCAATCGGTATGGATTGGGTCGTATTCGCAGTCGCTGGTTTACTATTAGGCCTAATGTGTCACTACTTAAAAAATAAACGTTTGGCAGCAAACACTGTAGAATAAAGCATCTTTAATAAATCAGAGTTGAGTCCAAGATTCAACTCTTTTTTTATCTCTTCAAAGTGATAACATAGCAATTGAAAGGACGTGTTATCGTGAAAAACAAAAAAGCAATTATTACTGCAATTTCAGCCGTAATTGTCATCATTCTAGCTATCGTGGCATTTGGTGCATATCACCATTCAAACTCTAAAACCGATAAGACTGCTACTAGTTCAACTAGTGTTTCTTCTTCAACACCATCAAGTATCAGTTCATCTTCTATGAGTAGCTCTTCAAGCCAAAAAACAGTTAAAAAAGACACTAAGAAACAAACCACCCAAGACATCAATCCTAACCCAGTCTACAAACCAATCACTAGTAATTACTATGGTAATTGGTACTACGGACAAGTAGCTAAAATCGTGGTTCAACCTGACTTATTCAGAGGCGACCACCCTACTGATCCAGTATCTGGAGAAGGTCCATTAGTGATGGAACGTTATGGTAAAACCGATGCCGTTTACATCGAATCACTATACAAAATCAACACTTACTGGCCAGCCGTGCTTAAGGTTAATGGTGACGAAAGTTATAACGTTATGGTAACAAGTAACGCCAACCAATTTAACGACTTTAAGATTTACACTTCTGTTCCAACTAAGAATCCAATTAAGGAATACACTTTCAAGAAAAGCCATCCCGAATTAGTTGATAAGCACTACATCTCAACTGATGAATTAGATTCTTTAAAATAGTATTTGACTTTCAAAAATTTTACTGCTATATTTTTTAAGTAAATAAATCAGTTTAAATAAAAGCGATGAAAAAGCAGAGTAACATTTAAGCGAGTTCAAGAGAGTCTCTAGTATCTGGAAATGAGATAACCGATTATTTGTGAAAGTATCTTTGGAGCTATATACCGAAATCCTTATGGAGAGTAACGTATATTGGGTACACCCATTACAGTGTTAGCGTATGTTAGTACGTGAAGTGGCTAATCGAATATCGATTAGCAATTAAGGTGGTACCGTGCGAAAGCACCCTTGGTTCAATACGAACTAAGGGTGCTTTTTTTATTGCTTTTACAAAAAAGGAGATGATGGTTATGACAAATGTCGTGAGTAGTTAATACATGCAATCAATTTAACACCCGTATTTTCAAGGAGGAAACATTATGGACAATGAAATTAAAGACATCAATACAAAACCATTATCAATCAAACAATACTTAATTATCGGATCAATGTTATTTGCACTATTCTTCGGTGCTGGTAACTTAATCTTCCCTATTCACCTAGGTCAATTATCCGGTGCTAACTGGGTCCCAGCAACGCTAGGATTTTTAGCGTCAGGAGTATTACTACCACTATTATCAGTACTTGCAATTAGTATTTCCCGTGCCAAAGGAGTATACGATATTGCTCGCCCACTCGGTCCTGTTTTTGCCATTATCTTTTTAGTTTTAGTTCATTCAACTTTAGGACCACTATTTGCAACCCCTAGAACTGCCAGCGTTAACTTTACTGTAGGAATTGAACCATTCATCCCCGCACCATACGTAAAGATTGCGATGCTAATCTTCACTGCACTATTCTTTATCGCAACATTCTACCTATCATATCGCACATCTAGTATTATCGATAACTTAGGTAAGATTCTAAACCCACTATTTTTAGCATTACTATTCCTATCATTTTTACTAGCATTTATGCACCCAATGGGAAATGCATCCCTACAACCCGTTACTGAAGCATACAAACACCAATCATTCTTCAATGGATTCTTACAAGGTTACAACACCATGGATGCCCTAGCTGGTTTGGCATTCGGGGTTACTGTTGTTGCTGCTGTTAAACAACTAGGTAAGACCACACCAAAATCAAATGCTAAAGTGACTGCTCGTGCCGGTTTAATTGCTGAAGCATTAGTTGGAATTATCTACATCATCCTAATTTGGATTGGGGCTACTACTTTAAACCTATTCAAAATTAGCAACGATGATGGTGGAACTACTTTTAACCAATACATGGGTCACTACTTAGGAATGACCGGGCATGCATTATTAGCTACCTTAATGACTCTAACTTGCGTTACTACTGCCGTAGGGCTAGTGGCCGCTTTTGCTCAAGATTTCCACGATCACTTCCCTCGTTTGTCATATCACCAATGGTTAGCCATTAACTGTTTCCTATCATTTATCATTGCCAACGAAGGATTAACTCTGATTATCACTTGGTCCATCCCGGTATTAATGTTCTTATACCCATTTGCGATGGTTCTAATCATTCTTGGATTATGTACCCCACTAATTCATAAGGATAAAAACGTTTATCTCTTTACGATTATCTTTACTTTAGTCCCTGCCTTCTTCGATATGTTAGCTGCACTACCACCTGTTTTAGCTAACCTATCATTTATCAAAGCACTAGTTCACTTTGAACAAAGCATCCTACCATTTGCATCAATTGGCATGGATTGGGTAATTCCAGCCTTTGTCGGACTACTAATTGGATTAATCATTTACAAAACTAAGGGTCATCAATTAGCCCGCGGTCAAGAATAAAAAAAACGACTATTCCAAATAGGAATAGTCGTTTTTAATTTCTAAAAAGTGTAGAATGGTTATAGAAAATATTTCGGGGGTGCAAAATGAAAAAATTATCTGTGATTGCAGTTGCTTTAATTGCCGTACTATCACTTAGTGCGTGTGGTAAAAAGCAAAAAAGTGCTGATGAAACAACTAAGCCAACTAAACTAGTGAAGTTAGTGAACGATAAAAAAGAAACTAAGTTGATCACTAAAAAGGGAAGCATTGTTTTCTACAAAACTTATCGCGGAACTAGCTACGATAATAATGCCAAGAAACGTTTTGACATGGTATTGTTTAGCTACAAAGCTACTAACAACACCAACAAAATGCTTACTGCAGCTCAAATTGTAAACAATACTAAATTAGTTGCAAATGCTAAGGTCGACGGCAAGAAAACTTCATTGGACCAACCACTAGCATATTCATCAGCTTATCCAAATACAATGTACAATCAACAAAGTTATCTAAATTCATTTGAACAAAGTTGGGATAACGAACCAATCAAGCCTCATCAAACTATTATCGTTACTAGTTCAGACGCATTCCAACTAGTTGACAATGGTAAGAACGAAACGCTAAACATTTCCACTCAAGATGATTACACTAATGCTTCAGTAATTAGTAAGCATCATCATTCAATTGCGATTAACGATATTCACGCTAAGAAAGTTAAAAACGCTATCGACATCGTTAAATAATAAAAAAACGTTGAGAATTAATTTTCTCAACGTTTTTATTTTGCTCTTAAATTAGAAATTAACTGATGGTGCGTTTTGAGCGCTAGTATCAGCTGTAAAGTAGTTAACCTTCTTGTGACCAGTCATACTTGCGACTAATGATCCTGGGAATTTAACTAGCTTATCGTTGTAAGCACGGGCTGCTTGGTTGTAACGATTTCTTTCAACACTAATACGGTTTTCACTACCTTCTAGTTGAACCATCAATGTTTGCATATTGCTGTTTGAAGATAGGTTAGGATATGCTTCTTTAATTGATCCTACTAATACATTAAGTGAACGTTCTTGTGAACTTAATGCACTAACCTTATCTGAAGTTGAACTCGCATTGCTGTACTTAGTTTTGGCATTGTAGTATTCAGTTCTGGCTTTCGCAATATCACCATAAACTGATTTTTCTTGTTTTTGTTGACCTTTAACGGCACTAACTAAGTTTGGAATTAAGTCTGCACGACGTTGTAATACAGTTTGGACTTGTCCTAATTGTTCTTCAACGCCTTGTTCGCTGGTTGCCATACTGTTAGCAGACTTGATAAAGCCACCAATTAACGCAAATAATACAACAACGACAACGGCTAGTGAAATGAACCAGCCTTTTTTATAAAATGGTTTGTTTTCCATGATTTATTCTCCTTTATTAAATCGATGAGCCTCCGCCACCGAAGTTTCCGCCACCACCGGAACTACCAAATCCTCCGCCGTTAGAACCACCATATGATCCACCACGACCGCCAGAACTAAGTAAGCTACCAATGATACCACCTAAGATAAATGAACCTAATCCATCGTCAGAACGGCGACCACCGCCACCACCATAATGATGGTCATTATCGTCGTCATCTTGATTGCGGATAAGTAATATCACTGACACAATTATTGCAGCAATGATAATAAAAACTAATCCGACTACTAAGTAGTTTGGCTTTTTATCAGCTAATTTTTGTTTAGCTTGTTTTTCACTTAGGTTCGCATAGCGCTTGTCTAAGATGGTTGCTACTCGTTGAAACGTATTTTGGATTCCTTTATTGATGTCATTATTATCACTAGACTTCAATAAGGTTTTATTACTTTGTAAGATTTGATTAGTTAGGGCATCTGGCAAGATGTCTTCCACCCCATAACCGGTACTAATTCTAACGTTGTTTTGTCCATTATTTTGTGCAAATAAGATTAAAACACCGTTATCCAATCCTTTTTTTCCAAATTTCCAACGACTATTTTCTAGTAACTGATCAGCATAATCATCGATTGAATAGTTCCCAGTTGATTTAACAGTCATCACCACAATCTGTGGTTTGGTCTCGGTTTGTTGATATTTTTTCTCTTGATTAATCACTAATTGCTTAGTGCTATCACTTAAAATATTAGCATAATCGTCAACCACATACTCTTTGGTCGGTGTTGGATTAGTACTCTCTGCATGACTATCAATTGACTTTGGAGCCATCGCTAACAATAGCAATGGTAACGCCAATACAATTAGCCATTTTAATTTTTTCAACGTATCTCCTCACCCCCATGATTTGATTAGCTACCATACTACAGAAAAGCCGTTTAATAGTAAAGTTTTTTTATTTTGAAAAATTGATTATAATATAGATATTCTATAAAACGACAGGAGCATCACAATGGATTCAATTGACTTAGGAAAAGACAATGCCCAACAGCTAAATAAATTCATTGAATTAGCTGCTCAATGCATTGATGAAGATTGCAGAGACGATGCAATCTCACTACTTAGCTCGGCAATTTCTTTATACCCTGCTAACGCAATCACTCAAGAAGAATTAAATCAAACCGTTCCAACTCGATCAGAAGTCCTAACCAAATTAGGAATTATCTTCTCTGATTCTGGAACTAACTTAGACCCCATCGCAGTCCACTTATTCCAACAAGCCTTAGTTTATGACGCGAACTTTGTTCCAGCAAACTTTTACTTAGGGAAACTATTAATGAACAATGGTAACATCGCACAAGCATTAAAATGCATGCAAAATGCTTTAGATAATAGTATTAAAGGCGATCGTTTCTATCAATCTGCTAAAGATTCGCTTGAAGAAATGAGCGAATTAGTCGATCATGGTGATACCATTTTTGCGATTGATTACTTAATTGGTCAATCCATGTCTCACGCCATCATCGATAGTCCAATCGGGACTTTTAAGAAAATGGATTTCGATCAAATCGAAAACAAATACGACGGTAGCGTTCAATTGTTCCCAACAGAAGCTACCACTAAAAAGTTAAACCAAATTCGTGAATTCAACTCCAACCACGGATTTGAACAAACTAGTTTGGAAGAGTTCTTACCTGCCAATCTACCTTTATTCGAAGCGCATAATGACTTACCTACCTATATTGAAGATAAATATACGTTAGTCGATATGGGAGCTGAAATTTATGACGTTTGTGGGCTTAACGTCGATCCACAATTAACTTTTACATTTTATAAATTAGTCCAAAGGGAAACTAATACCTACTCATATCTATTATTAGCTGGTAAGAGCCCACTAGAACTTAAAGATAAACAATTGTCCCACAAAGAAGAAATCGATTATGACGGTGCTATTTTTAACATCTACAAGAACCGCATCCTATACAATCAAGATTCTATTAATTGTTTTATTGCTGCATTGGCGAAAGATTACTTCGGTGATCAATTTAACGATGATAACATCCAAAACTTAGTCATTAAAGGCATTAATGATGAGTCGTTTAACCACGATTTAGAATTTACCGATGACTTTAACATCAATAATTCCCGTGTCAAAGTACTAATCGACACCAACATTGAAGTATAAAAAAAGAAGTTACCAATTGGTAACTTCTTTTTTATTATTAAGCTTCGACCTTGTCAGCGTAAGCTTGTTCTTCTTGCATTAAACGTTTCTTTTCACGTTCATTGAACCATGGTGAAATAGTGAATGCTAAAACATCATTAGCAATGTAGATTGCTGAGTTAACGAACATAGCTAGAGTAGCTGATCCTTGTCTGAAAGTGATGAACCAAAGGATTAATTGAGCCACACCAGATGCTAACCACCAGAAGTATTGGTTGTTGTAACGTAGGAAACAGATGATTCCAGCAGTTAAACAAACCGCAAAACTGAAGGCATCGTAGAATGGACGAGGTTCATTTGTTAGTGCTTGAATTGCGAAACCAGAACCAATGTAAACAATAAATGTGAATAGAATTGAAACGATCCAACTCTTAGCATTGAATTTTCTAATCTTAGAAACCATGTTTACGTTCCAGTTTTTACTCATTAAAACAGGAATATCTAAAGTAATAACGTAAGCAATTTGTTCACCAATACTTAGGAAGTTCTTTGCAGAAAAACCAACAACGATAAAGCAAAGTGCTGATAAAATACCTAATACACCGTTAACTGATTTAGCAGCATTGATTGCTAGCACACATAGAACTCCTAAAGTAGTTCCAATGAAAGTAAGAATTGATAACCATGTAATTGGTGCGTTTACCAAAGTCATTACTTGGCAACCTAAACTGAAAAAAAATAAGTAGTAGTTTTGTTGTGGCCAACCCTTTAGTTGGTGAGCCAAAAATTTAAAATATGCTGACACAGTGAAAATCCCCTTATTATGATATTTTTGCTTTCAAGCACATATTTTTCCGGAAAAATTATGTAATATACACTATATGTAGTGGTCTTTGCGAAAACAACACTATATATTCTACCACGCTGGTATATTTTTTCAATCCCGTTTTTAGGCCTTAGCGTTTTCTAATCTGTAAAAATTCAGTCATTTCGCTGAATCAATTCGCCGAAAAAAATTTTGAAATAAATTTTGATTAACTTTTTATCACGAATAATTTGCTGTTTTTTTACTTGACCACACATAAAAAACGACCCTCTAAGAAGATCGTTTTTTAGTAAGAATTTTTCTTACTAGATGGACCTATCACCAGTGATCCGGCAAAAACACCAATAAAGATAATTCCACTAACCCCCAACAACACATCATTAAAAAGATGCAAAATCATAAAAAATCCAATTGCTGTTAGGATGAAAAATAATACTGATTCAAAAAAAGAATTATGTGATTGTTTTTCAACATGAAATAAATATGTAAATAATCTGTTAGAGCGGTTAAAAAGCACCACTAAGAAATAAGCAAATAATAATGATGCTGAGCTTAAAATCCAGTTAAAATTTAAAAACTGACAGATAATCATCGCAATTGTTAATGGAGCCCATATTACTAATAGTTCTGACATAAAGTATCGCCAATCAATTCTCATTAACTCGCCACCTATGTAATCATTTATTTATTATTGTATCATTTTGAGTCATTTTTAGGTAGAAGGACAAATAAAAAAAGCAATATCTTCATAGAGATACTGCTTTTAATGATAATAATAATATCCAATTATGGTAATGCCAACTGCATTAATGACGATATGCATGATTATCGGCGATTTAATATTTTTTGTTTGATTATATAGCCATGCCATCCAAAATCCATATTGTGCAAAGAAAACAAACGAAAAAATATTTTGATATCTCATATGAAATAGTCCATATAAAACAGAAGAAACAATCTCGCCTGCCCATTTTAACTGAGTAGGAAAAGCAACATCTAATAAATATGCTCTAAAAACAAGTTCTTCAATTATAGGGGATAAAAACACATAACCTATTATAAGTAATATCAGTGACCATGAATTGTTATACAGGTACTTAGGGAAATGAGTTGCTTGTATGCTAAATCTATTTTGAACAAAAATATCAGACATAAAAATATATGCTTGAGCTATCAAAAACGCTATTACAGTTGCAAATGCAGTAGTTTGGTATCCAGATAAGTCCAACCGTTTGAGAAGCGGTCCTATCCCATAATTTTTATACGCATAAATTGCAAAATTAATCATAATAAAATACGCACCAAAGAACTCAACTGTTAACGTTACATTTTCGATAATTTTATTATTAATTGAGATATATTGAACCGGAATAAACTGAATTGAACTAGCAACCATAAAGACAAGGCATAATGCCACGAAACCTCTTTTTAAAAGGTGATCAGAACTCCAATAGTCACCGTCTCTCAACATTCATCCTTCTTTCTAGGAAACATCAATGTAAAACTATACTTTAATTATTATTCATATCTAATTACTTTGAGAATTATACCACCTAGTAGATAAATTAATTCTTAAGTTTTGGTAAAATTTTATTGCTGTCAAATCGATAGTTAACAATTAAGTATGCAACTACCGCATAGATAACAAGCCAAACGCTTAATGCAATCATTTGTACTCCAGTGACTTGGGAGTAATTAGTTACTTGAAAACCTTTAGGTAAAGTCACAACGTAGTCATAAATAAAGTGCAATAAAATTGGCACGATAATACTGCCAGAACGTACGTAGACAGCTCCTAAGATTAATCCAAATCCAGAGACAGAGACCACTTGCATGGTTGTGAATGAGAATGATTGATTTGCTAAATTAATGTAGTGATATAGGCCAAATAAAACAGCACTAATTACAACTGCTAAGTTCACATGGAATGCGTTTGCTTTCACACGGGTTAGTATCATTAGGACTACTCCTAAGATAACTCCTCTAAACATAAATTCTTCTGGGAAAGCAGCAATAATTCCCGTATCTAATGCACTCCAGAAATGAGGAGTTCTAATTGTAGAAGCAACGATACCAAAACAAATCACCGCAAAAACAATCCAACCACTAGACTTCTTACTTGGTTGCCAGAAAAACTTCTGCTTAAAGAAGTAGTAGTTCAATACTAAAATCGTTAACACTGAAAATGCCTTGAACAGATTCAAAATCAAAATGTAGTGCGTTGACGGATTAATAGATAACATTTTAAAAATAAAACGACAAACTCGACCAAACACAATTTGATCAATCGCGAATTCAGCTACCATAAACAATGGAATTAAAATCCATTGCCAATTATTTTTTAATTTTTGACTTAACATATTGGTCACATCCTAGTTTATTAATAAGTTAATAATAACATACTAAAAAAGCAGCCATTAATGACTGCTTTTGTTTTTCATATTTGCTTTACGTTTTTGAATATCTTCGTTAATTTCTTTACTTGAGCGGTGGAACATAATCGCACTAATCGTACATATAATCACGTAGATGACAATAAATTCTGCCGTAAACGTGATGATTAGCGGATACTCGAATAATGGAAAATGTGAATCGAGGGAAAAGTTTAACCCTATCACGATGAAGAATGTTAATGTTCCATGAATTAGCCATTCCCAGACGATTCCAATCCTTTCGATTTCAAAAATATACGATAATAAACCAACTAAGCCAGAAGCTCCTAAGTATAAAACCTTAAACTTTAATGTAAGGGCGTCGGTATAAACTCCAGTTATCATATATACTAATGATCCCACCATCATTCCAATCAAAAATCTGCCAATAAAGCTGTAAATATATTTCATATTATCCCTCACATTCTAAGACTCTTTTTCAATCCTGGTAAATACTTGCGGCTAATGCTTAACTTCAAATCATTAGTTAAAAACGCGGTCATATTACCTGAAAAAGCAGTCTCCATATAATCTAAGTGATCAATATTAATAATTGATGATTTACTAATTTGAATAAAGTGGTGAGACTTTAATTTGCTATATACATCCTTTAGTGTTCCATTGGTGGTATAAGTGCTTTTGGTGGTGTAAAACATTAATTCATTGTGATAAATTTCAACGCCGATGATATCTGAAATCGACTGCATTTGAACACGATCGGCAGTATTAATTGGAAACCAATTATCATCATTCTTGGATAAATTCTTTAAATCTGCTAATAAATCAATCACTTCGTCACTTAATTGACTTGCGCTAACTTGAATGTTAATTTCGCCATCTGGTAATTGGTTGTCCTGATTGAAATCAATTTTCATGCCACCACCCCCTTAACGTTTATCTTACCATATTAAGCATTCTTCTTATTAATAAATAATAAAGCGAAAAAGACAACTAATAAAATCGCAACAAATAGCAATGACATCATCATATTGCCATTAAAAGTATCAAATCCATTAATTTTCAACCCCATTGTTTTAATAAAATCATTCATAACACTGGGGTTAACATGTTGAAAACTAGTTTGTAATTGATTGTGCATCAAAACATCCCTAAACATCGCAGAACCATATGGCGCTGGAGTATAGTTTAAAAACGTTTGCGCTCCGGTAGGAAGTGAACCAATCGGCATGTAAACACCAGCAAAAAATCCTGCACAACTACTGATAATCGAACTAATGGATGGTACTAATGTACTTGATTTGATAATCATTACGATGATTATGTTAAATAGCGTCCAAACTAAACTACTTACCGCCATTCCAAGCACTAACTGTGGCAATATTGATATGTCAATTGAAAGACCATCAGATTCCATGAAGATAACTGATAGAATTACGAAAACAATGAATTGCATAATTAACCCAATCAACCAAGCTGAAATCGCATAGCTAATATCAATTTGTGCATAGCTAGCATCCGTTACCAATAAGTCTTTAATTCGATTACTATCTCGGTCATATAATTTTTGATACAAACTATCCTCTGTAGTTGTAATCGCAGCTAGTAATACTGTCCCTCCAATTAACCAGCTATCTAATAATTTAACGCCATCTGGAATAGAACTAAAGCCACGTTGGATCATGCTTTTTAAAAAGACGAAATATAAAATAATTGAAATTAGCACTCCAAACAATGAAAAGAAGATGCGTTTACGGTTATTGAAGTAAAGCGCTAAATTGCGTCTCACTAAATTAAGTAAAATCATTATTTGATCTCCTTTCCAGTTAGTTCAATGAAAATATCATCCATAGTGCCATGCACATATTCAAAATCATTAATATCATTTTGGTAAAGATTAATTGTTTGCATCGCTTCTTGGTATGATGTGATTTTGACGGTCACTTTTTTCCCCACTCTTTGATCGTTCTCTCTTAATGGCATTGATTGTGCTAACCCTTCTGATTTGAAGAATAACGTTAGACTATTTTTCGCATATTGGGCTTTCAAATTATCGACCGTATCAGATGCAACAATTTTTCCTTTATCCATCACGTAAACCCAGTCAGCTTGATTAGCTTCTTCTAAGTAGTGAGTGGTTAAGATAATGGTTAATCCGTACTCTTGTCTTAATTGATCCAGAACTTCCCAGATTTTCTTTCTAGTCTGAATATCTAATCCAGTTGATGGTTCATCTAAAAATAGTAATTCTGGTTGACTTAGCAAAGAACGTACAATATCCACTCGTCTTCTTTGTCCACCTGATAAACTACCGTACTTTTGATTTTTAATCGTGTCGATTTCAAATTTTTGCATTAAATCTTCGCAAAATTGTTTATCACAATCTCTGTATAACTTAGACGCGATTGATAAATTTTTCACAACAGTTAGTTGTTTATCTAAAACACTATCTTGGAAGACCACCCCTAAGTAGTGGCTATATTGATTTTCTGTTGGTTGATGTCCTTCCAAACTAATTGATCCAGCATCTGGTTTTAATAATCCCGTTAACATATTAATTGTGGTCGATTTTCCCGCTCCGTTATGTCCTAAAAAAGCGATTAGCTGCCCTTTTTCAATCTGTAAATTGATGTGGTCAACCGCTATTTTATGACCAAAGCTTTTAGTTAATTCGGTTACTTCAAGCATTTAAAGAAACTCCTTTCTATTATTCGATGGTCATATCATAGCATCAGCTTCAGTATTTAAATCGCCTTTTAAATTAACAGGTAATTTTTTATTCCTAAGTGGTCATTTTAAGCATATAAAAAAGCAACCCGGATATCCGAGTTGCTTTTAAAATTTTAATTATTTGATGTAAGCATGGGAGAAGTCCCAGATTGGACCGTTTCCTAGATACTTAACGTTCTTAACGTTACTCTTAATTAATTCTGGTTGTGCCTTTTGAATTAATGGAATGATTCCTTGATCATTTAGAATCACTTTTTGGGCATTGACTAAGTCATCAAAACGCTTAGTTGGGTTAGTAGCATCCGCATTATTTGAGCGGTCAATGTACATGTCATACATTGCTTTACCCCATTTAGAAGTATTGATTGAACTAGTTGAGACCTTAGTTTGTAGCGGTGAAATTGGGTCACTGATTGATGGATCCCAACCTGAAACTGATAGTTGGTAATCAGATTTTAATGAACGACCTGATGCAACGTTATTTGGTAAGATTTCAGCAGTTACCTTTAAACCAGGAAGCTTTTCTAGTTCAGTTTGTAGGAATTCTGTCACAGCACGACTAGTTTGATCGTTGTTGTTCATAATTGATAGTGAAACTGAAGTCTTGTTAATTTCCTTTAGTCCTTTATCCCATAGCTTCTTAGCTTCAGCTAAGTTACCAGTAGTAGCATCTTTAACAGTTGCGTAATCGTTAAAGTCCTTACCATCTTTGTAAGCAAGGGTATCAGGAACTAGTCCTCTCGCAGCAAATGAACCGTCACCTAAAATATCTTTAGTTAAAGCGTTACGGTCGATTGCTAATGATAATGCTCTTCTTAAATTCTTGTTCTTTAATTCTGGAATATTGTTTTGGTTAATTGACAAATATTGAACCATGAAACCTTTTCTGTTGTAGAAATCAGAACGGTTTTTGTAAGTAGTTACTTGCTGTTTCCCAGCTAATAAAGTTTGATCTAATTTGCCTGATTGATATTCATCTAATGCAGTTTGAGGGTCTTTAATTACAGTGTAATTAATACTCTTTAGCTTAACACTTGCATTGTCATAGTAATCTTTGTTCTTAGATAGTGTCCAAGCATCATTACTACCCTTCCAGTTAGTAACAGTAAATGGTCCATTGTAAACCATCTTGTCAGAAGTAGTACCGTATGCTGAACCGTACTTATCAACGATACTCTTAACTTGAGGATAGAATACTGGCAATGCCAATACATTTAAGAAATCAGCTTGTGGTTTTACCAAGTTAATTTGTAGAGTGTGATCATTTAATGCCTTTACGCCTAAAGAATCAGCACTCATAGTGCCCATCTTAATTTGGCTGTAATTAACAACATTGGCCATGTAGTATGCCATTTGTGAGGCAGTCTTAGGATTAGCACTACGTTTAATTCCGTAAACAAAATCTTGAGCAGTAACTGGTTTACCATTACTCCACTTAGTATTTCTCAAAGTAAATGTGTATGTTTTACCGCCATTGGTGATTTTGTAACTATTAGCAAGTGCTAGGTCAACTTTATTTCCCTTATCAGGAGTAACTAAACCACGCATTGAATTATATAAAACTTGATCCGAAGTAACATCCACTGCTTTAGATGGATCTAAAGTAGTTAAAGTAGTATTACTCATCCAATTTAATGAGTCAGTACGTGATGATTCATTAGCTGAATTACCACATGCTGCTAATACTAATGAAGCTGCTACAGCAGTCAAACCAAGCTTAATCATTGATTTAAACTTCATTATTTCTTCCCCCTATTGATAACCATATATACAATATTTCCTATAACATGTATTCAAAAATAGCACAAATAAATTAGCAATGCAATCAAAAGTATCGCACACAAATGTTTTTGTCTGATAAATAATTAAAACAATGATACAATTACATATAGGATATATTAATGAAAAGGACTGATGAATATGCGTATCGGTGTTACTTCTGATATTATTTTTAGCCAAAACGAACCTTTCAGACAAAGAGAAGGCCATTTTGCACAAAGAACTTTAATGAATTGTCTATTAGCTAATGACATTACCCCTGTAATTTTCCCAGTCGGTAAACCTCATATGGCACATGACTTATTAGAAACAGTCGATGGTCTAATCATGACCGGTGGACCTGACGTACTTCCAAAGTACTATGGCGAAGAACCAATTGCTCAAATTGGTCGTACTTATGAAAATAGAGATGAATTTGAATTAGCACTTGTTCAACAAGCAATTGCTATGAAGAAGCCAATCCTAGCTATCTGTCGTGGTTTACAAATCGTGAACGTGGCTATGGGTGGAACCTTATACCAAGATTTGGGTGCTCAATTCAAACCAGAAAACGGTTCACCATTATTACAACATGAACAAAAAACAATTGGTTATTCACCAGTTCATCACATCACTATTGATGAAAACTCTGAATTAGCCAAAACATTTGGCACTCGTGCGTTTGTAAACTCATTCCATCACGAAGCTGCTAAAGATGTTGCTGAAGGACTTCATGTCGTTGCCAGAGCTGACGACGGTACCATCGAAGCAATGGAAAACGATGACTTAACCATCCAATGTATTCAATGGCATCCTGAAAACATGTGGGATCACTACGAAGATGAAAACCAACTATTCGTTGATTTCTTCAACCGTGTTCACCAATAATGACAAACAAAAAATCCAACCATTTCGGTTGGATTTTTTTATTTGTATTTAACAATAATAGAACGAATAAAGAAGAATCGTTCGAAACGACGATGCATGTAAGTAACTTCAAACCCACTCTTTTCAAAAGTAGCTGCATACTTCTTAATCATCGCTGGAGTATTAACCATAAACATCACACCTGAAGGCTTCAATACTCTTTTCATTTCATATGAAATAGATTGAATAATTGCTTTCTTAGGGGTACTGAATTGGTTTCCATTTGCTGAAATTGCAGTTACCACATCAACACTTCTGTCTTCAAATGGAATCTTATTAATGTCAGCAGTAGTTATTTCAATTTTGTTCTTTACTTTTTCTAATACGGCATTCTTTTCTAGACGACGAACAGTATATTGGTATTTATCTTCAACACCATATACCTTATCTAAATCAGTATCACGCGCTAATTTAATTAGTGCATAACCTGTTCCAGTTCCAATATCTAGACCTACTTGATTTGGGTTGAAGTGACTTTGTTTGATGAAATCTCTTACAAAATTTTTCTTAAAAGTAACACTTCTAAACAATGCCCACAAGGCAATTAACACTAAAATAATTGCATAAATATATAAATGTTTTTTACGATCCATTAAGATTGAGCCAAACATTGCTAAGGCACCAACAATCGCTGCTGAAATGATGTAAGGTTCATCAGTCTTGTATCTGTACCAGTGCTTAACCCAGCCAGTAAATTTATTCATTATTATGTATCCTTTCTTATTTCCCTTTGAATATATAATAACAAATATAATCCATTTTATTAAAAAAATAAATCTTTTTTCGCTGATGCACACAGTTTTTACTACTTTTGTAACACCTTTAGATTTACATTTAAAGTATCCGTAAAAATTTTTTTAACTAGTTTTTTAATATATATGAAAAGCCATCTACGCATTTAAAATTTCACCCAGACTAGGAATAGAAATATTTTATGTAATCTTACTAGTCATTTTAGGAATGAAATCATTGATATAAAAAAGAACGTAACGATAATCGTTACGTTCTTTTTTGTTTATTATCTAGCTTTTAATTCTGATTGAGTTAACCACTTGTGGTTCTTCATAACCATGTGAGTCTTAGTATCAGTAAAGTTAACTACGTATGCAGGTCCCTTGTGAACCTTAACAATCTTACCTTTAGCACCCTTCATGTTGTACATGTGATCTGCTAAAACAGTTACGCTCTTACCAGCTTTTAAAGCACCCTTGGCTTTTAGTTCACTAGCAACAACCCATTTGTGGTTTTTAACCATTTTACCACCGTTAGTTGGCATAAAGTCGATTTCGTATAGGTCAGTCTTGTAAACACCAGCAACAGTCGCTTTGGCGTTGTACATACCTTCCATGTGTCTAGCCTTCAAAGTAACCTTTGAGCCAACTTTGAACTTAGCGTTAGTAGCCTTCTTTAGACCCTTAGGTAGTTTAGAATTCATGTTCATTTCTAAACCATCCATCATCATTGATGATTTTTTGTTCATCTTCATTGAAGAATGGTTCATGCTCATTGAAGATTTCTTATCCATCTTCATTGATGACATATCGTGCATGTCTTTCTTTGAAGATGCATTAGCTGAAACGCCAGCTAACATTGATAATGATAAAGTAGCAACTGAAACAGTTGCGAATAACTTACTCATTTTCATTTTGAGGCACCCCTTAAAAAATATTTTGCATTAAATAATCTTACTCTATGTAAAAATATAACAAAATCAGATTTCATTGTCCTATATTTTGCTCAAATATTATAAAATAATAGAAATTTTATTCATTCTACGTTACCATGATATTAACTAAAGACATTGAAAGAAGGACTATTATGAAATTTAGGAAGACTATTGTTAGCCTACTTGCAGCGGTAGTTGTACTTGCTACTCCAGCGGTTGCAGCCAACGCCAAAGCATTACCTAACAGGAATTCAAACTATTGGACTCAATCTCGTAGTATTAAAACTACTAGAAATATTACAGCTTACGAACATAGCGTTAGCAACAACACTCTTTCAAATACTGTATTAAAGAAGAAGACTATTAAAAAAGGAACTGCTTTAACTGTTAGTCGCATTAACAATAATCATAAAGAATGGTTACTATCTGGAATTAAATCCAGCAATGGTGCCGTTTGGATTACTAAGCAAAACACTACTTCATGGATGAAAATCTATGTAGATCCAGCTTTCTCTACTAGATTTGTCAAGACTACCAAAGATATTAAAATCATAGCCCACAAAGTCGTTAATAACGTCATCCAAAGTAAAGTCGCTAAGAAAGCTACCATCAAAAAAGGTGTTACACTATACACCAGAAAATTAGCTAATAATGGTGGCTGGATCGTTTTTGGCAGCAATGTACCAAACTACAATGGTGCTTGGGTATACACATCAACTAAATCTAATTGGATGAATGTTCAAAAAGTATTCGCTACTAAGTTCTCCACTGTAGATTCAGCTAATCCAACATCATCTGAATACGTTGACGGATACTCATCACTAGCTTTAGGATCATATACCGCTGGTGGTACAACAATCTATCCAGGAGACTCTCTTAAAGTGGCAAAGACCAGTGATTCATCACAATCACTTATCGTGAACGGTACAACCTACAACTTTAATTCAAACTCCAGCAATCCAGTTGCAACTCTAACTAACACTTACCTTCAAAATGTAACCAAAGATGGTAAGACCACTGGTAGAATGATTGTTGCTAAATATGCACCTGATGATAGTCGAAACGTAATGGTTAAAGGATTCCAACCTGTACAAGGCGATGAATGGCTAACTATTAGAAGTGACCATCAATCATATGACGTATATGTATACGTTCCAATGATAAATGGATGGTTATTCAGTAACATTTACACTCCTAGCAACAACCAATAATATAAAATAAAAGACCGACATTAAATGTCGGTCTTTTATTTTATTCAGCTTCACCAATCGCCTTTTGAATGTCGTCTTTTGAAAAGTCGTGATTCATGTAGTCTTTGTTATTAACTGGTAATTCTTGTTCCAACTTACTGAATTGTTGTACTTCAATATTTCCTGATTGCATTTCGAAGTCCATTACGTGACCACCCATTGAGTGATCATCAGCTAGGAAATGTAAGTGGAAGCCACCTACAGCGGCACCATTAAAGATTTGTGGTGAATAATAACCAATAATGGTTCCTTCAACATCTTCTTTTTTGAAGACGCTTTGGTTATTAGCGCATTCCACTAATCCAGGGTATGGCTTTGGTTGTTTATTAATTGACCTAGTTTGTGCAAACTTAAATTTACCGTGGGCTTTAACTGAGAAGAAAGTATTTTCCCAATTAGTATCATCCAATACCTTCTTTTCAAAGTCGGCAGCACTTAGTGATGCATCAACATCGGTTAATGGTTTGAATGCACCTTGGTGAACATTAGCGAATGGAACTGTGAAACCGTCTTTAACTTCATTGACGTTTCCATCACCATCAACTTGATATGCGATGCCATCTAAAATGATTAACTCACCATCTAATCCATCACCAGTTCCGATACCAGTATCACCGTGTGATAGTAAATCAGTTAAGCTTAAGTTACCTTCAAATAATCCCGGAACTAATAATGCCAACGTTCCGTATTGATATAATGAATCCACATTATTCATTATTGTCATCTCCTTAATCATTTATTCAAGTTTATCACAATCGATTTATTTTGGTGTAATTTAAATCTGGATAAAAAAATAACCAATACTATAAAGTATCGGTTATTAATAAATTGTCTATTGCGACAACTATATCTACGTAAATTAGTCTTTACTACAAAGCTTGACTTAATTAAATATTCGATTACTAGGCCTCAATCATACTTATATGATATTGAGGTGTTGGAAGTGAGATCAATGATAATTATTTAGGATATATATTGATATGAACACATGCAAGCAATTTAATTTTATAAGACTTTGCTTTTTCTGGTTTCTGGACGAGAATTAATATATCAAATTCGGGGAAATTCAATACATTGCGGATTTTATTAATATAAGATATCAGCGCGACTTGATATTTTATACGGTTAGAGATAGTTAAATAAAAAGAGCCAGAAAAAACTAAATTAAAAGAGTTAGACTAAGATGATCTCTTAAATATATATTTTAATAAAAAGTCGATGAATGAACATTAACTAGACTATAAATTATATAAGCGATTATTCTCTATAATTCCACGGCCTACCGTAGTCTTAGTTATATTAACCATTCTTACACTTTGCATTAAAAACCAATTTACAAAGATTTATCCCAATATTTTGAAGACTTCCACTCAATTGATACATCAAAAATGAGTAAACAATTAAATTACGAAATCTTCTAGGTTAGAATATAACCATTGTATATAGGTGTCAACGAAGGCAAAAATGTACATATGTATAAAAAAATCCGTTTTTATACACTATTCAAGATTAAAACGACCAAAAATTAACACCATAGTCTAAAAAATAATAAGAAATATTATTCTTATTTACATTTTTATTAAGACATAAAAGAGACGTTATTATAACGTCTCTTTTATTTTTTATAATAGTTTTTGATAAAGAATTGTTGCAAGTAAAGCTCCTAAAATTGGAGCAACTACCGGAACCCAACTATACTTCCAATGCGAATTTCCTTTGTTTGGAAAACGACATAATGAATGAATAATCCTTGGCGCTAAATCCCTTGCAGGATTCAACGCTGGTCCAGTAGGTCCACCGAATGAAATAACTAAACACATTACTAAAAATCCTAATCCAATGAAATCAGCACGAGGATCAACACTGTCCCTGGTCATTGCCAATGCACCCAAGACTAAAATAAATGTTCCAATGAATTCATTCACAAAACCATTAAAGTAGCTATGTGCTGCATCAATAGTTGAGAAAGTACCTAGGATACATTCATCTCCAGTTGTTTCGTCATAGTAAGGTTTGTAAGCAATTACGACTGCAATTTGACCAACTGCAGCTCCTAAAAATTGTGCAATGATGTAAAACACCGCTTCGTGCCATGGAAACTGGTGAGTGAACGTTAATGCCAATGTCATCGCTGGATTAATTTGCGCTCCTGAAACAGTCGCAAACATTAAGGCTGGAATCATTACCCCAATTCCATATCCCAATCCAATTAAAATCCATCCACCATGGAAACCCTTAGTTCCCTTCAATTCTACATTAGCCACAGAACCATTTCCTAAAGCCACCATAATGGCTGTTCCAATGAATTCGGCAATGCATTTAGTTAATAACGTATAATGATCCAAATTTCTATCCCCTATCATATTATTATCGACTTATGTCGACTATCATTGTCTACGTTTCCATCAAATTCACTTGCTCTTAAAACTAGATATTCTCAGCAATCTTTTTTTGGCATACAAAAAAGGGTTATAAAGTCTTGATTCGATTTAATAAACCTTCAGTCATAATATCTATTTCAATGTTTATGTATTTCTTGCCGTTATTAAGTCGTGGTAAAACCGTGTCTTATTCACAGTGATCAAGTTGAAAATGAGCTGCTAAAGAAGAATCTACCTAACATATCAAGACCACTTTAGCAAATATGATTATATGGCGAATATGGATTTTTTTCAACATCAATAATAAATATTTAATTATTAAAAACAATATTTTTCAAAAACGTTGATTTGTAGCCAATACATTGGAGGAGCATCTTTTTACTTTTTGTCACTTTATATAAAAATTATTTATCATTCTTAAATTTCTCATAATAAGTATAGATAAATTTAATAAATTTATCCAAATCTTAAATTTTCATTTGAAGAATCGATACTATAATGTATATGTGGGAATAATAAATTAAAAAAATATATAAAAATTCGATAAACATTATGAACAAAGGAGATGAACAATTATGATCATTAGAAGTAAATCAAAGAAAAAAATTGTTATGTCCTTTTTGAACCTTTCAGCTCATCAAGACATCAACACTCTTAGCACAAACGACATCATTGATAATGCAAATATTTCTAGAGGAACTTTCTATAATCATTTTAAAAACAAAATTGACATTGTTAACTTTATGGAAGAATCAATTAGTGAATCTTTAGATGAACAATTTGAAAATGTAGATAAAGAATATTCAAACTTCTTTTACATTTTAACTGAAAATGTTTTTCCAATTGTTTATGAAGACAGAGAGTACATTAAAGTATTATATAAATTTTATGAACCCCAACTATTTGAATTCTTACAAACTCATTATGAAAAATTCTTAATTCCTTACTTTGAACATTATGACGAAAAGGAACTAGGAATTCCTAAATATTTCACATTAACATTTTTCTTTAGAGTAATCTTAGATGCAATCATGGCTTGGATATCACAACCAATTCCAATTGCTCCATCTGAATTCAAAAAAATATTCTATAAATTAATCAATAATTCAATGACAGAAATTTGCGGAATTGTAATTAGAGAGTAGTTAAGGAGTCGATGGGACTCTTTTTTTATACATAAAATTCAACATTATAGCCGTTAATCATTGATATTTGGCCCCCATTCGAATTAAAATGAAGGTATCGAAATAATTAAGGAGAACGATTATGAAAAAAGTTTTATCAATCTCACTTGCGTTGTTAACATCAATTCTAATCCTTAGCGCTTGTGGTAAGAAAAATGCTGATGATCACAAGACCATTTCAGCACCTAAGCCTACCCTATCTGATGCGCTAAATACATCCGGAATTTCTCTGGAAAAATATGACCAAATCAAATACACTAGCCAACAATTAAACGGTGGTGACAGTACTAAGAAAATCATGAGTATCTTAGGCAAACCCACTTCTTCTAAGCAAACTAAGCTTACTAATAACGATTCCGCCACCCAATACACTTGGCAAATGGGTGGGAACGCTCAGCTTCAATACATCTTTGCTATCATTTACAAGGATAAAGTATTGAGTAAAGGTTTCCAACAAAATACTAATTCAAAAATCGTAAGCAAGACCAAAATTAAAACTTTGACAAACTCAATGACTTTCAAAGAAATTAAAGATAAGCTGGGCGATCCTCTATCTGAACAAGTATCAGATGGTGTTGCCTTTATGACATACCAAACTGATAAAAATAATCACGCATGTAATTTAACGTTTAGTAACAATAAACTAAGTAAAACTGAATTTGTCACTTTAAGTAGTAACTAAAAAAAGGAACTGATTTAATAGATCAGTTCCTTTTTTACATAATATCGATGTAACCATCTTCTCTAAGTGCGTCTAAGGTTTCTAGTAGTTCATCATTACCCATGTTGTTAAGTTGCTTTAAATATTGTTCTTCATAAGTATCAATTAAATCATCGAAATATGACTTAATTGTCTTAGGTTCTAATTGACGATACATTCGAATCTTGTCCTCAGGTTTTCGCAGGTCGAATTGATAGTATTGTTGGAATTTTTGTACATACCAAGCTCCCTTAATCTTGGCTTGATAGGTCATAATTCGCTCATTAGTCCAATACATATAAATCACCTCGTTTATCGATGCATTAGAATCAATTATATAACAAATTAAAATTAGATGAAAATACGATTGAACTAATTAATATGATTACTTTTGACCGCGTTCATAAGATGCATTAAAAGCCGTAAATTCTTTATCATGTAATTCTTTGGCAGCATCATTTAACCAATTGGTATTTCTTAATAATGTACGACCTTGCATAATCAAATCCGCTTGGTTGTTTTGTAAGATGTATTCTGCTAAACCTGGATTATCTAGTAATCCAACTGTAGAAACGTCAATATCAATTGCTTTCTTTAATTCAGTCGCAAATCGTGTTTGGTATCCATCATGAACCGGGAAGTTCGGACCAATTGGTAATAATCCACCAGTTGAGACATCAATTAATTTGACCTTAAGATCTTCTAACCAACGACCGATTTGTTGCCAATCTTGAATTGAATTTTCATTTCCTTCACCGGCATAGTCAGTTAGTGATAAACGAACCCAAATTGGGCCAGCAAAGTTGGCTTGAACTGCTTCAATTACTTGTCTAACGATTCTGAAGCGATTTTCTAAACTTCCACCATATTCATCATTACGATGGTTAGTAGCTGGTGATAAGAATTGATTCAATAGATATCCATGTGCTCCATGAACTTCTAGCATATCTACCCCTGCATCAGCTGCGCGTTTTGCAGCTGCACCGAATTCAGCAACAATTTTATTAATATCTTCTACGGATAATTCAACAGGAGTTTGACTGTTTTCATCAAATGCAATTGGACTTGGAGCAACTGGAGAATTTTCATCAGCTGCTTTTCTACCCGCATGATTTAATTGAATTCCTACTTTTGTTCCTAAGTAGTGTAGAGAATCAATCAAACGTTTATATTCAGAAACTTGACTGTCATCCCACAAGCCTAAATCATTATTACTAATACGACCTCTAGGATCGACTGCAGTAGATTCAGTAATAATTAGTCCCACTTTACTAATCGCGCGCATGCCGTAGTGGGCAAAATGAAATGGAGTTGGAATTCCATCTTCTCTTTTCACCTCATAAGTACACATTGGTGACATTACAACACGGTTAGCTAGTTGTAATCCACCTACTTCTGCTGGTGATAATAATTTCGACATTGTCATCTTCCTCTCACTTATTTAATGTAAGTTATTATACACGTCCATTTTTTCTTTCCAAAAGAAAAAGCATTCCTTTTTCAGGAATGCTTATTTTGTTAATGCCTTCATCGCATTATTAAAACAGTCTAGTGAACAATTAATTTCACCTTTGATAATTCTAAATTTACGGTCGATGTATTCTTGCGTAATTTCAGCTCTATCTGTTTGGTTTAAATATTCAACTAAATGATCAATATCTCTAATCACATTGCTATCACGATTAGTACCGTCTAGCGCGTTAATAATATGTGAACGAGTTCTTTTAAGTGTTAGTAGTGTTTCATCAATTTGTGCTTGTTCCATAATTATCTACCTCCACGATTGTTATCTAATTAATTATAATGACAATTCAGGAATCGACAACTATTTAGTTCTTATCCGTTTCAATTGATTTAATATTCTTACGGACTAGGAATAAATTAATTCCCGCTAAGATGGTTGTGGCAATAAAGACACCACGATAACCACCAATCAATACCACCGCTGAACCAATCATCGGACCAGTCACGTTACCGGCTGCTTGGAAACTTTGATTCCAACTAAAGACCTGACTAATTCGATCATGTGGACTATATTTAGCCAAAATAGCTTGAACAGTTGGTAGTAATGCGGCATCAGATATCCCGATAAAGAAACGCAGTGTTCCTAATTCCCAGACATTTTGCGCAAACGTGGTTAAGAAGAAAATTCCCATTGAGAAAACTAATCCAAACTTCAATATTTGATGTGAACCAATCCTGTCTCCCAATCGACCAAAGAACGGCGCAATTGATACCATCGCCACCCCGTTAATCGCTTGAATAATTCCGGCGGTTAACGCAATGTTAGTAGATGTTGGATCTAGTTGTTTAACGTACAAACTCAAAATTGGTGAAATTGAGTTATTTGTCGCTTGAATAAATAAAGTGGTTAAAAACATCCCGAATAAAATTTGCTTAGTGGGAATCCCGGATAAGAAATGTGGTTGTTTTTCACCCTTCTTACGTTCGATTGGCTTAAAGTTTTCATGAACAAAGAAAACACTTAAGAAGAACGCAGTTAGCATCGCAATCCCTGTAATCAAGAAGGTATAACGATAACCAAAAGTATCAGCGATTAATCCTCCAATCATTGGACCAATCAATGTCCCAGAAACGTTTCCAGTCGCTAATTTACCAGAAGCGTGTCCGACATGATCCTTAGGAGTTTCTGCCGCAACTAAAGCATTTGCATTACTAATGAATCCTGAGAAGATTCCTTGCAATAGTCTTAACACAATTAGTTGCCATGCACTGGTAACTAAACTCATTGAACCAATCACAATTGCCATCCCTAAAGATGCACGTAGTAACATGGGCTTTCTACCATATTTATCAGCCAGGATTCCCCAAAGTGGTGATACTACCATCTTAACTAAAAATGGTGCGGCAAATGCCATTCCACTTAGAATTGAAACCTGTTCCGTACTATAGTTACCCAATTGTCCAATAAACAAAGCAATGAATGGGCTAATACAACTAAACCCAATCCCTGCTATAAAGTTACCAAACCATAAAACATTCAAGTTTTGTTTCCAATTAATCGCTCGATCACCCAAGGGTGAACTCATCTCCTTATACATGATTTATTTATGACATAATTAAAAATTATAACACTTATCCAAATTCATGAGAATTATTAAGTAATTATTAAGATTAAGCAAATTTAATTGGTATTTAATTATCATTGTGATAACATTACTTAAAATAATTTTTAATATGGGAGGAAATCATGCAAGCTGTTCAACACACCCAAAGCTTTTTTATGCTATTTGCATACGGTGTTTTTCTATTTGGAGCAATCTGTATGGGATTAGGTTGGTTCTTCTTTAAACTTCGTGCAATGGCAAATAAACCTGCCTGGGACGGAATTGGCGGAAAGCTAATTCGCTTTGGTGCAGTCATCGTGGTAATCGGTATCATTTTAGTTGCCGCCGCTATTTATTTATTAGGAACTAGATAGGAGATATAATTATGAATAAATTTTTTAAAACAATAGCTTTATCAACTTTAGTAGCTACAACATTCTCTACTTCTGTTTTAACAGTAAGTGCTAATACGAAAAGTACCAGTACTTCCGAAAACGCATTAATTACTAAATTTAAACAACAAACTACTGATGATGCAATTATTGCTACCAAAAAATCCATCAGCAAATTAACTCAGGATGATTTAAACAACTTCATTCCTACAGAAGCTATTAAAACAAGTGGTAACACAGTTACTGATCCTGGATCTGATGCTAACTTTGTTACTAAAATTAATTATAAAGCAACAAAAAATCCCAAAAATGTAATTAAACTTCCAAAGGGATATACAATTAAAGCACTTAAATCTGTAGCTAATGGAAAAAATGTTTCTAACCGTAATCTACAAATTAAATTTGGTAAAATTGGTCTAAACGGTTTAGTAATCAATTCATTTACACCAAGTAAAAAGGATTTAAGCCGTGAAGTAAACTTAAACAAAATTACTTACGCTCAATCAAAAGAACTAACTAAATTTGCTCTAAGTATTTTAAACCCTGCCATCAAACAAGCTAAGGGAATTAAATATAAAGCATCATCAAACACTATTAAGGCCGCTCAAGCGTATGCAGATGTTTACAGTAAAGATAACTGGAACAATACGGGCAAAAAGACAGGTCATGATTCAAAAGCTCAAAAATTAATTTCTAAGAAATTTAATATTTCTGATGTTGCCGAAGAAAACTACAGTGATAACCCTTCATTCGCTCTAACTAGTACTAAAATCAAAAAGCGTTTTGTATCAATGGCTGCCTTAAAGCATGCTGTTTACAATTCAATCGCTCTTCAACTATTTGAGGACGGACCATCATACTGGGGTCACGCTAGTGCATTAATGAATCTAGACATTCATAAAAAGTACCAACCAAACTACTTCGCTGTTTCATTCGATAAATTTGGTGGAATTCACTTTTTCATGGTTCCCCACAACAAATTAGTTAACAAACAATATGTTGTTGGTAATACTATTGATGTAAAATAAAGATAAATCAAAAAGCTCACAATCTGATTGTGAGCTTTTATATTCTAAAGATAAGGATGACAATCATGTTTGTTTTACCGATCATTTTTTTAATTCTAGTTGGCCTGTTTTCATGGTCATTTTATAAACACCAAGCCAGCCTATGGAACGGCTTTTTAGCCTTAATGACATTATTTTCGCTTGCTGGTAACTTTGTTTTCTTTTCAATATATAGCAATAGCAAACTATTACATACTATATTTTTAGTAACTTTTATAATAACAGTTGTTGGAATTATTATAATATATACATTTCACGCAGTTATCTTCATTTGGAATGGAATCATTGTCTGGATAAGAGAAAGTCATTCTCTTGCTAACTTATTAACTTTAATCTTGGGTATCTTCATGTTGTTATACCCACTAATTAACTTTTTACTATTTCATAAATTAATTCCTAAACCATATAACTCGATTTTAGAATTAATTTGTAACTTAAGTATTTTTTACTTAATCAGTTTGTTTGTTATTTTCTCTATTTCAGTCTGGATTTGTAACTTCTATCGTCCAAAGAATTATAAAGATTTCATTATTGTCTTGGGATCTGGACTATTAAACGGTAATCAGGTTTCACCACTATTAGCTGCCCGTATCCAAAGAGCAATTGATGTATACCAACAACAAGCTGCCGAAGGTCATCGTCCACTCATTATTTGTTCTGGTGGTCAAGGTGGCGACGAAACAACCCCAGAAGGTGTCGCAATGCGAGATTACGTTATTGCTCAAGGAGTTGATGCTAATGATGTTGTCGCTGAAGATAAATCAAGAAACACGATTGAAAACTTTGCTTTCTCTAAGCAAATCGTTGATCAACGTCAATTAGATCATAATAGCGGTATTTTCGTTTCCAACAACTATCATATTTATCGTGCGAGCTCATATGCACACCAAGCTGGTATGAATATCTATGGTTTAGGTGCAAAAACTAGTTTTTTCTTCTTACCAAACGCTATTATTAGGGAATTCATTGCCATTTTAATGCGTCACAAGTTAGCAAACTTAATGATTGTCTTAGCATTCATTTTAATCGCAGTGATTCCACATCTATAAAAAAAGACGTCGCATTACGACGTCTTTTTAATTAATTAAATAAGTAACAATACATCCAATTAGCACTAAACCTACTACAACCATGGCTGCAACGACCATTTTATCTTGTTTCATCTTTAATTCTCCTTTGTAACGTTAGTTTAATATTTCTTAAAGCTTTTACTGATATACTGTTTATCATAAAGAAGGTGCTTAAATGAAAAATATGATTATGATTGTTATTTTACTACTTTTAACAATCACACCCAGTATCACTACCAAAGCTAGCGTTAAGTCAATAGCTAGCCCATCTATTTATAGAGTAACTGAAGAAACCGCAGACAGTATTGGAATTGTGGTTGCTAACCATAATGAAAATATCTATAGCGATTTAACATTTAAACAAATAAAACAAAAAGCAAATACATTATCCAATCAGATTGTAACCGTTGGAACTAGTTATCACGTTAATATTAACGGTAAGCAAAAAATCTATCAAGCAATCTATCAAAACCATCAATTGGTAGGATATCTTTGGCACGGAGCTATTCAAACTAACAAAACCGCTTCATTTAGTCACCAAGTGGCAATTAACATGGTAGAAAACATTAACTCCTACCGCCGCAGCAATGGACTAAGTCCACTTCGTTTTAATTTCGCATTAGAATCCGAAGCCAAAGCCAAACTATCATATATTGATAAATCAGTTCTTCCTTCCAACACTGATAATCTATCATATTGGATTTTCCAAGATAGTGCTGACTACCAAGGAACATCATTAAGTTGGTTAATGTTTAGCGAGTTTTCCAAACAAACTAATACTAAATTTAACGACTTAATCACAAGCGATAACATCACATCAATTGGTATTGCTGCTAAAAATAGTCAGCTTTATCAAGGTAACGCCAACAATTTAAATAATTACTATGTCGTAATTGAAACAAATTAAAAAACGTTGCCAGATGGCAACGTTTTTATTTTCTAATATCGTCTAAATATTGTTTAGTTAACTTCTTCATGGTGTCTTCCCAATTGTAATTAGTACTATCGCAAATATCGTTAATAAACTTAAGTTGTTCGGCTTCAATCTTTTCGATTAAGGCCTTTCCTCCATCGGTCAAAAAGACCACTTTTTTTCGTTTATCAGTCTTAGATGGACCTGTATAAACTAAATTACGTTCGCGCAAATCACGACACGCAACATTCAATGCTTGTTTCGATATATCCAATATTTTTAATAATTGTTTGATTGTAATTTCTTCAATTGTATCAATTGAGAATAACATTTTTTGTTGATTAGAAGTTAAGTTATATTGCTCTAAATCAATACTTCTAGCAATTTCTTGATAGGCGAAATAAAAGACCATTAATTTCTTTTTATCGATCATCAAATTCTCCTTTAGGTCAATTAAGTTGACCTTTTTCCAAATAGTGTTATTATATAAAAGGTCAATTAAATTGACCCTTTAATCATGATACTACTATCGTTTAGTAATTAATAGTTAATCAATCAAATTTTTTCTGTTTATTTTAAGAGGTGTAATTATGAATAAACCATTAACCGGATCAAAAGCTTTAATCCAAAGCATGATCAACCAAAATATTAAATACGTTTTCGGAATTCCCGGTGCCAAAGTGGACCAATTTTTCGAAGACTTACAAGACAGTAAGGATCCAAAAGCACCCAAATTAATTGTCACTAGACATGAACAAAACGCTGCTTTCATTGCTGCTGCCATCGGTCGTTTAACTGGCGAACCTGGTGTTGTAGCCGTAACTTCTGGACCCGGTGTTTCTAACCTAGCTACTGGACTTATCACCGCCACTTCTGAAGGTGACCCAGTGATTGCGATTGGTGGACAAGTTAAACGTGATGACTTATTACGTTTGACCCACCAAAGTATTAATAACGCTGATTTATTAAGAAGCACTACTAAGACTTCAGTTGAAGTTCAAGACCCTAACAACATTTCAGAAACATTCTCAAATGCATATATTAGTGCTCAATCTCCTAAAAAAGGAGCTGCTTTCCTATCACTACCACAAGATATTTTAAGCGAAGAAGTTACTCGTCCAGTAATCGATAAACTTCCTGCTATCACTAATGGTAGTGTTGATAAGACACGCATGAAAGAAATTGCTGAATTAATCAGCCAAGCAAAGCAACCCGTAATTCTAGCAGGTATGCGTTCTTCTACTAAAGAAGTTTCTGAAGCATTGCATGCACTATTACGTAAATTCTCTATTCCAGTTGTTGAAACTTATCAAGGTGCTGGAGTTATTTCTAAGGACCTTGTAGAAAACTACTACGGTCGTGTTAGTTTATTTGATAACCAAATCGGTGATACGATTTTGAAGAATAGTGACTTAGTAATCGCGATTGGATATGACCCAGTGGAATACGAAGCTCGTAACTGGAACCAATCACACACTCAAGTAATTAACATTGATACGGTTTCTCCTGAAATTACAGCAGAATACCAACCAAAAATCATCGTTAACGCTGATATCGCAGAAAGTTTAACTGCTTTAACTGAATACCTAGATGACTCACTAGAACTAGACGCTGAAGTTAAAGACCAACTTCATAAGTTACGTGAACACTTCACTGAAACAATCGAAGAAATTCATGAAACTACAGATAACGGACTACACCCAATTTCAGTAATTCAATCACTACAAAAATTTGTGAATGAAGATACCATTGTCACAGTTGATATTGGTAGTCATTACATTTGGATGGGGCGTTACTTCAAGACTTACAAACCTCGCCACTTACTATTCAGTAATGGTATGCAAACACTTGGGGTCTCACTTCCTTGGGCAATCGGGGCTGCACTTACTAACCCTGATCAACCGGTTATCTCAATCTCAGGTGATGGAGGATTCCTATTCTCTGGTCAAGAACTAGAAACTGCTGTTAGATTAAAACTAAACATCATTCAACTAATTTGGGTTGATGGTTACTACGACATGGTTAAATTCCAAGAAGTCGCTAAGTACGGTCATGACGCCGGTGTTAAATTCGGTTACGTTGACTACGTTAAGTACGCCGAAAGTTTCGGTGCAACCGGAATTCGTGCTAATGATGTTGATCAATTAGATGACGCTTTAAAACAAGCTAGCGAAGTAGAAGGTCCTGTTATTATTGAAATTCCTGTTGATTACAAAGATAACATTGAACTAAAAACTAAATTAATTCCAAACGAATTTAATTAAACAAAAAGAGCTAAGACATTATTTGTCTTAGCTCTTTTTTAGTCTTTACTAGGCAAAGCGGATAGTCCCATATCTACTAATACTAATAATATATCCAACAATTGTATGTACCATGGTAGGTAATTAATTACCTCAACCAATAATAATGGTAATCCGTAAGTTAGAATAATCCATTTGGGATTGATCCCGATATCTCTAAAACGTCTCGCGTATTGAGATAGGTTAGGAATAAAGGTCACAATCGTAAAAATTAAGTAAACCATTTTACCAATTCGATCATTAATATTAGTAATTCCAGCGATTATTCCAGTAAGGATGGTTAGGCCCACAAAGCTCCACCAGAATTCAGAACGTTGGCTACGACTTTTAAAATCAAAATAACGTGTCCAATACATCCCAAATCCTTCAAAAAAGCCTAACATCAAATCACATCCTATTTTTTAGTTTTTTAGTTACATTAGTTAATATATGTCTCACTATTATATCACTACCAAATAAAAAAAGAAGTGGATAAAACCACTTCTCAGACTCAAAATAATTAATTAGTCATTGTTTTTGCTAGGTAACACAAGAATGATGAAGTTTATTACACCGATAATAAACACAACCGTTCTTAACCAAGCGTATTTGTCATAAAAATCTGAAACTTGGATTAATGCAGGTAATACAGCAGTAGCTAATAACCACCATGGAGTAACACCAGCGTCACGATAACGACGAAATACCAAGCTAATGCCAGGGATAATAGCTGCTATTGAGTATATAACTGCTAATATGAAACCAATTAATGCACCAATACCAAATCCTTCAAATGTCTTACCTGAAGCTGCTGCTGTGATAATACCGATACCACCAAAACCTAAGATAAATACAGCATAGATAACAGCGTTAATTAGAGCCATCCACCAGTATTCAGCACGTTTACTTACGCCTCTAAAGTTAAAGTAGTTTTTCCAAAATAATTTAAATGCTTTTAACATAATTTAAATCTCCTTTTTAATTATTAAGTCTATCTTAATAAAGAAATTATTAAAAATCAATCTGATAAAACGTAAGAAAAGCTTAAATTTTATCATTTCATCGATTTATCTAATGATGATATAATTAAATTATAACATAACGGAGGTGTTATCATGATCAATAATGATTCACTAGAACAACAAGTAATTGCCGCTAGAAAAAACATGTCAACAGAAGACCAACTTACTTTAAATGAATATATTGACACTCATTCCAATAGCGCTGTATCAGCATGGATTTTATGGATTTTCTTCGGTCGATTCGGTGCACACCGTTTTTACTTAAAACGTAATCACGCTCTCTTAATGTTAATATTATGGATTATCGGTTGGTTAACTGTCATTATATTCATTGGAATAATTATATTAGCCATTGTCTGGGTTTGGTGGATTATCGATGCTTTCTCCATTCAACAATGGATTAAAGAAGATCGAATTCAAAAAGCATATGATGGTATCCCTATCATTTCCGGTAAAAGTGTCTTAGAACTTACTGGTAAGCAATCATCTTCATTTGGCGTTAACTTTGATGATCAAACTGATTTCAGTAAACCACGTGAATAAACTTTTGGCTTTCTATTTATGTAGAAAGATTTTTTATTTGACTTTTATTTTTAGACCTGTTATTTTATATGTAACATGTTAATTATAAAGTAACAACTATAAGGAGAATGTAATTATGAAATATGCAATTAGTGCCGTAACAGGTAATTTTGGTAAAGAAGCCATTAAAGTTTTAATGAAGAATGTTCACCGCGATGAAATCGTCGCTTTAGCAAGAAACGTTGAAAAGGCAGAAAAGCAACTTCCTGCCGGTCTAGATGTTCGCCCATTTGACTATGGAAATGTTGAACAAATGACTGAATCACTTCAAGATGTTGATAAACTACTATTCGTTTCATCTCAACCAAGCATGGAAATACCTCGTTTGACTCAACACCAAAACGTCGTTGATGCTGCCAAAGCAGCTGGCGTTGAATTCGTGATATACACTAGTTTCCCACATGCAGAATCTGCTGATAACTTCTTATCACACGATCACACTAAGACTGAAGCTGCGATTAAAGAAGCCGGTTTAAACCATGCTTTCGTACGTAACAACTGGTATCTAGAAAATGAAGCAACTATTTTAGCTCCTGCTGCTCAAGGTAATCCATTTGTATACGCTGCCGAAGATGGTCACGTTGGTTGGGCGCTAGAAGCAGAATATGCTGAGGGTGCTGTCCGCGTATTATTAAGCAAACAACCAAAGGAAGTTTACGAATTTGCTGGTCCTAGACACACTTATGATGAACTAGCTGAAGCATTAAAAGAAGCTACCGGTGCTGATTTCCCAGTTATCTCAGCTAACATGGAAGACTACACTAACGGTATAAAGGAAGCTGGATTAGATGATGCTACTGTTGAAATCGTTTCAAGCATTCAACAACTAATCAAGGAAGGTCAATTAGACGAAGAAACTAGTGACTTAACTGCAGTTATCAGTCATCCCCTAACTCCACTTGCTGATGCAATTAAGAAGGTTGTTAAATAATGAAGTATTCTCATCGTTTCAGTGATGCGATTCATATTTTGACATATATAGGTGCTTCAGGCATCGTCGAAGATGATTTATCAAGTCGTGCGATTGCTGGAAGTATCAATTCTAACCCCAGCCTAGTTAGACGCTTAATGTCTGCACTAAAGACTGCTGGTTTAATCACCAGTGTTCCCGGGAAAGCAGAAGTGGCGTTAAGTCGACCTCAATCAGAAATAACTCTTTTAGATGTTTATAGAGCGATTGAAGAACCCGACTTAATTCATGTCGACGAAGAAACTAATCAACGTTGTCCGGTTGGCGCTAACATTCAACAAGCTTTACATAAAGCTTACAACCAAGTCCAACAACAAGCAGAACAACAATTAAACGCAATTACCCTTCAAGATGTCGTAAATGACGTTGTCGAAGAAAGTAAAAAGAGTCCC
>NZ_KQ440396.1:691591-743608 GCF_001281175.1 Apilactobacillus apinorum
ATCCTATTAAATAGCACTCTTTTTTAGTATTCATCATTTTGATCAACATGAATTGATTTTTCGATTTCTTTTTCTCTTTGCGCATTTTCAATGCGGATTAACATTTCCATTTGAAGTTGGTTCAATTGGCTTTGATGTTTGTTATATTTAGTTTGTAAATCAACTTTAGCATGCAACAATTTCAATTCTTCTTCAGAACGAAGGTTAACGTGGTAGTCGTTACGACGGTTTAAATCGTCCTTTTCACCAGCACGGTTTTGACTCATCATGATAATAGGTGCTTGGATTGCAGAGATACATGATAGTGCTAAGTTTAATAAAATAAATGGATATGGATCGAAGTGCCAGCCGAATAATTGCATTACGTTAATGAACATCCAAACGACTAAGAAGACGATAAATGAGATTACAAATCCCCATGAACCACCGACTTTAGCCACTTTATCAGCTAAACGTTTACCAAAAGTATAGTTTTCTTGTAGTGCTTGATCAGTATCAATCACTTTAAAATCTTCATTATTAATTTTTTGAGTTAAGCGACGGTCAATCTTATTAAAAGCAGCTTCATCTTTGCGCATCGCTTTTTTAATATCAGCATATTGTTGGGCGTAATTTTCCATATTGTCACTCCTAAATGTTTATATATCTTGATTTTATACTTATTAGCGACCAGATACAAAAATTATTTGCGATAAATAAAAAGCAGATCATTACGATCTGCTTTTTAACTATTGAAATGCCTTTGAGCCAATATCAGTTCTATATGAATAAAGGTTAGCATCAACTGTATCTTGAATCACTTGGTTAACCCTAGTTTGAGCTTGCTTTAAGTCTTCATCTGATGAAATCACCATCATGATACGACCACCAGAACTAACTAGCTTTTCGTCTTGTTCTTTCACTCCAGCATAATCAACATCAATACCTGATTGAGTGAATTCTGGCAACGTTAATGCATCTAAGTGTTGTTGTGGATATCCCTTCGCTGCTAACACATTTCCTAAATAATAACGGTCAGTACTCCAGTGAACTGTTGGTTGTTGATGATTCATTAATTGCTTAATAACTTCACCAAAATCATCTTGTAATTGAGGAAGGATAACTTGAGTTTCTGGGTCACCCATTCGAACATTAAACTCAATTACTTTGATGCCATCGTCAGTCATAATTAATCCGGCGTATAGAAATCCTTGGAATAAAATGTCACGTTTGTGCATTTCATCTAAGACTGGTCTAATCACCTTCACTAACCCAGCTTCGACAACATCATCACCGAATTGAGGCAATGGACTATAAGCACCCATTCCACCGGTATTCAACCCTTTGTCACCATCATAAATACGCTTGTGATCTTGCGCTAGTGGCATGGTAACAACATCTAAATCATTAACCATTACAATCATCGAAAATTCTTGGCCGACTAAGTAATCTTCCATTAAAATTTCTTGATTAGCTTCGTTTTGATAAACATCATTAACGATTGCTTGAGCGTCAGATTTAGTTTCAGCGATAAAGACTCCCTTACCGGAAGCTAATCCGTTTAACTTAATCACAACTGGAAAACTAGTTGTCTCTAAATATTTCAATGCTTGTCTTTGATTATCAAAGGTAGCATATTGAGCGGTAGCCACTCCAGCAGATGTCATTACATCTTTCGCAAATTCCTTGGAACTTTCTAGTTGGGCTGCAGCTTGTTTGGGACCAAAAATATTTAATCCCGCCGCTTGAAAACGATCAACAACACCTTCACTAAGTGGCTTTTCTGGTCCTACTAATGTCCAATCAATTTGATTTTGTTGTGTAAATTCGATTAGGGCATCAAAATCACACTCATCAATATCTAAAGTTTCAACGTTTTTTAAAATATTCATCATCGGATTTCCAGGTGCGACATACACATGACGATTATCATTCTTTGTTAGCTGCTTTGCCATCGCATATTCGCGACCACCAGATCCAATTAACAACCAATTTTCCATTTATTCCACTCCTATTTTAGTGCTTGAAGTGACGATTGCCACTAAATACCAACGCAATTCCTAATTCATCTGCTTTATCAATTGAATCTTGATCACGAATACTACCACCCGGTTCAACGATTGCTGTAATACCATGTTTAGCAGCATATTCAACACAATCATCCATTGGGAAGTACGCATCTGAACCTAATACTGCGTTTGCATAGTTAGGTTTAACTTCGGCCTTCTTGATTGCAATCTTAGTAGAATCAATACGGTTTGGTTGACCTGAACCAATTCCTAGCGTTTGGTTATCAGTAGTAACAACAATCGCATTACTCTTAACATGCTTAACTGAGTTTTGCGCGAATGCTAATGCCTTCATTTGTTGTTCAGTTGGTTGTTTCTTAGAAACAACTTTGTATTCTGATTCATTTTCATGCATTAAGTCACGTTCTTGAACTAACATCCCGCCTAATACAGAAACCATGTCCGGTTTAGTTTGGTTAATCTTTGCAAAGTCGACTGTCAGTAAACGAATATTTTTCTTCTTAGCTAACACATCGTAAGCTTCATCAGTAAATGATGGTGCAATTACGATTTCCAAGAAGATAGCGTGCATCTTTTCAGCAGTAGCTAAATCAACTTCACGGTTTAATGCGATAATTCCACCGAAGATTGAAGTAGAATCTGATTCGTATGCTAAATTCCAAGCAGTTAATAAATCATCCGCACTTCCAATTCCACATGGATTCATATGCTTCAATGCAACTACTGTTGCTTGATCTGGGAATTCAGCCACAATTCTTAGTGCGGCATCTGCATCACGAACATTGTTGTATGAAAGTTTCTTTCCGTGAAGTTGTTTAGCATTTGCTAATGAGTATGTTTCAGGAATTGGTTCCTTGTAGTAAGCAGCTTGTTGGTGACTGTTTTCACCATAACGCATATCTTCTACTTTTTCATAAGTAACAGTTAACTTATCTGGGAATTCTTCCTTAGTTAAGTAATTTGCAATCAATGCATCATAAGCAGCAGTATGTCTGAATACCTTAGCAGCTAGACAGCTACGGTATGCTAAATCAATGTTGCCTTCATCGTATCTTTTAATGTAGTCAGCGTAGTCATTTACATCAGTAATAACGATGACATCTTGGCTGTTTTTAGCAGCTGCTCTTAGCATTGAAGGACCTCCGATATCAATATTTTCAATTGCATCGGCATATGTAACGTCTGGTTTTTCAATGGTTTCTTTAAATGGATATAAATTGACACAGACTAAGTCAATTAAACCAATCGATTGTTCTTTTAATTGTTCCATGTGTTCTGGATTATCACGACGCGCTAGGATTCCAGCATGGATGCGAGGGTGTAATGTCTTTACACGACCGTCTAACATTTCATTGAAGTTAGTGATTTCTTCAACAGCCGTAGCGGCAACACCATTGTCTAAAAGTGTTTTTAAAGTTCCACCGGTTGAAATAATTTCAAAATCTCGTTCTACCAATTGATTGGCAAATTCTACAATTCCATTTTTATCTGAGACACTTAACAATGCTAACTTTTTCACTTTAAATTTCTCCCTTTTCAATTAAATTCAAAATTGTACGTGGATACAATTGATGTTCTACTGCATGAATCCGACTCTCTAAATCATCTAACGTATCACCTTCTTTACGAGGAACTACTTCTTGGGCAATAATTTGGCCAGAGTCAATTTCTGCATTAATGAAATGAATCGTTACCCCAGTTTCACTAACTCCAGCGTTATAGGCGTCCAAGATACCTTGTTTTCCTGGAAAACTTGGTAGTAATGCTGGATGAATATTCACAATTTTTTGTGGATATTCATTCAGCAAGGTTTCACCGATAATTCGCATATATCCAGCCAGAAAAATCACTTTAACGCCAGCATCATGAAGTGCCTGCAAGATTTTCCCCTCGCGTTGAACACGGTTTTCACCCTTGGTGACCTCGGCAATAAAGACATCAACGTTAAACTTTTTAGCTCTCTCTACCACATATGCATCATGATGATCACAAACCAATAACTTAATATCGATTGGCAAATCGGCTTCAGCAATCGCTTCAAAATTAGTTCCATTCCCCGAAGCAAATATCGCAACTGGAACTTTATTTAAGTTGGACTGCTTGTTTGTCACGTTTTACCACCTCACCAATTTCAAAATATTCTTGTCCGGCCTCGGATAAGTAATCAGTAACTGCTTGTTCGTATTCTTGTGGTACAACTAGAATCATTCCAATCCCTTGGTTAAATACCAAGTCCATATCAGATTGATCTAGATGCCCCCACTCTTGTAGTTTTTTGAAAATAGTTGGTACTTCCCATGTATGTCTGGAAATCATGGCTGTTAAATCATCTGGAATCACTCTAGATAAATTATCAGCAATTCCACCACCGGTAATGTTAGCAATTGCGTGCAATGCACCAGATTCGACAATGCCCTTAATGTAATGGTAGTAAAGATGAGTTGGCGTTAATAGTTCATCAATTAATGGTTGATTGAAACCGTCATATTGTTTGTTTAAGTCTAACTTCGCATCATCAATAATTTTACGAACTAATGAAAAACCATTGGAATGAATTCCAGAAGATTTTAAACCAATTAAGATGTCGCCTTCGCGTACATTTTCAGCTTTTAAAAGGCGTTTCTTATCTGCGATACCAACAGCAAAACCACTTAAATCATAGTCGCCAGTCTTATAGATACCTGGCATTTCCGCCATTTCACCACCAATTAGTGAAAGACCTGCTTGCTTACATCCCATCACAACTCCTGAAACGATTTCTTTAACTTCTTCAGGAAGCAATTTACCGATACCAATGTAATCTAAGAAAAATAATGGCTTCGCACCTTGCGCCAAAATATCATTGGCACACATCGCAACTAAATCGGCCCCGATTGTGTCATGACGATTAACTTGAATTGCTAGCATCAATTTAGTTCCGACACCATCAGTACCAGAAACTAGCACCGGATTATCATACTTGGCAAAGTGAGATTGAAGAGAATACATTGCCCCAAATCCACCAATATCATCGACGACGCTTTGATCATATGTGGATGCGACCATTCCTTTAATCGCAGTTACTGCTTTTTCACCGCTTTCAACGTCGACACCTGCTTGTTTATATTGATCAGTCATTCACTTTTTCCTCCTCATAAAGATGTAATCTCTTTGCTTCTCGGTCATAAGTTTCTTGGTAATCATACAAAGAAGTTGGATATTTACCATCGAAGTACGCTGTACATAGACCGCGGTATTGGTTATCACACTTCAAATCGATGGCTTCAATTAAGCAGTCAACACTTAAGTATTTCAAAGTATCCGCACCAATAATGTCTCTAATTTCATCGACTGAATAATTAGCCCCAATTAATTCACTTGGCTTTTGAATATCAATTCCGTAGAAACAAGGATATTTCAAATCAGGTGAAGCAATTCTGACGTGGACTGATTTGGCACCAGCATCTTTAAGCATTTTAACGATAAACTTGCTGGTAGTTCCACGCACAATTGAATCATCAACTAAGACAACGTCTTTACCAGCGATTACTGATTTAACCACGGAAAGTTTCATTGAAACACCGCGTTCACGACGTTCTTGGGTAGGTTCAATAAATGTTCTCGCTACGTATTGGTTTTTAATCATTCCCATTTCATATGGAATGCCACTTTCAATCGCATAACCCATTGCAGCAGATAGAGAGGAATTAGGAACTCCAATAACAACGTCAGCGTTAACTGGATGTTCTCTAGCAACTAATGCCCCCATTCTCTTGCGAGCTTCATGAACTGATACCCCATGAATGACTGAATCAGGACGGGCGAAGTAAACGTATTCCATTGAGCAAATTGTTAACTCAGTATCTTCAGTGAAGTGATCAATTTTAATTCCGGTATCATCAACAATGACTACTTCACCAGGTTGAACATCTCGAATGTATTTAGCACCAACTTGATCTAGTGCGCAAGTTTCACTACAAATTACTACCGCACCGTCTTCACGTTGACCAACCACTAGTGGTCTCAATCCGTTCGGATCACAGACTGCATACATTGCAGTTGGACTTAACAATACATAAGCGAAACCACCGTGCATTTGGTTAGCAGCCTCTTTAATTCTGTCGACAAAATTTTCTTTATTACTAATTTCAATTAAGTCACCAAAAATTTCACTATCTGAATCTGATTGAAAAATAGTTCCAGTCTTCAATAGCATTTTTCTTAGCGTATCAGCATTAGTTAAGTTTCCATTATGTGATAGCGCAAAGTGAGTTTCAGTGTTTTCAAACATAAACGGTTGTACGTTGTTGATGGTATGACTACCAGCAGTAGCGTATCTGATGTGGCCTAAACCAGCTTTACCATGTAATCTATCAAAAGAATGTGGATCATCAAAAATCGCTCCTAATAGGCCTTGGCCACGGAAACGATTCAAACGTTGATTCGCATCAATCGCTAAAATTCCCGCTCCTTCTTGGCCACGATGTTGTAGTGCATGTAGTCCACTGTAGACTACTTTAGCGGCTGGACCTTGAACGCCCCAAACACCAAAGACACCACATTCATCGTTTAAGCTTTTAACTTCATTTGGCATGATAAACCGTCCTTCCAAATTGATTTCAAAGTGGCTACATCATCAACGTAATTGCCGTCATTTAAGGCTAAATCAATTTGATGACTGTCATTAGTACGACCAATTAAATGGGCTGATTGACCAGCCATTTCTTCAAAGGCATCTTGGTCAGCAGGACTAATTGAAACCACATATCTTGATTGTGTTTCTGAGAATAATTGAGCTGCATCTAAATCCAATTGACCACTTAATCCTAAGTTTTGGTCGAATAGTGATTCTAGTATCGCAGTGATTAATCCACCTTCGCTAACATCATGAACTGATTCAACTAAGTGTGCGTGGATTAGTTTTAAAATTAATTGTTGATTAGCGTATTCAGTTTCTAAATCGAAATGAATTTGGCCATAGATAGTTTCTTCTAGATATTTTTGAATTTCTGAACCAGCGAAATCATTGTTAGTCTCCCCAATGACATAGACCAATTCACCTGATCCTTTGATATCTGACTTGGTAATAAATTGATTGTCTTCAATCAATCCCACCATGCCAATCAAAGGAGTTGGGTAAATTGCTTCGTTGTCTGTTTCATTGTATAAAGAGACGTTTCCTGCGATAACCGGGGTATCAAATTTTTCACAGGCTTTAGAAATTCCTTCAACAGATTGATCCATTTCGTAGTAACTATCTGCATCGTCTGGGTTTCCAAAGTTCAAACAATCGGTAATCCCAATTGGAGTGGCACCACTTGCTACAATGTTTCTAGCTGCTTCAGCAACGGCGATTTGACCACCTAATTTAGGGTCTAGGTAAATATAGCGACCGTTGGCATCTGTTGTCATTGCAAGTGACTTGTTAGTGCCGCGGACACGAATTACTCCTGAATCACTACCGGGTTGGACAACCGTATTTGCTTGTACACGGCAATCGTATTGACGGTAAACTGATTCTTTTGAAGCAATCGTTGGTTTAGCAATGATGGTTTTGACCATGTCATTTAAGTCATCGATTTGAGGAATGTTAGCTTCCGCAACGTTCTTTAGACGTTCTGGTTGAATCACTTCATGAGTGTATTCAGGTACATCGTTTACCAAACTAGAAGTTGGAATATCACAGACAGTTTCGCCATTGTGGAATAAACGGTATTGGTTATCACCATTAACATGACCGATAACGACTGCGTCTAGATGATGTTTTTTAAACACTTCTAAAATTTCTTCTTCGTGACCAGCCTTCACACATAGCAACATTCTTTCTTGTGATTCTGAAAGCATGATTTCGTACGGAGTCATGCCGATTTCCCTTTGTGGAACTAAATCAAGGTTTAAATCAACACCACTGTTGGCCTTATCAGCCATTTCAGCTGATGATGAAACTAATCCAGCAGCACCCATATCTTGGATTCCAACTAACGCATCTTTATGTTGGTGAGTAACTTCTACACATGCATCAACAAGGAGTTTTTCCATGAACGGATCACCAACTTGAACAGCTGAACGGTCTGATTCTTCTTCACTATTAAATTGGCTAGAAGCGAAAGTGGCACCGTTGATACCATCACGACCAGTCTTAGCACCGACATAGATGATTGCATTGCCGACACCAGAGGCACGACCAGCTTCAATATCAGCTTGGTCCATTAGACCCACACACATTACGTTAACTAGTGGATTTCCGTCGTAACAAGGATCAAAACTAATTTCACCACCAACTGTTGGCACCCCGATACAGTTACCGTATCCAGCAATTCCAGCAACGACTTTATCTAATAGAAAAAGGTTCTTAGGGTTAGTTAATTCACCGAATCTAAGACTATCTAGCGAAGCCACTGGTTTGGCACCCATTGAGAAGATGTCTCTGATGATTCCGCCGACACCGGTAGCAGCACCTTCATATGGTTCAACATAACTGGGATGGTTATGACTTTCGGCTTTGAAAACCACCGCTTGACCATCACCAATATCTAAAACTCCGGCACCTTCACCAGGTCCTTGGATAACACGTGATCCATCAGACCAGAATTTACGAAGGACTGGTTTGGAATTTTTGTAAGAACAGTGTTCACTCCACATGCCTGAATACAATCCTGTTTCAGTGTAGTTAGGTAAACGATGTAAAATTCCATTACAAATATATTCGTATTCATCGTCAGTTAATCCCCATTGAGCGTAAATACGTTCTTCTTTAATATCTTCAGGGGTAATTGTCTTTGGCTTTTGCATTGTTTTAACTCCTAACGTGGTTTAATAGTGACTTAAATAGTTTTAATCCGTCAGTACCACCCAGAATACTTTCGACTGCACGTTCTGGATGTGGCATCATCCCTAAAACGTTTCCTTGTTCATTCACAACACCGGCGATGTTGTCGCAACTACCATTAGGGTTATCTTCATAGGTGAATACAATCTGATTGTTGGCTTTTAATTGGGCTAATGTTTCGTCGTCACAGTAGTAGTTACCTTCACCGTGAGCGATTGGAATATCGATGACTTCACCTTCATCGTAGCCATCACTAAACATAGTGTCATTGTTTTGGACTCTCAACTTTGACCAATCAGAGATGAATTCCATACTAGTATTATGTTGAAGTGAACCGGGTAATAGGTTTGCTTCAGTTAAAATTTGAAATCCGTTACAAACACCTAAAACTGGTTTGCCATCTTCAGCCATTTGTTTAACTGATTCCATTACTGGTGCAAAACGAGCTACCGCACCACTTCTTAAGTAGTCGCCGTATGAGAAACCACCGGGAATCATGACACCATCATAACCATCTAAATTAGTGGAGTCTGAAGGTACTAAATCCACATCTTCGCCAAGTGAATCACGAATGGCATAATACATATCCATATCACAGTTAGATCCTGGAAAACTAATTACTGCAAATTTCATTTCGCCACGTCCTTTAATTCGTATTCAAATGCTTCCATGTTGTGGTTAACTAATAAGTCTTTGCAAATTGATTCAACGACTTCTTTAGCTGCTTCTTTAGAGTCGGCTTCAATATTAGCTTCAAAGTATTTACCTTGAGTAATTGATGACACTTGTGAGTAACTTAGGCGGTGAAGTGCGTTTAAGACTGCTTCACCTTGTGGATCTAAAATTGAGGCTTTGTGATGAACATAAATTTTAACTTCAAACATTTTAAATATCCTCCCTAAATGGCCTTTTGAAGACGGTGTAGAATTTCAAGATAACCTGGCATCAAGTCACCAGTTTGTTTTCTAAATACATCTTTATCTAATGATTCGTTAGTGTCTTTATCTAACAGACGGCATGAATCTGGAGAAATTTCATCAGCTAAGATGATTTCACCTTCAGCATTTATACCGAATTCTAGTTTGAAATCGACTAAGGTAACGTTCATCTTGTTAAATAGGTCGGTCAAAACTTGGTTAACTTTTAAACCGGCAGCTTCTAGTTGTTCTAATTTTTCAGCTGATAGTAAATCTAAACCAACTACATCTGATTTAGTAACGATTGGATCATGTAAGTCATTTTCTTTATAAAAAAATTCGACAACTGGTTGTTTCAATGTTTGAAGATAATCAGTGCCGAATCTTTTTTGGAAATGACCAGCAGCAAAGTTTCTTACGACAACTTCTAGCGGAATCATTTCTACTTTTTTATTTAATTGATCTGTTTCACTTACTTGTTCGATAAAGTGCGTAGCAACACCGTTTTGGTTTAGGTAAGCGAAAATCAAACTAGAAATTTGGTTGTTTACTGCACCTTTGTTATCGATTAATTCATTACGCAAACCGTCCCCTGCTGTAGTGTGGTCAGTATAATGTGCACGCAACACCCCATCGTTTTCAGTTGTGTAAAGTTCTTTAGTTTTACCTGATGTAACTAATGTAGTCATCTTAATTCTCCTCATTTAAATAAATTTACTTCGTCTAATAATTGATCTATGTCTGAACCCACGACTGTAATATGGCCCATCTTTCTTTGTGGTTTAATGGCTGCCTTACCATAATCATGGAAATTCCAATTAGGGTGATTGAATAGTTCTTGTCTACCCGTGGTTAAGTCATCCCCCAATAAATTCACCATGACAGCAGAATTAATTAGTGATACTTCTGGTAGCTTTAAATTACAAATACTTAATATGTGTGCTTTAAATTGCGAAATACTGCAGGCCTCAATTGAATAGTGGCCAGAGTTATGTGGTCTTGGTGCTAATTCATTTACTAGTAACTTTCCATCTTCCATTTGGAAAAATTCAATTCCTAAAACGCCCATTAAATCTAATTCTTGTGCAATTTTAGTAGCGATATCTTTCGCATTTGTATGAACAGATTCATCTGTTCTGGCTGGAATAATACTAGTGTGTAAAATATGATCTTTATGGATATTTTCACTTAGTGGAAAAACAGTCACCTTACCAGTGATATCTCGTCCAACCATGATAGAAACTTCTTTTACAAAAGATTGTTTCTTTTCATATATCCATTGAACTGAATTTAACTGGTTAGCAGCCGAATTCATATCAGCTTCGCTATTAATATCAAACTGACCATGGCCATCGTATCCGCCTTCCGCAGTCTTTAAAATCGCTGGAGTCCCGATAGCGCGATAGGCATTCATCAAATCAGATTGACTATTAACTTCGACAAATTCAGTTACTGGTGCACCAATTTTTTTTAAGAAACTTTTTTCTGTAATACGATTACTAGTAATCGTTAATTCGCTTATGGGTTGTGGTATGTAGGTCAGGTCGTTAACTTGCTGCATGGCATCTTGATCAACATTTTCAAACTCGTAAGTTATTACATCGGATTTTTGTGCTAATTCTTTCATTGCATCTAAATCATCATAATCAGCAACAATTTGAAAATCAGCAACTTGAGCAGCGGGTGCATCTTTTGTTGGGTCTAATACGCCAACCTTATACCCCATCTCTTTGGCCACTAATGCCATCATCTGACCTAGTTGGCCTCCACCTAAAATTCCAATGGTCGCTGGGGGTAAAATTGGTTGATTATAATTGCTCATTGCTCTCGATTGCCCCCTTAGTTTGTTTTTCACGGAAATCATCAAGATTGTTCGCAATTTCGTCATCATTCAACGCTAGGATTTGTGCCGCTAATAATGCTGCATTTTTGGCACCGGCATCACCAATTGCGACTGTCGCTACTGGTACTCCAGCAGGCATTTGGACAATTGATAGTAGTGAATCCATTCCATTTAATGTGCTGGTCTTAATTGGGATTCCAATTACCGGTAGTGTCGTATTTGCCGCTAACATACCTGGCAAATGAGCTGCACCACCTGCCGCTGCAATAATCACACGATAATGTTCGTGTTTTGCAGAAAGACCAAATGCTTGTAATTCGCTGGGCATGCGATGAGCTGAGATAACTTGCTTATCATAACTGATATTTAGCTCATCCAAAATATCCAATGTACCCTGTATTTTAGGGTAATCAGAGATAGATCCCATTACAACTGCTACATCCATTTATCTAAACTCCCCTCTTAATCGTTAAATTTATAATAACAACAGATTTTGCTTTCGTCAACACTAAATACGAACAATATTATATTTAAATTACATATAGTTCGTAAAAATAACGATTAGGGTACAAAAAAAGACCAATTTTCTAATGATTGGTCTTTTTTCTTAATTATTTAAATTCAGGGAATGTTTGGTAAATTAATTTGTACATTCTAGATTGATCGTATGCTTCATAGCGATCATTTAAAGTTACGATAATCACACGATTCTTACCAGGAAGTTGACTAGTACTTACTAGACAGTTACCAGCTAATGGTGTGTATCCTGTCTTCAATCCATCGACAAAAATAGAAGGAACGTATCTCAAACCACCTTGTAACAACTCGTTAGTGTTATGCATAGTTTGACCACTTTGGTAGTAACGGTAGTATTTAGCATCGTTCACAATTGCTGGGTATAGTTTTAATAGTTGTGAAGCAATCACTGCTAGTGCTTTAGCAGACACACGGTTGTAATCGTAACGACCACCATAACGAATGTAATATGGATATAAGTCGTAATTTTCCAAACCAGATGCTGATACAAAACGAGATTCAGATCCAATTCCAAATGCTTGTGCTTGTTGGTTCATTAATCGAATAAAGTTATTGTTAGTACCGGCTACCCATTGACCTAGCGCAATCGCCGCACTATTAGAAGAAGCAATTAAGGTTGCTCGATATAAGTTTCTAACTGTATAGCTGTGGTTAGCTTTTAATACGTAACTACCTAATGATTTATTACGACTCATTTTAGCCAAACTCTTTGAGATTTTAACCTTTTGATTCCAACCATTAGTATTTTGCGCTTTTTGCACCGCTAAATATAATGTCATTAACTTCGCAGTGGAAGCAACGGCACGCTTAGTATCGGCGTTTTTTTGATAATAAACTTGGTTAGTATCCATGTTCATAACATAGGTTGCACTACTATGTTTATTATATTTAGCCATTTGACTATTATAATCCGCACTTGCACTAACTGAAGCTACGGATGAACTAAATGTTACTACAGCGATTAATACCATCATCGCATTTCTTACTTGTTTTATCATATTGTCAATTTGCACCCCATTAAAAATCTTAATACATATAATTCTACTATGATTTCAGGGCGTTTAACGTTACAAATTATTACGTTTTTGTTATGGAATGTAAAAAAGACCACCCGAAAATCGGGTGGTCTTCTTTTTAACTATTTAATTGCTGAACGAACAGCATCTTTTTGTGTTTCAACTAATGCAACAGTACTTTCAATTGCGCTAGTATCCATCTTAATTTCTCTAGTTAATCCTGGAGTGTCTAGTTTTGGTTCAAAGAATGCTTTGAATTCATCTAAACGTTCTTGAGTATGGAAAATGTTAGAAATTACAGTAATGAAAGTAGCGAATTCCATGTCACCACCAACAGTATCTTCTAACCATTGCCATTCATCTCTAATCCAGTCCCATGCAAATTGTTGTCCGGCTGGGTTTCTTAATACTCCAGCGAACCATGCACGTAAATCTTGTGGTTTAACTACTGAACTATCTTCAAAGTTAGCAACTAGTTTACCAACTAGCTTAGCGTCCTTAGATGAAGTTACAGCGGCACAAATATCTGATTTAAAACTAGGATCTGTGCTTTGCTTGTATTCTTCGATTAATGCATCAAATGATTCAGCATTAGCATAGTTCTTCATTTCATTAGATAGGATGTAAACACGAGTATCAGCTGGTAGTGAGATTAAGTTGTCTTGGTGATCCAAGTAAATCGCATGAGCTGCTTCTTGGAAGTCTGGGTTATCAGCATATAAAGCTGCCCCTAAGATGTATGGACGACTTAACTTGTCATTGTTGTCTTCACCGTCAACACTAACTAGACCTAAACGATTTAATTGAGCATCACTTAGTTGACGAACAAATTTCTTCAAGTTATCTGAATCTTGACTACCTGGTTCTACGAATTTCTTCAATGCAGCAACGATAGTGTAAACAGCATCGTTAACCACGTTTGATTTACTGTCAGCAAATTGTTTTAAGACTGGCACTACTTCAGCGTAAGAAACTTGCTTAGCTTCTGATAGTAAACGGAAGTCTTGTAGTAATTGCATCTTAGCAGTTGCATCTAATTGATCAACATCAGATAAGATGTCATTTTGTAATGTTTCATCGTATTTAACGATAAAGTGAGAATTGTTACCTACGTTAATTCTGAATGGTTTGCCATTTGAACTACGTAGTTCTTCGTAATCACCTAAATCAATTGATTCTTCACTGAAGATTTCAGGAGCTTGATCGTAGTTAGCGTTTAAAGGAATTTGCCAACGACGTCCTTCATCCTTACCTGCACCCGTAAAGAATTGAGTTTGTGATAGTTTCAAGTGACCATCTTCAACGAAGGCACTTACCACAGGGTAACCTGGTTGTTCTAGCCATGATTCCATAATCTTACCTAAATCAATGTTAGAAGCTTTACCTAAAGCATCCCATAGGTCACTACCCTTAGCATTGTTGTACTTGTGATCTTCGAAGTAGTTCTTTAGACCTTCACGTAATGCATCGTCACCGATTAAGGCACGAACCATTACTAACATTCTGGCACCCTTTGCGTAAACGATGGCACCATCAAATAATGCATCAATTTCGGCTGGATGGTTAACTTGAACGTGAACTGATTGAACACCGTCAACTGCATCACGTTTTAATGCTGCAGGAACATCGGTAGTTTGGAATACTTCCCAAATGTTCCATGAAGGTTCAATTGCGTCGATAGCAACATATTCCATCATGTTGGCAAAACTTTCGTTCAACCATAGGTCATCCCACCATCTCATGGTTACTAAATCACCGAACCATTGGTGAGCTAGTTCGTGAGCAATTACAGTTGCGACTCTTTGTTTAACTTCAAATGAAGTATTGTCAGGGTCAACTAATAGGTATGCTTCACGGTAAGTAACTAGCCCCCAGTTTTCCATCGCACCGGCAGAAAAGTCAGGTAAGGCTAATTGCCATGAATGTGGAAGTGGGTATGGAGTTTGGTAGAAATCTTCAAAGAATTCAATTGAACGTTTAGCAATATCTAAAGCAAAATCTAATTCTTTAGCAGCATGTGCTTTAGTACCGAAGACACCAACTTTTACTCCGCTCTTAGTTTCAGTCATCTTGCTTTGCATATCACCAAAGGCGAAAGCAACTAGGTAAGTTGACATCTTAACAGTTTCATCAAAGTAGTGAACACCATCTTCTACCTTAGTTTCAGGCATGTTAGCAATGGCTGTTTCACCTGGTTGTTCATCAAATTTTAATGCTAAATTGAACTTAGCTTTAGCTTCTGGTTCATCAATACATGGGAAAGCTTGACGTGCAAAGTTAGTTTCAAATTGAGTTCCAACTAATTGTTTTTGTTCACCGTCAACTTGGTAGTATGAAGGGTAAATTCCCATCATAGTATCAGTTAGTTTTGCTGAGTATTCGATTGAAACAGCAACTTCTCCGGTGTGATCTAATTCAACATTGATAACTTCGTTAGCGTTATCTACATCAAATTTAACAGGAGTTCCATCAACTGTTACCGCAGTAACATCAAAGTCTTTTTCATGAATCCCGATTGATTTTTCACTTGCAGTTCCATAAATGGTAGTTTTACCACTAAATTTCTTTTCGCTACGACTAACATCTAAAAAGATATCGTAGTGATCCGGTTGAAAGCGATTGAATAATCTTACTAAATCAGCCATTATAACACTCCTCTTCTTATCATCATTTTCTCATTATTTTTTAATTGTACGCTATTTGAGAATCAATTTCCATATATATATTGTAGTTGAATGAAAAAAATTTGCATACTTTTGGCATATTCTTTATTTTAATTGTCAAAAATAGACATTTCTAACAATTGATTTATCGATTCTAAAATAAAATTCAAAAATCTCTTCTGTATAGTTAGTAAATTTTTAGAAAAACTTTACTCTTTTCATAAAAACTTAACCTTATGTCTATAGCAATAGAAAGCCTTTAGATATACAATTTTTATATGTTATTATCACTCTTACAATCCACTAAAATGAATTTATAGTTATATTGTTTTTATAAAATATTAATTTCCTTTATAAAAAATTAATATTTTAATTATATACAAATGTATAAGTTGGTAATAGTATTTTAGACAGATAATATATTATTTAATTTTTTAAAAGAGGCGATTATATTGAATAAATCAATCAAGACAGCTCTATTATTCTCTACATTATTTTTCGGTGCAGTCGAAGCACCATCTGTTGTTAGCCACAACGCAAACACCGCAATTATTGCTCACGCGGACAGCACATCCAGTGTAAACCAAGTCGGTGATACACAACCTACCGATAACATTACTCCAGCACCTGCAACAGGTGACACCAGTACAACAAATATTCAAAACATTACTGATCCAACATTGAAATCATTCTTATTAACTGAAGTTAATAACGATTTATATAGTGGTCAAGGTCAACAAAAATATACTGACGCTTCACAAATTACTAATAGTGACTTAGCTAGACTTACCAAGATTAGTTTCCAAGGTGATGGTTCACAATCAATCAAGTCATTTAATGGAATTTCTCAATCAGTATTCCCTAATCTACAAATTGTTTCGATTAAAAACGTTTCTCTAAAGAACGCTGCTTTAACAAACTTCAATACTTTCACTACAATCAAAGTTGCACAATTCACTAATACAGGATTATCAAGTAATCCAAACGCAACATTAGGAAGTGTTGCTACTATTGGCAGATGGGTAGATAACAACTTAACTTACCTAGACTTTTCAAACAACAACATTAGCGACCTATCATTTTTAAATAACATTTCAATTCCAAATGTTAAACACATTATTATCACTAATAACTCAATTTCTGATTTCACTCCTGTTGAAAATGTAGACTGGTCACAACTTCAAGAATTAAATGTAAGTTCTAACTTAATTCACGACTTATCTCCACTACAAAATTTCCAACATCAATGGACTAACTTAACAAGTTTAAATGCTTCAAATAACCAAATCTCTGATATTTCACCAATTTCAAGTTCTACTAACGGTCCTGGTGCTACATGGAAAAATTTAACTTCAATCAATGTGGACAATAACAACATCTCTGATATTAACCCATTCGCTCAAACACAATGGTCAAACTTAACTACCATTAGTGCAAATGGCAATGATATCAGTAATGTTTCTTCTTTAAAAGGCAAGAACAATGTCTTCAGCAAACTAAACACATTCCTTGTGAAGAACAATAGTATCAATGATATTTCTTGGATGGCCGGTTACAACTTTAGCATTAATTCTTTTGCAAAAGATCAAATCATTAATGAAACAGTTAATGTAAACAAACCAGCTACTGTTGGTGCCTCTGTAACTGTTAATTTACCAGAAACAATTGCGGATGTTTCATTATCATCACCTTCATCGGGATACAATGCATCAGCAACACCATCCGGTCAATCATATGTAACTGTATCAAATGTTCCAGATGGTGTAACTGTATTAGGTAATGATGGAAATCCAAATGGAACTGTTAACAATTCAAGTGTTACAAACGGTGTTAAATCAGTGAAATTAAATTATTCTGGTTCAGGATCAAATAGTTTGTCATTTAACTTTAACTCAACCCTAAACGTAGGTGTTCGCGATAGATTTAATGGTACTTACAACCTAACTATCAATTGGGTAGATCCTAATAGCAGCAATGGGTCTAACACCAACAACAATGGTTCAAGCAACTCTGGTTCTAACACCAACAACGGTGGTTCAAGCAACTCTGGTTCTAACACCAACAACGGTGGTTCAAGCAACTCTGGTTCTAACACCAACGGAGGTACTAACAGTTCTGATAATGGAGTAATTAACAACCACGGTAACAACTCTGGTAAAGCCGAAAAGACTGTTTACGGTAAGGTAATTGGAACTCGTAGCCTAAACCTTTACAAGAAGAACGCTTTCACTAAGAAAAATAAAATCAAAGCTTACAAGAAAGCTACCGGAAACAAACGTCCACTATTCAAAGTCGTTAAGAAAGTATTCTCATCAATTAACACTCCAAGATACTTTGTTTACCAAATCAATCCATTTACTAACAAAGAAATCAAAAACACTCGCGGTTACATTACTGCCAAATCAACTTACGTTACACCTCTTTACTACACTAGCAGTGTAAAAGCAGTTAAAGTGTCTGGAAAATCAGTTACTTCATACAAAAAAGCTAATTTAAAGGATGCTTCTAAGAAATACAAACGAGGAACTGTTTTAAAAGTTAAGTCAGTTAAGAAGCATGGAAATGCTTACTCACTTCAACTTCAAAATGGTAAATTCGTTACAGCAAACAAATACTTTGTTGTTAAAGTTAAATAATCAAATAAAAAAGCCTTGGCAAGATGCTAAGACTTTTTTATTTACAAAATATTTTACTGATCATAAAAAAATCACTTTAGAAACAATAAAAAGGGCATATCCTCTAAATGGATATGTCCTTTTTATTTAAATCTTGTAGAAAGTTATTTAACTAATTTCACTAGGTTCTTGTTTGAACTTACATATTGACCATTGCTTAATTGTAATCTGTAAGTGGTTCCTAGTTTCTTAACCGACTTAACGTTTAAGACTGTGCCCTTCTTGTAAGACTTAACGAACTTACTTAGCTTAATGTCTTTGTATAAACGAAGTCCTTTTCCAATAACTTTTACCTTACGAACACTGCTTTGGTAGAACAATGGTTTCATGTAAGATTTTCTAGCTGTGATGTAACCAACCTTCTTATGGTTTAATTCAAAGGTTCCGTTAGTAATTTCCATTACCTTGTAACGTTTGTATCCATTCTTGTTAGTTACTACGCCAATAATCTTAAACATGTGTGCATTTGGTCGGTTGTACTTCTTGTATCCTTGTACTCGATTCTTCTTGTTAAAGTAAGCCTTTGAGTATCTGTAAAGCCCCTTCACCAAGTAAATTCGACGGCCAATAGCTTTATCCTTTGCCTTACCAGCATTATTCTTATGAGCATCAATAACATTCTTGTCTGAATTATCGGGAACATTACTAATGTAGTTACTTTGGTGATCAGCATTAATTTGTGCTTTACCAGCATTAAAGGCTTTATCGATTTCATCGGATGTAGTTGCAGAATCAATTGCTGCTTGTTCCTTTGATTTATCCGCATCTACTTTGGCCTTTTGGGCATCCTTTTCTGCTTGACTTAGTGTTGAATCATTATCAATATCATTTTTAACTTTTGTTGCTTCTGATTCCAAACTTGGTCTATGGTCAGCATCAATTTGCGCTTTTCCTGCATCATATGCATTCTTAATGCCGTCAGCTGTAGTAGCGGCATCAATCGCTTTATTAGCAGCTTCCTTATCAGTATCTACTTTCGCTTTTTGCGCATCTTTTTCTGCTTGACTTAATGTTGCATCATTATCGATGTCACCCTTAACCTTAGTTGCTTCTGCATCTAAGTTATCTTTGGCTGATTGTTTTTGATCTTCTAGGCTCTTACCAGATGTATGATCTGCATCAATTTTGGCTTTACCATCGTTAAACGCTTTATTGATGTCATCAGCATTTGTTGCAGAATCAATTACCTTTTGGCCTGAATCTCTATCTGCATCTACTTTCGCTTTTTGTGCATCTTTTTCTGCTTGAGTTAAAGTATTATCAGCATCAATTTCACCCTTAACCTTAGTTGCTTCCGCTTCTAAGTTAGGTCTGTGATCTGCATCAATTTGTGCTTTTCCTGCATCATATGCATTCTTAATGTCATCGGCTGTAGTTGCACTATTAATTGCCTTTTGACCTGAATCTTTATCTGCATCTACTTTAACTTTTTGAGCGTCCTTTTCTGCTTGACTCAATGTTGAATCATTATCAATATCATTTTTAACTTTTGTTGCTTCTGATTCTAAACTTGGTCTATGATCAACATCAATTTGTGCTTTTCCTGCATCATATGCATTCTTAATACCGTCAGCTGTAGTGGCGGCATCAATCGCTTTATTAGCAGATTCCTTATCAGTATCTACTTTGGCTTTTTGTGCATCTTTTTCTGCTTGAGTTAAGGTTGCATCATTATCGATATCGCCCTTAACCTTAGTTGCTTCCACATCTAAGTTATCTTTAGCTGATTGTTTTTGATCATCTAGACTCTTACCTGATTGGTGATCTGCATCAATTTTGGCTTTACCATCGTTAAACGCTTTATTGATGTCATCAGCAGTTGTTGCAGAATCAATTACCTTTTGGCCTGAATCTCTATCTGCATCCACTTGAGCTTTTTGTGCATCTTTTTGCTCTTGAGTTAAAGTATTATCAGCATCAATTTCACCTTTAACCTTAGTTGCTTCTGATTCTAAGTTAGGTCTATGATCTGCATCAATTTGGGCTTTTCCTGCATCATATGCATTCTTAATGCCGTCAGCTGTAGTGGCGGCATCAATCGCTTTATTAGCAGATTCCTTATCAGTATCTACTTTAGCTTTTTGCGCATCTTTTTCTGTTTGAGTTAAGGTTGCATCATTATCGATATCGCCCTTAACCTTAGTTGCTTCCACATCTAAGTTATCTTTAGCTGATTGTTTTTGATCATCTAGGTTCTTACCTGGTTGGTGGTCGGCATCAATCTTTGTTTTACCATCGTTAAATGCTTTATTGATACCATCTGCTGTAGTTGCACTATCAATTGCTGATTGTCCTGCTGCTCTATCAGCTTCTACCTTTGCTTTTTGGGCGTCTTTTTCCGCTTGAATTAATGTATTGTCAGCATCTATTTCACTTTTAACCTTAGTTGCTTCTGATTCTAAGTTAGGTCTATGGTCAGCGTCAATTGCTGCTTTTCCTGCATTAAAGGACTTGTTGATGTCACTAGCTTTAGTAGCGTTATCAATTGCTGATTGTCCTGCTGCTCTATCAGCTTCTACCTTTGCTTTTTGGGCGTCTTTTTCCGCTTGACTCAATGTTGAATCATTATCAATGTCATTTTTTACTTTATCAGCCTCTGATGAAAGGCTTGGTCTGTGATCTGCGTCAATCGCTGCTTTACCAGCATTAAAAGCCCTATCAATATCATCGTCTGTAGTGGCATTGTCAATTGCTAATTGTCCTGCTGCTCTATCAGCTTCTACCTTTGCTTTTTGGGCGTCTTTTTCCGCTTGACTCAATGTTGAATCATTATCAATGTCATTTTTAACTTTAGCAGCTTCCGAAGCTAAGCTTGGTCTGTGATCTGAATCAATTGCTGCTTTTCCTGCGTTATAAGCTTCATTTACACCATCGGCATTGCTTGCATTGTCAATTGATTTGTTCCCAGCATCTCTATCGGCTTCTACTTTCGCTTTTTGTGAATCTTTTTCAGCATCAGTTAAAGTGTCATCATTATCGATATCACCATTTACCTTTTCTGCCTCAGCATTTAAGTTGTTTTTAGCAACTTGCTTTTGAGATTCAAGGCTATTGCCTGGTTTGTGATCAGCATCAATTTTAGCTTTTCCATCGTTAAATGCTTTATTGATATCATCAGCTGTAGCGGCATTGTCAATTACAGATTGACCGCTTACTTTATCTGCATAAACATTAACTTTTTGAGCATTTTTTTCTGCTTGAGTCAATGTATTGTCCGCATCAATTTCGCCACTTACCTTTATAGATTCCGCATCCAAACTAGGTCTGTGGTCAGCATCAATTTTGGCCTTACCTGAATCATATGCGTTCTTTATGTCATCGGCATTAGCTGCAGCATCAATAGCTTTATTGCCGGCATCTCTATCGGCATCTACTTTTGCTTTTTGCGCATCTTTTGAAGATTGACTTAATGTTGGATCTCCATCAATATCATTCTTTATCTTCGATGCTTCATTGTCTAAATTAGATTTAGCGTTTGCTTTTTGTGAATCTATAGGTTGACCTGGGGTATGGTCTGCATCAATCGCTGTTTTACCTGCAGCATATGCGCTCTTTATACCGTCGGCATTAGTTGCTGCATCGATTGCTTTATTTCCAGCTTCCCTATCAGCGTCTACTTTTGCTTTTTGGGCTGCTTTTTCTGTTGACAATAAAGTGTTATCGGCATCGATTTCTCTCTTTATCTTGTCTGCTTCGGCATTTAAGTTTGACTTAGCATTTGCTTTTTGGTCATCTAAACTTGCACCTGGGGTATGGTCTGCATCAATCGCTGTTTTACCTGCAGCATAAGCACTATTTATCCCGTCGGCATTAGTTGCTGCATCAATTGCATTATTGCCAGCTTCCCTATCAGCGTCTACTTTTGCCTTTTGGGCTGCTTTTTCTGTTGACAATAAAGTGTTATCGGCATCGATTTCTCTCTTTATCTTGTCTGCTTCGGCATTTAAGTTTGACTTATCATTTGCTTTTTGGTCATCTAAACTTGCACCTGGGGTATGGTCTGCATCAATCGCTGTTTTACCTGCATCAAAGGCTTTATTTACTCCATCAACAGTAGTTTCACCATCGATTACTTTTTGATTTGATACTTTATCTGAATCGACTTTAGTTTTTTGTGAATTTTTTTCTGATTGAGTTAATGTAGGATCATTTTCGATATCATTTTTTACCTTTGTTGCTTCTTCTTCTAAACTAGGCTTATTTATTTTATATACAACATTCACAGTAATTCCATCAGAATCACTAGATACCTCATCCTGTTTTGGCACAGAAGGATGTGATTGATCCAACAAAGTATACCCATTAATATTTGGTGATATAACTTCACCAAATGAATTACCTGATGATGCTGTCCATGAATCATAATCTACTTTACCACTGTATTCATTGTATGCAGCAGTTCTGGTGAATGATAAAGTTTGAGTTACAGGTTGTTGTAATTGATTACCGTTTTCATCAACATAGTTAATAGTTCTAGTAACCGTTTTAGATAAATTATTAACTGCTGTTTTAAATAAATTAGAATCACCAGAAATATTACTGATAGTGTAATTAGCGGAAGGAACCACTTTAATCATTTTAACAAAAGTTTTATTATCCTTTTGTTGATTAGAATACAATGCCTTAAAATCGCTGGCACTATACTTTGGACCATTTGGATTATCCAAATCTCCAGTACCAACATCTTGTATATATTCATTATCAGATAATGATTCTACTTTAGGGAAACCATAAATATTGGTTCCTAATGTGAAGGAAGCAATTAATGGGTTTAGACCAAACATTTTATTGTTATTTACTGCATTCTTAGTATCCCAATTACTAAAATCATAATATCTCCCAACATTATTAACTTTTTGGTAAGTATCGAACATTTCAGTCATATCAATAACATTTGATAGATCCCATTTTGTCATTCCGTTTATGTTTTTAAGGTTATGATCACCGTAAAACATATAAAAAGCTTTTTTTACCGAAGATACTTTCCAATTAGATATATCATCAACATTATCGAGAGTATCGATATGTTCAAAAATGAAAGATAAATTAGTTACTTTTGAAACATTCCAGTTAGATAATCCAGATAAATTAGTTATGCTTGTAAAGCTAAAAGCATCCGAAAGATCCGTAACATTTGATACATCCCATCCACTTAATGGACTAAGGTCTTTTACCCCTGAACTATTCGAAAATAACCCGCTCATATCAGTAACATTTGATACATTCCACTTTGATAGTGGGGTAAGATCCAAACTATCAGACTTCATTGAGAAAGCACTATTTAAAGTAGTAACTTTTGATGTGTTCCAATTTTGTAATGGCTGTAAATCATTTACATAAGACTGGAAAAATATCTGCTGCATGTCAGTGACGTTTGATACATCCCATCTACTTAGTCCTCTCAGATTCAAAACTTTTGTTTTTAAATAACCATTACCAAAAGTATAGTGAAGGCTTTTAACATTCGATACATTCCACCCACTTAATGCAATAGTGTCTGTTATATTAGTTACATCAAATGCATACTCCAATGTATTAACATTTGATACGTTCCATCCACTTAACGGACTAATATCAGATAGGCTAGAATCTTCATAAAAGATACCGTTTAAGTTTGTAACATTTGATACATTCCATCCACTTAATGCACTAATATCGGTTAAATTAGGATCACTAAAGAACATCTGTTTTGCAATTGTCATAGAAGAAGTATCAACATTTACGTTGTTTGTTGACTTAATATCTGAAAGTTTTGGTAAATTAGAAAAAACATATGAAGCATCGCCCGTAATTTGCACAGATCCAGCACTTTGTCCATCAAACAAAATATGTTGAACGTCTGTTTTTGATAATCCACTCCATCCTTTTATAGCAGGTGAATATATTGTATCAGCTACTGGATTTTGAGAATTAATAACCCCACTATGAATAACTAAAGTTCCTGCTTGATATTGATCAGTAGCATTACCATAGAAGTCCCATTTAACGGAACTATTTTGCGGTGATGAAACCGTAGGAGCGTTTCCGTCTCTATTAGATAGAACTGCATCAGATGAACTAATACTATTGTTCCAGCTTTGATCAGAATCACTCGCTGCTGATGAAGCAGTTACACTAGCTGAACTTAAACTATTCGAAGCAGTTAAAGAATCTACACTTGCACTAGAAACTTGGGCAGCACTTGAACTTGATGATGAACTAGCACTATTATCACTTGCTGATGATGAACTAACAGCTGAAGAACTGGTTTGAGTAGCCACTTGTGTAACAGTATCAGCACTAGCAGTTGTAGTGCTTAACATAATTGATCCACCAAGGATAGACAATGTGGCAACAGACACTACCACCCATTGTTTCTTTACTTTTTTCAAAATTTTTCGATCACTTGATTTACTATACTGATTTTTATTAAACATCATAATTATCTTTTCTCCCTCTATAATATTGAGATTACGATTCCTCATTATAATTATGAAGTTTGTGATTTGAACTTAAGTTTTACTAAAATACTTTAAACTTTTACGTAATAAATAAATGATAAATATACTTTATGTAACCCAAATTATTTTAATTTACTGATATATAAGTATTGTCCAAATGTATTTTTTATCTTATTTATATATTTTGGACAAAAAGTTAAACGCTGATTTTTTACTAATTAAACAATATTTTAAAAAGCACTCACAAAAAGTTAGTGTTTTTTATTGCTTTTAATCTCAATACATGAAATATTAGATATTATGGTTTTAATAAATTGGAGATGAAAATTTTGAAACATATTATTTTATGGCGCACGATTTTATACATAATTGGTCTAAATATCTTAGCGCTAGGAACTACTTTATTTGCATGTGGACAATTAGGAGTTAGTTCTTTAGTTTCCGTGCCACAAACATTATCTTTTATCATTCATACTACATTAGGACACGCCACAACCATTTTCTTTGTGATTCTAGTAATTGTTGAAATGGTTATCTTACGAACCGTTCAAATCAAAATACTATTACAATTAGTACTATCTTTTGTATTTGGTTGGTTAGTTGATTTTTACGGCATTACAGTTGGTTTAAAAAAGATTCCACTAGAAGGATTCGGTGAACGCATCCCTGTTACTTTATTAGCAATTATTTGTACCGCCTTGGGAATATTCATGATGGTAAAAGCAGACTTCGTTTTGATCCCAGCCGATGGCTTTGTAAACGTCATTAGTCAAAAGTTAAACAAACCTTTTGGTATGATGAAATTTAGTTTTGATGCATCTATGATCGTCATTACCATAATCTTAGGATTGGTATTTTTACACCGAATTGCATCAATCGGAATTGGTACATTATTAGCAGTGTTATTCGTTGGTCAATTGATCAATCTATTTAATTACATTCTAGATAAAACTAAAAAAGCATAGAGCAAGCGCTCTATGCTTTTTTAAATTTACGACGATAATCTGCATACATTCCAATAATTATTCCGACATTGCATACAACAAAATAAAAGAAGAAAAATCCACCAACATTATTAGACCATAATGCTGACGTGTATAATAGCACCCACATGAAGATCAAAGTTAACATGTTTGAAAATATATAATTCTTTATACAAGCATTTCTTTCATCTTTGCTATCATACTCATAATAGTCGAATCCATGCTTTTTAATGAGTCTTCCCATATAACCAGATGCTACAACAATTGCGATTAGATCCATAAATATCAATCCGGTTAAAACATTATACGAATTCAGAACATTGATTAATATCATCGATAAACAGGATGATAGTAGTAGAAAAGCAATTAGGCCAACTGCCACCTTATTACCAGCTTCATTGACCACTTTTTCAGAATACTCATCAAAAGGTCTATTGATTCCGTAATACCATTTAACCACTTTAATAAAGAACGTTTCTTTCATATCCTCATCTCCCTAATGCCAAAATAGTGTGTTTAAATCTGTTTGTAATTCTTCAGCTAGACTAACGCATAGTTTTAAACTGGGATTATATTCGCCCTTTTCAATCAAACTTAAAGTTTGACGAGAAATACCAACTAGTTGCGCAAGATCTTTTTGCTGAATATTCAATTTGGTTCGTATTTCCTTAACTCTATTTTCCAAGATAACCCCTCGCAGCGTCTTTATTTTTGAATTTTATTTTTTAAAGTAATATATACAGCAAAGCCACAAATCACAGCAAAAACTAGCAACATTACATTATTCCATGGACTTAACACTCTCTCCGCAATGGTGTTACCGGCATTATTGGGACCACCAAAGATAACAATCGCTTTTTCCAAAACAAAAAACAATATTCCACAATTCACTCCACGACGTTTCGCCTTCTTTACCAATGTTTCATATGATTGTTCATTAGTTACATCAATTAAGTCAATTTTACTTTTACGTACTTTATATTTTAGAAACGCTAATGTTACTGACATAGCCAACAAGTTAATCAATAATATGACTGCTAATAAGTTATATAAAAAGTTTTCAGAAGATGAATTTAAAAAGATACATCCAGCAACCAAAAATTCAATAAAACTAAATATAAAATAAGATCCAAACGCAATAAAACCACTTTCGTATAAGACATTTTGTTGGTATTCATCCCTTTTAGATGGAACACCCAATTCATATTCGATAATTTTGCTTAATATTTTTTTCATTAGATATGCACTTCCTAATTCATTTTAGGTAATATATATATTCCATATGTAAACTATATATTACATGATTCAAAAATGCAAGCATAAAAAAACTACGATTTACATCGTAGTTTTTTATTATTATTTAACAATATTTTTAACTGCATCATAAACGCTATTTCTTTTATCATAATATGATCTTTGTGCTGAATAATGAATGGCTTGTTGAACATTTAAGTTCAAATGATAAATATCATTAATTGCACTCACTAATTTATAAGAATCAGTTCCAAAGCAAATTAATCCCTTTGGTTGTGTCCAATTAATCAAATTAATAAAAGATGGAATATCATATTTTACTAGTCTATCCATCAATTTATTTAAAATAGCTGGATGACATGATGGACATTTGTTTGGTTCTTTTTCTTTATGCTCTGGATCAGTACAGTTACTTAAAATATCATCACATTTACCATTTTCCACTTTACTCATATTAAAGTCTTCTGCAGTATTAACAGCTGGTGCATTCTTTTTTAATTCCTTAACTAAACTACCCACAAAACCCTTTAGATTAGTACAAGCAAACTTGTTGATAATATCAAATGCAAAACTACCATACGCTTCTGATTGATCTAAGGATACAGAATATTTCACAACATCATCTGATTTATCCGTTTTATTAGCACCATGCATATCAATTAAAGATACCGCAATATTATTATCTTTAGATTGTTTGTTTTTTGAATCATGCATTGTTCGGAAAGCTTTACCATCATATCCATCTTCTCTTTGGGCATAGTTTAATCCGATAAAGATAATGCCAGAATCTGTATTTATATCACGGACAAAATCATCACTATTTACAAATTCTTCGCTCATTTCGACGCTTGCGTAAGCGCCTGTTCCAATTACGTTATTCGCGTCAGCATTTGGATATACTAAAAAGGTTGAAACTTCATCATATCCATTTTTCTTGAGCTTATCTAGGAATTCTTTTTTATTACTTACAACCATAATACTCATCTTCTTTTCTATATATGATTTAAATATATATAATCATTACCTATTTGTAAATTAAAATATACCTAATATTTCTTTATTTGTGATATGGGCTACCTTCATTAATCATAAAAGCACGATAGATTTGTTCAGTTAACACTAAACGCATTAATTGGTGCGGTAATGTAAAACGACCAAACGAAATTTGTGTATCGGATCTTTTTAGCACTTTTGGCGCTAATCCTAGTGATCCACCAATCACAAAAGTAATATCGGAATGACCGTAGGTTGCTAATTGATCGATTTCCTTAGCGAATTCTTCTGATGAACGTTCTTTTCCCAAAATCTCAAGCGCATAAACATATTCCTTATCCGCAATTTTATCTAAGATTTTAGTTCCTTCTTTATCCATCACATCGTTCATTTCAGACTCACTAAGCGATTCAGGCGCTTTCTCATCTGGAACTTCGATAATCCGAAACTTACAAAAACGTGATAAACGCTTACTGTACTCTTCTATTCCGGCTTTAAAATACTTCTCTTTTAATTTTCCGACCACAACAAATTTAATATTCATTTGTGAAATCTCCTTTTCTCATTTTTCGAACCACTATATTTAGTGTCTGTGAGTAATCACAACTACTACTAATATTGCATAAAAATTGTCAAGATTTTTCTTAGTTATCCACATTTGTGAATATGTCAAAATTAAGTGTGTAACACCTATAAACCATTATAATATCAACGTTTTAATGGTGTCAATTTAGCGTGGAACTTTCTTTTCCACACTTTTATCCACAGAGTTATCCACAAGACGTGAATAACTTAAAAAGTGGCACAATTACTTGATAAATCAATAAAAAATCTACATCATCTAGTCATTGAATTTTTTAGTTATACACCGAATGTATGTTTTTTTCTTTGTGAAAACTTGTGAATGAAAATTTCACAAAGATTATTATACAAAATTTAGATATCGTTCGTAAAATCAAAATAAAAAAGCATTGATTTCTAATCAATGCTTTTTTGGTTAATTATTTGGCTGGTAATTTGTCTTCAACAATTTGGTCTAAAGTGGTTAATGAAGGAATGAAGAACATGTTTCCTGTCACTGGATCAGAGAAGTCTAGCAAACGGTCTGATTGACCAAACATGTTTTCTAACATGCGTTTAGTAACGCTCCAGTGTCTGGCATATCCAATGAAATAAGTTCCGGTAGTACCTTCACTAGGATTAGAAAATGGAACGTTCATTCTAACAATTTTATGTTCAATTCCATCATCGTTATCTTGAGAAGCAACGTTATGAGCATTTTCTAGTTTTTCGTCATCTTCTAATTCCAAATCTGAATACTTTTTACGTCCAATCGCTTTTTCTTGATCCTCAGTCTTTAATGCATTCCAAGCATCCATATTATGGATGTATTTTTGAGCAAAGGCATATGAACCATTTTCAAAATCTGGGTCTTCATCCCCAATAATTGCATATGCTGATGCCTTTTGCACTTCAGGATTTTCAGTACCATCAACGAATCCAATAATGGCGCGACCTTCAAAATATCTGAATCCTTTGGTTTCATCTTGAACAGTCGTAAAGTCGCGATAGTAATTTCTAATTTGACTTGCTACTTCGTATACCACAGCTTCTGAATTAGCACGAATGTGGATAAATAAATCAGCTGGTGTGGCTGGTGAAGTATATTTAGGTCCTTTTACTGGTTGGAAGTCTTCTAATTCTTGTGGCTTCTTGTAATCTGCAAACAAGTAATCCCAAGCTGAATTAGCAAAACCAAAAGATACTTTTAAGTGTTCTTCTGGGTATCTAATATTCATTGATCGTAAGATTGCTTGTTCTCTCGATACTAGCTCTGCGACCTTTTCACGGTCTTCATCAGGATTACTTTTATTAATAGTTAAAGTTGTAAATAATACGTTTTTACCAGCATCTTTGTACACATCTTGTGCATCTGTTGGATCAAATGGCATATTGATACCCTCTTTCGTAATTTATAATCATTCTAAAATAATAAACAATATTATTATACTCTGAAAATCTAATTAGTTTCAAATCTTTTTTAAAATTTTATTAAATTATAAACGTCATGTTATGTATTTTACCCAAATGGGTTTAAAATGACCCTGTATTAAACCAAAAGGGGGGAATTACCATGACTGATAAATTAACTACTGATGAAGGTCAACCATGGGCAGATAATAATCATTCTTTAACTGCCGGAAATCGTGGCCCTGTTTTATTACAAGACTACCAATTAATTGAAAAACTTGCGCACTTTAACCGAGAACGAATTCCAGAACGTGTCGTTCACGCTAAAGGTGCTGGTGCCAAGGGTGTGTTCACTTTAACTAGAGATATGAGTGACTACACCAAGGCCGATTTATTTAATGGAGAAGGTAAACAAACACCACTAACCATTCGTTTTTCTGAAGTTGCTGGTGAATTAGGTTATCCTGATACCATTAGAGATGTGCGTGGATTCGCAATGAAATTCTATACTAATGAAGGAAATTACGACATCGTTGGAAACAACACCCCTATTTTCTTCGTTAACGATCCATTGAAGTTCCCTGATTTCATTCATTCGCAAAAAAGAGATCCTGCCACTCATCTTCGTTCAGAAGATATGCAATGGGATTTCTGGGCACATTCTCCAGAATCATTACATCAAGTTACTTACTTAATGGGTGATCGTGGTAATCCAGCCAGTTATGTCAACATGAATGGTTATGGTTCTCACACATTTAAATGGGTTAATGCCAAAGGCGAAGCATTCTGGGTTAAATATCACTTTATCTCAGAACAAGGAGTCAAGAATATGACTGAGGAACAAGCACAAAAAGTTGCTTCAGAAAATACTGACTACCTAATCCAAGACCTATATGACAGAATTAAGAACGGTGAATTCCCTAAGTGGAAAGTTTGTGTTCAATTAATTCCATATGATGAAGGATTAAATTACAAATACGATATTTTTGATGTTACTAAAACTGTTTCACATAAAGACTATCCACTCCAAGAAATTGGTGAATTCGTATTAAACGAAAATCCAGCTAACTACTTTGATGACGTCGAAGAAGCTTCATTCTCTCCTGCTAACTTAGTCCCTGGAATCGAACCTTCATTAGATAAATTACTTCAAGGTCGTTTATTCGCATACAAAGATGCTGCTAGATATCGTTTAGGTGCTAACTATGAACACCTTCCAGTAAACAGTCCTAAGAACGGTGCTCATAACTATGCTCGCGATGGATTCATGGCACAAGGCCAAGATGGCTCTGTTAACTATGAACCAACCGAAAAAAATAGCCCTAGAGAAGATCCACATGCACATATCCATGCTTATGATGTTTCAGGTCAAGTTGGCAACTACAAAACTTATGATTCTGATCCTTACTCACAAGCAGGTGCACTATATAACATCTACTCTGAAGAAGAAAAAATGCGCTTAGTAGATACTATCGCTAGTCGTTTAGGTAGTATCGAAAGCCACAAAAACAAAGTTCTAGAAACTAGAATGTTCTACAAAGCTGACCATGATTATGGTACTCGAGTTGCTAACGCAATCGGCTTAGATATGGACGAAATTACTAAAGAATAATTACATTAAGACCGTTATATCATTGATATAGCGGTCTTTTTCTGTCTTTTGTTGCAAGAATGTAATATTTAATAATATAACTGTAACGATGTACTAACGCTTTTGATATATTACTTCGATATAGTATTAACCATAGAAAAGAAATCGAAGTATTTAAAACAAAAGGAGTTAGATTTTATTTTGAATAAAATTACCAAAACTTTTATCAAATTCTCAGTAATCGCATTTACATCACTTTTAATTCTATTCGCATTCAATATTGCTAAAAATAACGTTTCAGCAAGTGCCTCAGTAAACTGGCAACACGTTGCTGAACAAGGCCTAAGCAAAAAAGATATCGCTGCTAGACGTTGGATCTCATTCCATGAATCATCAAACAGATACTACGCAAGAAACGGTGTCTGTTACGGTAAGTTCCAACTAGACGTTAGTTACCTACACGGTGACCACTCAAAGAAAAACCAAGAACTAACTGCTAACAAGTACGTTGCAAGTCGTTATGGTTCATGGTCAAACGCTAAAAAGTTCTGGCAACAACACCATTGGTATTAATCAAAACACCTAGTTAACCGCTAGGTGTTTTTTTATTACAATTATATGTTTGAAAACATGTTTTGATAGAAGATAATTCAGGGATAGTATAGTTGGTAAAAAACATGAACCATACTTCATAATTAAAAATATAGTAAATGTCATTAAAGAAATAAAAATCATATTATTACCTAATATATATTAATGTCTTATATACACTATCTATGGATGTCAACTTATAGAATAATCGTGATAGAATTGTAAATAAGGTTAAAATTGATTTAAAAATTAAAAACGTATAAATAATGAACGAGGCGGTGATGACAATTAGTAAATATTATCTTGTCGATGACTCTTTATTACCTGAAGCTTTTGGTAAAGTAATTGAGGCTCGTAAAATGATTGATAACGGCGAAGTGAAGAACGTTAGTGAAGCCGTTAAAACAGTCGGAATCAGTCGTGCCAGTTACTATAAATACAAAGACTATGTATATGAAGTCCAACAATCTTCATGGCAACGAAAAGCAGTTATCTCTTTTCTACTAGATCATAAAAGTGGGATTTTGTCTCAAGTTTTAAATGCGATTTCTAATCGTGGAGCTAACATTTTAACAATCAATCAAAACATACCCATCAATGATTCAGCTAGTGTAGTCATTTCATTAGACTTGAGAAAAATTGATGGCACAATCGATGAATTAATCAAAGATATCAATTCAATCAATGGAACGAACAAGGTTAACCTAGTCGCTATTGAGTAATTAGACATAAAATGTTAACATCATGTCTAATAAATAGAGAGGAAATTACAATGGATAAATTGCAATTTATGGATTACACTTTTGTGTTTAATCCCGAACATTCTACTTATACCAACAACGACGAAGTGTTAACCTTTTTTACTTTAGATGGTGAAGTTAGAATCAAAATTAGATTCAAAAATGAACATCTTGTATTGCTACCACAATATGGCGTTACCATTAAAAAAGCCGATGGTAAGACATACCACATCATCGCCAACGAATACCAACCCGTTTAGGGCAAGGAGAGCTAAATGAGAGAAGTTCAAATCAGACAGTACCATTTGAGATACGACGATAATCAAATTGACAGTTATTTCGACAAAAGTAACGAAAGACTGGCATTCATAGCTGGCAGCAATTTATTGCTAGCAGTCGACATTGATAACGAGGAATTAACATTTCATCCCAATGGTGGCGACTATGTTTCCATTGAAGAAATCGATTCAACACATTACGAACTAAAATCTGACTTTTAAACTAGGAGAATTCAATGCCTCAAATAACTTTTCACGGTTACACCATCTACTACCAAGACCATATGTTACCCTTCTTTGATCAAAAAAGAGATGCTATTTTATTTATAAAATACTTAACTGAAAATGCGGGTGGTAAAGCATATGACGATGCACAACTAGTAGTTGAGTATAATGACGGTATCGTATTTACGCCAATTTGGAACATTAAAATCAAACAAACTAACGATAAAGAATTCATTTTAGAATTCAAAGGATAATAAAAAAAGACTCAGCCATTTTGGCTGGGTCTTTTAAATTGTATTAATTTTAGTTCGATTCATATATGATGCTGGTTGTTCCTTTGCGACTAGAGCTGACACTTTACGCATATGAACACCAAATTCATCGATTAATTCTTGAATGTGAGCGAATTCTGGATGTTCCATTAAATGTGCCATGCGTAAAGCAATCGCACGACGTTCACGACTCTTGAAGCATAACTTCAATTGTCGACTAATGGTTAACATCTTAGCCAAACAATAGACGTTTACAGTCATTGGTGCAGAACCCATCATTTGATCATAGATTTCATCAATAATATCTTGATTTGTTTGTGACTTAGGGACAAAGGTTCTCACCTTATGCACTAATCCCTTTTTCTTTTCTAGCACATGACCGCCTTCATAAAATTGTTCACCTAATGCCATGTAAGTATGTTTCATTACATCAACATTTTGTAATAACTTGGCAATCATTGTGTCCACATCTGCATCTTTATTTCTTTCAATTAAATCCATAAATGAATTTAAGAAATATAATTTATGTGGCAACGCATCGACAATTTCAATGCGGTTATCTTCATTTAATTTAATTACTCCAGCAGCCGCTAAATCTAATAAACAACTGTCTACTAAATAGGCGCGTAGACGTACGTTTTTCAACATTACACGACTATCTTTGGACTTACTGGTGATTAAAAAATACATTTCAGCAGTTGTAAGTGCCATTGTATAGCCTCCATGAGTAGGATAAAAGTATTCTAACACTTCTTATCTTTTTTTGTTAGCCTTTTTATTTGCGACGCTTTGTCGAATCTTCATTGCACGTTCGAAATTATTGGTGATGACAGCATCGACACCGTGTTTAATTAAGAAACGTAAACGTAATGATCCGTTAACCGTCCAAACTCTTTCTTTATTTTCAATATCTGGTTGGAAGAATTGAAGATGCAAGGCATCCAAGTGATTAGTTAACATGAATTCTTTTGGGTTATCGACTCTTCGGTCAGTTAAGTAGGCGAATTGAGCATCGTCGGTTAGTTCTTGGACAATTTTTACAGACGACAAATTAAATGATGAGTAAATAACTGGATGTAATAGTTCAAATTTACTTACCATATCAACAACAATCTTTTCGATATTTGGGTAATGAATTTTATCAGTCTTAAATTCTAGATTAACCAAAACATCGCGTCCTTCAATCAGTGCTAATAATTCTTCTAATTTTGGAATGCGTTCATAATTTTCAAGTGAAAATTGTGATAATTCTTCATAAGTATAACTATTAACCAAACCACGTCCGTCAGTGGTACGATCAATACGTTCATCATGAATAACGACTGGGATATTATCTTTTGTTAAATGAACATCAAATTCTAGCCCATCAATGTGATGGTACAGAGCATAACGAAATCCTTGTAGTGAATTTTCTGGATACAAATCTGGTACCCCACGATGACCAAAAACCAATGTTTTCATTTTAAATATCCCCCTTTTGTTTCCTCTCAATTAATAATAAATCTATTTTTTAATTTTGCAATATAATTACTCAATTAATTACTGTTTATTTTAAGATAAATATTTATTGGAATAATTTTTCTTTTCCAGCGTTTAACGTTATAATTTAAATATCAACTATCGCGGAGGAAATTATGATCATAAATGATAAAAAACTACATATGATTACTAAGGCATTGGATAATTCATTACGAATTCAAATCCTCTATTACTTAGAAGATAATCAACAAAGTAATGTCTCCAACTTAATGAATTACTTTGAAACTTCTCAACCTAATATTTCTCGTCATCTAAAAATATTAGCTGATGCTAACTTAGTTTACAGCCAAAAAGACGGACAAGAACGCATTTATCAACTTAGCGATAACCACGTTTCTCAACTACTAGCAACATTAAAAACACATATTAACGATTAAAAAGTTTTATTCTTGACATATATCTATTTTAGTTATATAACTATACTCGTTATATAACAGATTTAGATATATTTTTTATTTGGAGGAAATTATGAAAAAAATTAAAGCGATTAGTTTGATTGTCTTCATCGCAACATTCATCCTAATCTTAACCGGATGTTCAGCCAGCAAGAACGATGCTAAAAAGAGTATCCATGTCACTTCATCAGTCAACTTCTACGGTGAAGTTGCCAAAAATGTTTTAGGAAAATACGGTAAAGTAACTTCAATTATCAACAACCCTAACATTGATCCACATGATTTTAACCCTGCTAGTTCAGACGCTAAGAGCGTTTACCAAGCTAACTTAGTTATATATAATGGATTAGGTTACGACTCATGGGCACAAAAACTATTAAGTAGTAACAAGAACGTCGATTCAATTAACGTTGGTAGTCTAATGGGTAAAAAGACAGGTGACAATCCACATATCTGGTACAACGTAGCCACTATGGAAAAATTAGCTAACGAATTAGCTGCTAAATTCACTAAACTACAACCTAGCCACAAAAAAGACTTTGAAAATAACGCCAAAGCATACATCGCAAAACTAAAAGTGCTAAATACCCAATTAGCAGATATCAAGAAAAACAAAATTAACAAAACTGTCGCCGTTTCAGAACCAGTTTTTGATTACTCACTTACTAACATGGGTTACACCGTTTCTGACAAATCATTTGAAGAAGCCACTGAAAAAGATAATGATCCATCCCCTAAGAGTATTCGTGAAATACAAAACGATATTAAAGACCACAAACTAGCTTTCTTTGTTTACAACAAGCAAGTTAACAGTAAGACTGTCACTAACTTAGTTAAACTAGCTAAGCAAAACAATGTGCCAGTAGTCTCTGTGACTGAAACTAAACCAAGTGATGAACCAACTTACATCACATGGATGCAAAACCAATATAAAGAAATTCAAGCTATCCAAAACAAAAAGTAATGAAAAAAACATTTATCTATTCCGATAAATGTTTTTTTATTTGAAGTCATTTGGAGAAAATATTAGTATATAATATAGATACAAAATACTATTCAGAATAAGGAGTTCAACCATCATGGCAATTGCACTAGTAAATGAAATGTTTAACGAATTTAACGATCCTGATTTAAGTTACAAGGATTCCAGAGACGGATATACTGAATGGTTTAAATTATCATTTCTAGTTGATGATGGTTTCCATAAATTCGAAGATGGTAAACGTAAATTTATCGAAAAATATGATGCTGAACTACAAGAAGTAATGAGTAACTTCTTAAACAAGTATCAAAAGGAATTCGAATCTTCATTCATTAATGAAAAAGAATTTGAGGTTTTAGATCGTACTAAGGAAATCGTTAAAGATTTAAAATCCACTTTAGAAAAAGAATTTTTAGTTGATGATAAAATCACCATTTTCAGCATTGATTTAGTCGGTAGCTGGCAAGCATTTAAGAGTTCTGGTTCTTCTGCGCTAGAACAACGTTTCTACAATGACATTACTAATCACGTTGAACAACAACATCAAAAATAAAAGAAGATAGGCATTGCCTATCTTCTTTTTTTATACCAAGACAGAGTCATCGGTATCGATGAATTCGCCTTGACCATCAACGATTCGATAATTTTTATCAACATAATTTAACAATCTGGAATCATGAGTAATTACAATCACCGTTTTATTTTGTTTATGAGCTAGTTCTTGTAATAGTTCCATTGATTTAATTGCCATTTGACCATCTAATGCTGCTGTTGGTTCATCAGCTAAGATGATATCAGGGTTAGTATATAGCGCTCTTAAAATGGCCACTCTTTGTTGTTGACCTCCAGATAATTCATCTGGATATTTGTTCATTAAGTTAGTCACTTTTATTTCTTCTGCTAGTTGCTGACATTCATCAACAGACATATTGCCAGTCTTTTTAACTTTATTAACCAGTTTAAATTGATCTTTCACCTTTAAGTAAGGTAATAAGTTGTATGCTTGTAAGATAAAACCGATGCGATTTAATCTGAAACGACTTTGTTGTTTAGAATTCATATCTCCGTAGTTAAGACCATTAATCATGATTTCACCACTAGTGGCTGAAAGAATCCCACCTAAAATTTTCATAAAGGTAGATTTACCTGAACCAGATGGTCCAGTAATTGCGATAACTTCCCCTTTATTAGCAGAAAAATTAATATTGTTTAATGCTGTGGTGGCAGCTTCGTCGACACCAAAAACTTTATTAACGTTATTTAATTCAATTGTAGCCATTATTAAATTCCTCCCATTGCAGTTGCTGGGTCAATCTCAGTGACCGTTCTCATTGGAATAAGTGCTCCTATGATTGACATTAAAATAATCATGATAGATACAAATACCATCAAGGCAGGGTCAAATGTCATTGGAACAGCGGCTGGCATTGAAATTGCAGTTAAGAGTGTTAGTAATGCACTAATTGCGACTCCACTCACAGCTAAGATAATCGCATTAGAAATTACGTTCATTGCAAGGTAGAAGTTAGATACCCCTTGCACCTTCATTACAGCGAAGTATGGTATTTTTTGCATCGTTAATACATATAAGAAAATCGAAATCACCACTAGTGTGATTAATAATAAGAAGACAATCATAAATTCAAAAGTTGAATTTTGGGCACTGTAACCGGGAATGTCTTGAATAAAATCTTCCATTCCCATTACCTGAGTACCACTAACAGTCTCTTTAGGGTCATTTCTGTAAATAATTGAACTAATCATAGCTTGGTCGTTTTTGCCAAACTTTTCTGATTGTACATTTTTCGAACTGGCGTAAATTACCGGTGCAACATTTAATTGATTATTTTTGACCGTTCCTACAATTTTAAATTGATGACCGTTACTACTAAACTTAACATTTTCACCTAATCGGTAGTGATCTTGTGAGATTAAACTATCATCAACAACCACTTCATAATCATTTTTAAAGGTACGACCTGAAGTGATTTTTAAATCTTTATAAATAAATTGGTTCTTATTTAAACCAATAATTTGTGAGCCAACTTTATTCCCATCATTAAACGTTTGAACATTGGCACTCATTTGAGTAATGTCGGAACGTTTGTTAGCTGGATATTGTCTTGCTTGTTGTTTAGTAATTGTAGATTGATCTAATAATCCATTCGCATCTGAATTTAAAACGATTTTTTCTGCGTTCCAAGAATCAATCGCTTGGCGATTAGCATTGCTTAATCCGTTAGCTAATGCAGTCAAAATAAAGATTAAATATGCAATCATGATAATTACTAAACAAATTAAGCTATATCTTAATTTATTCTTTTTAATTTCTTGAATTGATAAAAACATCTTACTCTCCCTTATTTTTTAATCCCTTATTCAATAATTCCAAAAGACTTTCAAAGTCACTAAATAACTGTTCTTGGTTACCACCACTTAGCACGTTTCTAATTGTTTCATGTGCAGCACTAGTTGCCCATTTATAAGTGATAATAATTTGTTCTTTATCACCAACTGGTCTCCCATCAACTAATAGCACCAAATATTCTTCGGGTATTTCACGATAGTCATATTCCTTATGTTTTAATTCAAACTGATTATAAACAACATACTTTTGGTAAAAAGATTCATATTGAGTTCCTTTTAAACGCTCGATAAAAGACTTCGTTGCATCATAAAAAACTTTCAGTGAGTTTTGCTTTTCAGCTCTAATTTGTTGAAAAACCTCAAAGTGAACCTCTTTTAAAACTCGCTTTAAAGCATAATGATAACTATCATTAATATCTTCAAAATATTTATAAAATGAACCACGTGCAATAGAACAGTCATTAATGATTCTGGCTACTTGAGCCTCCATTAATCGATATTGAGAAAATTCCTTAATCAAAGCATTAAATATTTGATTTTGTTTTTCTTCATTTAAGTTTAAAAACGTTTTTGTTGGCATTTTTCTCTCCCTTTCGACTAAGTGACATTGTGTCATTTTTCAATATAATACATCCAAGGTGACACCGTGTCAACATATGTGCACAAAAAAAGATGGAAATGATTCCATCTTTTTAAAATTACTTGTTAATTTGTCTTACTGCTTCTTGAGCTGCTTCATTCATGATGTTCCAAGGACGATCAAATCCAGGTTGGAAGAAGAAGTCAGCATATGCTAAGTCGTAAACTGTAGCTTTTTGTTGGATTGCAAATGAGATTGTGTTGATGTTTGCAGTCACATCTCTAGTTGACATGATTTGACCACCAAGGATACGACCATCAGTTGGGTCAAATGTAATCTTGAAGTAAACTTTAGCATTTCCAGCTTCTTCTGAAACGAATGGAGGAACTGCCCAGTCTTCTACTAATACTGATTTAGCATTAGTAACACCACATTTTTCTTGAGTGTCTTGTTTAACACCAGTTGAAGCAAAGTGGTAGTTGAATACTGAAAGTGCTGATGAACCTGACACAGCAGTCATCTTTAATTTTCTTCCAGCAGCGTTAGCAGCAGCAGTACGTCCTTGACGACGAGCATTTGATGCTAGAGCAATTGATGATAATTCACCAGTTGGTGCGTATGGAACCTTAGTTGCGTCACCAACAGCGTAAATATCTTTAACACTAGTTTCTTGGTGTTCGTCAATCTTAATACGACCACGTTCGTCTAGGTCTAATAACCCATCAACTAATGAAGTATTTGGAAGAACCCCAGCAGTTTCAACAACTAATTCAGCATCGAAAGTACCTTGGTCAGTTTTAACAGCCTTAACTTTACCGTCTTCGCCAACGAATTCAGCAACGTTTACGCTACCAACGAAGTTAACGCCGTTTTCTTTAAATTCTTGAGTTAATTTTTCAGTGAATTCTGAATCTAAGTAGTTACCTAATAGACGAGGATTGTGGTCTACGATAGTAACTTCCTTACCCGCTTTAGCAAATGCTTCAGCAGCTTCGATTCCAATGTAACCTGATCCGATAACAAAAACATGTTTTAAATCAGGATCTACCATTTTTTGTTTTAGCTTGATTGCCCAGTTACGACCACGCATAGCGTATAGGTTTTCTAGGTCCTTACCAGGAACGTCTAAACGACGAGGAGTAGCACCAATAGCTAAGATTAGCTTATCGTAGCTTTCATCACGTTCTGAACCATCAGCTAAATTCTTAACATGAACTAATTTCTTCTTTTCATCAATACTTGCAATTTCTTGTTGTACAAATACATGTACACCATCTTTTTCAGCATTTTCTACAGTTTCATACGCAACTGTATTTACATCCTTTACAGTACCTTCTAGGTATAATTCCATACCACATGATAGGAAGGAAATAAAATCTCCTCTTTCATACCATTGAATTTCTGCTTCAGGGTTTTCTAAAAGCATTCCACGAACGGCTTCGTATCCACCGTGTGAAGAACCGACTACGATAACTTTCATTAGTGTGGCCTCCTAATAATTTTTATATAATATTTCTATAATTTAACTTTGTGATATTTATCACATTACTTTACAACCAATATTTTACCTTTCGCCCGATTATTTAGCAAGCAATATTTAAAAAATACTTAAACTTTTTTAATCTTTTTAAACTCAATAACAAAACAAATCTGCAAAAGTCTCTTTTCTTATTAGTTATAAAGATCAATTTTTTAATTAATTTACAAAAAATAGTTAATCCATCTCAATACACCTAATTAAATACTTTTATCACAAACTTTTTCAATCAAATGTTAAGGATTAATTTAAATGTTTAAATATTAATTAAGTTTCTTCCGTTTAATTGTTACCACCCTTAAATGCTAGTAAAATTAGTTTTAAATAATAATTGTAAGGGAGTTAATCGCATTGAAATACGGGTTTATTAAAACTGCATTAGTAACAGCCGCAGGTGCCGCTTTAATGAAAGCATCTAAGAAGAGCATTGATATTAGAAAAGCTAATAGTGAAATATATAGACCGTCTCGTGATTTCTTTGTTGATGGCAATCTTAACGGTAAAAAAATTGTATTCCTTGGTTCATCTGTAACGGCAGGACTGGCTGCTAAAGGAATCTCATTTGTAGACTTTTTACGTGTCGAACATGGCGTTCACGCAATTAAAGAAGCCGTGAGTGGAACAACTTTAGCTGATATTAATGAAAATTCATACATTAGTAGAATGAAAAATAATTTAAGCCGTGATGCTCACTATGACTTATTCACTTGCCAATTATCCACTAATGATCAAAGAAACGGTATTGATATAGGTAAAATTAGTAATTCATACAATCCTGATGATTTTGATACACAAACCACGATTGGTGCGATCGAATACATCGCTGCAACAGTTCAAGAAGAATGGGATTGCCCATTAGTTTTCTATACTTGTTTAAGAAAACCTGAACCTGGTTACGAATTTTTAAGAGATAAATTATTTGAACTTCAAAAGAAATGGCATTTTGCTATTATTGATATTTGGAAAAACAAAACCTTAAAGAAAATGAACGAACAAAACCCTAGTTTCATGTTAGATGATACTCACCCTACTTGTGCTGGATATCGTTACGGTTGGACTCCTATTTTCGTAAAAGAATTAGACCAAATGATAGAATAATCAAAAAATATGTTGACGATAAACCTTGATATAATAGGATTTTGTTAACATATTTTTATTTTTATTAAAATTTGATGAAAAAAGGTTGTATTTTTTTAATAATAGTGTATTATTATAGTCAATGACAAAGACATAGTATCAAGTTACATTTTTACCGAATTAGCTTTAAAATGTTGGTTTGGTGGCACATATTCACTACATAACATTTACGTTATTAGTTTTATAAGAAAAATGAAATTTCACATTTTTCTCTCATTTTTGCTCCGTGGTTCAATGGTAGAATAGCGCACTGTTAATGCGATGGTTGCTGGTTCGAGTCCAGCCGGAGCAGTCGAGTGATAATTCACTCAACATAATTAGAGATGTTAACGATACGGTATCTTTCTAATTGTATGAGTTGATCTTTAACCCCTTTACTTATTTGGGATTAACTTAAATTATTAACACCCCTTTATTTATTGCTCTATGGTTCAATGGTAGAATAGCGCACTGTTAATGCGATGGTTGCTGGTTCGAGTCCAGCTAGAGCAGTTGGGAGAAATCCCAAGTTAGCTTTATCCCAATGTTAACTAATAAAGCAAATTGCTTTTCCATATTTTTATTCATAATTATCTATAATTCCACATAATAAAAGAACTTAGCTATCCCGCTAAGTTCTTTTATTTTACTTATTATTTATTGAACGCATCTGAAGCAATCCAACCAATTCTATTACCACTGTAGATAGATGTTGCTAAGTAGTATGTCTTACCATTGTACTTAGATTGTGCTACAACAGCAACTTGCATCCCTTGATAATTAATAGTTGTATCAACAGGAAGTGTTGCTTGATTATCACCATAAATATTTTGAGTAGCATTTGATGAAATTGTCATAGTCTTATCCATATTTTGAATAGCAGGAATTCCACTTGTAGTGTTATTACTATCTGTGGTTGAAGTACTTGTAGTTGTTTGGGTAGGTTCTGTCGGTGTTGATACAGCAGTGATGTTATTGTTACTTGATGGGGTAGCAACATCACCAATAAACCAACTTTGATCAGTTCTCATCTTACTTGCATCGACTTTTTTATTTAAAGCTGCTGAGTAGTAACGATCAGTGTATTGCCATAATACATGACTAACTGATGGTTCATGTTTAGTGTAAGCAGCTAACCAATATCCGTCATAAGCACTAAGTGCAGATTTAGCATAAGCTTTCATGAAGCTTTGGTAAGAATAAAATAGAATCTTTTTATTTCCGACTAGCGGACGCAAGGTTTGAACCCATTGTAATGTAGCAGCTCTAGCTGCGCTACGACTTAAATAAGTAGATTCAAAGTCGTTTACATAAAACTTGGCATTTGGAGCTCTGTAATATAAATCACGAGCCTCACTTGCAGCGCTAGATTTTGATGTATATCTGCTGTATGAATATACCCCATATGGAACACCATATTTTTCTATCATTGCTTTATTATGATTGAATGTTTTGTCGTAATGTCTTGTACCATATTGAACTCTTAAAATTACAAAAGGTACTTCACTACTTAACTTTTTCGCTTTGTTGTCGCTTAACTTTCCTTGCCATTCTGACAAATCGTAAACATTATCAGTGCTTGCAGCATGAGCAGTTGCGTAGTTCCCCATTGCAACAGCTGCTCCTGATAGTCCGATTGAAGTGATCAACATCATCAATATTGATTTAAACTTAATCAATATACCACACTCCTATTTCTAACTGATTATATACTAGCAGTATAACCGCCGAATATTTCAAGAATAATATAGGAATGTTACAAATTATGACAATTTAACCTTTTCTTAAGAATTTAAGGAAAAAATGCAACACTTTTTCCTATTTTGGTGATTGTTTATATCAAAATTAGCCCTATAATAGTCATTACAAATAAACAATTATGAATAAGGAGTGAAAAAAATGTCATTCTTAGAATTAAAAAATATCGAAAAATCATACTTCCTTGGCAAAGATGAATTTAAAGTTTTAAAAGGAATCGATTTATCTTTTGAAAAAGGTGAAATGGTATCCATCTTAGGAGAATCCGGTGGAGGTAAATCCACATTAATGAACATTATCGGTGGTTTAGATAGTAAATACTCTGGTGATGTTTTACTAAACGGAGAATCATTAAGACATGATACCGACAAACAACTAGACGAATATCGTCGTAAAACTATTGGATTCATTTTCCAAAGTTTTAACTTAATTAGTCATTTAACTATTTTAGATAACGTATTAGTACCACTTGAAATGACTACTCTTTCAAAGAAAGAACAAGTCGCTCGTGCGAAGGAATTACTAACTAAAGTTGGTCTACAAGACCACATGAACAAATTTCCTAACCAATTATCTGGTGGTCAAAAACAACGTGTGTCAATTGCTCGTGCTTTAGCTGGTGATCCTGAAATGCTTATTGCCGATGAACCAACCGGTGCATTGGATCCAGAAAACACAACTGAAATTCTACAAATCTTAGACAACATTGCTAAGGAAGGTAAATTAGTTTTAACTGTTACCCACTCCGAAAAGGTTGCTGATTACGGTACTCGTGTTGTTCACATGACTGACGGTAAAATCGACGAAGATCGTACCCTTCGTGACAAATATGCCGAAAGTAAAGAAGAAACACTAGAATCCAAAACTCTATCATTTAAGTCAATCGTCAAAATGACTTGGGACAACATTAAGTACAATTCAAAGAGAAACCTTTTAATCATCTTTGGTGGTTTAATTGGTATCTTCTCAGTTGTTTTCATGTTAGGACTAGGTAACGGTATCCGCGGATACATTAACCACGAAATTTACTCACAAGTTAACCCTAACAGTATTCAAATTTCACACAAGAATACTAATGATCATTCATCATTTAAAGACAGTGATGTTAGTCGTTTATCAGACGTCAAAGGTGTTAAATCTGTCGACAAAGCATACGCTTCTAGTGGTATCCAATTAAAAGATGGTAAAAAATCAGCTCAAGTGGCATACATGACTTCAAGCATTGCTACTATTAATACTGATAACATCAAACGTGGAACAACCCCTAAAGATGGTGAAATTCTAATCACCAAAACTACCGCTAAGTCATTCAACAAAAATAAACCTTACTCATTAGTTGGTAAGACCATTCAAGTAACATTCAACGCCATGAAGGATGGTAAGCCATATCCAATCACTACTGATCTAAAAGTTTCAGGTATAGCTGATTCACAAAGTCCAATTAGTATTATTAACTACAATACTTTAGGAAAAGATTTATCAGCTAACGGAATTAAGATTGAACCAAACTTCTTAAACGTTAACATTTCAGGTGGTGTAAGCAACGTTACTCCTGTTCAAAACAGAATCAAAGCCCTAGAAGCTGATGGTAAGAAGCTATACAGCATCCAAGGTGCTGGTGCAATCGTTTCAACTCTAAACACTTACATCAACTTAGCTGTATACGTACTAGCTGCAATTGCTGGAATCTCACTATTAGTTTCAGCTATCATGATCATCGTTGTACTATACATCAGTGTTGCTGAAAGAACTAAAGAAATCGGTATCTTACGTGCTTTAGGTGCTACTAAGGGTAACATCAGAATGTTATTCGTTAGCCAAGCACTATTCCTAGGTATCTTCTCATCAGTATCAGCTGTAGTTCTTTCTTACCTAATTCAATTAGGAATTAACTCAACCGTTGACGGCATGATTCATTACTCAATTATCCAAGTATCTATTGGTAATGCTGCCTTTGGAATTGTAATTGCTGTAATCATTAACTTACTAGCATCAATTCTTCCATCAAACAAGGGTGCTAAACTAGATCCTATCGAAAGTTTAAGCGCTGAATAACAATTCATCCCCAAATACAAAAAACACGCTATTTACAATAGCGTGTTTTTTTAATACTCTCGATGCATTAAGAAATCATATACGTATTCTTTATCATAATCTTCAAAATGATGAATCCAAAAGATGATAACGCCTAAGGCTGTTGAGGAATTATATGCAGCAAATAGTTTTCGCTTTTTCGGGTCCATTTCTTCACTAAAAACTTCTGTTGTTGATTCAACAAGTTCATTGAAAAATTGTAATAGTTTAATGGAGAAGCGAATTTCCCCTTTTTCACTAATTAGAACACTTAGAATTGGCTGATTTTCTTCGATTACAGTTAAAAAACTATATACGAATTTACCGGCTGCTGTATCGATATGTGCAACATCGGTTTCTTGGAAAAATTCGTTTGCATTTCTAATTTGATCAATTACACCATCTTCAACTTTTTCAATCAAGTCAAACTTATCGATATAGTGGCGATAAAAAGTACTACGGTTTACATCAGCTTGTTTAATGATGTCGCTGACCGTTACAGCTGAGACTCCTTTTTCTTTTGCAATTGAAACAAATGCTTTTACGATTTTATCTTTAGTTAATTGTCGTTTCTTTTCGTATTTCAAAATTGATTATCCTCCATTATTTATTAAATTATGTATGGACAGTGGTATGATACAAACATTAATAGAAAAGAGATGTTTTATATGTTAGACGTTGAATTAATGTCTGGTTTAATTTTATTCTTGGTAGGTATATTATCGTTCTTTACATTTTTAGCGATTATCGTTCGTCGAATTTATTTAAAGTCACCTATTCAAATGGATATTATATGCTTTGTGGTATCATCCATCGTGATTATCATTTCATATTTCCTTGATAGTCACTTCATATTATTCATTCTATCATCAATCTAATTAACTAAGTCCTTAACATTTTATTAAGAAAACAACTTATAACTGTTATAACACTTAATGTGATGTTAGGATATTAATATGACAATAATAATAGTAAGGAGTGTCGATTATGTTGACAGTTGCAGCCAATCCCGACTTCATTAAAAGATATTTTTTAAGCTTTAACTGGGACGAAATTCTACGCAACATTACTAATATTGTGATTGATATTATTCTAATTTCAATTTTCTTCTTAATTTTAAGAACAATCGGAAAGAAAGTAATCAACCACTTATTTAATAACTACGCCAAAAAGCAAACTGGCGTAGCAGAAAACAGACTAAAAACGCTTCACTCACTATCCACTAATGCCTACATGTACATTTTGGTATTCTTCTGGATTTACTCAGTCCTAACATTCATCGGTGTGCCAATTGGAACACTACTGGCTGGTGCTGGATTATTCTCTGTAGCAATTGGTTTAGGTGCACAAGGCCTTGCCAATGATATTATCAATGGTTTCTTCATCTTATTTGAAAAACAAATTAACATTGGTGACTATGTAACTATCGGAGACGTTACTGGTACTGTTTCTGAAATCGGTTTAAGAACCACTAAAATCAGAAGTAACAATGATGCATTAAATTTCATCCCTAACAGATACATTACTAACATTTGTAATATGTCTAAAGATCGAATGAAGGCTGAAATCAACATTCGTGTTAACCCTGATACTCCAATTACTGAAGTAATTAATATCATCAAACAAGTTAATGCTGAATATGTTCCTAAGACTAAGGGAATTATCGAAGACCCTCAATTACTAGGAACTGTTGATATGGGTGATGGTACTATCGCCGTTAAGGAATACATTCCTACTACCGACGAAGCTCGCTTTGATGTGCAATTTGAATACCTACAATTATACTTGGAAGCTATTCAAAAAGCTGGTATTAAACTACCAAACAACAAAGTTATCGCTGATATTTCCAAATAAAGTTTCAACGCCCACTTTCGGGCGTTTTTTACTATCATTTTTGAAAGGAAGTTTTTAACATGTATAGATTAGCAACTAACCCTAGTATCTTGAAACAATACGTAGATAGTTTTAACTGGGGACACATTCTTCACAATTTAACTTTTGTGATTATCGACTTAGTTTTAATTTCAATTTTCTTCTTAATTATCAAAGTAATTGGTCAATCTCTAGTAAACCATCTATTTGGTAAATATTTACAAAAAGAAAAGAAGATTGGTCCTAAACGTGAAGGGACTCTTAAATCAATCGCTACCAACACATTTAACTACATTTTGGAATTCTTCTGGCTATATTCTGTTTTAACTGTTATTGGTATTCCTGTTGGTTCACTATTAGCTGGTGCCGGACTATTAACAGTGGCACTAGGATTAGGTGCACAAGGTTTAGCTAACGATATCATCACTGGTTTCTTCATTTTATTCGAACATCAAATTGATGTCGGTGACTTTGTTGTTTTAGACACTATCACTGGAACCGTTGAAGAAATTGGTCTTCGTTCTACTCAAATTCGTGGAGTCGATGACTCACTAAACTTCGTACCAAATAGATATATCACTAACATCTGTAACATGTCTAAAGATCGTTTGAAGGCTGAAATTAACATTCGTGTTAACCCTAATAGCCCAATTCAACAAATCATTGATATTGTCAAAGAAGTTAACGCCAAAAACATTCCACTTACAGATGGAATTATTGATGAACCACAATTGCTAGGAACTGTTGATCTAGGTGATGGAACCATCGCAGTAAAGGAATGGATTCCATGTAAAGACACCGCTAAATTCGCTGTTCAATTCAAATTCCTTCAATTATATTTAGAAGCCATTAATGATGCTGGAATTACACTACCAAACAATAAATTAATTACCCCAATCCCACAAAAATAAAGGATTAGTTAAAATTTAATCGATACACATCCTTTTAATTGACACCTAAATTATTGATTGATAGTATTAAATTAATCATCAACTAACCGCTATTTAATAGACTTCTTAGAGGTTGTTAACATTTTCGATTATTTTGTGTACAAATTAATTGAAACTACGATTAAATAGTGTACAATAGTATTGGATTTAAATATGCATTTCCAATGCTTTTTTAGTTAGAAAACAAAGGAGACAAAATATGAGTGCTTGGGAAATTATTCGTGACTCAACACCGCAATTGCTTGCTGCATGTATTGCTTATACAATTCCAATTGCGATTGTGTCATTTATTATCGGTTTAACCATCGCTGTTATTACTGCTTTGGTTAAGATCTCCCCTCGTGGTGGACTATTCAATATCGTCAAAGCCATTTTCTACTTCTATGTTTGGTTATTTAGAAGTACCCCACTTTTGGTTCAATTATTCATCGTATTCTTCGGTCTTCCATACCTAAGAATTGCAGGAATATTACCCGACGGAATTAGATTAACCCCTATCGTAGCTGGGATTATCACTTTTTCTCTTAACACTGGAGCTTACGCTTCTGAAACTATTCGTGGTGCGATTTTGTCAATCCCCGATGGTCAATGGGAAGCTGCATACTCACTTGGTATGACTAAGCGTAAAGTACTTTGGAGAATTATCCTACCTCAAGCTAGTCGAGTATCACTTCCACCTCTTTCAAATGAATTCATTGGTTTGGTGAAAGATACATCACTAGCAGCTTCAATTACGATTGTGGAAATGTTTGAAGTCAGTCAACAAATCGCTGCTGAAAACTATCAACCACTAATCATGTACATTTTAGTAGCTGCTATCTACGCAGTTATCTGTAGTGTTCTTACTATTTTACAAAGTTACCTAGAAAAACGAGTTTCTCGTTATTCTGTAAGTAATTAGAGAGGAGTATTAAATGATTAATTTAAAAAACGTATCTAAAACATTTGATAATCAACATGCATTAGATAATATCTCCCTTCAATTCCCAGAAAATAAGACTACTGTAATTGTTGGACCATCCGGTTCTGGTAAGTCAACACTACTTAGATCTTTGAATCTACTTGAAACTCCTGAATCTGGTGAATATGATTTTAGCGACCTAAGCTTAAACTTTGCTGAAAAAATCAGTTCAAAAACTGTTTTAAATATTCGTCGAAAAACCAGTATGGTATTTCAAAGCTTTAACTTATTCCCTCACCTTACCGTTTTAAAAAACGTAATGGAAGGTCAAGTCCAAGTACTCAACAAAACAAAGGAAGAAGCTAAAGAGACTGCTGAACAACTACTAAAGAAGGTTGGCATGTTGGATAAAGCAAATGCTTATCCTAGTCAATTATCTGGTGGTCAAGCTCAACGTGTTGCGATTGCTCGTTCACTTGCAATGCACCCAGAATACATTTTGCTAGATGAACCTACTAGTGCTTTGGATCCTGAAATCGAATTAGAAGTTCTAAAAGTACTACTAGATTTAGCTAAAGAAAAACAATCACTAGTTATCGTTACTCATAATCTTACTTTTGCTCAACGTGTCGCTGATAAAATTGTCTTTATCGAAGATGGTAAAGTTGGTTTTGACGGTGATACTAAGGACTTCTTCGAATCTGAAGACAAAAGAATTAAAGATTTCTTAGCTGCGATGACACTACAAAATATTTAAGGAGATTTATCATGAAATTCAACAAATTAATGAAATCACTATCTGTTGCTTTGGCCGTATTAGGTACTGGAGCTATCTTAGCTTCATGTGGTAACAGTTCATCAAGCTCAAAAGATTACAAATCAGATTTAACTCAAAGCGGTAAGCTAACTATCGGTTTGGAAGGAACTTATGCGCCTTACTCATACCGTCAAGGTGGTAAACTAAAAGGTTTTGAAGTTGATTTAGCTACTGACATCTCAAAGAAGTTAGGTCTAAAAGTTAACTTTGTTCAAACTAAATGGGACAGTTTAATTGCTGGTCTAGGTAGTGACAGATACGATGCTGTTATGAACAACATGACTGTTACTCCACAAAGAGAAAAGCTATACAAGTTCTCAGAACCATATGCTTACTCATACTACACTCTTATTACTAAGAGTGACAGCAAGATGATGAGCATCAAAGACATCAAGGGTAAGAACATTGTTGATGGTGCCGGTACTGATAACGCCGTTGTTGCTAAGAAGTTCGGTGCTAACGTTTCATCAACTCCTGACAACGCTACTGGTTATCAATTAATCCAACAAGGTAGAGCAGATGGTACTGTCAATGCCGTTCCATCATGGAAATACTTTGCAAAACACAACTCAACTGAAGGTCTAAAAGAAATTGATGTTCCAACTAAGCTACAAGCTCCAGCTGAAACTTCAATCATGTTAAACAAGAAATCATCAGCTTTAACTAAGAAGATCAATCAAGCTATTGATGAATTAAGAAAAGATGGTACTTTAAAGAAACTTTCATTGAAGTACTTCGGTTCAGACATCACTACAAAGAACAACTAATTATAGATACGAAAAAGCCACTCAAATTAATGAGTGGCTTTTTATTTACATATTTATATAGAAGAAAAGGACTTTAAAAGTCCTTTTTTAAATTCTATTATTTATTTTTTCTTCTAAATCCAAACGCTGCCATTCCTAATCCAATCAATCCAATTACCAGTCCGGCAATTGCTAATGATTTTTGGTTAGTTTGATCACCTGTTTGAGGTAATGATTGTGCGCTGGTGTTATTTACATGATGTCCATCATTGTTATTATTTTCATTAACTATCTTGTTAGTATTTTCTTTCTTATCAGCATTACCATTATTGTTACCGTGTTCATCTACAGTAGGTGTGCTAGCAGAACTTGATGCTTGTGAGATAGATGAAGAGCTTTGTGATGAACTTGAACTTTGTGCGCTTGTTGATGAACTTTGTGATGTGCTTGAGCTTTGTGCGCTTGTTGATGAACTTTGTGATGCGCTTGAGCTTTGTGCGCTTGTTGATGAACTTTGTGATGCGCTTGAGCTTTGTGCACTTGTTGATGAACTTTGTGATGCGCTTGAGCTTTGTGCA
>NZ_KQ440396.1:743995-767945 GCF_001281175.1 Apilactobacillus apinorum
CTTGTTGATGAACTTTGTGATGCGCTTGAGCTTTGTGCACTTGTTGATGAACTTGCTGATGAATTTTCTGAGGCACTTGAACTTTGTTGTACATCCGCAGCATAATAAACAGTTTTAAGAACATTTGATCCAAGGGCTTGTAGTGAACCATCAATTTCAGAATCTGAACCATTTACAAGATGATATCCAGTTACACTAGGACTAGTAATTGTGTATCTAGCAGAATCATTTTGTGGGGTAAATGGATTCCATTGTATACTTCCATATCTATCGTCTTTGATTCCATTTCCTTCGAACGTAGCTGTATGGGTATTTTCACCAGCAATTTCTGTTCCAGTATGTTGGTCAACATATTTTACTGTCACCGTTCTTTGAACTGTTTTACTTAACTGTTCGTAAGGATTGATAACATATACTTTTCTAGTTTTAGTTTCACCATTAAGTTGATATTCAACATCATATTCTTTTGGATTATTAAAATTACTTGTTTGGGTAACTCCGCTATCCAATCCTTGTGCATTACTCAATTTGATGTCACTTGGATTAATAACATCAAATTTACTTGAATCACTATCATTTCTCTTGTATCCTGACACACCACTCAATAATTGATCAAAACTTACTGTTACCTTACCATTTACGTCTGTGTAATAAGTTTTTGTTGGCGCAATTAGCCAAGTCTTTTGTGTATTATCACCAGTAGGGGTAATCGTGTAGTTTGCTGCACCAATTGTTTGAGATAAGTAATTACCATTGTCATAGTAATTTAAATATCCTTGAACTGAATATTGTGCAGTTAAATCTGTATAAGGAATATATGCAACTAGGTCAACGAATGAATGAGTATATGCTGATTTTGAAAAATCTACATATAAGGCATTATTACCGTCTATTCCAACCTTAATGCCACTTTCATTGGTAACATCCTTTAAATTATCAACGCTATCCCCAGCATAAACGTAAACATTTTTTAAGTCGTATTGACCAGCGTTAGAAATAGATAATACCGCACCGGAATATCTTAGATCATTAAAAGCATTATATTCAGCAACAGTGGCTAGATATGGTTTTCCATCTGGATTGGTATTCACAGGTGCATATACTGATGAGGTACCATTATTCGAAATATCATTTTGATTGGTTTTTGCACTTGGATAAGGAGAGTCACTGCCTTGTCCTGGGAAGTTATGAATTAAACTTGAACCCATGTGTCCAGGCACACTATTGGTAGGGGTTTGCTTAGTTGCTTCATCTTCGGATTTGGTGTTTGGAGATACCGATAATGCGTTACTTCCAGAAAATGCAGCAGATATGGTTTGATTTTGATAGATCAAACTTGCATCTATTGAAACATTAACATCATCTGGATTTGTTTCATGTTCGCTACTTTCTCCATCCCAATTATATCCTGGATCTTTAGCAATAAGTGATAAATTAATTGTATTGCTGCCTGGATATAAATCTTTATTAGCAGTTAATGTGATTGTATTTCCACTTTGTGATACAGAGAAAACATTTTCTGCATTAAATCTACTATAGGTACTGTAATCCAAAACAGCAGAAAGATTAGCTTGTTGAGGCGTATTAAATTTTAATTGAATTTGAGTTCCCTGAGGAATTACTCTCCCTAAGTCATCATTATTATTTAAAGTAACTGAATAATTAGCAACTTGTCCCGCTTTCAAACCAGTTGTTTTAGTACTAAGCGTTTGAACTGATGCAGACACATTGCTACTATCTGCTGGATAGTTTGCACTACTTTCTGTAGAAGTGCCGTCAGCGTGGGCAACAACTCCTGCAAAATTATCATTTAATTGAGATACTACGTAACCAGATCCCAATAAAGTAACTGACATCATTCCAATTACTACCCAGTTTTTCTTAACTTTATGCAATACTTTTCTTTGTTTTACTTGCTTATCAAAATTCATTTTAATCAACTCCCCGAATTACATATAATATACATTCTAATTTTAATCTTTTAAAAATTCATTTTCAGCACTTGAAACCTTAATCTTTTCTAAAGGAGTTTACGTTTTTTTAAACAAAAAAATCGCTTTTGTATACAAAAGGGTAGTGAATAATTTTTCATAATTACTCACTACCCTTTTATTTAAAATCAAATGAAATATTTATTAAAAATACCGATTAGACGAATTTAACAAAATGTCTAATCTATTTTATTGAAAAAATTTTATTTAATTGTCTTAAATTCTTTATTTTTTCTTCTAATTCCAAACATTGCCATGGCTATCCCTGCAACTCCGATTAATAGTCCAGTAATTGCAAATGCTTTTTGTTTAGTTTGATCACCTGTTTGAGGTAACGCTTTGTCGTTTTTTACTGATGAATGTTTAACATCTTGATGATTATTTTTATGGGTTTTAGCTTCATTATTAAAGTGATTATCAAATTTATCATCAATGGACGAGCTATTATTGTTGCTTTGGATAACAGATGAATTTTGTGGTAAACTGCTTGCACTACTTTGTTCACTTAAACTAGTACTGCTTATTGAGGAGCCTTGTGACGAAATGATTGAACTATTTTGTGCGCTTAAACTAGTACTGCTTGTTGAGGAGCCTTGTGACGAAATGATTGAACTATTTTGTGCGCTTGAACTAGTACTGCTTGTTGAGGAGCCTTGTGACGAAATGCTTGCACTACTTTGTGCGCTTGAACTAGTACTGCTTGTTGAGGAGCTTTGTATAGGACGACCAGCTACATATTGATTATCAATATCATTTTTACTTATATTTGCAACTGATTGAACATCGGTTACAGTTGTTTGTTTTTGTATATTATCCAACCCTTTTTGCAACTCGTTATTAACATTAGTTGCTTGTTTTTGCTGTTCATCAGAAGAAAGATTTTTATCATTATTAATTATGCTAGTGACATTTTTCGCTTCATTCTTCAAATCATCCATTGATTTTTGTTGAGCCAAATAAAGTGGTGTAGCAGAATATGAAAAAGTATCTAGTTTTACTTGTTGTAAATTATGACTTAAACCGGTCGCTGCGCTAATTACTAACGCTAAATCACTATAAGAACCTGTATATTCTTTTGTCCAAGTATATCCATCCATTACCATTTTAAAATTCTTAGTATTGGTATCGTATGTCAATGCAAATGGAACGAAACCAGCTTTACTGTTTAAGAAATGATCTTTATTTAAATACTGAACTGTGGGCTCATTTTCTAATTGTTCTACTTGTCCGGAACCATCAGTGTAGGTAAACGCTCCAAATGGAGAGGCTCCCTGACCATCTAAAACATCTGTGTCTTTATTAATAGTAGGGTCTCCATCACGTTTGTCATAAAAAGTATCTACCTTAAATCCAAATGCATTTGGAACTTGATACATTCCAACCGCACCACCAGTACTAATTGGGAATCCAACGCGATTTGGATGGAAGAATATCGCTAATCCGTCAGCTCCCCCTTCTGTATCTAGCTTATTACCAGCATAAATGGATCCAGTGATTGAAAAACTTCTAGTAAGAGATACTTTATTTTTTAAAGTAACACCTCCAGATTCATTTTGAGCATCTTGAGTAAGGGTGATAGTCCCAGTACTTTGATCATAAGATGCACTTCCTACTAGTTCGAAATAATTTAGAAAATTATCCTTAGTGATGTTAATAGTTACAGGATTTGGACTGTTCAAATCACTGCTTGAAATTGAGGAATCATCATATGTCGTTGCAGCTTTAACATTTTGAGAGTTCTTAAAAACATTTTCATATGTGAATCCTAGAAGAGTTAGCGCCACAAGTCCCGTGGCAACTTTATTAGTTTTTGGATTATTAATAACATTTAATATTGTTTTTTGATTTTTATTAAACACCATAAAAAAACACCTCCGTAGCGAGTTTATATGTAAATTGTAGTATTTTACACATAACATTTCACTAATAAAATTCTTAAGTTTTACTTAAGAATTTTTGGGGTGTGTTTAAACATCTAATTATTTTTACTTTAAAGATTCTCTAATCACATCTAAAACTTCTTTTTGAAAGTCATTGAAGTAATGTGATTTTAAATAAACTAAATTTGTTACAAACATTGGCATATCTTCATCTAAAAATTCTAGTTTTACAACTCCCTCTGGAGTGTTTACTAATGAGTTAAAGAAACCAACACCAACATTATTCTTAATCAAACTCATAATGTTGTTGCTTTCATTAGATCTGAAAATAACGTTTGGGTGGAAGGCATTTCTTTTAGCTAATTGATTAAATGATTCGTTTTGGACGAAACCTTGTTTAAATAGAATAAAATCTTCTTTTGCTAAATCGGCAAAATGGATCTTACCTTCACTTGCTAGTGGATGGTCTTTAGAAACATATGCACAGAATGGAATTCGTTCAATTTCTTCTGTTTCGATTGAAGGATCATCTAACGGGTTATTAGAACCTAATAACGCAAGGTCCAACTCACCATTCTTTAATGATTCCTTGGTTGTTTCTGAACCATATTCATAGGTAATAATGTTGTTTAACAAGCTGCGTTCTTTTAGAAATTGCGCAATTTGTGGAAAATATCTAGTTTCAATAATTGGTGGTAGTCCAATCGATATTTTCTTTGCTTTCAAATTAGCGATATTACGCTTTGCAACGTCAAAATGGCGAATGATTGCTTGGGCGTGATTTAACAGTTGTTTCCCACTATCGGTTACAATGAGGTCGCCATGAGTTCTATGTCTAATAATTAATTTAGTATCCATTTCCTTTTCCAATCTTTGCAACGCAAAAGTAATGGTTGGTTGGCTGACCTTAAATTCTTCGGCAACTTTAGAAAAAACTTTTAATTTTGTTAAGCTTATAAAATATTCAAGATCACGTGTGTTCATAAAAAATGCCTCCATGTATTGATTTAAAAGGGTTTTAATTTTAGATATAAATTATATTTATTATAACACTAACTTTTGACTATCTAAACCATCATGTATTATTATCTAGATATTAATTAAGAAAAGAGGTAAGTCCTATGTCTTTTGGATATGATATTTTAAACAATCCTTTCAAGAACAAAGGTACTGCATTTACTAAAGAAGAAAGAAAAGAACTTGGTTTAGAAGGAATGCTTCCACCATACGTTCAAACATTACAAGAACAAGTGGATCAAGCTTATGCTCAATTCCAAACTAAACCTTCAGATTTAGAAAAACGTGTTTTTTTAATGACTTTATTCAATGAAAACCGCGTATTATTCTACAAGTTATTTTCACAACACGTTGTTGAATTTATGCCAATCGTATACGATCCAACAATTGCTGAAACTATTGAAAACTACAGTGAACTATTCGTTCAACCACAAAACGCAACATTCCTATCAATTGATGATGATTTAGATTCAATCAAAAATTCATTAAAGAATGCTGCTGAAGGTCGCGATATCCGTTTAATCGTAGTTACTGATGCTGAAGGTATTTTAGGTATCGGTGACTGGGCTACTAACGGTGTTGATATTGCTGTTGGTAAGCTAATGGTTTACACTGCTGCTGCAGGAATTGACCCTAGCCAAGTATTACCAGTTGTTTTAGATGCTGGTACTAACAACGAATCACTACTTAAGGACCCAATGTACTTAGGTAACCGTCACGAACGTGTTTACGGTGAAAAATACCACAAGTTCGTTGATACTTTCGTAGAAGACGCTGAAAGCCTATTCCCAGAAATGTACTTACATTTCGAAGACTTTGGTCGTAGCAATGCTGCTGACATCTTAGACAGATACAAAGACAAGTACACTGTATTTAATGATGATATCCAAGGTACTGGTATTATCGTATTAGCCGGTGTATTAGGTGCCCTAAACATTTCTGGTGAAGAAATGAAGGACCAAACTTACGTATCATTCGGTGCAGGTTCTGCCGGTACTGGTATTGTTTCACGTGTTTACGATGAATTCGTACAACAAGGTATGGATCCAGAAGAAGCTAAGAAGCATTTCTACCTAGTTGATAAGCAAGGTCTATTGTTCGATGATGACGATACTTTGACTCCTCAACAAAAACCATTTGCTAGAAGTCGTGATGAATTTGCTAACCCAGATTCATTAACTACTCTAGAAGCTGTTGTTAAAGAAGTTCACCCAACTATCTTAGTTGGTACTTCAACTCAACCAAACTCATTTACTGAATCAATCGTTAAGGAAATGGCTGCTCACACTGAACGTCCAATTATCTTCCCTATTTCAAACCCAACTAAGTTGGCTGAAGCTAAGGCTGAAGACTTACTAAAATGGACTGACGGTAAAGCTCTTATCGGTACTGGTATCCCAGTTAATGATATTGAATACAATGGTACTGTTTACCAAATCGGTCAAGCTAACAACGCGTTAGTATACCCTGGTTTAGGTCTTGGTGCGATTGCCGCTACTGCCACTGTCCTAGATGACGAAATGATTTCTGCAGCTGCCCACTCACTTGGTGGTATTGTCGACACTGACAAACCAGGTGCTGCTGTCTTACCTCCAGTTTCTAAGTTGGATCAATTCTCAACTACTGTAGCTAAGGCCGTTGCCGATAGTGCTGTAAAACGTGGTCTTACCCGCGAAGACATCAAAGATGTTGACAAAGCTATCGAAGACACTAAGTGGGAACCTAAGTATTAATCTCTCTTTTAAAGATGATGTGTGTAAAAAAAGACGCCGAACGATGGCGTCTTTTTTTATGGTTTAAATTTGTTCAATAATCTTCTTTATATTTTCAGCATCATTAAGAGAATAAAGATGAATATGGTCAGCACCAGCTTGGTTAATCTTATTAATCATACCAACAATGTATCTAACTCCCTTTTCACCAAACTTTTCTTCTGATGCATTCATCAAGTCATTTAATTTATCCGAAGTGGTCGCATGGGTTAAATCAAGCATCTTTTGCGTCTGTATTTTGGAGATAACTGGCATGATACCAAACCAGATTGGTGTTGTAACGTCAGTTTGATTTAAATAATCAACATAGTCATTCACATTAAAACTAAACTGCGAAATTAAATTAGCGCATCCCTTGCTTACCTTGTGTCTTAACCAATGCATTTCTTCATCGCTACTATTTAAGTAGCAAGTCCCTGAAATATTAACATGTGGATATTCTTGTTTAATAAACGCAACTAACTCATCGGCATGTGAAAAGGTAATTGCGGAATCATTTTGCGATAGCTTATCTCCACGTAATGCCAATACATCATTAATATTATGAGTGATCATCAAGTCCACCATCTGTTTAACAGTAGCGTAGCCTTTATCAATACCTGTTAGGTGAATCATCACATCTACATCGGAATGTGCGTGAACATAATCAGCAATTTTAAGACTTTGAACTAAATTATCCACATCGTGATTGCGATCGGTAATTGAAATAAACTGTGGATGCAGTTTTAATAAACCGTCTAGGTTATCTTGATCGATATTGGGAGTAATTTCAAAAGAATATTGTAAGGGCATGCGAATCTCCTTTTTGCTGAATTGATAGTTTAATTATATACTACTATATAAATCCATATAATCAGAGGCATTATAATGTTCAGTCTAATTAAGCAATTTTTTAAATTCGGGATTGTTGGATTCATCAACACCGTTCTAACATTTCTCATCTATACCTTCTTATGGAAACTTACATCCCCTACTATTGCCATGGCAATTGGCTATGGATTAACTACATTGTTAGGGTTAACCATCAATAAAAAGTGGGTATTTAAAACCAGTGGAAACGTTACTAAAACAGCTATCAAATATTATTTAACATACATTTTTACATGGTGCTTAACCGTGTTACTAACCTATTTATTGTCTGTTCATACATCAATCAATGCAGAAATCATCCCCATCCTTACATTAGTTGTAACAGTCCCTGTTAATTTCATTCTAAGTAAATTATGGGTATTTAAATAAAAAAGACACCGCCTAAAGCGGTGTCTTTTTCAATTACTTATTTTCACTAATCACTACGTTACCATCTTCCATATCAGCCTTTAAGTGCTTAATGTCTTCATGGTCTAAGTAGAAGTCAGTAATCTTGTCTCTAATTTCTTGTTCTACAACACGACGTAGTGGACGAGCTCCCATGGCTTCATCGTATCCTTGTTCTATTAAGTAATCCTTAACTTCGTCAGATACAACTACATCCATGTCTTTCTTAGCTAAAGTTGCGTTAACGTCACTTAGCATTAATTCGACAATTTCTTTCAAGTCATCCTTTGTAAGGTGTGAGAATTCAACAATCGCGTTGAATCTGTTCAAGAATTCAGGACGGAAGTATGGAGCTAATTTATCCATTAACTTCTTGTCTTCATCTTTGTCACCCATCAAAGTTTCATTACCGAATCCGGCGTTAGAAGTAGCAATCACAACTGTGTTCTTAAAGTTAACAACATTTCCTTGACCGTCAGTTAAACGACCATCGTCTAGCACTTGTAATAGAAGTGTTAAAACTTGTGGGTTGGCCTTTTCAATTTCATCCAATAATACAATTGAGTATGGGTTTCTTCTTACCTTTTCTGTCAAAGTATTATTGTTGTCATTGTATCCAACGTATCCTGCTGAAGCACCAATTAATTTTGATACGGCAGTTACATCAGAGTATTCTGACATGTCTAAACGAATAATGTTGTTCTTGTTACCAAACATGTCCTTAGCTAATTGTTTTGCTAATTCAGTCTTACCTACCCCTGTAGGACCAACGAATAAGAATGAACCAATTGGACGGTTACCTTCATCAAAACCAGCACGGTTTCTTCTGATAGCACGAGAAACTGCTGCAACGGCTTCGTCTTGACCAATTACCTTACCTTGTAGGCGATCACCCATAGTCTTCAAGCGTTCGATGTCATTACTGCTCAACTTAGCAACTGGAACTCCGGTTAATCTTTCTACAGCTTCCGCAACATCATTGATAGTTGCAGTCACTTTAGTTTCATCGCTCTTGTTGTCGATTTGAGTTTGTAATTCTTCTATCTTATTCTTGTGATTTAGAGCTGCTTCGTAATCTTCTTTTTCAGCGGCTTGTGCTTGCGCATCCTTTTCAGCTGCAATTTCATCTTCAATTGCCTTTTGATCTACAACTGGGTGTTGTGCAGCTAAATGAGCAGCTGTCATATCTACTAAGTCGATTGCCTTGTCTGGTAAACTTCTTTGTGGAATGTATTGAACAGAGTAGTCTACCGCAGCCTTTAGGACTTCATCAGGTAAAACAACATTGTGGTGTTCTTCATATAAAGGACGAATTCCTTTTAGAATTGCCAAAGTAGTTTCTTCGCTTGGTGCCTTAATTTGCACTTCGTTGAAACGACGAGATAATGCTGCGTCCTTTAGAATAGTGTTTCTGTATTCATCTTGAGTAGTAGCACCAATTACAGTGATTTCACCACGAGATAATGCTGGTTTGATAATGTCAGCTAAACCTTTAGATCCGCTTTCGTCACCGGCGTTACCAGCACCCAAAATTTGGTGAATTTCATCGAAGAACAAGATCACATTGCCTTTAGCTTGAACTTCTTTAATCAAGTTTTGAATGTTTTCTTCAAAGCTACCACGGTATTGAGTTCCAGCTTCTAGTCCGGAAATATCAATGCTAATAACTTCCTTGTTCTTAATTGCTGCTGGTACATCACCATTCACAATTGCTTGCGCTAATCCTTCTACAACTGCAGTCTTACCAACTCCAGCATCTCCTACTAAAACAGGATTGTTCTTAATTCTTCTTGATAAAACTTCAGCGGTTTCTTGGATTTCTTTGTCTCTACCAATTACTGGATCCAACTTGTTGTCGCGAGCTTCTTGAGTAAGATTACGACCTAACTTGTCTAAAATCCCTTCTTTATTAGAAGTAGTTTTTGGTTGAGTATTACCTTGGCCATTACTTAGTTGACCACTTTTTCTTAGTTGTTCTAATTGTTCTGGGGTCACTTCTTGACCGTTAATCATGTAACGACGTTGGGTATTGCTACTACCAGCGTCTCCTATAAATTGATTGAAAATTCTGTCAAAATCATCGTTAAATGGATCAAATGGACTTCTTGCCATAGTGCATCCCTGCCTTCTTTATAGATTTGTCAGCCTTCACGGCTGTCATATTGGATAAGGATGTTATCTTTTCTTCTTTTATCCTTTATCCATAATCTATATTATCACCTATTTTACATAATGCAACATATTTTTGACCTTTTTTGACCATATTTTTATAAAATAGTTAAAAACCATTGATATAATAGCATTTTTAAAGGTCAAATTTTTTTGTTTTTTATTGACCAATAATATTTATAATTATATCATGTTACATCTTGTTACATGGAAAATTAAAAATTTTAAAAAATTGCGATTTCTAAATATACTTTTATAGCAGGGTCTGGTATTATATCTTTATACAATGTTATGAAACGTAACGTGGAAAAGAATTTACATGAGAAGGGGTTTTTCTAATGAAGCAACATTCAAAAGCATTCCGCTGGCTGATCGCTTTCACTGCCGGAATCATCGTTGCATTGGGACTATTCGCAGCTCCACTAAAATCTAGTGCTGCTGAAAAGACCTATCAAATTGGAACGGATGTTACATTTCCTCCATTTGAATACGCAAACGATAACAATAAATATGTTGGTATCGATATTGACCTTATGAAGGCCATTGCTAAGGACCAACATTTTAAAGTCGACATTAAACCAATCGGTTTTAACGGTGCTATCCAAGCCGTTCAATCAGGCCAAATTGATGGTATGATTGCTGGTATGTCCATTACACCTGAACGTAAGGGATCATTTGATTTCTCAACACCTTACTACAACTCAGGAGTTGTAATGGCTGTTGCTCAAAACAGCAAAGTTAAGAGTCTTTCTGATTTACGTGGTAAAAACGTTGCCGTAAAGACTGGTACTACCGGTGCTCAATATGCACAATCAATTCAAAAGAAATATGGTTTCACCATTTCAACTTTTGATGATTCAAGTAACGTCTACGAAAACGTGCTTACTGGTAACTCAGTTGCTTGTTTTGATGATGAACCTGTATTAAAGTACGCTATTACTCAAGGTACTAAGCTACAAGTTGTTACCAAACCTGCTGAAGGTACTCCAATGGGATTCGGGGTTAAAAAAGGTCACAACGCTGAACTATTAAAGAAATTCAACACTGGTCTTGCTAACTTAAAGAAGAACGGTCAATACCAAAAGATTCTAGACAAGTACTTAAATGTTAAAAAGAGTGCTGAAGATACTCACTCATTCTGGGGTATCCTAAAACAAAACAAGACTTTTCTATGGGAAGGTTTCCTACAAACTCTATGGTTAACTATTATTTCCATCGTGTTTGCTACTATTTTTGGGGTAATCTTCGGACTATTTGGTGTATTACCAATTAAGTTCTTCCGTGGATTATCTTCAACAGTTATTTACCTATTTAGAGGTATGCCACTACTAGTATTAGCTTTATTCATTTACACTGGTATTCCTACCCTAACTGGTACTAAGATTCCTGCATTCGTTGCTGGTGTTATCACTTTAATGTTAGATGAAGGTGCGTATATCGCTGCATTCGTTAAAGGTGGAATTGAATCAGTTGATAAAGGTCAAATGGAAGCTGCTCGTTCACTTGGATTACCATTTGGTAAGTCAATGAGAAAGATCATCTTACCTCAAGGGGTTAAGTTAATGGTTCCATCATTCATTAACCAATTCATCATTACTTTGAAAGATACTTCAATCCTATCTGTTATTGGTATTTTGGAACTTACGCAAACTGGTAAGATTATCATCGCCAGAAACCTTGAAGGATTTAAGGTATGGGCAATGGTTGCTATCATTTACTTAGTAATCATTACTTTACTAACTTGGCTATCAAACTGGGTTAAAAGGAGGGCTAAAATTTGAGTAAAATAAAAGTTACTGATTTACACAAACAATATGCTGACAACCACGTATTAAAGGGTGTCAACCTAGAAGTTAAAGATAACGAAGTAGTTGTTATCATCGGTCCTTCCGGATCAGGTAAATCAACATTACTAAGAACTTTAAACAAATTAGAAGAACCAACTTCAGGTTCAGTTGTCGTTCATGGAACTGACATTGCTAAAAAAGGTGTTAACATCGATAAAGTGCGTGAACAAATCGGAATGGTTTTCCAACACTTTAACCTATTTAACAACCTAACAGTTGGTAAAAACATTATGCTAGCCCCTGTTGAATTAGGTAAACTTTCAAAAGAAGAAGCCGAAACACAAGCTAAGAAGTTACTACAAGTCGTTGGTTTGGAAAACAAATTCGACGCTCCTGTTAACTCACTATCAGGTGGTCAAAAGCAACGTGTTGCGATTGCTCGTGCATTAGCTATGAACCCTGACATTATGTTATTCGACGAACCTACATCAGCTCTAGACCCTGAAATGGTCGGTGATGTATTAAACGTTATGAAGAAACTAGCTACTGATAACGGTATGACAATGGTTGTTGTTACTCATGAAATGGGCTTCGCTAAAGAAGTTGCTGATAGAGTTGTCTTCGTAGATCAAGGAATTATCCAAGAAGAAGGTACTCCAGACGAAATCTTTAACCACCCTCGTAACGAACGTCTAAAATCATTCTTATCAAAAGTTTTAGAAGTCTAGTTAAATAAAAAAGAACCTCAACAGAAATCCTGTTGAGGTTCTTTTTAGTTGTGAGATAAAACGCTTAACAAAATGGTGGACTTACCTCCTAACATTCTGATGTGGGTTTTGAAAGTTCTGCTGCTAATTTAATTTTTGCTCCTACGCTTCGCAGTAATTCACCGGTGCTCACAACGACTTCGGTTACGTAGGTTTGAATTCTATTTTTAATTACTTTTTCAATTACTTGATCTCTTGACATTTTATCATCTTCTTTTCAATTTAAACTGTCATCTATCTATACGTATTTATGTTTCATTTCTTGCCATTACACTCATCTCCTTCGGATTTTTAACCATTGTTTCAATGCTTGCCATGGCGTTCGCCTCCTTTCGTTTCTCATTTATTTTTAATGCAATTATACTCATTATCTAATCAACGTCAACCATTTAACTCAAAAAAATTCAATAAAAAAACTAGTGCTGAAAAGCACTAGTTCATCGGTTAATGTTTCATTTTCTTAACACTACTTAAAATCTTTGTAGCTGGATAAAAGCGACGAATATTAAATTCATCTCTAATTTGTTCCGCTACCTCGTTATCGTCATCATTTTCAGCAATCATTTGTTGAATTCGTTCAACATTTTCTCGATTGTTTAAGACGTCTCTAACGATCCCGCCATCTAAAAGATTGCGGACAATTTGATATATTGCAAAAATTACTAAAAGAATCGCAATTATATTCCACATATATAAATAATCACTCCTATTAGTTATTATTATACGTGATTTATAGAGATTATTAAAGTGATACCACTTGTAAATGGCTGTATTAGCGAATTTATTTTATTTATATCAAACGTTTAAAATCATTATAAACATTTCTAAATCAACATTTGTAGAATCATAATCAAGTGTTATAATAAAAATATTATTTATAGAGGAGTCTTTACATATGTTAGAAACCATCAAAGAACGCAGCTTTGGTTTTATTACAGCCGGTTTAATCGCTGTTATTAGTCAATTTTTAACTATTTACATCCCTAATATTGGTGGAGCAACAATTGCGATTATCTTAGGAATTTTCCTAGGTAACACCTTTTTAACTCAACCAATCTTAAATGCTGGAACTAAATTTGCCGAAAAACGACTTTTAGAATATTCAGTTATGCTACTTGGATTAACCATTACCTTCCAAACTATTTTAAAACTACACTGGTCTGGTCTAATCTTCATTATTATTCAAATGGCCGTTACCATCGTCTCAGCCATTTTAATTGGTAAGTGGCTTCACTTTGGAGAAGGAATTTATCTTTGTATGGCTGGTGGAAACGCTGTTTGTGGTTCATCAGCAATTGCATCAATCAAACCAGTAATTAATGCTTCTGATGATGATGCTGGTATGAGCATCACCCTTGTTAACTTAATGGGGACTGTCATGATGTTAGTATTACCAATTTTAGGAACTATTATCTTTGGTCATGTCGATCTACTTAGAGGGGCATTAATCGGTGGAACAGTTCAATCAGTGGGTCAAGTAATTGCCAGTGCTACGATGGTAAACCAAGCCACTGTTCAATACGCCACTCTTTTCAAAATCATGCGTATTATCATGTTAGTGGTAGTAGTTACTGTTTTCGCTAAAATGCACGCTAGTAATCAATCAAAGCAATCTACTACAAAAGAGATTGAAAAAGAAATCAAGAAAGGTAAAATCGATTTTCTTCCTTGGTACGTACTTTGGTTCTTAATATTCTGTATTTTAAATAGTTTATTCAATCTACCTACATTCGTATCAGCAACAGCTCATTTCCTAAGCTCATGGTGTGAAATTATCGCATTAGCAGCCATTGGATTGCGTTTAAACTTAAAAGCATTCCTACAAGCCGGAAAACGTTTTGCAATCTACAGTATTTCAGTTGGATTGATTCAAACAATTGTCGCGCTAATCTTAATCAAGTTATTGATTGCATAAAAAAAGAACCTCGCATGAGGTTCTTTTTTAGTGTCCTTTGTGCTTGGCAGCTTTCTTTTGCTGCTTTATGGCAAAGTTCTTTTGTTTCTTCTCTTTTAAATATTCACTCTTTTTCTTTTTACTAGCTTTCTTTTCTAATTGACTTTGTTCTTTTAATGCAATTTGTGCTTTTGTCCCAATGCCATTATTAACTTCTTTTCGACTAATTCTTTGTAGTCTTTTGGGATTAATCCGCTTATCTGAAATTTTCATTTCATCAGTTGATTGACGATAGAACTTTAATTTATCCCAGTTCTTGTTAATAAGGTCATTAATAACATATACCGATGGTTCTGAGGTCCCTAAAGTTAATTTAGCCACTTCATAATGATCATCAACATAGTTTTCAACAATCAATCTATAAAAAGGCGGTTCGAATATTATGTTAGCTTTTCCTTTAACAGGTTTATTGATAACGAATCCCCCCTTTTAGAGAATGATAAACCCTTATAAATTTATGTCCTTATAATATCATTATTGATGATTTATATAAATGTTAATTTAATAAAAAAAGAACCTCGCTTGAGTTTCTTTTTTAATCCATTTTAACAGCTTGATTAATTGATAATAAATATAGGTACTTATCAGTAACTGGTTTATGCAGGATGTGGGTTAACGCTTCAGCGTATAAATTAATTTGGCCACGATAATTGTCTTTAATTTTTTCAATCCCTTTTTCTTGGTCGTTACTCTTAACTTTATCAGTCTTGTAGTCGAATAAGATAACATGATCTTCTAATTCGATATAACCATCAATAATCCCATGGACTAATATTTTTTCATCTGATTGTTCTGTGAAGCCCTCAAAGATTTGATTGGCATTCATCAACATGGAAAATGGTGCTTCACGATGGAGTGAATCAACGTGCTCTAACATCTCTTGACCAATTTTACTGTCAAAGACCTTAGTAACTTCACCAACGTTAATTAGTTTTCCAACTGGTTCAGTAATAACGTTATCAGCAATTAAACGGTCTAATAATGATTGAACCGCTGTTTCATCTGGACGTTGATCCAATGATAATTCTTGTAAAATCAAATGCGTTGCGGTCCCAATGTCGGTTGCCTTAGGTTCTTCCACTGATTGCATGAACTTAGGTGTGGCTAACTTCGCATTGGTGTGACGGCTTTTAACTTTACGGTCTTGATAATCTTGGTAATTATCCAATTGAACATTATCAGGATCTTCAAACAATCGTTTAATTTCAGAAACTGATTGATAAGCAGTCGTATGAGTCGCTACTTGATTAGGATATTGGAATGATAGAACTTGATTAATATCATCAACATTGATGCCTGCAATACTAGTACTCTTCGCTTTTTCAGCAATTTGATGTAACCATTTCTGGCTAGTATCACTATCTCCCGTCACGTGTTTTTGTGCTAAATCATTCGCATTCACAAATTCAACATCAAAAGCAGTTTGATCGTCATTCAATCCTTGGTATGCGATATCATCACCAAATTGATTACGGAAGTTGGGGTGACGAACTAATGCTGGTCCAATCCAATCAATATAGCTCTTAGCGCCACTTCTTAATGCTGGATCGATTAATAGTTCATTCCCACTACTAGCCTTATTCCAGGCATCAATCACCTTATTACGTTCATTTTGTTGCTTAGTGGCACCAACGATAAATAGTTGTTGTTCCGCACGAGTTAACGCTACATATAGCTTTCTCATTTCTTCAGCTAACAATCCACGATTTTCAATTGAGTTTACCACTTGGCGTTGCAATGTTGGCTGCTTGATTCTAGTTTCTGGGTCAGTATAGGTAATTCCCAATCCTAAACGGTCATTTAAGACATAGTCTTTCTTAGTATCTTGACGGTTAAAGTTGTGAGATGCGTCCATCAAGAAGACGACTGGAAATTCTAGTCCCTTACTACCATGAATCGTCATTACGGATACTGCGTTATCATTATCATCTGCATTTGCTTCATCTAAATCTTCGTTACGTTCTTGCATTCGACGAACGAATCGAACAAATTGGAATAATCCTTTGAAACTAGTTTGTTCATAATCATAAGCGCGTTCATACAAAGCATGTAAGTTGGCTTGTCTTTGTTTTCCAGCAGGCATCCCACCAACATAATCTAAGAATCCAGTAGTTTCATAAATATCCCAGATTAGTTCCACGATTGGTTGTTGTTGGGCAACATCCTTGAAATGTTTCAATTGTTCCATGAAGATTCTAATCCTATCAAATACTTGATCACCAAATTCACTATGATCCATATTTTCATAATTTTGGTAGAAGTTAAGGACGGCATTGTAATAGTCACCAGTTTTAGAATTAATTCTTAAATAAGCTAATTGATTTTCATTTAGTCCCACCATTGGTGAACGTAGCACCGCAACTAGTGGAATGTCTTGGTATGGATTATCAATAATTGATAACATTGCCATCATAATTTGAATTTCAGTCGTCTTAAAGTAGCTTTGCGCACCACTAATTAGGACTGGAATGTCATACGATCCAAAGATATCTGATAATACTAAATTATTATTACGAGTCGATGAAATAATCGCGATATCAGAATAGCGAATTGGACGCATTTTACCTTCACCACGGTCAAAAACGGGCATTTCTTTTTGCATTAATTCATTAATCTTTTGCGCAATCATTTCAATTTGGCCATGGGCACTATCTTGTACTTGGAATTGTTCATCAACTGCTTCTTCTTCATCATCCTTGCTTTCATACATCATGACAGAAACGTTTGATTCCAATTCATCAGGGTACTTTGCACCAGCTTTTAGTTTGGCATCCCCGGTATAGTCAATTTCGCCGACATTTTTATCCATAGTTTGGGTGAAAACTAAGTTGATGAAATCATCAATATTTTCAGCAGAACGGAAGTTATCAGGTAAGACGATTGTATGTTCATTAACTTCGTCTTCCATGCGACTAATGAACATTGATGGATCAGCTAAACGGAAACGATAAATTGATTGCTTTACATCCCCCACCATGAACATGTTACTGTGTTCAGGTTTAGCTAAAGTGGTCAGAATCGCATCTTGTAAACGGTTATTATCTTGATATTCATCAATCATAATCTCGTTATATTGTGACTGGAAGTTCTCTCTAACCGCCTTAGATTTGTCGCCCATTCCAGCTAAGATGGTGTAAGCATAATGTTCCACATCAATAAATTCAAGGCAATGACGCTTTAATTTGGCATTCTGGAAACTATCACTGAAAGCTAGTACAACTGTAACTAATTTTTCAATTAAACGTTTGGAAGCAGCCATAATTGCTAAGTTTTCTGCTTCGCTTTGTGCAAAGTAATTAGTAACAACTTTTTTCATACCTTCCTTAGCGTCATTACGAATGTCTTTGATGCGGTCATGAAGATCTCTTTCGATATCTTCAGCTTGTTTACCAACACTTGGGAAACGGTCAAATTTCAAATCATTTAGCACTTTTCTAGCGTCATCAAAAGGTTGATTAGCTACTAATTGCATTGCGCCATTCACCTTTTCAATGTCAGCTTGCAAAGCAGCGATTTCTTTATCCATCAAATTATCTTCAGCAATTTTTTTGGCTGATTCTAATGATAATTTTTGTTGTTGAATATCATTTTGAATAAATGGTAATAGTTGTTTTTGATAGAAATCAGAGCTAAATAAATCAGCATCTTTAATATCATAAATATCAACAGTACTTTTTAGCCAAGCGACTGGGTCTTGATTAACGTTGGCGTAATCGTAAATTTTAAAAACTAAATCGGTTAGTCCATCGTCAGAACGGTCGTTAGAAAAGTTATCAGTTAATTGAGCAAACGACCCATCCTTATCATCAGAATATAAATCTTCTCGCACCGCATCCCATACTTGTTCTTTTAACATTTGGCTTTCAGTTTGATCAGCTAATAATCTAAAATTAGGGTCTAAATCAATAATGTAATAGTAATTTTGCACAATTTTTTGACAGAACGAATCCATGGTAGAAATATCGGCTACCGGTAATCTTCTTAATTGGCGGACTAAAAAGGCTTTTTCTTCATTATTCTTAGCATCGCGGAGCTTTTCACGTAGTGCCTTTTGGATTCTGTCACGCATTTCTTTTGCAGCAGCTTTGGTAAAAGTAACAATTAACATTTCATCTATGTTAACCCCATCAACAATTAACTTGTTGATAACACGGTCCACTAAGACTCTCGTTTTACCTGAACCGGCAGATGCAGAAACTAACACGTTGCGGTCGAAATGACCAGTAACGGCTTCTTTTTGTGGTTTTGTATATTCCATTATTTATCCTCCCCTCTTAAATTACGTAGTACGTCTTCTAGCTTGTAGTTCGGCACTTCACGATAGTTGTTTTCATTTAGCAATGGATCAAACTGCATGATTGATTTGTATGGTGTATATTGCATTGCATCAGAATTAGGACCAAACTTCGCCGGACTTAAATCAACATTTCCAGTAAAAATTTCTAGTCCTGCACGCTTAATTAAATCTTCATTGTGATTTAGCAGCAATTGTAAGTCATCGGGTTGCACGATTGAATTCGTTTTAGAGAAACTACCATCTTTCTTCTTATATAGTGGGAAAATGTTGGAAGTTCCGTACTTATCGTATGCAATGGTAGCATCGATTTTATCCAACAGTTTTCCGTCATCGACTAAAATACCTTCATACTTTTGTTTCTTCAAAATAGTATCTTCTAACGTTGACTTAATATCAGATCGATTGTATTTAGGATTGTAAACATGCATATAAACAGCCCCTGCTAAAGCGGCCTTTTCTTCTTCGTCAATAATACCTAAGTTGTGTGCTAACACATCAATATAGGTCATCATTTGCATTGAAGTGCCATCAAAAACTTTGGAGAAATCAATCTTACGTTCACTGGATTTATAATCAACAACACTTAGGTAATTAGTGCCATCAATATTCATTGAATCAATGCGGTCGATTCGACCACGAACATTGACTAATTTAGCAGTGGTCAATTGCGCACTCTTTGGTAATTCAAAACTCAATGGTGCTAAATCGCCATCACGACCAACTTGACCAAAGGAAATTTCAGTTTTCTTCGCACGCATTGGTGTGTATTGGCTTTGTTTTTGAATCGTATTAATCGTGTGTTTAACAGTTTTAACCAATTGGTTTTTAATATAGTTCATTCGATGCGAGCTAGTTAAAATCGTGTATTGGAAATCGTTAGGGTCTTCTAGCATTTTAGCAACTACTGTATCAACTAGTTCGTTCAAAGTTTTATTATCGATACTTGCTAAATCAATGTGCTCTTCATTAACGATGCGCATTAATCTATCCATAGATTCATGGTAGAACTGACCTGTACTAGCTGGTGATAAGTCAAAGACATCACGTTCTTTTAGTTTTAATCCGTAGCGTAAGAAGTATTCATATGGATTACTGTAGAATTGTTCCAACTTGGAAATTGAAGTGTTGATTTGTTCACCATATAAACCTGTCACGATTTCTTGATTCAATGGTGTTGGGGTATTGTTGTAATCCAATCCACCCAATAGTTTATTAGCAAGTAATTTATAGTCTGAAATTTGGTTTAATTGTTGGTAAATATAGTTCCAAGCGGGTGATAAATTAGCATTGGTGAGTTTAGCGTGTTGACTCGCTTGTACTAAATGACTCAATGTTGAGCGATATGTTCCCACATATGCGGTTATGTCATCCATTTCAGCACTTGGTTGACTCACAATATGGTTAATCGATAGATTGAAGTGGTTCTTAATGCGTTCTACGTATGGCGAAATTTGGACTGATGATTCGTCACTATCGCCTAAACTATATGTGAAAATCAACTTTTCACTACCAGCCAAAAAGGCTAAGTAATTCAAAAACGGATCATTAGCCATTTGGTTTTCTGAGGTTTCACGAAGGTATTGGCCATCGGCAAAAAAGTCTCTTAAATCATCACGGTCAGCATCACCAAATAACGCTTCATTTGTGACCTTATCTGGCATTACTTCGTCAGTGGAACCCATCATGAAGACGACTTTACGGTTATTCATTTGAACGATTCCACTTTCTGAAATCGCAACTTGATCCAATGTGGATGGAATTTGTGAATAACTAGCACCACTAAAACCACTTTGTAGTAGGTCTAGAAAATCGGCCGCCACAAATGCACGATGGCCTAGCATTGATACATAATCATCTAACAAATTACAGAATGTTTGCCATACTTGTTCAGATTGTCCTGCCTTAACAAGATCTTCATCATCAATTGCTTGATTGCGCCAATTAACTAGTTGGTCTGAGACACCCATGTTAATTAAGAATTGATATAAAATTCCGGCAGCTTCTTGACCTGTCGTAGCTGCTTTAATTGATTGGAAAAATGGTGGGAAATTATCTCTAATGAAGTGGCGAATCACGTTAATTTTTTCGGAAATATCACGGAAACGTTGCGCGGTAATTCCAAAGTCATCATCGGATAACCAGGCATATTGCCAATCATCCTTTTGGGTCCAACGACTGCCTTCATAACCATTTTTAAGTACTAAGTTTTCGGTTAAGGCCACGTACTTACGGTAGTCTTCAATTGATAAATAGTTTTCATCATCAATTTTGGGAAGCATTAATTCAGTCTTCAATAGACGCATGACGTCTTGATATTGGTACTTGCGACCACCGTCTTCCAAACTAAATAAGGCGTTAATTAATTCCACTAGTGGATGGTCTGCCATTGATTTTGAGACATCATTAAAATCCGGTATCTCCATTTGACTAAATACCGGGTTTAAAACATTTTGGTAACGGTCTAAATGACGAGTTAGGATTAAGAAATCAGAATAATGATAACCTTGTTGAGCCACCATTCTTCTGATTTTGCTGGCAATTAATTCTACTTCAGCAAATGGATTATCAGCTTTATAGATTTGCAGTGATTTGTTGTCTTTTAATTGATGGTCATCAATTGTCCCCAACGCATTCGATTGAGCCCAAAATTGGTCCAATGATAGTAAATCATCGCTAACTCGTTGTTGCTTAGCAAACTGATCAACTAATACTGGGACATTATTTACGCGTGCAATATTGTAAAAACGGTGGTACCACTTTGCTGATTGAAAGAATAGACTAGGCCCCTGTGGCAATTCATCTGGGTACTTGCGGTCTAGGTTAAGACCAATTGTTACTGACTGCGCATGTTTAATTAATAGTTCCACTAACTTAGCTTCTTGGGCGGTAAATTGGTTAAAACCATTAAAGTAGAAATGACTGTGTGATAAGTCTAGTTCATTGGTTTCTATGTATCGACAGAAAAGATTCAATACGTCTGATTTGTATAGATACTTACCTTGCGTAGCTTCTTCAAAGCCACGATAAATAATGATAAAATCATGCATTTTATCGCGAAGGCCGGCATTAATTTTGTCGTTATTATCAACAATTCTCTTTAAATCGTCTGCGCTAATTTGGCCAGCTTGCATTTCACCAATTTGTTGCCCGATTTTTTGAATAAAACCAGGTTGATCAGTTTCACCACGAAAGACGGTTAGTTCATCTTGATGGTCTAGTAAAATTTGGTAAATCAACATGTTAATGCCAGATTCACTTAAATGTGTTTTTTGGTATTCTGGATGATTCTTCATGTAATACCAGACTAGTCGTGTAATGGAAAAGGTTTGAAATTTACTTTCTGCATATATGTCATCATCGTTAACATTTAAATTCTTTAACGCTTGAACTTCAGATTCAAACTTAATATGGTTAGGAACAATATAGAAAAATTCATCTTCACTTTTGGTGTCAATGGCGTTTCTTAATGAGTCCATAATCACTTTTTCATGATCGTAACTAGCGGTTCCTAAAATAAATTGTAATGACATTCAACTACCCCTTTTCCTTTAATTAATATCCTAATTATATAATACGTATCCAAACATTTCAGACTTTTCAATTAATCAATATAAAATAAATCACACTTATAACCATTATCTTTTTATTTGAATAAAAAATGCAAAAAAATAAGCATTTCCTTAGACAGATTTTTTAGGTTGTGGTATATTAAATCGTACACGAAATATTAATACAAAACGTGTGAGTGTTTCGGGAATTATAAATGATTATGATGTACAACTAGAATGGTTTTTATTTATTGGGATATCTCTAACTTGAGGTTAAATACGAATCTTATTCATCCGTTGGCATCAGAGAAAGAGGTATATTATGTTTAGACATACACGCGCATTACAATACAACGCTAAGCCAGATCGTCCAGATCCAATTATGGCTCGTCGTTTACAAGAAGCCCTAGGTGGTCAATGGGGTGAAACTACTGGTATGATGTCATACCTATCACAAGGTTGGTCATCAACTGGTGACGAAAAGTACAAAGACTTACTATTAGACACTGGTACTGAAGAAATTGGTCACGTTGAAATGATCTCAACTATGATTGGTTACCTTCTAGAAGGTGCTCCAACTACTATGACTTCAGAAGAAATGAAGAACGATCCTGCTAAGGCTGCTTTACTATCAGGTATGGACCCAGAACATGCACTTGTTCACGGTTTAACTGCTGGTTTAAATAACCCTAACGGTGCTGCATGGAATGCTGGTTACGTTACTTCATCAGGTAACCTAGTTGCTGACATGCGTTTCAACGTTGTTCGTGAATCAGAAGCTCGTCTACAAGTTAGTCGTCTATACGACATGACTGATGACGAAGGTGTTCGTGACATGTTGAAATTCCTATTAGCTCGTGAAACTCAACATCAACTACAATTCATGAAGGCTCAAGAAGAACTTGAAGAAAAATACGGTGTTATCGTTCCTGGTAACATGCATGATGTTGAACACAGTGAATTTGCTCACGTACTAATGAACTTCTCTGATGGTGAAGGTTCACGTGCATTTGAAGGCCAAGTTGCTAAAGACGGTCAAAAATTCACTTACCAAGAAAACCCAGAAGCTATGGGTGGCGTTCCTAAGGGTAAGCCAGCTAATCCTCGTCTACACAATGACCAAGGATAATATCAATCTGGTATTTAACATTTAAATTTTAACAATTAACTTATTAATCTAAAAAGATCGGTAGATTTATTCTACCGGTCTTTTTTCTTTTATATTGGAACGATTATTATATTTTTGTAGTCTTCAACAATTGGTTTATATAAAATTAGAAAACAACCATTGCGTCATCATTAAAAACATATTATGATTAAATTAGTAAATAAATAGGAGTCCTTTAAATGTCATTTTTAATTTCAATCGTGCAAGAATTCATTCACACTTTAATTCATTCAATCGCATTTACTACCTTCCATGTTGGTAGTGTTAAGTTTTCATTCATTGGTATCGACCAAATCATTTCAGCTATTCTTAAATTTATCCACTAAAAAAAACGCCTTTAACT
>NZ_KQ440396.1:769283-789679 GCF_001281175.1 Apilactobacillus apinorum
TAACAGGCGTTTTTATTTTTGCTATTTATTTTGTGGTAATTTGTTGTCCGCTAAAACATCATTAGTGTACTTTTCAACTTGTAAGGCCACTTCTGAGGCATTAGGATCACTTGGTTGCATGTGACTAGCAGTATCTTGTGCGACTGCCCAATAAGCTAAACTATCAGTTACTGGAACAATATCTCTTACAATTTCCATCTTTAGTTCTGGACGTTGCTTTTGTAATGTTTCAAATGTTCCATAGTTAGTAATCATATGAAGAGTTCCGCCTGAATCAGGTGAAACACTCTTAAAAATTACCAAGTGAGATTGACGTTGAGTATCTGTCAATTGTTGCTTAATTTCTTTCAACTGTTCTTTGTTTAATTGTAATGGCATTAGTATGCACCCCGCTTATCTTTCAATTAATCCGATTGATTGATTGATAAATTGTTGATATTCTACTACTTTCGCCGCCGTCTTGGCAATACTATCTGTAGATACTTCGCCAAATGGCATTGGTCGGCCTTCATCAATAACATCTAAATCACCCACGATGTGATCAACGATTTTGACTGGTCTTAAAACGGTATACGGAAGTTCGTATTCATCTACTAATTTTACTGCATATCTTTGTTGATTCAAATATTCTTTTACATCATCGATATTCTCATATACAGCGTCCGTAGTTAACTCATCATCAATTCCAGCGACTGATAAGACAACAAACTGTTCTATCGGTGGATTAACTTGATCCGACGCCGCAATTAATGCTTCCATCGCTAAGTCAGCATCAAATTGATTTAACCAAAAGCAGATAATATTGGTGTTTACTAACGAATCTAAGTAGTTCTTTTCATTATTAAAATCGGTATTATCTAAAATAGAAACACTATATTGATTAGATAATTCTTGGCTGACTCTATTGGCCAAATCAAATTGATTGCCAATCATTAATACTTTTTTCATCGTGAGTCCTCCTTGTTTATGAAACTAATTTTAGCAAATATTAATCGTTTCGTTAACGTTAAATAGTTTAATCTTTAATCTTTTAGGTCCATACTACATATGTAAGATTAACTTTAAGGAGGCCACTAACATGGTTAAAATTGGTAAATCAGACGTTAACGCTACTGCATTAGGATTAGGTACTAACGCAGTCGGTGGTAATAACTTATTCCCTAACTTAAAAGATGAAACTGGAATTCAAATCGTAAAAACCGCTTTAGATAGTGGCATTACACTATTAGATACCGCTTTTGCTTACGGTATGGGTCACTCGGAAGAATTAATTGGCCAAGCAATTCAAGGTTATGACCGTAGTAAATTTGTGATTGCCACTAAGGCAGCTCAAGATACTTCCAATGGTGATGTTACCATTAACAACAATCCAGAATTCTTGAAACAATCAGTCGAAGATGCACTAAAACGTCTACAAACCGACTATATTGATATTTTCTACATTCACTTCCCAGACGATCAAACTCCTAAAGATCAAGCCGTTGCCGCTTTAAATGAATTAAAAGAAGCCGGTAAAATCAAAGCCATCGGAGTTTCTAACTTCTCATTAGATCAAATTAAAGAAGCTAACAAAGACGGATTAGTGGATGTTGTTGAAGATCAATACAGTCTAATCCATCGTGAAAATGAAAATTTAATGTTCAATTATCTTCGTGATAACAACATCTCATTTGTTCCATTCTTCCCATTAGCTTCTGGGCTATTAACCGGTAAATATTCTGAAGTAGTTAATTTCCCAGAAACAGATATTAGAAATGGTAACCCAGACTTTACTGGTGATCGTTTTGCTAGCATCGTAGAAAAGGTAAACTCATTAAAACCAATGGCTGAAAAGCATGGTGTTGATGTTGCTCAACTAGTATTAGCATGGTACATTGCTAATCCAGATATTTCAATTGTCATCCCTGGTGCTAAACACCCAGAACAAGTTGAAAAGAATGCTCAAGCATTAAAAGTTCAACTAAGTGATGATGAATACAAAGAAATAGATAATACTTTTAAAAACATTTAATTATTCATAACTCCAATGTTCGGATTTTACTCCTTCATTGGAGTTTTTTTATCATAAAAAGGCGATTTTTGTTTAATTTTTCATTAAATTGTTCGCTTTTCAGTGGACTTTCATTCTAGATATGTTAATATATACGTATAATATAAATAAATACGAACATTAAAGGAGAATGTTTTCATGTTAAAAGGAATTGCTAATTTCTTTCATTTTGATGAACTAGGTACTAACTATCGTACTGAATTCATCGCTGGTTTAACTACTTTCGTTTCAATGGTTTACATTTTATTCGTAAACCCTAACGTTATGAGTGCATCTGGAATTGATAAAGGTGCTATGTTTACTGCTACTGCCCTAGCAACTGCTTTAGGTTGTTTCTTAATGGGAATTATCGCCAACTACCCAATCGCTTTATCAACTAGTTTGGGTACTAACGCTTTCTTTGCTTACTCTGTCTGTGTGGGTATGAAAGTTCCTTGGCAAACTGCTTTAGCAGGTACATTCATTGCTGCTGTTATTTTCATGATTTTAACTGCATTCAAACTTAGAGAAACTATTATTGATGCAATTCCTGCTGATTTAAAGAGTGCCATTGCCGGTGGTATCGGTTTGTTCATTGCCTTTCTTGGTTTAAACCAAGGTGGTCTAGTGGTTGCCGACAAATCAACTTTAGTTACTTTAGGTTCACTACACGTTGGTAGTACTTGGTTAACTATCTTTGGTTTAATCTTAACTATCGTTTTAATGAGTGCCCGCGTCCCAGCCGCTATTTTCATTAGTATGGTTGCTACTACTATTCTAGGTATGGTAACCCACTTAATCGCTTTACCTACTCACGTCGTATCAAGCGTTCCTAGCATCAAGCCAATCTTTATGGCTGCTGTTACTCACGTTGGATCTGTTAACACATTACAATTATGGATTGTTGTATTTACATTCCTATTAGTTACTTTCTTCGATACTACTGGTACTTTAGTTGGTTTAGCTAAACAAGCTGGTTTCATCAAGGACAACAAGATTCCTCGTATCGGTCGTGCACTTGGTTCTGACTCACTAGCCATGGTTGGTGGTTCTGTTCTAGGTTCATCACCAATGGGTGCATTCGTTGAATCATCTGCAGGTATCGCCGTTGGTGGTCGTTCAGGTTTCACAGTAATCGTGACTGGTATCTTCTTCCTACTTGGAACATTCTTCTCACCTCTATTGGGTGTTATTACTGATCAAGTTACTGCACCTGCTTTAATCGTTATTGGTATCTTAATGGCTAACTCACTACGTGACATCCACTGGGATAAATTCGAATTAGCTGCACCTTCATTCTTGATTGTTTTAGGTATGCCACTTTCATACAGTATTTCTGATGGAATTGCTTTAGGTTTCGTGGTTTACCCAATCTCAATGATTGCTGCTAAACGTGGTAAGGAAGTTCACCCACTAATGTACGTACTAGGAGTAATCTTCGTGATCTTCTTCTGGTTACTAAAAGAATAATTAAACAAATAAAAAGAACCCCTTAAGTTGGAGAAATAACTTAAGGGGTTCTTTTTTAGTTAAGAAATAAAGTTTTTTAATATAAACAGAAAAACAATCTCTCTAGACAATGCTTATATAGAGAGTTTTTTGCTTATATTAAATGTATAATGAATGTTGATATGACAACGATGCAACTTTAGGTTGCGAGGTTGTCAAATAGGATTATCTGCTTTTATCCAGGATATTATATACATAAAAAATTTTTTAGTAATAATAAAAAGTAATTCGAAAAAAGGAGTGAAATTATTAAATGAAAAAAAACATATTTAGTAGAAAGTTGATTGATTTACGTCGAAATAATCAATTATCACAGGCTGGCTTAGCTAATAAATTATTCGTTACTAGACAGTCAATTTCGAAATGGGAAAATGGCGAATCCGAACCAAGTATCGATAAGTTAATTAATCTTTCTGAAATTTTTAACACCAGCTTAGATAACTTAATTATAGGTAACATGTCAGATAAGGATAAATTAGTTTCAATTAGTCATATAAATAAATCATATGAAAACCAAGTACTAAACGATTTGAGTCTAGACATTTATGATAATGAAAGGATTGCTCTATTAGGTTTAAACGGATCTGGTAAAACCACAATGATTAGCATTATGACGGGGCTTAAAAATGCTGATAGTGGTGATGTACAATTTAGTTTCAACAAGAAAAAAGGTTTAAAACTAATGCCTCAAAACGACGTTTTGATTAATGATATGAAGGTTAGTGAACTACTTAAACTAACCCAATTACTAAACAAAGTAAAAGACAATAACCACGTCGAATCCCTAGTAAAAGAATTTAATTTTACTGAACTAATGAACCATTATGTTGGGTCGTTATCAGGTGGACAAAAACGTAGACTATCTCTTCTATTAAGTTTAATGTCACCTTCAAAGCTACTAGTTTTAGATGAACCAACAGTAGGAATGGATTTGGAAACCATTGATATTTTATGGAACCATCTTGAACATGTTACCGGATCAATATTAATGGTGACTCATGACTTTAACCAAATCGATAAATTCTTTTCAAGAATTCTATTGTTAAAAGACGGCAGAATTGAAAACGATATGTCAGTTGATAAGATTCACAGCCATAATCAAACTGTCGAACAATGGTATCGAACTAATAACGGAGGATTAAATCATGATTAATGCAATTAATTTACAAACAGTTTTACGTAATAGAAGATTTTTTATTTTTACAATCGTTTTTCCTGCGATTTGGTTTATTTTTATGGATTTAGGAATCGGCACATTTGCGAAAAATTTAACAATGACATGGTTCATTATTAGTGTCCTTATGGGCATAATTGGTAATTCAATCGTTACCTTTGGGAAAAGGATAGGGAACTCAAAGGAATATTATTTGATTGCGATTAAGACCACTCCTTATACCCCGTTTAGATGGATAATGGATTCTATGATGCAACAAATTCTACTAAATTTACTTATCCTATGTGTATTGATATTGGAAGCAATAATCTTTGGCGCAATTTCCTTTAACCTATCTACATTATTATTAATAATTATTTTATTGCCATTGGGGATTTACTTTAGTTTTGTCGGATTTTTGATTGGAGTCGTTGCTAAAACCGATTTATTAGATATGGCAGGCTTCCCATTTATGTGTGTAGTTGCTCTTTTAATAATGCCTTTTTACACTTTCGCCCAAAACAAATTTTTTGATGTCGTTACTGATATTCAAAAAATATTCCCAGGATATTACGTTATTAAACTAGCTAACGCAATTCAAAATAGTGGTAGCTATGAGAAACTAGTTTGGTTATTTGTACTTACTTTTGTTATTCATGTAGCAATCATTTTATTCCTATTCTTTAAAGCTGTGAAAAAAGACGTCCAATAAAAAAAGACCTCACTCGAGGTCTTTTTTAGATCATAAAACCAATCCATGCCGCAATAATTCCAACTACAGCACTTAAAACATAATAACTATATGCCATTAACTTCTTTTTAGTTCCTAGTTGCACAGTTTCATTCATATAGGTAGAGAAAGTAGTATATCCACCTAAGATAGCGATAAAGAACGCTAATGTAACAGTATTATGTGGTAATCTGGCGTTAATCAATCCTAATAAGAATGATCCGGTAATATTAATGAAAAATGTTGCCACTGGAAAAACTGATTTACTAAACATCGCCTTCAATAGATTGGTCATTCCAAATCTAATTAATGAACCAATCGAAGCACCCAATCCAACAATTAGTACACTTGTTATCATAGTTGGTCCTCCTTATTTTCAAACTGTTGCCCTAGTTTTGTACCAATATGAGCCAGTAATAAACCACCGATGAGACTCACTAATATATATAAAAGACCTAGACCAATTTTATTATTTTCAAAAAGTGTCACACTATCATAAGAAAAAGTAGAAAATGTGGTAAAACCACCAACTAATCCGACGCTAAGTCCTGTCATAATATCGTTTGAGATATCAATTAAATGTGGTAATGCTCCGGTGATAAAAGCTAATACAAACGCTCCGATTAAATTAATAAAAACAGTTGCGATAAAGTGATCGTTTCCCGCAATTAATGTAAAGTAACCACGCAAACAACCGCCAATAAAGGCTAGAATAAATATGTATAATATCTTGCGCATTAATAAACACCTTCCCAATTCAGAAAAATTCTACTTAAATATGATATCACAAGCAAAATCTTTACTATACCAATTAGCATTTTTACTTTGACATTTATCCTATGAGAACTTATCATAATTAGAGTACGTCTTTTAAAATTAAAAATTAAAATGAACATTTAAAAACAATTAAAACGAATTATAGATAAATATGAACAAGGAGAAACACGCTATGTTACTGGGAAGCATTGAGGCTGGAGGCACTAAGTTTGTTTGTGCCGTTGGTAATAGCGACTATGAAGTTATCGATACTCTAGTTGTACCAACCACTACTCCCGATGAAACATTTAGTAAGGCAATTGAATTTTTTAAACAATTCAAAGATTTAGCCGCATTAAGTATTGCATCTTTTGGCCCAATTGAAATTAGAAAAGATTCCACCAAATACGGTTTTATTACCGATACCCCTAAATTTGGATGGTCTAACGTAAACTTTCTAGGGGAATTTAAAGAACATTTTGATATTCCAATGTATTGGACCACTGATGTTAATGGTTCTGTATTTGGTGAATACATTAATCTTAAGAATAACGGTCACCGCCTAGATTCACTTGTTTACTACACAATTGGAACTGGTGTTGGTGCCGGAGCGATCATCAACGGTCAATTTATTGGTGATATGGGTCATCCAGAACTAGGTCACGTTAAATTAAAACGTCATCAAGATGATCTAGACTTCGATGGAATCTGTCCTTATCACAAAGACTGTTTAGAAGGACTAGTCGCTGGACCTACTTTTGAAGCACGCCTAGGTAAAAAAGGACAAGAAGTATCACAAAGCAACCATGTTTGGGATATCATGGCTTACTATGTGGCTCAAGCAGCCATTCAAGCAACACTTACTTTCAGACCAGCCAAGATTATTTTCGGTGGCGGTGTAGTTAGTGAACAATTTCTCAAAAAGGTTAGATTTGAATTTTCAAAGCAATTAAATGGCTATATTGAAATCAAAAATCTAGAAGAATATATTTCTACTCCAACCCTTGAAGGAAACGGCTCTGCAACCTACGGAAACTTCGCTTTAGCTGATGCTTTAGTCAAACATGAAGTTCAATAAGTTCAGTTTTGCACAATATAATCGAGTGTGTTAGTTAAAAAAATACCAAAAAAATTATAACGGCGTAAATCATTACAACATCAATGATTTACGCCGTTTTTACGTGTTTTAAAAACATAAGTTTTTATAAAATTTACTCAAAACCCTTTTCTTTTTTAAAAAATGAGTTATTATAATACTTGTAAGTTTGTGAAAGAATTAATTAGTTCACAACTTCATAACAAATAATACTTAAAATTCAATTTGGAAAGGATCTTGAATTATGAAAGCATTAGTTTTAACAGGCAAGAAACAATTAGAAATCCAAAACACTGAAATGCCAGAACCAAAGGCAAACGAAGTTGTTATCAACGCAAAATACGCTGGTATCTGTGGTACTGACTACGCTCTATACAACGGTCTACCAGGTTCAGCTGACGCTGTTCCTCCAATCGTTTTAGGACATGAAAACTCAGGTGTTGTATCAGCTGTTGGTTCAGACGTTACTGACCTAAAAGTTGGTGACCGTGTAACAGTTGATCCTAACATCTACTGTGGCAAGTGTGAATACTGTCGTACAGCCCGTCCAGAACTATGTGACAACCTATCAGCTGTTGGTGTTACTAGAAATGGTGGTCTAGAAGAATACTTCACTGCTCCTACTCAAGTAGTTTACAAATTACCTGACAACGTTGATTTAAAATCAGCTGCTACATGTGAACCTATCTCATGTGCCGTTCACGGTATGGACTTATTAAACATCAAACCTTACCAAAAAGCTCTTGTTATTGGTGATGGTTACATGGGTCTAATCTTTGCTCAATTACTACGTTCATACGGTGTTAAATCAGTTGACTTAACTGGTAGACATGACGACAAGCTAGCTGCTGAAAAAGAAAAGCTAGACATCGACCGCGTTATCAACACTACTAAAGAAGAAATTCCTGCTGAATACGACATCGTTATCGAAGCCGTAGGTCAACCAGCTACTCAAGAACAAGCTATTGAAGCAACTGTTAAAGGTGCTCAAGTATTAATGTTCGGTGTAGGTGCTCCTGATCAAAAATTCAGCATGAACACTTACGAAGTATTCAAGAAACAATTAACTATCCAAGGTGCCTTCATTAACCCTAACTCATTTGAAGACGCAATCGCATTACTACAAAGTGGTAAAGTTAACGTTGAAAAGATCATCGACAACGTCATCTCACTAGAAGATGTTGAAAGTGTTCTAGACGGTACTTCAAACCTAACTGGTAAATGTGTTGTTAAGGTTTCTGACTAATCATTTTTTGGAGGCTTAATTATGGCTTTAAACGACTACTTCGATGGTTTACAACACGTTGGTATTCCATCAAAAGACTTAGACAAAACTATTGAATTCTACAAATCACTTGGCTTTGAACAAGCTGGTTTATTCCACAATGGTGACAACCGTTGTGCCTTCATGAGATACGGTAACTTAACTGTTGAAACATGGGAAGGCGATCCAGTTGCTATGGAAAATGGTTCAATTAACCACATTTCTATGAACTGTACTGATGTTGACAAGGCTTTCGAAGCTGCTAAAGAACAAGGTTTCGATGTCTTAGATGACGAAATCCAATCAATTCCATCATTCTGGGATAACGGCATTCGTTTCTTCAACATTCAAGGTCCTAATCACGAAAAGATCGAATTCTGCCAAATTATTAAATAATCTAACTTAATCGATCAAAAAGACCCAAGCTAATGCTTGGGTCTTTTTTTATTCTATATTTAATATCGCATCAAAAACTGACTGTGGTAATTGGACTGCATCTGCAGCACTCTTTCGTTTATTCAAACTTTGTCGACGTAATAGTGCTTGTTTCTTGGAAACACTCTTCGCATCCCCACTAACTGCCGCGTTCTTTCTCAAAGGTGGAACATCGACTCTAGCAACCACTCTTCCTTCAATATAGCCTTGAACCGGCATTGGATATAGCCGACGCGGGATTACATATTTAAGTTGATGTACAATTTCTTGTGCTAAATCAAATGCATTTTGACGATGAGCTAAGAACGTTAATTCCTCTACTGGGGCGTAGTTGACATCAATAGTAATCTTAACAATATCAGATGGTTGATATGAATCAAAGCTACTATCATAGGTCGCAAAACCATGTGAAATTGACTTTAATTGATTGAAAAAGTTAAAAGCAATTTCAGCTAATGGAACATGATAAGTCAATCGTACCATTTGATTGTGGTTGTCCATGTTTAACAAAACTCCACGGTGCTTAGTTACTAGTGCCATAATATCGTTTACGGAGTCGCTAGGTGTTTCGATGATCATTTGATTGATTGGCTCTTCAACCACCTTTAAATCAGCAAAATCCGGTAAATCACTAGGGTTATTCATCGTTTTAAAATTATCATCCTTAGTTGTTGTATAGCGATAATTAACGTTTGGTGCGGTCACAATGACTTCCATGCCAAAGTCATTCACTAATCTTTCACGGACGATTTGTAAATGAAACATCCCTAAAAATCCACAACGATAGCCCATCCCTAATGATTCAGAAACATGTTCTACCATTTCAATGGAAGAATCATTTAACTTTAATTTTGCCATTGCGCTGCTTAAATCTTTAAAGTCGGCATCCTTAGGATAAATTCCTGCAAAGACGACCGCACTAGCAGGTTGATATCCCGCAACGGCTTCTTGTGCTCTATTAGCGGATTTGGTAATAGTATCACCGACCCTAACTTCACTGGGATCCTTAATTCCGGTAATAATATACCCGATATCACCAGGATTTAATTGGTCTTGCGGTACTAATTGCGGATTAAAAATCCCGATTTGATTACCTTCAAATCTGACATTTTGATTCATAAATACTAATTTGTCATTGGTATTAACCTGACCATCAATGATTCTAACGTATGCAACTACTCCTTGATATGCATCATAATGCGAATCAAACACCAATGCCTTTAATGGTTGTTTGACATCACCATTTGGACTAGGAATCTCGTGAACAATCGCTTCTAAAACTTCATCCACATGATATCCGGTTTTAGCTGATATATGAATAATATCTTTTTCTAAAAAAGATTCATCCAATTCATATAATTGTTGTTCACACATATCAACTTGTGCATTTTGATTATCAACCTTATTGATTACTGGAATAATGACTAGGTGATTATCTTTAGCAATTCGATAGTTAGCAATCGTTTGGGCTTGAACTCCCTTAGTAGCATCTACCAATAAAATAACTCCATCGCTAGCTGATAAACTTTTTTCAACTTCATAATGAAAATCGACATGTCCCGGGGTATCAATTAAATTTAGTTCATATTGATTACCGTCTTTAGCGTGATAAATATTACGGACAGTTTTAGAACGAACCGTGACTCCATGATCTTGTTCCACCTTCATGTCATCCAATACCTGTTCTTGATGATTACGAAAATCATAGGTATCCGTCATTTTCATAATTTGGTCCGCCAATGTTGATTTACCATGATCGATATGGGCAACAATTGAAAAATTACGAATTAATTTCTGTTCCATTTTACGACTCCTTTAGTTTTAAAAAGAGACCTGTCAAATAAAAATCAAATGTAGTTAAAGCGTCATCCTTAATGCTAACCGTAAAGTCAGATAAGTCATTATTAATCGGTTGTTGATTAAATGAATCTAAGTCTGATAAATTAATTAATCCACTAACGATGCTGCTTTGGACTATAAATATCTTATTTGCCATAGCGACACTAATTTCAGCAAATGAATTATGAATGTCAGTCGCTAATCTCTCATGTATTTGATATAAATCTTTACGACCTTGAATGGTTTCTTCCATCGAGGCCTTGCCTTCTAGAATTGGTCCTCTTAACGCATTTAATTTAATTAACGTTAAATGATTATCAATTAAATCTTCTGTATTACTTAATAAAAAATCTTTCAAACCATTCAAATCGGTGATTTTATTTTCATTAAATTGGCTAATTGTTTGAGTGAAAAAATCTTTATATCCCACTAGCAGTAGATGCATAAAGATGTTTTCTTTGGTTTTAAAATAATTAAATACGGTTCCTTTGGCTACACCACTAGCAGCAGCAATTGAGTTAATTGAAATGTCATAAAAATTAGTTTCAGCAAACATTTTTAATGCTGTATTAGCGATTAGTGCTTGTTTTTGTTGCTTTTGATTTGCGGTTTTAATATTCATAGTAAACTCCTATTTTTCTAAACTGACCATTGGTCATTATTGTATAAGATAACTTACCAAATTACAATAAAAAAAGCCCAACCATCTAATATGGTGAGCTTTATTTGTTGTTAACAGCTTGTTTCACTGCTTTTGAGTGATGTTTAGTAGTGGTCTTTTGAACTTTCTTATATCCGGTTAGCTTTGTCTTCTTGATCTTAGCTGTAGGTTTAACGGTATACGTCTTTTGCTTATGTTTAACTGGCTTTTTAGTTGTAGTAACTGGCTTTGCTTTAACTACTTTTTTCGCCACTGGTTTAGTAACTCGACTAACTTTAGTAGCTGTAGTAGTTTTAGCATGTTTAGCCACCTTCGCATGTTTGGCAACTTTAGCGTGTTTGGCAACATATTTTGTAGCAGCATGCTTAGCAGTAACTGCTTTTTTTACAGTATTCTTTTTATTAGCAACCTTCACAGATGTTTGACGAGTTTTAACGGCTTGTTTTGGCTTATAGCTTAAATTATTATAACTAGCTTTAGCTTTCTTTTTAGTGGTGACCTTTTTAGCTACGACACGTTTTGCAGCCTTTTTAACATGATAAGTGGTGTACTTATTGCTAGCAGTTTTCTTTTTCACTGTATGCACGATTGCAGTATGTTTAACCGCTTTTTTCGCAGTCTTATTGACTCGACTACTTGTACCAGTCCAAAAAGTAATCTTTTTAGCACCAACTGGAATCGTATCTGCATCCAACTTCTTACCTAAAGCATTACTTTGATACTTATCAGTGTATTGCCATAAGTCATAGTTATAACTCGGATTTGGCATGTACTTATTGTAGTTAGCTAGCCAAACCGCGCTATATGATTTCAATGTATTCGCGTTGAAACGATCAAGCATTGATTGAGAACCATATAAAATAACCGGACGTTTTGTTAGGCCCTTCATTTGAACAGCCCAACTGACAGCTGATTGATCAGAAGTGTTAGTGTATTTGGTTTCAAAATCATTAACATAAAACTTCGCTCTGGGTGCTAAATTATATAGTCGTTGTGCTTCCTGTTGTGCTTGTTGCGCATTAGTATAACGACTAAAGCTATATACACCATATGGTAAATTATACTTTTCCATTAAACGAATATTATTATCAACTTGTTGGTCGTGATATTGACCATCTTGAATACGTAAAATCACAAACTTAACTTCAGACTTAAGATTAATCACTTGTTGATCAGTTAATTGACCCTGGTACTCAGAAATATCATATGCGACTGGCGTATATGGTTTAAACGTCTGGGTATCATCAGCATGGGCTTTCACCGCATTTGCGCTTAACGCGATAGTTGTTCCTAACACCGCCGAAAATAAGATGTTCTTTATTTTATTTCCACTACTCATTACTCTATCCCTTTTCTAAACTCTCTCATTTATGTAAAACAAAACCAGGCTCTCATAACCTGGTTTTTCTCACTATTTAAGTGATGTTGCCATCTTCAATGCGATACTTACGTTATCAGCTTTTACTGAGTAAACATCGTTACCGCTTTGCCAAGTAATGGTTGCGGTGTTATCAATTTCAACACTGATGCTTCCATACTTGTTAGGAATTGGAAGTTGGTGATCTTGAATAAATGCAACCACTTCTTTTCCTTGTTTGCTAGCTAACCCTTCAGTCTTACCAAAGTTACTACCATGAGTTAAAATAGACCAGTTACCAAAGTTGGCTTGGATGTATTCTTGACCAGCACCTTTGTCTGAGTAACCAGTAATGTTACTACCTAAATCGACAGTTGGTAAACCATTAACGTTGTTTGCAGATTGGTAACCAACTTGTTGCATTGCTGCACTGTCAGAACCATAAGAATGCTTAGTATAACTAGCATATGTCTTACCATCTGAAATGTAACTAATAGTGAAGTTGTCCTTGTCACCATCTAGTTTTGTGCTAACAGTCTTGCTTGCGTCGATACCATTGTTTTGAGGTAACTTTTCGTCACCCAATTTATTTGAAATTTGATCTGTGCTTGATGAGCTAACCTTGCTGCTTTGTTCACTTGATGAACTTGAGCTAGCTTTGTCATTACTCTTTTGTCCACATGCAGTTAGTACTAAACCTAAAACTGCGATTGCTGGTAAAATTTTCTTCCATGTTTTCATAATTATCGGACATCTCCTTCAATAAAACTATTTGAGCCTAGTATAACAAAAATTAAACGTTAAGTTCATAAAGTTTTTGTTAAATTCTTGTTACTTTATCGTAAACTACCGCAATAATGTAAATGATAGTCTCGATAGTTGCGATAAAGAAACTGACAGGTAGGTTCGTTTGATAGCTTAAGTATAAACCAAACCAGGTTCCAATTAAAGAAAAGACAAACGTTAAAATAGTCATTGATTTAATACTATGCGTAAAGTAGCGTGCTGATGAGGCTGGAATCGTTAATAACGCAAAGATTAAAAGTGACCCAACTATCTGTGCTGTCACACTAACGGTACATGCTAATAGAATTAAAAAGACAACTGAAACTAACGTATTGGAACGTGAGTTAAACGAAGCTCCTACATTATCAAATGAATTATATTTTAATTTACGATAAATTAAAGTGGTAATAATAATAATTGCCACACTTAGACCGACTAATGTTTGAACATTAGATAAACTAATTCCGACAATACTTCCGAACAAAATATTGGTAGCGTAACTAGATTGAGTATTAGCTAATGATAGGAATAAAATTCCTAATCCAATGAAGAATACTGAGAAAACACTAATTGATGATTCACGACGACTCACTCTAGAACCCACTGTTCCAATCATTAATGAACTCAAGATTGTAAATAGTAGCATCCCAATAATCGGATTAGTTCCTAAAAAGACTCCAAATGATGCTCCTGAAAAACTAATTTCGGATAGCGTGTGGGTGAAAAAGGCGGTCTTTCTAGCTACAACGAAGACACCCATTAAACCACAAAGGATTGAGATGAAGAAACTAGCGACAAATGCATATTGCATAAATGGATAACTAAACATTTCTAACATTCCCTAAACCTCCTTCACAGCATTAATATGACCAGTTTCGTTGGCAATGTTCAAATCATAATCACCATATTCTTTTACTAAAACTGGATCGTGTGTAATAAAAATTGCAGATGCATCGGTTTGTTTTATTACTTTTTTAACTGCATCCAATAGAACAAACTTAGCTTCTTTATCCAAACTAGCAGTACTTTCATCCAAGATGAATAACTTTGGTTGAGATACTAATGCTTGAGCTAAGTACACACGTTGTTGTTCACCGCCAGAACAGCTTCCTAATGGTGTATTGGCTAAAGTGGATAAATTAGTCATTTCAATGACATGTTGCACTTGTTGTTTTTCCTTCTTACTTAACCATGGCAACCATGATTTTTGTAATCCTAAGCCAATAAAATCAAAAACAGTAAGTGGATAATCATCATCAATTTGTCTTAGTTGAGGAATGTATTGCATTTCACTTCTCTTAATTTGGGCTTTTACGTGTTCATTTTTATTAAATTGTTTTAAAATAGTCTTTATCAAAGTTGTCTTACCGACACCATTTTCACCTGTAATACATGTCAATGTGGCTGGTAAGATATCGAATGATAAATCATGAATTAATGAACGATCTTTCAAGTTAACATCTAGGTGGCTAACTGAAAGTAGTGCATTGGATTCTTTATTCATAATTAATCCTCGCAATCTTTAGGTTATTTATCTATATATTGTAGTCTCATTATCGAAACAATCAAACATCAGATATATATTAAAATTTGTTATATAATTGATTTTAACATACATTACATAATCGAGGTGAAAAAATTGATCAATAAAATTATTGAAAGATTTAACCAAACGCCTAGAAAAAAATTAATTTATCGCAGTATTGTCACATTGATCTTGTTTATAATACTGATGATTGAATTTATGCGCTTTCTATCGTGGCCTAAAGTTGAGGCTGATAATCTATATTTAAGAACCGCTCCAAATGACGAATCTCATATTGTCGATACAATTCCGCACGGCAAAAGACTTAAGGTAATTAAGGAAAACCATAATTGGTGGTACATAAAATACAATGATGAGCATGGCTGGATTCCGGGATGGCTAGTATCAGTTAATGGTTATAACTCCAAGGGAGACAATCAACTAGCGCAAAAGACGATTATCATTGATCCAGGTCATGGTGGTAGCGACTCTGGTACTTTATCCATGGATCAAAAGGATATGGAAAAAACATATACATTGCTCACAGCTAAAAAAGTGGCTGCACAATTAAAACAAAGACACGTTAACGTCATCATGACAAGAACATCCGATTACTATGTCACTTTGAAAAAGCGCACGCAAATCGCACAATCTGCACATGCCGATCTCTTCATTAGTTTTCATTTCAATTCGGACAACGGTATGGGGCAAGCAAGCGGATATGGTGTATACAAATATTACTCAGATGCAGACAAAGTTGCTGATACTATTAATGACGGTTTAACTAATTTACCTGTTGATAGTCGTGGCGTTTCCATTGGTAATTACTACGTTCTGCGTGATAATGACCGTCCTGCCATTTTATGCGAAATGGGTTTTATGGACAGTAGTCATGATTTGAAATATATTAAATCCAGTTCATATCAACAATCAGTTGCTAAAGATGTTACTAAATCTCTATCTAAATATTATAAGAAATAAAATACGACTACATTAGTCGTATTTTTTTATATATACGTTAAGAAAAACTTAATCTTTTTTTACTAAAAAGCTAATGTATTATCATAACTTTTCAATTATAATAAGTTAAAAATCTGGGTTACAAAGCAATCAAAATGTAAGGAGGCGCAAAAAAAATGAAACATCCCAATATAATCCGATTGTCTATTCTAACCGTTACTGGAATGATTATCGGTTTTATTACTGAGTTGGTGTTAACCATTTTATTTTCATTAGTCACAAAAGACTTAATTGATCCTAAAATTTATTTTGTTGCGTCAATCTTAACGCTGGCCACAATTGGTGTCAGCTTGTTGTACCTTTACTTAAAAGTCATTAGAAAATTTCCATATACATGCAATTACCGTTACCTAACAAGCTTCTTACTATATGATGCTGCCATCCTGGTTGGTGGACTAATTGGTAAAGGAATTCTATAAGACTGATTTCAATTCAGTCTTTTTTATTGCTGTTTTTTAAGAATTTATTAAATCCACAGAATTAAAATGAATTTTAATAACATTTTCTTTATAATTGAAATATTGAATTTTCAGGGGGGGAAATTAAGTATGTCTAAAATTTGCAAAACCATTATTGTCACAATTTTTGTAATCATAAGTATCACTTCAGGTACTTTCACCGCTGAAGCCAGCGGTATCAAACCTACATATAATCGCAGTTGGACAAATAATTTGGCAATCGCTGGATACGCTTATAAAATTCCTGGAAAGAAAGATACATACCGTGTAATTGAAGTAAAAAGTATAAGAAACGGCTCCACTGCTTTAATTCAAAGTAAGCAAACTAGGAAGAAAAGATGGGTTAATCCAATCACAACTTTTTACAACATTAACGTTAATAAAAAAGCACTCAAAAAATTAATCAATGCTGAATTAAAGGTTATCAATGAACCCGATTCTAAAAGTGCAAATCAAAAATTAGAGCAAGTCCAAAAAATTGCTAAAAAGCTCAAAGGCGATAATAAGAAAATTGCCAATCAATCCATTAAACAACTCAAAAATAGAATCAAGAATCCAGTTTATGCTAATATTCCCGCACTATTAGTTGGAACATACCCTGGAAAAATTAGATAAAAGTCCGAAAACGGGCTTTTTTTGTTTGCTTTTATCACATCTATAACAGCAAATTTAAAAAACATTAACATATTTCTAATCTAATTTTAATAATTATGGTATAATCTAATCATTCCATAAGTTTAGGAGGTGGAATATGCCACTTAAAGTAACTAATGCCAATATTGGCTATGATCATCAAGTAGTGGTTAAAAACTTGAATTTTTCGATTCAAAATGGTGACTTTATTGCATTAATCGGACCGAATGGTGCCGGTAAATCAACACTATTGAAATCATTAATTGGGGTTTTACCAATAATTGATGGCGAAATTAATTGGGCGGACTTTGATGCTGATAATCCATTTAGGATTACCGGATTCAGTCCACAGACACAGATTATCGATTGGTTTACAACAGCATTCGATAATATTTTACAAGGGCCGCTATTAGCTGGATTTAGTTTTCACGAATCTAAAGAATTCGCCAAACAAGCCGCTAAGTTGTTAGACATTGACAACTTATTAGACAAACCCGTCGATCATTTATCTGGTGGTCAACAACAACGAATTCAAATTGCCCGTGAAATTGCTCGTCAACCACATATTTACATCTTAGATGAACCGACTACTGGTTTGGATGTTGAGTCATCAGAAAAACTATTCCAATATCTAAAAGAACGTTCGGATAATGGTAATTTAGTGATTGCCTCTTCACATGACTTAACACTATTAGATGAATATGTAGATAAAGTCTTATTTATTGATCACAATCAACAAATATTCTTTGGTTCATTAAAAGAATTCACTGCTAACGCGAGTCTAAGAGAAACTTACTTAAAGGAGCGTGATAAGCATGAATCCTAGTACATTTAGACATCATTCATTAGGTTTAAAATCAATTCTAATCGTTGCTAACAACGAATGGCGCGCATTTACAACCAATAAGGGAGTCTTAGTTTCAATGTTAATGCAACCAGTAATGATGTATGGACTGTTAGTTTTAGCATTGAGCACTAATATTTCTTCAGTTAAATACGCAGGACACGTGATTCCATATAATCAATACGCATTGGTCGGAATTTTGGCTTTCTTTATGACTACGCAAATGTCACAAGCCATGTATCGTGCCACAGTCGATAAGCAATATGGCTTATTAGCCATTAAGTTTTTAAACGGGGTGCAACCTTGGCAATACCTATGCGGTATGAGCCTTTTCCCATCACTTGGATTTATCTTCCAATCAATTATTCTATTTATATTAGGAATTCTTTCTAGTGGGATTTATAACGTTGTTTATTACTTTATCGCATTGGTTTTTGCTTTAATCATTTTAGAGTTTTGGTCATCACTGGGAATTTTAATAAGTACTAAAATTTCTTCATACCAAAAAAGAGACTTGATTATTACTCTCGTTTTCATCCCCGTCTCATATGCGGCACCAACGCTATATGTATTACCACATCATGCACCACTATTATTAAAGATGCTTACTAGTATCAATCCACTTACATATCAATTAAACGCTATAAGAAGTATTGCATATGGTAATTTCAATATTACCATCATTGGGATTGGCGTTTTAATCACCATCGTAATGATTGTTGCTACACAGATCATTTTAAACCGAATGCAATTAACATTATCTGAAAGATAATCTAACAAAACCTGATTTTAATCAGGTTTTTTATTATTCATAATTATGTCTATTAATTTTAGATAGACATAATTTAAACTTACATAGACAAATTAACAAAAAATATTAATGAAATGTGCTTACTTTCATAAATTATTCTTAAGAAAATTAAACAATTATTAAATAATCAGATAAGTTACTAAATTTGGACTATAATCAAAATTGATATCATCTCATTAGGGGGAAATATATCGTGGAACACAAAAATGCAAAAAGAATCAAGAACATGATTATTTTGGGACTATCAACTGGATTAATTTTTGAACTGATTGATATTTTTATTAAGGCCTTTTTTATTTCAAAAGATGTTTTAGACATCTATCAGACCATTTTTTTCGCTTCAGCAATTATTCTCGCATTAATTATCTTTTATGAATCATGTAAAAAATTTTATCCACTAACAGATAAACAATATCAACTTAGTCTAATAGTATTTGAATCAGGACTATTCCTGGGTTATTTAATTGATAGATTAATCTCCGCGATATTCAATCTATAAAAAAAAGAGACCTATTAAGGTCTCTTTTTTAGTATAGTTTAATAATTGCTACAGCGACTAACATTACAATTAAACCAATGTATTTCATTGTGCCTACTGGTTTTTTAGGTGAATTCAACAATCCGTACTTGTCGACTAAAATACTACCAAACAAGTTACCTAATAGAACCAATACTACGGTAGTACCAGCACCAATTTGTGGACTTAAGAAGGCATTTGTTAACACAAAAATCGCTCCTAACACTCCACCTAACCAAATCCACCATGGATTCCCGATACCGATTGCATCAAAAGTCTTTTTATAACTGTGATCAACGCATCCTGTAATGATAAATAAAATAATCGTTCCCACTAAAAATGAGATAAAAGCAGCATGAATTGGGGAATTTAATACTACCCCTAAATGGCCATTAACTGGCGCTTGAGAGGCTTGAAACATCCCCGCAACAATTCCTAAAATTTGCCAAGGCAGTTGTTTGGACTTATCACTTTGGTCGCCATTCTTTCGATCCATTACTACCATCAAAATCCCCACAATTAGTAAAATAACGCCTAACAATCTTAAAATGGTAAAGCCGTGGTATTCGGCATCAAACAAGCCAAAGTTATCAATAATCATTCCCATGATAATTTGACCTGCAATTGGCATAATCACGGTTTGTACCGCTCCTAGATACGGGAAAATTAACACGTTGGTAGTTAATCCAATGACCCCAAATACACCACCCAACCAAATCCACATTGGTTGATTGGCAAATAAACTAGTGCTAAACAATAACGGTTGACCACTAATAACGGTAGCTAATAGCAACGCGATGGTTCCGATTGTAAAAGATAGCATTGATGCTAAAAATGGTGAACCACCGACTCGATTTTTCAAATTAGTATTAACTGAGGTTTGAATTGGTAATACCAATCCCGCTAATACCCCTAACCCAAATAACATTTTTTCGTGCCCCCTAAATATATAAAAGAAAACCTCCCAAAAGGG
>NZ_KQ440396.1:791123-808369 GCF_001281175.1 Apilactobacillus apinorum
GGGAGGTTTTTTTATTTATATCCATTATACATGAATATTTTATTTTCTTTTTAATAACGCTTATTACTTAGCTAATTCCTTGAATGATGGAATTGTCATCATAGTAATAAAACTGATTAGATATAGTACTGATAACATTGCCATGATCACTAATAATGAGTGGCTTTCCATCAACAAACCGATGATTGCAGGTGAGAATCCACCAATAGCACGACCGAATCCCATGATGAAGTTGTTAGCTGTAGATCTAACTTCTGTTGGGTATAGACGACTTATAACGGCACCATATCCACCATACATACCATTAGAAAAGAACCCTAACACTGTTGATGCAAATAATAGCGTAAATCCATTGAAAGCAAATGTAATTCCGTATACCGCCACTGAAGCGACTAGTAAGAAGATTCCAAACGCTTTTCTAGGACCAATCTTATCTAAAATACTTCCAAATGCTAACATTCCGAAACTCATTCCAATAATAGTTACAATTGTCCATAGTGATGAACCAGCAACACTTAATCCAAGTTTCTTTTGCATAATTGATGGTAACCAGTTAATTAAACCGTAGTATCCAGCAATTTGCACAATTACCATGATGATTAAAGCAACAGTTTGGTATGCTAACTTAGGAGTAGCAAATAACTTCTTTACAGATACCTTAGGGCGTTTACCAGTTTCCATTGTATCAACGAAATCTTGGCTTTCTGTAAGGTTCTTTCTAACTACGAAGGCAAAGAAGATAGGAATAATTCCAATTAAGAATAGTGAGCGCCAACCAAATGCTGGAATCATAACGGCTGCTAAAATAGCGGCTAGCATTGAACCAACTTGACCACCAATTGTGGTTAATGACACTGATTTTCCTAATTGTTTTTTCTTAAATGATTCGGCCACCATAGCAACACCTGAACCATATTCACCCCCGGCACCTAAGCCGACACAAAAACGTAAAATAGCAAAAGTAATGAAATTTTGGGCAAACATAATCCCTGCAGTTGAAATGGCGAAAATGAAAATGGTGTAAGTTAAAATTCTTACACGACCGAAACGATCAGCCAAAAGGCCAAATAAAATACCACCTATCAATGAACCAAAAGTAGTTACCGTAGAAAGCATTCCCGCGGCTGCCGTACTAATGTGTAAACCGATAATAATTGAAGACATTGCGAATGATATGAATGAAATATCCATACTTTCTAGCATTTGTCCAATTGATGTCGATGCCAAAACCCATTTTTGGGCCTTATTCATTGTAGCGTGGTCTTGCGTGTTTTCCATATTCAATTCCTCCAAAAAGAACGCTCGCTGACGTTCCTTATTTTTTTGACATATCTCAATAAGATATTTTATAAAATGATACGCTTAATCTTTTTTTAATGCAACCTAATTTTTTAGGGTTGCTTTATTCAGAAAAAAGCGTATATTGAAATCAGCATATGATTTTAAATTAGTCCAGAGAGGCTAGTAAATCGACGAACGGAATAAGTGAACCCTAATTTGTCGTATAGTCTCTTGGCTATACGATTTTTTTGTTGGAGGAGAACTTATGAAACCAGTATTCATTGCACTAGATTTCGCAGATAAGAAAACTGCCATATCTTTCTTAGAACCCTTTGCAAATATTGACCATCTTGCTGTCAAAATCGGCATGGAATTGTTTTACAAAGAAGGTCCAAGTATCGTCAAAGAATTAAGAAGCCGTGGCATTGAAGTCTTTTTAGACTTAAAGCTACACGATATTCCACACACCGTACAACAAGCCGCTAAACAAATCAGTCAATTAGATGTTCAATACACCACTATTCACGCCTTGGGCGGCAGTAAAATGATTCAAGCTGCAAGATTAGGTCTTGATGAAGGTGCTAAAGCTAGTGGTAATATCGCTCCTAAATTATTGGCAGTTACTCAATTAACCTCCACTTCAGAAGAACAATTAAATCAAGAAGAACAAATTAACGGCAAAATTGATGATTCAGTTACCCACTTAGCTAATTTAGCTCATGACAACGGTACTGATGGAGTCATCTGTTCAGCTTTAGAAGATGAATTTATTCATCAAAAAGTGAATGCAGAATTTATCTGTATCAATCCTGGCATTCGTTTGGCTAATAACAACAAAGATGATCAACAAAGAGTAGTAACACCTGAAAAAGCACGTCAGCTAGGCGCTTATGGAATCGTGGTTGGTCGAAGTATTACCCAATCAGATGCCCCCGTTAAAACCTATCAAGACATTTACAATACGCTCAATGGAGGACAAAACTAATGAATACTCAACAACAAATCGCTTCAGACCTATTAAAAATTGATGCAGTAACCTTGGCACCTAACGACCCATTCACCTGGGCTTCAGGAATTAAAGCCCCCATTTATACCGATAACCGCATCACAATTAGTTTCACAGATGTTCGTGATCATATTGAAACTGGCTTAGTCGAATTAATTAAAAATAAATTCCCCAAAGCAGACGTCATCGGTGGAGTCGCAACAGCCGGAATTCCCCATGCTGCAATTGTCGCAGATAAGATGGACTTACCAATGATTTATGTCCGTTCTAAACCAAAGGATCATGGCCGTGGTAAACAAATGGAGGGTAGTATTGATAAAAGCCAATCAATTGTTTTAATTGATGATTTATTATCAACCGGTAAGAGCGTTTTAAATGCAGCTAAAGCTTTGACAGACGAAGGATATAACGTCATCGGAGTAGTTGCTATCTTCTCATATGAACTACCTGACAGTCGCCAAAACTTTACCGAAGCTGGCATCGATTTCGCAACACTAACTAACTATTCAACAATTATTGAACAAGCGCAAAGTGAAGGCAGTATCTCTGAAGCAGACTTAGCTACTCTTCGCCAATGGCGTGATGACCCTTGGAATTGGGGTAAATAAAAAGGCCGCGTAAGCGGTCTTTTTAGTTCGCTGAAAAATAATGTTTTATCCCTTTTTTCCAAACAAAATAAGATATAGCAAAAAGCAAAATTGTCGAAATAATTAATGATACACAGCTCAAAGGAATAAATCCTAATAGCAATGACTTTCTTACTAAAATCGCAACATTAGAAATCGATAGAATTGGTAAGAAATTCGTTAATATAACCCGTAAAATCTTTGGAAAAAATCTAGCGGGACGCTTGGCAGTATCGTTTAAATCTTCAGGAAACGCTTTGATTGAATTTAAATTGTCTTTCCAAAACGCAAATTCTACTACGATTTGGTTAATTGAGAATAAAAACGCGACCCCAACAATATATACCAAAATTATCCAAATCCATTCAATCCAATTAAAGTGATATTTCATTAAGTAAAAAGCAGTGGCGGGCAAATATACTATTAAGTTAATTAAGCTGGGAAAATCCAATTGCCTTAATGCGTAATACAAAAAAGAATTTATCGGGCGTAATAACGTATAATCCAAATTACCTTGAATGATATCATCAGAAAGAGATTCATGAGCTGCAATAAATAAAAATAAATAGGTATACGTAACCGTTGAAAGACTCAAAATAATTGTTATGTAGTCATTTTGAGAAACTCCGTTAATGGAATTATCAAACTGATAGTATATTCCCACGGCAAAAATATCAATTGCCGTAAACATAAACCCGAAGAGGATTACGAAAAATGATGTCATTCTATATGTTAAAAACTCTTTCATGCTTTGTGCAGCAAGCCTTAAATATAGTTGTAAGTTCACATCCCCACCCCCTCGAATTTGCGAATTCCTTTTTTAAATAACCAAATTGATGAAAATCGTAAAATCAAATACCAAATGGCCAAACTAAAAATATAAATATACATGGTTGTGTTTCCACTATTATTATTTAAAACTACTTGTAACAAGTCACTGGAGACTAATGAAAAAGGAGTGAACCTAACAATATTAAATAAATATTGTGGAAGAATATTTAGGGGAAATAATATCCCTCCTAAAAACAAGTAAAAGCCGTTTAAAATCGGCTCTAATGGCCACATTTGGATTAACCAAAACGAAAGCAAACCGATTAAATACAATAATTCATGCCACACAACAATGGCAAACAATAAATACACAATATTAAACATTGCCATCATTAAATTATTGGTTCCAGTCACTACTAAATAAACAATCATAATCAATATAAATATTAATTTACTGCCGATAAAATTGGCTAAACTTTTACCATTAATGCTAATTGGTCTAATCAGCCATGAACTAATCGTTCCATCCTTCACCTGCTTAGATAGATTAAAAACTGGTTCCATTGTAAATAAAATAGATAATAGCGAGGCTAAAATTAAATAACCAAACATCTCAGTCCTACTATATCCACCAATAATTTTATGATTGGATCCTGCATAAATCGCATTCCAAGTAATAATCGATAATAATACTTGAACTATTCTAGAGAAAATTTGAACCATTAAATTAGATTTGAAGATTAAAACATTTTCGAATCCGTTTAATGCTGATGTGATATATTTCATAATTTATCCTTTTTAAAAATTTGATAAACCGACTCTTCTAAGGAACTATCCTCAATATTTAGAGATGCCAACTCCGATATTTTTAAAGTGATTGTACTATCTTTGGAATAGTTAGAAATGGTCGCATTGCTATTTTCAGTCGAAACATTGGCCCCAGTCCAATCAGTTAACGGAACTGCATTCTTACCACTTAGATGAATCGTTGGCGCTTCAGCTTTTAAATTGTTCAATAAATCCGTTGTTTTGCCATCAAAGGTAATTGCGTGGTTTAACAGAATCAAAATACGATCGGTTATATTTTCAATGTCTCGCATTTGATGACTAATAATTAAAATGGTGACTTTTAATTCTTCATTAACCTGATTAATAAAATCATATAACGCATTTTGACTAACAATATCCATCCCCAAAGTTGGTTCATCTAAAATCAAAAGTTGTGGATTGTGTATTAATGATGCAATTATCTCTAGTTTGGTTTTTTCTCCTAAAGATAATTTTCTGACTGGGTAGTCCTTAACCTTATTCAGATCAAACATTGTTAAATATTTATGTAGTCGTTTTTGATACTCATCATTTTTAACCTTGTAAATATCTCTAATTAGATTAAAAGAGTCCATCGCAGATAGGTTAGGATTTAGCTGATTTTTTTGTCCCATCACAACGCCAATTTCATTTAAGAAAACATAATTATCTGTATCTGTCGTCATATTATTAACCTTTATTTCGCCATCTTGCGGTGCAATAATCCCTGTCATCAGCTTAATCAAAGTGGATTTACCAGCACCGTTGGGACCTAACAAACCCACTTTTTCGCCTTTTTCAATATGAAAAGAAACATCAGATAATACTTCTTTATCAACATATTTTCTATTGAAAAGATCCAGCAATCCACCCTTAAATCCAGACTGCTTTTTAAAAACTTTATAGTTATAAGAGACGTGGTTAACCTCAATATAAGACAAATAAATCACTTCCTTCTAATCAAATTCTAATGTTTTTATAAATTACGGTCAATATAAAAAACGGTTGTCAGAATCTTTGAAACAAAAAAATAGAAGTTCATAAAATGAACTTCTATTTTTATAGAATTGGTGAAAATAGTCTACTGAAAACTTGCTTGAATTTTAACCAATGTGATTGTTTATCAAAGTCTTGATATGTCATTAATGTACTGCTGCGTATATCATTCACATAGATTGAATGTAGTTGCTCGGCAATGCCTTCATCGTACATAAAGGCGTTGATTTCAAAGTTTAACTTAAAGCTTCTAAAGTCCATATTAGCTGAACCAACCGATGCAATTTTACCATCTACTAAAACCGTCTTAGCATGAATAAATCCATCATCATAGAAATAGATTTTAACCCCATACTTAGATAGTTGCTTAGCATAATATTGAGTAGCACGGTAAACAAATGGATGATCAGGCATACATGGAATCATAATGCGGATATCAACACCAGACATAGCAGCTGTTCTAATGGCATCCAATGCACTATCATCTGGAATTAAATATGGTGATTGAATCCAGCAATAATTTTTCGCATTTTGAATCATCTTGATGTAACCTAATTTGATTTGTTGTAAGTCACTATTAGGTCCACTTGAGACAATTTGAATGTTAGTAGAACCTTCTTGATAAACCTGTGGGAAATAAAATCCTTTGGTCTCATCAACGTCAATTTTGTGATCCATGTCAGTAACGTTCCAGTCCAAAATAAATTGGGCTTGTAGATGGTGAACAGCGGAACCTGAAATGCGTAAATGAGTGTCTCGCCAATGACCGAATTTTTTCTTGCGACCCAAATATTGATCACCAATGTTAAATCCACCAATATATCCGTATTTACCATCGATAACGATAATCTTTCTGTGATCTCTAAAATTTAAACGGAAATCCATGACGGCTGAATGAGTGTGTAAAAATGGTTCAGCATATCCACCGACTTCTTTTAATGGATCAAAGAAGTGATGCTTGTTACCCATTGAACCCCAGCTATCGTAGATAACATGTACTTTAACGCCCTCTTTGGCCTTCTTGACTAATTCTTCTAAAAAGCGGTGACCAATTTGGTCATCATAAAAAGTATAAAATTCGATGTTAATTGAACTACTAGCTTTTTGAATATCGTCGATAATGCAATCGAATAAGTGGTTTCCATCAGTAAAAATCTTAACGTGATTTCGACGGGATAAATCTGTAACGTCAGAAGTTTTAAATAGTTTTACTAGTGTTCTATAGGCATATGAAACTTCATCGGCGTTAATTTTTTGGGGATTGTTATGTAATTTGGCTTGTTTTCTTAAAAGATGAAACATTCGTTTATTATCTTTATATTGGAAACGGAATAAGCGTTTTTTAGGTAGCTTTCGACCAACGAACGCATATATTAAGAATCCGAAAACAGGAAGGAATGATAAGACTAACAGCCATGCCCAAGTTGCAGCAATATCACGTTCTTCTCTAAAAACGGTGATTAAAGCAAAAATTTCGTTAATTAAAACAATGATATCAAAAATCGTTATTAGCATTTTATCCCTCCTTTTTATGTTTATAGCAATAATTATAGCACAATATATTTCGCTTTTAGCTCATCATGATATACTATGGTTATATAAAAACTAGGAGGTTAGACCATGACGTCCACTATCGAGCTTAGAAATACTCTTACTTTAGATTACGAAGTAGGACCTTTCATCTCATTATTTGTTTCATTTAATGAAATTAGTAACAAAAACGAATACTTAAATTTAATCGACAAAATCAAAGATGCATTCACTGCAAAACACGACGAAATTGTCTGGCCTAGATACGAAAGAAAATTAAGAAGATTCAATTTTGATCGCGCTAAACACATCGGTAATGGTACTGGTGTGGCAATTTACGTTAGTTTTAAAGCTATTCATTCTTTCGATTTAGCACAACCAGTTAAAACTCAACTTTCCATCGAAGATACTATGAACATTTCACAATTAGTGAAGGAAATTCAAAGCCAATTACATTACCACGTATTGGCGTTATTCGATGATGAATTCAAAGTTTTCCGTGTTGATAATGGTAACTTTAGTGTCGTCAATACACCAAACAAACCACTATCAGTGCTAGTTGATAACGACAAAGAAAAATACTTCAAGTTAGTTGATGAATACGTAAAGGAATTATTTGGTGATGATAACTACTTACCAACTGTTATCGTGGCTAATGATGAAAACCGTCAATTATTCACTCAACTTACTACGCTTAAGAACTTCTCTAAGGACATCAGCTATAACTTTAATGATAAAAATATTGATGCTGAAAAGTTAAATGACATCATTGAACATTTCAATCAATCATTCTTAAACAAGTTAGCAGAAGATAACAACATTAAATACGAATCTGCTAGCAGTAAGCACCAAGTCGCTACTGATCTAAGAGACATCATTTCAAATGCCATCTCTGGTAAGATTGATACTCTATATATTAGCGAAGATGCATACGACAAAACTTTAAATGATTTAGCGATTACCACCATCGGATTTGCTGGGGAAGTAATCATCTTACCTAAGAAACAAATGCCTATGCATTTAGATATCGCCGCAATTACTTTAAAATTTTAAAACAAAACACCCTTGAGTAACTCAAGGGTGTTTTTTATTTATAAAATAATTAATTCTTTTGGCGCACTAGTTAAGACTTTAGGACCTTCAGGAGTAATTAATACGTCATCTTCGATTCGAATACCACCTTTATTCGCTATGTATATTCCAGGTTCCGCTGTCATGATAAAACCGTTATATAACTTATCTTTACAGCTACGGTTAGTAACCGGATTTTCATGAATATCCAAACCAATGCTGTGACCACTTCCGTGATTAAATTCTTTTCCATAACCACGTTCATCAATATAGTTTCTGGCCGCTGCATCAACGTCTTTTCCGTCTACTCCATCAACCATTGAAGCAATCATTGCTTTTTGGGCACCATAAACAACTTCATAAGCGTGTTTTAATTCTTCACCAGGATCACCAATCGCAAACGTTCTAGTCATATCTGATGTGTATCCTTGGTAGTAAAAACCAAAATCGATGGTAACCAATTCATTTGGTGCTAACTTTTTATCCGTCGCATCCCCATGAGGCAATGCACTTCGGTATCCAGAAGCAACAATTGTATCAAAGCTAGGCTTTTGGGCACCGTGATTAACCAAACATTCATGTAAAAAGAAACTAACTTGCTTTTCAGTCATCCCCACTTGCACGTATTTTAATAATTCTTCATACGCTTGGCTGACCAAGTCACACGCCTTTTGAATTTTCGCAATTTCAGTTTCATCTTTAACCACTCTAATTTTTTCAATTAAATCATGTTGTGAAACTAGTGGTAAATCAACCAATTGATTGATTTTGTCATAAATAGCAAAAGGCATTCTATCTTCAAAACCAATATTTTTGCTGCCACTTTTAATATGCTTAGATGCTTCACCATAATAATTAGAATTAATTACGACTTGGACGTCATCTAATTGCTTTTCGCCCATTTCTATTTCATATCTAGCGTCTGTAATTAAGACTGCTTCATCGTCGTTAATTACCAAACATCCATCACCTGCTAATCCACCAAAATCAGCTAAATATTGCAGGTTGAAGGGGTCTACGATAATAAAATTATCGATACCATTTTCCTTCATTTTCGCACGTGTCTTTTCAACTCTTGTTGCCATTTGCCATCACCAATCCTTATATTGTATTGTGGTAGCTATCCCATTGTTTTATCTATAAAATCACAGACTCTTTTTTTGCAATTTTAAACCTATCTGTGAGATAATACAATTGGTGTTATTTGATTTTTAGCACCCATTTAATGACATTATAAATGAAAAAAACTAAACACACTTTTAGATTGTTGTACTAGAATAGTCTAAAACATCATCTGAATTAGGAGAGGATTTTTTAACAATGTCAGACATACAACTAAGACCTATTATTAATCAATGGGCACAAGATTTTAGTGAAGAAATCGTTGACTTACAATCAGTTCATGAACAATTATCAGACGAACAATTTGATAACTTCATGCAACAAGTTAAGGATTTAGAATTACTTACAAATACTGAAACTTACAAGATTATTTACGATGCAGCTAAGAATGATTTAAACTTAAATCATATCGATGATTTAGCTAACCGTATTAATCAACTACAACGCTTAATTGAAATTTGTGGTGAATACAGTGATCAACCAAAATACATTTTATTCGCTAACATGTTCGAAAATGCTGGTCTAGCAACTGACGATACTTTCGCCAGATTAACTTACGCCGAACTTGCATTACAAGATTTTAAATAAGCAAAAAAAAAGAGCAATCCTTAGGGGTTGCTCTTTTTTTGCTTAATAAACTACATCTATATTCTACCAATAATTAATAGTATATGGCAATTTAATGGGCTTTTTACCATCCAAAATACATAAATTTCATATCAATCGAATCTGGTAAACATAAAAAAGAGAAATACAAAGAGTTCTCTTTTTTAGATGAAATTAATAAATGGTCGTCCACCGGAAATAATTAAACCAATGATAATCACCAAAACAAATACTAAAACTAAGCTAACCACTAACCCTCTGGTTAAATGACGTTTAGTCTTTTCAGCATATGACATTTCAATTAGCCCAATTAAAAAGATTGCCATTGCAACTTTTAAAATTGTGAAAGTGGCATCGCGACTAAATGCTTTCATAAATAGCACCGCACCGGTCACAATAAAAACTAGATAACAAATCCTAGTCATCATCATATAAGGCTTATAACCACTCTTTTTAAGCAAAGAAACGCATACTAATACAATTAGTAGCATCGCAAAGATTAAATGTACCCATAAAAACATGGTGGAATCCCCCTCGATTACTTATCTTTTTCTTTATGTTCGTAATCGTCATCAATTTCAGCTGGGTCCACGAATAATGTTCCATCAGGATTACGTAATGGAGTTAATGTACTTCCATAGCCACCGTATTCAACACCGGTTCTTTGATCAATGTAAATTGATACTCCTGTAAATGATTCTTCAACTAATTTAAAACGTTTAGACAATTGATTTCCTCCTCGGATTAATTCAAAAAGTGTCATTGATACTTTTATTGTACAAAATAAAAAAGGAATAATCAAAAAAGGCTTACCTTATGGTAAGCCTTTTTTCATTTAAATCATTTTACTTAAGAAACGTTGTGCATTTTCAGTTTGTGGGTTATCGAAGAAATCTTCAGGAGATTGCTTTTCCTGAATCTTTCCTTCATCCATAAACCAAATTTCATCAGAAACGTTTTTCGCAAATTCCATTTCGTGAGTAACGATAATCATTGTCATGTCTTTTTTAGCCAAATCTTTCATTACTGAAAGGACTTCACCAACTTTTTCTGGATCCAATGCAGATGTTGGTTCATCAAATAGCATTACTTCTGGGTCCATTGCTAATGCACGTACAATCGCGATACGTTGAGCTTGACCACCAGATAGACTACTTGGATAAACGTTGGCCTTATCATCTAATCCAACTGTTTTTAGTAGTTCATGCGCTTGTTTTTCAGCCGCTTCTTTACTCATATTTTTAACCTTAATTGGTGCTAATGTGATGTTATCGATTACGGTTTTATTATCAAACAAGTTAAAGCTTTGGAATACCATTCCAATGTGAGTTCTTAGTTGGGTTAACTCTTTATCAGTACTTGATACTAAGTCTTGACCATCTAATAAAACTTTACCGGAAGTTGGTTCTCCTAGCATGTTAATGCAACGTAGGAAGGTACTTTTACCAGCACCAGATGGTCCTAGTAATGAAATAACGTCACCTTTGTGCACTTCAGCATTAATATCTGAAAAGATAGTATTTTCTTTAAATTTTTTGGTTAGGTTTTCAATCTTAATCATTGGTTCCATGGCTGATCTTCCCTTCTAAGTGTTTCATAATTCTTGAAATTGTAAATGTAATAACGAAGTAAATTACCATAATGACTGCGATAGGTGCGACCCCTTGGTAGGTATCTGCTTGAACCGCTCTCATTTGATACATTAATTCACCAACACCGATTACAGAAGCTAGTGAACTATCTTTAATCAAAGTAACTAGTTCGTTTCCAAGTGCTGGCCAAATGTTCTTAAACGCTTGTGGTAGTACAATGTATTTTATTGATTGATGTTTAGATAAACCTAGTGATAATGCTGCTTCGCTTTGACCATCAGAGATTGAATTAATTCCCCCTCTAATAATTTCAGCGACGTAGGCCCCAGAGTTAATCGAAATAGCAATAATTCCAGAAGTTAGTGCTGGCACGTTAACGATAGTGCCTAAACCGAAGTAGATGAACATAATTTGTACTAATTGTGGTGTACCACGAATAAATTCAATGTAGCATACGGCAATTGCGTGTAATAACCAGTTGTGACTAAGTCTCATTAGGGCGAAAATTACACCTAAAATGATTCCGAAGAATACTGATACCACTGAGATGATCATTGTGTATTCGATACCTGAAATGAAGAACCCTTTGTATTGCCACATGCTAACAGCTGAAGAAGTGTGCTTATTATCTGCTAAATATTTAGCTGCTTCTGGAACATATTTTTTGATGTATAAGTTATGACTAGTAACTTTTTTAATGGTCTTGTTAGCAGCATCTACAAGTCCTTTTGCACCTTTAGCAAAAGCAACGTTGTTGTTACTACTTACGCCTTTCATCTTTGCATCGATGATTTTTAATCCAGTGTTATGTGAAGCATAGGCTTTAGCCACCGCTGTATCCATTGGAATGGCATCAATTTTTCCTGATTTCAAAGCTAAGATTAAATCATTAACGTTTTCCATTCCTTTTAGATGAGCAGTCTTAACACCTTTTTTAATTTCATCGTATTGAATTGTACCGACTTGAGCACCAACATTTTTACCTGCTAGATCTTTATATGACTTAATTTGGCTAGCATCCTTGTCATTAATAATTAGACTTGTATCTGATGAGTAGTAAGATTTACTAAAATCAACACTCTTAGCTCTTTGTGGGTTTTCATTCATCCCCGCAATTACCATGTCCACTTTTTTAGTTTGTAGAGCAACTAATAGTGAATCGAATCCCATTGATTTAACTTTTAATTTAACACCTAAATCTTTAGCGATTTGTTTACCTAATTCAATATCAGCACCGTATACGTGTGAACCACCGTCATCCTTTCCAATAAATTCATATGGTGGGTAATCAGGGGAAGTCCCCATAACTATGTATCCTTTTTGTTTAATTTGTTGAACAGAGTTATCTGTAGATGAAGCAGAAGCATTAGCAACTCCAAACATCATTGTAAAAATTGATAAAACTAACATCAATAAAGATGTAAAATATAATTTCTTTGAATTCATAAAATCCCTCTCCTTTTTGTTTCACGTGAAACATTTTTAATAAAAAACGCCCTCTAGACTACTGTCTAGAGGACGAATAAATCGCGGTGCCACCTCAATTTCTAACATTCTCACGAATGCTAGCTCACGAAGTTAAATAACTTCTACGTTAACGCCGCCAACGTTTCTTCTACTCATTTCGAAGAACATTCTCAAGTACGATTAATTAAATGTCATTATTAACTCTCATCAATGTTAAATTCTCTGTAAATGATTGATTTAATTAAATTCTTGATCTAATTTCTTTTTATTAAACTAAAAAAGTCCCCTAGGAATAATTCCTAGAGGACGAATATATCGTGGTGCCACCTCAGTTTCTGATGTTTTCGCAAACATCAGCTCACAAAGTTTTTACAAACTTTAACTATAACGCGTTAACGGTTAATTCTACTCATTTCGAATTAAAACTCATAGGTACGATTTAATTACGATTATCCTTAGCTCTCACCAGGTTTTACTAAGTTCTCTGTAAATAACTAGCGTAATCAAAATTCCTAATCATCGTTTGTTTATTAATTTTAGGTATAAAAAAATCCTCTTGGAATAAGGTTTCCAAGAGGACGAATAAATCGTGGTGCCACCTCAATTTCTAACACTCTCACGAATGATAGCTCACGAAGTTAAATAACTTCTGCGTTAACGCCGCCTACGATTTTTTCTACTCATTTCGAAAAATGACTCTCAGGTACGATTTAATTATCGTGATACTCCTTCTCACCTGTTCAGAGCTTTCTGTGAAACACTCAATAATTAAAATTCCTGTTCAACGTCTATTTGATTGTCACTAATATTAATACTGTCTAATAAAAAATGCAACCCTTTAATTTATTCTAATGAATCCCAAGGGTCTAATTCGATAGAAGATTGGCTTAATAGCGCGGTTTGTTCGCTAGATAAATATTTTTTATTTACGACTAATTCGTAAACATATTCATCCATCCAACCATCATCCATGATGTAATATCCGTTCACACCATTCTTTTCACCCCATGAATTTTCAACCTTCCATTTAGTTGGTTTATCATCGACTAAATCGACACCAGTTAGTGCTGTCGCATGAGAAACTTGAGCTTCATGATATTCTAAACGATCTTTTTTAGACATTGATAGATCGACATCGAATAATTCATCGTAATGATATAGGTTTTCAGCTAAAAATCCTTTTTGACGGTCTGATTGTCTTGCAATATCGTTAGCAAACCAAACTGCTTTACCATCTTTTAGTTGTTCAATCGCTGCATTCTTTAAATCTTCCATTGGTAGGTTTAAAAATTCGATTTTTCTACCACCAACAACGTTTTCTTGTGATGCTAAACGATACATCTTTTCATAGTCCTTATCAGGAGAGTTACTTAGGACTACGTAATCGTCTAAATCAGCGTCACTAAAGTATTTTTCGTAGAATGATTTAGGAGTTAAATCACGATCAATGTGATAATTACCCTTATCATCCCTATATTCAAAATCAAAAGTCTTTGGTGGAACTCCTAGTGAAAAGACAGCAATCTTGTAAACTTCTGCCAGCATTTGTTCACGAGCTTCGTGAATATCTTCTTCACTAACTTTGTCTGCCACCATGTTACGTAATTTCATCGCATCTTTGTGTAACTTGTAATCCAAAATGTCGTTTAAGTCCCCTGTACTTTCTGAAACAGCTGTTTCAGAAAAAGCAGTTGTAGGAACAACTCCATATTTTTGGACCAACGAAACAGCCATTGCCCATTGGCCACCATCAGCACCAGGACCAGCTAAATAAAATTCAACTTCACGGTCGTCTAATGGCTTATCAGCAGTGTTAATAATACGGTCAAAGAAAATGTTAGCACGTTCAATCTTATCCCAGAAGAATAAGTAGTTTTGTGACAATTCAAAATCTTTAACATCATATTTTTCACCAAATTGGTGTTTTAAAGTATTTAATAACGCAAACATCCAGCAACGACCTGATTGTTTTTGGTTTGATACTTTCCCAGTTTTTATTTCAACAGAAAAAACTGGATTTAATTTTTCAATTGCTTGTGCATCATAGGCTACATTGTTAATTCCGTTTTCAGTAACAGAACGTTCTAACACACGATTAATAGTATTTTCGTTATATGCTGATCTAAAATCTTTTAAGTCTTCAACAGTAATCTTTGTTTCAGTCATTGTAAACACTCCCTCCTATAATGCTTCCCATGGTTTCAATACGATTGGTTCCTTGTCTAATAATGCCTTTTGAGCATCAGTTAGATACTTTTTATTTACAATTAATTGGAAGACATTGTTATCCATCCAGTTGTCAGCCATTACGAAGTAACCTTTTTCACCGACTTTTTCACCCCATGAGTTTTCGACTTTCCATTTAGTGATTTTGCCATCAACAATATCAACACCAGTTAAAGTCATTGCATGGTTAGGAATGTTATCTAGATATTCTAGACGTTGACCCTTTGTCATATCTAAATCAATATCAAATAATTCGCCACGACGATATAAGGTATCATCTAAAATACCAACTTGGCGGTCTGATTGTTCAGAAACGTTATTAGCAAACCACATTGTTTCACCGTCTTTTAGTGATTCAACAGCAGCTTGTTTTAAAACATCCATTTCCACGTTTAAGAAATCAACATGCTTTCCACCAACGACATTATCTCCCGCAGGATGTAAGTATAATTGGTCCATCTTCAAGTTAGGATAGTTCCCTAATACTGTGTAATCATCTAAGTTAATTTCAAAGTATTTATCAAAGAATTCTTTAGGTGTGATGTTAGCATCAACATGGTAGTTTTGCTTGTCATCACGGTATTCGAAGTCGAATGTTTCACGTGGAACACCACATGCATATCCAGCAATTCGATATACTTCCTTCAACATTGCATGGCGTTGTTCTTTAATTTCAGCATCGCTCTTATTAGCGTGAACCATGTCACGTAAGACCTTAGCATCACGACGTAACTTACGATTTAAAACTTCTTTTAAGTCAGTTGTATTTTCAGTCACGTTGCTTTCAGGGAATGCTGAGGTAGGTGCTACTCCATATTTTTGCACTAATGAAACAGCCATTGCCCATTCACCACCATCAGCACCTGGTCCTTCTAAGTACCAACGGACTTCACGGTCATCAAATGGCTTGTCTGCTGTATCAATAATGCGGTCATAGAAAATGTTGGCACGTTCTACTTTGTCCCAGAAGAATAAGTAACTTTGTGATAATTCAAAATCCTTTACATCATATCTCTTAGCAAAGTCATGCTTTAACACATTTAATAGTGAGAATAACCAGCAACGGCCGGATCTCTTTTGATTTGAAACCTTACCAGTATCTACTTCAATTGAGTAGGTACGGTTTAATTTGGCGACCGCTTGGTTATCCTTAACAGTCTTATTGATCCCATTTTTCATAACAGAACGTTGTAATACCTTGTTCTTAGGATCTTTATCATATTGTTCACGCATAGCGTCAAAATCAGCTTGCGTTAACTTAGTTTCTACCATAATTGCACCCCTATTCTTGATTCCATATCATTTATGATAGTTAAAATAGCTTGTTTTAACAAACATTTAGCTAGTTTTATGTATGGTTTTGATGGATTAAAATTAATCCCATCACTATTTTTAAACTAGAAAAAATGTATCTAATCATTTTCTAATTTAAATTTAATTATATATTACTAAGATTGCTTGTCAACTTATACCAATTTAGATAAAAATGCTTAAAAATCAATAATTTCAGTTGATATTTTCTGATTTACTGGTACATTTATAGTATAGATAATTTACAGATAATAATGGAAAAGAAGGAACATCATGAACAAAAAAATTGCAACTGCTCTTGTTGTTGTTCTAGCAACCTTTGTAATGTTTACTACAACCAAGGCATCAGCTGCCGAAACATACACTAATAACAGCGAATTCACTAACGTTTATAAATACATCAAACAACGTAAAGGTTTCACTATGAAACGTTTCAGATACTTCAAACGCGTGGGTAAGAGCCGCGTGGGCGGTCGTGTCCACTATAATGGTTACGATTTCTTATTCGTTCCTAAGCTAGGTGGATATGTTCCAGAATATCAATTACGTAAAATCATGCCTCGTAAATCAGATGGAACTGGTAGCTTAGCTAACAATTCTGTAACGATTAAGGTTAAAAAGAAAATTAAAACATACAAAACTAAGACCAAGAAGAACAAATCAGTTAAAACAGTGGTTGTAAGTAAAACCATCACCATTACTAAGAATGATGATCAAAAGAATAACCAAAGTACAAATGCTAATAACCATAAAACTAACACTTCTACAGTTACTAGCGATTCATCTAACAATCAAACTGCTAAGAAATAAAAAAGCACTCGAATTTAATCGAGT
>NZ_KQ440396.1:809199-817270 GCF_001281175.1 Apilactobacillus apinorum
TTGCTTGTTCTTTTCTTCTAATGACATATCTTTATCGTTTTTCATTTTAGGTGGTCTTCCTTTAGGTTTATTTAGGCGACCTTCAGATGCTAATCGTTCCCATTGATATACTACGCAGGGGGAACTGAGTTTGAAATGCCGTGAGGCATTTGTTAATGATTCATGATTCCTTAATCGCCAGTTTATGACCTTTATTTTAAACGAATATTCATAATAAGTCTTAGTATTTTTAGAAAAATATTTAGGACCAAACTGATCAAATTTTCTAATCCATTCGTAAAGGGTCGCAGACCCTTTAATACCATACCTCTTAGTTATTTTTGTAAATCCTAAGCCATTATAATAATCTTTAATGGGGCAGCTAATTTTATTTCTCTATTAAACATAAAAGAACCCCTTGAGTTAGATTTCTCCAACTCAAGGGGTTCAGTTCAAGTGCTTTTTTTATTTCGCTAAATCATTAATGTTATGACGTTCTGTCTTAGTTCCAGACCATGGGAATAGTTTAACCACTCCTAAAATCTTGTCATTATCAACAAATCCCCAATAACGACTATCGTTTGATATTGAACGATTATCACCTAAAACAAAGTACTTGCCCTTTGGTACAACTGTTTTATTTTGATTATAAACCCATTTAGTTTTAGATAGGCTTGCGATATCCCAATTCTTAATCTGTTTATCATTATCATCGAAATATCTAGTTCCTACTGTTAGTTCTTGTTTACTTATATAATTTTGGTTAAAAACCTTGTTATTTACGTATAACTTACCATCTTTATAGGAAATTTTGTCACCAGGAAGACCGATAACACGTTTTACGTAGTAATTAGTGGTAGTAGCAGTTGGGTCTTCACCGTGAGCATCGAAAACGATAACGCTATTTCGTTTGACCGTCGCTTGCTTTAAAACCAACATTTTTTCACCATTGTGAAGATTAGGATCCATTGAATGACCATCAACATTTGCGGTTGTCACAAAGTGAGTGAAAGTTAGATATGCTAATACTAAGAAAATAACGTATATTGACCAGCTTAGCGTTTCTTTTAGAATTTTATGTTCACCTATGTAGTCAGAAAACTGACGAAATGGGTTTGTTTTTTTATTTTCCATTTTTCATACTCCTAATTATTGGATAACACTATTGTATCATTATTCCACAGATTGATTAAATAAAATTTCTTGTATTAAGTTTAAAATATAAGTATAATTTAAACATTAATACATTCATTAAATGATAAAGGAATGACTAGACATTAATAAGCTAAATATTCATCGTAATATTTTTGGTGCATTTTTAGTGTGGTTTTTACTCTCTGTTCTATGGGGTTTGTTCGCAATTGATAAAGAAATCTTAACCGAACGAATTACATTCCGCATTGATTTAAACACTGCGTTACCACAGATGGCTATTCTCATTCAAGCCGGCATTTTATACATAATTATATCGTTAATGAGAACTCGCATCTTCTTAGCATTTATTTCCATTTATGTCGTGTTTGTGGACGCTTTAAATCTTTCCGCACCACTTATCTGTATAATATCCGGAAAATACCTATACGCTCTATTTTTGGGAACTATGTGGATTTTACTAACTATTGCGATTATTTGTTTTACTATTTGTGCAAACCACTCAATTCTAAAACATCGATCAATTAAAATAAACAACCAAAAGACATCAGAATACTTAAAATACAACATTATCCTTTTAAAAAGATTTTGGATTCCAGGAGTTATTGCTGCATTTCTATTCTCTCTTATGAATAGTTGTTTACATTAAAAAACCGTCTAAACAATGTTTAGACGGTTTTTATTTTAGTCTTTTTTAACTTTAGCAATCTTACCTTGTTGAATGTAAACACCTAAGATAGCAACATCAGAAGGGTTAACTCCTGAAATTCTAGATGCTTGCGCAACAGTTTGTGGTCTAATCTTTTCAAGTTTTTGACGTGCTTCGGTAGCTAAACTATCAATGGCATTGTAATCAATGTCATCTGGAATCTTTTTAGCTTCCATTTTCTTCATTCTAGCAACGTTTTCTTCCGCTTTTTTAATGTATCCAGCGTACTTAGTTCTAATTTCAACTTGTTCAATCACACGACGACCCAATGGTTTGTCAGCAGGTTCGATGAACTTCAATAAAGTATTGTAAGTTACGTATGGACGACGTAGGAATACTGATGCTAAAATTCCATCCTTAAGCGGCTTGTCGCCATGTTCTTCAACAAAGGCGTTCACTTCGTCACTAGGTTTGATTCTAGTATGATCCAAACGGTCTAGTTCTTCTAATACCGCTTGTTTCTTTTCTAGGAACTCGTTGTAACGTTCATCTGAAATCAAGCCTAATTCATGACCTTTTTCAGTTAAACGGAAGTCAGCGTTATCGTTTCTAAGTAGTAAACGGTATTCAGCACGACTAGTTAATAAACGGTATGGTTCATTAGTTCCCTTAGTTACTAAATCATCAACTAAAACTCCAATATATGCTTCATTTCGTTTTAGAATCAATGGATCTTTTCCTTGGGCACGTAATGCGGCGTTAATTCCGGCATATAAACCTTGTCCAGCAGCTTCTTCGTAACCAGAAGTTCCGTTAGTTTGACCGGCTGTATATAGGTTCTTAACAATCTTAGTTTCAAATGTTGGTTTTAATTGGTAAGGCGCCACAACATCATATTCAATTGCATATCCTGGACGCATCATTTCTGCATGTTCCAATCCAGCAACAGAATGTAGCATTTTTTGTTGTACTTCTTCAGGAAGTGATGTTGAAAGACTATCACAGTAGTATTCATTAGTTTCTCTTCCTTCTGGTTCTAGAAAGACTTGATGTCTGTTCTTATCAGCAAAACGAACAATCTTATCTTCAATTGATGGACAGTAACGAGGACCGACCCCTTCAATCACACCGGTAAACATAGGTGCACGATCAAGGTTATCCTTAATGATTTGATGAGTGTGTTCGTTAGTGTAAGTTAACCAACATGATAATTGGTCTTTAACTGGAATGTAGTCATCATCTGAAGTTTCAAAACTAAAGTGATTTACTTCTTCATCCCCAGGTTGTTCTTCTGTCTTAGCAAAATCAATTGTACGACCGTTAACGCGCGGAGGAGTCCCAGTCTTGAAACGTTTCAATTCAAAACCTAGTTCTTCTAGGTTTTCTGATAGTTTCATCGCTGGTTGAGAGTTATTAGGACCTGATGAATACATTAATTCACCAATGATAATACGGCCACGTGCAGCTGTTCCGGCACAAATAACAGTAGTCTTTGAGTAGTACTTCGCACCAGTGTAGGTAACGATTCCCTTGCAGACACCATCTTCAACGATTAATGAATCAACAATCCCTTGTTTTAAGTCCAAGTTAGGTTGTTTTTCAATTGTTTCCTTCATTGCACGGTGGTAAGCATGCTTGTCAGCTTGTGCACGTAATGCACGCACAGCAGGACCCTTACCTGTATTTAACATTCTCATTTGGATGTAGGTTTTGTCGATGTTACGACCCATTTCTCCACCCAAAGCATCAATTTCTCTAACAACGATTCCCTTGGCAGGACCACCTAGAGAAGGGTTACATGGCATAAATGCCACCATGTCCAAGTTAATGGTAATTAACATGGTCTTGTTACCCATTCTAGCTGAAGCTAGCGCAGCTTCACTACCAGCATGACCGGCACCAACGACAATAACATCGTATTGTCCAGCTTCATATTGAATCGTTTCGTCACTTACAATTTGACTCATTTTTTCTTCCTCCATTCAAAATGTTTCACATGAAACATTTTTCTATTTTCCTAAACAGAATTGGCTAAATAGTTGATCTAACAACTCTCCGTTGTAGCTGTCTCCGGTAATTTCACCTAATGCTTCCCAACATGCATGCATGTCCATTTGTACTAAGTCGACCGGTAATCCTTCTTCTAATCCATTAATTACGTTATTTAATGATTCTTTAGCGTTGTGTAACAAGCTAACGTGTCTAGCGTTAGTTACCATTACATCATTTTGAGAGCTTTGAATTCCTTCAGTAAAGAATAACTTCGCAATCATTTCTTCCAATGGTTCTGTTCCGTTATCTTGAATTGCTGAAGTTGTAATTACATTTTCAGCACCCACTAATTGTTTAACTTCATCAACATTAATTTGTTGAGGTAAATCGGTCTTGTTTAAAATAACGATACGCTTAGTATCATTAGTTAATTCAATCAATTGACGATCTTCATCAGATAGCACTTCTGAATAATTTAATACCAATAGTACTAAATCAGAACTACTGATTGCCTTTCTAGAACGTTCAACCCCGATTTTTTCAACCTTGTCGTCAGTTTCACGGATTCCAGCAGTATCGACTAGTTTCAATGGAACTCCTTTAACGTTAACGTATTCTTCCAATACATCACGGGTAGTTCCGGGAACATCAGTAACAATCGCTTTATCTTGATGTAATAAGTGATTCAAGATACTTGATTTACCAACGTTTGGGCGTCCAACGATTGAAGTTGCTAAACCATCCCTTAAAACTTGACCTTGTTTAGCAGTTTCTAATAGTTTTTCAACCTTACCACGTAAATCAATTGCATTGTCCTTTAATAACTTAGAAGTAACTACTTCCGCGTCATCATATTCTGGATAATCAATATTAACTTCGACATTAGCTAATACATCTAATATTTGACGTCTAAGGGTTCTAATTAGTCTAGAAAGATTACCTTCTAATTGGCTTTCTGCAGCCTTCATAGAACGGGTTGTTTTCGCATCAATCACGTCCATAACCGCTTCAGATTGTGATAAATCAATTCGTCCATTCAAGAACGCACGCTTGGTAAATTCACCTGGTTCAGCTAATCTAGCACCATAACTCAAGATTAATTGCAAAATAGTGTTAGTAGCTAAAATCCCACCGTGACAGTTAACTTCAATTACGTCTTCACAAGTGTATGTTTTAGGTGCTCTCATTACAGAAACCATCACTTCATCGACATCTTCATTAGTATCTGGATCAAAAACATGTCCATAATTAATGGTATGTGAGTCAACTTTATTCAAATCTTTTCCGTGGAAAATCTTGCTAATTACCTTTAAAGCGTCATCTCCACTGATTCTAACAATCGAGATTCCTCCTTCACCAGGTGGCGTTGAAATCGCTGCAATTGTATCAAAATCTGTTGTCGTTGCCATTTTCTTCTTCCTTTCTAAATCTGCATAGATCTTTTTCAATCTAAATGCACAAAAAAAGTGCCCACTCCACGCCAAAAACACAGCATGAATAAAGCACTTTCACTACTTCATTTATTATCTGATTTAAATTATATAGTATATAATAAAAATTTTTATATCATTTGTCAATTTATATGACTATACATTTTCTGGTTCTACAACCACTGCACGATAGGGTTCGCGACCAGATGAAAATGTATTAACGTATCCATTATCTTCTAATTGAGTATGGATAACTTTTCTTTCAAAAGAAGGCATCGGATCTAAATAAACCGGTTGACCGGTCGCAACTGCTTCTCTAGCAGTCTTTTCAGCTAATTTCTTTAAAATTTCTGTACGGCGATGACGGTAGTCAGCAGTATCCAATTGGATTGATAGACGGCTGTACCCGATGTGATTTAGATAGATTTGTGCTAAGTCTTGTAAAGCGTTGATAGTTAGCCCGTGTTTTCCAATTAATAATCCTTCTTGTTCTGTCTTAAAGTTAATACGAGCAAACTTACGATTCATAATCTTAGGTTGTTGCTCTGCCGTAATCCCTAATTCTTCAACAATTGGTTGCAAATAAGCCATTAATTCTTCAATGGCTTGTTCATTAGAGTGTTTACGTGTTTTTTCAGTGTTGTTACTTGGTTTTAAATCAATTTTGTTAATGGTTTTAGTTGTTGCTGCGATATCTTGAGAGTTTGATGCTGTTTGTACGTTTTTAACGTCGATTTCGACGATTGCATCACGTTTTCCGATTCCTAGAAAGCCCTTACGATTAGTTTGTACAACGTTGATTTCAGCGTTATTTCTATCGATATTTAGTGACTTTAGTCCTTCTTCGATCGCATCATTAACTGTTTCAGCAGTAAATGTTGACATGTGGGGACTCCTTTAAAAATAAACTATGTTAACTATAATATCATAAAACCGCGCCATAATGATACATAAAAAAGCGTCTGATATAAAAATCAGACGCTTTTGTTTATTTACGACGAGATTTTTTAGCTTTACGAATTGCTTTTTCAACATTTCGTTTACGATCTTTTTCAGCTCGTAGCTTTGCTTCTCGTTCTTTTTGAATTTTCCAAGGGTTTTGAAGTACTAATGTTTGTCCAGCTTGGAACGCATTAGTTACTACCCAGTAAATTGAAATAGCGGCAGGAATGTTTAATGCCATAAAGAAAATAATTAGTGGCATTCCAAATGTCATTCCCTTAGTCATTCCATTTTGTTCTGGTTGAGACTTCATAGATAACCATGAACTAATGAATGTAAATACCGCAGCTAGAATTGGCATGATGAAGTAAGGATCACGGTGTCCTAATTGTAACCATAGGAAGTGACCTGACTTCAAAGCTTCGGTACGCCAAATTGCTTGATACAATGCCCAAAGGATTGGTAATTGTACAAGTAATGGTAAACAACCAGCAACTGGGTTAACACCAGCTTCAGCGTAAAGTTTTTGTTGTTCTTCACGAAGCAACTTAACAGTTTCAGTATCCTTTGAAGAATACTTCTTTTGTAGTTCCTTTAGCTTAGGTTGTAATTCTTGAGTCTTTTTCATGCTCTTGGTTTGATAAATCATCAAAGGCAAGATCACAATTCTTACAATAATAGTGAAGGCAACGATACCCATTCCATAACTAGAACCAAATAATTTAGCTAACCAAATAATAGCTCTTGAGAAATTTAATACGATGACTCCATCCCATAGACCAGTACTGTGTGAAGTAATTGGTTTATTACTACATGCAGTTAAAAAGAATACTAGTCCTAAAATTGAAGTTAGTGAAAGATACTTCTTAAATTTTTTCATTAGTCTTCTCCCTCAACATAATCAGAATCAAGCAAGTTTGCCAATTTTAAAACGTGGACCATATTCTTCTTAACTTCTTCCATTGATAACATGTCGGCTCTTGGACGAGCAATCACTAGGAAATCAACTTCTGACTTTAAGTGTGGCTTTAATTCGGTCAAACTTTGTCTTATTCGTCTTTTAACCCAATTTCTGTGTACGGCATTACCAATCTTTTTTCCAACTGAGATTCCGACTCTAAAATGGGGTTGATCGGGCTTTTCCATTTGATAAATGACAAAAGTCCGGTTAGCAACTGAATTATGTTTTTCAAAAACACTTTGGAATTCTGCTTCTTTTTTGACTCGATATGACTTACGCATAATCCATCTCCATTAAATTTTGTTCAATATAATGAAAAAGACCACTGAATGGTCAGTGGTCTATACAGTCAATGACTTTCTACCTTTTTTACGACGGCGAGCTAAAACTTTACGACCGTTGCTAGTGCTCATACGACTACGGAAACCGTGAGTACGTGCGTGCTTACGTTTCTTTGGTTGGTAAGTTCTCTTCATTACTAACCCTCCCTTATATGTTTTTTTGTATGTTTCTTTTCTATGTCAAATACATTTCTTAAACATAATAACACAAAAACCAAATGGATGGAACATATAAATTGAGATTTAATCGCGAAATATATGCTTTTTTATCCACATTTTATTTTGTTTCATACACATTTTTTATTGTTTCTTGTGGACTTATTTTTTCAAATCCACATAGTTATCCACAACTTATCCACAATTCAACACATTGTTATTATTTTTATTAACAGGATGTGTATAACTTTTGACTTTTATTGTTATATCAACCATACTTACCTGTGGATTATTAACAATATTTTGTGGAAAACTATTATTTTTTTAGTTTTTTTATGAGTTATACACAGATTGTGAGATTTTCAATCAACAATGTGTGAAACATTTATACACAATCAAAACAACTTGTGGAAAACTTTTTTTTTTAATGGTAAAATTACTAAAGATTTTTAACGGGAGGAAATGATTC
>NZ_KQ440397.1 GCF_001281175.1 Apilactobacillus apinorum
ACTTCCTACCCTCGCAGAGGGCGATCCCTCAACTACTCTTGGCGTTTAGAAGCTTAACTTCTGTGTTCGGCATGGGAACAGGTGTATCCTTCTAGCTATCGCCACCACACTATTTATCTGAAAGAACTTCGTTCTCTCAAAACTAGATATTATTTATTTCTTCCGATTACTACCTTACTTGGTTAAGTCCTCGACCAATTAGTACTAGTCCGCTCCATACATCACTGCACTTCCACTTCTAGCCTATCTACCTAATCATCTCTTAGGGGTCTTACTTCCATAAAGGAATGGGAAATTTCATCTTGAGGTCGGTTTCACACTTAGATGCTTTCAGCGTTTATCTCATCCATACATAGCTACCCAGCGATGCCCCTGGCGGGACAACTGGTACACCAGCGGTATGTCCATCTCGGTCCTCTCGTACTAGAGACAGCTCCCCTCAAATTTCCTACGCCCGCGACGGATAGGGACCGAACTGTCTCACGACGTTCTGAACCCAGCTCGCGTACCGCTTTAATGGGCGAACAGCCCAACCCTTGGGACCAACTACAGCCCCAGGATGCGATGAGCCGACATCGAGGTGCCAAACCTCCCCGTCGATGTGAACTCTTGGGGGAGATAAGCCTGTTATCCCCAGGGTAGCTTTTATCCGTTGAGCGATGGCCCTTCCATACGGTACCACCGGATCACTAAGCCCGACTTTCGTCCCTGCTCGACCTGTCTGTCTCGCAGTCAAGCTCCCTTTTGCCTTTACACTCGAAGAATGATTTCCAACCATTCTGAGGGAACCTTTGGGCGCCTCCGTTACTGTTTAGGAGGCGACCGCCCCAGTCAAACTGCCAATCAGACACTGTCTCCCACCACGATTAGTGGTGCGGGTTAGAGTGTTAGCACAGCGAGGGTAGTATCCCAACAATGCCTCCACCGAAACTAGCGTTCCGGTTTCCACGGCTCCTACCTATCCTGTACAAGCTATGTCAACACCCAATATCAAATTACAGTAAAGCTCCATGGGGTCTTTCCGTCCTGTCGCGGGTAACCTGCTTCTTCACAGGTATCTCAATTTCACCGAGTCTCTCGTTGAGACAGTGCTCAGATCGTTACGCCTTTCGTGCGGGTCGGAACTTACCCGACAAGGAATTTCGCTACCTTAGGACCGTTATAGTTACGGCCGCCGTTTACTGGGGCTTCGTTTCTGGGCTTCGCCGAAGCTAACTCATCCACTTAACCTTCCAGCACCGGGCAGGCGTCAGCCCCTATACTTCATCTTACGATTTTGCAGAAACCTGTGTTTTTGATAAACAGTCGCCTGAGCCTTTTCACTGCGGCTGCACTTGCGTGCAGCACCCCTTCTCCCGAAGTTACGGGGTCATTTTGCCGAGTTCCTTAACGAGAGTTCACTCGCTCACCTTAGGATACTCTCCTTGACTACCTGTGTCGGTTTGCGGTACGGGTAGTTAATTACTCACTAGAAGCTTTTCTCGGTAGCGTGACATGGCCTGCTTCCCTACTTTATTTCGGTCCTCATCACAGCTTGTCAACCCGGTTACAAGCATTTCACTCATAACCTGACTTACTGCTTGAACGCACATATCCAGCAGTGCGCTCAGGTTAGCCTTCTACGTCCCTCCATCGCTCAAACATAATTAACTAGTACAGGAATCTCAACCTGTTATCCATCGCCTACGCCTCTAGGCCTCGGCTTAGGTCCCGACTTACCCTGGGAGGACGAGCCTTCCCCAGGAAACCTTAGTCAATCGGTGGAATAGATTCTCACTATTCTTTCGCTACTCATACCGGCATTCTCACTTCTAAGCGCTCCAGCAGTCCTTACGGTCTACCTTCGTTGCCCTTAGAACGCTCTCCTATCACATGACTACGTCATGTCCACAATCTCGGTAATATGCTTAGCCCCGGTAAATTTTCGGCGCAGAATCACTCGACTAGTGAGCTATTACGCACTCTTTAAATGGTGGCTGCTTCTGAGCCAACATCCTAGTTGTCTATGCAACTCCACATCCTTTTCCACTCAGCATATATTTAGGGACCTTAATTGGTGGTCTGGGCTGTTCCCCTTTCGACGGTGGATCTTATCACTCATCGTCTGACTCCCGGACATATAAATCGATGGTATTCGGAGTTTATCTGAATTTAGTAACCCATGACGGGCCCCTCACCCAAACAGTGCTCTACCTCCATGATTCTAAGTCCGAGGCTAGCCCTAAAGCTATTTCGGAGAGAACCAGCTATCTCCAAGTTCGTTTGGAATTTCACCGCTACCCACATTTCATCCCAGCACTTTTCAACGTACACGGGTTCGGCCCTCCGGTGCGTTTTACCGCACTTTCAGCCTGAACATGGGTAGATCACCTGGTTTCGGGTCTATCCCAACATACTGTAAC
>NZ_KQ440398.1:0-756 GCF_001281175.1 Apilactobacillus apinorum
GGAGCGAGTGGCGAACTGGTGAGTAACACGTGGGTAACCTGCCCCGAAGCGGGGGATAACATTTGGAAACAAATGCTAATACCGCATAATTAGTCAGAACCGCATGGTTCCGACTTAAAAGATGGCTCTGCTATCACTTCGGGATGGACCCGCGCCGTATTAGTTAGTTGGTGAGATAAAAGCCCACCAAGACGATGATACGTAGCCGACCTGAGAGGGTAATCGGCCACATTGGGACTGAGACACGGCCCAGACTCCTACGGGAGGCAGCAGTAGGGAATCTTCCACAATGGACGAAAGTCTGATGGAGCAACGCCGCGTGAGTGATGAAGGGTTTCGGCTCGTAAAACTCTGTTGTTAAAGAAGAACAAGCATGAGAGTAACTGTTCATGCTTTGACGGTATTTAACCAGAAAGCCACGGCTAACTACGTGCCAGCAGCCGCGGTAATACGTAGGTGGCAAGCGTTGTCCGGATTTATTGGGCGTAAAGCGAGCGCAGGCGGTTTTGTAAGTCTGCTGTGAAAGCCCTCAGCTCAACTGAGGAAGTGCAGTGGAAACTACAAAACTTGAGTACAGAAGAGGAAAGTGGAACTCCATGTGTAGCGGTGAAATGCGTAGATATATGGAAGAACACCAGTGGCGAAGGCGGCTTTCTGGTCTGTTACTGACGCTGAGGCTCGAAAGCATGGGTAGCGAACAGGATTAGATACCCTGGTAGTCCATGCCGTAAACGATGAATACTAGGTGTTGGAGGG
>NZ_KQ440398.1:1003-1501 GCF_001281175.1 Apilactobacillus apinorum
TTTCCGCCCTTCAGTGCCGCAGCTAACGCATTAAGTATTCCGCCTGGGGAGTACGACCGCAAGGTTGAAACTCAAAGGAATTGACGGGGGCCCGCACAAGTGGTGGAGCATGTGGTTTAATTCGATGCTACGCGAAGAACCTTACCAGCTCTTGACATCTTCTGCCAACCTAAGAGATTAGGCGTTCCCTTCGGGGACAGAATGACAGGTGGTGCATGGTTGTCGTCAGCTCGTGTCGTGAGATGTTGGGTTAAGTCCCGCAACGAGCGCAACCCTTATTATTAGTTGCCAGCATTTAGTTGGGCACTCTAGTGAGACTGCCGGTGATAAACCGGAGGAAGGTGGGGATGACGTCAAATCATCATGCCCCTTATGAGCTGGGCTACACACGTGCTACAATGGATGGTACAACGAGTCGCGAAACCGCGAGGTCAAGCTAATCTCTTAAAGCCATTCTCAGTTCGGATTGCAGGCTGCAACTCGCCTGCATGAAGTTGG
>NZ_KQ440398.1:1636-1895 GCF_001281175.1 Apilactobacillus apinorum
AATCACTAGTAATCGTGGATCAGCATGCCACGGTGAATACGTTCCCGGGCCTTGTACACACCGCCCGTCACACCATGAGAGTTTGTAACACCCAAAGACGATGGGGTAACCTTTTAGGAGCTAGTCGTCTAAGGTGGGACAGATGATTAGGGTGAAGTCGTAACAAGGTAGCCGTAGGAGAACCTGCGGCTGGATCACCTCCTTTCTAAGGAAATTACGGAAACTTACACTAGGTTCATCAATCTTATTCAGTTTTGAG
>NZ_KQ440398.1:2236-3086 GCF_001281175.1 Apilactobacillus apinorum
TACTTGGTTCTTTGAAAACTAGATATTATTTAATTTCTATATTGAATTTGTATAAAAATACAATTTCAACCGAGAACACCGCGTTATTTTGAGTTTTAAAATATTAGTTTATTCGTAAATACTCAACTAACCAAACATCACGTAGTGATGAAATAGGTTAAGTTATGAAGGGCGCATGGTGGATGCCTTGGCACTAGGAGCCGATGAAGGACGGGACTAACACCGATATGCTTCGGGGAGCTGTACGTAAGCTTTGATCCGGAGATTTCCGAATGAGGAAACTCGATAATCTTAGTCGATTATCACCTGCTGGAGAATACATATCCAGTTTGGAGGCAGACGTGGGGAACTGAAACATCTAAGTACCCACAGGAAGAGAAAGAAATTTCGATTCCCTAAGTAGCGGCGAGCGAACGGGGAACAGCTCAAACCAAAGAGCTTGCTCTTTGGGGTTGTAGGACTGAACATTTGAGTTACCAAGTTAATTGATAGTCGAATTATCTGGGAAGTTAAGCGATACAGGGTGATAGCCCCGTAGGCGAAATCAATTAACCTCAGTTCAGGATCCTGAGTACGGCGACACACGTGAAACGTCGTCGGAATCCGGGAGGACCATCTCCCAAAGCTAAATACTCCCTAGTGACCGATAGTGAACCAGTACCGTGAGGGAAAGGTGAAAAGCACCCCGGAAGGGGAGTGAAATAGTTCCTGAAACCATGTGCCTACAAGCAGTCAGAGCCCGTTAATGGGTGATGGCGTGCCTCTTGTAGAATGAACCGGCGAGTTATGCTAACATGCAAGGTTAAGGCGAAAAGTCCGGAGCCGTAGCGAAAGCGAGTCTGAATAGGGC
>NZ_KQ440399.1 GCF_001281175.1 Apilactobacillus apinorum
ATAATGAGTCCTTTTTATTTATGCTTTTTTATTTCTGAATAAAGCGATGATTGCTGGTAAACATGTTACCAAGATAATTCCTAGTACTACAGCTGAAAAATGTTCTTGAACGAAGGGGATGTTTCCAAAGAAGTATCCGCCACCGCAACATAGAAATACCCAAACAAAACATGCAGTAATGTTGTACTTAATAAATTTTTGATAGTTATAACCACTAGAAGCAGCAATAAATGGTGCGAAAGTTCTAATAATTGGCATAAATCTAGCGATGAAGATTGCTAAGATACCATACTTATCAAAGAAAGCTTTTGCTTTATCAAGTTGTTCTTGTTTTATGAACTTACCAATAAATTTTTGTTGTGTTAAACGATTACCGACCTTTTCACCTAAGAAGAAGTTTAGTGAGTCACCAACAATTGAGGCGATTAGGAACAATATGATAAATATAAATATATTTAGGTGATATTGTGGGTTAGCTGAAATTGCAGCTGCTGCAAATAGTAGAGAATCACCAGGTAGAAAAGGCATAATTACGATTCCTGTTTCAATGAAAATTACTAGGAATAGAAGTAAATATGTCCAATCACCGAAGTAATTAACCAGATTAATAATGTGCTGGTCAATGTGTAGTATAAAATCAATTAGAAATTGCATAGCATACTCCTTTAAGTGTTTAATTATATTTTAACAAATTTACACGACTAACATTAAAGTTTTTTTAAATAATTTATTTAAATCACTTAATCATTTAAGGGGAGTTAGATATAATAAAATATATACAATTTATAGATGGGGGATTTTAATGAGTAACTATCCGCAAATGACTAGTGATAAAAATAGTAAACCACTAGCCATTTTAAAAACAAATTTTGGTGATGTGCAAATAGCTTTATTTCCTAAGGAAGCACCACAAACAGTTGAAAACTTTATCAAACTTGCAGAAGTTGGATATTACGACGGTACAACGTTTCATAGAGTTATTAAAGATTTTATGATTCAAGGTGGAGATCCAACTGCAACAGGTGCTGGTGGAGAAAGTATTTGGAATAAGCCGTTTGATGACGAATTCTCTAAAAACTTATATAACTTTAGAGGTGCATTATCAATGGCTAATGCTGGCCCAAACACTAACGGAAGTCAGTTCTTTATAGTTCAAAGCTCTAAAATGCCTAAGAACATGAAACAACTAATGGAAGATGCTAGTTTTGAACAAGAAGTAATCGATCATTATTTAAAGAACGGTGGGACACCATGGCTAGACTTTAGACATACAGTATTCGGTCAAGTAGTTGATGGGATGGAAATTGTAGATAAGATTGCAAAAACAAAAGTAGACATTAGTGATAAACCTACTGAAGATGTAATTATAAATAAGGTCGAAATTTTTAAATAAGTTCTTGACCGGTATAAGACTTCCTGGTATTATAAATATTGCTGTTAAAAGAGGAACACGCTTCCTGATAAGTTAAAAATTTAATTGACATAGAATGTTCAATTTGATAACATGATATGGTCTCGTTAAATTAATTTATCAACAATTTGCAGTAAAAAAAGTTGTTGACGTTGAATTAATAATTTGTTACTATTAATGAGTTGTTAATTATTAACATTAACGAAC
>NZ_KQ440400.1 GCF_001281175.1 Apilactobacillus apinorum
ATGTTCAATGATAGTAATTGGCGTCGTGAGTACTAAACCTCATTGATTCAACATACTTCTAAAACCCATCAGCTTCATCGTCGAAGAATTTCTTTGTACTAAACCTCATTGATTCAACATACTTCTAAAACATACTCCACCATTTATTGAAACGGTAAATCGTACTAAACCTCATTGATTCAACATACTTCTAAAACATTTGTTGCATCCTTTGCATATCAGCATCTGTACTAAACCTCATTGATTCAACATACTTCTAAAACCATATCTAAAGGAACTTGGATAAAGTATGCGTACTAAACCTCATTGATTCAACATACTTCTAAAACTGGTCAACTGTATCTTTCCACATATGTCTGGTACTAAACCTCATTGATTCAACATACTTCTAAAACTCAGTTTTAATACTTGCGAATTGGCCATACGTACTAAACCTCATTGATTCAACATACTTCTAAAACATGTCGCTAACCGTGATTGATTGGTTCGGTGTACTAAACCTCATTGATTCAACATACTTCTAAAACACAATTGACCAGTCAACTTTGTCTGGATCGGTACTAAACCTCATTGATTCAACATACTTCTAAAACAGACATTTAGACGTCTTGATTTCTAAATGTGTACTAAACCTCATTGATTCAACATACTTCTAAAACAAATCCAAATGAAAGTCGTTTCAGATGATGGTACTAAACCTCATTGATTCAACATACTTCTAAAACACCCTATCTAGTCTACCACTAATACGATAGGTACTAAACCTCATTGATTCAACATACTTCTAAAACGATACTTTGACAGGTGAACCTGTGGATAGTGTACTAAACCTCATTGATTCAACATACTTCTAAAACCTAGCAGTTTGAGGAACTGAGTTTAGTTCTCGTACTAAACCTCATTGATTCAACATACTTCTAAAACGCTTTATTAGGATTCGTAACATCAAAGAATGTACTAAACCTCATTGATTCAACATACTTCTAAAACCTACAGTAGTATCGTAAACAACAAACGCTTGTACTAAACCTCATTGATTCAACATACTTCTAAAACTATGAACAAGCAAGAATTACAAACTAGATTGTACTAAACCTCATTGATTCAACATACTTCTAAAACCTGCAATTGGTAAACATCAAACAATGCTTAGTACTAAACCTCATTGATTCAACATACTTCTAAAACAGCGTGTTTTTTGTTTTAAGATAATAAAAA
>NZ_KQ440401.1 GCF_001281175.1 Apilactobacillus apinorum
TGAACTGCACCCCAAAGTTTGTACAAAACTTTGGGGTGTTTTTTATGTCTAAATATAAATCGGAAGATAAATTAAAAGCTGTTAACGCATACCTAAACGGTATGGGTTCAACAACTGTAGCTAGAAAATTTGGAATAAATAGTAAAGAAACAGTCATTAGATGGGTTAAAAAGTATAAGAATCATGGGCTAAAAGGTTTAAAAAATAGTGTAAGTAGAGAAGAATTCACTATTAAAGAAAAGAAATATATATTACACTGGATGAAAATGACTAAATCATCTTATCCAGAAACAGCCAATCACTTTAACATTCTAGCTCCATCTACGATTTGGCAATGGGAAAATCGATTGGAAAACAAAGGTATTGATGGTTTATTGTCCCGAAGGGAAAGACGAACCATGACAAAAAAGAAAACTAACAATACTAAAACTAACAATACTAATACTGATAAAGAAAAGTTAAAGAAGCTTGAAGAAGAAAATTTAATGTTAAGGATCGAAAATGATTTCTTAAAAAAATTGAGAGCCTTAGACGACGAAGAAGATCAGAAGTAATAATTAAAATAATCGACGAACTAAGGCTAAAATATAACACTACGAAAACATTAATATTAAAGGCTTTAAAGATATCTAGAAGCACATATTATTACATTAAATCGAACCAAAATAAGCCAGATAAACATGCGAAAATCACTAAAATTATTAAGGATATAAAAAATAAAAATAAATCCTACGGATATAGAAGAGTGTGTCTGGAATTAAATAATCGTGGATACAATGTTAACCACAAACTAGTATTAAAGATAATGAAAAAGAATAATTTATTGTCTTCATCTTACGCAAGAAAGACACATAAATATAACTCATATCGTGGCCAAATTGGAAAGATTAAAACTAACCAATTAAATCGTAGGTTTAATACTGACAGACCATATCAAAAACTTAGCACTGATATTAG
>NZ_KQ440402.1 GCF_001281175.1 Apilactobacillus apinorum
TACTTACAAGCTAAGGTTGCATACTTGGAAAAATTGGACGCCTTGATTCAAAGCAAAAAGTCACCAACAAAGAAAAAGCACAAATAATAAATGAGTTAAGGCGAGAAATGAATGTTCCATTATTTGTGTTACTAGATATTGCCGAGATGTCTAGTAGTAGTTACTACGATGCATGTCAACGCGACTACGAAGTTGATGACCAAACGGTCATCAATGAAATAAAAGTAATTAGAACTGAATTTAAAGACTACGGATATAGAAGAGTAACCATTGAATTAAAACACCGAGGATATAATATTAATCATAAAAAAGTCCTTCGTATTATGAAGAACGAAGGACTCTTATGTGATAGTTATAAACGAAGCATTAGAAAATATAATTCTTATAAAGGTACTTGTGGTAAGGTCGCAAGTAATAGACTAAGAAGACGATTTACAACAGACCGACCATACCAAAAGATAGTTACAGACGTTACTGAACTTAGATGGGGAAACAAAACAACATCAGAAAGAGCCTACTTCACTGCATTTATGGATTTATACAATGGTGAAATAATTTCTTGGAATATAGGACTACATCCAAACGTTGATTTTGTAGTTTCTCCATTAAATGAATTAATGGGATTACGTCCCAAAACTAATTACAGAATGACCGTTCATTCAGATCAAGGATTTCAGTATCAAAATGGTAGATATATCAATGTTTTAAAAAGTAATAAAGTTTTTCAAAGCATGAGCAGAAAAGCAACATGTCTAGATAATGCTTGTATAGAGAGTTTTTTCAACCAACTAAAAGTTGGAACTGTTCATAATAATGATTTTAATGATTATAATTCCCTTAACCAATCGGTTAAGGAATATATATCTTATTACAATAATTATAGGATAAAACAAAAACTGGGAGGAATGTCACCGGTT
>NZ_KQ440403.1 GCF_001281175.1 Apilactobacillus apinorum
ATAATAGCGTCCGTTTCGGGCTGTGTATGGTACTAAACCTCATTGATTCAACATACTTCTAAAACTATCTAAATAAACTAATCGTGATGGATTGTGTACTAAACCTCATTGATTCAACATACTTCTAAAACTGAGTGATTTTTTCAGTATCTGAAACCACCGTACTAAACCTCATTGATTCAACATACTTCTAAAACGCAATGTGATTAAAGACCAAATGAACAATGGTACTAAACCTCATTGATTCAACATACTTCTAAAACACATGTTCGAGCCGATATCTTTGATAAAGTGTACTAAACCTCATTGATTCAACATACTTCTAAAACCTAATTTATCGTTTAGTAGTGGATTTGTTTGTACTAAACCTCATTGATTCAACATACTTCTAAAACCTAGATGAGGTTCCCATTTACCAATTCGGTGTACTAAACCTCATTGATTCAACATACTTCTAAAACTCTTGAATCCACTTTTCGGCTCTCTTGACTGTACTAAACCTCATTGATTCAACATACTTCTAAAACCTTCAGCAGCGACTTTAAATTCTTGTTTAAGTACTAAACCTCATTGATTCAACATACTTCTAAAACTTGGATGAGCGATTGCTGAACCAATCTTCTGTACTAAACCTCATTGATTCAACATACTTCTAAAACGGCAAGGCATTAAGAATAAAGTATCCGACGGTACTAAACCTCATTGATTCAACATACTTCTAAAACACGCACAAGGCCAAGCGATTCGTGATTCTTGTACTAAACCTCATTGATTCAACATACTTCTAAAACACAACAATGGTCGGTATTACGCTTTTTTTAGTACTAAACCTCATTGATTCAACATACTTCTAAAAC